>DASRBI010000009.1:0-285616 GCA_035685165.1 Acetobacteraceae bacterium
TTCCAGATCAGCAGAACCAGGCCCGCCGGCATGGTGCGGTGCGCCTCGGCCACGTTGCGGCGCAGATCCTCAAACAGGACCCGCGTCCATTCGATCAGCCGCTCAGGCGAGGAGGCAGCAGCCAGCTCCATCCGCCCAGTAAAGCATAAACAACTTGATACTTCGTTAACGGCGCGGCGACCTTCCCTCCTCTCGCCCCGCCCGCTGCGCGGGAGAGGGAAGAGGCAGCGTGAGGGGTGAGGGCGGGTCAGCCGGTGAATGAGCGCGCCGGGCGGATGCCGATCCGCCGGCGCAGGGGACGGCAGGCATTTCGCCGCGCTCCATGCGCCCTCTATCGCCGCGGCCTGGTATCTATCCCCCGGCGGCGCGCGTGCGGGAATAGTCGGTCAGGCGCAGCTCGATGCGGCGGTTCTTCGCGTACGCATCCGGCGTGTCGCCCGGATCGAGCGGGTGGTTGTCGCCGAACGCTGTCGCGGCGAGATGGTCCTGCGGCACGCCGTCCTTGATGAGCAACTGCACCACGCTGATCGCGCGCGCCGCCGAGAGATCCCAGTTGGACGCATAGCGCCCGCCGCTGATCGGCTGGCGGTCGGCATACCCGTCCACATCCAGGATCCAGTCAATGTTCGTCGGGATGCGGCCGGCGATCTGCTGCACGGTCTGCGCTAGCTTGCTGATCTCCACCACGCCATCGGCCGACAAATCGGCGCTCCCCACCGCGAACAGCACGTCGCTCTGCATCACGAAACGGTCGCCCACGATCTGGATGCCCGGCACGCCGCTCAGCACCTTCCGCAGCGTGCCGAAGAAGTCGCTGCGATAAGATTGCAGCTCCTGCACCTTCGCCGCCAGCGCCGCATTGAGCTGCTGGCCGAGATTGGCGATCTGCACGTCCTTGTCGCGCCCCTCTTTCTCGGCGATGTCGAGCGCCTGCGCGACTGAGGCAAGCTGCGCCTTGAGCTGATCGACTTGCTGATTGAGCAGAGCGATCTGCGCCGCCGCACTGTCGCCGAGCTTCTTCTCCTGCGCGAGCTGCAGCTCCACCGCCTTGCGCTTGTCCGCCTCGCTCATCGCCCGCGCGGCGGCGTTCTGCGCCTCGGCCTCGAGCTGGTCGCGCAGCGCGGCAAGCGCGCGCGCCTGCTCGTCGAGCCGCGCGATGTCGGCGAGCTTCGCCTGGATGGTCGCCTTGTCGGCGGTCACGGTGCGATTCAGTTCGTTCTGCGCGCGCTGCAGATCGGCAAGCTGCTGGCGTGCGGTGCCGAGTTGCGCCGCGAGGTCAGCCGCTTGCTTGCCGCTTGCCTCCGCCTGGGCGCGCGCTTCTCCGAGCTGCGTATTCAGCGTGGCGATCTGCATCGACAGCGACTGCCGCTCGGCGTTCGATTCCGCGAGCTGGCTCGTCAGCGCCGCGACCGAGCTTTGCAACTGCGCCGATTTCGTCTGTTCGAGCGAGAGCATCCGCCCCACGTCGGCGAGCTTGGCCGAGACGCTCTCCAGCTCCTTGTTGCGCCCGTTCAGCGCGAAGCTCAGGAAGCCTTGCGCCAGCACGAACACCAGCAGGACGAAGATGATGACCATGAGCAGGGTGGAGAGCGCGTCCACATAACCGGGCCACGCCTCGATCCCGCCGCCGGTGCCGCGCCGGCCGCGCGCGGAGAGCGCCATCAGCGCGGCTCCTCGGCGAGAGCGGCGATGGTGCGCGTCAACACGCGCAGATCGCTGCGAAGTTCAGCGGTGCTCTGCGCCCGCCCCTGCTCGGTCTCCGTCAGCAGGCGCTGCAGGTAAATCTCGATATTGCGGAGGTGCGCCCGCGCCACCTCGTCGGTCGGATCGGCCTTGGCGTCGGCCAGCCGCTGCAACGCGGGCGCAATCGCCGCCTGCGCCTCGCCGATCCTGAGCATCAACTGCTGGCTCGCGCGCATCGTGTCGGTAAGCGTCGAGAGCCGCTCGCTCACCGCCAGGATCGCCTGATTGGACTGCGCCCGCACGTCCTCGCCGCGCGTCAGGATGCGCTGCAGGCTTTCCATGTTCTCGGCGGTCTGCTCGAGCAGCGCCTGCACATACACGGGCACGGAGCCCTCGCCCTCGCTCAGCACGCCGGAGGAAAGCCGGGTGAGCCCCGCAAGCCATTCCTCCAGTTCGTTGAAGAAGCGGTTCTGCGCCTGCCCGGCGGTGAGATCGAGGAAGCCGAGCACAAGTGCTGCGGACAGGCCGAACATGCTGGCCGAGAAAGCGATCCCCATGCCGTTCAGCGGTTGCGCCAGTCCCGCCTTGAGTTGCTCGAACAGCGCCGGCAAATCCGACGTGCCGAGCGTCATGTTGTGGATCACCTCGGACACGCCCCCCACGGTCCGCAACAGGCCCCAGAACGTGCCGAGGAGGCCGAGGAAGATCAGCAGCCCGGTCATGTAGCGCGCGAGTTCGCGGCTTTCGTCGAGGCGCGAGGCGATCGAATCGAGCAACGAGCGGGTGGAGAGCGCTGACAGCGTGACACGCGCCTGCGCCGCCCCGCGGCCGTCGCGGCCGGTGAGCATCCGCGCCATCGGCGCCAAGAGCCGCGGATGGGGCGCGCGCGCGGCGTCGCGGCGCGGGTTCTGGTAGGCGAGCACCCACTCCACCTCCGGCCCCAGCCGGATGACCTGAATCAAGGTCCAGGCGACGCCGATCACCAGGATACCCAGGATCAGCGAATTCAGCTCGGGATTGTTGAGGAAGATCGCCGCCAGCCGCGGCCAGAGCCAGCCGACGATGATGCCGACCACGACCAGGAACAGCACCATGCGGATCAGGTAGGGGGTGGGGCGGGTCATTTGGGTTTGCTGGCCTGCTGGGGGGCGGATGGGGCGGCGGTGGCGGCTGGCGCCGGGGCGGCCTCGCCCATGACGGTGATGCTGGCGCGGTCGGCGTCGGCGGCTGCGGCCGGAGGCGGCGCGCCCAAGGCGCGCATATAGACGTTGGCGGCGGGAACGCCATCGGCGACCAGGGCGGAGCGGATCGCGAGCGCGCGGGCGAGCGACAGCCGCCGGGCCGCCGAGGCGTCGTCGCCCGTCCCCGGCGCACGCGCGGCGACTTCGAACGTGGTGTCTGGCGTCGGATGCGCGGCTTTCACGAGCGCCGTCAGCGCGCTGCGCGCCTCGGCGGAGAGGGCCGCATCGCCGGGCGCGAAGGCGACGGAGAGCCTACGGGGCGGCGGCGGCGCTGTGCTCAGCGCGGGCGCGGATGGGGCGGCAGGCCCCGACAGGGCGGCGGCCGTTGCGGGCGCGCTCGGCGTGTGCTGCGGAACGGCGGCCGGCGTGGCGGCGGCCGGTCCGCTCGGCGGCGATGGCGCGGCGGGCGCCTTCGGCCCGGCGGATGCCGCCGAGGCGATCGGCTGCATGGGCGCAGGCGCGGGCGGCGGCGCGGCTTCGATCGCGGGCGGCGGTCCGGGCGAGGGCAGCGCGGCGACGCGGGGCTTCGCCGCGCTCGCCGCGCCGCGCTTCGCGTGCGGCGCGCTCCGGTGCGCCGGCGGCGCCTTCGGCACCGCGTCGAGGGCGCGCAGGTTGATCGTCACCTGCGCCGAAGCAGGCAGGAAGGCGGGTAAAACCAGCGGAACGGCGAGGACCGCGGCACGCATCAGCCTCAGGAAAGCGCCCCCGGCACGCGCGGTGCAAGGCGCGACACGATCAGCGCCGTTCATCTCGGCGAAAACGGCTGGCTCCTGATGCCGTTGGCCACGAACTCAAGCAGCCGTGCGTGCAGATGCGGGTTGGCGGCGACCACGTTGCCGGAGTCGCGGGGATCGCCGCCGCCAGGATCGGTCGCGAACCCGCCCGCCTCGCGCACGATCAGAAGGCCCGCGGCCAGGTCCCACGGCTTCAGCCCGAGCTCCCAATAGCCGTCGTAGCGTCCGGCGGCGACCCAGGCGAGATCGAGCGCCGCCGCGCCGAACCGCCTGACGCCCGCGATGCGCGGCATCAGCTCGACCAGCGTGCGCGCGAACGCCTGCTGACGGGCGGTGCTCACCGCCGCGAACGGAATGCCGGTCGCGAACAGCGCATCTTTCAATTCCTTCCGGGCGGAGACGCGCAGCCGCCGCTCGTTGACGAACGCGCCGCCCCCTTTTTCAGCCCAGAACGTCTCGTTCAGCGCCGGCGCGTGGATTACGCCGCAGGCAAGCTCGCTGCCGCCGTCCGGCAGCCGGCGCTCGAGCCCGATGCTGAGGCACCAATGCGGGATGCCGTGCAGGAAGTTGGTCGTGCCATCCAGCGGATCGACCACCCAGCGCCACGCCCAGTTGCCGGAGCCGGAGGCGCCGGACTCTTCCATGAGGAACGCATAGCCGGGCCTTGCCTTGTTCAGCTCCTCGCGCAGCGTCTCCTCGGCGCGGATATCGGCCTGGGAGACGAAGTCGGACGGCCCCTTCACGCTCACCTGGAGCTGCTCGACCTCGGCGAAGTCGCGCAACAACCGTTTCGCCGCCTTCTGGGCGGCGTTGAGCATGACCGTCAGGTGCGGCGAGAGGCGCGGGGCCAACCGGGATCAGCCCTTCGCCCGTTCGACATAGCTCCCGTCCTCGGTGCGGACGACGATCCGCTCGCCGGTTTCGATGAACGGCGGTACCGAGGTCCGCACGCCGTTGGAAAGCCGCGCCGGCTTGTAGGAGGAGGCGGCGGTCTGGCCTTTGACGACCGGATCGGCCTCGACCACCTCCAGCACCACGGTCGGCGGCAGGTGCGCCGCCACCGGCTCGCCTTCCACCAGATCGACCGTGATCGTCATGTTGTCCTGCAGGAACGGGCGGGCGTCGCCAAGCAGGTCGAGCGGCACATGGGTCTGCTCGAAACTTTCCGGGTCCATCAGGACCATGTTGTCGCCCTCGGTGTAGGAGTAGGCGTACTCCTTCTCCTCGGTCATCAGCCGCTCCACCGTGTCGGCGGTGCGCCAGCGTTCGTTCGTCTTGTTCCCACTCTTCAGGTCGCGCATCTCGACCTGGATGAAGGCGCCGCCCTTGCCGGGCGTAATGATCTGCTGCTTGAGCACCGTCCAGCGCCGGCCCTCGTGTTCGATCACCTGTCCGGCGCGGATCAGGTTCGCCTGCTGCTTCATCGCTCGCTCGTCTCGGATTGGCGGGAAAGCCGGGCTTCTAGCCGCCGCCCTCCGCGCGGGCAAGGTAATGCGCCCCGCCCCACGGGTCGCGCACGCTGCCGTCCGCGCCGAGATAATCAGGGCCGACCGGCACCTTGCCGTGCCCGCCCGGGATATCGAGCACGTAGGTCGGCAGGGCAAGCCCGCTCACGCGACCGCGCAACGCCGCCATCAGCGCCCGCCCCTCCGCGATCGGCACATGAAAGCGCGCGGTGCCCGGCGCGGGATCGAGCTGATGCAGATAATAGGGCTTCACCCGCGCGGCGATCATCGCCCGGAACAGTGCCTCCAGCGCGGCGGCGCTGTCGTTCACGCCGCGCAGCAGCACCGACTGGCCGAGCACCGGGATCGCGGCCGCCTGAATGCGCCGGATCGCCGCCCGCACCGCGTCGGTGAACTCGCGCGCGTGGTTCGCATGAATCACCACCCACATCGCCCGCTCCGTCTCCAGCGCATCTGCCAGGGCGGCGCTGACGCGCTCGGGATCGGCGATCGGCACGCGCGTATGCACCCGCAACGTGCGGATATGCGGGATCGCGGACAACGCGGCGACGATTGAACGCAGCCGCCGCGCCGACAGCATCAGCGGATCGCCCCCGGTCAGGATCACCTCGGAGATCGCCGGATGATCGGCGAGCCACGCATAGGCCGCTTCCAGCTCCGCCTCGCTCAGCAGGCCGCCATCGGGACCGACCTGCTCGCGGCGGAAGCAAAACCGGCAATAGACCGGACAGACGAGCAGCGGCTTGAGCAGCGCGCGGTCAGGGTAGCGGTGCACGATCCCCTTCACGGGCGACAGCGCCTCGTCCCCGATCGGATCGGCCCGCTCGTGCGGCGCGGTGATCAGCTCGTCCGGATGCGGCACGAACTGCCGCCCAATCGGATCCTCGGCGTGCCCGATCAGCGCCCGGAGCGCGGGCGGGATGGCGACTGGATATCTTGCCGCAACAATGGCAAGCGCCTCCGCGGCGTCCGCCCCCTCTCGCGCCGAAAGCCTGCCAGCGCGGCGCATTTCAATTGGGGCCGATCACTCCACGCGCGCTCACCCATTCCTCAAGCGGCGGAAGCATCCGGGCCAGCCTCAGATCGGGAAGCGCACGCATCGCGCACGTGAACGGCCGTGCTCGACCGCCCGGATGCGGAGCCGGCGCACCACCTCCTCGTCGACGTTGCGGACCGCGAGCGCCGCCATCCGGTTTTGCCTTCAATGCTGTCATTGACGACATATTGCCGCCAGCCCGATAGGCGCAAGGGATGACAAGCGCCCCCTGGCACCCCGAAAGCCTCGCCGCCCGCCTGCCGTTCCTCCGCCGCCGCGCGGAGCTGACCTCCGCCACCCGCGCCTTCTTCCTCGCGCGCGGCTACACCGAGGTGGAAACCCCCTATGCCGTCCCCGCGCCGGGCGAGGAGGTGCATCTGCGCGCCTTCGCGACCCTGCGTGAATACCCGGACGGAAGCACCGAGCCCCTCTGGTTGCACACGAGCCCGGAGTTCGCGATGAAGCGCCTGCTGGTCGCGGGCGCCGGTCCGATCTTCCAGTTCGCCCGCGTCTGGCGGAACGGCGAGGCAAGCGACCTCCATTCGCCCGAGTTCACCATGCTCGAGTGGTACCGCCCCGGCGCCGACATGGCGGCGCTGATGGAGGAAACCGAGGCGCTGCTCCGCGCCGTGCTGCCGTCCGCCGTCACCTGCCGGGGCGTGACCACCGACCTCTCGCGCTTCGAGCGGCTGGCCGTGGCGGAGGCATTCCATCGCTTCGCCGGCGCGGACGTGCTGGCGACCGCCGGGGACGCGCCCGCGCTCGCCGCCGCCGCCGGCGCGCGGCTCCGCCCCGGCGAGACCTGGGAAGACCTCTTCTTCCGCCTGCTCCTAGAGCGCGTCGAGCCCCATCTCGGCCGCGCGCATCCGACTTTCCTCACCCACTGGCCCGCTTCGCAGGCCGCCCTGGCCCGCCCCGATCCCGCCGATCCGCGCGTCGCCGAGCGGTTCGAGCTCTTCGTCTGCGGCATCGAGCTCGCCAACGCCTTCGTCGAGCTCACCGATGCGGCCGAGCAGCGCGCCCGCTTCGAGGCCGACCGCGCCCGCCGCCACGCGCTCCGTGGCCCCGACTGGCCGCTCGACGAGGATTTTCTCGCCGCCCTCGAATACGGAATGCCGCCCTCGGCCGGGATCGCGGTCGGCTTTGACCGGCTGGCGATGATCGCCGCAGGTGCCGACCGGATCGAGCAGGTGCTCTGGCTTCCCTATTCTAACGCCTCATAAGGATCGTTGGACGATTTATTGCTTGGTGCGGCCGGTTCCGGGCCGCGTGCTATAGCAGCCCGTGATGCGCATCCTGGTGATCGAGGACGATCCCGAAACGCTCGAATACGTCTCCGCCCGGCTCGCCGAGCTCGGCCATGCGGTGAGCCGGGCCGCGAACGGGCGCGACGGCCTGTTCCTGGCCGGGGACGGTTCCTTCGACCTGCTGATCGTCGATCGGATGCTGCCCGGCATGGACGGCCTCGCCGTCGTCTCCGCGTTGCGCGCCGCCGGTGTGGATACCCCCGTGCTCTTCCTCACCACACTCGGCGAGGTGCCGCACCGGGTCGCCGGGCTGGCGGCAGGCGGCGATGATTATCTCGCCAAACCCTTCGCTTTCGCCGAACTTGCCGCGCGCGTGGAGGCGCTCGGCCGCCGCGCCCGCACGCTCACGGAGACGAAGCTCCTGCGCGTGGGCGACCTCGAGCTCGACCGCGCCGCGCGCAGCGTCAAGCGCGCCGGCAAGCCCATCGAGCTGCTGCCGCGCGAGTTCCAGGTGCTCGAGTACCTGATGCGCCACGCCGGGCAGGTCGTCACCCGCACGATGCTCCTGGAAAATGTGTGGGACCTGCATTTCGACCCGCACACCAACGTGGTCGACAACCACATCGCCCGGCTGCGCGCCAAGATCGACAAGGGCCAGCCCCACGAGTTGATCCACACCGTGCGCGGCGTGGGCTTCATGATCCGTGCCCCGGATTAGGCTCCTCCGCACCTCGGCCTCCCGGCTGACGGCGCTGTTCGCCGCGCTGATCGCCGCCGCGGTGCTGATCCTGTTCGCCGTCAGCGAGCTCTACGTCGCGCATGCGCTGCAGCTCGGCGTCGAAAACGCCGTCAACGCCCGCCTCTCCGGCCTGCTCGGCGCCGAGCCCGTCACTACCCCGCATTTGCTCGGCGCTGCCCAGGCGTCCGAGGAGCAAAGCGGCGGCGCCTACATCCTGCTTGAGGACTTCGCCGGCAACCGGCTCGCCGGCAATCTGCCGCAGGTGCCTCCCGTGACCGGCTGGCTGCGTCTGACGGTCAGCCAGAAGGGCAAGGACGTGCCGGTGATCGCGCAAGGCGTGCGCCTGCTGGACGGCGGCTATCTGCTGGTCGGGCAGGACGCGGCGCGGATCGCCGAGGTGCGCGCGGTGATCGCCCGCGCCTTCGCGGTCGGCGGTGGCGTAACGGTGCTGTTCGCGATCGGCGCCGGGTTCCTGTTCAGCCGCCGGGTGCTGCGCCGCCTCGCCGCGGTCGGGCGCGCCAGCCAGGAGATCATGGCCGGCGATTTGAGCCGCCGCCTGCCCACGCGCGGCACGGGCGACGAATTCGACCAGCTCGTGGACGGCTTCAACGCCCTGCTCGGCCGCATCGCCCTGCTCGTGGACGGCATCCGCCAAGTCTCCACCGATATCGCGCATGATCTGCGGACGCCGCTGGCGCGCCTACGGAACCGGCTGGAGGACATCCGCCGCGCCCCGCGCACGCCCGCCGAGTACGAGCAGGCGATCGACCGCTCGATCGCCGACACGAATTCGATCCTCGATACATTCACCGCCCTTCTGCGGATCGCCGAGATCGAGGCGACCACGGGCCAGGACCGCTACGAGGAGCTCGACGCCGCCGCGCTGGTCGCCACCGTCGCCGAACTCTACGAACCGCTCGCCGAGGAGCGCCGCCAGCGCCTCACCGTCGAGGCGCAGCCGGTGCAACTCCGTGGCGAGCGGGAATTGCTGGTTCAGATGCTCGCCAACCTCGCCGAGAACGCCTGCCGGCATTCGCCCGAAGGTGCCGCGCTCCGCCTCGGCGCCGCACCCGCCGAGGGCGGGGTGCTGTTCTGGGTCGCCGACAACGGGCCGGGCATCCCGGAGGCGGAGCGCGAGCACGTGTTCCGCCGCTTTTACCGCCTGGAATCGAGCCGCACGACGCCCGGCAGCGGCATCGGTCTCAGCCTTGTCGCTGCCATCGCCAGCCGCCACGGCGGGCGTGTGACGCTGAAGGACGCCGCTCCCGGCCTGCGCGCCGAAGTGTGGCTGCCCGCGGGCGCGGCGCTGCGCTAATGCCGCGGTGCCAGCCGATGGAGAAGTCCGATGCCCCTGACAGCAGCCCGCGCCGACGCCGCGACCCCCTCTCCGGCCCTGGGGGCGCAGAGGGTCGGGGTGAGGCGGGGGGCCCCGCGCGCCAGCCTTGCCACGCTCGCTCTCCTTCTGCCGCTGGCCGCCCGCGCCGCATCCCCGGTTGCCGTCACCGACGGCTGGTTCCGCTACATCACCCCGCAGGTCCCGGCCGGCGGCTACATGCGCCTGCAAAACACGTCCCAGGCGCCGGCGGCGCTCGTCGGCGCCGCCTCGCCCGCCTGCGGCATGGTGATGCTGCACCGGACGGAGACCCAGAACGGCGCCGAGGCGATGCGGATGGTCGAAGCGGTGGCGGTGCCGCCCAACCAATCGGTCGTCTTCGCCCCTGGCGGGTATCACCTCATGTGCATGGAGCCGCGCATGAAGCCCGGCCAGCGGGTGCCGATGACGCTGCGCTTCAAGGACGGCCAGCAGGTGACGACGCAGTTCGCCGTTTACGGCGCCGCCGGAAAGCCGGCGGGGCAATGAGCGCCCTCATCCGCCGCGCCGCACTCGGCAGCGCCTGTGTCGCGGCGGACCTGAAGCGGCTTCTGCACGCGCCGAGCCCCGGCCTGCTTACCCGGCTATTGGCTGCCCGCTGACGAATCACCGCGGGTTGGTATCAAACATATCGCCGCCGAAGCGCGCCGATTGCAACCAAAAGCGCCGCCAGCACCGCCAATCCCCCCGGCTCCGGGATCGGGCTTTCCGATACCGCGTTGACGATGTTCAGGCCGCCGCCGAGATAACTCAGGTCCGTGCTGCTCAGAAGGATGTCCATGTCGTCCGGGTCGAAGCCGGTGATGTCGGCGCTGCCGATGGTCGGAACGCCCGCCACCATCCCGTTGCCGGGCTGGTTGGAGTCGACAAAGTTGATGTAGCCCGTCTTCAGGTTCTCGTCGTATTCGATCTGCGTCAGCACGACGTAGTGGTTGCCCTTGGTGCCGTTGATGAACAGCTCCACGTCCTCGCCCGCGTTCAACTGCTCCGCGAGCCACTCGATCGTCGGGGCGGTCTTGTCGTGGACATAAGCCGGCTTCGCCCCGACATGGTTTCCGCCCGGGTTATCGCGCCAGGTCGTCGTCACTTCGGCGCCATAAGTCGTCGTGTTGGGCGCCATGGCGTCGATGTAGTACTGCTTCCCAACGATGAACTGCTCGATAAAGGTCCCGGTGCCGCAGGTGCAGGTGTTCATGTACTCCCCGCCGCCCAGCGTATTGGCGACGTCGATCATGTTCTGGTACTCCGCGGCCGGATCGGCACCCTCGGGAACCAGGCGATCGCCGTAAACCTTGGGCCACCGGTTCTGCAGGAAGATGAAGGAGTTGACGGCCGCGGTCGGCCCGCAGGCAACGTTCGGGCATTGCGTGTCGCCCTGGTTCAAGTTCCCGAACAAGTCGGGGTCTTCGGCGCCGAAAATGATGTTCCCGGCGTGCGCCGGCGGAACGTTCAGCATCGGCACGGCAAGCGCGGCCAGCAGGCCGGCCAACAGCACGGCGCGTCCCATTTTCACCTCCCACGTCAGGGCAATGCTTCGCTCCCAGACTTTGTTCGTGAGAAATCTAACGGAAAACAAGACAACCGACAACAAATTTAATCTTGGCGTGGCCGGCCGCCTCAGCCCGCCGCCTCCGCCAGCCTCTTCACCGCCGCGCCGATCTCGGCGAAGCGGAGATAAAGCGGCGTCAGGCCGAAGCGCAGAATGTCCGGCGGGCGAAAGTCGCCGATCACCCCCCGCGCGATCAGCGCCCGCATGATCGCCTCGGCGCGCGGATGCCGCCATGCGACTTGGCTGCCGCGCAGCTCCGGCGTCCGCGGCGTCAGGAGTTCGAGCCCGATCCCCGCGCAGTCACGCTCGACCAGCGCGATGAACGCCTCCGCCAGAAGCAGCGACTTCGCGCGCACCGCCGCCATGTCGGCCTCAAGCATCAGGTCAACGCCCACCTCCAGCGCCGCCAGGCTGAGCACGAACGGCGTGCCGACCAGCGCGCGGCCGGCATCGTCGGCCGGACGATAGCCGGGGCCGAAGGCGAACGGGTCGGCATGGCCCATCCAGCCGGTCAGCGGCATCGGTGCGCCGAGATGGGCGGGCGCGATGCTGATGAAGGAAGGCGCGCCCGGCCCGCCATTGAGGAATTTGTAGCCGCAGCCGACCGCGAAGTCCGCTCCGCAGGCAGCCAAATCGAGCGGTACCGCGCCCGCCGAATGCGACAAGTCCCATACGGCCAGAGCCCCCGCCGCGTGCGCCGCGCGCGTCAGCCGCGCCATGTCGTGCATCCGCCCGCTGCGGTAATTGACGTGCGTCAGCGACAGCACCGCCACCTCCGGCCCGAGCGCCGCCGCGATCGCCTCCTCCGGCACGCGCCGCACCTCGATCCCCCGCCCGAGCAGGGCGCACAGCCCCTCGGTCACGTAAAGATCAGTCGGAAAATTGTCGGCCTGTGTCAGGACCACCCGCCGCTCCGGGCGCAGCGCGAGCGCGGCGGCGAGCGCCTTGAACAGATTGATCGAGGTGCTGTCGCAGGCGACCGTGCAGCCGGGCGCGGCGCCGATCAGCCGCCCGATCTTCTCCCCCACCCGGCGCGGCAGCTCCATCCAGCCGTTGATCTCCCAGGAGCGGATCAAATCACGCCCCCATTCCTGCTCGATCACCGCTCCCATCCGCGCCCGCGCCGCCCTGGGTAGCGGCCCGAGCGAATTGCCGTCGAGGTAGATCACCCCTTCGGGCAGCGCGAATTCGGCGCGGAAGGCGGCGAGCGGGTCGGCCGCATCGAGCGCGGCGAGGTCGAGGAGATCGGACATCCAGCCGGCTTAGCCCTTCATCACGGCGCGAGGAACGAAACCTTCCCGGGGCGGTCGCGTTGCCCGGCCGATGACCGCAGCCGGTTTCGCGCGATGATCCCCGCTACGGCGCCTTCCCGCCCGAACCGCCGCGCGGGTGACGCTGCAGGCGGCCTGGACCCTGGCAACTAGCCGATCGCATTGCCCGCGCGCTAGGCTGAGGCTTGCCGGATGTTCTTCTAAGGTCACATTCCGGTGGGTTAACTCAACCGGCACCCGCGCGCCGTGCTTTTGACGAACATTCCCACCGTTTCGGAGTCCGCCATGCTGAGATGGGCCCTGATTTTCTTCATCATCGCGATCATCGCCGCCATTTTCGGCTTCGGCGGCATCGCCGCCGCCGCCGCCGGGATCGCCAAGATCCTGTTCTTCATCTTCCTGGTGATCTTCGTGATCTGCCTGATCATGGGCCTCGCCGCCGGCAGATCGGTGCTGTAGGACTCTTGGGTCGCCTCTCCCGCGCAAGCGGGAGAGGCCGGCGCCCGTCAGGGCGCCGAATGAGGCCCGGCTACTCCGCCGCCCGCGCCCGCAGCGCGGTCCGCTTGCGGGCCGCGGCCGTCTTGCGCGCCTTGCTCCGCGGCGGCTTTTTCTTCGCCGCCGCCTTCTTCGCCGCCGCCTTCTTCGCCGGCCGCGGCGCCGCCTTCGGCGCCGGTGCGGCAGCCTTCCGCGCCGCCGCCTGCTTGCGTGCCGCTTGCCCCTTCGCCTTGCGCGGCTTCAGCAGCTTGCCCTTCTCGGCTAAGAGCGCCAGCCCCTCGGCCAGCGTGACAGCCTCCATCGCCACGCCGCGCGGCAGGTTGGCGACCATGCTGCCGTGCTGGACATAGGGACCGAACCGGCCCTTCCGCACCGCCACCGGCTGGCCGTCCTTGGGATCGGCGCCGAGCGTGCGCACGCTCGCCATCTTCTTCGCGAGCAGATCGACCGCCCGGTTCGGCCCCAGGCTCAGCACGTCATCGTCGCGGTCGAGCGACTGGTAGATCGCGCCCATCCGCACGTAAGGGCCGAACCGGCCGATCCCGGCCTCCATCGTCTCGCCCGTCTCGGGATGGATGCCGACGACGCGTGGCAGCGACAAGAGCGCGATCGCCTGCTCGAGCGTCACCTGCGCCCCGTCCATCCCGCGCGGCAGCGAGGTGCGGCGCGGCTTCGGCGCCTTCTTGTCATCGGATGCCTCGCCCTGCTGCACATAAAGCCCATAGGGTCCGCGCCGGACGGTGATCTCTTCCCCCGTTTCGGGATGGGTGCCGAGCACGCGCATCCCTTCCTTTAGCGTCTCCGCCTCGCCCTCGCCGGTCTCGATCGCGAGGCGGCGCGTGTATTGGCAGTTCGGATAGTTCGAGCAACCGATGAAGCTGCCATAGCGCCCGAGCTTCAGCCCAAGCCGCCCGTTGCCGCAGGCCGGGCAGAGGCGCGGATCGGTGCCGTCCGGGCGCGGCGGGAAGAAATGCGGCCCGAGATCGCGATCGAGCGCGTCGATCACGTCGCTGATCTTGAGGTCCTTCGTCTGCTCGACCGCGCGCGAGAAGTCGCGCCAGAAATCCCGCATCACCACGCGCCAGTCGGTCTGGCCCTCGGCGATCTCGTCGAGCTGTTCCTCGAGCTGGGCGGTGAAGCCGGTCTCCACATAATGCTCGAAGAAGCTGGTCAGGAACGCCGTCACCAGCCGCCCGCGATCCTCGGGCACGAAGCGCCGCTTCTCCAGCCGAACATAGGCCCGGTCCTGCAAGACCGAGAGGATGGAGGCATAGGTGGAGGGCCGCCCGATCCCGAGCTCCTCAAGCTTCTTGACGAGACTCGCTTCGGAATAGCGCGGCGGCGGCTGAGTGAAGTGCTGGCTCGCGGTCACGTCGCCCCGCTCCAGCGGGTCGCGCTCGGCCATCGGCGGCAGCATCCTGCCTTCCTCTTCCTCCGCCGCGTCGTCCTGGTCCTCACGGTAGAGCTTCAGGAAGCCGTCGAAGGCGACGATCGAACCGGTGGCGCGCAGCCTCAGCCCCTTTCCGTCCGTCACCTCCACGCTCACCTGGTCCAGCTCGGCCGATTGCATCTGCGAGGCGACCGCCCGCTTCCAGACCAGCTCGTAAAGCCGCCGCTGGTCCGCGCTCAGATACCGTGCCACGTCGTCGGGCCGGCGCTCGACGTCGGTCGGACGAATCGCCTCGTGGGCCTCCTGCGCGTTCTTGGCCTTGGAGGTGTATTCGCGCGGCGCGGCGGGCAGGTAGTCGGGACCGTAGGCCGCGCCGACATGCCGGCGGATCGCGCCCACCGCCTCGCCCGCCATCTGCACGCCGTCAGTCCGCATGTAGGTGATCAGGCCCACCGTCTCGCCGGCCAGATCCACGCCCTCGTAGAGCTGCTGGGCCACGCGCATCGTCTGCTGCGCGCCGAAGCCGAGTTTGCGGCTCGCCTCCTGCTGCAAGGTCGAGGTGGTGAACGGCGCCGGCGGGTGGCGCTTGACGCGCTTCTTCTCGACCGCGCCGACCTCGAACCGCCCGGCTTCCACCGCGGCTTTGGCGCGCAGCGCCGCCGCTTCGTTCGCCAGATCGAATTGATCGAGCCGCCTGCCGTCGAGATGGGTCAGCCGGGCGGTGAAGGGCGCGCCCGCCGGCGTGAGGAATACCGCCTCCACGGTCCAGTATTCGCGCGGGCGGAACGTCTCGATCTCGGCTTCGCGCTCGCAGATCAGCCGCAGCGCGACCGACTGCACGCGGCCCGCGCTGCGGCTGCCCGGCAGCTTGCGCCACAGCACGGGCGAGAGAGTGAAGCCCACGAGGTAATCGAGCGCCCGGCGCGCCAGATAGGCCTCGATCAAGGGTTGATCGAGGTCGCGCGGATGGGCAAGCGCGGTGCGGATGGCGTTGCGGGTGATCTCGTTGAAGGTGATCCGCCGCACAGCGACGCCCTTCAGCGCCCGGCGCTGATCGAGCATCGCCTTCACGTGCCAGGAGATCGCCTCGCCCTCGCGGTCGGGGTCGGTGGCGAGATAGAGCGTGCGCGCGCCCTTCAGCGCCTTGGCGATGGCGCCGACCTGCCGCTCGCCGCGGGCATCCGCCTCCCAGTCCATCGCGAAGTCCTGCTCGGGCCGCACCGAACCGTCCTTGGGCGGCAGGTCGCGCACATGGCCGAAGCTCGCCAGCACGGTGAACTTGTCCCCGAGATAGCGATTGATCGTTTTGGCCTTGGCGGGGGATTCGACGACGACGACGTCCGGCATCTTGTCCTTAGCGTCGGGGCGCGGGGACCGTCCTAGCGCGCCCGGAGCGCGATCCGCGACCCCGGCAGCGTCTCGATCCGACCGGCGAGTTCCAATTCCAGCAGCGCCGCGACCACCGCGGCCGGGGAGAACTGGCAGCGGCGCACCAGATCGTCAACCGCCGTGGGCGAAGCACCCAGCAGCGCGACAACCTGGGAGCGAGCGGCCTGGCGGCCGGCGTCCCCCTCCGGCGGCTCGTCCCAGAACGGCAGGCTCGGCTCGTGCAGGCCCGGATTGGGGCGGGGGCGGGCAAACAGCGGCGCCCGTGCGAGCCCCTCCGCGTCAGGGTGCGCGGGCAGGTTCTCGAGCACGTCCTCCGCCGTTTCGGTCAGGTGCGCCCCCTGGCGCAGGAGGTCGTTAGAGCCCCGGCAGCGCGGATCGAGCGGCGAGCCGGGCACCGCAAAAAGCTCCCGCCCCGCCTCCTGGGCCAGCCTGGCTGTGATCAGGCTCCCCGAGCGCGGCGCCGCCTCGATCACGACCACGCCGAGCGAGAGGCCCGCGATCAGCCGGTTGCGGCGCGGAAAGTGCCGCGCCTGCGGCACGGTGCCGAGCGGCGCCTCGCTCACCACCGCGCCCGCCCCCGCGATCCGGTGCTGCAGGAGCGCGTGCTCGGGCGGATAGGGCTGATCGAGCCCGCCCGCCACCGCCGCCACGGTGAGCCCCGCCCGGAGCGCCCCTTGGTGCGCCGCCGCGTCGATCCCGCGCGCAAGCCCGGAGACCACTGCAAGCCCCGCCCCGGCCAGCGCCTCGCCCAGGATCTCCGCCATCTGCGCCCCGTTGGCAGAGGCGTTGCGCCCGCCGACGATCCCGACGCTGCGGGGCCGGAAGGCGTCCGGCGAGCCGAGCATCGCGAGCACCGGCGGCGCGTCGTCGAGTAGGGCCAGCAACTTGGGATAGAGCGCCTCGCCCCAGAGCAGCATCCGCCCGCCGAGCTTGCCGAGGGCGGCGATCTCGGCTGCCGCTTCGGCCTCGCTGGGCGCGCGTGGCGGCTCGATGCGCCCGCCCGCCCGGGCAAGCTCCGGCAGATGCGCCAGCGCCGCCTCGGCCGAGCCGTAGCGGGATAGAAGCCGCCGGTAGGCCACCGGCCCCACCCCCTCGGCCCGCGCCAGCCGCAAGTGCCACACCAGCCGTCCCGCCTCCCGCCCCATCCCCCGCTCCCGGTTGCCCGGACCAGAGGCTAGCGGTGGAGGGTCAACGAGAGCCTAACGCCACGCGCCAGCCTCCCCCCTCCCCTTGTGGGAGAGGGATCAGGCGACGCGGTGCCTCCGCGCAGGGAGCGCGTTCATGGACACGTCACAGACCGGTTGCTACAAGCCCGCCGCCGCGCGATTCCCGAAGGGCGCCCCCGCCGCATGAAGATCCTCGCCTGCAACAGCAATCGCCCGCTGGCCGAGGCGATGGCGGCCGCGCTCAACCTGCCGCTGACCCGCGCCTCGGTGCGCCGCTTCGCCGACATGGAGGTGTTCGTCGAAATCCACGAGAACGTCCGCGGCGAGGACGTGTTCGTGGTCCAGAGCACGTCCTATCCGGCGAACGACCATTTGATGGAGCTGTTGATCACGCTCGATACGCTGCGCCGCAGCTCCGCGCGCCGGGCGACCGCCGTGATCCCCTATTTCGGCTATGCGCGCCAGGACCGGAAATCCGGCCCGCGCACCCCGATCAGCGCCAAGCTCGTTGCCAACCTGATTACCGAGGCGGGCGCCAACCGCGTGCTGACGATCGACCTGCACGCGGGCCAGATCCAGGGCTTCTTCGACATCCCGGTGGACAATCTCTACGCCGAGCCCCTGTTCGTGCGCGACATCCAGGAGCGTTATGCGGGGCGCGACATCATGATCGTCTCCCCCGACGTGGGCGGCGTCTTGCGCGCCCGCGCCATCGCGCGGCGGTTGAACGTCGATCTCGCCATCATCGACAAGCGCCGTGAGCGCGCAGGTGTGAGCGAGGTGATGAACGTGATCGGCGACGTTTCCGGACGCGACTGCATATTGGTGGACGACATCGTCGATTCCGGCGGCACCTTGGTGAACGCCGCCGCCGCGCTGATCAACAACGGCGCCCGCTCGGCGAGTGTTTACGTGACTCACGGCGTGCTTTCGGGCGGTGCGGTGGCGCGCATCGCCTCCTCGCCGATCGAGATGATGACGATCACGGATTCGATTTTGGCGACCGAGGCAGTGAAGCTCGCCCAGAACATCCGCCAGATCACGGTGGCTCCCCTGATGGCCGAAGCGATGCGCCGCATAAGCGATGAAACCAGCGTTAGTTCGCTGTTCGATTGATGCTGGTCGCGATCACTCTCCTGCGGAGCCGGAGAGGTCGCGCCGCCCGCGCCGGGTTGGGCGCTACTGCGGATCGCTCGGATAACTCCTCCAGACAACAACACCGCCGCAGGTGATGACGCAGCGGGTCGCCCACCCGCAGCAGTCCCATCCCGCGCCGGAGCACTCGAGCACGCATTCTCTCCACGGGATCGGCCAGCGTCCGACCAGCCGGGACTGTCCCCCACGTCGCGCCGGCCCGGTGTAAGCTCTCCCGCAAGGAAGAACCCCGCCATGAGCCTCTACGCCTATGTCCGCCTCGGCCCGAACCGCTACCGTGAGCGGTTCGGCCTCAGTTTCGAGGATCTGCGCGTGGGAATGCGGATCCGCCACCGTCCTGGGATCGACGTATCCCAGCAGGACAACCGCGAGGACGCGACCGATCTCGTCAACAACGCCCAGCTCCATTTCGACAGCCACTACGCGGCGCAGACCGAATGGAAGCGGCCGCTCGGCGTCAGCACGCTCACCGTGCAGCGCCTGCTCGGAATGATCTCGCGGAGCTGGTACCGCCGCCGCGCCCTGCTCGGCATTTCCAGCATCGCGATGACGCATCCGGTTTTCGGCGGCGACACGCTGTATGCGGACTCCACCGTCACCGCGCTCGATCCCGGCGGCGATCCCGATGTCGGCGTCGTCGCGCTCGCGATCGAGGGCCGCAACCAGCGCGGCGAGACCGTCGCGCGCATCGCCTGCCGGCTCGAACTCTACCGGCAGGGCCACCACCCCGAGGATCGCGCCGAAGAACCCGCCGCCGAGGAGCCGCGCTTCCTCGCCCACCACCCCGATGCCGACGGCGCACTCGTCGAGCAGACCGGCCTTGCCTTCGAAGATCTGAGATCCGGCGAAACCTTCCTCCACTGGCCGGGCCGCACCATCGACTTCGCGGAAAGCCGCCTGCACGCGCTCCGCTCGCTGGAGATCAACCCGCGCTGGCATGATGCGGCTTATCTCAAAAAATACCCCGCCATCGCGCCCGCCGTGTTCGAGCCGCTGGTGCTCGGCGCCGTCACCGCGCTCACCACCCGCACGCTCGGCCGGGTCGTCGCCAATCTCGGCTGGACCGATATCGCGCTGCCGCGCCCGGTCCCGTTCGGGGAGACGATCTACGCGGAATCCACCATCGGCGCGCTGCGCGCCTCGCACTCGCGCCCCACGCAGGGCATCGCCCATGTCGAGACCCGGGCCTACGTGGAAAGCGGCGAACTCGTCTGCCGCTACAGCCGCGCCCTGCTCGTCTACCGCAAGGGCCAGGGTCCATACGCCGCAGCCGGTTACTGACCGCTCACACCGGCGCGCTCGCCATCGCCATGTTCGCCGCCTTCTGCTTCAACGACTCAGTCAGCTGCGCGCCCGTCGGGTCCTGCGACAGCAACTGCTCGAAATCCGATCGCAGCACCGCGACCTGACTGATCGTGCCGTCCTGCAGCACATCGACCGCCCGCCAGCCCGACCCTGTCTGCCGCATCACGAAGTCGAACCGGTGCGGCGCGCCCGAGGCGGGAACCAGCTCGGTCGCGACGACATAGCCGCCGCCGAGCGCGCGGCCGGGGAGCAATCGGAAACTCTGGCCGGAATAGGAATCGAAATTCGAAACCCAGTTCGCCGTGCTATACTGTATGAAAGCCTGCAGCAGCAGCGCCTGCTGCCCGGCCGGTATCTTCGCCCAGCCGAGGCCGACCGCAGCGCGCAACACCGCCGGCATGTCGAACGTTCGTTGCACCACCGGGGCCAGCATTTGGTAACGCTGGTCGAACGACGTCCCCCGCCCGGCCTTCATCACGCCGATCAGCGCCGCCTCCAGCGCCTGCACCGGCTGCGCCGCCTCCGCCGGGGCCTGCGCGAAGGCCGGCGGCCCGCCGAACGCCGCCAGCCCCGCAGCGACAACCCAGCAAAGAATTGCCCTGCGCGGCAGCGCTGATATGCGATGACACATCTGCTTCCCCTCGCTCCAGCGATGCAGCCTCGGCCGCCCCAGGGCGGCGAGCGGTCAAGCCGTCGCCGCCAGCGCGGGCGCGCCGATCCATTGCGAGAGCAGCCATTTCTCCCCCGCCGTCACCGGACGGCCGGCATGGAGCACGCGCCGGTCGAGCGCGCCATCGGCCAACACGTTCCAGAAGAAAAAGCCCACGCCTTGCCGCCCCTTCCACCGTCCGCCGATCTCGGGGAACACCGTCTCGCCCCCCTCGTAGCCGTCGTTGAGCGAAACGAGGAACGTCACCACCCGGTCGCGGAACCCCGGCGTCAGCGCCGTCTCAAACGCATCGAGATGCGGCTTGAATTCCTGGCCCACCGCGTAGTGCAGCACGTGCGGGCTCTCCATCCCGCACACCGCCAGGCCGCAGGCCGCGGCGATCCGCGCCCGCAGGACGGCCATCACCAGGTCGCGTTCCGCCTCAGGGAACGGACAGGCCGAGTTGGTGCGCCGCTCGCCGGGATAGTTCCGCTGCTCGCGTGCGTCGAACATCATCGCCGGCTTGAGCCGGCCGCGCGCCCGCGCGATCAGCCAGCCGCACATTTCGGGCGTGGCGATGCCGGGCGCCAGCGCCATGCGCGGGCTTTCGGACACGAGCTTCACCGCCGGAACGGCAAGCCAGCCTTCAAGTGCGACCGCGCCGCGTAGCGCCCGCCAGTCGCGCGCCGTAATCGTTTCGCCGGCAAGGATCGCCTGCGCGAGCCCCCATTCCCCGGCGAGCGCCGCAAGCTCCGCCCGCGCCAGCGCCGACCCGAGCTCGGCCGCTGCGAGCGCGTGATCGAGCGCCGCCTCCCAGTCCGGCGGATCGCCCTCCGCCACCCGGACCGCCCGCAGGCGGGCGGCGTCGGCGCCGGGCGGGATCGGCTCGCCGTTTTCCATGCCGCCGATCCTATCCCCCTAGCTTCCTGGTCCGTTCACCCGCGCTCGAATCCCGGGCGCGGGACAACCCCCATCAGCACGCGGCCGAACCCGCCGTCGGCGCACACATCCTCGCCGTTGACATAGCGCGCGCGGTCGCTTGCAAGATAAACCACCACATCGGCGATGTCTGCCGGCGCAGCGACGCGGCCGAGCGGCACCAGTTCGGCCCGCCGCCGCGCCACGTCCTCGATGCGATAAAACGGCTCGCTCATCGGCGTGCGCACGAGCCCCGGGCTCACGACGTTGCTGCGGATCCCCGCAGGGCCCCACTCCAGCGCGAGCTGCTGCGACAGCATCACCACCCCGGCCTTGCTGACCGAATAGGCCCCGCTCCAGGGCTGAGGATGGCGGCTGGCGATGGAGGCCACATGCACGATCGCGCCGCGCCTGGCTTCGAGCATCTGCCGCCCGAACGCCTGCGCGCAAAGGAAATAGCCCGTCAGGTTCACCGCCAGCAGCCGGTTCCAGTCCTCAAGGCTCACCGTCGCGATCGGCCCCGGCCGCAGCAGCCCCGCATTGTTGACGAGGATCTCCGCCGTGCCATGGGCGCGCGCCACCTCCGCTGCCGCGCTCGCGACACTCGCCGCGTCCGCCACGTCGCACGCAAGCGCCACCGCGCCGCCGATCGCCGCCGCCGCCTCCGCGCAGCCCGCCCCATCGCGGTCGAGCAGCGCCACGCGCGCGCCCGCCGCGGTCAGCGCCGCGCCGATCGCGCGGCCCAAGCCCCCGGCGCCGCCCGTCACCACGGCGAGCTTGCCGCTGAGCCCGAGCCAATCCCCCGCCTCGGTCATCGCCCGTCTCCTCCCGCGCGATCATAGCGCGCCTGCGGGCTTGCGGAAGTTGCGCCGCCCGCGGCTGCGACCTGATGGAGATCGAGATCGGGTGAAACGAAAGGCTACGCCGCCACATCCACCAGAACGAGCTCGGAGCCCGCGCGCGCCGTGATCGCGATCTCCGCCTCGTCGCGGATCGCCGCGCCGTCGCGGGCGTTCACCCGCGCGCCGTTCACCTCCATCGCGCCCGTGGCCGGCACGAGATACGCCACGCGGCCCTGGCCGAGCTTCCGGCGCAGCGTCTGACCTTCCTTCAGGGTCGCCGCCAGCACCGCCGCGTCGGCGTTGATGTGCAGCGCGCCGCTTGCTGCATCCTCCGCGCGGCCCGAAGCCAGCACCTCGAAGTCCGCCGCGCGCGATGCCTTGGGAAAGGTCTTGGCGCCCCAGCCGGGCGGCGCGCCCTTCCGGTCGGGCAGGATCCAGATCTGGAAAATCTTTGTCGGGCCCGGCTCGAAATTGTATTCGGAATGCACGATCCCGGTGCCGGCCGACATGATCTGCACGTCGCCCGCCGCCGTGCGGCCCTCGTTGCCCACGCTGTCGCGGTGCGTGATCGCCCCCTCACGCACATAGGTGATGATTTCCATGTCGCGGTGCGGGTGCGGATCGAACCCGGTGCCCGGCGCGATCTCGTCGTCGTTCCACACGCGCAGCCGCCCCCAGCCCATGCGCGCCGGATCGTGGTAGTCGGCAAACGAGAAATGGTGCTTGGTATCGAGCCAGCCGAGCTTCCCGCCCCCAAGGCTCGCGAACGGACGCACGTCGATCATGATTTTGCTCCCTGGCGCCGGCCCGGCCGCGGACCGCGGCACTTCCCTCGCGAGAGATTGGCTGCCAGCCCGGATAAAGAAGCGCGCGGCCGGCTGGGAAGGCTCGCTCACGCTGCATGGGCCGGATGGCGAGCCGCTGCCGGCCTCGACGTTGCAGCTGATCTGCCCGCGGCTCTATTCCGAACTGGCGTCCCGTGCGGGATTCGAACCCGCGTTGCCGCCGTGAGAGGGCGGTGTCCTAGGCCTCTAGACGAACGGGACTTGAAGGCCGGAGCCGCTTCTAAGCACTCGCCCCGGGCGCCGCAAGAAGCTCAGCGCGGCTCGAGCGTCACCGTCCCCACCGTCCGCCCGGTCGCCGGATCGAGCACCACCACGTGATCCTCCCCCACGCCGACCGCGAGCAACGACCCCGCCGCCGCCAGCCCGGTGATCCGCGTCCCCGCCGGCGCCGCCAGCCGCGCGGCGTACGGCGCGGCCGAGGGCACCAGCGCCGCCTGCTCCGCCTTCCCCGGTGCCGCCGGGGCGCCGGCGCGCTTGACGATCACCGCCACCAGCGCGCCAGTGCCCAGCACGATCAGCACCCCCATGATGATCGTCGCCGCCTTCAGCGCCCGCATCGCCGTCCCTTCCCGCCCCTCGCAGCGCGGGCGGATTGGCGCTAGGCCAGCGCCGATGCCCCCCGATCCGCCGCAACCAAAGGAGTTCCGCCTTGTGGCGGCGGCCGAGGACGCGGGCAAGCGGGCCGACCGCTTCCTCGCCGAGCGCATCCCCGCGCTCTCGCGCGCGCGGGTCAAGGCACTCATCGAGGCGGGCCAAGCGCGGCGCGACGACGCGCCGCTCACCGAGCCCGCCCAGCCCGTCCGCCCCGGCGCCACCTACGCGCTCGCCGTGCCGCCTCCCGCCCCGGCCCGACCGCTGCCCGAGGCGATCCCGTTTCCGATCCTGTTCGAGGACGAAGACCTTCTCGTGCTCGACAAGCCCGCCGGACTGGTGGTTCACCCCGCGCCCGGCAACGAAACTGGCACGCTGGTCAACGCCGTCATCGCCCATTGCGGCGCCTCGCTCGCCGGCGTCGGCGCCGAGCGCCGCCCTGGGATCGTGCACCGGCTCGACAAGGACACGTCCGGCGTGATGGTCGTCGCCAAGAACGATTTCGCCATGCAGGCGCTCACCGCCCTGTTCGCCTCGCGCACGGGGCTGGAGCGCGCCTACCTCGCCCTTTGCTGGGGCGTGCCGTCTCCCGCCGCCGGCACTATCGAGGCCGCGATCGGGCGCGATCCGCGCGAACGCAAGCGCATGGCCGTGCGCGCGCATGGCGGCGGCAAGCCCGCGCTCACGCGCTACGCCACGCGCGAGGCGTTCGATGCCGCCGCCGCATTGCTGGAATGCCGCCTCGGCACCGGACGGACGCACCAGATCCGGGTCCACCTGGCGAGCCGCGGCCATCCGGTCGTCGGCGACCCGCTCTATCTGCGCCGCATTCCGCCCGCCGCCCGCGCGCTGCCGCCGCCGCTCCGCGCGGCACTGCTCGATTTCCCTCGCCAAGCCCTGCACGCCACCCGCCTCGCCTTCCCGCATCCGCGCAGCGGAGCACCGCTCGCCTTCGACACGGCGCCGCCGCCCGACATGGTCTCGTTGCTCACACAGTTGCGTGAATCGGCCGCTCTACGGCGGGAAACAGGACAGAATCCTTGACAGGACCAGATTAGTCCTCTATAAGAAACTCCCCGGCAGCCTTTGGCAGGCGCTCGCCGGGGCCGCCGTCCGGCAACCGGCCGCCGTCATGATCCGGGGCCCACGCCGGGACGTCACATCCCTGCCAACCCTCTGGACTGCCCTGCAGTCCGCGGCGTTAACGCCCTGTGCCATCCCGGGCAGGAGCGCCCGCCGACCAGACGAAAGGAGCCATCGTGGCCTCTGCCGTCATCAATATCGCGCCTGAAGGCAATCTCTCCCGGTACCTCCAGGAGATCCGGAAGTTTCCGATGCTCACGCCGGAGGAGGAGCTCGACCTCGCCCGCCGCTGGCGCGACCACCAGGATATGGAAGCCGCCCACAAGCTCGTCACTTCACATCTTCGCCTCGTTGCGAAGATCGCCATGGGTTATCGCGGCTACGGCCTGCCCGTCGGCGAACTGATCAGCGAGGGCAATGTCGGCATGATGCAGGCGGTGAAGCGATTCGACCCGGACCGCGGCTTCCGCCTCGCTACCTACGCCATGTGGTGGATCCGCGCCGCCATCCAGGAATACATCCTGCACTCCTGGTCGCTCGTGAAGATGGGCACCACGGCGGCGCAGAAGAAGCTGTTCTTTAACCTGCGCCGCCTCAAGGGCCAGATGCAGGCGATTGAGGACGGCGACCTCAAGCCCGAGCAGGTGGCGAAGATCGCCAAGGTGCTCGACGTGCCCGAGCAGGACGTGATCAGCATGAACCGCCGCCTCGCCGCGCCCGATCACAGCCTGAACGCGCCCGTCCGCGCCGACAGCGAGGGCGAGTGGCAGGACTGGCTGGTCGACGAGGGCGAAAGCCAGGAGACGCTGATCGCCGACCGCGAGGAGCTCAGCGGCCGCAAGGCGCTGCTCGCCGGGGCGCTGAAAACGTTGAACGACCGCGAGCGCCACATTCTGATCGAGCGCCGCCTCAAGGATAACCCGACCACGCTCGAGGAACTCAGCCAGCAATACGGCATCTCGCGCGAGCGGGTACGCCAGATCGAGGTGCGGGCCTTCGAGAAGCTGCAAAAGGCGATGAAGGCCGAAATCGCCGAACGCCGGATGCAGCAGCAGAACGCGCTCGCCCGCTCCGCGGCGGCCCCCGCCTAGACCGTCAGCCGCCAAGCCTCCAAGAGCGCCGCCCGCTCCGCGCGGAGCCGGACGGCGCGGCGGGCCCGGAGCAGGGCCTCGGCGCTCTCCGCCAACACCGGTGCTCCCTGCGCGAGCGCCCAGCCCCAACCCGTCGCTCCCCAGGCGATCCACAGCGCATGTCCGTCGCCTAGCAAGCCGGACAGCGGATCGGGCCCGGCATTGTCCCACGCCGCGCGGAGCGGGGCGAAACCGGCGGCAGCGGCCCACAGCGCCGCACTCCGCAGCGCCGGCCGCCCCGGCGCACGGTCGAGCGCGGCGATCACCCCAACCGGCCAGAACAGCAACAACGCCAGCAACGCGAGCCCGGGCCGCGCGGCGACCAGCCCGCCGCAGACCAGCCCCTGTGCCCACAAGAGCGATGCGCCCCGCCCCGCGCCTGCCGCCCCCGCTTTCACCCGAGCAGTCCCGCGACAAGCACAGCCACAAGCGCCGCGAGGCCAAGCCCGGCCGCCACCTCCTGGCCCAGGCCGCGCGCCGCCGCCCGCAGCACTGGATCATTCGATTCGAGCGCCGCTAGCGCGGCATCGATCTCGGCCAAACGCTGCGCGGCGGCGCGGGCGCCCGCCTCGTCCTCGGCGCGCGCCGAGCGGTCGCGCAGCAGCGCCAGCATCGGCCCGAGCTGCCCTGACTCGGCAAGCCGGGTCAGCTCCGCGGCAAGCCGGGCGCGCCGCTCGGTGCCGTGCCATGTGCTGAGCAGCCGGTCCGGGTCGCGCACGATCCGCCGCGCCAGCGCCGGAACGGCGCCGCCCCAGCGCGCTTGCAGAGAGGCCAGCAGGTCGAGTTCGGCGAGCGCCGCGTCCGCGCCGCCGCGCAGCGCGCGCGCCGCCATCTCGGCCTCCGGCCCCCGCTCGGCACGCGCGCTCAGGAAGGCCACGATGTCGCCGTCGATCACCGGACCCGCGCCCGCCGCATCCGAGGCCGCACTCGCCTCCAAAGCAGCCAGCAGGTCAGGAAGCCGCGCCACGCAACGCCCGCCCAGCAGCGTGCTCGCGCAGGGCAGCAGCGGGTTGAGCGCGTAAAGCAGCCGCCGCGTGTCCGGTGCGCGGCGGCTTCCAGGCCGCCCGGCGGACACCAGCCCGCGCAGGCGCCGCGCCTCGGCGCGCAGTTCCACCGGGTCGCTCCGTTCGGCGCGCAGTGCTGCCCACAGCCCGATCGCCTCACTTCCGGCAAGCTCCGCCAGCACCTCGGCCGTCGGCTGATCCGCCTCCGCCGCCGCGAGCGCGGTCCCGAACCCGTCGGGCCAAAGATTGCGGCCCCGCCAAGCCAGCGGCGCCAGCGGGTCGAGCACGGCCACCGCGCGCATCACGGCGAGCGCGTCATCCGCCGGCGAGGGATCGCCCGCGCGCCCGCGCAGCGCCTCGTCCAAGCGGCCCGCGAGCATCGGATCGCCGAGGCTGCGGCGGAGCCAGGTGTCGATCGCGCCGTTCTGCAACGCCGCCAACCCCGGTTCGGGTTCTGTGGCGATCGCGTGCGCCGCCGCCCGCGCGGTCCAGGCGGCCGCGGCGCCGATCCGCACCGGCGCGGCGGCGCGGCGCGGGGCGCGCGCCGCCAGCCGCCGTGCCCGCGCGCTCGCCGGATCGGCGAGCAGCGCGGGGGTCGGTCGGTGCTCGGGATCCTCGGCCAGCATCCCCCGCGCCAGATCGGCGATCGGCGCCGGCAAGCGGGCGTCGATCGTCAGCGCGTCGAAACTCCCGAGGTCGAGCTTCACGCGCACGATCTCGTCGGGCGAAAGTCCGGCCAAACGCGTGCCGCCCAGCGCGAGGACGACCATCAGCACGCCGAGCGCGTAAACATCGTCGGCGGTGCTGCCCTCGCCGCGCGCGGCGGGCAGGCACATCGCCGAATAGGGCGGCTCGAACAGCGCCGGTTGGAGCGCGGCGGGCGGCGCGGCCCAGGCTTGGCCGAGCACGACCGGCTCGCCCGGCGCGGCCTGGAACACATTGTCCGGCCGGATCGCGCGGTGCGTGACCCCCGCCGCCCGCAACCGGCCGAGCGCAGCGGCAGCCGACAGCAGCAGCGCGGAAATCAGCTCCTGCTCGCTCCATGCACGCGGCGCGGCCGACAAGGCCGGCCCCGGCGGCGCCTCGCACAGCACGTAATAATCCTGCTCGGCCGGATTGCGCGCGGACGGGCCAGGGCCGTGCGCGACCGGATTGAGCACGCCCTGAACCGGGGCGGCGATCAGGGCCTCCAGCGCCCGCTGGCGCGGCGGCAGCGCGCGCCGAACCGCGATCGCGAGCAGTTTGCCGCGCGGCCCCGCGGCGGCGAAGGCGGCCTGTCCCCCCGCCTCGCGGGGCTGATCGAGATGGACGGCATAGCGGTCGTCCAGCGTCCAGGAAGCAGCGGCGGCGCTCACGCCCCGATGCTGGCCGAGAAAGGTTAGCGATCCTTGAAGGAAGCGTGCCGCTGCGCCGCGAGGAGCGCCGTCGCGCCGAGCGCGGCCACCGCCAGCCCCGCATAGGGTAGGAAGAACCCGCCGAACCGCGTCACCGCCAGCCCGAAGCAGGACGGGATCACCATCACCCCGGTGAACATCGCGGCGGTGCCGAGCCCAGTCGCTTCCGTCCGGCGCGCCCCGCCGAGCGCGGCAAACTCGGCATAGGCGACGCCCGTGAACCCGCTCGCGGTCGCGCCACCGAGGATCGCCACGGCCACCACCGCCCCGAGCGTCCATCCCGAACTCCAGGAACCAGCGCCGATGGACGCGAGCGCCATCCCGATCCCGTGCAGGGCGAGCGTGCGCGCCGGCGTCAGCAGCCGATCCGCCACCCACCCCCAGACCGGCCGGGACACCGCGCCGGACACTTGATAGGCGGCGAGCGCGAGTCCCGCATCGACCAGGCTGAACCGCACCACCGTCGTGAGCTGCACCGTCATGAAGGCGATGAAGCAAAGCTGCACGCCGGAATAGACGAAGCTCGCCACCGACAGCGCCCGCAGCCCGCCGCCCCGCCGCAGCAAGCGGAACGGCTCGAGCAGCCCCGCGCCGAGCAGGCGGCGGCGCGGATCGCGGTCCGTGTCCCAGGCGGCGCGCGGCAGCTCGAGCGCCAGCGCCAGCAGCAGCACCGGCACGATCTGCACTGCCAGCGCCGCACGCCAGCCGAGCGCTAGCACGAGCGGCGGCACGATCAGTGCGCCAAGCACGCCGCCGAGCGGCACGCCGATCTGCCGGATCGACATGACGAGGTTGAACACGGCTCGCGGCGTCTGCGGCACGAGCAGATGCGTGCTGGCCGGGGCGGTCGCGCCGTAGCCGAGCCCGAGCGTCACCGCCGCCAGCCCGAGCATCGCGATGCTGCCGCCGCCCGCCGCCACTCCCAGCATCGCCACCACGCCCGCTAGCACCACCTGGCTCACGCGCACCGCGCCGTAGCGGCGGATGAACCCGGGCGAGAGCAGCCCCGAGACGATGCCCACGCCATAGACCATCGAGACGAACACGCCGACCAGCGGCCCCGGCACCTGCAGGCTCGCCGCGATCTCCGGCGCCGCCGTCGGCACCGAAAACAGCGCCATCGTCGCCAGCGTCTGCACGGCAAGGGTGGCGAGCAGCGGCCAAACCGGCATCTCGCGCAGCCCGCTCGCCCCGGCGTGTGCGGACGCGCGGAGCACCCCCCGATGGTTCGGCTCAGCCCGGATGTTGGCCGCCTGTCGTCGCTGTTCCAAGATGAGCTATCGCGCATCCGCGCGAACCCGCAAGGGAGCGGACCGGGGGGCAGCATCGCATGGCAGGACGGTTCGAAGGCCGGCGCGCCATCGTTACCGGCGGGGTCTCCGGCATCGGCGCCGGAATCGCCGCCCGACTCGCGCGCGAGGGCGCGCGGCTCAGCCTTTGGGATGCCGACGCGGCCGGGCTCGCGCGCGCTTGCGAAGGCGGATCGCACACGCTCCGCCTCGACGTGACCGACGCCGAGGCCGTGCAGCGGGCGGCGGATGCCACCGCAAGCGCGCTCGGCGGCATCGACATCCTGATCGCCTCGGCCGGCATCACCGGCCCGAATGCCACCGCCTGGGACTATGCCGTCGCCGACTGGGACCGCGTGATCGCCGTCAACCTCAACGGCCTCTATTACTGCTGCCGCGCCGTGATCCCGCACATGCTGCGGGGCGGCTACGGGCGCATCGTCAACATCGCCTCGATTGCCGGCAAAGAGGGCAATCCGAACGCCGCCGCCTATTCGGCCTCGAAGGCGGGCGTGATCGGCCTCACCAAATCGCTCGGCAAGGAGCTGGCCACCAGCGGCGTCCTAGTGAACTGCGTCGCGCCCGCGGCGGTGGAAACGCCACTCTTCTCACAAATGACCGCGGCGCAGATCGATTACATGAAATCGCGAATCCCGATGGGGCGCTTCGGCTTGGTCGAGGAGGTCGCCGCCCTCGTGTGCTGGCTCGCGTCCGGCGAATGCAGCTTCTCCACCGGCGCGGTGTTCGACGTCTCCGGCGGACGGGCGACATATTGAAGGGGAAACGCACGCAATGAGCGCAGACATCGCCTGGTTGCCGGCGGTCGAGCTGGCGGAGATGATCCGCACCAAGCGCCTCTCGCCCGTGGAGGTGACCGACGCCGCCCTCGCCCGCATCGAACGCTACAATCCGCGCCTCAACGCCTTCGCCCATCTCGCCGCCGACGCGGCGCGCGCGGAGGCACGGAAGGCCGAGGCGGCACTCGCGGATAATGGGCCGCTCGGGCCGCTGCACGGCGTGCCGGTGACGATCAAGGACCTCGCCGCCGTGCGCGGAATGCCGCTCGAAAGCGGCAGCCCGATGATGCAGGGCACCATGCCCGCCGAGGACGCGGTGTTCGTCGCCCGCCTGCGCGCCGCGGGCGCCATCATTCTCGGCAAGACGACCACCTCGGAATACGGCTGGAAGGGCGTGAGCCAAAGCCCGCTCACCGGCATCACGCACAACCCGTGGAAGCACGGCTACAATGCCGGCGCCTCCTCGGCGGGCGCGGGCGCGGCGGCGGCCGCCGGCCTCGGCTGGCTGCATCAAGGGAGCGACGGTGCGGGCTCGATCCGGATGCCCTCGCACTTCTGCGGCGTATTTGGACTGAAGCCAAGTTTCGGCCGCGTGCCGCTCAATCCGGTCAGCACTGGCGACTACACTGCCCACAACGGGCCGATGACGCGCACCGTCGCCGACGCGGCGCTGATGATGAGCGTGATGGCGGGGCCGAACTCGCTTGATCACACCTCGCTCGAGGCCTGGCCCGCCGACTACCAGCGCCGCCTGCGCGCGGGCGTGCGCGGCAAGCGCATCGCCTTCAGCCCCGATCTCGGCCACGCGCGCGTCGATCCCGAAGTCGCCTCGCTCGTGCGGCGCGCCGCCGAGCGGTTCGGCGAACTCGGCGCCACCGTCGAACAAGTCACGCCGCCCTGGGGCGCGCAGGGGCCGGAGCTGATCCGCCTCTTTTGGCCCGCGCATCTCGCCCGCCTGGCCTCCAAGCTTCCAGAGTGGGAAAGCCGCATGGACCCCGGCCTCGTCGCCTGCGTGCGCGAGGGTGCGCGCGTGACGATGGAGCAATACATGCTCGCGCGCGAACGCAAGCACGCCTACATCGCCGCCATCCACCGCTGGTTCGCTGACTGGGACTTTCTGCTCACCCCGTCAGTTTCCGTCGCGGCCTTTCCCGCCGAAATGCTCTCGCCCGCGCATTGGCCGCAGCACGAATGGGACTGGGTGCAATGGGCGGAATTTTCCTATCCGTTCAACATGTCCTGGAACCCGGCGGCGAGCGTGCCCTGCGGCTTCACCGAAGCGGGCCTGCCGGTCGGCTTGCAGATCGTCGGCCGCCGCTTCGACGATCTCGGCGTGCTCCAGGCATCCGCCGCCTTCGAGGAAGCAGCACCCTGGGCCGATCGCAAGCCCGCGCTGGACTGAGCCCGGTGCCGCGCGTCGTCGTTCCCGGCGCAAGCTGTGCGGCCTTCACCGGCGGACGCACCGAGCTCGATGTGTCCGCGCGCACCTTCCGCCAGCTCGTGCGCGAACTCGACGAGCGCTTCCCCGGCCTTGGTCGGCAGGTCGAGGAAGGGATGGCGATCGCCATCGACGGCGTGATCTACCAGGACGCGTACGGCGCGGAGCTGAAGGAAGGCAGCGAAATCTACCTGATCCCCAAGATCGCCGGTGGCGACTGAAACCGCTTGCGATGGCGCGCATCCTGATCGCCTGAGAACTCGGCGGCGGATGCCGCCATGTCGCCAAGATGGCGCCGTTCGCCCGGGCGTTGCGGGTCGCCGGTCACGACGTGACGGCAGCGGTGCGCGATGTTCGCCGCGCGGCGCGCCGATCGTGTCGTGGCCGAGTTCGCGCCCACCGCGCTGCTTGCGGCCTACATCACCGGCCAGCGCGGTCGCCCTCGGCACCGGCTTCTGCCGGCCGCCGCAGGCGCGTCCGCTGCCCTCGCTGCAGCCCTGGCTCGCACCCGATCCGGCGCCGCCGCTCTATGCGGTGCTCGCCGCTGCAGCGCCGCGCGAGCAGCCGCATCCTGCCTGGTCACGCACGCTGCGCGTGGCGCAATTCGATGCGGCCTCCAGTACAGTCATTGCGAGACCCGCGCGGCGGGCCGAAGCAATCCAGGGCCGCCGCACGGTGTCGCGCCCCTGGATTGCTTCGCGCCGCTTGCGCAGCCCTCGCAATGACGGTCTTGGCATCTAGAAACAAAGGACCGATCAGGTCAGGAATCCCTCGATCTGGTCCTTCGCCCAGGCCGTCACCTGCTTGACACTCTGGCCTTCCTTCAGCCGCGCGATCATGCCGTTGTGCAGCCCGTTCTGGTAAATCTGCACGGCCACCTCCGGCGCGGCCTCCGAGGCGGCGAGATTGGACTGGGCATGGTGCCAGGGCCGGATCGGATAGTTGTAAACCGTTCCCTTCGGCGGCTCGACCTCTTCCCAGACCTTGAAGTCGCGCATGCTCAGGAACGGCGGAATGTCGTAGCCGAGCACCTTGCCGTCGCGCTCCTCCACCTGCTCGCGCTGCGAGAGATAGGCGATCACGTCCTTCGCGGCGCTCTGGTTCTTGCTGAACTTCCACACCCCCCAGAACCAGAATTGCGCCGGCAGGATGCGTCCCTTCGGCCCGACCGGCGAGGAGAAGGTCCAGCAGTCCTTCGCCACGTCCGGCGCGTCGCGCCGCGCGACCGCCCAGGCCGAGGGCGGGTTGAAAATGAGCGCACTCTTGCCAGAGATCAGCGCGCGGTTGTTGGAGGCATCGTCGTAGCTCTGCGCGTCCTCCGGCATGAACTTGACGTATTTCGCCCACCATTCCAGCGCCTGCTGCATCTCCGGCGCCTCGAGCTGGATCTTGTTGTCGCGATCGATCAGCTTGCCACCGAAGGCGGTGAACGACGCGCCGATCTGGTCGGTGCCGTCGGTATTGGCCGGCCCGCCGCAGCCGAGCGCGAAGGTCATGCCGTCCTTCTTCGCCTCCTCGGCGAGTTTCATCAGCAAGTCGTAATTCCACTGATCGGCGAGCGCGGTGTTCTCCGGCTTAACCGGATAGGCGGCGACCGGATCGAAGCCGTGCGCCTTCATCCAGGAAATGCGCGCGCACGGCCCCTTCACCTGCGAGCCGGAGCTCGTCGGCACCGCGATCCAGTGATCCTTGGGCTTCGCGAGATAAGCGGCCGAGCCGTCCACCTCGCCGTATTGCTTGATGAGCGCGTCCATCACGTCATCGACGGGGGCGAGGTCATCGCGGCGGTTGAACACTTCCCAGTTGAGGAAGGTGAACATGTCGTGCCCGGTCTTCGCCTGCGCTTCGGCGACGCCGGTCATCAGCAGCTTGTTCGAATTGGAGGTGATGAAATCGACCGACACCTCGACCTGGTTCTTGGCCGCCCAGGTTTCGACCTGCTTCTGCATCACCTTGTCGCCGTCGGGAACCCAATGGTCCCAGAACGCGAGCGAGAGCTTGCCGGCGGCGCGCCCGCTGCGGATATGCACGAGCGGCAAGGCGGCCGCGGCGGCACCGATCTTCAGCGCATCGCGGCGGCTGACGGGGCTTGGCATTTGTTGGTTTCTCCTCCCTGTTGGTTTCTCCCTCTCCGCCCCTTGGGGGCAGAGAGGGTTGGGGGTGAGGTGAGGGGCCTCGATCAACTCACGTCAAAAACCCTTCGACCTCGTTCTTCGCCCAATCGAGCGCCTGCTTGATCGACTGGCCCGACTGGAGCTTGGCGAACATCGTCGGCAGCGTGCCGCGGTTATACATCTGCACCGCGATCTCCGGCGGCGCCGGAGCGCACGAGATGTGCGAGATCTGCCCGGACGATTTGTGGATCGGGTAGTTGTACACGGTCCCCTTCGGCGGCTCGACCTCCTCCCAGATCTTGAAATCGCTCATGCTGACGAAGGGCGGGATGTCGTAGCCCTGCACCGCGTTGCAGCGCGCCTCCACCTGCTCGCGCTGCGACAGGTACTCGATCAGCTCCTTCGCCGCCGTCTTGTTGCTGGCGAACTTCCAGATGCCCCAGGAGAACACGCCCGCCGGCAGGAAGCGGCCCTTCGGCCCCTTGGGTGCGGGGAAGGTCCAGCAATCGGCGGCGACTTGCGGCGCGTCGCGCTTCGCCACCGCCCAGGCCGAGGGCGGATTCCAGATCAGCGCGCTCTTGCCCGAAATCAGCGCGCGGTTGTTGGAAGCGTCGTCGTAGCTCACGGCATCCTTGGGCAGCCACTTCACCAGTTGCGCCGCGTGCTCCATCACCTCGCGCACCGGATCGGAATCGACCGCGACATGGCCGTTCGCATCGACCAGCGCCGCGCCGTAGGCCGCGAACAGCGCGCCCGCCGTATCGACCGAATCGGCCGTGATGCCGAGCCCGATGCCGAACGTCATGTTCGCCTTGGCGCACGCCTCGGCGGCCTTCAGGTGCGCCTCCCACGTCCACTGATCCGCTTCCGGCGTGGCGACGTCGGCGGCCGGATACATCTTCACGATGTCGATCCCGGCGGCTTCCTTCATCACCGAAATGCGCGCGCACGGGCCCTTGTTCTGGTTGCCGGTGCTGGTCGGCACCGCGAGCCAGTTGCCCGCCTTGTTCTTGAACATGTATTCGGCGGCCTCGGTCACGGGGCCGTATTTGGCGCTGAGCCGCTTCATCACGTCGTCGACCGGCTCCAAATCGTCGGCGTGGTTGTGCGTCTCCCAGCCGGGGAACTGCTGGATGTCGTGACCGGACTTCGCCTGTGCCTCGGCGGCGATCGTCAGGATGTTCTTGAACCCGTTCGACGTGATGAAGTCGGCCTGCACATCGACCTGGTTCTTGGCTCCCCACTCGGCGCACTGCTTGCGAAGCACGTCATTGCCTTCGGGGACCCAGTGGTCCCAGAACGCCACCGTCAGCTTGCCGGCGGCGCGGCCGGTGCGGATATGGACGAGCGGCAGCGCGGCGGCGCCGGCGGCAGCCATGAGCGCCTGGCGGCGCGTGAAAGAACTGGGCATCGGCGTTTCGTTCTCCCGGGATTGCTGGTCCCGCTCGCGGCGGGCCTGCCATCATTACGACAGAACCCTAACGCCCGGTTGACGCCGCACGCAATGGCACCCGCGGCCTGAAGCTCAGACCCGCGCCGCCGCCACCACCCGGTCGACGAACGCGCCGGCGCTGCCGAGATAACCGGCCGGATCGGTCAGCCGCTCGATCGAAGCGCGGTCGAGCCGGCTGCTCACCTCCGGCCGACGCGCCAGAGCCTCGGCCAGTGGAACCCCCGAGGCAAGCGCCTCGGCGCAGGCATTGGCCACGACATGGTGCGCCTCGCCGCGCCCCAGATGCGGCGCGAGCCCCATCATCACCGCCTCGGCGAGGATCAGCCCGCCCGAGATCTCGAGGTTACGCCGCATCCGCGCCGCATCCACCACCAGCCCCTCGGCGATCGTGCGCGCATGGATCAGCGCCCCGTGGGTCAACACGAACGCCTGCGGAATGGCGAGCAGCTCGGCCTGCCACGGCCCCGTGGCGCGCTCATGGTCCTGCGCCATCGCGCCCTGCATCAGCGGCACCAGTGCCTGCACGCCGCGCGCGGCGGCGAGCACATACTCCGAGGCAATCGGGTTGCGCTTCTGCGGCATGGTGGACGACGAGCCCCGCCCGGCCTCGTAGGGCTCGGTGACTTCCGCGAGCTCGGTCTGAGCCAGGAGGGTGATGTCGAGCGCGAACTTGGCGAGGCTGCCGCAGATCAGGCCGAGCAGGGACACCGCCTCCGCCAGCCCGTCGCGGACGACGTGCCAGGGTCCCGTCGGCACGCCGAGCCCGAGCTCGGCCGCCAGCGCCTGCATGACCGCAATTCCTTGCTGACCGAGCGATGCGAGCGTGCCGGCGGCCCCCGCGAAGCTCACCCGCTCTACGCGCGGACGAAGCTGGTCGATGCGCTCAAGGTGGGCGATGAACGGCTCGGCCCAGATCGCGCATTTCAGCCCGAACGTCACCGGCAGCGCCTGCTGGAGATGGGTCCGCCCCGCCATCACCGTATCGCGGTGGCGCTTGGCCTGCGCGGCGAGCGCGGCCAGCACCGCAGCCGTTTCGCCACGTATCAGAGCGAGCCCGGCGCGGATTTGCAGCACCGTCGCGGTATCCATGATGTCCTGCGTAGTGGCGCCCCAATGGGTCCAGCGCCCCGCCTCCCCGGCCACGCGGGAGAGCTCCTTCACCAGGCCCACCACCGGATAGCCCACGTTGCGGGCGCTGGCGGCGAGCGCGGCCGGATCGAGGTTCGCGTAGCGCGCCGCCGCGGTGATCGCCGTCGCCGCTTCCGCTGGGATGATGCCGAGCCTGGCCTCGGAACGGGCGAGCGCGGCCTCCACGTCCAGCATCCGCTGAAAATAGGCCTGCTCGTCGAACACGGCGCGCATCGCGTCGCTGCCATAGAGCGTGCCGAGGATCGCCCCGTCCGCCGGATTGCTGGCCATCGCTAAGCCGCCTCCTCCACCGCCAGCGGCGGCAAGGGGTGGCCGAGATAGGCCTCCAGCACCGCGTCCGGCGGACCGTCCGCCCGCACCGCGCCCTGGTCGAGCCAGATCACGCGCGAGCACCATTCCCGCGCGACCCCGGTCTGATGGGTGGAGAGCACCAGTATGTCCGCCCCACGCACCATGTCCTCGAGCCGCGCGCGCGCCTTCTCCATGAACTCGGAATCCCCCGCCAGGAACCACTCGTCCATCAGCACGACCTGCGGGCGGATCGCCGTCGCCAGCCCGAACCCGAGGCGCACCACCATGCCCGAGCTGTAGATCCGCACCGGCAGGTCGATGAAGTCGGCCAAACCCGCGAAGTCGATCACGTCCTCTTCCAGCCGCGCGATCTCAGGCTTGGAGAGCCCGCCGTAGAGGCCGCGCAGCATGATGTTCTCGCGCCCCGTCAGGTCGGCGTTCATGCCGAGCTGCGGATCGAGCAACGCGTGCAGGCTGCCCGCCACACGCACGCGGCCCATCACCGGCTCGTAGATGCCGGCGAGCGTCCGCAGGAGCGTGGTCTTTCCCGCGCCGTTCCCGCCGATCAAACCCAGCCGGTCGCCCACGCCGAGACGGAAGGAGACATCACGCAGCGCCTGCACAACCACGCGGCGGTTGCGGTCCTGCGCCAGCCGGCCGGAAGCGGCGGCGAACACCGTCTTTTTCAGGCTGCGCGCGCTGCCGTGATAGAGCGGGAAAAAGACCGAAAGGCCCGCGACCTCGATTTCCGCGCCGGCCATGGCCTAGATCCAGAAGGCGATACGCCCGCGGGCGCGGGCGAGGAACCACCAGGCAATGCCGCATAGCAGCGCCGAAAACACCAGCGCCGCGATCCAGACATGCGTGCCCGGCCAGGCGCCGAGTAGCGGGGCGCGCGCCACCTCCAGCACGTCGAAGAACGGGTTGCCGAGCATCACCCAGTTCAGTCCCGGCGGGAGCTGCTTAGGAGTCCAGATCACTGGGGTCAGGAAGAAGAAAATCTGCATCAGGCTGCCGACGATCGGCGGGATGTCGCGGAAGCGGGCGCACATCGCGCCGAGCAGCATCCCGATCGCCATCCCGTCGACCACCCAAACAAGGATCGCAGGTAGCGCATAGAGCGCCCTCCAGCCCGGCCAGGTGTCGAGCACGGCGAACATGACGATCACCACCAGCGCGTTGTGCGCGAGCACGAGCGCGTTCCGCACGATCAGCCGCTGCGCGTGCACGAAGAACGGCATCCGCACGGAGCGGATCAGGGTTTCGACGCTGGTGAAGAGGGTGCAGCCTTCGCTCACCACCATCGCGATGAACCCCCAAAGCACTTGCGACAGCGCGAGATAGGGCAAGTACTCGCGCACGTTCATCTTCCAGAGCGTCGCATAGAGCACGCCGAGCGAGCCCACCATGGCGCCGGTGGAGAGCGTCAGCCAGAATGGCCCGAGCAGCGAGCCGCGATAGCGCAGCTTGATGTCGAGCCAGCCGAGCGTGACCGCGAGCCGCCACAGCCGCGCGCCTTCCCGCAAATCCTGCCCGAGTAGCCGGCCGCCTTGCTGGCCCGGGCGTCCGGCCTGAAATTCAAGAACGGGCAGCCGCGCCTCGGCGCTCGGCTGCGGCAGGACGAGTGCATCCATCGGGGTGCGGACTAAAGGAACGGCGCCCGCCCCGCAACCGGGCGGCGGGCGCGCCGCCCCTTTAGCGGCTCTCGGCGGTCCGCAGCGGCTTGCGCGCCGCCGGACGCGCCTCGGCGCAGGTTTGCAGGACGATCGGCTGCGGATAGTTCTGCTGCTGGGCGAAGCTCACGAGCTCGCCGATGTCGCGCAGGCTCATCACCGATTGGAAAAGCTTGACGTGTTCCGAGCAGAACAGCGTGCCGCGCTGCAAGCCGCTCTCGCTTCCCACGTTGGCGAGGTTGGTGATGTAGTCGTCATGCTGCTTCTGCGCGCCGCGTCCGTAAGCTCGAACGAACCAGGCATTGAGCGCGCGCTCCTCGCGCGCGAGGTCGGGGCGGAAGCGGGTGATGAACTGGTTGTATTCATCGCGCCGGTCGCAGGTGAGCGCGACCAGCATCAGCTCGCTCTTCAGCGCCGCGACGTCGAACGCGCCCTGATCCACTGCGTTGGCGCAGGGCTGCGCCACCGCGACCTCAGCCGAGAACAGGCCGGCAGCGAGGAGGGTGATCAGTCCGATCGGGGAAAGGCGCATACGGGCGGTCTCCTTAGCGGGCGCGGCATTGAGCGCACGAAGCCGCGTTCGGTTCAACGGATTCGGGCGGCAGTCCGGCGGAGGCGCATATCGCTGACCGGCCCGGGCCTTGTCCAGCCCAATTCAGACGCGGTCTCAAAGCCCGGCGGCTTGCCGCGCTTGCGCCGCCGCCGCCGGCGCGGCCTTGACGCTGGCGAGATAGGCGATCACCGCGGCGCGGCTCTCGGGATCGGGCAGCGCGACCGGCATCCGCGCCCCCGGCACCATCGCCTGCGGGCCGGAGAGCCATTTCTCGAGATTGGCCTTGGTCCACACGAGGCCGCTCGAGGCAAGCGCCGGGGAATAGGGAAAGCCGGGCGCCGTGCCGGCCGGCCGCCCCACCACGCCCGCAAGCGCCGGCCCCACCTTGTTATGGTCGAGCGCATGGCACTCGGCACAGGCGGTGGCGAACAGTTTTTGCCCCGCCTCCGCGCTGCCCGGCGCGGCGACGAAGCGCGCCAGGTCCTCCGCACCGTCCGGGTTGCGGGAGCGGAAGAACGTGTAGGAGAGGTCGATCTCGGTCACGTCCTCGGTGTTCGGATCGGCCGCCATCTTCGGATCGACATAGAAATCGACCGGCATCTCCACCTTCTGGTGCGGCTCCAGCCGCTCCTCGGTGAAGCAGAAACACTGTATCTTGTTGAAGAATTTCCCCGTCTTGCCGGGGCTCACGTTGAACGTCGCGTGACCGACGATCGGCGCATCTGACAGGTTCTCGGCCTCGAAAAAGACCAGCGTCTCCTGGCCGAGATGCACGCGCACACTGTTCTGCACCGGCGCGAAGCGCCAGGGCAGGTCGGGGGCGGTGCTGGTGAGGAAGCGCACCGTCACCGCCCGCGCGCTCGTCTCCGGCAAGGCGGCGGCCGCGGTGACACGCTGGGTAGTGCCGAGCGCGCCGGTCGCCGAGCAGAACAGGCGATAGAGCGTTACCGAATACGAGACGAGCGTGACCATCACCGCGACCGCCGCCAGAAGACCGATCAGCGTGGCGTGCTTGCGGAAACGGGAGGCGCGGCGGCGCGGCATGGCCGCGCATCTAGGCCGGGCGGCACAGGTCAAGCAAGACGGGAGAAATTAGCTTTTGCCGAGCGCCCGCAGGGCAGCGGCGAACGGGCCGGCGGTCTGCGCGCCGAAGCAGGCGAAGGTCACGGACAGCCCGGCGGCCTCCGGCGCCGCGAGAACCTCCGCCACCGTGCCGAGCGCGATCCGCGCCGCTTCGTCGATCGGATAGCCGTAGATGCCGCAACTGATGGCCGGAAAAGCCACGCTCGCCGCCTGCTGCTGCAGGGCGAGCGCCAGGCTCGCACGGTGGCAGCTTGCCAATAGCGCCGCCTCACCGGACCGCCCGCCACGCCAGACCGGCCCCACCGTGTGGATCACCCAGCGCGCCGGAAGGCGGAAGCCCGGCGTGATGCGCGCCTCGCCGGTCGGACAAAAGCCGATCGCACGGCACGCCGCCAGAAGCTCGGGGCCCGCCGCGCGATGGATGGCGCCGTCCACCCCGCCGCCGCCGAGCAGGCTCTCGTTGGCGGCATTGACGATCGCATCGAGCGCAAGGCGGGTGATGTCCGCCTCGATCACGCTGATCCGCCCCGTCACCTTCGTCACCACCGGAACACCGGGATTGTCGCCACCGGCATCATCCTCGCCTCCCGCGCCGCTGCCTCCGCGCGCACCGGATCGGGCGCGCCGTCGGCGCCCGCCAGCTCCGCCCCGTGCAGCCCGCCCAGCACCCAGCACGCATCCAGCCCGACCGCGACCGCCCCAGCGATGTCGGTCCGCAGCGCATCGCCCACCGCCAGCACGCGCTCGGCCGGCACGCCGAGCCGCGCCAGCACCGGCTGGTAGATGCGCGGATCGGGCTTGCCGAGTGCCCGCACATCGCCGCCCAGTTCCGCGTACCGCGCGGCCAGCGCCCCCGCGCACAGCACGCGCACGCCGCCGCGGATCACCTCGAGATCGGGATTAGCGCAGATCATCGGCAGCACGTGGCGGCGGCACTCCTGCAGCACGTCCTCGAACGCGCCGAGGTCGGTCGGGTCCTTCTCGTCGTCGGGCCCCGAGTTCAGCACGAAATCTGCCTCCGCCGGCCGGTCGGCGAGCACGAGATCGAGCCCGTCCAGGATCGGCCGATCGCGCAGCGGCCCGAGATGGAAAACGCGCCGCCCGAGCTCGGCCCACCAGAGATCGGGCGGATCGCGCAACGCCGCGCGCACCGCCTCGCCGCTCGTCAGCAGCGCCCCGTACAGCTCATCGGGAATCCCCATCCGCCGCATCATCGCCTGCACCGGCGCGTTCGGGCGCGGCACGTTCGACAGCAGGAGCGTTTTCTTACCCGCCGCGCGTAGGCGTTCGAGGCAATCAACGGCGTGCGGGAAGGCACGCACCCCGTCATGGATCACGCCCCAGAGGTCGAGCACGAAGCCCTCGTAACGGCGGGCAAGCGGGGCGAAGCCTTGCAGATGTTCCATCAGTCCCAGGCGGCGATCTCGGCGGCGCCTATACCAACCGCGTCCGCGATCCGCGAGATGCCGCGCCGGGCGAGCAGATCCGCGAGCTCGTCCTTGATCCGCCGCACGAGCCCCGGTCCTTCGTAGATCAGCGCCGTGTAGAGCTGCACGAGCGAAGCACCCGCCATGATCTTGTCGAGGGCGTCGCGCCCGCTGGACACGCCGCCAACCCCGATCAGCAGCAGGCGATCGCCCGCCAGCAGCCGGGCGCGCGCGAGCATCGCGGTCGCGCGGTGGAACAGCGGCGCGCCAGAGAGGCCGCCCGCCTCGCGCGCATGGGCGGAGCGGAGGCCGGCGGGGCGCGCGATCGTGGTATTGGAAACGATCAGCCCGGCCACGCCGCGCGCGAGGCAGGTGTCGACGATCGACCTCAGCCCGTCCTCGGCGAGATCGGGCGCAATCTTCACGAGCAGCGGCGGATGCCCCGGCACCGTGCGCGCGATCGCATCCAGGATGGCGGCGAGCCGCTGTTCCGCCTGCAAATCGCGCAGCCCGGGCGTGTTGGGGGAGGAAACGTTGACGACGAGGTAATCGACAAGCGGCGCCAGCGCCGCCGCCAGCGCCGCATAGTCCTGTTCAGGATCGGCGCTTTCCTTGTTGAGCCCGAGATTGGCGCCCACCGGCACGCCGGGGCGCCCGCGGCGAAGATTGGCGCGGAAGCGATCGAGCCCCGCGCCGTTGAACCCCATGCGGTTGATCAGCGCGCGATCCTCGGTGAGCCGGAACAGGCGCGGCTTCGGATTGCCTGGCTGCGCCCGCAGCGTGACCGACCCAGCCTCGACAAACCCGAACCCGAGCCCGGCGAACAGCCTGAGCGCCGCGGCATTCTTGTCGAGCCCGGCGGCAAGCCCAATCGGGTTGCGAAACTCGCGCCCGATCGCCCGCACATGCAGCGCCGGAGGATCGGGCGTGCGATCGGGCCGGACGAGCCCGGCCTTCAGCGCGAGCAGTGCGGCGCGATGCGCCCGTTCCGGCTCCAGCCGCCGCGCAAGCGGCATCAGTGCGTCGGCGAGCCCGGTTGGCAGCATACGGCCGGTTATGCCGGGCGGGGAGGACGCTGCAACCCGCAAAGCCACCTCTCCCGCGCAAGCGGGAGAGGTCCGACAGCCGGCCCAGCCCTACCCCGCCCTCCGCCGGCGCACGGCGCGCACCAGGCCGCTCTTCGATCCGCCGCAGAAGAACCGCTCGCCGCCATCGGACTCCAGCCCCGACACGCTCACCCCGGCCGGCATCTCAAGCACCTCCAGCACCTCGCCCGTGCGCGGATCGAGGCGCCGCAGCGCGCTCTCCTCGCCTTCCCACACACCGTGCCAGAGCGCGCCGTCGACCCAGGTGACGCCGGTGACGAAGCGGTTGGACTCGATCGTGCGAAGAATCGTCCCGGTCTCGGGATCGATCTGGTGGATCTTCCGCGCGCGGTACTGGCCGACCCAGAGCGTCCCCTCGGCCCAGGCAAGGCCCGAATCGCCGCCGCCGCCCGGCGCGGGAATGTTGGCGAGCACCTCCCCCGTGTGGGGATCGATCTTCTGGATACGATCTTCGGCGATCTGAAATAGATGCCTCCCGTCGAACGCCGTTCCCGCATGGGCGGCAACCTCGATCGCCCGCACCGTCGCTCCGCTCGCCGGATCGAGCGCAATCAGCTTGTCCCCGGCCGCGAACCAGACGTACCGGCCGTCGAAGGTCAGCCCGTGCACATGCCCGATCCCGGCAAAGGGCCCGTACTCGCGCAGGATCTCAGCCTTGGCGCGCATCATCCTTACTCTCCTCCGGCAGCCATCGCGCCAACCACCTAGTCCCCCGGCAGCGGCGCCGGGAGCAACAATGTCGTCGCGAATCCTGGCACCGGCAGCGCGACCCACCGGCGCGCCCGCCCGCGGCCGAACGATTGCGCCTTACCCGCCGCCGCGAGCGCCTCGAGCGCGCGCTGCACGCTGCGCTGGCTGGTGCCGAGCGCGACCGCGAGCGCCGAGCTCGACCAGGAGTCGCCGTCGGCAAGCAGGGCGAGCACCGCCGCATCCTCGACCTCGACGGGCTGCGCCAGCACAACGACCTCGCGGGCGCGGCGCGGCGCGAGCGCGAACCCGCGCTTCGTCGCGCTGACCTCAGCCAGCGCCCGCAGCATCGTCCGCAGCCGCCCGATCTCCACGCGCAGCCGTGCGCGATGGGACTGGTCGACGAACTTCGCGCCGAAGGCGCGCGCGAGGAGCAAGTCCCGCGGCAGGTCCTCGGGCCACGCCTCGCCGAGCGCGCGCGCTAGCGCGAACAGCACCGGGCGCCGCGCGAGCGAAACCGTTTCCTGCTTCTCGCACACGAAATTGCGGCACGCATCGATAACGAGCGCGCCGGAGTTCTGCAGCGCCTCTACCTCCGCGAGCCCGAGCAGCCGCCCCCCGCCGCGCCCGACCAGCCGCGCAGCGGGCGCATTCAGCACGGCGCACGCGCTCTCGACTTCCGCCAGCAGCGCCGGGATGCCGGCCAGGCGCGCGGCGTGCGCGGCGCGATCAAGTGCCGCGCGGGCTGCCGCGGTCCGCACGCGCCGAATCGCGATCCCGGCGACAACCAGCTCGTACGCGGCCCGCGATCCGGGCGGCAGGAACGCGGGATCGAGCCCGGCAAGCACGGCCTCGGCGTCTCGCAGCCGCCCCATCAGCAGCAAGCGCCTCGCCTCGAGCAACAGCGCGTGCGCTTCGTTCACGCGATCGCCATGCGCTGCGAGCGTCGCCCGCGCCGCCGCGAGTGCCGCCGCCGGCCAGCCGAGATCGCGCACGACAAGCGCAATCTCCGCCTCGGCCAGTCTGCACCGCGCGCGCGAGACGGGTTCCTTTGGCCCGAACGCCTGCGCCGCCCGACGCAGGAGAAGGCGGGCGCGTTTGAAATCACTGAGCTGCGCCATCGCGATGCCGCGCAGCGCCAGCGCCGGCGCGTCCTCGCGCAGAGCGACCCGGTTCAGGGCTCCGAGCGGATCGCCCGCCGCAAGCGCCTGCGCCGCCGCCGTGATCAGGGAGTCCATCGGAATCCCGCCAAACTTGTCACTCCCGCCGCCCTGTAGCGGGTTCCTATACGGTTTGCAGCGAGTCCGATCCTCCGAGGGTCGGACGTGCTGCGAGAGCGGAGACGAGGATGACCGACGCACTCGCCGGCTGCCTGTCCCTTGCGGCAGCGCCGGCTTTCGCACTGATGGCGCTGCTGGGCATCGTCACCGAGGGCAGGCAGGCGGCCATGCTCTGCGCGGCGGTGCCACATGCATCCCCGCTCGGCGGCATGGCGGCGATGTATTTGCTGATGAGCGCGTTCCACGCCACGCCCTGGCTCAAGCTGATCGCCAAGTCCAGCCTGCGGACGAGCCGGTGCTGATTCGAACCCACCAAAGCAAGAGGAGAAGGAACGATGACGTCACACGCAACCGGAACGCGCGAGCAGTGGCTGGCCGCACGGCTCGATCTGCTCAAGGCGGAGAAAGAGCTGACGCGCCGGAGCGACGAGCTCGCGCGCCGGCGTCAGGCGCTGCCGTGGGTCCGGGTGGAAAAGGATTATCGGTTCGAAACCGAGGAAGGCCGCGCATCGCTCTCCGACCTGTTCCGCGGCCGCTCGCAGCTTCTGGTCTATCACTTCATGTTCGGCCCCGATTATACGGCCGGCTGTCCCTCTTGCTCCATGATCGCCGACGGATTCAACGGGTTCGCGGTGCATCTCGCCAACCATGACGTGATGCTCTGGGCGGTGTCGCGCGCGCCGCTCGCCAAGCTGCTTGAGTATAAGCGCCGGATGGGATGGAGCTTCCCCTGGGCGTCCTCGTACGGCGGCGAGTTCAATTTCGATTTCAGCGTCGCCTTCACCGAGGAACAGCAGCAGGCAGGTGCGATCGAATACAACTACCAGCGTCGGGTTCCGGCGATGGACGGGTCGCCCGCGCCGAAGCCGGTCTCGCGCTTCGCAGCCGCGTGCGGAACCGATGCGGCCACCTTCGCGCGCGAGCGGCCGGGCATGAGCGCATTCGCGCTCGAGGACGGCATCGTCTATCATACCTACTCGGCGTACGCGCGCGGCCTGGACGGTCTCTGGGGTGCCTATCAATGGCTGGACCGCGCACCGCGCGGCCGCAACGAGACGGGCACCTGGTGGCGCCGCCACGATGAGTACGAGCAACGCGCAGGCGGGTAGGACGGGAGACGGCGTTTCACCGATGACTTGGCGCGAGCCCTATCTCGAGACTTGCTGCCGCTCGGCGTTGCACCGGCTCGCGCTGGCCGGTAACGGCGGGCGGCCCGCGGAGGGCAAGGATGCGCCCTGCCTCGCGCGGCTCCGCGCGCAGGGACTAGCCGCCCCGCGCGCCGACGGCCGGATGGAGATCACCCCGGCGGGGCGGGAGCGGCACGAGGCGGAAATCGGCCCCCTCGCCTCATCCCGCGAGCGGTAGCAGCGCCGGCCCGCCGCCCGCCTCGGCGGCGATGCTCATGATGCGCGCGCCGCCCGCGCTGCTGATCATCATGATGTCGCCCCCTGTCAGCATGTCGGCGACGCCATCGAAAAACCCCTTCCTGGCCACCGCCTCCAGGCTCTCCGCCCCGGCCTTGTAGTGCCAGAGCGTGAAGCCATTCGCGTAGGCAAGCACCGAGAGATTGCGGATCGAGAAAGCCATGACGGACCTCCGGACACAAAAAAAGCCGCCGCGCACGGGGCGCGGCGGCTTCAGGAAGGATGGACGCCGGGCAGAATCGTCCCGGCGCTGCAATGGCCTTACGCGATGCTGGCGGCGTTCGTCAAGACTTTTTTCCTAGATCGGCGATCCCCCTGTCCCCACTCGCCGCTCGCGCCGACCGGCGGAGGCCGGCGATGACGAGCCGCACCGGAGCGAAGCAAATCGGCCCGCGGCCTGTAACGCGCGGGATGCGATCACCTATTTGGCCGTGCGGCCCAGGCCGCACGATGCCGCGACGCCGTGAATCGTCGGCTAACTCGATCTTGGGGGGCAGGCCGTGCGCTGCCGCCTTACCCGACGATCCCCTTCACCCGCAGCGGCCATTCGAGCGCGCTCATCGCCTCGCGCCAGAGACGAAAATCGCCGCGCTCGCTCGGGTAAGCGGGATTGGGCACGCTGCCGCGCTCGCCCCAGATCCGCAGAATGCGCGCATGCACGAGATCGACCCGGCGGCGCCGATAGAGCGTATCAAGGCACTTCACCACATCATCGGGTTCGCACGGCCGCGGCACCGCGCCGCGGTTGGCGCCGAACCGCGCCCCGTCGCGCCGCGCCACCAGCGCCGCCATGGTCCAGAACCAAGCTTCCTCGGCCGAGCGGAAGGGAACCGCGCGGGCAGGCACCGCGGCGGGAACGCGCGCCGTCATCGGGTTAGCGGCCGTCGCTGGCGAGATGTGCATGGTTTCCCTTCCCCTTTCCGCCCTGCGCGTGTATGCGGTTGAACCGGGCAGGCGCACCATAACCCTGGGTTGCACACCATGGCAAGCCCCTTCCTGCATTTTTTCCTATTCGCCCTTCCGGCCGGCGACCGACCTGCTAAGCTCGCGCCCCACATGGACCGGCAAACATGAAGCACGAGGATGTCTGGCGGGCGCTCGACACGCTGGCGGCCGAGAATGGGCTCTCCGCCTCCGGCCTCGCGAAGCGAGCCGGGCTCGACCCGACCAGCTTCAATCCCTCCAAGCGCCGCATGGGCGACGGGCGCTTCCGCTGGCCGAGCACCGAGAGCATCGCCAAGGTGCTGGAGGCAACCGGCGCCAGCCTCGAGGATTTCACCGCGCTCGTCAGCGGCGCCAGGGCGCTCGCCACGGGGGCCGGCCGGATCGCGACGCGCCGCATTCCCCTGATCGGCTTCGCGCAGGCGGGAGGCGATGGCTATTTCGACGATGCCGGCTATCCGGTCGGCGGCGGCTGGGACGAGATCGGCCTGCCGGAGATCGCCGACCCGAATGCTTACGGGCTGGAGATCAGCGGCGATTCCATGGAACCCGTGTATCGCGACGGCGACACGATCGTCGTGTCCCCTGCCGCGCCGGTGCGCCGCGGTGATCGCGTGGTCGTGCGAACGAGCCAAGGCGAGGTGATGGCGAAGGAGCTCGCCCGCCGCTCCGCCCGCCGCGTCGAGCTTCGCAGCCTCAACCCAGCCTATCCCGACTACACGTTCGAACTCGCGGACGTCGCCTGGATTCACCGCATCGTGTGGGCGAGCCAGTAACCCGCTTGACGGCCCGCGCGCGATCCTTCCCAAGATGGCCGGACAGCAGACTGAGATCGCGATGGGGCTCCTGATCGACGGCGTCTGGCGCGAGACCGATCCCGCGCCCTCGTCACCCGATGGAAAATTCGTCCGCGCGGAGACCACCTTCCGCAACTGGATCACGCCTGACGGGAGGCCTGGTCCGACGGGCCACGACGGCTTCGCCGCCGCGCGCGGCCGCTATCACCTTTATGTCTCGCTCGCCTGCCCCTGGGCGCACCGCACGCTGATCATGCGCGCGCTCAAGGGATTACAGGATATCATCAGCATCTCGGTTACGCATTGGCTGATGGGCGCGCAGGGCTGGACCTTCGCGGCTGGCGAGGGCGTGATCCCCGATCCGCTGTTCGGCAGCGCCTTCCTGCACGAGATCTACGTCCGCAGCGATCCGGCCTATTCGGGGCGCGCGTCGGTGCCGGTGCTGTGGGACCGGCACACGCAGTCGATCGTCAGCAACGAATCGTCCGAAATCATTCGCATGTTCAACAGCGCGTTCGATGGCATCGGCGCGCAGCCTGGCGACTTCTATCCCCCTGCCCTGCGCGGGGAGATCGATAGCGTCAATGCACGCGTCTACGAGACGGTGAACAACGGCGTCTACCGCGCCGGCTTCGCACGCACGCAGGAGGCCTACGAAGAGGCGGTCGGCGCGCTGTTCGAGACGCTGGACTGGCTGGAGGCGCGGCTGGCGCAATCCCGCTTCCTGTGCGGCGATCATCTGACCGAGGCGGATATCCGGCTGTTCACGACCCTGATCCGGTTCGACAGCGTCTATCTCGGTCACTTCAAGTGCAATATCCGGCCGCTGGTGCAGTACCCAGCATTGTGGGCGTACACGCGCGACATCTATCAGTGGCCAGGGATCGCCGAGACGGTGAACTTCACCCACATCAAACGGCACTATTACCAGAGCCACCGGCAGCTCAACCCGCTCGGTATCGTGCCGCTCGGCCCGGCACTCGACCTCGACCAGCGCGCGGAACGCGGTAAGGACATCGCCCGGCTGCTCACCTTCTGACCCGGTTCGAACGGAGGACCTGAGATGGAAATGCGCCGCCTTGGCCGGTCCGGCCTGCTCGTGTCGAGCGTGGGACTCGGCTGCAACAATTTCGGCGGACGGATCGACCTGGAGGCGACCCGCAAGGTCGTCTACAAGGCGCTCGACCTCGGGATCACCCTGTTCGACACCGCGGACGTTTATGGCGAACGTGGCGGGTCGGAGACCTTCCTCGGCCAGATTCTCGGTAGCAACCGCGCGAAGATTGTGCTCGCCACCAAATTCGGCATGGCGATGGACGATAACGGCACGAAATCCGGTGCCTCCCGCCACTACATCATGCAGGCAGTCGAAGCGAGCCTGCGCCGCCTTCGCACCGACTGGATCGATCTCTATCAGATTCACCGCGCCGACCCGGGCACGCCGATCGAGGAGACACTGCGCGCGCTCGACGATTTGGTCCGGCAGGGCAAGGTCCGCTATGTCGGCTGCTCGAACTTCGCCGGCTGGCAGGTCGCCGATGGGATGTGGACCGCGCGTCAGATCGGCGCCAATCCGTTCATTTCCTGCCAGGAGGAATATTCGCTCCTGCAGCGCGCAGTGGAGACCGAGGTGATCCCGGCCGCCCGGCATTTCGGCCTTGGGCTGCTGCCCTATTCCCCGCTGGCGAGCGGGCTGCTGACGGGGAAATACCGCCGCAACATGCCGATGCCGGAGTCAGCGCGCCTCACTACGACGGCACGGCTCGCCGATCGCTATTTGAACGAGCGTAACTGGTCGATCACCGAGAAGCTCGCCGATTTCGCCGCCTCGCGCGGTCATACGCTGCTCGAGCTTGCGTTCAGTTGGCTGCTCGCCCGCCCGCCGGTCGCGAGCGTCATCGCCGGCGCGACCCGCCCCGAGCAGCTCGAGCAGAACGTCGCCGCCACGTCGTGGGCGCTCGGCCCGGAGGACTTGCAGGAAATCGATCGCCTCACCGGCGCGGTTCCTGCCTGACGCGCGCAGTCGAGAAACGTAATGAGCACGACCACGACAACGCAAGCGCCGGCGCCGCAGGCCAGCGGCCGCGAAACCCCGGAACAGGCGCTGGCGCGTGCGCAGGCCGCGGCGCAGGCGAAGCGTTACGGCGAGGCGATGGGCATCTGCCAGGATGTGCTCGCCGTTTCGCCCGAGCACCCAAGCGCGCTCGCGCTGCTCGGGGTGGTGCACGCGCATCGCGGCGAGATCGAGCGCGCCGTCGAGCTGCTGCAAGCGGCGCTCCGCAAGAACGCCAGGGTCGCCGCCTGGCACGCCAATCTGTGCAGCCTGCTACGGATGCTGAACCGCATCGACGAGGCGATCGCGGCAGGGCGCGAGGCTGTGCGGCTTGCGCCCGACAGTCCCGACAATCTCGTCAACCTGTCGCTGGCGCTGACCGACAAGGACGAGCGCCAGCAGGCCACCGCCTGCCTGATCCGCGCCATCGGCCTGAACGATCAGCACGCGGACGCGCATCTGGCGCTTGCCCAGCTCCTGCTCGCGCGCGGCGAGATGGAGCCCGGCTGGCTCGAATACGAGTGGCGCAACCAGACTGAGGCCGGCAAGGGAACGCTGCCGCGCATCACCTCGATGCCGTGGAACGGGATGCATATCCCCGGCGGCAAGCTGCTCTTGATCGGCGATCAGGGCTACGGCGACACGATCCAGTTCGCCCGCTACATCCCCATGGCCGCCGCGCGCTGCGAGGAGGTGCTGCTCGGATGCAGCGTCGAGCTGGCGCCGCTGCTCGGCCGCATTCCCGGCGTATCCCGCGTCTTTCACCGCTGGAACGAGATTCCGGGCCACGCGGCCTATTGCCGGCTATCAAGTCTCGCCCTGATGTTCAGGACGACGCTGGAGACGATCCCGGGCCCTTCGCCCTACCTCACGCCCGATCCCGCGCGGGTCGCGAAATGGCGCGCATGGCTCGATGCGAACCACCCGCCCGGCCTGCCGCGCATCGGTATCGCCTGGACGGGCCGGCCGACGCACCCGAACGACCGGCGCCGTTCGCTCCGTCTCGCCGCGCTCGCCCCGCTCGCACAGGCGGCGCGCGCACGGTTCATCTCGTTGCAAAAGCCAGTCCCGGCTATCGACCAGCCGAGCATGGCGGGGTTTCCCGGTCTCGCCGATATTTCCGGCGACTTGCAGGATTTCGACGACACCGCCGCGCTGATCTCGCTGCTCGATCTGGTCGTTACGATTGATACCTCGATCGGCCATTTATCCGGCGCGCTCGGCAGGCCGGTCTGGATCATGCTGGCCAAGGCGAGCGACTGGCGCTGGCTGCTCGATCGGCCGGATACGCCTTGGTACCCTTCGGCGCGCCTGTTCCGTCAGGCCACCGCCGGCGCCTGGACGCCGCTGATCGAGGACGTCGCGGCGACACTCTCCGAGCACGTCGCGCGCGAACTAGAAACCGAGCCGGCCTGACCCGCAATGGCGTGACCGAAGCCGCCGGAATCCCCGAGATCGCGGAGGCCGGCCTGTTCGACGGCCGCGATTACCTGTCGCAAGCGCTTCAATCCGATGCCGCCCGGCTCGAGCCCTTGCGGCATTTCATCTCCGCGGGCGCTGCCGTGGGCCTGCGGCTCAACCCGTTCTTCGATCCGGCCTGGTACCGGCCGCACACCGGCGGGCGCCGGGACTGCGCGCACTCGCCCATTTCCTCGCTCACGCCGACACAGGTCTCGTGCTTCCGTGCGCGGAGGCCCTCGCCTGGGTTTTCCGCGGCATGTCCGCCGCCACGCCCTTGCTGAGCCCGGCGGACGACATGGACTGCACATGCGACCTTATCGAACGATCCGGTCTCGTCAGCGCGCTCCGGCGCTAGGCGCCTTCGCCGCATTAGCCACCGAAGCAGCGGCGGCCGTTTCCAGATCCCGCGCCGCCTTCTCGGCCGCATCGGCGAGGCCGCGATTTTCCGGCCAGATGATACCGGCGAGGCCGCCGACCAGCAGCAGTACCGCCTGCTGCCAAGTGATCGCATTGGACGCGACGCCGCTCAGCGCGGCAAGGATGGTGGCGAACCCGCCGCCGGTCGTGACCTGCCTGATCCATGTGCTTGCATTCATGTCTTCTGCTCCAAGTTGGCGCGGAGAATCGCCCCGCTCTTCCATAATCACTCGTCATTGCGAGGGCCGCTCGCGCGGCGCGCGCAATGACGTATTGGGGGAAATCGGCAATTGTTGCGCTCGGTAGCGATTGCCCGCTTTCACCGATGCAGGCTGATCATCGCGCCCCAGCCATAGGCGACCAGCGCCAGCAGGGCGGCGGTCAACATGTTCTTCCAAAACGACCAGTCATCGCGGCTGACGAAGCGGTCGGTGATCTCCGCCAGGCTGACGCGGAAGGCCTCCGCCTGGTTGGCAAGCGCCAGATTGAACCGCTCCGACACCAGCCGCAGATTCTCATCGAGCTCGCTGTCGCGACTCGCAAGTCGATCGAGCGCGGCCACGACATAACGCATCTGCTCCTCGAGCCGCGCAAGGCGCTCGACTACCTCGTCGGCCACAGCAAGAAACCGACTCTCTTGACCCAATCCGTCGCGCATATAGATCGTCCTAAGCGATATGTTCCGCAGAATACTCATCCAAAGATACTCTACGTCCTCGCGCGCCCAGGACGCCTGACCCGCCGTCGGTCACATCCGTAATCGTCGGCTAATCCGGCGAGTCGCTGAGCGGGATCGGCGTCGTGGTGGCGGCAAGCGGGAAGTCGATGTCCCAGGACGAACCAAGGTCGGCGCCGATGTCCCAGCCGGCCGGCTTGGGAAGCAGGGAAAAATTGTCGGTGACAGCGTTGCCCCTTCTCATGTCGGCCGTGTAGCCGGGCAGCCCTGCCGGGCTGTACGATCCGTACGGATAAAACAGTAGGCAGGATGGCGAAGGGTTCACGAGCGGCTGCGCCAGGGTGATCTGCAAGTGCGTCGGATCGACGCGCGCGCAGGCAGTCGCTGGCACGAGCACGCCGGGCGAGGCCACCGAGCCGCCATCCATGACAAGGAACCCCGCCCCGTTCGTCGCCTGAAGCCGTACTCGCAAATCGTTGCCGGCATCGTGCCGCACCGTCAGGATGACCGTGGTGGCATTCTGCTTGTAGGCGTGAACGATCGCGGGGCCGCCGACCGAAGGCAGCCCGGCCGGCATCTGCGTGAGGCTATCCGCTCGCCCTGCGAGAGCGAGCGCCTTCGCGACCACCGGCGCGGCCCGCATGGCGAACGTCGTCAGGTCGGGCAGATCCCGGTGTTCGCTGTCCCCGCCGGACTGAATGCCGGTCGCAGGATCGTAGCTCAGGCTGCCATTGTTCAGGTTGTTGCTGTCCGCGGTCATTGGATTGCCCATGACCACATTCAAGGTCGGGTCGGCGCAAAGGGAGGCCACGACCTCGCGATGCATCTGAATCCCGTCGGTATTGCCGAACGGGATCGCATTCCACCAGATCACCGGCAGACTGGCCGGCGTGGACCCCGGAAACATCGCGCGGAAAAGCTCGATCCAGCGCCGCGCCGCACTCGCGAACCGGCTCTTGTCGCCGTACGCGCGGTAGCTGTCCGTCTCGCTCCACCACAGCACCAGCGCGCCGACGTCGGCGAGATCCTCCGCCGGGAGTGACTGCACCCAATCCGCGACCTCCCGCCCCATGGCGCCGAGACCCCATCCCGACGGGTCCGAGCCATCCAGCGGATCGGCGAGGAATGTGCCCGGATAGGCCGGGTTCGCGGTCTCGGGGTAGTAGTAGATGCCCATTCCCGGCACCATCGTTCCCGAGCCACCGTTCTGGGTTTGCGAGACGCGGCTGTAGGCGATGGCGCCGAGATGCCAAGCAACGCCTTCAGCGAGCGTCAGATCGGCGCCGGCGGCAACGACGGCATTGGCCGCGTTGCTTTGACCGTTGAACATGAGCGCGACGCCCTTGCGCGGCCCGAGCCACCAACGCCCAAAATAGAGGCCGAGCTCGGCCACCTCCGCGTCCGTCAGCGCCCGTTCCCATGATGCGAACTCATGAAACCAGCACTGCCCGCCACCGGTTGTGTAGCCGTTGCCGCTATGGAACAGCAGCAGCGGGTTCGACCCGGTCCCGGCGATCGGGTTCGGCACCGACTGCGCGAGCTTCGTGCTGTCCACCCACGCATCCACGCCTTGGCCAGGCGTGTTTCGCAGCACGAGGAAATGTGTGTGCCGACGGCTCAAACCGGCCGCCAGGGTCGCCGGGTTCGCGGCGCCGGGAAACAAGGTGACAGCACCCGCACCCGCCGAACCGTCCGCCGCGGCGACCGGCGTAGCGCCACTATACAGCAGCGCGTTGGGCGAGCCGTCCGGAGAAAAAGGGTTCTGCTTCCAGTTCGGCCGCGACCACACCAGCGCGCGGGTCCAAGCCGCCGCGGCGCCCATTGGCACGTTCGGGATTTGAAACCCGAGATTATAGTCGAGCGTCGGATAATAGGGGCCGGTCTTGAGATCGAGGCCGCATCCGCCCAGCAGGCCGGAGATGCGCGGGGTCGCAACCGGCAGATCTCCGCTGGTCGATCCATAGCGATAGGGCAGCGCGGGCCGGCCGCCCCCCGATCGGTCGATGATGCTCGCGCTTGCAAGCCCCCATCCGATCAGGGGGTTTCCCTGTGCGTCGGCCATTCCCGCGTAGCCGGATGCATCCCACCAACCGGAGAGGCCTGGGATGGACGCGGGCGACGCGATCGCGGACGTGCCGGCATGGCCGCTCCCACTGGTTCCGGTCGCGCTCGGCAGCGAATGCCACAGAACCGTCTGCTGATTGCCGCGCAGCATGGCGCGCAACGGGGCGACGAAGGCGACGGTCATCGGCAAGGTCTCTTTCGGCGGTGGGCGGCGGGGCGGAGCGCGATGGCTCAGCTGACGGTAATGGGGGTCGCATAAACCGTCGGCATGCTGCCGTCGGTCCCCTCGCACCACATGTAATAGGTGCCCGCCGTCGTCGGCACCGCGACATAGGCGCCCCACAAATCGGTGTTGACGTGGGTGGCCGCGGTCCAGGCGGAGGGAGCGGTCGCCGACGACGTCGACAGCCCGAATTGCACCGCCGCCGTCGACGGCGCGACATGCACATTCACGCCGATGGCGCCGTTTCCTACGGAATACTGCGTGCCGGGCGGGACGTTCCAGGTGATCGATGTCACCGAACCGCTCGCCGCGAGCGTGGTCGCGCTGGCCGGTGTCGAAGGTGCGCTCGAGCCGCCGGCATTGGTTGCAATCACCTCGAACGAATAGGCCGTGGACGGCGAAAGTCCGGTGACGGTGATCGAGGTGCCGGTCACGCCGGTGGCGAAAATGCTCCAGCCGCCGCTGCCGGAGCCGGAAAATTGCACCGTATAACTCGTCGCGGCGCCGCCGCTTGTTGGTGGGGACCAACTGAGCTGCACGCTGCTCGCGGTCGCGCCCGACGCGGCCAGGTTCTGGGGCGGACCGGGCGGGTTGGTGGCCGCCGCGGTCGCGAATGTCGTTTGTGAAGAAGGCCCCGAGGCGCCCGCGCCGTTGAGCGCCGCAACCGTCACCGTATAGGAGGTGCCCGCCGCGAGACTCGTCAGGACCGAGGTCGTGGTTCCCGCAGGTACGCTCAGCGAAACGGACGCGCCACCGCTCGCGGCCGCGTATTGCACAAGATAGCTCGCCGCCGCACCGCCGGTGGTCGGCGCCGTCCAGCTTACGGTCGCGCCGGAGGCGGTAATCGCGCTGACAGTGAGCCCACCGACCGAGCCCGGCGCGGACGTTCCAGCGCCGGCGCTCCCCGCCGCCCCGGCAACCGCGGCAAAGACCGCATTGCCCTGGGAGTAGGAAACGGCGCGGATGGATGCGAACTGGTTGGGACCGAGCGCGGTCTGACCGGACGAAACGATGAACCCCGTGCCGAACGTCACCTGGCCGCTGCTGAGGTTGAGAACCTCGCACGCAAAACCGCTTCCCATGGTCGCGAAGGCCGGCGAGAGCGTGAGCGGGCTGCTGCACACGAGGATGCGGCCGTTATGGACCGAGGCGTCGAGTGTCGTATTGGTCGAAAGTTCCAGCACCGGCGGCTTGTAGCCGGCCATGTGTGCCGCGGCCCATGCCCATACCGCGCCGAAAGTCTGGCGCACCATGGTGCTGCTGCCCTGCCCGACCCAAAGCGAGTCGGTGTCGGAGGCCGGGCCAGCCGGGGAGGCCTCGTCGATCGTCTCCCCATCGAGCAGATTGCTCAGGCTGATGGCCGCGTTCGTGCCGTTCTGGCTGACCGCGATCAGATCGGACGCGGCAAGCGACGAGACGACGGGCAGCGCGGCAACCGCCGCCGATCCGCTGCCCGCGCCACCGACCCCGAGCACGGAGCGAAGCGTGCTTACGTCGGCGATCAGGGTTCCGCTCTCCAGCACGAGACCAGCGCCGACATCGATCGGCTCGGGGCCGCCGGGCCCGAGGCTGATGCGTCCGAGCAGCGAGCCGGTCGGGGCGAGGATGGCGGGCTGCGTGCCGGCCAGAAGCTCTCCGGTGGTCGTCGTGACCAGCGAGCCAGACTGACTGATCGGCACCAGGTCGGCGGCCGTCACCGCCCCAGTGCGTGGAAGCTGCTGAATTGTTGGCATTACAACCTTTTGTGTTTCGGGTTCACGCCTGCACGACCGTTCCGCTCGCCGCAGATATCCACTGGCCGCCGCCCGTGCCCCACACCAGCACACCCGAGCCGGCGCCGGGTGGTTCGCCGTTCTTCCGCCCATCGCTCGCATAGGCGAGCGCGCCGGGCGTCGCGGACGGGAGGGCGGCCACGCGGTAGCTCGGCAACGCCAAGGTGCCGCCGGCGACCGTTACGCCGGCCTCAGCGGTGAGCGGGCCGATTATCGTCGCGCTGGCAGCCACCACGCTGCCGCTGCTTCCGATGGTCGCGGCGAGCAGCGGGCCGGCAACCGTGACCGCACCCGAGGCTTCAATCCCGGCACAGGCAATCGTGCCGCCCGCCGCCGTGACGACCGTCGATGCCCAGCTCGCCAGCACCTGCGGGGCGGCTGTTCCGGACGGAACGATAGTCGCGCCGGAGATATCGAAGCCAGGAACCGCGGTGATGCCCGCGACGAATTCCGAGAAAGGAACCGCCGTGCTGGTGCCTTGCTGCGACAGCGCGACCAGGTCAGCCGGCGCCGGCACAGTCCCAGCCGGAAGTGCAGCGATCACGAAAGGCGCGGCAAGCGCGGCGAGCGTGCCCGCATTGAGACTGAGATTGGCGCCGACCTGGACGGTTTCGACCCCTCCCGTCCCGCTGCTGCTCCTGCCGAGAACGCTCCCTTGCGGCAGCACGAGCTGCGGCTGCAATCCCGAAACCAACTGGGCGCGCGTCACGCTGCGCGTGATGCCGGACTGCTCGGCGACGAGAAGATCCGTGTCGGACGCCGCGGTCGCGGGAGCAAGCTGATCGATGGTTGGCATGGCTCGTCCCCGGCGTTCAAGAGGTCACGATCGGATTGCCGTTCTGGTCGGTGATGACGGCACCGGTGCCCGTCACGATCGCCGTTGCCGGTATCGCGTTCTGCGACAGCGACAGCACCGGCAACAGCACGCTGCGCTGCACCGTGCGTCCCGTTTTGGTGGTGACGGCAACCGTCACCGTGTAGACGGTCCCGGCCTGACCCTCGGAAAACCACATCACCGCGACACAGCCATCGAGAAACACGTTCCCGAGAAGCAGATCGCCGGGACCGTCGGGCGATACGGTGACATTGATGCTGGCGATGGCATCACCGTCATTGCCCACCACCGCTGGCGTGATGTCGAACTCATAATCGAGGTTATCGGACGGATCCTTGGTCGCCCAGTTCAAGAACGGTGGCGCCACCGCGTTCGAGCCCCGCGGAACGGGCACGAAGGAATCGATCGTCACGCGCCGCGCCCGGCTCGGCCTCCAGACGAAATTGGTTGCGCTCATCGTCTACTCCTCATCGGCTACCAGCGGATGACGACCAGGCCGGCGGCGCCGGCGCCGCCGTTGTACGGCGTGTTGCCACTCGGCCCGGTGCCGGCACCGGAGGCACCGCCGCCTGGAAACAACCCGGCGTTGCCGGTCGTGCCGCTGGTCTGCATCCCGCCCATCGGTGCGGCGCCGCCCATCCCGCCCACGCCCTGGAACGCAATCTGACCGGCCGAACCGATCAGATTCACATCGCCCCCCGATCCCGCCCCCGCCGGAGTTGCGCCATTCTGCGGATTGGACGCGGTCGCGGTGGCATTGAGCTGGCCGCCGGTCGCGCTGACGAACACGGTCCCGGAACTCTGGTCGGCGAGCGACGAGGTTCCGCCCGCCGTCGGCAGCACCGTGCCGCCCACCAAGCCCGCTTGCCCGCCCGCGCCGACGGTGACCGAGAGCACCTGGCCGGGGCTCAGCCCGACGATGCGCTTCCTGGCATAGCCGCCGCCCGATCCGCCGCCGCTCGCTACCGTGCTTGTGGAGGCAAATGAGCCGGAGCCGCCGCCCCAGACCTCCGCCTCGATCCTGGTCACGCCGGCGGGGACGGTGAACGCACCCGAGCTCTGGAACACCCTGACGCCGCCGCCAAATCCCGGCGACAGCGTGGGCAGTTTCCACGGCACGAACGGCGCCGATGCAAGCGTCGTGATGTTGGCCGCGGAAACCGAGGTCTGACCATACGCGACCGTGATCTGGTAAAGGCCGATCCAACCATTATCTGCCGGCGGCGTGACCTGCGAGCCGGTATTCGCCGGCGCGCCGGCCTTGATCTCCAGCGCCACCAGCTGCTGGCGCAGCGTGTTTTGCGCCGTGCCCGAATTTTGCGGTCCGCTGAATGCCAAGGCGGGATTCGCCGCGTTGTAGTACGGCAAGACCACCGGCTCGGCATCAACCTCGTTGAACGACGCCTGAATGAGGTAATTGACCGACTGGCCGGCGCTCGTTGGCGCTGGTGTATTGAAACTGGTGGTACCGAGGATGATGCCCATCTTGACGAGCGGCGAGGTGGTGTCCGCCGCGAGCGACCCGTAGTTGCCTGGGTCCACCACCGTGAACTGCGTGATGCTCCCTGGCCCCACGGTCACGGCGAGCGATGGCGGATTGGTCGGCGAGCAGGCCAGCCCATCGACGATGGGCGCCGAGCCGAACACCGCCTGCGCCAGATAGCCCAGCGCGATCATCGCATTCTTGTTGGTGGAAAGAAGGTCGGTATCGAGGGGAATGCTGGCCGGATAAACAATCACACAATCCATTGCGGGCTTCTCTCTAATTGCTCAAGCGGGTCCAGGCGGTGCAGGCGATGGGAATATTTTTGGTGATCTCGGCCATGATCTGCCCGTCCGTCACCTGCCCGGCCGACATATCTAGGCTGGCGTATTCGATGGCGCCGACGCCGTAGCCGCCGGCGCCCTGCCCCCAGCCCGACACCCCGGGGATGCCGGATTCGGCGGGCCGGAAGGCGACGACGAACGCCTGATACGGATACCGCAAACTGCCCCAGCCCCCCGCCGCGCCGTAGGCAAGCGCGAACGGCCGCCCGCCGCGAGCCGCGTAGGCGCCGGTGTCGCCGGGCTGGGCAGGCTCGAAAATCCGCGGTGCCCGCCCCGTGAGGTCGGTGAGTGCGGATTGCAGCGCGGCGCGCGTCGCCCGCGGCCGCAGCAGTTCCCGTCCGATGACCTGCCGCCACTGAGCATCGGTCCTGCCCTCACGAACGAAGGCGGTGCCGAAGAAATCATAGGCAAACAGGTCGAGCCCCACACCCGATGCCGTGGCTAGCCTCGTTTGACTCTGAACCACCTGGATTTGCGCGTAGCACCAAGACCAGGCGGCGGCGCAGCCGCTGAGGATGGCATCGAGTACAGGCGTCGTGTCGGGAAACCAGCCGGCGGGAAGGACCGCCTTTATGCGTCCTAGGATGTCAGGAACGTCGCCCGTCATCAGACGATGCTCACGGATTGTAGCTGGATAACCGAGGACGCCGGCGGCACGAGGTCGGTGCCACTGCCGTTGATCGAGATACCAGTCGCGTTCTCGACCGTCGGGTCGGCGTCGAGGGCCAGCTGTGCGATGCGCGCGATCGTCAGCGCGTCCCCAATCCCGAGCGAGCCGACAAAGGCGGTGATGGCATTGGTGACATTCGCAGCCGCCGTCTGGAAGCTGGAGGGCGTGGCGGTCACCAGCGAGAGTTGCACGCTGGCGGGTGTCGCGACCGAGGGAGAAAGAGGTCACAGCCATGAATGGCACTCCTTGCCGTCGTTAGCCGCCGAGGGCCGGCTGCCCGGTGGGAAGCGTCTGGACCGAAACCTGCACGGTCTGGCCGCCTTCCAGGTTGACGATGAATTTCTCGTTGATGCCCTGGTACTGGATCTGCACATCGGCCTGCACATAGCCGAGGCCGGTGCGCGAGGAGGGATTGTTGCTGGTGTCACAGACCACGCTGTAGGGCAGCGAACCGTCCAGCGAGCCGAGCAGCCCTTGGCTGAGCATCGCTTGCAGGAAGCTAAGCAACGTGGCTCGGATCTGCGCGAACAAGTCGCTGTTGATAACGGCGCCGACATACTGCCCCATCCCCGCCGCGAGCGTCGCCGCGATATAGTTCGTCAGTCTCGTGTAGTTATCGCCCTGGATCGCCACCGAGGAAGAGGAGTTGTGACCGGCGCGGACACCCCAATAGGCACCGCCGGGCTGCGGCGTGCAGATAACGTCGATACCGGCGGAGAACAGCGCCGCCAGCTCCGCCGCCGAGTAGGACGTCGCCTGGCCGGTCGCGGGCGCACCCGACTTCTGGCTGCCGATCACCCCATAAAGCGGCTTGTTGAGGCTCGACTGCTCCGGAGAGAGGTTGCCGAGCCGCCCGGCGACGAAGCCCTGCGGCGAGACAAGGCGAATCTGGTTATTCACCTGGTCCGACCACCAGAGCCAGTCGCCGAACATCAGCTTGGCGGCGTAGCTGTCGAGGCCGACCTGGGCTTTGACCTGCACGGCATCGGCGATGGTGTCGCCGGCCGGTCCGGTCAGGATCATGTAGACGCCTTCCTGCAAGCCGAACTGCACCTGCGCCGTCCACTGAGTGCTGTCATCGGCATCGGCGAGTAGGCCAATGGCGCAACCCTGGCCGCGCAGCGCGTACATCCCGCTGCGGGGGATAATATCGACGCCAACCAACTGCGCGGCGGTAACGTTGGCGGCGCCATCGGTACCAGCGACAGCGGTGCCGAGCGTGATGGAAAACGCCGCGGGGGCAACCGTGGTGCCACCGGCCGCGAGCGTGACGAGCTGCGACGGGCCGCGCTGCAGCGCGATCCCGCTGTTCACCGCGGCGGCGAGATTGGTCCAGAACGCGGCGCTGCTGCCTCCGATATTGTCGAACACCTCGGGATGCAGGCCAGGCAGCCCAATGGTGAGCTTCCAGGTGCCCGGCTTCGAGCCGGCGGAGAGGCTCGCGGCGATCTGGTTGCCGAGGCTACCCGTGTAGCGCGCGGTGAACGCCGCCGTTGTGCCGGGGATGGTTGCCTCGGCGGCAACGTCGCTGCCGTCGGTGACGCGGACACAGCGGAAGCTCTGCGCCCCCTGCTGCACCGCGGTCGCAACCTGCGTTCCCATGTCGTATTTGCGCGGCATCAGCGCACCGAACGACACCGAGTAGTCCGACATCGTCGCCACGATCACCGGCTGGTTGACAGGTCCCCAGGTGGCGGTCCCGACGATGCCGATGATGTTTGTCGGCACGCCGTTCAGGAGCAGAGTCTGCGGCGGGACAATTTGAACGTAGAGATCCGGTACCACGAGCGCCGTGGTATTGAGGCTGTTCTGTTGGACAATCGGCATTCTGATTCTCCGGCCGGAGGATTTCCGGCCGTTCCCTAGAATTGTCGCTTTGGTTGAGGCTCGCGGGCTATGCGGGAATGCTGGCGCCGGCGACGTTGAGATCACCCCAGAGCATCGCGGGCTGAAGCTCGGAAGCCAATGTCGGATACTCGGCGGAATAAACCAGATCGCGGCGATACAGCAGCGCATCCTGCGACTGGTCGAAGATCGCCGTGCCCGCATAGACGAGGCGGGCCTGGGTGCCGTCGGGGAGTCCGAGAAACCGTGTCTGCGCGAGCGCCTGGTCGACCGCCGTCGCGGTGGCATCGCGCGCTGCCGGGGACGGCGCCCAGCAAGTGACGCGGAATCCGTGCTGCTGCCGCCGCACCTGGTTGATCGCCTGGGCGCTCGCCACCACGCGGGCATCGAGGAGCGTCGCGGACGGGACCGTCAGCGTGGCCGATGAGAGGAGCACGATAAAGCTAACCCGCGCTTGGGCGGCGAGATTGGCGGCAACCGAGGCCGGCGTGTCATTGGCCCCGGTCGGATAGGCGTAGGTCTGGCCATCGATTCGAAGCCCCGCGAGCTGGCCGGGATCCGCGGTGCCGGTGAACGAGACCGTGGCCCCCTGCACCGCAGCCGAGAGCGTCGGCCGCTGCGGCGTGGTCTCCCATTTTCTCAGATAGCGCGGCGTGACCTGTCCCGTGCCAGCGACCGGAAAGATGGTAACGTTCATCAGTCCGGCCTTGAGGTCGTTATCGAGCGCGGCAGAATTGGGCCAGCCGCGGTAAATACGACTCTCAATTCCCGTGATGGAACCCGCCGACGTGCCCTGCGGGTAGAGCGTCGCGGTAACGAGCGCGACCAGGGCGTTCTCGACGTCGGACTCGTCGGCCATCAGTTGACTGCCTGCTTCACCATCAGCCGCCAACCGAGCTGCGATTTCTCCGCGGCGGCGACGACCGCCGAGCGGCCGAGGTCATCGCTGAGCAGATCAGACGGCAGGAAAGTCACGCTCGGGATATCGGGCAGCATGACGCTCCAGTACGGCACGCTGGCATCGGTCGGCAGGTCGGCGGAGGGCATACCCGAGCCGGAGGCCCCGGTGATGCAGGCCGGCCAGCCGGTCGCGAGCGGCGTGGTAGTGGAAGCCGTCACGCCGCCATAGGCATTGCCGCCGGTACTCGGCGGCGCGCTCGGACGGCTGAAGGAGACGATGCGGCTCGTGCGCGCGCACAGCACCGGCTGCAACGGCTCCTGCGACAAGATGAACCAGATCGCGTCGCCCTGAACGATGTAGTCGCCCGGGTGCGTGTAGGCATTGTCGAACAGCCCGTGCGCCAAGACTTCGCCATAAGCAAGCGGACGGTTCATCCGGCCGTGGACGCCCGTAAACAGTGCCGGAAGGCGAAGATAGCGGTTGCCCGCCGCAAGCGGTTCGAACGGCCCGGACGGGCGGTACGCGTCCGCCCAGCCGCCCGCCGCCCGCGCGGCGATATTCCCCGCCCAGGCGACACGGTCCTTGAGGTGTGCCTGGCGCATCAGACCACCAGCGTCACGCCGCCATCGCGCAGAGCAGGACCGGGCGGCAGGCCGAAGAACGCGCACAGTCGCCGGCGCCAGGAGTCGAACAAAGACAAGCGATCGTCGATCTCGGTCTTGTTGCGGGTCCAGACTGCCGCCTGCTCGGTATCGAGATTGTCGCTGGCGCGGACGATCGCCAGTTCAAGATTGGCAAGCTGCTGGAGATAGCCGCGCACCACCGTCTCCTCGTCGGGCGAGAGATTGTTGAGGCGGAATTCCATCAGGCCGTACACCTGATAGAAGCGCCAGTTCTGAAAGCCCGCGTCGCCGTCGCCATAGGCGGGATACCCGCAATAGCGACGGATCGCGGTCTTTTCGGCTGAAGTGAACACCCGAGGGTTAGCCGATGTGCTCGATCATCACCGCGCGCTTGAACACGGCGCTGGTAGAGGTCGGGACGGTGGAGGGGTTGGTGGTGATATCCGACGGCGCGCAGAACCCACCGATCCAGTACCAGGATTGCGCGATGATCTGCTGCAGGCGGTCCAGCGGCTCACGCGTCACCATCGCGATACCGTCGACAATGCTGACGATTGAATCCTTGGGCGCGACGTCTTCTGCCGCCATCCCGGCGTAGTCGCCTTCTATCAGCGCGCCCTGCCCGCAGACGATCGGCCGCCGTACGTTGAGCGTGGTCAGCACCGGGTGCTGCTGCACATAGGCTTCGGTCGTCGGCACGAAGCGCAGACCGAGGAACTGGTTGACCATTCCCTGACGGAACACCTGATTGGCCGAAGTCGCGCCCTGAAACAGCTGCTTGAAGTCAGGATCCGCGAATAGCTGCCGCGCGGAGACCGGGTCGAGATAGCAGTTATAGGCGCCATCGATCTCCGGGACCGCGTTCAGCCGCAGCTTCGCTACCGCATCCAGCAGGTTTCCCATCGTCAACGTGTCGGTAGCGAGGAGCTGGCTGGTGTTGGTGCGTCCCGACGGGCGCACGATCATGGAGGCGTTCGAGGCCATCACGGTGTTACCGGTCGTGCCGTCGGCGACCGACACATTGGTGGAGAAGGTAAGCTCGCCCGAAGCGCCGCCCGGCGTCGATGAGCTCGAACTGGCATCGACATTCACGCCAACCAGCGTGTAAGTATTCGCGCCGACCGTGACGGACAGAGGATTCGACGGGCTGACGGCCTGCTGGACGCCATTGACGAACACGGTGGTGAACCCGCGCACATCATCGACCGTGATCGTGGGACCGGCGCTCTGTAGCTGCTGCGTGACCCGCGTGTTGCCGCTGAAGTAGGCGGCGAACAGCGCGTTGCGCGCTAGATCGTCGAGCGAGCGCGCAGCCTGCTCGCCGTTGATGTAGGCGTTCTGTAAGAACAGCCGGGCAATCGCGACCCTGCTGGTGACCATGTTGAGGTCGCATGTTGCCGCGTAATGGTTGATCGACAGCGTGTATTGCTCGACCGAGAAATTGGCCGGCGACAGCCCATTGTCGAAATTGGTGTTGGATGCCGGCGGCAGCGGCGTGGTGACGGCAGGCTTGAGGCCGGCGCGGGTCTTGGTCAGCGTCTCGCCGATGCCGACCGCAATCTCTTCCCGGTCCGCGATGGCGCGATAGCCGATGCGGGAACGCAGCGCCTGCTGAAACTCGCGCTCCAGAAAACCCTGCTGAATGATCGGCTGAAGAGCGGCGGGGAAATTCGAAATCGGCATGGAACGAGTACCTTCTATCCTCGATGAAGAAACGGAAGACAGCCGGAACGAAGCTGTTGTTACTGGACCTCGGCGCCAGCCGGCGCAAAGGCGAGATGGAGCGTGTTACCGGAAGGCGAGGTGGTGTTGTTCACGGCGAGCGTGACGCCTCCGTTCGTCGTGTCGGCCCTGACCGTCACCGTCACGTTCGCCAGGGCGGCATCGCCCCCCTTGGCGACCACATTCTGCCAAGTGATGGCGGTGGTCGATGCTGCGCCCGGTCGCTTGGCGCCGAACTCGAGAAAGAAACTGTACATCGCACCGGTCACGGTATCGCGGACCGTCACGTAGCCACTGTATGTACCCGCCATCCCGGCGCTGAGATTCAGAATGTTCGCTGTGCCGGCCGCAGCGCCGTCAGCTGTCATCTGGCCGGTGCCACCGCTGGCGACCGCCGCGCGCAAGACGCTCTCCACCTTCTGTGCGTCGCCGGTGTTGCTGCCGCCGAAATTGCCCGAAGCGAACGCCATGCTGCCGTAGCGGCCACGGTCGGTCGCGTACAGCCCGCCCGGAATGGCGCTATAAGCACCGGTCGCGCTGTTGCCGTAGCCTCCCGCCAGCACCCCGTTTGACCCCGAGAGCGTGTTGGCCTGACCGCCGCCGCCGAAGCCGTAGAGAGCCGAGTTGGCATTCCCGGAGCCGCCGACCTGCGCCGACCCCTGCCCGCTGGCGGCATTGTTCTGGCCACCCAGGAGAACGCTGTAGTTGCCGCTCGCGATCTGCGAAGCCGATGTTCGCGCGGTTTGCAGATCGATCGCATTGCTACCGCGCGTGCCGCCGCCGGCCGCCGTCCCGTCCGGGTGTCCGCTGGCGATGATCGCCCTTGCCGTGCCGGTGCTCGGATTGCCGAACAACGGGTAGGCAGGTGTGTGGATTTGGTAAAGCGAGCTTGGGTCGATGTTGTAGCTCCAGCTCGTCTCCGCTCCGTCGCCGTCGACATCGATATAGCCGCCCACCATTGTCGAGGGACCGATTGTGATCCCGGTTCCTGACGGCGTATAATCATCGGCCAAATGAATCCGTATCTGGCGTCCGGCGTCGACATGCACGCCGTCACCGTTGCTGCTGGGTATCGTGCCCTGTAGGGTAATGTTATAGGGCTGCGATGATCCGCTTGCGGCCGTGAAGCGCACTGCCGCACTGCCTGCCGGGGCCGTGTTGCTCTCAAACCCGTAGATCTGGATGTTGTTGACGTTCCCGGGCAGCGTCGGGTCGCCGATATCGAGAAGGTCGCCGCTCTCTCCTGGCGCGCCCCCTTCCACGCGCAGGCCGTAGAACCGGATGAGGCGAACGCCGATGCTCGCGTTGCTATTACGGATCACGACGCCCTGGCCGATCGGCCCGATAACATCGATCGCGTAAAAGGAGAGCTCGTTGGTGGCGTCCTCGCCGGCCGGGCCGACGCTATTGATCTCCATCACCGGCAGCGAGCTCGTGCCGCATTCCCAGAACAGCATGTCCGCGAAGCGGCTTTCGCGCACATAAGCGTGCCCCGGAACGCTCTTCGAAACACCCATGTAAAGGGCGCGGCCATTCAGGAAGAAGACCTGAACGTCGCGCATGTCGATCATGTCGTCGCGGTCGTAAAAGACGAACGCATTCTGCTGATTGGAATAGGTGCGCGACCCGAGAATCGACAGCCCCCGGATATAGGCGCCGGCCTGGTCCGATACCGCGCTGAGGGCGGTTCCGGAGTAGGCCGATTTCATCCATGCCTCGGACCAGGAGAACACATCACCCGCGTAGGCCGGGCCAAGCATGATATATGTCTTGTGTGGGCCATCGCCAATCAGCGAGCCGCCGCGGTTGAACGTCGGCAGTGCGGTTGTCCCGTTGAGGTAATAGACGCCCGCCGGAATATAAAGCGTGGCAGGCGTGCCCACTGAAAGCAGCGTGTTGACCCGCTGGATGGCAGCGATGAACGCTGCCGTATCATCGGTCACGCCGTCTCCCGCCGCGCCGAAGCTGCGCACATTCAGCACGGAACTGGTGGAGATTGATACGACACTGAGGTTCGGCGGGACCTGCCCGGTGCTATAAAGATTCGGATAGGCCGCCACCGCGAGACTGGAGGCGGCCACGACGCCGGCGAGCGCAAGTGGGAGGATGTTCTTCACTAGGCGGACCTCAGTAGGTAGTACCCGAACCGCGGGAGACGAACACCGTGCCGGTGCCGGAGTTCAGCAGCACACCGATGGCGGTGACATAGTCGGGCGCGTTCAGCAGGACCCGGCCACCGGCCGGCACGGGCAAATCCGAACCGGTGGCGGTCACGCCGGTCGATCCGAGGCGAACGAACGCATAATCGGAGGCGCCGTTCGTGATCAGAACCGAATTGCCGCCCGGCGGCAGTGCGACCGAAGCGGCCGTCGTGCCCGCGGTGACGGCGCTCGTATAGGTTGGCTGGAAGGGTTGGATCGATCCGACGGACATTTTGGATTTCCTGCAGCGAATCTATGTTTCAGCGCAGCCTTAGCTCTGGCGTCGCAGAATTGCCTCGCGGGCCGCCCGCCATTCCTCGTCGGACATCTCGGTCGCCAGGCGCGGACGCGGCTGCTGCGCCGGCGGTGCGCTCGCCGCGGTGCTCGAGGTCCTGGCACCGGACTGAAAGAGCCATGGCTTGGATTTCTTCAGCGCCGAAATCAGGGCAGCGGCATTCGCCACTTGGCCGTCCTCGTCCAGCTTGGCGGCACTCAAATCGAGAAGTTTCAGGCCGTCGGGGTCGATAATGCCGGCCCGCACCGCTTCGGCCTTTAGTTCCGCGCGCACGATCCGCGCTTCCGCACTTTGCCGGACCTCAGCAAGCTCGTGCTCAAGCTTCTCCGCGCGCGAGCGCAGCTCCGCGATCATGTCCTCGGTTCCAGCACTCGTCTCCTGAGATAGGCTTTCAGACATTGGCGATGCCTTCCGATGTTGTCGTGCCTTGATCCGAGGCGATCTTTGCGAGTTCGCCAGGGATGTCCTCGATGTCGTAGGTGGCGGCGATAGCCTTCAGCGCCGTCTCGCGGCTGATCTGACCGGCCTGCGCCAAGATCGCGAGGGTCTGCGCATCCTTCTGCCGGTCGTCCGCCGTGAGCGGGTACCAGCGGGGCCAGGTCAGCCCGAGCCGCACATCGGGGTCCGCAACCCGGACCTCGCGGCCACTCACCCGCACGGGCGCCAGCGCTGCCGCCTTCAGGATCATGCGGCAGATCGACAGCAGCGCACCCTCGCCGTAGCTGACGCGGAGGTTGTCGGCGAGCCAGATCAAGCCTTGGTTCATCAGCTCGAGCGCCCGCCCCGACTGGGCCGCCGTGAGCCGATCGGCACTGCTGCGGTTGCCGTGAATGCTTTCCAGCGCGAGTTCCCGCAGTGCACGCACATAGTCGAGGACTGCCGAACAGGCCGTGCCGCCTATCTCTAGCAGCCGCGCGTCTCCCTTCTCCGACACGACGAGGGCGTTGCCGGCTCCCTTAACGATCTCGCTGTCGGTGCTCGCGGGCTCCTTGATCAGCAACGTCGGATCGCTGCTGTATTTCAGGCCGCGGCCGGCTTGGCTGAGCTGGTAATCGATCTCGATCTGCGTCTCGATGGCGGCACGGAAAGTGCAGGCGCCGTCATTCGGGTCCCCTGTCGCCGAAGGCCCGGGAAGATTGCGGACCCAAGCGATCGGCACGAAGCCGAGATCGTGGATCGTGGTCCGTTCCAGGTCCGCGACCGATGGCGTCCCCTCACGCACCGGCACCGGCACGAACCAGGTTTCGGCGCTAGTATCCCAAATACGCTGAAACCAGTAGTCGGTGTCGAGATCGTCGAGGTCATAGCCGGAGGCAGCGAGCACTGACCCTTTGACCTTATAAGCTTCGACAACGCGAACGAGGGTATCAGGGGCCTTGGGGTCCCAAACCGGCGTGAGAAATGCCGTATCGAGAACCTCGAAGAAGAAGCGGCCGTCCAGGATGCGGAGCAAGATCGCGGTGGAACCGATGGCTCCCTGCAAGGCGGCCTGGATCATCACCTGATTGAGCCGACATTCCTTTATTACATCGGCCAAAACCTCGCGCGCCTCCGGATCAGCGCACTCGACCGTCGGAAAATGCCCTTCGCTGAAAAGCAGGGAAACGCTGTCCTCGACCACGATCCGCGACAGATTGTAACGCACCGAAGGACGACGATTCCGCAGCGGGATGTACTCGCCGCCTGCTCCGCGTTCCTCGTGGAACTGATATGGCAGCACATCGTACAGGGTGCCGTTCAGTACGCGCCCAAGAATGCCTAGGATTCGCGTCCGATCGGAATAATCCGGGTCGATCGGAATCAGGCCAGTGATCGTTTCGAACATTATGCCTTCTGTCGTCAGCGCCCGAGGAGAGCTAGGTTGATGCGGTGCGGCGACTCGGGAGCGTCGGCGAGCGTGTTGAAAGCCCGGGCAAGGGCGTCCACCTGGTCATCCTTCCGACCGACGGGAAATTCGGCGAGTTCCTGAATGAGCGCGTGATTCCACTGGGCGCGGAGCATCGCAAAGTTCCCGGCCTCGACCTGTGCTGCCACTGGTAATGCCCGCACGAGCTTCGAACCGGTTTCCCGCGTCGCCGAGACTTTATGTCCGGCAAGCATCCGAACCAGATGTGATGCCTGCGTCTTGCCTGCCTGACCGGGATCTTCGGGCAGGGCGATCAATACTGCCCGGCCATCGAGCGACGCCGCTTGCTTAATTGCCGTTTCCACTTCAAGTGGCCCGCCACGCAGGCGCACCACGTCCAGAATGATGAACCGGCCCGCGTCGTCACGGGCCAGCTTGACCCCCACCGTCCAGTCCGGGTCGTTCGAGCCGTCGGGGACCGTTGCCGCCAAATCCCAGGCGCGCACGATCCGCGAAAGCTCGGACGTGCTTGACTCGATCACCGAGATGCGCCCGGGCTTGAAGAGCTGGCCCTGTGCCGGCCTTGGCGACTGCTGGTAGAGGGCTGTCCAGACGCGCTCGCCGACTTCCAGACGCTTCCGCTCTAGTTCCTTAGCGTCCTGCCACTCCAGCCATAGCGGCTCGCCTTCGGAGCGGCCAAGCGGGTCGTTCGCCTCGGCCATGGCTGCGAGGCGCAGCAAAGTCCATTCATCGGCCGCCGCCTCGAGCAATCGCCCCGCCAGATCGTCTTCGTGCCAGCGCGTCATCACCAGCACGATCCGCCCCTTGGGCTTAAGCCGGGTGGCGAGCTCGGAGCGATACCAATTCCACAAATGATCCCGCTGCGGCACGCGATCCGCTTCCAGCCAAGATTTTATTGGGTCGTCAATGATGACGAGGTCGGCGCGCCGGCCGGTGATCGGCCCTCTGATTCCCGCGGCGAAATATTCTCCTCCGCGCGTGGTGCGCCATCGGCCGGCCGCGCGGCTCTGGGGCGACAATCCGTAGTCTAGCAGCCCCGAATACTCCGCCACGATATTGCGCACTTGGCGTCCGAAGTAGACCGCGAGCTCGGCGGTGTGGGAGGCCGCGATCACCGAGCTGCGCGGGTGCGCGACGAACCACCAAGCCGGGAATAGCACAGAGACGAAGGTCGATTTGGCGGAGCCTGGCGGCATCAACACCATTAGCCGATCGATCGCACCGCTGCTGATTTCCTCAAGGCGCTCGATCAACCGAAGGTGGTGCCTCGCCGGCCGCAGGCCTTGGGAGCCCAGGACCAGCGAGGCCCACTCGACGAGGCTAAAATGCCGGGCGTCACCCCGCTCCGCCGATGCATCCGCCATCGGGGTGGGTGATCCATTATCAAAGTGGAGGAGAAAGGCGCGTTCAAAAACAGTGCCGGAGTTTCCGGCTCAGCGCGTCATCATGCCCAAACTCATACCCGATTTTGGGGTATTCGGTCAAGGTATTTTTTCCTGTTGAGCGGACTCAGGCGACCAGACTATGTGCTCGGGACGGGCGGCGCAGGGCAGGCTTGGCTGGCTCTTCGCTTCTTGACGTTTTTTTCGCGCCAGCTGACGATGTACTGACGTTACCCTCCCTTTTCATTGAGCGCGGACATCTTGCAGATTCGGCCCAATCGCCGGGGAGGCAAGTATGAGCCGTATCGGGACCACCGTTCGCCAGAAGCTGTCGGCCGAGAATCGGCGTTTCAGAACCGCTGTGCGCGAGCCCATGATCTTCGTGATCGAAGATAGTCCGATATGGGCCGAGGCGATGGAACAACTGTGTGATTACCTCGACGTGAGGCTGACCCGGATCACACCCGATTGCGATCTGCGGGCCGCGCTGCGCGATCAGCGGCCGATGGCAGTGCTGGCCGAGATGGAGGGCGCCGCGCAGGACGGATGCTACGTGTTGCAGGTGATCGGAGCCCATGATCCAGACCTGCCGGTGATGGTCCGGACGGGGCGCGACGAGGCCATGATCGGTGCCGGGCAAGCGGTGCAGCAGATTTGGCGCCTGAGCGCGGTCCAGTTCGTGGAAGCCGTACCAACGGCGGCCGAGATGATGGATTTCCTGTGCCGGGCCGGACAGCGCGGGGGTTGCCTCGGGTTGGTGCCGTCCTAAGCTTCGGCGATCCAGAGCGGCTCTCGCAGGCGTCGCACCAGGGTCCGGTGCGCCTCTAGCTCGGGGGGCAAAACTTCCATCAGGCGCGGAGTTCGCGGTGCCGCCGCCGCATAGGCGATCGCGGCAGGCGCACGTTTTTCCGCCTGCAAGGTGAAGTTTCTCTGCCGTCCACCCGTCAGCTCGAGGTACACCTTGGCGAGAAGGCGGCAATCCAGCAGCGCATTGTGCGTCGTCCTGGCCGAAAGGTCGATGTTGAAACGACGGCACAATGCGTCGAGGCTGTTGGGCAAGCCCGGAAAGCGCGTCTTCGCCAGCAGAAGGGTGTCGATCATCCGTTCGGACGGTAGCGGCGTGCTACCGAGCAGGGCCAACTCGGCATTCAGGAACGCGAGGTCGAAGGCGGCGTTGTGGGCGATCAGCGGACCGTCCCCCAGGAACGCCAGCAGCTCGACAGCTATCGCCGCAAACCTGGGCTTGCCGAGCACATGCGCGCGGGTGAAGCCATGAACGCGCGTCGCCTCCTCTGGAATATCGCGCTCGGGATCGAGCAGGCGGTGATATTCGCGACCGGTCGGCACGTCATTCACCAGCTCAACCGCCGCAATCTCGATGATGCGGTGACCGAGATGCGGTTCGAGGCCCGTCGTCTCGGTATCGAGCAGGACTGCGCGGGTCATTGCCGGTAACGCCTGATGAAGCGATGCAGCGCACCGAGCGCGTGGCGGCGCGACAGCCCCGTCTGGATCACGACATCCGCACGCCGACGCTTCTCGGCGTCAGGCGTCTGCCGCGCGATCACGGCGGCTACTTCGCGCGGCGTCATCTTCCGCCGCAGCCGCACCCGGTGCTCCTGAACTTTCGGCGGGGCCGACACCACCACCACCACGTCCACCCGCCGATTCCCCCCGGTCTCAAAGAGCAGCGGAATGTCCAGGACGGCCAGAGAATGGCCGGCCCGCCGGGCACGTGCCAGGAACGTCCGTTCCTCCTGACGGACCATCGGATGCAGGATCGCCTCCAGCCGCTTCAGGGCGGCGGGATCGCGGAGCACGGCGGCGCGAAGGGCGGCCCGATCGAGCACCCCGGCTGTGACCGTGCCTGGGAAGGCGCGGCCGATCGCCGGCAGCGCCCGTCCGCCCGGTCCCTGAAGCCGGTGCACCACCGCATCGGCGTCGAAGACCGGAATGCGCGCGCGGCGGAAGGCGGCTGCGACGGTCGACTTTCCCATGCCGATGCCGCCGGTCAGGCCGATGACCTTCATTCGGCCTCGAGATCGCGAAGGATGAAGGAACGCAGTTCGTCATCCACCTCCGGTTCGACGCCGAACCACGACGCGAATCCGGGCCGCGCCTGGTGCAGCAGCATCGCGAGGCCGTCGGCCGTCCGCAAGCCGGCGGCGCGGGCGCGGCGAAGCAGCGGGGTTTCAAGCGGAGTGTAGACAAGGTCGCAGACCGCGAGGTGCGGGCCTGCCGCGGCGAAATCGAGCTCGAGCGGCGGCTGGCCGTGCATTCCGAGACTGGTCGTATTGACGACCAGCGCGAAGTCACCGAGCGCGGCATCGCGGCTGTCCCAGGCAAGCAGGCGGGTTCCGGCAAAGTTCCGCGCAACGGCTTCGGCGCGATCGGGACTGCGATTGCAGATCGTGACGGAGGCGCCGAGGTCGCGCAGCGGTGCGACCACTGACCGCGCGGCACCGCCGGCGCCGAGGACGAGCGCCGGCCCGCACAGGGGATCGATCCTGGCTTCCTGCAACCCCGCGAGAAAGCCGAAACAGTCGGTATTGGTGCCGACAATGCGCTTTCCGCAGAACTGCAAGGTGTTAACGGCACCGATCCGCCGCGCGAGGTCATCGACGGCGTCGCAGGCGGCGAATGCGGCAACCTTGTGCGGGATCGTGACGTTCACACCGGCGAAGCCGCAGGCCCGCAAGCCGTTGAGGGCGGTGCGGAAGTCGTCCGGGTGCACGGCAATCGGCAGGTAGGCGCCATCGATCTCATAGCGGCGGAGCCAGAAACCGTGGATACGCGGAGAACGGGAGTGCGCGACGGGCCACCCGAGCACGCCCGCAAGCGTCGCCCGACCACTGAGAATCGCCATACGTCACCATTCCCGGAAACGGCGCGCCCTGCAACCTGCCCGGGCGGCTTGGCATCGGTGCGCGCCTACCGCATCTGCGGCGCATGGATCCGACCCGAAGCGCCGCCCTGGAACTTGTGACTGCCGTACTGGAACGGCGACGCGGGCTGGAGGAGAGCCTGGAGGCCCTCCCGGCAATGGACCCGCGCGACCGTGCCGCGGCCCACCGGATCGCAGCCACGCTGCTGCGGCGCCTGGGCAGCCTGGATGCGGTTCTGGATCCGCTGCTGCGAAAGGCGCCGCCGGAGCCGGTGCGCCACATATTGCGGCTCGGTGCTGCCGGGCTGCTGTTGCTCGACACCCCGGCACACGCGGCGGTGGGCACCGCCGTCGAACTGGCACGGGTCCGGGGCTTCGCGCCCTTTGCCGCGCTGGTCAATGCCGTGCTTCGCAAGCTTGCCGCCCAAGGGCCATCAATGCTTGCGGAGCTCGATTGCCCGCGGCTCGACACCCCGGCCTGGCTCTGGAAAAGCTGGGGTGCCAACGCGCGCGCCATTGCCACCGCCCATCAGGCGCAGCCGCCGGTCGATCTGACCAAGCACCGCCCCTGCCCGCAGTTGGGCGGGATCGAGCTGCCGAACGGCTCGATCCGCGTCCCGGCCGGCACACGGATCATGGAGCTTCCGGGGTTCGCGGAAGGTGCGTTCTGGGTGCAGGACGCGGCGGCGACATTTCCGGTCGCGCTGCTCGCGCCGCGCCCGGGCGAAAGGATCGCCGACCTCTGTGCCGCACCGGGCGGGAAGACCGCGCAGCTCGCGGCGGCGGGGGCGAGGGTGACGGCAGTGGAGCGCGACGCTACGCGGGCCGAGCGGTTACGCGCGAACTTGGCGCGGCTGCGGCTTCGGGCCGAGATACAGGTTGCGGACGCGGCCGAGTGGGAAGCATCGGAGCCGTTCGATGCCGTGCTGCTTGATGCGCCGTGCAGTGCGACGGGGACAATCCGCCGCCATCCGGATGTGCTCCGGCTCAAGCGGCCGCGCGACGTCTCGGCGATGACACAGATCCAGGATCGGTTGCTCGCGCGCAGCGCGCGCTTGGTGCGATCGGGCGGACGGCTGGTTTATGCGGTGTGTTCCTTGCAGCCCGAAGAGGGCGAGCCACGTGTCGCCGCCCTGCTGAGGCACGGGGGCTGGCGCCTTGCTCCGTTTGCGCCAGATGAGCTGCGTAGTTGCCAGCAAGCGATCACTAGGGACGGTTTCCTACGAACACACCCGGGGCTTTGGCCCGAGCTCGGCGGCATGGACGGGTTCTTCGCCGCGCGCCTGATCAGGCTATGACGAGCTCGACGAACCGATCGAGCACGCGTTTCTCGCCGGCCTTGTCGAACGTGATGTCGAGCCGGTCATCATCCGCCGCCCGCACCGTGCCGTAGCCGAATTTTTGGTGGAATACCCGGGCGCCGACCGGAACAGGCTTCTCGCGCGCGGGACGGGCCGGACGTTCCCAGACATCGACCGTCTTGCCGCGGGAAGCGAGCAGCGGGAATTGCGCGGGAAACATCGCCGGCCCGCCGACCCGGGCCTCGCGCGCGAGCGCCACCGAGCCGACCAGCTCGATCTCCGCGGCGGGCAGCTCCTCGATAAAGCGGCTCGGCAGATTGGATTGCCAACTGCTGTAGATCCGACGGTTGGCGCTGTAGCTGACGACCACCCGACGGCGGGCGCGCGTGAGCCCCACATAAGCGAGGCGGCGCTCCTCCTCCAGCCCCTTGTTCCCTGATTCATCGAGCGCCCGCTGGTTGGGAAACAGCCCTTCCTCCCAGCCGGGCAAGAACACCGTGTCGAACTCCAGCCCCTTCGCCGCGTGCAGGGTCATCAGCGAAACGCGGTCGGCGTCGCCCGCTTCGTCGTTCTCCATGACAAGCGCCACGTGATCGAGGAAGCCGGTCATGGTCTCGAACTCGCCGAGGGCGCGAAGCAGCTCCTTGAGGTTCTCGAGCCGGCCGGGCGCGTCCGGCGCCTTGTCGTTCTGCCACATCGCGACATATCCGCTTTCATCGAGGATCGCCGCCGCGCCGACAACATGGCCTTCACTCTCCAGCAGCGCGCGCCATTGGGCGAGGCCGCGCAGAAGGCGCGCGGCCTCCTGGCGCGCGCGGCCTTTCAGCCGCCCGTCGGCGATCAGCGCAGCCGCAGCCTCGGCAAGCGGGACCGCGCGCGTGCGCGCTTCGTCGTGCAGCGCGCGCAAAGCCACTTCGCCCAGGCCGCGCTTCGGCACGTTGATAATCCGCTCGAAGGCAAGATCGTCCGCGGGCTGCACGACGGCGCGGAAATAGGCGAGCGCATCGCGGATTTCCTGGCGCTCGTAAAAGCGGAGCCCGCCGACCACGCGGTAAGGGATGCCGATATTGATGAGTCGTTCCTCGAAGGCGCGGGTCTGAAACCCGGCGCGCACGAGCACGGCCATCTCGGCGAGCGGATGACCCTCAGCCCGTAAGCGCTCGATCTGCCCGGCAACGACGCGCGCCTCCTCGTCGGAGTCCCAGGTGGCGATGACCTGCACCTTCTCGCTGCTCGCGTGCGCGGCGCCGGCGCGCAGCGTCTTGCCGAGGCGTCCCTGGTTGTGGGCGATCAGCCCGGACGCCGCAGCGAGGATCGCGGGGGTGGAGCGGTAATTCGCCTCCAGGCGGATGACCGTCGCGCCAGGGAAATCGCGTTCGAAGCGCAGGATGTTTTCCACCTCCGCGCCGCGCCAGGAATAAATGGACTGGTCATCGTCCCCGACGCAGCAGATGTTGCGGTGCCTTTGCGCCAGCAGCCGGAGCCAGAGATACTGAATGACGTTGGTGTCCTGGTATTCGTCGACGAGGATGTATCGGAAGGTCCGTTGGTACTGTTCCAGCACATCGGGCCGGGCTCGCAGGATCTCGGTCGTGTGCAGCAGCAGATCGCCGAAATCGGCGGCATTGAGTGTACGGAGACGTTCCTGATAGGCGCCATAAAGCGTCTGGGCGCGCCCGGCAGCGAGGTCTGCCGCATCGGCCGCGGTGATCGACTGCGGGGTCAGCCCGCGATCTTTCCACCGCTGGATGGCCGCGGTGAGTATCTGCGGTTGCCAGCGGCGCGTATCGACGCGCTCGGCCTCTAGCAACTGCTTGATGAGCCGAACTTGATCGTCCGTGTCGATGATGGTGAACTGGGAAGTCAGGCCGACATGGTCCGCGTGCCGCCGGAGGATGCGTGCTCCGAGCGAATGGAACGTGCCGAGCCACAGTCCTTCCACCGGACGGCCGAGGATCGCGGCCACCCGCTCGCGCATCTCACGCGCGGCCTTGTTGGTGAAGGTGACGCCGAGCACCTGTCCGGGCGCGGCCTGGCCTGTCATCAAGATGTGCGCGAAGCGGGCGGTCAAAACGCGCGTCTTGCCGGTGCCGGCGCCGGCCAGGACGAGCAACGGCCCGTCCAGCGTCTCGACCGCCCGCCGCTGCTCCGGATTGAGCCTCGCGAGATAGTCTTGCATCGACGAAGCGGCTAATCCGCGGCCGGCTGGGGCCGTACACCAAGGATATGGGCGATCGCGTGCGTGAGTTCAGGCCGATTCAACGTGTAGATGTGGAACTCGTCGATGCCGTTCGCCTGCAGCAGCCGGACCTGATCGGTCACGACGATCGCCGCGATCATCCGGCGCAGTTCCGGATCTTCATCGGTGCCCTCGAACATGGCCGCAAGCCAGTCCGGAATCGCGGTACCGCACATCGCCGCCATCCGCCTGGCCTGCGCGAAATTCGTGACCGGCAGGATGCCCGGAACCACGGGCGCCGTGATGCCGGCAGCGAGGCAGCGGTCAAGGAACCGAAGATAGACCGTGGCGTCGAAAAAGAACTGGGTGATGGCCCGGCTGGCGCCCGCATCGAGCTTGCGTTTCAGATTGTCGAGATCGGCAGCCTGGCCGAGCGCCTGCGGATGGATCTCCGGGTAGGCGGCGACCGAAATCTCGAAGTCCGCCACCCGCCTGAGCCCTGCGACCAGGTCGGCGGCGAAGGCATAGCCCTGGGGATGTGGCGCATAGGTTGTCTCGGGCGGCGGATCGCCTCGGAGTGCGACGATGTGGCGCACCCCGGCCTCCCAGTATTGCCGGGCGACCTCGTCCACCTCGCTCCGGCTCGCGCCGACACACGTAAGGTGCGCCGCCGGCGTTAGGCGGGTCTCCTTCAGCAGCCGAACCAACGTCGCGTGCGTCCGGGCACGCGTGCTGCCGCCCGCGCCATAAGTGACCGAGACGAAGCGCGGCTGCAGCGGCTCGAGCTTCTCAACGCAGGACCAAAGCTGCTGCTCAAGGGCTTCGGTACGCGGTGGGAAGAACTCGAACGAGAGCTTGGGCGGGCCGAACTCGCCCGCCCTGAATGGCAAGCCGGCAATCCGCGGCGAGGCAAGCCAGCGCGCGAGCGTCGAGGCGCCGGACGGATCGGCTGGGGGGTGGATCATAGGGTATTTGCCCGCCCTCCTCGCGGGCACGCAAGGCGAAAGCGTGAAGGCGCGCCGATTGCGGCGCCCCCCGGGCGTGCTAAATGGCCTTCGAAGCTTGGTCCCGTCGTCGCCTTGCCGCCCGCGCGCCGGCGCGTGCCGGGCTGTAAACGGTTCGCTCTCGGAGGCAGGCGATGTCGCGCTTGTTCGCTGGACTGGTTCTGATGGGCGTGCTCGCGCTCGCGGGCGTTCTCGGCGGCTGTGCCTCCGGTTCGCCGGGCAGCGATCAGGCGCAGGCCGGAGCGGCCGGCGAGGGTGATCCGTGGGAGCCGTTCAACCGGACGATGTATAAGGTGAACACCGAACTCGACCGCTACACGCTGCGCCCCGCGGCCGAGGCCTATAGTCGTGTCGTTCCCGATCCGGTCCGCACCGGGATACACAACATCCTGACAAATCTCGCCTACCCGGTTCAGCTTGCGAACGACATGCTGGAGGGCAAGCCCCGGCGCGCCGGCGATACGCTGGTGCGTTTCGTGGTCAATTCGACGGTTGGCGTGCTCGGTGCGGTCGATGTCGCCCAGCATCTCGGCTATCCGGACCATTCGAGCGACTTCGGCCTCACGCTCGCACTCTGGGGTGTGAGCGGTTCACCCTATCTGTTTCTTCCGGTGCTCGGGCCCGGCAACCCGCGCGACTCCTTCGGCCGGATCGTCGATATCGCAGGTGATCCGTTCGGGTATATCGGTCAGGGAACCGGGGTGGTGGTAGCGCGCTGGACACGGCTCGGCGTCAACCTGATTGATCAGCGTGCCCAGTATCTCGGGGTGTTTTCGCAGATACGGCGCACCGCGCTCGACCCGTATGCGACATTCCGCAGTCTCTATCGCCAGCACCGAAGCGCCGAGATAGAAAGCGTGCGGGCCGATCACGCCCGAACCGTCCCGGCCTGGTTCCCCGTGTCGGCAGAGCCAAGTGACCACAGCTCCAGCAACTGACGGAAAGAGCGGCAAATGGCCTTGCGTAGAAGCGTTCTTGCGATCATCGCCCTTGGGCTCGCGCTGGCGCCGGCCGCCGGATTTGCTCAGGGCTCGGGCGAATCGGCCGCAGGCTTCATTCAGCGCATGGGCCAACAGCTTGTCTCGATCATCGACGGGCACGGCAGCACGGCGGAGAAACAGGCGGCACTCGAGCGGATCGTCGATTCGGACGTCGATGTCAGTGGCATCGCCCGGTTCTGCCTCGGCCGCTATTGGCGGGTCGCGACGCCCGCACAGCAGCAGCAATACGAAACTTTGTTCCGCAAGGTGCTGATGATCAGCATCGACGGCAAGCTCGGCGACTACCAGGGCGTCCGCTTCACCGTCGGCCGCACCGTCCCGCGTGCCGAAGGTCAGGTGGTAGCGACCACGATCACCGCGCCGAACAAGCCCCCGACAGAGATCGACTGGGTGGTGCGGAATATCGATGGCAGCTGGAAGATCGTCGACGTGATCGCGGAGGGCACCTCGCTGCGGCTGACCCAGAGGGATGACTACGATTCCTTCATCGCTGGCCATGGACAAAGCGTGCAGGCGCTAATCGACGCGCTCCGGCGGCAGGTGTCACAAAACGCCTGATCCCGAACATGCTTGGCCGCCGCAACGCTAGGGCGGGTGGCGTAGCGATGACCTCGATACTCTCGACAACCGCCAAGAGCATTGCGCTCCCGGCGGCCGCGCCGTTTTCCGAACGCACACGCGACCTTCTTCTGCGCCTGTGGCGGGAAGAGATCCGCTATCATCGGAAGCGGATCCTCCTCGTGCTGGTGCTGACCGGGATCATGGCCGCGACGACGGCGCTCTACCCGGTGCTGATCGATCACGCCTTTACCATGTTCACGCGCGGCGATCCGCGCATCTTGTACCAGATCCCGGTGCTGGTGATCTTGGTGACCTCGGTCAAAGCGGCGGCTCAGTATCTGCAGAATGTCGAAGTGCAACGCGTGGTTTTGCAGGTCATCCGGGGCCTGCAGACGCGTATGTTCAGCCATCTGACGCACGCTGACATCGCACGGATCGAACGGGAACCCCCAGCCACTTTGGCGGCGCGCTTCACAACCGACGCCACCATCATCAGGGACGCGCTGACGCGTGCCGTAAACGGGATCGCCGATGCGGTGACGGTGATCGGACTGGTGGCCTCGATGATCTATCTGGACTGGCTGCTGAGCCTGATTGCCGCTCTGCTCTATCCGTTGGCGGCGGTCCCAATCCAGAACGTCGGCAAGCGTATCCGCCGCGCCTCGGGCGGGATGCAGGAGAAGATGGGCGATGCGGCGGCACTGCTGAATGAGAGTTTCGCGCAGGCCCGGACGGTGCGCGCCTACATGCTGGAGGAGAGCGAGACGGCGCGCGCCGAATCGGTGTTCGACGGTCTGTATCGGGCGCTCATGCGAATGACGCGCTCTCGGTCGCGTGTCGATCCGATGCTCGAGGTGCTTGGCGGCGGCGCGGTTGCGCTGGTGATCGGCTTCTGCGGATGGCGCGCTGCATCGGGAGACCACTCGGTCGGCAACTTTACGGGCTTCGTCGCTGCCCTACTGATCGCCTCGCGCCCGCTGCGCGCGCTCGGCTCGCTGAATGCAGCCTTGCAGGAGGGGCTCGCCGGTCTCTCGCGAGTGTTCGCGGTGCTAGACGAGCGGCCGCGGATCGTGGACGCACCGGATGCCCGCACACTTCCCGCAGGACCGGGACGAGTCGTGTTCGAGTCGGTCAGATTCATCTATCCGGACGGACGGATCGGGCTCGACGGACTGAGCTTCGCGGCCGAGCCAGGCACCACGGTCGCGCTGGTCGGCGCCTCCGGCGCCGGCAAATCGACTGCAATCACGTTGATTCTCCGGTTGCAAGACGTGAGCGGCGGTAGGGTCCTGATCGACGGCGCGGACGTACGGCTCGTGACACTCGCCAGCTTGCGAAGCGCGATCGCCTATGTGGGCCAGGACGCTTTGCTGTTCGACGACACGGTCGCGGCCAACATACGGATGGGGCGTCCCAGCGCCTCGGAACAGGAAGTCGAGGCCGCGGCGGAAGCGGCGGCGGCGGCTTCGTTCATTGCCGCCCTGCCGCAAGGTTATCAGACGCGGGTGGGGCCGGGCGGCCAGCGACTGTCGGGCGGGCAGCGCCAGCGCGTGGCGCTGGCGCGGGCGCTGCTGCGGGATCCGAGGATCCTGCTGCTCGACGAGGCCACCAGCGCGCTCGATACACAGAACGAAGCAGCCGTGCAGACGGCGCTCGCGCGGCTGCGGAAGGGGCGCACGACCATCATCGTCGCCCATCGCCTCTCGACCGTCCGCGATGCCGACCTGGTCGTGGTGATGAGCGAGGGGCGCGCGGTGGAGCAGGGAAATCACCAGGAACTGCTGTCCCTCAACGGCACTTATGCGGCTCTCGTGCAAGCACAGGCGCTCGTCGCGTAACGCTGCTTTACTGTTGTTTTAACGCTGCTTTATCGTGGTCATCGCGCCATCAGCGCGGTAGTTTCGGACCCCGATGGACGACCTGACCAAGCACGCGAGGATCGCATCCCAGCAAAGCACCACACGCGTCGCGCGCCCCAAAAGTGCGGCCCGTCTGGCCGTCCTTTTGGTCGTGCTGATCGGGGCAGGGATTGCCGGCTACGACTGGTGGCTCGGCCGCGATCAGGTGAGCACGGATGATGCGTTCGTCGATGGGCGGGCGGTCAGCGTCGCACCGCAGGTGGCGGGGCAAGTCGTCGGCCTGATGGTCGACGACAATCAACTGGTTAAGCAAGGCGAGCCATTGCTTCAGATCGACCCACGCTCGTTCCAGGCCGCCCGTGAGGAAGCCGCGGCCGATCTGCGAACCGCGCAGGCGGAGTTGGAGAGCGCGAGGGCGCGGCGGGCGGAAGTCGCGCTCGAGGCGCCGGCGCGCCTCGAAGCAGCGCGGGCCCAGGTTGCCTTGAGCGAAGCGATCCTGACACGAGCGCAGGCCGATTGGCGACGGCAGATACAAATGCCGCGCGGCGCAACGACCCAGCAGGAGGTGGATGCGGCGAATGCCGCCCGGCTTTCGGCGGAAGCGAATCTGGCCGCCGCGCGGGCCGCGGTCAGCGAAGCCGATACGGTCGCGGAGCAACTCGCCCAGGCCGATGCTACGGTTCAAGATCTGACCGCGAAGGTCGCCCTCGCCCGGGCGCGGCTGCAAGAGGCCGACTTGAATCTCGCGTGGACCCGCGTCACCGCGCCGGCGGACGGGCAGGTTACGAAGCGCGACGTGGAGGTCGGCGACTACGTGCAGCCCGGACAGGCATTGATGTCGTTGGTGCTGCCTGCGCGCTGGATCACGGCCAACTTCAAGGAATCGGACCTTAGGCTGATCCGACCTGGCCAGGCGGTTGACATCTCCGTCGATGCCTACCCCGATCTGAGGCTGAAAGGCCACGTGGACAGCGTGCAGCTCGGCACCGGCTCGCGCTTCACTGCATTTCCGCCGGAGAATGCGACCGGCAACTTCGTGAAGATTGTTCAACGGGTTCCCGTGAAGGTCGCGATCGACACGCCGCTCGATCTCGGGCATCCGCTGCCGCTCGGTGCATCCGCGGTGCCGGTCATTCACGTGCGATGAACGATGTTCTAGGGGATGCCGCGTGGCGTCCCCGCCACAGCGCGTGGCTGATCGCATTCGTGGTCACGCTCGCGCCGTTCATGGAGATCCTCGACACGACGATCGTGAACGTCAGCCTGCCGTATATCGCCGGCGACATGTCCGCGAGCTACGATGATTCGACATGGAGCCTGACCTCCTACCTCGTCGCCAACGGGATCGTTTTGCCGGTGGCCGGTTGGCTCGGGCGGCTGATCGGGCGCAAGCGCTATTTCCTGCTCTGCATCGCGATGTTCACCGCCTTCTCGCTGCTATGCGGCTTGGCGACCAGTTTGCCACAGCTCGTAGTGTTCCGCGTGCTTCAGGGCCTGTTCGGCGGCGGTCTGCAACCGAGCCAGCAGGCTGTCGTGCTCGACACCTTCGAACCGTCGCAGCGCGGGCGGGCTTTCTCGATCGTCGCGATCGCCGTCATATTCGCGCCGATCCTGGGCCCGGTGCTCGGCGGATGGCTGACCGACACCTATAGCTGGCGCTGGGTGTTCCTGATCAACGTGCCGGTGGGCATTGTCGCTTTCGTCTCGGTCGCGAGCCTCGTCGACGACCCCCCCTGGGTAGCGCGCGACCGCACCGATATCCGTGACATAGACTATGTAGGACTCGGGCTTATCGCGCTCGGGCTCGGGTGCTTGCAGGTCACCCTCGATCGCGGCGAGGAGCTCGACTGGCTGGGCTCCCCGACGATCAAGCTATTTGCGCTCCTGGCCGGCATCGGCATCGCCGGCGCAACCGTCTGGCTCCTGTTGACGGACAAGCCGGTGGTCGATCTGCGCGTGCTTGGAGACCGCAATTTCGCGGTCGGTGTGGTCTGCATTTCCTGCATCGGTGCAATTCTCTATTCCAGCAACCTGGTGATCCCGTCCTACGCGCAGCAGGTGATGGGTTACACCGCGCTGCTGGCTGGCGAGGTCGTTTCGCCGGGCTCGCTCGTGATGGTGTTCCTGATTCCGGTGGTCGCCCGGCTCGCGCTGCCCAACATTCAGACGCGCTACCTACTTGCGTTTGGTTTTTTCGTGCTTGGCTGCACCGCCCTCTACGCCCACCGGCTGACGCCCGACCTGGATTTCACGACCATGGCGACATGGCGGGCGTTTCAGACCATTGGGCTCGCGTTCCTGTTCGTGCCGAACAGCACGATCTCCTATTCCACCGTTCCCCGGCGGCTCAATCCGGATGCCACGGCGCTCTACGCCATGTTCCGCAACATCTCCGGCTCGATCGGGATCGCCGCCGCCGCTGCCCTGATCGATCATCGCGAGCGCACGCACCGCGCCTATCTCGCGGCGCACCTAACGCCGCTCGATCGTCCGTTCGCGGATACGCTGGATCACGCGGAACAGACCCTGCGCGGGCTCGGCCACACCGCGGCCGATGCCCACCACGCCGCGATGGGCCTCTTGATGCACATGCTCGATCAGCAGTCCCTCGTGCTCGCCTATGCCGACGTGTTCACAGTCTCGGCCGTGGCTGCCTTCGCCGTCATCCCGCTGACGTTCCTGTTCCGGCCCATGCGCGCCGGCCCGCACGGCTGACATCGCGCGATCGTGGCGGTCCGCACGTTCGCCATCTCGGCCATAATCCCGCGTTTCCCCCTCCATAGTCCGGCCGCAGGCCGCAGTGGATCAGAGGAAGCGCGATGCCGAACGACTCCGGCCCCGACCACCTTTTGCATGTGTACGAGACGAACCTTCCCACGCGCCTCGACCGGCTACCCTGGGCGCGGTTCCACTGGCTGGTGATCACCGGGCTCGGCATCGCGTGGATCCTCGACGGAATCGAGGTGACGCTGGTGGGCTCCCTGTCCGGCGCGATTACCCGCAGCCCCGTGCTGAAGATGTCTGCCGGCGATGTCGGCCTGAGCGCGAGTTGCTATCTGGCCGGCGCGGTTTCCGGCGCGCTCTTGTTCGGGTGGCTCACCGACCGGCTCGGCCGAAAGCGGCTGTTCGGCCTCACGGTGCTGATTTACATGCTCGCCACTCTCGCAACCGGCGCGGCTTGGAACTTCTGGTCCTTTGCCGTCTTTCGTTTCCTCACCGGCATGGGCATCGGCGGCGAATACGCGGCCGTCAACGCCGCCATTCAGGAACTGATCCCCGCGCGACGCCGCGGCTTCACCGACCTGGTAGTCAACGGCAGCTTCTGGATCGGCGCCGCGATCGGGGCCACCGGGGCCATCATCGTTCTTGATCCGGCGATCGTTCCGCCCGAGATCGGCTGGCGCGTCGCCTTCGTGATCGGCGGGCTGCTCGCCCTGATCGTGCTCTATCTGCGCCGGACGATCCCGGAAAGCCCGCGCTGGCTGATGACGCACGGCTATCCCGACGAGGCCGAGCGCGTGGTCGCCGAGATCGAGCGACGGGTGGAGGAGGAAACAGGGCGTCGCCTCGGGCCCGTCGGCCGGGTGTCATATCTCCGCCTCCGCACCGACGTGCATTCCTGGTTCGGGGCGGGCGGGCGGGCGCTGTTCGGGCGCTATTTTCGGCGCACCGTGCTGGGGACGATCCTGATGGCGTCCCAGGCATTCTGTTACAATGCGGTTTTCTTCACCTACGCGCTGATCCTGACCGATTTCTATGGCATCGCGCCGGGTCGCGTGGGGGTGTTTATGCTCCCCTTCGCCGCGGGCAACTTCCTTGGTCCGCTGGTGCTCGGGCGTTTGTTCGATACGGTCGGACGCAAGCCGATGATCGTCGTCACGTACGCGGTCTCCGGCGTGCTGCTCGCTATCACGGGCTGGTTGTTCGCGACCGGAGCGCTCAGCGCGGAGAGCCAGACCGCAGCGTGGACAGTGATCTTCTTCGTCGCCTCGGCGGCCGCGTCCTCGGCGTACCTGACCGTCGGCGAGAGCTTTCCCCTCGAGGTACGTGCCGTCGCCATCGCGCTCTTTTATGCACTCGGCACCGGGATCGGCGGCATCGCCGGTCCGGCGCTGTTCGGAGCCATGATCGACAGCGGCTCGCGGGTGTCGATCATGTGGGGCTACCAGCTCGGCGCCGCGCTGATGGTGATCGGCGCGGTGGCCGCCGCCGTGCTCGGGGTGCGCGCCGAGCGCCGCCCGCTCGAGGAGGTGGCGCCCCCGCTCTCGGCCGTGGACTGAAACGCGGCGCGTTAACCCGATGGTGACGGTTCTGCCCGATAATCCAGCCCCCGCTCCGCTGGTGGAGCGTGCCGGCCGAGAGGGCGTGGATGTCGGACGCCACGGCACCGATTACAGATTTCGCCGAACGCGCTGATGTCCCCACGCATTCGGCGGCGCCCCTATCCGCGGAGCGGCGCGGCAGGCGGGCGCTGGCGAACTGGCTGGCCGATCCGGCGCTCCGCGGCTGGCGCGAGGCACTGAAGCGGGCCGAGGATATTGCTCTCGCGTTGGCGCTGCTGGCGCTGCTCTGGCCGCTGATGCTGATTGTCGCCGCCTGGATAAAGCTCGACAGCCCCGGGCCGGTGCTATTTCGCCAGCGCCGGATCGGCCTGTGCGGACGCGAATTCGCTGTCTTCAAGTTCCGTACCATGCATGTCGCGGACGAGCGTCATGCCGGGGCGCTGACCCAGGCCGTTCGCGATGACCCGCGGGTCACCCGTGCCGGCCGGTTCCTGCGCCGGACCTCATTCGACGAGCTGCCCCAGCTGTTCAACGTGCTCCGCAAGGAGATGTCGGTGGTGGGACCGCGCCCGCACGCGCCGGGAACCTGCGCGGGTGGCCGCCGATTCGAGGAGGTCGTGCCGTTCTATGCGGCACGGCACCGAGTGCGCCCCGGCATGACGGGGCTTGCCCAGGTGCGCGGCTGGCGCGGCGAGACTGACACGGCGGAGAAGATCATCCGCCGTGTGACGAGTGATCTCGAATATATCCGCTGCTGGTCGCCTTGGCTCGACATAACGCTGCTCGGGCGGACCCTGGGGACGATGCTCAGTATGCGGAACGCCTACTGATGCGGCACCTCGCCGGAGCGAAGCGGCCTCCATCCGGAGAATACGATGCCGATATCGTAATCCTGATGCTGGAGCGTGCGACCGAGACCATCGCCGCCCTGAGTTCGGCGCTCAATCAGCGCGGCATCGTTCGGCATGTGACGATACTCGACCAAGGCTCCTCGCAGCAGGCGATCGCCGAGGTAGCATCGGCCATTGGGTCGAACACGGAGGCGACGCTGCTCGGCACCGGCCGCAATCTCGGCGTTGCGGCGGGGCGGAACCGCGCGAGCGCGTTCGGCCACGGCCGGGCGATCATCGGGCTCGACAACGACGCGGTGTTCGCCTCGCGCGATTCTGCCGCGGCGGCCGTGCGGGCACTGGCCGCCACGCCCGATCTGGCGGCGATCGGGTTCCGCATCCTAGCGGCGGACGGCGCGACCGACGATCCTCTCTGCTGGGGGTATCCGCGTGGGTTGCTGCACGCGGCCCGCGAGACCTTCGAGGCGGCAACGTTCGTGGGGGCGGGGCACGCGATCCGCCGCTCCGCCTTCGAGGAGGCAGGCGGCTATGACGAGGCGCTGTTCTTCTGCTGGGAAGAGTTCGACTTCTGCCGGCGCGCGATTGCCGCAGGATGGCGCATCGAGTACCGCGGCGACATCGCCATTCGCCACATGGTCGCACCAGCTCGCCGGATCGCATGGCGAGGCGGGCGCTGGCGCTACTTCGTCCGCAACCGCCTGTACATAGCGCGCAAGGCGGGCGAGGGATGGCCGGCGATCCTCGCGCTGGCGGGCGGGTATGCTGCTAAAGGGGCGGCGAACGGGCTGCTCGGCGACAGCGTGCGGGCGATCGCCGAGGCCACCCCCCTGATTTGTCGGCTTCGGCCCGCCCGCCGCGTTCTGCCACGGACGCGGGAATACCTCCGGCGCGCCGATGGCCGATATCGGCCGCCCATTTGGCGGCGGCTGTTCATCGAGGGGCTTGCGAAACTGCCGGGGTAACGGGCGCGTCCGCGGCAATCAGCCGATGCAGCTCGGCGCGGCAGGCGGCGGCATTGGGGCGGCAGCCGCGATCAAGCCACCAAGCCCGCACCCTCCGCAGGAGATGTCCAACACGCGGGCCCGGCATCACGCCCTCCGCAAGTACGTCGCTGCCGGCGAGTGGGAAAACCGGCCGCGGCATCGCCTCAAGCCGCCGGCGCAGCGCGGCCCAACCCGGCGCCATGTCGCCAGCGAGCCATGTGCGGCCGATGAGGATTTCCGGCTCTGCGTCTGCGAGTTGCCGTCGGAGCGCATCGTCATCGTCACCGGGCTGCGGCGCGGGTGCCGCGCGAAGTGCGGCGAGACGCTCGCGCTCGTCGTTGGACAACCTCAGCCGATCGGCGACGGCGGCGATCTCGGCTGCCGCCGGGAGCAGTGCCGCGAGGCGCAGCACGGGGTCGGCAGGTGCGCCCGCCTCCAGGATACGCGCGAGCGCAGCGGGATCGGCTGCGCCGACTAGCGCCTCCAAGACGCCGAGCTCCGCCATCGGGCCGAGCGCAGGGAGTGGAGCGGGACCGGTCAGGACGAGGCGCAGTTCTGTCCACACGCGCTCGCCTGAGAGGCGCCCAAGCTGTGGCACCGCCGCGCGGATCGCGGCGGCGGCGGCGGGCTCGGGCGCGCCTCGACCGTAGCTTGCATGGAAGCGGAAGAAGCGCAGCACGCGGAGATAATCCTCCTCGATGCGCCGCCCCGGGTCGCCCACGAACCGCACGCACCCCGCGCGGAGGTCGAAGACACCGCCGAAATAGTCGAACACCTCGCCGGCCGCATTCATCGAGAGCGCGTTGATCGTGAAATCGCGGCGCGCGGCGTCCTCTCGCCAGTCATCGGTGAACGCCACGACCGCGTGCCGCCCGTCCGTCGCCACGTCGCGACGCAGCGTCGTGATCTCGAAATGACGGGGCGGCATCACCGCCGTAACCGTTCCGTGCGCGATCCCGGTTGGCACCACGCGGATCCCGGCATTTGTCAGCACGGATGTCGTCTCGTCCGGCTGTCTCGGCGTGGCGAGATCCACATCCGCGACCGGACGGCCAAGCACCGCGTCGCGCACGGCACCGCCGACGATCCGCGCTTCCGGCAGGAGAGCGAGCAACCGGCGAAGCTCCGGCCACTGAAGGAACGGCACTCCCTGCAGTCGCAGCGCGGGGTCCGTCACTGGCCGACCACCGCGCCGTTGGGAGCGAGATGCGCCGGAACATAAGGCCGGCCAGGCGAAAGCGAGCGCCCCAAGCCGAACCAAATCAAAGCCAACGCCGCCACAGCGACGAGCGCATAGCTCACCCCGAGCACGCGCGGCGGCAATCGGTCATGGAGGAAAATCGACCAGATCAGGAACAGCACCAGGGGCACCGCGGTCAGCGCCGCCTCGGTCAGCCGCAGCATCTAGCTTGCCTCGCGTTTCTCTCTCAGCCGCTCGGCGATATGCACCAGGATCGCCGCAGTGGCGCCCCAGATATAATGTTTCGGGTGCGGCCATACCCAGACATCGCGCGCGATGCCGTTCCGCATCTGGCGCTCGCGCCGCGGTGCCCGCGGATCGAGCAGAACGCTCAGCGGGAATTCGAAGGCGGCCTCCACCTCCTCTGGGTCGGTGATCAGCGCAACGTCTGGCGGGATGAGGCCGATGACCGGCGTGATGCGGAAGCCGGTACCAGTCAGGAAGTCGCCGAGCCGGCCTACGACCTCGACCGTCTGGGGACGGAGCCCAACCTCCTCTTCGGCTTCCCGCAGCGCGGCGGCGGTCGGGCTCGCGTCCTCGGCCTCGATGCGGCCGCCTGGGAAGCTGACCTGACCGGCATGGCGGCGGAGCTTCTCATTCCGCTTCGTGAGCAGCACACCCGGATTGTCACCGAGGACGAAGGGCACGAGCACGGCCGCAGGCATGGGGGGCCGATCCGCTATCGCCAGCAACTCGCTTCCATGCACAAGACGCGGCGGGCCGCCGTCCGGGAGGACCAGCCGGCGCAGCCGCGCTCGCAACTCTGCGGCGGTCACGCCCTTTCCTAGTCCCGTTCCGGCGGAAGGTCGCCGAGGCTGAAGAACATGCCGCTGCTCCAGACGCCCAGCACGCGCCGCCCGCAGATCCAGCGCGAAACGCCGAGCGCGACCAACTCGTAATAGACAGGACGGGCAATGCGCGCCTCGATGCCGAAATGACCGGCGCCGGGGCGGACGCGGATGTACGGCGTCGGATCGCAGGTCAGGATGTCGTGAGAGATGCGGATCGGATGATCGGGGCCCGCGGTGACGACCTGATCGACGTTGGTCCGAAAGGAAAGCACTTGGCCCGCACCTTCCCCGGTCCAGTCGAGCTCCACGGCGACGAACGGCGCATCCTCGACCTCGATCCGGCCCCTCTCTACCGGTGTTTCCAGCCAATAAGCGCCGTCCTCGTCTCGCTTCAGCACGCTGGAAAACAGGCAGACTAGTTCCTTCCGCTCGATCGGCGTTCCGCGATAAAGCCAAGTACCATCCCGCTTGATCAGAAACGGGAGCTGCCCGCAATCGACCGGCGCGCGTCGCGGCCGCCTTGGCAGCGCGGAAGAGCCCACCAGATGACTTGGGGCGACGTTACGATCCGCGAGATGCGGCGCAGCACTGGCCTCGTCCACGTCTCCCTCTCCCGCTCGGGAAATCCGCTTTCCTGGTGGGGGCTGATATAGGTAGCCTCCCCCTCGCGGGGGAAGTGCAGCAGGCACACAGAGGCCCGCCATCAAGGAGAAATCGATGCTCGGCGAGGCAGACACCGCGGTTGCTGACATCGAGGAGCTGTCCGCCAAAGTTGGCCGCGTCCGCCAGTCGATCGGCCGGGTGATCTTCGGGCAGCGCGAAGTGGTGGAGCAGACGCTGGTGACGCTGCTCTCCGGCGGCCATGCCCTGCTCGTCGGCGTGCCCGGCCTTGGCAAAAGCCGCCTCGTCGAAACGATCGGCGTGACAACCGGGCTCAGCGTGAAACGCATCCAGTTCACGCCCGACCTGATGCCGGCCGACATCATCGGCAGCGAAGTGCTGGAAGAGACCGCCGAGGGGCGGCGCAGCTTCCGCTTCATTCCGGGTCCGGTGTTCTGCCAGTTGCTGATGGCCGACGAGATCAATCGCGCCAGCCCGCGCACGCAATCGGCGCTCCTGCAAGCGATGCAGGAGCGGCGCGTGACGGCCGGCGGTCACGAGCACGGGCTGCCGGTGCCGTTCCATGTTCTGGCGACGCAGAACCCGCTGGAGCAGGAGGGAACCTACCCGCTCCCCGAGGCGCAGCTCGATCGCTTCCTGATGCAGGTCGATGTCGGCTACCCCGACGAGGAGGCGGAACGGACGATGCTGCTTGCCACCACCGGGGCGGAGCAGCAGCAGGCGGTGGTGGCGATGACGCCGGCGGAGCTGGTCGCGGCTCAGGCCCTGATCCGCCGCATTCCGATCGGCGAATCCGTGGTTGCCGCAATTCTCGGTCTGGTCCGGGGAGGGCGGCCCGAAACCGCACTGGACGATACGATTCGTGGCGCGGTGGCCTGGGGGCCCGGGCCGCGCGCCGCGCAGGCGCTGATGCTGGCGTGCCGGGCGCGCGCTCTGCTGGACGGCCGGCTGTCGCCGAGCCTCGATGATGTCGCTGCGCTGGCCCGACCGGTGCTGCGGCACCGCATGGCGCTGACCTTCTCGGCACGCGCCGACGGATTGACGCTCGATTCGGTCATCGACCGGCTGGTGGAGCGGCTTGGCTGAGGCGGCCGTCGAACGCGCCAGGCGCGCAGAGGCGGTCGCCGCCCGGCTGCCGCCTATCCTGGTCGCCGCCGAGCGCGTGGCGAGCACCGTGGCGCAGGGCGTTCATGGGCGGCGGCGCACCGGCCGAGGCGACAGTTTCTGGCAGTATCGCCGCTTCGCCGAGGGCGATACCCCGGCGCGGATCGACTGGCGGCGCTCGGCACGCTCCGGCCAGCCCGCCCCGACCGGGTGGTTCGTGCGCGAGACCGAGTGGGAGGCGGCCCAGACTGTCTGCCTATGGGCGGACCCCTCGCCGAGCATGGACTGGCACTCCTCGGCGGCGAGCGTCACCAAGCGCCATCGCGCCGAGTTGCTGTTGCTCGCCTTGGCGTCGCTCCTGCTGCGGGGCGGCGAACGTGCGGCCTTGATCGCGGATCCGCTTCGCCCGATGGCGGGACGCGCGGCGCTGGACAAGCTGGCCTCGATGCTGGCAGCGCCGGCCGCTCAGGACGAAGCGGGCATTCCGCCCGAAGTGCAGCTTCCCCGGCACGGCACGGTGGTTGTGATCAGCGATTTCCTGACCGAGATTGCAAAGCTGCAAGCCATGATCTCGCGCTTTGCCGCGCTCCCGGCGAACGGGTATCTGCTGCAAGTGCTCGATCCCGCCGAACTTGATCTGCCTTACGAGGGTCGGGTTCGCTTCGCAGGCCTGGAGCGAGAGGGCGAGGCACTGATCCCGCGCGTGGAGAGCCTGCGGGACGCCTACATGCAGCAATTACGGGCGATCCAGGACATGCTGCGCGAGTCCTGCCAGGCCGCTGGACTCGGGTTTGGCGTGCACGTCACCAACCGGCCGCCGGAAGCCGCGCTGCTGATGCTCTACACCGCGCTGGCGCCGTGACGTTCTTGACCCCTTGGATCCTGCTCGCCCTCACGGCGCTGCCGCTTCTGTGGTGGCTGCTGCGGGTCACCCCGCCCGCACCGCGCCGCCAGCCTTTCCCCGCCGTCCGCCTGCTGATGGGTTTGCCGAGGAGCGAGGAGACCTCGGCGCGGACGCCGCTTTGGCTGCTGGCGCTGCGGGTGCTCGCGGCCGGGCTCATCATCGTCGGGCTGGCCGGACCGGTGGCGGACGAAAGCGGCCCACAGGCCGGTTCGGGCCCGGTAGTGCTGGTGATCGACAATGGCTGGGCGTCCGCCGCCGACTGGCCCCAGCGGATGCAGGCGGCGAACGCGATCCTCGATCGGGCGGCCCGGACCGGCCGCCCGGTTGCACTGCTCGCCACCGCCCCCGACGAGGCGGGCACTGCGCCGAAGCTGACACCCCTGATGCCAGCGGCCGACCTGCTTGCGCGGCTTCCTTCGCTGAAACCCGAACCCTGGCCCACCGACCGGGCGGGCGCGGCGGCAGCGTTGCGGCGCCTCGACGGCAAGGACGCCTCGATCCGCTTCATCGCCGACGGGCTGGCGGGCAGTGCGGCCGATGTGGCGTTTGCCCACGCCCTCACCGCGGCCGGGCCGGTGAGCGAGATTTGCTGCGGCGCCACCCCGCCCCGCCTCCTGCTTCCCCCGCGCACCGGCTCCGACCGGCTGGTCGCGCGGGTCGCGCAACTGCCGCAGCCGGCGCCGACCCACACCGCGGTGCTCGCCCAGACAGGCGACGGACGGACCCTCGCGCGGGCGGAGCTGAGCTTCGCGCCGGGACAGACAGAGGCCGAGGCGAGTTTCGCGCTGCCGCCTGAGGTACAAAGCCGGATCGCCCGACTGAGCCTGGAGGGCCCCTCGACAGCCGGTTCGGTGTTCCTGATCGACGAGGGATCGCGCCGGCGTCCGGTCGGACTCGTGCTCACATCGGATCAGGGCCAGGCGGAGGCGCCGTTCCTCGGCCCGTTTTACTACGTCCGGCGCGCGCTAGCCCCCTATGCGGAGATCCGGGAAGCCGACCTGCAGACGCTGCTGCGGGGGGAGCTCTCGGTGCTGATCCTCCCCGACCGGGTACTTCCGCCCGGGCCGGAGCGCGACGCGCTGCAACGCTGGGTCGAAAATGGCGGGTTGCTCGTGCGTTTCGCCGGTCCGCAGATCGCCGAGGAAGGCGTCAATGAGGCCGCCGACGGCGGGGCCCCGCCATCCGACCCGCTGCTGCCAGTGCGCCTGATCGGCGGCGACCGCGAGCTGGGCGGCGCCATGTCTTGGAGCAAGCCGGCCGGGCTCGCACCGTTCCCGGACGACTCACCCTTCACAGGGCTGCCGGTCCCGCATGACGTCCTGGTGAACCGCCAGGTGCTCGCTGAGCCGTCCGCCGGGCTCGCATCTCATACGTGGGCCCGGCTCGCCGACGGCACGCCCCTGGTCACGGAGGCCACGCGCGGGCGGGGCCGGGTGGTGCTGTTCCACGTCACCGCCAATGCCGATTGGTCGAATCTTCCGCTCTCCGGCCTCTTCGTTGACATGCTGCGCCGGCTGGTTGCCGTCTCAGCCGGCGTGATCGACGAGCGGAACAGCGATGCCGTGCTCGCCCCGTTGCAGACGCTCGACGGCTACGGCGTCCTCGGCAAACCCCCGCCGACCGCGAGCGGGCTCTCGGCGAGCGCACTTGCGACCACCGTGCCCTCGCCGTCGCACCCGCCCGGGTTCTATGGGCCGGAGGCTAGCCGGCGGAGCCTCAATCTCGGCACGGCGATCGTGTCGCTGGTGCCGGCGGCGCCGGTAGCGGGGGCGCGACAGGAAGCGCTCGGCACCCAGAGGCAGCCGCGGGCGTTCGGCCCGGCACTGATCGCCGCCGCCTGCGTCCTGCTGATCGCCGATCTCGCGATCTCGCTGCTGCTGCGTGGCTTGCTTCGCCGCGGCGACTGGCGCCGGCAGGCCGCCGCGCTCGTGCTCGCCGCCGGGCTCGCGGGGCTCGTTCACCCGGCTTGGGCCGACGCGCTGGAGCACGACGCCAATCCGGCGCTGGCGACACGGCTCGGCTACATCGCCACCGGCGATCCGCAGGTGGATCAGACTTCGAAGGAGGGTCTCGAGGGCCTGTCGGAGTTCGTCAACGCCCGCACGGCAGCGACGCTTGCAGAGCCCGATCCGGTCACCCCCGGCAGCACCGATCTCAGTTTCTACCCGCTCCTCTACTGGCCGATCACCGCCTCGGCGAGCACGCTCAGCCCGGCCGAGACGCAGGCCCTCAACGACTTCATGGCCCGGGGCGGGATTTTGCTGATCGACACCCAGGATTCCGGCTCGGGAGAGGGTTTCGCCCCAGGCGCTGATGCGGCGCTGCGACGGGTCGCCGCGGGGCTCAATGTGCCCGCGCTGGCGCCTTTGACAGTCAGCCATGTGCTCGCCCGCGCCTTCTATCTGCTACGCGATTACCCGGGACGCTATGACGGCAGCACGGTGTGGGTGCAGCGCGACGAGGACCGCACCAACGACAGCGTGAGCCCGGTGGTGATCGGCGGCAACGACTGGGCCGCCGCCTGGGCGGTGGACGCCGAGGGCAATGCGCCCTTTGCCGTGATCCCGGGAGGTGATCGGCAGCGCCAGCTCGCGTTCCGTTTCGGAGTCAACTTGGTGATGTATGCCCTGACCGGCAACTACAAGGGTGACCAGGTGCACGTGCCCGCCATCCTACAGCGGCTCGGGCAGTAGGCGGCGATGGACATGCAAACGACGCTTGCCGGGATCCGGTTCGACCCGTTGGTGCCGGTCCCCCTGCTATGGGCTCTCGGCGCGGCGCTGGTCCCACTCATTGCCTGGGCCGCGACCAAGGCGGCGCGCGGCGCCGTGCTGCGGGCGCTGGCCTTCCTTTGCTTGCTGCTTTGGCTCGCCGGCCCCCGACTGACCGAGGAGACCCGCTCCTTTCTGACCGATATCGGACTGTTGGTCGTGGATCAGACCGCCTCGATGCAGGTCGGAAACCGGACGGCGCTCGCGCAGACGGCGGCGCGGCGGGTCGCGGAGGCGGCGCAGAAAATGCCTGATCTGCAGCTTCGGACCATCACCGTGCCGGAGGGCGGGAGCGGAGGGACGCGCCTGTTCGACGCGGTGAACCGGGCGCTCGCCGACATACCGCGCGGTCGCTTCGCCGGCACGATCGCAATCACCGACGGGCAGGTGCACGACGTGCCGAAGCGGGCGCCTGGGGACGAGCCCTTGAACGTTCTGATCCCGGCCGCAGGCGAGCAGGTGGACCGGACCCTGCGGCTCCTGGAAGCGCCGAGCTATGGCATCGTCGGCAAGCCCGTGACCCTGCGGGCCGTGGTGGAGGACCGCGGCGCCAAAGGGCCGCCGGCCGAGGCCAGGCTCAAGATCGAGCGTGAGGGAGAGCCGACCGAATACCAGGACGTGCGCGTGGGCACACCGGTCGATATCCCGGTGCAGATTCAGCATCCGGGGCCCGAGATCGTCCAGCTCTCCGTCAGCAAGTTGCCAGGCGAGGTGTCGACGGTCAACAACGCTACGGCGGTGCAGATCAACGGCGTGCGCGACCGGCTGCGGGTGTTGCTGATCTCCGGCGAGCCGCATCCGGGCGAGCGGACGTGGCGGCGCCTGCTGAAATCCGATCCGGCGGTCGATCTGGTGCATTTCACCATCCTCCGCCCGCCGGAGAAGGATGATTTGACGCCGCTCAGCGACCTGTCGCTGATCGCCTTCCCAGTGCGCGAGCTGTTCCAGGAGAAGATCGAGCAATTCGACCTGATCATCCTCGACCGCTTTCAGAACCGGGGCCTGCTGCCCCTGCCCTATCTCGGCAACATCGCCCAATATGTGCGCCTCGGGGGCGCCCTGCTGCTGTCCGTTGGGCCGGAATTCGCCGGTCCGGCCACGCTTGCGAGCACGCCGATCGCCAGCGTCCTCCCGGCCCTGCCCGCCCAGGCGGGCGCGGTGGAGGACGGGGCGTTCCGGGCGCGGCTGACCCCGCTCGGCGAACGCCATCCGGTGACCGAGGGGCTGCCGGGCGCGAACCCGCCGGACGACCCCGCGAAGGCCCCCACGTGGGGATCGTGGTATCGTCACATCGCACCGACGGATGTGCGCGGGCAGACGCTGATGACGGCGCCGGACGGCTCCCCCCTGTTGGTCCTCGACGAGGAGGGCAAGGGCCGCGTCGCGATGCTGCTGACCGACCAGATCTGGCTTTGGTCGCGTGGCCATGAGGGCGGCGGACCGCAGGCGGAGCTGCTGCGCCGCGTGGCGCACTGGCTGATGAAGGAGCCCGATCTGGAAGCGGACGCCCTGACCGCGCGCATCAGCGAGGGCAGGCTGCATGTGGAGCGGCGTTCGACCGACCCGGCGCCTGCGCCCCCCGTCACCATCACGGGCCCCGACGGCAGATCGCAGACGCAGGCGCTTCTGCCATCGCTGCCCGGGCGCGCGATCGCCGATGTCGCCGCACCCTCACCCGGGGTTTGGAAGGTGAGCGACGGAACGCGCACCGTCGAAGCGGTCGCGCAAGCCGCAAATCCTCTCGAGATGGAGGATCTGCGCGCCACCGCAACGAGCCTCCAGGGCATCGCCGACGGGTCGGGAGGCGGCGTGCACTGGATGGGCGACGGCCCCCAGCCCGAAGTCCCGGAACTGCGCCGCACGGAGCCCGGTCGCCCCGCCTCGGGCGGCGGCTGGATGGGGTTTGCGCGCCGCCATGATTACGTCGTGACCGGCGTGAACTCGACGCCGCTCCTGCCGGCCTGGGCGGCATTGCCGTTGCTGCTTGGCCTGCTGCTCGTTGCGTGGCGGCAAGAGGGGACGTGAGCAACGGCCGCGAACCGGCGGACAGTATGCGGGTTAGACTCGCCAACGGGAAGGAGGTCGTGTCTTCCAGTTAGGCGATCCGAACGAGTGGGGTCGAGTGCCCCGGGCCGAGCCGTGGGTAACGCCGATGATGGCCCTTGTTGGCTTTCTCGGCCTCTGCCTGTTGCTCGGGATTGCGAACGCGGCCCTGGTTTCCCACGCAACGCGGGCGTGGTATCTTGGCCTAACCCATCCCGCCGGCGGCCTGCCGGACTGGGCCTATCGGCCGGTTTGGGGCGTAACCTATTTCTGCTCCGGCTGTGGCGCGTGGCTCGTCTGGTGTCGCGGGCGGATGTCGGCGGCGCCTGCGCTTCGCCTCTGGGCGTGGAACCTCGCCGTGGCGGCGGCGCGGGGCGCGGCGCTATTCGGGGCGCACAGCCTGGCGGCCACTTTGCTGCTGGCGGTCGTGGGCGCCCTGCTGCTTGTGGCAATCGTGTTGCGCTTCCGGCGGCAATCGGCGCTGGCCGCCTGGCTCATGGTTCCACCGCTCCTCTGGAGCGGCTATTTGATTTATCTGAGCGCGGGGCTGCTGTCGCTCAACACGCAATAGCAGACGGGTTCAAGCATGAGTTTCGAGTTAGGCCGACGCACGGAGCGGTTGCCCCGTCTTGGTGCCCTATCCGTGGCGCTGCTGGTCGGTGTGGTACCGGCCGCACTTTCCCAAGGGATCGGGATGCCGACGAGCGGGCTCGGGGCCCAGGGGGCACCGCCCTCCTTCGGCAAGGAGCAGCTCGAAAACAGCGTCAAGAACAACAAGGCCGCTCCACCGCCCGCCTTGCCCGGCGCGGCGCCGCAGCAAGAGACGATCGCGCCGCCCTCCAATGTGCCGGCGCTCATGAGTCCTAACGATGAACTGTTTGACGCCATCAACCGCGGCGACATGGACTCCGTGCGCGATGCGCTCAGTCGGGGCGCCGATCTCAATGCCCGCAACGAGCTCGGCATGACGCCGATCGAGCTTTCGGTCGATCTCGGGCGCAGCGCGATCTCGTTTCTGTTGCTTAACCTGCGCGGCATCCCGGGCACGACTCCGTCGGGCACGGGCGGGCAGCAACTCGCCGCGGCGGCGGCCACAGGCGCAGCCAAACCCGCTCCGGCGCGACCGCGCCCGGTCCACAAGGTCTCAGCCCGCACCGCCGACCCAAAGGGCGGGCAGATGACCCTGCCCAAGCTGTTCTCCGGCGATGGCGGCGCGCCGGTGCCGCAGGCGGGATTCCTCGGCTTCGGCGGAAGCTGACCCCTTGCGGGAGGCGGGCGGCGGGCTTCTGATGGTCCGCGTACAGCCGGAGATCCCGCATGGCCCAGAGCCCGCATCTCGCCGATCCCGAGGGCGATTATCAGACATTGCATGAATTCATTCCCGCCGCGCGGGCGAAGCTCAGCGACAATATCTGGGGCTACTTGATCGGCGCGACCGAGACCGAGACCACAATGCGGCGCAACCGTCTCGCGCTCGATCAGATCGCTTTCCGCCCGCGTGTGTGCCGCGACGTGGCGCGCGTCGATTGCAGCACCGAACTGCTCGGAATGCGGCTGCGGCTGCCGGTGATGCTGGCGCCGGTCGGCTCGCTCGAGTCGTTCCATCCGGCCGGGGCGGCCGAGGCCGGGCGCGGAGCCTCGGAGTTCGGCGTCCCTATCATCGTCAGTTCGGTCACGAAGCCCGGCCTGGAGGAGAGCGCGGCGGCGACGCCCGGGCCAAAGTTGTTCCAGCTCTATGTCCGCGGCGACGACGCCTGGGTGGACGACATCGCCGCGCGCGCGACCGCAGCAGGCTACGACGGGTTCGCGATCACGGTCGATACCGCCGCCTATTCCCGCCGCGAGCGCGACATCGCCGCGCGCTTCGTCAAGCCGTGGCGAACGGCGGCCACCGGGCACGAGTTCCAGGCCGGCTTCTCCTGGCGCAACGTCGCGCATTTCAAGGAACGTCACCCCATCCCGCTGATCCTGAAGGGCATCGCGACTGCCGAGGATGCCGCGATCGCCTGCGAGCACGGCGTCGATGTGATCTACGTCTCCAACCACGGCGGGCGGCAACTTGACCATGGGCGCGGCGCGATGGACGTGCTGCCGGAGGTTGTGGACGCTGTTGCCGGCCGCGCCCGGGTGGTGATCGACGGCGGATTCTGCCGGGGCACCGATGTAGTGAAGGCGATTGCGATGGGCGCTGACGCGGTCGCGATCGGACGCCTCTATTGCTACGCGCTGGCCGCGGAGGGCGCGGCCGGAGTGCGGCGAATGCTGGAGATCCTGGAGCAGGAAGTCGCGGTCGCGATGGCGCTGCTCGGCGCCACGCGCCTTGCCGAGCTCGACGCCTCGATGCTGTTCCAGGGTGCCCCCTCGGTTGCCGCCCCGCATGTGCACAGCGCCTTCCCGCTGCTGTTCCGCACTCCGGAAACCCCCTAGGCTTCGGCGCGAACGTGAAGGAGGGACGCGATGAAGGGCGTGGTGTTCACCGGCGGCCGCGAGCTCGAACTGATGGAGTTCCCCGATCCCACGCCCGGCCCGGGCGAGGTGGTGATCGAGATGAAAGCGTCGGGCATGTGCGGCAGCGACCTGCACCAGTACCGCCGGCCCAAGGGCGAAAAGCAGGGCGTGGGCGGGCTGCCCGCCAACCCCAACCCGGTGATCGCCGGGCATGAGCCGTGCGGCGTGGTGGCAGAGCGCGGCGCGGGCGTGAGCGAGCGCGAGGCGCCGATCGGGGCGCGCGTGATGGTGCACCATTACCAGGGCTGCGCGCTCTGCAACCATTGCCGCTCTGGCTGGTCGCAGCTCTGCCAGGAGGTTCCCGTCAAGGTTTACGGCAACAACGCCAATGGCGGGCACGCGCCCTATCTCGTCGTGCCGGCCAACACGCTGGTGCCGCTCCCGGACGAGCTTTCCTTCACCACCGGTGCGGCGATCTCCTGCGGCACCGGCACGGCCTGGGGGGCGCTGCGGCGGATGAACCTCTCCGGGCAGGACACGATCGCGATCTTCGGCCAGGGGCCGGTCGGGCTTTCGGCGACGCAGCTTGCCAAGGCGATGGGGGCGCGGGTGATCGCGCTCGACATCAGCCCCGAGCGGCTCGCCCGCGCCAAGGAGTTCGGGGCCGACGAGGTGGTGAACCCCCGGTCGAACAACCCGGTGGGCGCCATCAAGGATCTGACGCACGGCTATGGCGCTGACCTCTCCCTCGATACCTCAAGCTCGCCCGAGGGCCGGATCGCTGCCATCCGCTGCGTGAAGGTGTGGGGCACGATGTGCTTCGTGGGCGAGCGGAACGAGGTAACGATCGACGTCTCGCCCGACGTGCTTCGCAAGCAGCTTACGATGATCGGCTCCTGGACCTTCTCGGTGATCGGCCAGGCCGAGTGCGCGCGCTTTGTCGCCGACCGCAAGATCCCGGTGGATCGGCTGTTCACCGAGCGATGGCGGCTCGATCAGGCCGACGAGGCGTACCGGCTGTTCGACACCCAGACGACCGGCAAGGGCGTTTTTTTGATGTGAGCCGGGCCGCTACGGCGGCCCCGAACAGCCAACCGGAGTGCTCGATGCGCGTGAGCGTGGTGCAGATGAACCCTGGCGCCGACAAGGCGGCCAATATTGCTCAGGCCCGCCGGCTGGCGGGCCAGGCGATCGACGAGGACAGGCCCGACATCGTCAGCCTGCCGGAGATGTGGAGCAGCCTGGGCGGGACGCGCGCACAGAAGTTCGAAGCCGCCGAGCTTCTGCCGCCTCGGGGGTCCAACGAAAGCGGCGGCCCGGCCTACGAGTTCCTGCGCGAATTGGCGCGCGGCGCGCGGGTGCACGTGCATGGCGGTTCGATCGCCGAGCGCGATCCGGCGGGCGAACGGCTGTTCAACACGACGGTCGTGTTCGACCCGAACGGGCGGGAGATCGCGCGCTACCGCAAGATCCACCTGTTCGACATCACCGCCCCGGACGGCACCGGCTTCCGCGAGAGCAGCACCTACGGCAGCGGCGATTCGATCGTCACCTACAAGGCGGGCGATACGAATGTCGGCGCGGCAATCTGTTATGATCTCCGCTTCCCCGAACTGTTCCTGGCGCTGCGCCGCTCCGGCGCGGAGCTGATCTTCCTGCCGTCCAACTTTACCTTGCTGACCGGCAAGGACCATTGGGAGCCGCTGATCCGCGCCCGCGCGATCGAGACGCAGTGCTGGATCGCCGCGCCCGCCACTTGGGGCCGCTATCTCGAAGGCTCGCGCAACGAACCGCGTAATGCCTATGGCCATTCGATGATCGTCGATCCGTGGGGCCACGTGGTCGCACGCGTTTCCGACGGCGTCGGCTGGGCGACCTCGCGCATCGACCCGGAGCTGACCACGCGGGTGCGGCGCGACATGCCGGTGCTGGAGCACCGGAAGCTCGTCTAATTGTCCGCCCCGCCCCGCCCGCCGCCGAGGATCGCCTTCACCGCCGCCCCGACCGCGCTCGCGCGCGACGCCCGCGACCGGCTCGCCGCGCGCTATGGCGACTGCGCGCCCGAACAGGCCGAGGTGATGGTGGCCCTGGGCGGCGACGGCACGATGCTGGAGACGCTGCACCGCATCCTCGCCAATCCGATGCCCGTTTACGGGATGAATTGCGGGTCGGTGGGCTTCCTGATGAACCACTACGCCGAGGAAGGGCTGCCCGCCCGGCTCGCCGCCGCGCAGGCAACGACGCTGCATCCGCTCAGGATGCACGCCGTCACCGCCACGGGGGCGGTGGAGGAGGCGCTGGCCTTCAACGAAGTGAGCCTGCTGCGCCAGCTCCGGCAGGCGGCCAAAATCCGCATCACGGTCGATGGTCAGGTGCGGCTGCCGGAGCTGATCTGCGACGGTGTGCTGGTGAGCACGCCGGCCGGCTCGACTGCCTACAATCTCTCGGCCCACGGCCCGATCGTTCCCTTGTCGGCCAACCTCCTGCCGATGACCCCGATCAGCGCCTTCCGCCCCCGCCGCTGGCGCGGCGCCCTGTTGCCGGCCGCCGCCGAGGTGCTGTTCGAGGTGCTGGAGGCCGACAAGCGCCCGGTGGCGGCGGTGGCCGACTTCACCGAGGTCCGCGACGTGGTTTCGGTAGCGGTCAGCGAGGACCGGGCTGTCAGCGTCACCGTGCTGTTCGACCCCGACCAGGGCCTCTCGGAGCGCATCATCGCCGAGCAATTCACCGTATGAGGGAGTGTCCATGCCGAAGCACGTCGTCGCCCGGGTCGCCGACCTGCCGCCGGGCAGCCGTAAGCTCGTCACCGTGCGTGGCCGGCCGATCGCTGTGTTCAATCTCTCGGGCGAGTTCTTCGGCCTCTTGAACCGCTGTCCGCACCAGGGCGGGCCGATGTGCGAGGGGCTGCTGACCGGCTTGATCGAAGCGGACGAGCCGGGCTCCTATCGCTATTCGCGCCCCGGCGAGATCATCCGCTGCCCCTGGCATGGCTGGGAATTCGACATCAAGACCGGCCAGTCCTGGTGCGATCCGACGAAAATTCAGGTCCGCAACTATAAGGTGGAGGTCGCACCCGGCCAGCGTGTGGTAGAAGGGCCGTACGTCGCCGAGACCGTGCCGGTGACGGTCGAGGAGGATTACGTGGTTGTCGAGGTCTGAAGGCAGAATGGACGAAGCCGACGAGGAACGCCTGTTCGAGCGGCTGCACGCGCGCCTGAAAGCAGGGCCGACGCTGGCGTCACTAGCCGGGGAAGTCCTGGCGCCCCCGCCGGCCCCTGCCGAACCCTCGCCCGAGCTGATGAACGCGGTTGGCCGGGTGGAGGCCTCGCTGCGCTCGCTCGCCAGCACGATCGACGGCGCGGTGCTGCGGCTCGATACGCTGGAAAAGGGGCTCGACAGCCGCATCGAGAGGGCGGTGCTGCGGGAGACCGCGGGGCTCAGGCTGGAGATCAGCCGGCTGGAGGGCCGGTTCGGCATGCCGCAGCCGGTGGCGAGCGATCCCGAGCCGCTGGCGCGTCCGCGGCGCCGGACGGGCGCCGCACTGGCCCTCCTGGTACTCGGCGTCATGATCGTCGCTGCCGCCGCGGCCGCGACGGGGTTGGGCTATCTGCCGCAGGCTGATCGCCTCCGCGCGATGCTGAACGGCGGCCTTGACCAGTTCTGGATCAGCATCGGCCTAGGGACGTCGCGCCCCGCGGCGACGCCGCATGCCGCCGCCGACCCGGCACCGGCGGCCGAGCAGGTCGCTGCCGCCCCCGCCACGCCGCCAGCCGGGGCCGATCCTGCCCCACCGCCGCCGGCCGCGGCACCGGCGCCAGCCACGGCCGACCCCGCCCCACCGCCGCCGGCCGCGGCGCCGGCGCCAGCGGCGGTCGCCGCCGTGGTTCCGGCCGCGCCATCCCAGGCACCGCCCGCCCAGGCTGCCCAGCCGCCCGCCGAGGCGGCCCCGGCGCCCGCCCCGCCGCCCCCGGCCACGCAGCCGCCGCAGCGCGTGAAGCTCGAGATCCGCGCTAGCGCGCCGGCCTGGGTGGAGGTGCGGGGCGCCGACGGTAAGCCTTTGATCCGCCGCGTGATGCAGCCGGGCGACACCTGGGAAGCCGACGATGACGGCACCCTCAGGCTCACCGCCGGGAACGCCACGGCGATCGCCGTGCTGATCGATGGCCGCGTCTATCGGCTGCCCTACCGCCCGGGCGGCGTGATCCGCGAGCTGGCGCTGCCCGGTCCCGACTACCCTTGATCGGCTACCTTGATCGGCGGGGAGGCGGCTTGTAAGACACCGCCTCCCAAGCGCCCGGGGCCATAGCTCAGTTGGGAGAGCGCCTGAATGGCATTCAGGAGGTCAGGGGTTCGACTCCCCTTGGCTCCACCAGCGCACCCGGTACAAAAGCATCCGCCGCGGCGCCGGAGGCGGTACATTTTCCCGCCGTTTCGCCCAATAGCCGGTACAAAACCGCGGCTTCCGCGCAGGCACCCGGTACATAATCGGCGCGGGAGCGCCGCAACCCGGTACACGCTCCGTGCATCACGCGATCTTGCCACCCACCACCGAAGCCCGGTGCCGCCGCCCGCGCTACGTTGGTGGCCTGTCAGCCAAGGGAGCCGCACCATGCGAACTCTGCCCGCCGCCGCCGCGGTCCTCGCCCTCGCCGCCGGCCCTGCGCTCGCCCAGGGCGGGCCCCCGCCCGGACCGCGCGGCCCGCACCCGATGCCGCCGCCAGAGATGTGGCGCATGATGCATGAAATGCACGAGGCGGGCACCGCGTTCCGCTTCAAGCGCGGCGATCAGGAGATCGACATACGCTGTGGCGCTGACCAGCCGCTGCAAGCCTGCGTCAATGCCGCCACCACGCTCATGGACAAGCTCGCCAGCATGAACCAGTCGGGCGGCGCCTCGGCAACCAAGACGCAGTAGTTGCGTTCGTAGGAACTACTTCGGCCGCACGCTCGCCAGCAGCGCCGGGATGAAAACCAGGCTGCCGAGCAGCGTGCAGCCCAGGCTGATCAGCAACAGATCGCCCATGCTCGCGGTGCCCGGATGCGCCGACAGCGCGAGCGAGCCGAACGCCGTCCCGGTCGTCAGCGCCGAGAACAGGATCGCCCGCGCGGTCGGCGAGGCGAGCACCGAACGCCGTCCCTCGCGCCAGTTCATGACGAAATAAATGTTGAACGCGACCCCGACGCCGAGCAACAGCGGCAGCGCGATGATGTTGGCGTAATTCAGCGGCAGCGGGATCACGACCATAAGCAACAGCGTCAACAGCCCGGAGATCAGCAACGGCGCCATCACCAGCGCCGCGTCGCGCACGCTCCAGAGCGCGATCAAAAGGATCGCCGCGATCGCCGCCAGCGCATAGGTGGCGGCGTTGCGGAACGAGGTCATGATCGTGTCGCTCGTTTTCACGATCGTCACCGCCGGCCCGCCCGCGTTCGGCGCCACCGAGCGCACCTGAGCGACGAAAGTGGAAAGCACCTTGCCGGTCTTGCCGGTGATCGCCTTCGGAACCACCTGCACGCGCGCCTCGCCGTCAGGCAGCAGCCAGTCACGCTTGATGCTCTCGGGCAGGCTCGCGAGCGTCACCGGCGCGGGCGAGAGCGAGGCCCGGAGCTGATCGAGCTCCGGCCCAAGGAACCGCGTCAGCGCGGTGTTCAACGCCATCACCTGTGCATCCGAGGCGCTGACAACGCCGCGCAGCGCCGCCGCCGTCACCGCAAGCGCGCTGTCCGATGCCGATGCCGCCTTGGCCAGCGTCGGCTCGATCTGCTGCAGCGCCGCCTTCGCGGCAAGGCGAATCTGGTCCGGCGTCGGCGGGCTGGAGGCGGGCGGCGCGGTGAGCGTCGGCTCCAGGATTTGCTCGGCATCCTGGATGATGGCGATCTTCTTCTGCTGATCGTCGGGGATGAAGCTCGCGATCGAACGCACCGAAAGCACCGAGGGCAGCGCGCGCAGCTTCTCCGCCACCTCCGCCGCCTGCGCCGCCGACGGCTCCATCACGTCGATCGTGTAGGGATTGGTGATCGGCGAGGAAATCAAATCCTGCAAGGTCCGCATTGCCTCGGTGTTCTGGTTCTTCGTGTGCAGCGGGTTGGAATCGAAGGCGAGGTGCGGCGACAGCACCATCGCCGCGATCCCGGCGGCGGCGAACACCACGAGGATCGGCCGGCGGCGGACCACGACCCAGGCATCCGCCCGCCGCGCCCAGCGGAACGCGACCTCGGCCTCCTCGCCCTTGGGACGGAACAGCGTGATCGCCGCCGGCAGGAAGGTCATCGTGCAGGCAAACGCGATCAGCATCCCCACGCCGGCGATCAGCCCAAGCTCGGCCACGCCGATGAACGCGGTCGGCACGAAGGCCAGGAACCCGGCGGCGGTCGCCACCGAGGCGATCAGGATCTGGATGCCCGCACGCGCCGCCGTGCGCCGCAGCGCCTCCGGCAGCTCCTTCAGCTCATAGCGCCGCTCGCGGTAGCGCACCGAGAACTGGATCGCGAAATCGACCGCGATGCCCACGAACAGGACGCCGAACCCGATCGAAATCAGATTGAGCGTACCCACGGCTGCGGCGGCAAAGAAGACGGTCAGCGACAGGCCGAACAGCAGGGTGAGCAGGATGGGCACGATCAGCCGCCAGCTCGCCACCGCGAGATAGAGCCAGAGCGTGATCAGGATGAGGCTGCCGACGAGCTGCCAGATGATGCCCTCGGCGACCGAGGCGAATTCCTCGTCCGACAGCGCCACCGATCCGGTGATCCGCACGCGGGCGTCGCCCGCCTTCACCCAGGGCAGCTCGGCCGCCGCCTGCCGGATCGCCGCTACCGCCTCGCCGCCCGGCTGCAAGGCGCCGTAATTCAGTGTCGGCTGCGCCAGCACGAACAAGTATTTGCCGGCGAGGTCCTGCGTTCCCCCGCCGAGCAGGTTCTGCCAGGAAAGCGGCTGCGGCTGCCCGGCGAGCGCCGACTGGATCGTGCTTGCGAAGCCGCGCAGCACCGAATCATAGGGCGCGAGATCAGCCTGTCCGTGCGCCACCCCCATGCCGATCAGCCCGAGCGCCGAGAACAATCCGCGCGCGCTCGGGTCGCTGACGAGCTGGCCGAGGAAGGGCTGCGCCGACAACAGGCTGTTCATCAGCTTCGTCAGCCTGTCGGAATCGAGATAGAGCAGCCCCTCCTTGGTGAAGAAAGGCGATGCATCGGGGCGGGTCACGCTGCGGAACAGCGCCGGATCGGCCTTGAGCTTGTCGGCGAGCGCAGCGGCAGTTTCCTGCGCCTCCTCGGGCACCCGCGCGTCGATCACCATCACCAGCTGATCGCTGAACTGCGGGAAGTCCTTGTCGAGCCGCGCCTGCGCCTGCCGCCAGGGCAGGCTCGGGGCGAACATCTGCGTCGTGTCCGTGGTGACGCCGAGATGCCCCGACGCATAAAACAAGGCGAGCCCGGCCAGCACCACGCACAGGCCGACCACCGGCACCGCGCGGCGATGGCAGACATCGACGACGGCGACCAGCAGGCTCCGCAGCCAGATCGCGCGTGAGCCGCGCGGGCGGGAAAGCACCGGGCCGTCCTTGGTCTCCGCCTTGGTCGCGCCTTCCCGCTGAAATGCAGTCATCCTAGAACACACCGCGACAAGAGGAGCATCGCATGGCCGCCATGACGCCCCGCGCCCGTCCCCCGTTCCGTGCCGATCACGTGGGCAGCCTGCTGCGCCCCAGGGAACTCGCAGAAGCGCGCGCCGCGCGCAAGTCCGGACGGCTCCAGGCGGCGGAACTGCGCGCCATCGAGGACCGATGCATCGCCCGGGCGATAGCGAAACAGGAGGAGATCGGCCTGCGCGCGGCGACCGATGGCGAGTACCGCCGCGCCTATTGGCACTACGATTTCGCCTCCGCCCTCGACGGCGTCGAAATCTACGAGCCCGAGCAGAAGATCGCCTTCAAGGGCGCCACACTCGCCCATGCCCTGCGCGTGACGGGCAAGATCGCCTATCGCCGGCCGATCATGGTCGATGATTTCCGCTTCCTCGCCGGCCAGGTAAAGACGGCGCTGCCGAAGCAGACCATCCCCTCGCCGTCGGTCGTGCATTTCCGCGGCGGGCGCGGCGCCATCGACAAGGCCGCTTATCCCGAGCTCGAACCCTTCTTCGCCGATCTCGGCGAGGCCTACCACCACGCCGTCCGCGCATTCGCCGATGCCGGCTGCCGCTATCTCCAGCTCGACGAGGTTTACATCGCCTATCTCTGCGACCCGCGTCAGGTAGAGGGGCTGAAAGCGCGCGGCGAGCACGTGGAGGGCTTGCTCGGCATCTACGCCAACCTGATCAACCGCGCCATTGCGGGCAAGTCGCCAGAGATGACGGTCTCGATGCATCTCTGCCGCGGGAATTTCCGCTCCACTTGGGTCGCCGAGGGCGGCTACGAGCCGGTGGCCGAGGTTTTGTTCAACCAGATCAACGCCGACGCCTATTTCATGGAATACGACAGCGACCGCGCCGGCGGTTTCGAGCCGCTGCGCTTCGTCCCGCGTGGCGATAAGATCGTCGTGCTTGGCCTGATCACGAGCAAAACGGGTGTGCTCGAGAGCAAGGACGAGTTGAAGCGCCGCATCGAGCAGGCGTCGAAATATTTGCCGCTCGAGCAGTTGGCGCTGTCGCCGCAATGCGGCTTCGCCAGTACCGAGGAGGGCAACTTGCTCACCGAGGAACAGCAATGGGCGAAGCTGCGCCGCTGCGTGGAGGTGGCCGAGGAGGTGTGGGGCTCGGTGTAGCTTCGCCCTCACCCGGCGTGCTTTCGCAGCGCCGCGCATTCCGCCAGCGTCTGGTTCGCGTCTGCCCAGCCGCCGGGCAGCGTCTAGCGCCCGCCGTCCAGCATCTCGCGCACCATCAGGGTGCGGCCCGCATCATCGAACACGGCGGCGCGCACGCCGATCTTCGGCGTGGCGTAACCGATTTCACCGACAAACAGCGACTCGCTCCGCTCGACTGGTTCCACCGTGTGCGCCGCGATCGCGCGCGCGGCGAGCGCACGCAGCGCCGCGCACGCTCGGCGTCGTACGGAGCGCGCGTGAAAGCGAGCCCGGTCTGCGCGATCGCCTGAATCTCGCGCGCCCAGGCGAGCCAGGTCATGCCCGGGCCAGGCCCGGCCATGACGATGGAAACTAACCGCCAACGATGCGGAACCGGATAGCCGGACACGCTGCGGGCAGCAGCTGCCTTCCGCCGGCGCGTGGCGCTCGCAATGGCGTCCTGGAGAATGCGAGAGCCTCAGCCCGCCGTTTCCGCCAGCAACAGGCCCGCCGTACTGCGCGGCTGATCGGCCATATCGGCTTCGGTCAGCGTGCGCCAGGTGCCGCCCACCAGGATTTCGCTCGGCTTGAAGCGCGCCTTGTAGGCCATCTTGCGGCTCTCCGGCACCCAGTAGCCGAGATAGACATAGGGCTGCCCGAGTTCGCGCGCCCGCTCCACGAGCCACAGGATCGTGTAGGTGCCGAGCGAGCGGGACGCGAGTTCCGGCGCGTAGAAGCTGTAAACCGCGGACAGGCCATCACCGAGCCTGTCGGTCAGGCAGGCGCCCACCAGCCGGTCGTCGGGATCGCGGAACTCGACCATGAAGGTCTCGATCGGCGTGTCCTCTACCATCGCGCGATAGTCGTAGAAACTCATCGTCGCCATGTCGCCGCCGCCATGGCGAACGAGCTGGTAGCGCTGAAAAAGCTGGAACTGCTCGGCAGTGGCATGGCAGGGCGCCTCGAACCCCTCCACCATCGCGTTCGCCCGCGCGATCCGCCGCAGCCCGCGGTCGATCTCGAACCGATCGACCGGGATGCGGATCGGGAGGCAGGACTGGCAGTTCGGGCAAACCGGCGCGTAGGCGATGTTGTGGCTGCGCCGGAACCCCGCGCGGGAAAGCCGGTCGTGCAGCGCATCGGCATCCGGCCCCGTGATCTCCGTCACCACCTTCCGCTCCGTGCGCCCGGCCACATAGGGGCAGGGCAGCGGGGCGGTGGTGTAGAAGAACTGCGGGCGTCGCGGCGGCTTGTAGGTCATGCGTCGGTTCCGCCCCGCATGTTCCTTAACCGGCGCGGGCCGGTCAATGCCGAACGCATCACGGCGACAGGCGGATGCGTCCCGTTTCGTGCTGCGCCGCCGCAGTCAGGAGCACGGTGCCGCCATCGCGCCAGCGTTGCAGAAACGCGCGCGCCCCCGGGCGCAAAAAGTCGCCCGATTCGCCCGGTGCGATCATGAAACGGCTGCGGTCCAGATCGGCGAGGTCATAGACGCCGCGAAACGAGGGGCCGTGCGTCGCGGTGAAGTCGGTGGGTCCGTTGGCGGTGGCGAAGATCGTGCTGGCCGCGCCCGGCACCTTGATCGTGATCCGTCCGAAAGCGCCGATCACCGGCAACCGCCCGAGCAGCGGATGGGCGAACACCGCCCGATGCGCCGCGCCCCAGCGCCACGCATCAGGATCAGGGCCGAACCGCGCGGCGAGATCGGCCGCTGCCTCGGTCAGCGCCTGCGTCAGCAGCGCCGCGCAGTCCCCGCCGCAGAGCCCCGCGCCGCCAGGCAGCAGCGCCTCGGGCACGAACTCGGTCTCGGGGGCCATCGCCGCGCCGGCATCCGTGCGCGCGCGGATCTTCGCGTAGAAGCGCCCGATCCAGGCCTCGAAGATCAGCGGCTGCGGGGCATCCATCGCCATCCGCCCGTCCCAGCCAACCAGCAGCGCCCGTGCTTTCGCCGCGATCCCATCCGGCACCGGGACCGAAAGCAGCGCCGGCAGCACCTGTTTCGCCATCGCGCTTACGTCGTCCACCTGCATCCGCGCGAAATCGTCGAGGGTCAGCTTCCCGCCCGCCGCCAGCAACCGGCGGATGCGCTGCGCGCGCCAGTCGGCGAACACATCGCGGCCCATGAACACCGGGAAATCGGGCGGCGCGATCCGCTCGTTGGCATTCACCAGCACGCCGCTGGCGGGCGCGACATAGTGCGGCAACCGCTCGCCCGCCGCCCAGCCGATCCAGTCATGGGCGCCGTCGGCGCCCGCCACCGGCATCGCCCCGTCGCCCGATTTGCGGAGCGGCACCCGCCCGGTCACGAAGAGCGCGATGCGCTGTCGGTCGGCGACCAGCAGGTTCTGCACCGGCGAGGTGATCATCGCCGCCGCCTTCCCCGCCTCCTCCACGCTGTGCGCGCGGTCGAGCGCCAACAGCCCCTCGGCCGCCATGTCGTCTGGCTGGAGGTTCGCCATATCCACTGCCAGCAGCGCGCCTCTGGCGTCCAGCAGGTCGCTGATCACCGGCCCGTGGCGCGTCTCGCGCACCTTCAGCACCTCGTCGGGCCCGCCGCGCACCCTGATGCGCTCCTCACGCACGGCGAACGGACGCGGCCCGTCCGGGGTCGCGTAAGCGTCCGGCCCCACGGGCGTCTCGACGAAGATGTCCTGCACGTCGGCGCCGGTGGTGGTGAACGTCCAGGCGATGTGCCCGTTATGGCCGAGCACGAGCAGCGGCACGCCGGGCGAGGTGGCGCCGGCGAGGGTGCCTTCCGGCGTGTCGATCCGCACCAGGTACCAGATCGAGGGGAAGCCGAAATCGAGATGCGGATCGCCGGCGAGCAGCGGCGCGCCGGTCGCGCTGTGCACCCCGTCCACCGCCCACTCGTTCGATTCCTGCGCCGCTTCCTGACTCGGAAACGGCAGCGGGCGCGAAAGATCGGCGTAGCGCGCCGCGCCGCTCGCCGGTGCGAACGCCTGCTGCAACGGCGCGTCAGGCGCGCCTTGTTCAGGCTGATTTGGCCAGAGCGCCAGTATCTCGGCCCGCGGCATCCTGCCGATGAGCTTCCAGCGCGCCAGTTCCTGGCGCCAGTTCATCGACAGCCAAAGGCCCATCAGCTTGCCCCAGAGCAGGGAATCGCTCGGCTTCCACGGCCCGGGCGCGCCGAGCGCCACGAATTCCGGTGCGGCGAACCGGCCGCGCCGGGCGATCCAGGCGTTCACCCCGTCTGCGTAGGCTTGCAGCATCGCCTTGGCGTCGGGCGGCAACGCCTCGGCATCCGCCTCCGCGCGGCGCGCCAGCCCGAGCGTCCGCATCTCCCGATCGACCGGCAGCGCGGCGCGGCCGAACAGCGCAGCCAGCCGCCCGCTGGCGAGCCGGCGCATCATGTCCATTTGAAACATGCGATCGCGCGCATGAACGTAGCCGAGCACGAGCGCCGCATCCTTGAGGTTTGCTGCGCGGATGCGCGGCACGCCGTCCTGATCAAACACCGCCTCGGCGGGCGCGCTGAGCTGCGGGATCGAGAGGCTCTGGTCGGCGGACGGGCGCGCCAGCCAGTAAAGCCCACCTACGAACAGCACGACGAGCAGCGCGAGCCCGCCGAGCGCCGCCAACGTCCATCGCACCGCCCCAAGGAGAGCACGCATCGCGCGGCCTCAAAGCAGAGCGGCGGAGCGGAGGCAATGCGGTTTCAACAGAAGCGCGTCCTTGCGAGCGGCGCAAAGCAATCCAGGGGTGCAGCAGGGCGCGGCGGCCCTGGATTGCCCCGCCCGCGCGCTCCCGCGGGCCGCAATGACGGCACTTGGCGCCTCCGGCAGCCCGCCTAATCCGCCGGCGGCGTGAACCAATACCACCTTGCGCACACCTTCAAATGCTTGCCCGCCGGGTCGCCCAGCACGTCCTCGACGTAAATCCGCGTCACCCCCACCATGATCACGGCCATCAGCGGCGTCGCCACCAGAACGCCAAAAATGCTGAAGAATGCCACCATCACCACGAACGAAATCAGCGTCAGAGCGGGCGGCAGGTGCACGGTGCGGCGCTGCACGAAGGGTGCCACCACATAGCCCTCCACCGAATGCGCGACCACGAACACCACGATCACCCAGATCACCTGTTGGATGCTCACGGCCGCGCCCACGATCACCGCCGGCACGGCCGAGATGATCGTGCCGAAATAGGGCACGAAGGTCAGCGCCCCGGCGACAATGCCGAGCACATGCGCGAGCGGCGTGCCGGTGAGCGTCAGCCCGACCCATACGATCACGCCCACGATCACCATGTCGATGAGCTGGCCGAGCATCCAGCCCTGCATCGCCTCGCCCATTTCGTAGAGGATCTCGCGCGCCCGCCCCTGATACCAGAGCGGCACCAGGTGCGTCAGGCCGGCGACGTAGGTTTCGGGTGAAATCGCCAGGTAAACCCCAGTCGCGACGATCACCAGCACCGCCGCCAACAGGCCGATGAACGAGCTCGCCAGCGTCCGCAGCATCGCGGCGAACTCGCTCTCATGGCCGCTCATCATCTGCGCCGCGCCGCCCGAACCGCCGCCCGGTCCTCCGCCGCTCCGCCCGAAGCCCACCAGGTTCTCGAGCCCGCCGAGTCGCCCGGAGACTTCGGACCAGAGCTGTCGTCCCTCCTGCATGAAGCGCGGCCCGGTCCAGTAGCCGAGCCCGCAAATCAGCAGCACGAGGCCGAGAAACACGAGCAGCACGGCAACCGTCGGGCCGATCCCGGTGTGGCGGCTGACCCAGTTGCCGATGCCGCGCAGCAGCACCGCCAGGATCACCGCTAGGATCAGCGTCACCACCGCGCTGGAAAGTACCCACACCAGCACGCCCGCCCCGACGATGATCACGGTGCCGCGCAGGATGTGCGCGATGGTTCGCACCGGATCACGCGGCTCGGCGCGCCGCGCCGCCGTCCCGATCCTGTGCTCGCGCACGATCGGCGGCGGCTTGCCGCCGCTCCCGGTGGCGCGGCCGGCGACCTCGCTCATTCGGTCGGCCGGGTATCGAGCGTCGGCGTCGCTCCCGCATCGAGGGTCGGCGCGCAGGCGAGCAGCAGCGCCGCGAGCAGAAGGCGGTATCGCATTGGCGCGACAACGCCGGGCGGGCGGTTCCGTTCCGTGCCCGCGCCACCCCCCGCCCTTCCCGCCTTCGCGCCTGCTTGCGATGCTGCGCGACAGGAATCCGGGGGAACGGCGATGAATGGCGAGCGCATGGGCGGCAAGGTGGCGATCGTGACTGGGGCCGGGTCGCGCGCCGACGGCATCGGCAACGGCCGCGCCGCCGCCATCCTGCTCGCCCGCCACGGCGCCAAGGTGACGCTCGTCGATCAGAACCCGGACTGGGCGGCGCGCACGCAGCAGATCATCGAAGCCGAAGGCGGCATTACCCATGTCGTCATCGCCGACGTGACCGAGCCCGAAGACTGCGCGCGCATCGTGCGTGAGACGGTGCGGCTCTGGGGCCGGCTCGACGTGCTCGTGAACAATGTCGGCATATCAGGGCCGCGCGGCACCGCGGTCGAGGTCGATCTCGCCGAATGGGATCGGGGGCTCCGGGTCAACGTGACCTCGATGATGCTGATGGCGAAATACGCGGTGCCCGAAATGGCGCGCGGCGGCGGCGGGGCGATCGTCAATCTCGCCTCCTTCGCCGGCCTGTTCGGCGGCCATCCAAGCTTGCTTTATCCGACGAGCAAGGGCGCGGTGGTGAACATGACCCGCGCGATGGCGGCGCATCACGCGCCGCAGGGCATCCGGGTCAACGCGGTGGCGCCGGGGATGGTCTATACGCCCATGGTCTATGCCGACGGCATGACCGAGGAGCACCGCGCCGCGCGGCGCAACCGCTCACTCCTCAAAACGGAAGGCAGCGGCTGGGACGTGGGCCAGGCCGTGCTCTATCTCGCGAGCGCGGAAGCGCGCTGGGTAACGGGCATCGTGCTGCCGGTGGACGCCGGCGCGTCCGCCGCCCCGTCGGCCTATCCGGCGCGCAATTCAGGCTGACATTTTCCCCTCCGCGCCGAGGACGGAGGGGAGAGGGAAGGTGGGGGAACCAAATGCGCCTCAAGGGAAAAATCGCCATCGTCACCGGGGCGGCCAGCGGCTTCGGCGAAGGGATCGCGCGCCGTTTCGCGGTCGAGGGCGCCCGCGTCGTCGCCGCCGACCTCAATCTCGACGGCGCCCGCCGGCTCGCCGCCGAGATCGGCGCGCACGCTGTCGGCGGCGACGTGAGCCAGGGTCCGGACGTGGCCGCGATCGTCGCGGCCGCCACCGATCGCTTCGGCGGGCTCGACATCGTGGTCAACAACGCCGGCACCACGCACCGCAACCGGCCGATGCTGGAGGTGGACGAGGCGACCTTCGACCGCGTTTTTGCCGTCAACGTGAAGTCGATCTACTGGATGGCGCAGGCGGCGCTTCCGGTGCTGCGCCGCCAGGGCCGCGGCGGCTCCATCATCAACATCGGCAGCACCGCCGGCATCAGCCCGCGCCCCGGCCTCGTCTGGTACAACGGCACCAAGGGCGCGGTGAACACCATAACCAAGGCGATGGCGCTGGAGCTTGCGAAGGAAAACATCCGCGTCAACTCGATTTGCCCGGTGATCGGCGCCACCGGGCTGGTTGCCGAGTTCATGGGCGGGGCGGACACGCCGGAAGTGCGCGCGCGCTTCCTCGCCTCGATCCCGCTCGGGCGGATGAGTACCCCCGAGGACATCGCCAACGCCTGCGTCTGGCTCGCCGAGGACGCCACCAGCTTCATCACGGGTGTCCTGTTGCCGGTCGACGGCGGGCGTACGGCTTGAACATCCTCGCGATCCACTCCTGGGTCGCCTACGGTCATGTCGGCAACGCGGCGGCGCTGTTTCCGCTGCAACGGCTCGGCGCCGAGGTGTGGGCGGTCAACACGGTCCAATACTCGAACCATCCCGGCTATGGCGGGTTCGCGGGGCGCGCCGCCGAGCCCGCCGAGCTCGCCGCGCTGATCGCGGGCATCGCGGCGCGCGGCGTCTTCCCGCGCTGCGACGGCGTGCTGTCCGGCTACGCCCCCTCGCCCGGCACTGCCGTGGCGATGGCGGAGGCGGCGGCGCGCGTGCGGGCGGCCAATCCGCCCGCTCTCTATTGCTGCGATCCGGTGCTGGGCGATGCGGGCCGCCTCTACATCGCGCCCGACGCCGCCGCCGCGCTGCGCGACCGTACCCTTCCGCAAGCCGATCTCGCCACGCCCAATGCCTTCGAGCTCGGCTGGCTCACGGGGCGGGAAACGGCGCGGCTTGATGAGGCCCGCGCCGCCGCCGCCGCACTCGCCGCGCGGATGCGCCCCGGCGGCCCGCGCGTCGTGCTGGTCACGAGCCTCCGTACCGAAGCCACGGAAGCGGGCTCCCTCGACATGCTCGCGCTGGCCTGCGGGCAGTCCTTCCTGCTCCGCACGCCCGAGCTGAAGCTCGCCGCCAACGGCGCGGGCGACGCGCTGGCTGCCCTGTTCCTGTTCCACATGCTCACGGCCGGCGCCGTGCGGCCCGCGCTCGAACGCGCCGCCGCCGCGCTGTTTGGCGTCCTGCGCCGGACCGCCGAGGCGGGCGCGCGCGAGCTGCTGCTGGTCGCGGCCCAGGAGGAGCTCGTCGCACCCAGTCATCGTTTTTCGGCCATACCGCTTTGAAGCGCGGCGGATTCTGCCCGATTTATGCCGCGTTGCACCGCGATCCTAGGCACTCGCTTGGCTGGGAGAATAGATGCGGTTCCTGAAGGTTTACTGGCGGGCACTCGCCCTGCTCGGCCCTGACCGGAAAATCGCCGCGCTGCTGGCGCTCGGCAACCTGATCGTCGCCGGGCTACAGTTCCTCGACCCGGTGCTGTTCGGCCGCGTCATCGGCCTGCTCGCCGATTCGGCGCTGCTGCGCCCCGATGTGCTGTGGCAGCAGGCGACTGTGCTGCTGTCGATCTGGGCCGGCGTCGGTGTGGCCGGCATCGCCTCTAACATGGCGACCGCGCTCCAGGCCGAGCGGCTCGCGCACCGCAACCGCATCCAGGCGATCGGCCGCTATTACGCGCACGTGCTCGGCCTGCCGCTCTCCTTTCACGGCGATGTACACTCCGGCCGGCTGATGAAGGTGATGATCTCCGGCACCGACGGGCTGTTCGCGGTCTGGCTCGTGTTCTTCCGCGAGCAGCTCGCCACGCTCGGCGCGGTGATCGTGCTGCTGCCGCTCACCTTCCTGATGAACTGGCGGCTCGCCGCCTGCCTTGCGGCGCTGGTGCTGATCTTCGTCTCGGTGACGAGCTTCGTCGTGCTCCGCACCCAGGCCGGCCAGCGCCGCGCCGAGGGCGCCAACACCCAGCTCGCCGGCGCCTTGCAGGACGCGCTTGGCAACATCGTCGTGGTGCAGTCCTTCACCAGGCTCGCCGCCGAGCGCCGGCTGTTCGCCAACTTCGCCCAGCAGGTAATCGCGCATCAGTTTCCGGTGCTGAACTGGTGGGCGGTGGTGAACGTGCTCACGCGCGGCGCCAGCACGCTCGCGGTCATTTCGATCGTCGTGCTCGGCACCATACTCCATCTCAAGGGCGAGGCCGAGGTCGCCGACGTGGTGAGCTTCATGGGGTTCGCCACATTACTGATCGGCAGGCTGGAGGCGGCGGTGAACTTCGCCGCCAACCTCTTTTTCCGCGCCCCGGCCATCGAGGACTATTTCGCCGTCCTCGACGCCCCGAGCACGGTCCCGGACGGCGGCAAGGAATTGGTGGCAAGCGCCGGCGAGGTCGAATTCGACCACGTCTCCTTCGCCTATCCAGGCGGGCAGAAGGTGCTGAACGACGTGTCCTTCACCGCCCACAAAGGGATGGTGGTCGCGCTGGTCGGCCACACCGGCGCCGGCAAATCGACCGTGATGTCGCTCTTGCAGCGGCTCTGGGACCCGACCGAGGGCCGCATCACCATCGACGGCCAGGACATCCGCCAGGTGACGCTGGAAAGCCTCCGCCGCGCGATCGGCGTCGTGTTCCAGGAAAGCATGCTCTTCAACCGCTCGATCCGCGACAATTTGCTGGTCGGCAAGCCGGACGCGACGCAGGAGGAGATCGAATATGCGTGCAAGCTCGCCGACGCGCACGAGTTCATCATGCGTCAGACCCGCGGCTACGACACGCTGATCGGCGAGCGCGGCTCGACGCTCTCGGGCGGGCAGCGCCAGCGTCTGGCGATCGCCCGCGCGCTGCTCAAGAACCCGCCGATCCTCATTCTGGACGAGGCAACGAGCGCGCTCGATGCCGCCACCGAGGCGCGCGTCTCGCGCGCGCTGCGAAACCTGATGCGCGGGCGCACCACCTTCGTCATCGCGCACCGTCTTTCCACCGTGCGCGACGCCGACCAGATCCTCGTGTTCGACAGCGGGCGGATCATCGAGCAGGGCACGTTCGAGGAGCTGCTCGCCCGCGGCGCCACGTTCGCTGATCTGGTCCGCACCCAGCTCACCGGCGCGCCCCCGCTGCAAGCCGCCACCGCGGCGTGAGGCGCGGTTACTCCGCCGCCTGCCGCGCCTCCGTTTCCCACGCTTGCAGCACCGGCAGCACTTCTTTGCCGAAAAGCCGCATCGAGGCTTCGGCCTTGGCGTAGGGGATGCCGCCGAAGCGGAACGAGCTCGCCAGCTCGAAATCGCCGACGTTCCGGCGCCGTTCCTCGTAGGCGCGCAGCATCGTCTCGGGTGAGCCGAACACCGCCGCCTGCATCAGCGCCGCCACCAGCCCGTCCCGCCCGGTCTCGCGCACGATCTTCGACTTCTTGGCGTAGGAATCATATCCCTTCGCGGTGTCGAAGTGCGTGCTCATCAGCTCGTAGTGCTCGAGGTTGCTGTCCACGAACACCGGCATGTGGCGTTCCGCCAGCTCCCGCGCCTCCGCATCGGTCGCCGCGCAGACGCATTGATCAGCGGTGAGCACCGGCGGCGCCGCGACGCCGTGCAGCGCGCGAAACAGCTCGCGGTAGCGTGCGATGCCGGGAAGCCGCATCGGCCAGGGCCGGTCGGCGAACAGCACCATGCGCGCCTTCAGCCGGGCCGCTGCCTCGATCGAATCCTCGCTGGAGGCGACCGCGTAGATGCGTCCCTCGAAACTGCGCTCCGGTCGCGGGCGGATCTCCACCCTCGGCTGCGGGTAAAACTTCCCGCTGCCTTCGATGAACCCGGTGCGCAGCGCGCCGAGGATCATAGCGGAGGCTTCGTCGAACTGCTCGCGCGAATTGTTCATCTCGCCGCGGAAGGCGGCGAACTCCCGCCGCGCCAGCCCGCGCCCCATGCCGAACCGCACGCGCCCGCCACTCAACAGATCGAGAGCCGAAATCTTCTCCGCCACGCGCAGCGGGTCGTTCCAGGGCAGGATCACCGCCGCCGTGCCTAGATCGGCGCGCGGGCAGACGGCCGCCAGATAGGCGAGCAGTTGCGTATTGTCGGGACAGAACGAGTAGTCGGTGAAATGGTGCTCGACGCACCAGAGCACGTCGAACCCGAGTTCGTCGGCGAGCCGCGCTAGCCTGATCTCCTCCTGCCAGGCCTCGCTGTCCCGCATCCCGGGCCAGCCATAGGTGGAGAAGATCATCTGCAGACCGACGTCCATCACCGCCTCCGCGCTCGCGCCGACGAGGCTAAGCGCAAAACGGCGATGGCGGCAAGGAAGCCGGCCGCAACTTTAGGCTGCGCCGGCGCGGATAAAACTGCGTTCAGATGCAACCGCGGCTGGCGTGCCCGTCAGGCGCCGGTCATCGACTCGGCTTCGGCAAGCTTGAGGCGCAGCGCCTTGCAAAGCGCCGACAAGTTCCGCACGCGCGGGCGCGAACGGCCAGACTCCCAGTTATAGACGCTCATCGCGCTCACGCCCACCCGGTCAGCGACCTCGGCCACGGTCATTCCCCGCGATTCCCGCGCAAGACGCAAGTGACGAGACAGACTTTTGGTGCGAGCCACCTTGTTTCTCCGCTTCAATCGCTACCGCCGCACAATTGGCGGCATCCGCGTGCAAGTCAAGAAGCAGGCGCTTGCCCCAGATGCAACATTTTGTAAAGACCCCTTCCCCATCGACTTCAAAGAGGTCATCGGGTGGGCCGCCCATTCAGCCGATCTGCGGCTTACCGCCGATCGCGGTGCCGAGCCACGCCCCGGCCGCGACCGCACCCAGGCATAAAGCGACAGACAGGACGATATTCCACGCCGCCCCCTGCCACCGGCCGGCCTGCATCAGCTCGAGAGTTTGCAGGCTGAAAGAGGAAAAAGTGGTGAAGCCTCCGCAGAACCCCACCATCACAAGGATCCGCAGGTTCTGCCCGCCCGTGCCCCAGCGCCCCATCGTCCACAGGCCGAAGAACGAGATCAGAAAGCTTCCGCCGACATTGATCGCGATGGTTCCCCACGGATAATCCGCCCCCCAGGCGCGCGCCGCGGCGAGCGTTCCGGCATAACGTGCAACGCTGCCGATCGCCCCGCCGAGCGCCACCAGCATATACGCGCCGGCGCTGCTCATCGCAGTCTCCGTCGCGCTGCGATGTGAATAACGCGCCGCATGGCCGGGTTCCTTTCATGTCATGAACCGGCGCGCGGGACGGGTAAAAAGAAACCCGCCTCGCGGCGGGTCCTGTGAGTTCACAAGCTTCCCGCCGCCATCGAAGAGCGGCAGGAGTCATCAGCCCTCGCGGGCGGTTTTGGGGGACTCCATCCCCGTAATGGTCGGATAACGGATGATCGGGCGCGCCGCAAGGACGAATTCGCGCCTACCCGACCCGGCTCTTGACGAGGGCGGCACCGACCCTCTTCTGGCGTGATCCAGCCGGAGAAAACTGATTGTGAGAACGCAAGAATCAGCCTTGTCCCAAACAGTGCGGATCGCCGCCGGGGATGACCGGGAGCGCTACGACGTGCCGGAGATCGTGTTTCATTGGCTCACCGCGGTCATCGTCGCCGCGAACTATGCGCTCGCGCAGCTCTGGGACTATGTGCAGAATGGCACCCCCCTCCGCCGCCTCATGGAACACACGCATGTCTCGCTCGGCGTGCTGCTCGCCGCCGTGCTGATCCTGCGGATCGTCTGGCGCCTCGGTTTCGGCACGCGCCCGCCGCCCGCTACCACCGGGCTTGCCGATGTTGCCGCGCGCTGCGTCCACTACATTCTCTACGGCCTGCTGATCGTCCTGATCGGTCTTGGCTTCTGCTATCGCTGGTCGCAGCAGGAGCTGCTTGGCTTCTTCGGCCTGTTCACGATTCCGTCCCCGGTCGCTTTCACCCGCGCGCAGCGGCACGTGTTCGCCGACCTGCACGGCACGGTGGCCAACGCCATCATGATCCTGGCCGGCCTGCACGCCTTGGCGGCGTTGTTTCATCATTACGTACTGCGTGATAAGCTGATCTCCAGGATGCTGCCCGGCGGCTCCAGCGTTCGGCGGCGGGCCTAGCAGCGGCGTCCCGGAAGGAAGACGTTCATGCGTTCCGGCATCCACCGCTACCCCGACATGGACCGCGTCATCTACGGCAGCGAATTTGATGCCGCGCTCGCCGAGGAGGTGAAGCGGCTCGATGTGCGCGCGGTTTACGTGCTCGCCTCCGGCACGCTCGCACGCGAAACCGACACCCTCGGCCGTCTCCGCGCCGCGCTCGGCAACCGGCTCGCCGGCATCTGCACCAAGATCGGCGCGCACACGCCGCGCGGGGACGTGGTGGCGGCGGCCAACGAGGCGCGGGCGGCGAAAGCCGACCTCCTCGTCACCGCGGGCGGCGGCTCCGTCACCGACGCCGCCAAGATGGTCGGACTCTGTCTCGGCAACGACGTGAGCGATCCGGCGCAGCTCGATAGATTCGCCGCGGTGATCGAGGCGGACGGCACCACGCGCCGCCCGCCGGTGAAGGCGCCCGGCGTGCGCGCCATCGCCATCCCGACCACGCTCTCGGCCGGCGAATATACGAGCTTCGCCGGCTGCACCGACGAGCGGCGGCATGTGAAACAAAGCTACGGGCATCCGCTGATGATGCCACGCAGCGTGATCCTCGACCCCGCGCTCAGTCGCCACACGCCGGAATGGCTGTTTCTCTCGACCGGCATCCGCGCGGTCGATCATGCGGTGGAGGACATTTGCGCGGTAAACGCTCAGCCCTTTTCCGACGGCGCCTCGCTGCACGCACTCCGGCTGCTCGCGCGCGGCCTGCGCGGCGTGAAGGCCGATCCCGCCGGCCTTGACTCGCGGCTCGACTGCCAGCTCGGCGCCTGGATGTCGATCATGGGTTCGCAGAACGGGGTGCAGAAAGGTGCCAGCCACGGCATCGGCCATGTGCTCGGCGGCACCGCCGGCGTGCCGCACGGCTATACCTCCTGCGTGATGCTGCCCGTGGTGCTGCGTTTCAACGCGCCGGTGAACGCCGAGCGTCAGGCCTGGGTGAGCGAGGCGCTGGGCGCCCCCGGCGCGCCCGCGGGCGATGTGGTCGCGGCGCTGATCGCCGAGCTCGGCCTGCCCGGACGGCTGCGTGATGTCGGCGTGACGCGCGAGCAGCTCGATCGCATTGCCGAGGAATCGATGCACGATCGCTGGGTTCACACCAACCCGCGCAAGATCGACGGGCCCGCCACGGTCCGAGCATTGCTGGAGGAAGCCTGGTAGGCTCGACCCCGGCCCCGCGCGGGTTATCTATCCCGCAAACCGTGGACACACCGCCATGACCAGCCCCGACCAGATCGTCATCGACATGGTTCGTAAGTTCGCCGAGGAGCAGCTCGTTCCCGGTGCCGCGGCGCGCGAGAAGGCGGGCCGGATTGAGCCGGAGATAATCGCCGGGCTTGGCGAATTGGGCGTGCTCGGCGCCACCACGCCCGCCGAATGGGACGGCTCGGAGCTCGATCCCGTCACCTACGCGCTGCTCGTGGAGGAGATCGCGGCCGGCGACGGCGCGGTTTCCACCCTGGTTTCGGTCCACAACAGCCCGACTTGCGAGGTGTTGAGCCAGTTCGGCACCGAGGCGCAGAAGGATCGCTGGCTGCGCGCGCTCGCCACCGGCCGCGCCGTGGGTTCCTTCGGCCTCACCGAGCCGCAGGCCGGGTCGGACGCCTCTAACCTCCGCACCCGAGCGGTGCGCACCGACAAGGGCTGGGTGATCAACGGCGCCAAGCAGTTCATCAGCAACGCCAATTTGCCCGGCAGCATCGTGCTGTTCGCCGTCACCGACCCCGATGCCGGCAAGCGCGGCATCTCCTGCTTCGTCGCCGAGAAGTTCTGTCCCGGGTACAAAGTCCTGCGCGTCGAGGAGAAGCTCGGCCAGAAGGCGTCCGATACGTGCGCGCTCGCGTTCGAGGACATGGAAGTGCCCGCCGACGCCCTGGTCGGCAAGGAAGGCCAGGGCTACCGGATCGCCCTTTCCACCCTGGAATCAGGACGCATCGGCATCGCCGCGCAAAGCGTCGGGCTCGCGCGCGCCGCGCTCGATTACGCGATCGGGTACGCGAAGGAGCGCACGGCGTTCGGCAAGCCCATCATGGAACATCAGGCGGTGGCGTTCCGGCTGGTCGATGCCAAAACGAAGCTCGCTGCCGCGCGCCAGCTCACGCTGCACGCCGCGGCGCTGAAAGCCGAAGGCAAGCCCGCGCTGGAGGCAGCGGCGATGGCCAAGCTGTTTGCCTCCGAGGCCGCCGAGGCGATCTGCACCGCCGCCATCCAGACGCTCGGCGGCTACGGCTTCCTCGCCGATTTTCCGGTTGAGCGCATCTACCGCGACGTGCGCGTGTGCCAGATCTACGAGGGCACGTCGGACGTGCAGAAGATCATCCTGCAACGGATGCTGTGAAGGCCGATTCGCCTCCGCCGCTCGGTGAGGAGTGAGGGAACGGGGCTACGCCGAGAGCCGCTGCATCACGGGCTCCGGGATGTCGAAATTCGCGTACACGGCCTGCACGTCGTCGTTCTCTTCTAGCGCGTCGATCAGCTTCAGCACCGCTGCCGCCCGCGCCTCGTCCAGGCTCACGCTGGTCGTCGGACGCCAATCCAGCCGCGCCGTCTCCGGCTCGCCGAAGCGCGCCTCCAGCGCGTCCCGCACGGCGAAGAAATCATCGGCCGCGCAGGTGACTTCGTGCGCCTCCGCGTCGCTCTCCACGTTCTCCGCGCCCGACTCGATCGCCGCCTCCAGCATGTCGTCCGGGCTCGCCGTCTTCGCCGGGTAGCGGATCACGCCGAGGCGGCTGAAAAGGAACGCGACCGAGTTGGTCTCGCCCAGTGCCCCGCCATGTTTCGAGAAAGCCGAGCGTATCTCGGAGGCGGTGCGGTTGCGGTTATCCGTCAGCGCCTCCACGATGATCGCGACGCCCGCCGGCCCGTAGCCCTCGTAACGGACCTCGGCGTAATCCTCGCCGCCCCCGGCGCCGCTCGCCTTCTTGATCGCCCGCTCCACCGTGTCCTTCGGCATGTTGGCCTGTCGGGCGGCCGAGATGGCGGCGCGCAGGCGCGGGTTGGCGGCGGGGTCGGGCAGGCCCTGGCGGGCGGAGACCGTGATCTCGCGGATCAGCTTGGCGAACTGCCGCGCCCGCCGCGCGTCCTGCGCGCCCTTGCGGTGCATGATGTTCTTGAACTGGGAATGACCGGCCATGAGGAAGATGCGCTATCAGGGATCGAAGCGGGCTATCTAGCCCGAGGCCGCGCGCCAGGACAGGCCAGAACCGGAGAAAGGAGACCCATGTTCATCGCCATGAACCGCTTCAAGGTGGTGCCCGGCTGCGAGGCCGATTTCGAGCAGGTCTGGACCAGCCGCGACACCCATCTGCGCGCCGTGCCGGGCTTCATCGAGTTCCACCTCCTGCGCGGCCCGGCCAAAGAGGACCACGCCCTCTACAGCTCGCACACGACCTGGCGCTCGCGCGCGGATTTCGAGGCCTGGACCCGCTCGGAGGCATTCCGCGCCGCCCATGCGGGGGCCGGGGTGAACAAGCCGCTCTATCAGGGCCACCCGGAGTTCGAGGGCTTCGAGGTGATCCAGACTGTGAAGCCCCGCGGATGAGCGCCCGCCTCGCCGCGCTCGCCTGCGCGCTCGCCCTGCTGGCCGGGTTCGGCCCGGCGCGCGGCAACGACAAGATCATTTTCGGTCTCGATTGGAAGGCCGAAGCCGAATATGGCGGCTTCTACCAGGCGCTGGCGACCGGCATCTACGCGCGCCACGGCCTCGACGTGACGATCGAGCAGGGCGGCCCGCAGATCAACCACATGACGCTGATGATGGCCGGGCGGATACAGTTCAACCTCTCCGGCGGGCAGGCGATCGAGTTCGTGCAGCAGAAACTGCCGTTCGTCGCGGTGGCCGCGATCTTCCAAAAAGACCCCTCGGTGCTGATCGCCCACCCCGGGATGGGCGACGACAGCTTCCCCGCGCTCAAGGGCAAGCCGATCGCCATCGCCGCCGACGTGCGCGCCGGCTGGTGGCGATACCTCGCCGGCAAATACGGCTACAGCGACAGCCAGATCCGCCCCTACACCTTCAATCTCGCCCCGTTCCTCACCGACAAGAACCTGATCCAAGAAGGCTATCTCGGCTCGGAGCCGTACCTGATCGAGCAGCAGGGCCACTTCAAGCCGGTGGTGCTGCCGATCGCCGCGGCCGGCTATCTCGGCTACGACAACATCATCGCCACCAGCACCAAAATGGTCGCCGAGCACCCCGACATCGTGCAGCGTTTCGTCGATGCCTCAATCGAGGGCTGGTATTCCTACCTCTACGGCGATCCCGCGCCCGGCAACGCGCTGATCCGCGCCGCCAACCCCGACATGCCGCAAGATCTCATCGACTACGGCCGGCGCGTGATGAAAGAATACGGCACGGTCGACTCCGGCGATGCGCTGAGCATGGGGATCGGCGCGATGACCGACGCGCGTTGGCACGCCTTTTACAAGTCGATGGCCGATGCCGGCGTCTATCCGCACGGCCTCGATATTTCCGCCGCCTACACGCTGCGGTTCGTCAACCACCGCGTCGGGATGGACCTCAAGCCATGACCGCGAAGGGCTGGAAGGGCCTGGATACCGCCCGCCCGCCCGTTTTCATCGGCTACGATCAGGCGGAGCGCATGGTGCTGGCGCTGCTCGACCGTGCCACCGCGTGGCGGCCCGAATGTGTCGCCGCCATCATGCGCGGCGGGCTGATTCCCGGCACGATGGCAGCCGCCGCGCTGGCGCTGGAGCTGCATCCCCTCGCCTGCCCGCGTGCCGCCACCCCCGCCTGGCTCGGGCCCGCGCCCACATGTCGGCGCGTGCTGCTTGTCGATGATTGCTGCGCGACGGGTGCCACCATGCGCGCCGCCGCCGCGTGGCTGCGCGCGTCGGGCTGCGAGGTGCTGACGCTCGCGATCGCGCACGACCCGGAAACCACCTCGTTCGTTCCCGACCTTTCACACCCGATCACCACGCTCTTTCGCTTTCCCTGGGAGCGCGGCGAGGCCACGCCCGCCGCCCGCGCCTGGCGCGCCGATGGAAACCCGGCCAGCCGCCACACCGAGGCGCCGTTCCACGGCCTTGATCTCGACGGCGTGTTTTTGCCCGACATCCCGCGCGCCGACTACGCGGCGGACGTCGCGGATGCGCTCGCGCGCCGCCACGCGCTCGAGCCCTTCGCGCGCTGGCCCGAATTCCACCCCGACCGCGCGGTGCTGATCACCGGCCGCCACGAGGCCGACCGCGACAGCACCGCCGCCTGGCTCGCGCGCTGCGGACTTGGTTCCGTGCCGCTCGTGCTGCGCCCGGCCGCCGTCGCCGACGATCCCGCTTCCGTCGCGCGCTGGAAAGCCGAGACGGCCACAAGCTGGGGCTGCACACACTTCGTCGAAAGCGAGCCCGAGCAGGCATTGCGGATCGCCGCCGCTGCGCCGCACCTGATCGTGCAATGGTGGTCCGCCGCCGAGGCCCGTGCCTTCGTGCTCGGCGCCGCCGCCGGCTGACCTACCGGCTGCCTGGCGCCGCACCCCCCTGGCCGGTCTCGGCGTCGAGCTTGCGGTCGATGTCCTGAATTTCCTGCTGGAAAGCGTTGCGCTGCGCCGCCGAGGGCGCGAGCCCGGTCTGCTGCTCGCGCTGGCGCACCTCCGGCTGCGTCGGCTGGTGCGCGCGGTAGTCCCAGATATTCGCCTCGGAACCCGAGGGCGGCGCCGTCTGCGAATGCGGCGCCGCGCCCGGAACGGCAATCAGCGCACCCGTCAGAAGCCAGCCTGAGAGGTGCGGACGTGCGATCATGGCTCCCTCCGGTTCCCGGCTGGTCAGCGCGAATGACTCCCCGCCGTATCCTGTAGCTGGCGCAGGACCTCGTCGAGGTTGAACGCGGCGGGCTTCTGGCGCGGCGGGAACTTCACGAAGTCGGCGATCTGCTGCGCCACGAGCGCCTGCATCCCATAGAGCAGATAGGTGTGCGAAAGCACCCAGTCCCAGTAGGTGTTGGAGTTCTCGTCCGCGCGCTCGAACGGATCCCGCCGCAGGTTGAACATTTTCGGCGCACGCAGCTTCACGAACGGCTCGAACCAGCACATGAGTTGCTTGGCCCGCTGCTCCATCAAGACGAGCTTCCAGTCGCCCATCCGCAGACCCAGGATGTCGCCATCATCGCTGATGTAGAAGAACGATTTGCGCGGACTCTGCTTGGCTGCGCCGGTCAGATAGGGCAGCAGATTGTAGCCGTCGATATGCACCTTAAAGTTCTTGGTGCCGGCCTTGTAGCCCTCCAGGAGCTTGGCGGTGACATCGGGCTCGCCGGCGGCGGCGAGCAGCGTCGGCAGCCAGTCCTGATGCGAGGCGATGTCGTTGAAGACCGACCCGGCCTTGATCCTGCCCGGCCAGCGCACGAACACCGGCACGCGCCAGCCGCCTTCCCAGTTGGTGTTCTTCTCGCTGCGGAACGGCGTGATGGCGGCATCGGGCCAGCTATTGTAATGCGGGCCGTTGTCGGTGGAGTACATGACGATCGTATCGTCGGCGATGCCGAGCTCGTCGAGTTTTGCCAGCATCTGGCCGATCAGCTCGTCGTGCGCCACCATGACGTCGTTGTAGTCGCCCTGGCCACCGCTCTTGCCCTTGTGCTTGGCGGCGCAATGCGTGCGGAAGTGCATGCCGGTGGTGTTGTACCAAAGGAAGAACGGCTTGCCCTCTTTGTGCGCCTTGTCGATGAAGCCGAGCGCCTGCTCCGTTAGCTCCTCGTCGATCGTCTCCATGCGCTTGCGGGTGAGCGGCCCGGTATCCTCGATCCGCTGCCCGCCCTTGCCGTCGGCCCAGCTGTGCAGCACGCCGCGCGGGCCGAACCGCTTCTTGAATTCGGGATCGCGAGGATAATCGGGGTCTTCCGGCTCCTCCTCGGCATTCAGGTGATAGAGGTTGCCGAAGAACTCGTCGAAGCCGTGCATCGTCGGCAGGAACTCGTCACGATCGCCCAGATGGTTCTTGCCGAACTGGCCGGTGGCATAGCCGAGCGGCTTCAGCAGTTCGGCGATGGTCGGGTCTTCCGCCCGGATGCCGACATCGGCGCCCGGCATCCCGACCTTGGTCAGCCCGGTTCGGATCGGATTTTGCCCGGTGATAAAGGCGGCGCGTCCGGCGGTGCAGCTCTGCTGGCCGTAATAGTCGGTGAATGTCGCGCCTTCATGGCCGATGCGGTCGATGTTGGGCGTGCGATACCCCATCTGGCCACGATTGTTGTAGCTGATATTCCACCAGCCGATGTCGTCACCCCACAGGATTAGGATGTTCGGCTTGCCTGCTTTCGCCATGCTCAGTTCCCCCTTGTTTCGTCGGATTCGGTAATTCGGTTGGCACCTAGCCGGCGTGCAGCAGCACGGCGACGAACGCGAACATCCCGATGCCGACCAGGATGGCGGCGACGGCCATAAGCGGCGTCTGCATCCGGCCCGCCTGCGGCCCGGTCATCGGCGTGAACGGCGCACCCGACAAATAGCGGACGCTCCATTTGTATTGGGCGAGCGAAATCAGCAGAGCCAGAATCCCGCAGCCGATCAGCGCCAGCCCGAGAACATGCGGCGCCGCCGGCAGATAGGCCCGGCGCGCGCCCGGCACATCGACCACCCGCTCCAGGTACTGCGCCAGCGCGAAGCCGAAGCCGATCAGCGCAGTCGCGGTCCGCACCCAGGCCATCATGGTTCGCTCGATGGCAAGCCGGGTACGCATCCAGGCGAAGTGGCTTTCCGCCGTCGCGCGGACTTCGAAGCTCTGCGTGGCGTGGCCCGCCACCCCGGCCAGCGGAACGCGATGGCGCATCACACCGCCGCCCGGCGCCAGGCGCGCATCGCAAGCCCCCGGACAACCAGATAAGGCAGGAACGCCAGCACGAGCGCGATGATCACCGCCTCGTTCGGGAAGAAGGTGTGCAGTACGAGCCGTTGGTAGATCACATCCATCACCAGCCCGAGCAGGATGATCCGCGCCGTCCTGTTCAGTCCCTCGCGCAGCCTTGCGCCGCGGCGCTGGCGATCGTTGAGCACGGTCCACAAATAGGGCGAGCGCCCGGCCAGCGCGTCAGCCTTGCCGTCGCGAACGGCGGCGACGGTCGCCATCACCGGCTGGAGGATGAATCGGAAGCGCATGGGACCGTCCGGACGTGCCGCCAGATTGTGCCAAAGGCGCACCCAAACGCCGGCCTCGACACCGTGCACCGCCACACCGGCGACGACCATGACGAACACGAGGCCGAGCACGAGCTGCGCCAGCCCTCCCAGCTGTCCCGCATCGGCCCCGCGCAGCGCACCGCCTGAAGGGCCGAGCGGCATCGCTCAGGACCGGATCACGCAGCGGAATCCGAGATGGCTCATGCCACTATCGGTCGGCTGGGCGTGGCGCGCCGCCGGGCGATAGCGCCGGCAATAATTGGGCGCGCACAGATGCGAGCCGCCCTTCACCACCTTGCGCGGAATGCGCGCCGCGCCGCCGCGCGGGTCGTAGCTGCCGCTTTGCGGACCGCCGCGCGGATTTTCCGTGATGCAGCAAGGCTTGCCGGCATCGGGCTGATGCCGGGCGGTGAACCAGTCTGCCGTCCATTCCCAGACATTCCCGATCATGTCGAACAATCCATAGGCGTTCGGCGGGAACGCCGTGACCGGCGAGGTGCGCGCGTAGCCGTCGGCGGCGAGGTTCTCGTACGGGAAATTGCCCTGCCAGGTATTCGCCAGATGCCGTCCGCCGGGCGTTAGCTCGCCGCCCCACGCAAACTCCGCGCCCTCCAGTCCGCCGCGGGCGGCGAATTCCCATTCCGCCTCGGTCGGCAGTTGCCTGCCGGCCCAAGCCGCGTACGCCTCGGCATCCTTCCACGCGATATGGACGACCGGATGATCCTCGGGCGGTTCGGGCCGCTCCGGCCCGTAGGGGCGGCGCCAGTTCGCGCCGAATACGAAGCGCCACCATTGCGACCAGTCGCCGAGCGACACAGGGCCCGGGGGCGGGGTAAACACGAGCGAGCCGGGCTTCAGCATGTGCGGCAGCGCGCCCGGATAATCGCGCGGGTCGGGGGCGATCTCGGCCACGGTCACGTAGCCGGTGGCGCGCACGAACGCACGGAACTGCCGGTTGGTAACGGGCGTGCGCTCCATCAGGAACGGGCCGACGCTGACGCGATGCGCCGGCCGCTCTTCCGCATAATGCCGGTCGGAACCCATCGTGAACGTGCCGCCCGGGATCGGCACCATCTCAGCGGTGCACACGGCTTCGCGCCGGACGTAGGCGGTCGGTTCGGCTGCGGAGGACGTCACCCTGCTCTCCAACCTCCCTCGTCGGCGGCGGCCCGACGCCTGCTTGCCAAGCGCCGGTAACCACAACCCGAGCCTACCGCCGTATAGCGCAAGATAATGCCATCGCCAACCGTGATATTTGCGTCTGTGCCATTTTCGTCTATTCGAACGCGCAGCCAGGACGGGCGCCCATCGCCTTGAAGATCATCGCCGCCGGACAGAACCCGGTGATGCTGGCCTGCATCAGATTGAGCCCGACGAAGCCGGTGAGCAGCAGCCACCATGGACTGAACAGCCATACGAGCACGGCGCTGAGGAGCGTCAAAGTCCCGGCGAGGAACAGCACGGCACGATCGATCGACATCATGGGTTCTCCCGTTTCACGCGTTCGGATTGTCTAGATGTTCGCGCGTCCAGCGCACGATCGCCCCCGCATCCATTACGCCGGCGCTCTGCGCCAGCACGCGGCCGCGGTGCAGCAGAAACAGTGCGGGGATACCGCGCACGCCGAGCTTCGCCGTCACCTGCGGTGCATCGTCGGCGTTGAGCTTCAAGGCCCGAACCTCGGGTTCGAGCGCGGCGGCGGCGCGGGCGAACATCGGCGCCATCGTCCGGCACGGGCCGCACCAGGGCGCCCAGATATCGACCAGCACCGGCAAGTCACCCGCGCGCACATGGCGGGCGAATCCCGCCTCGTCCACGTCCACCGGATGGCCATCAAACAGCGCCGCGTGGCAGGCGCCGCACTTCGCCTCGCGCGCCGGGCGTTCCACTGGCACGCGGTTGATTGCCCCGCAATGCGGGCAGACAATATGCCGCATCTCAGCCACCGCCCCCTCCCGGCTCCAGCACCGGCGACTTGAGCTTGGCGATGTCGAGCTGGCGCAGCACGAACTTCTCGTAGAACGGCTCGCTTTCGCCGCTACGGATCTTGCGGAGGAAATATTTCTCGAAGCCGACCTTGGCCATGTGCACCCAGGTGCCCTTCGAGGCCCAGTTGACGTTGCGCGGCGGGATTTGCGGCTGGGCGACGAATGCCACGCCGCCATCCCCGAAATCCGCCAGACAGACGGCATTCCAGGTGGGGCGCGCGCGCGGCTGCGCGCCGCGCAGCAGCGCGCCGATGTTCATCGCCGTCGCCGTCACCATCGATTCGATCATGAAGCCGGTTTTCGGCACCCCGACCGGCACCGCGGTCTTGCCGACCGGCGGGATCGCCACGCAGACGCCGACCGCAAAGATGTTGGGGAACGCCGGATTGCGCTGATACTCGTCGACCAGCACGAAGCCGCGCGGGTTGACGAGGCCGTCGATCCCTTGCAGCGCGGCGACGCCGCGAAACGCCGGCAGCAGCATCGCGAAGCGGAACGGCAGCTCGTGGCTGGCGCGCAGCGCGCCGTCGTCGGCCAGCTCCTCTACCGTCACCGCCGCGGCGCCCACCTCCTTCACCCGGGCATTGGTGATCCATTTTATGTGGCGCTGGCGGAATTCGCTCTCCATCAGCGCCTTGGTGTCGCCGACGCCATCAAGCCCGAGATGGCCGATATAGGGTTCCGCCGTTACGAAGGTCATCGGCACGCGGTCGCGCACGCGCCGCTTCCTGAGCTCGGTATCGAGGATATACGCGAACTCGTAGGCCGGGCCGAAGCAGGAGGCGCCCTGCACCGCGCCGACCACCACCGGCCCCGGCGCGCGGACCAGCGCCTCCACGGCCGCGTGCGCGCGCTCGGCGTGCGTTGTCTTGCAGATCGACTGCGTGTGAGCGTCCGGCCCGAGGCCGGGGACTTCGTCGAACGCGAGCTCCGGCCCGGTGGCGATCACCAGATAATCGTAGGAAACGGATTCGCCCGAACGCAGCGCAATGCGGTTCTGCTTCGGATGCACACGCTCGGCGGCATCGGCGATGAAGCGGATTTTCCGCCTGCGGGCCGGCCGGTCGAGATCGACCCGCACATCCTCGGGCTTGCGCCAGCCGACCGCCACCCAGGGATTGGATGGCACGAACTCGAAAGCAGGCCCCTCGCCGATTAGCGTCAGGCGGTCCCCGTCCCGCGCCTGCTCGGCAAGCTCGTAGGCCGCCAGCGTGCCGCCCAGCCCGGCGCCCAGAACGACGATCTCGGCCATGATCCTCTCCTCCCGACCCAGCGATGCGCGGCCTTGCTCGCCGCCCTTGACAATATATTCGTGTCTTCATAGGTTCGCAAGTATGAAGGCGAACGGACTGGCGATCGACGTAGAAGCGATGCGCGGCGCCGCCGGGAAGGCGAGCGAGCTCTTGAAATCGCTCGCCAATCCGCATCGGCTGCTGATCCTGTGCCAGCTTGCCGAGGGCGAGCGGTCGGTGGGCGAGCTCGCGGATTTCCTCAGCGTCCGAGACACGGCGGTCTCGCAGCATCTCGCGCTGCTCCGCAAAGACGGCCTGGTGTCGGGCCGGCGGGACGGGCAGACGATCTTCTATTCGCTTGCCGACACCCCGGCCCGCGCGGTGCTGGAGACGTTGTTCCGCATCTATTGCGGCGCGCCCTCGCGTGGGCGGCCGGCGGCGCGGAAGCCGGCAGCGGCACGGCGCTGACGATGGCGACCAACCTGACACGCCAACGAAGCTGGGCCTGCCGGCGTGTGCGCGCATTGAGCCAGATCGACGCTGCCGGGACGGCGCGGGGCCTGGGAAGGAGGCGCGGCCAACGCGTCAGATTCAGATGACCGGCAAGCTCGCGCTCCGCATCACACTGCTGTTGCTGCCGTTCCTCGCCGGCAGCGCCCGCGCTGGGGGAACGCTCACGGTGCAGCCGGTCGATGCGCCGGACGAGAAGGCGGTGTTCGCCACCGTCGAAAGCCGCAATGTTGTGCCGGCGCGCACGCGGATCGGCGGCACCATCGCCACGCTCTCCGTCAGCCCGGGCGACGCGGTGAAGGAAGGCCAGGTGATCGCCGTCGTCACCGATCCCAAGCTGCAACTCCAAGCCGATGCGCTGGAGGCGCAGATCGCGGGATTGCAATCGCAGCTCGCAGAGGCCGAGACCGATCTCGCCCGCGCCAGGACGCTCGCGAGTTCTGGCGCCGGCTCGCGCGAGGCGCTCGACAAGGCGGAAACCGCGGAACGGGTGGCTCGCAGCGCGCTTGCAGCGCGCATCGCCGACCGCGCGGTGGTGCGCCAGCAGATGAACGAAGGTGCGGTGCTGGCGCCCGCCGCCGGGCGCGTGTTGGAGGTGCCTGTGATCGCCGGTTCGGTGGTGCTGACCGGCGACAGCGTGGCGACGATAGCCGAGCAGGATTATGTGCTTCGCCTCGATGTGCCGGAGCGCCATGCCGCCTTCATGAAGGTCGGTGACACGGTGCGCTTCGATGGCAGCGAGTTCGGCGACAATGCGCCGGCTTTTGGCCGCATCACGCTGATCTATCCGCAGATCCAGGATGGGCGCGTGCGCGCCGACGCCACCGTGACGGGCGTTGGTGACTACTTTGTCGGCGAGCGCGTGCGCGTTTGGATCTCCGCGGGCACGCGGCGCACCTACGTCGTGCCTGCCGACTTCGTGTTCACGCGCTCGGGGCTGGATTTCGTGATGCTGCGCGGACCGGACGGCACGACAACGGAGGTGCCGGTGCAGACTGGCCGACCGCTGCCGACGCCCGCCATGCCGGACGGGCTGGAAATCCTGTCCGGCCTCGCGCCCGGCGAGGTGCTAGTGCAGCCATGAAGCTCGGCGTCTCCGGGCGGCTGACACAGGCGACGATCCGCTCGCCGCTGACGCCGCTTTTTCTACTCGCCGCGCTCGCGGTCGGACTCGTCGCGCTGCTGACGATCCCGCGCGAGGAGGATCCGCAGATCAGCGTCCCGATGGTGGACATCATGGTCTCCGCCAACGGGCTGAAAGCGGCCGATGCGGTGGAGCTGGTCACCAAGCCCCTGGAGACAATCCTCAAGGCGATCCCCGGCGTCGAGCACATCTATAGCCAAACCGAGGACGATCAGGCCATCGTCACCGCGCGCTTCGTCGTCGGCACCAATGAGGACGGCGCGGTGCTGCGCGTGAACGACAAAATCCGCGCCAATCTTGACCGTATTCCGATCGGTATCCCCGAGCCGCTGATCGTCGGCCACGGCATCAACGATGTCGCGATCGCCACCTTCACGCTGGCGCCGACGCCGCAAGCCGCCGCGCACTGGACCAGTGCGGACCTCGGCCGACTGGCGGAGAAGCTGCAGGGCGAGCTGATCAAGGTGCCCGATGTCGGCCTTACCTATCTGGTTGGCGCCGACCCTGAGCAGATCCGCGTCGAGCCCGATCCCGAGAAGCTGATGCTATACGGCGTCACCTTGCAGCAGCTCGCCGCCAAGATCCGCGATGCCAACCGCTCCTTCGTCGCCGGCAGCGTGCGCGCGGGCGGCACGATGCGCGATGTCGCCGCCGGTCAGACGCTGTTCGGCGTGCCGGATATCGGCCTGCTGCTGCTCGGCACCCGCGACGGGCGCCCGGTCTATGTGCGCGACGTCGCCGATGTGGTGATCGGGCCGGCGCCGACCGAGAGCCACGTCTGGCAGATCACACCCGCCGCCGGGCAGGAGTGGCAGCGCACGCCGGCCGTCACCCTCGCGGTCGCCAAGCGCGCCGGCGCGAATGCCGTGGTGGTGGCGGATGCGCTCGTGCGGCGTGTCGATCAGCTCAAGCGCTCGCTCATCCCGGCCGATATCAGGGTCGAAGTGACCCGCGATTACGGCCAGACCGCCAACGCCAAGGCGAACGAGCTGCTATTCCATCTCGGGCTCGCCACGATATCCATCGTGGCGCTGATCGCGCTCGCGGTCGGCTGGCGCGAGGCGGCGGTGACACTCGTCGTGATCCCGACCACGATCCTGCTCACGCTGTTCGCCGCGCGGGTGATGGGCTACACGATCAACCGCGTCAGCCTGTTCGCGCTGATCTTTTCCATCGGCATCCTGGTCGACGATGCGATCGTAGTGGTGGAGAACATCGCCCGCCACTGGGGAATGCGCGACGGCCGCCCGCGCCTCGGCGCCGCGATCGAGGCGGTGGCCGAGGTCGGCAATCCCACCATCGTCGCCACGCTCACCGTCGTCACCGCGCTGTTGCCGATGCTGTTCGTCTCCGGGCTGATGGGGCCTTACATGGCGCCAATTCCGGCGAATGCCTCGGCGGCGATGCTCTTTTCGTTTTTCGTCGCGGTGGTGGTGGCGCCGTGGCTGATGCTGAAGCTCGCGCCGCGCCCTGCCGTCGCCGGGACGCCTTGCAACGCATCGGCGCCCGCGCGCGCGGCGCAGCGGTCGCATGGCGAAGGCCGGCTCGGCGCGCTCTACCGCCGCGTCGCCGCGCCGATCTTGCGTACCCGCGCCCGCGCCTGGACGTTCCTCATCGCCGTCGGCCTCGCAACAATCGCGGCCTGCGCGCTCTTCTACACCGAGGACGTGACGGTCAAGCTGCTGCCGTTCGACAACAAATCGGAGCTGACCGTACTCCTCGATCTGCCGACAGGCTCGAGCCTGGAGGCGACCGAGCAGACACTGTTCGCCGCCGCCCGCATCGCCGAGGCGATGCCGGAGGTCACGGCGATCCAGGCCTATGCCGGCACCGCGCAGCCCTATGACTTCAACGGTCTCGTGCGTCACTATTACAGCCGGAAAGCGCCCGAGATGGGCGATCTGCATGTCGTGCTGCGCGACAAGGACAGCCGCGCCCGCGCCAGCCACGACATCGCCCTCGATCTTCGCAAGCGCCTGCTCGCCGGGCTCAGCCTGCCGCCGGGCAGCCGGCTCAAGGTGGTGGAAGTGCCGCCCGGGCCGCCGGTCCTCGCCACGCTGCTTGCCGAAATCTACGGTCCGGATGCGGCGACCCGGCTTGCCACCGCCGAGCAGGTGAAGGCGCTGTTCCGCCAGGTGCCCTACATCGTCGATATCGACGATTCCTACGGTAAGCCGCGCCCACGGCTGCGCATCTCCATCGACCAGGACCGGCTGGAGTTCTTCGGCGTCGAGCAGAGTGATGTGTACGACACGATCGCCATGCTGTTCGGTGGCGCGCCTGTCGGCTATTCCTATCGTGGCGAGGAGCGGCTACCGATCGAGATCGCGGTCGGGCTGCCGAAGCGCGACCTGACCTGGAGCCAGGTGCTCGGCGCCACGCCGGTGCCGGCCAACGCCGTGCCGGGCAGCAAATCGGTGGTCGAGCTCGATCAGGTGGTTCGCGCCGGCAACGAACTCGGCTCGCGCGTGCTGTTCCGCCGCGACGGGCATTTTGCCGACATGGTGACCGCCGAGCTGGCCGGCGCGTTCGAGGCGCCGATCTACGGGATGTTGGCGGTGGACAAGCTCGCTGCCCGCCATCACTGGGGCAAGGCGGGGGCGCCGGAAATCCGCTTCCGCGGCCAGCCGATGGATGAAACGCATCCCTCGCTGCTGTGGGACGGCGAGTGGGAGATCACCTACGTCACCTTCCGCGACATGGGCGCGGCCTTCATGGTGGCGATCCTCGGCATCTACATCCTCGTGGTCGCGCAGTTCGGCAGCTTCCGCGTCCCGCTGGTCGTGTTGACGCCCATCCCGCTGACGCTGATCGGCATCGTGCTCGGCCACTGGCTGTTCCACGCGCCGTTCACCGCCACCTCGATGATCGGCTTCATCGCGCTCGCCGGCATCATCGTGCGCAACTCGATCCTGCTGGTCGACTTCATCCGCCACGGCGGCGCGCCCGGCAAGACGCTGCGCGAGGTGCTGCTGGATGCCGGCGCGATCCGCTTCCGCCCGATCCTGCTCACCGCGCTGTCGGCGATGATCGGCGCGGCGACGATCCTGAGCGATCCGATCTTCCAGGGGCTCGCAATCTCGCTGCTGTTCGGGCTCGCCTCGTCCACGTTGCTGACGGTGCTGGTGATCCCAGCAATCTACGTCGTGTTGCGCGCCGGCGACCGCGAGCCGGGCCCGCTCATCCCGACCGAAGAAGTGCCTTTCCATGCATAAGAACTAGCCCGGACTGACGACCGAGCTGACGCCGGCGATCCGCGACCTGCGCGCGGGTGCGCCCGACGTGCTCAAGGGCTTCTCGGCGATCGCGCGCGGCGCTGGACGCTTCTAGGATGTCCTCCCGAGAGAAGCGCCACGGACGCCGGCCGCCATCCCCCGCAATCCACGCCGCCGCCGGTATGCTCCGCCGTCCGCAGCGCACCACTACCCGTGCCAGGCGGTAATCGGCGCCTTCATAGGCGATCAGGCGGCGCAAAGCGGCGGCGCCGACCTCGGCAACCGCGCCCTGCGTCATCGCGCCGCGGGCAGGGCACAAGGTCGGCCACATCCCGCGCTTGCGCGCCACGCGCCGCCAGCCATGCAGCGAGGCCGGCACGCAGCGGCCCGGCAGGGCCGGATCGCCGCTGCGGGTGGCGAGCACATGAGGATCGAGCAGCGAGCCGTACAGGAACAGGCGCACCTGGGTTCAGCGATGGCGGTTATCCACGCGCAGTTTGCCGTGAAGCACTTCGCGCGACCAGTCGCGTCCTATGCCCTTGCGCCGCGACATGACTCTGCCGCGCGTGACCGGCTAGGATCACCCGCACCGCCTTGCCACAAGGGAAACGATGCCCAAGCGCGCCATTACACCCGCCGGACTGCCGGCTTCCAGCGGCCATTTCACCGCGGCGATTGAGGCCGCGCCGGGGCGGCTCTTGTTCATTTCGGGGATGCTGGCCCGCGGCGCGGACGGGCAGATCGTCGGGCGGGGCGACATCGTCGCACAGACCGCGCAGGTGTGCGACAACCTGAAAGCCGCCGTGGAGGCGGCCGGCGGCACGCTGGACGATATTTGCCGCGTCGATGTGTACGTGCGGAACATGGAGCACTTCCCGCAAATTCACGAAGTCCGCCGGCGCTATTTCACTGGCGCGCCGCCCGCTTCGACGATGGTGGAGGTGGCGAAGTTCACCAGCCCCGATGCGCTGATCGAGATCAGCGCCATCGCCGTGCTGGGCTGAGGCGCGCACGGCGCGCGCGGAGCATCGCCGCATTGGGCCCGCTCGACGTCGGCGCGATCCTGCTCCTGCTCGCCGCGCTGATCGGCTTCGTCAATCAAGTCTATGTCGGCATCCCGCGCGGTATCGCGCTGCTGCTTGGCGCGCTTGCCATCGCGCTCCTGTTCGGGATCACCGACCACGTGCTGCACGTCGATCTCGTCGCGCGCATCCGGCTCCGCTTGGAAGGTGCGGCTCTCGGGCGGCTGCTGCTGGACGGGGCGCTCGCCTTCCTGCTGTTCGCCGCCAGCCTGCATGTCGATCTCGGCCAGCTCCGCCGCAATGCGGCGATCATCGCGACGCTCGCCACGTTCAGCGTGATCCTGGCGACCATCATCTTCGGGACGGCGATCTGGGGCGCGACGCGCGCCGCGGGTTTGCCGATCCCGCTCGGCTGGGCGCTGGTGGCGGGCGCCATCCTGGCTCCCACCGACGCGGTCGTCGTGGAATCGCTGCTCCGCCCGCTTCGGCTGCCGCCGGCGCTGAAGGCGGCCGTCTCGGGCGAGAGCCTATTCAACGACGGCGCCGGTGTAGCACTGTTCCTCATCATGCTGTCGCTCGCGCAGGGCGCGCAGGACGTCGTGGGTCACGGCCGCGTGGCATTGGCGCTGCTGCGGGAAATTGCCGGCGGCCTCGTGCTGGGTGCCGCTTGCGGCTGGGTCGCCTCGCTCGCGATGCGCCGCGCCGCGGAGTCCGCGATCTGCCTGTTGATCTCGCTCGCGCTTGTGCTCGGCACCTATCGCGTCGCGCTGGAGTTCGGCATTTCCGGCCCGATCGCCGTGGTTGCCGCCGGCTTGGTGGTCGGACGGCACGCGCCGGCCTTCATGCGGGATCTGGCCGCAGAGGATCAGCCGAGCGAACTCGTCGCGTTCTGGTCGCTCGTGGACGAGCTGCTCAACGCGCTGCTCTTTCTGTTCATGGGCTTTCAGGTTCTGGCCGTCGAGCGGACGCACGTGCGCCTGCTGCCGGTGCTGATCGCGATCCCCGCGGCGCTGCTCGCGCGCTTCGTCAGCGTCGCGGTTCCATTGCTGCTGATCCGCGGGCGGGCCGCGCCGCCGCGCAGCATCGCACTGCTGACCTGGGCGGGCTTGCGCGGTGGGATTTCGGTGGCGCTGGCGCTCAATCTGCCTGACTCGCCCTGGCGCGATCAGTTGCTCGCGATCTGCTACGGCGTGGTGCTGTTCACGGTGGTGGTGCAGGGGCTCAGCATGAAGCGTGTCACGCGCCTGCTGTACGGGCACCTGGAGCCGACGCCGGCCGGGGACTAGCTCACGCCCCTTCCAAAATCGCCTGCGCGCACTTCTCCGCCGTCATCAGCACCGGGAAGTTGGTGTTCGCGCACGGCACCACCGGGAAGATCGAAGCGTCCACCACGCGCAGCCCATCCACGCCGTACACCCGCCCGGCCGGATCGGTGACGGCCATCGGATCGTCCTCCGCGCCCATCCGGCAAGAGCACGAGGCGTGCCACACGCCGACCGCCGCCTTGCGGCAGAACGCCTCCAGTTGCTCCTCGTCGGCGAGGATCCCCTCCAGCGTGAAGCCCTCCATGATCAGCTTGCGGATCAGCGCCCCGCGCAGCGACGCCGGCCCGTCGAGCAGCTTCGCCACCGCGTCGGTCAGCAGCTTGTTCTTGCGGTTGTTCAGCCCGACCTGGCGCACCTTGTCGCTGTAGCTCGCGGGAAACGGGTATTCGGTCACGGCGCGCATCGCCTCGGTCGCGTGCAGCGCCGCCGCCATCCGCACGCCCTCCATCAGCCGCTCCAGATCGCGCCGGTCCGACAGAAGGTTGAACGCGACTTCGGGTTCGTCCCGCCAGTCGGCGGAGGCGAGCCGCACCTGCCCGGTTTCCGAATAGGTCTTATAGACGCTGACGATGAACGAGCCGATCTGCTCGCCGACTGCGTGCCAGGAGCTCTTGCTGGTGACGACGAGCAGCATGTCGCCGCGCGGCACGCCCGGCACGGCTTTCGTCGAGTAGCGCAGGCCGGTGAAGATGTGCCGGCGCGTCCAGTCCTGGATGATGCGCGCGTGCGGCTTGATCCAGGCCGCCACCGCCACGGCCGGATGGTCCATCAGCCGCTGCCCGACGCCCGCGCGGTTGGCGCGCACCTCGATCCCGCGCGCGCGCAGCTCGGCGGCGGGACCGATGCCCGCACGTAAGAGATGCGCGGGTGAGTGGATCGCGCCCGACGACAATATCACCTCGCGGGCGCGGAACTCGGTCGGCCGCCCGGCCACCAGCGCCTCCACGCCGACGCAGCGCAGCCCCTCGAAGATGAGCCCCGTCACCTGGGTTTCCGTTGAAATCGCCAGGTTGGGTCGCTGGCGCGTCGCCGGATCGAGATAGCCGATCGCCGCCGAGACGCGCCGCTCGTAAAGATTGGAGATGGTGATCGGGAAATATCCGTCGCGCCATTCCCCGTTCTGGTCCTCGATATAGTCGAACCCGGATTGCCGGAACGCTTCCGCCACCGCCTTGGCGTGCTCGGGCCAGAGATCGGGGAAGATGCGGCGGACCGGAATGCGGCCCTCGGTGCCGTGCCAGTCGCCGCCGAAATCCATGTCGCGCTCGACCTTCTTGAAGAAGGGCAGCACGGCGTTCCAGTTCCAGCCGCGCGCGCCGCGGGCCTCCCATTCGTCATAGTCGGTCGGCGCGCCGCGATTGGCGAGCTGGCCGTTGATCGAGGAGCCGCCGCCGAGCACGCGCGCCTGCTCGTATTTCCGCCGCGGGGGACGCGGCGCGTCGGGCCGGTTATGCGGCTCGACCTCGGTCGTGACCTTGAGCTCGGTCCAGTGAAAGCGCGGGTTGAGATAGGCGGTGCCGGGATACGAGTCGAGAATCTCCGGCGGCACCTTGCCGTGCGGCGTATCCTGCCCAGCCTCGCACAGCAGCACCTGCCGGCTGCTTTGCGCCGACAGCCGGTGCGCCAGCACCGACCCTGCCGACCCGCCGCCCACGATGATGTGGTCGAAAATTTCGGGCATCGTTTCCTCCGGCTCTGCGCGGATGATGCACAGAGCGGCGCGCAGGCGGCAAGCGAGCACGGGAGCCGGGCCGAGCCGGATTCGTAGCTGTCGGAACCAGATGCCCCCATCGCGATCTTGCTTCCGGCCAATCTCGCTTACGCGCGACATATGCTCTGTGCGTGACGGGGCAAAGCTACTTACATGATCCCACTTAGGTGCGGTAATATCCTTCAAATTGGAATGTCGAGAGCTCACCTCGCACTGTTGTGAGGGTGAGTGCGATCCGGTTTTTCAGGGCAACCTGAGTCTTGAATTGACCAGCTGACATCAGGCTCTCTTCCTGTCCACGTCGACGCCCGTCGGCACGAGTGCTATGTCCGACCGAAACCGAGTCCGGCGAGCCGGCGCGTTAGCCTCGGCATAATCCCAGCCCTGCCGCGTACGCCGTTATCGCGTGCTGGTCGAAGTCGCAGCGGATGGTGAGATCGGAGAGGCTCGCCGTCGTGCCGCCCACCGTCAGCGCGGGTTCGGGAAACAGAAACGCCGTCTCCGGCACGATCTGCAGCCGCATGGTGAACAGCAAGCCGCGCCGCGCCGCTGCCGCGTAGCGGCGCGCCCGCCGCGCATCGCCCGCCCGCGCAGCGATGCCCGCACCGAGTGCCACCGCCTCGGTGAACACCGCGCTCGAATAGCCGGGCGGATGGCCGCGCGCGAAGCCGCCCGCGAAGTGCGGGTGCCGCGCGCTCGCCTCATCAAGCTGCAGCGGCAGCAGCCAGTCGATCATCGCGAAAACGACCCTCGTCAGCGCGGCGATTTCCGGGCTTCCTGGATCGTGCGCGCGCAGCCAATCGAGATAAAGCCGCGCCGCCTCGGTCTGCCAGACGATGAAGGCGGTCGCGGGCGCGCGGCGGAAATGCGCGCGGTAATAGGCGAACGCCCGCCGCAGCGCGGGACGCACCTCCGCCGCCGCGTGCGACAGCGCGAGCGCAAGCGCCATCATCGCCTCGCCCGGGAAGAAGTCCTGCGCGGCGCCGTCCGCCTCGGGGCTGACGCTGTCGGTATGGCAAAGGAACGCGCCTTCTGCCGTCTGCCGCGCCAATAGCCCCGCGCGCAAACTCTCCCGCGCCCGCGCCAACCGCCCGTCGGCATCCGCCAGTTCCAGCGCCGCGGATAGCAGCGCACCGGCGCCGAGCGGCGCCGGGTCTTTTCCGTTCGCAAGATGCAGCCCGCCGCCCGCGCCCGGTACCGCCAAGCCGAGCAGCGCCTCGGCCGCACGGAGCGCCGCCCTGGCCGCGGCCGCGTCGCCCAGCGCCGCGGCGCGCGCCAGCCCGAACGCGGTGCCCGCCTGCCGCACGAGTTGCGGCGCCGGCGGCTGCGTCAGCGGCCGGAACGGATGATACTGATACAGGAACAGCCAGTCGGGCTGCTGCGCGTTGACCAGCCGCGCCGCCGCCCACCGGATGCGTTCTCGCAAGGCCGCCGCATTGAGTGCCGGCACATCCACCGGGCGCAGGCGCGCAAGCTGCACCACCGAAGAACTGTTCGGCCCGGCTTCGGTGAAATGCTCCCAGATCGTGCGGCGGATCAGCGTGTCCGGCGCGCGCCAGTCCTCGCGCTCGAGCCCTGCTTTCAGGCACAGCCGCTCCAGCAGCAGATCCGCGCGCCCATAATTCTGCGTCAGCGCGACCGACGGCTTGAAATAGGCGCCGCGCCGGCCGCGGCGCAGCTCGACGCCGTGCAGGCCGAGATCGAGCCCGCGCAGGCTACGCAGCGCAGCGGTGCTGCGGCAAATCCACACCTCCACCCGGGCACGCGCCAGCTCGGCAACCGAGAGCGGTGCCCCGAACCTTCGGTCGGCGGCGGCGTGCCGAGCGGCGACGCGCACCGCCTCCGCGAGCGAGGTGCCGCGCCCCGACATGGAGGCGCGCACGCAAGCTGCGGTGATCACCGTGACATTCACGCGACAGCGCGCGCCCGCCGCTTCCCGCGCGCGCGGCGCCGGCGCACCCTGGGCAATCGAGTCACACAGCACGGCGCGGGCGAGGCACACCAGCCGCGTCGCCGCGTCGAGCCGGATGCGGCCGCTCATGGAACGTCGTGCAAAGGCGATTCCTTGCGGGCCCAGCCGCTCCGGCACAATATGGCCGCAACGCTAGCGACGGGCGCCTGGGAGCGTAAAGCCATGCACCGCGATTCGGCCGCGCTTTTTCGCGCGGACGCCGTCTGAAAGGGCGATTGTGTCGCGCGCCGAGACCGATCCCCATGGAACCGAGCCGCCGCCGGACACCCATGCGGCGCCGGGCGGACGCCGGCTGATCGCCGTGTTGCACGCCGATCTCGTCGGCTACAGCCGCCTGATGGGCGAAAACGAGGAGGCGACGCTCAGCGCCCTGCAGGCGATCCGCCGCCAGCTCCTGCGCCCGGAGATCGAGCGGCACGGCGGCCGAATCGCCAACACCGCCGGCGACAGCGTGCTCGCCGAGTTCGCGAGCGTGGTCGCTGCCGTACGTTGCGCCATTGCGATCCAGGGAAAGATGCGGGATTTCGACGCGCACGGATCGGGCAAGCTGCGCTTCCGTATCGGCATCAACATCGCCGACGTGCTGCCGGACGAAGGCGATATTTTCGGTGACGGGGTAAACATCGCCGCGCGCATCCAGGCGATCTGCCCGCCCGGATGTGTCGCTGTAGCGCGCAGCGTGCGCGATCACGTCGTCTCGCAGATCAAGGCCGAGTTCCGCCCGCTCGGCGAGGTGCGCTACAAGAACATCGCGCGGCCGATCGAGACCTATGTCGTCACGGTGGACGCGGCGGCGGCGCGCCTGGCGGGGGTCGCCGAACCGCCTGCCGGCACGCCCGCAGCTCCAGCTCACCCAGCCGCGCGCCAGTCAACGGGCCTGCTCGGCGGCTTGCAGCGCCTCGCCGGAGCATTGTTTGCCGCCGCGCCGCCGCAAGCACAGCCCTCACTGGCGATGCCGGACCTCAGCCTAGCGAGCGCCCCGCGCCTCTCGCTCGCCGTGCTGCCGTTCCGCAACATCGGACGCGACGAGGCCGACGACTATCTCGCCGACGGCATTACCGACGATCTCGCCACCGATCTCTCGCACCTGCCCGATGCGTTCGTCACCGCTTCGGAATCCGCCTACACCTATCGCGGCAAGACGGTGGACGTGCGTCAGGTGGGGCGCGAGCTCGGCGTGCGCTATCTCGTGCAGGGCAGCATCCGCCGGCTCGGTTCGGTGCTGCGCGTGAACGTGCGGCTGGAATCGACCGACACCGGCAAGACCGTGTGGGCCGAGCGGTTCGACGAAGACATCGCCACCCTCTCGTCCGGCCAGGACGACGTGGCGCAGCGGATCAAGGCGGCGCTCGGCATGCAGATGGTGAGCTTCGAGATCAGCCGCCCGGAACGGCTGGCCGCGGGCGATCCCGATGCATTCGACCTCGTGCTGCACGCCCGCGCGCTGCTCAACCAGCCGTTCAATGCGGAGCGCGCGGCCGAGGCGCAGCAATGCTACGAACGCGCGCTGGAGATCGACCCGTCCAGCGTGCCGGCACTGATCGGACTGGCCGACGTGCTGACGCGGCACCAGCATTTCATCAATACCCCGCGCCGTACCAACCTCGAGCGCGCGGAGGAGCTTGTGGAGCGCGCCGAGCAGCAGCAGCCCGGCTCGCTGGAGGTGCTCGCCGCGCGCGCACACCTCTTGCACGAGCAGGAACGCTGGCCGGAGGCGGTCGCCGCCTTCCGCCGCGTGCTGGCAATGAATGCCAACGCCTCCAACGCTTACGCCGCGCTCGCCGACAGCCTGAGCCATCTCGGTCAGTTCGAGGAAGCAAGCACGCTGCATTTGCGGCATATCCGCCTCAATCCGCGCGATCCCAATATCTGGTCGGCCTACTACGCGGTCGGCATCGCGCTGCTCACCTCCGGCAAGCCGGAGGAGGCGCTGGCGTGGTTCAAGCGCGCGCTGGAGGTACACCCGGATAATTTCGACGAGAATAAGGCCCATCAGTATCGCATGATGGCCGCCGCCTACGTGCTCACCGGCCGGGACGATCTGGCGCGCGCCAGCATGGCGAAGGCGACCCGGCTCTCGCCCTGGCGCACCGTGGGCTATTATTCGAGCGTCGCGCTCAGTGCGCCTGTCGCGGCGCAGATGGCGACGATCGAGGGCGCGCTGCGCGAGGCCGGGATGCGCGACCATGCGGAAGAAGACGCCGACTGGGGCATCCCCTCCACCGCCGAGCTGCACATCCCCGCCCGCGGCGGGCCGGCCAACGGCCAGACACCGACCGCCGTGCCGGGCGGGAAGGTGATCCGCACACCGGATGTGAAAGAGCTGATCGCGCGCGAGAACCCCGTGCTACTCGACATCAACTCCGGCCCGTTGTCGATCCCGGGCTCAATCCGCATCCGTGACATCGGCTCGGTGGGCGAGAGCGTGACGGACGAATTTCAGCCCCGTCTCGGCCGCGCCGTGCTCGGCGTGACGAACGGCGATCTCGACCGGCCGATCATCGCTTACGGCTGGAACTCCGAACGTTGGGGCGCGCGCAACCTCGTGCTGCGGCTGATCGCGCTCGGCTACCGCAATGTCTATTGGTACCGCGGCGGACGCGAGGCATGGGCCCGCGCCGGCTACGAGCTTGCGCCGCTCGCGGGCAATTTGGAGTGGTAGCGGCGTGCCTGTTCACGGCGCCGCCGCCAGAACGGCGCCTCCGGCCAGCGCCGCTCCTGCGCATAGGTCCAGGCGAGTCCCTGCTGATATGCGCGCTGCCCGGCCGCGATCATCGTGGCGTACGCACTTAAAGAATCGCGCGCGCCGCGCAGATAGTCTTCCGCCGCCTCGGCCGCCGCCCGCGCCGTGAACAGCGCATGGTAAAGCCCCTGCGCCCCGAGCGGATCGCGCGCCGCCGCGGCATCGCCCACGGCAAGCCAGCCCGCGCCGGCGCAGGGTTCGAGCACGGCCGAATTCGCGGCAACCACGCCGACGCGCGCACCCGCCGGCCAGTGCACGGGATCGCGCACCGCGCGCGCCGCCGGCAGGTCGGCATCGGTATGGAACGCGAGCACGCGCCGCTGGTCCGGCACCGGGGCCGCGTACCACCACCCGTCCTCGGTTGCCTCGGTCGCGCTGAACCCGGCTCCTCCCGCGGCACCCTCGGAGCAACTCCAAATGCAAATCAACCGGTCCGACGGCGTCAGGCGCGCGCCGAGGCGGCGTGCCAAGGCGGCCGCGCGCCCGGTGGCGTCGATCAGTAACCACGCGCGCACAGTCTCGCTCGCCGCGCCTGAAGCGACCCGCGCCTGCCAGCCGCCGCCCTCGCGCGTCACCTCCGTAATCCGCGCCGGGCAGCGCAGCACCGCCCCGCGCAGCGCCGCGGTGTTCCGCAGCAATGCATCGAACGCGGCGCGATCGAGATGCCGGCCGCAGCCGAGAGGATCGGTGAGGAAATCGGTCTCGCCCGCCACCCCGTTCCAAACCGTGCGGTTGCCCTGCCAGACGCGATGACCCTGCGCCTCGAATGCAGCGCGCGCCCCGAGCGCGTCGATCAGCGGCAGCGCCGCGCCCGCCAGCGCCTCGCCGTAGCGGAACGGCGCGGCCGGCGCGCGCTCCACCACCACCACCCGAAAGCGCGCCGCCAGCGCGATCGCGACCGCGGCGCCGGCCGGGCCGGCGCCGGCGATCAGTACGTCGCACTCAGAGACGGGCGAGGATCGCGAGCCCATGCGGGAAGCGGTTGAGCTTGGCAGCCTCGCTCGCATCGTGCGGGTCGGCGGCGTTGGGCGTTACCGGCATCGGCTGCGAGGCCGGCTTCGGCGCCACGTCCTCCACCCCGATCCGCGCCGGAAAATCAGGGTCGTCGGCCGGCCCGGCGCGTGTTTCAACAATTCCCATCTGTGCGAAGTCGGCGGCGAGGTTGTTGATGCGCCCGAACGACGTGCCATTGTCGATCACGCGGTTCCACTTCAGCCGCCGGCCGAACGCTTCCCGGCGTTCGTGCAGCGGTTTCGACTTGTCCATGACGATCTCGTAGTCGGCCTCGGTCAACACGTCGTTCGGCACGCGCGCCGGCCAGAAGGTCGGCAGATAGGGGCCAAAGGTCTGCTGTGCCGTGCCATAGGCGGAGCGGCAGCTCGCGGTGTCGGTTTGCCACGGCACCGCCATCCAGCGCGTGAGCCCGCCCGGGTACTGGCCGGCGAATATCGGACCGGTCAGCATGTCGCTCGTGAAGACCAGCCCATACGAAGGCTCGGGATGTCCGGCCGCAGCGTGCAGGATGCGGAACGGCGCCATGTAGATGCTGGCGCTCCGCATCGGCCATGTCATCTCGCAGCCCGGATGGAACGCATCGGCGAGGCAGAAATCGAGCGCGGCACGATCGAGCATGTCGGGCTGCGCCGCCACCGGCAGATCCTCGATCTTGGCGGGCGGCGTCCAGCCGGGGTCATAGTCCGCCGTGAAATCGCCCGCCGCCCATTGGTTGAGGAACCTCATCTGCGTCGGCGTGAGCGTGGTGAAGGCGTTGGGCGTGGACGGCGCCGGCACGGCCATCGCATCCCCATAATGATAGGGCCAGGGCACAGGCGAGCCGAGATCGCGCGCCGCCACGCGGAACTGCATGACGATCGCCGCGCGCATCGCCGACTCATCGGGCGATGGCCGGCCGAGCCGCTGCAAGGAGGCGGCCCCGCCCAACTCCGCCGTGCCGCCGAAGCCGAACATCGCCGCATAGCCGGCGTTGACCCATTGCAGCGCTGACAGCCGCTGAAAAATCGGCGCGATGTCGTCGCGGAAGGAAGGCCGCACCGGCGCCTTCAGCGTCCCGGCCGCGATCGCCCCGTCGCGCAGCAGATCCCAAAGCGTGCGGACCGATTTCTGGTCGGGCGCGAAGTTGGGCGGCGCGACCACCACCCAGGCCGGCAGCGCCGTCAGCGTTCGCCCGCCGAGCCGTACCGTCGCCGTCACCGGCCCATCGGCGGTATCATCATGCCAACCGTCATTGTTGGCGAACGTCACCGCCATGCTGCCGGTGTAGGAGGCCGACTTGCCATGCCCGCCGAGCACGATCAGCCGGCCCGCCTCGTCGGTTCGCAGCTCGCCGAGATAGACTTGCTTGCCCATGAACCGGCCGCTGTCGAACGCGTAGTCTCGCCCCGACTTGCCCGCGCCTTCGATGCGGCGCGGACCGGGATCGATGGCCAGCGCCGCGCGATCCCCGATCGTCGCGTTGCGGAGATACATGGTCGGCGCCGCCGCCGCCTCGGGAATGTCCTGCGCGACCTGGAATTGGAACCACGCGGCCTTCTTATTGGCGAGATGCACCGTCCAGGTGATTTCACCGTCAGCGGCGGTGATTTCCTTCACCGCCGTGCCCGCGGCGTTGTAGCCGTAAATGCGGAACCGCGCGCCCTGCCGCTTCACCGCGCCGCTGCCCTTCTCGCGATAAAAGCCGGGCGGCGCCGGGGGCGGGTCGGTGACCTCCGGCCCCAGGAAGTATTCGTCGGCGCTGTTGCCGACGCGGCAAACGCCGATCGACGGATGGATAGCCACGCTGACGATGTCGCTCGCCTTTGCGGCCATGCGCGGCGCTCCCCGTTGCGCGCCCATGCTCGCACGCGCGCCGGGCTGTTACAACGTGCAAGCTGCCGTTGAAGCGGCGCGGTAGCGCCCTTATCCTTGCTTGCCAGCGGCCTTCATTGGAACCGAACGAAGCCGGAAGGATTGCGGCGCATGGATTGGGACGCGCCCGCCATCGTGCTGGACGCGCGGGCCTATGGCGAGGGCGGCGCCATCGCCACGGTGTTCACCGAAGCGAACGGGGTGTTCCGCGGGCTCGCCCGCGGCGGGTTCTCGCGCGCGCAATCGGCCATCTGGCAGCCGGGCAACCTCGTGCGCGCGCGCTGGATGGCGCGGCTCGAAGAGCAGCTCGGTGTGCTCTCGGCCGAGCTCGTGCATCCGGCGGCGGCGCTCGTCATGGGCAACGGCCTCGCCCTTGCCGCCCTCGCCGCAAGCTGCGCGGTTGCCGCCGACGCGCTGCCTGAGCGCGCACCGCATCCCGCACTGTTCCGCCATCTCGCCGCGCTGGTCGCCGCGCTTGCCGATTCCACGGCCGGGATTGCCGACCTGATCCGCTGGGAAGCGGCGCTGCTCGGCGATCTCGGCTTCGGCCTCGATCTCGCCGCCTGCGCACTGACGGGTGCGACCGAGGAGCTTGCCTTCGTTTCCCCGCGCACCGGCCGCGCCGTCGCGCGCGCGGCCGCCGGCGTGTGGGAATCGCGCCTGCTGCGCCTGCCGCCCCTGCTCAGCGACCCCGAGGATCCCGGCACGCCGGCGGACTGGCGCGACGGACTGCGCCTCACCGGCCATTTCCTCGCGCGCGACGCCTTCGGTCAGCGCCATCGCGGGGTGCCGCAGGCGCGGCTGATGCTCTATGACCGCGTCGCCGCGCTGGCCGCGGCGGAGGAGTCGCTTGCCAATGCCCGATGAGGTCGGGCGCATCGAGGACACGCGCCTCGCCGATGCGCTGTCGGAACGCTATCTCGCTTACGCGCTGTCCACCATCATGTCGCGCTCGCTGCCCGATGTGCGCGACGGGCTGAAGCCGGTGCATCGGCGCCTGATCTACGCCATGCACCTGTTGAAGCTCGATCCGGCCGCCGGCTTCAAGAAATGCGCGCGCGTGGTGGGCGACGTGATCGGCAAGTTCCACCCGCACGGCGACGTGGCAGTGTATGACGCCTTGGTGCGGCTCGCGCAGGATTTCGCCGCGCGCTATCCGCTGGTCGAAGGCCAGGGCAATTTCGGCAACATCGACGGCGATAACCCGGCGGCGATGCGCTACACGGAGGCGCGGCTCACCTCGGTCGCGCAGGCGATGCTGGCGGGTATCGAGGAGGACGCGGTCGATTTCCGCCCCACCTACGACGGCGAGGAAAGCGAGCCGGTCGTGCTGCCCGGCGCGTTTCCCAATCTGCTCGCCAACGGCGCGACGGGGATCGCGGTCGGCATGGCGACCTCGATTCCTCCCCACAACGCCGCCGAAATCTGCGCCGCCGCGATTCATCTGATCGCGCACCCGGATGCTTCCGTGGCCGATCTGCTCGCGCACATGCCGGGACCAGATTTCCCCACGGGCGGGATTCTGGTGGAAGACGCGGCCTCGGTCCTGAGCGCCTACGAAACCGGGCGCGGCGGCTTTCGCGTGCGCGCGCGCTGGGCGGTGGAAAGCGGCAAGTACGGCGCCTGGAAAATTGTCGTCACCGAGATTCCCTATCAGGTGCAGAAGGCGCGGCTGATCGAGCAGATCGCCCAGCTCATGGAGGAGCGCAAGCTGCCGCTGCTCGGCGACGTGCATGACGAGAGCACCGAGCAGGTCCGGCTCGTGTTCGAGCCGCGCACCCGCGGCGTGGATCCCGAGGTGCTGATGGAGACGCTGTTCCGTGCCACCGCGCTCGAACAGCGGTTCCCGCTCAATATGAACGTCCTCGATGCCACCCGCACCCCGCGTGTCATGACGTTGAAGGAGGTGCTGCGCGCCTTCCTCGATCACCGCCAGGAGGTGCTGGCCCGCCGCTCGCGTCACCGGCTCGCCGCGATCGAGCGGCGGCTGGAGGTGCTGGACGGCTACCTGATCGTCTATCTCAACCTCGACGAGGTGATCCGCATCATCCGCGAGGAGGAGCAGCCGAAGCCGCGCCTGATGCAGTGGTTCAAGCTGACCGACGTGCAGGCCGAGGCGGTGCTGAACTTGCGGCTCCGCAGTCTCCGCAAACTCGAGGAGATGGAGATCAGGAAGGAGCACAAGGCGCTGGCGCGCGAGCGGAAGGAGCTTCATGCCCTGCTCGGCAGCGAGAAGCTGCGCTGGGAGAAGGTCGCCGCCGAACTCGGCGAGATTCGCACGCGCTTCGCAGATGGGCCGCTGGGGGCACGCCGCACCACGATCGGCACGCCGCCGCCAGCGGTGGAGGTGGCGACCGAGGCGTTCGTGGAGCGCGAGGCGATCACCGTGATCCTGTCGGAAAAGGGCTGGATCCGCGCGCTCAAGGGCGGCGTGGTCGATCCGGAGGAATTGCGCTTCAAGGAAGGAGACCGGTTGAAGCTGCTGGTTCCGTGTTCAACGACCGACCGGCTGTGCCTGTTCGCCACCAACGGCCGCGCCTACACGATCAAGGCCGCCGACGTGCCGCGCGGCCGCGGCGACGGCCAGCCGGTGCGGCTGCTCGCCGATTTCGGCAACGGCGCCGACGCGCTCGCCTTGTTCGTCCCCGCGGAGGGCGCGCGCTATCTGGTCGCCTCCGCGGGCGGGCGCGGCTTCTTGGTGCAGGCGTCCGAACTGATGGCGGAGAAGCGCACCGGCAAGCAGATCCTCAACCTCCGCGCCGGCGAGGAGGCGGCGGTCTGCGTGCCCGCCGACGGCGATTATGTCGCGGTCGTCGGCGAGAACCGGAAGCTCTTGGTGTTTCCGCTGGAGCAAGTGCCGGAGCTGCCGCGCGGCAGCGGCGTCATCCTGCAACGCTACAAGGACGGCGGCCTGTCGGACGCGCGCGTGTTCAGCCTGAGCGAAGGGCTGAGCTGGCGCTCCGGCGGGCGCACGCGGTTGGAGACCGACCTAAAACCCTGGCGCGGCGATCGCGGCCAAGCCGGGCACCTGCCACCGAACGGGTTCCCCCGCAGCAACAAGTTCGGGGCGGCATGGGGCTGATGGCGCGGCAGACCCAGATCGTGATGAATCTATCAAGCATTGCCCGAACCTGCCGCGTTACCTCCCTCGGCACGCCTGCACCCGCGTGGCGGACGGGTCGTGCCAGCACGTCGATGCCGCGGAGATGACTCGTCAGGACCTCACCAGCGACCGGCAGCCCGGGCGGCAAAACGACGGCGGCAAAACGACGCTGGCAGGAAATGGCCGAATGCGAGGCGTAATGGGGCAGACGATCACAAGGCGAGTGTTTGCGCTGAATGCTGCTGCGGAATCACCAGCGCGAGCCGTCGGCCTGCCTGCTCGCGCCCTTTCACCCGCTCAAAGCATGTTGGGCTTCGTGCCCCGGCCAGGATAAGCTCTCCAACCACATGATCGCCCCGGCCGTCGGGGCCGGGGAGGACTGCTCCATGAGCATCACCGCGCTCGGATATGTCGGTATCGGCTCGACGAAGCTCGATGACTGGTCCGATTTCGCCCTCCGCCAGCTCGGATTGCAGCAGGTCGACGGCGGCGCCACGGTCCGCACCTTCCGCATGGACGACCGCCGCCAGCGCCTGATTGCCGAAGCCGAAACCAGCGGTGCCGAACGCTTCTTCGGCTGGGAGGTGACGGACGCGGCGGCCCTCGATGCGCTCGCCGCCCGGCTGGAGGCAGCGGAGACCCCGGTGCGGCGCGAAGCGGCCGCGCTGGCCGACCGGCGCTTCGTGCGGGCGCTGATCTCGTTCCGCGATCCCGACGGCAACCGGCTGGAGGCGTTTCACGGCCCGATGCTGACCGACGAGCCGTTCCGTCCCGGGCGCAACATCTCGGGCTTCCGCGCCGGGCCGCTCGGGCTCGGTCACGCGGTGCTGACGGTGGCGGATTTCGACCGTGCGCTCGGCTTCTACCGCGACCTGCTCGGCTTCCGCATCAGCGATTTCATGCGTAACCCGGTGGTCAAGGCGGTGTTCCTGCACGTCAACTCGCGCCATCACAGCCTCGCCTTGTTCGAGCACCGCCGCCAGGGGATGCACCATCTGATGATGGAGCTCTATTCGCTCGACGATGTGGGCCAGGGCTACGACATCGCGCTCGGCGCGAAGGACCGCGTGGCGGTGACGCTCGGGCGGCATCACAATGATTACATGACCTCGTTCTACATGCGGACGCCGTCGGATTTCCTGGTCGAGTATGGCTGGGGCGCGCGCGAGGTCGATCCCGCCAACTGGCGGCCGCAGGAGCTCGATACGCTGGCAAGCTTCTGGGGCCATGACGGGCTGATGCGGAGCGTCGCCGGGGACGGCCCGGCGCCTAATCATGCGCCGCCCCCGCCGCCCGAAGGGCGCCGCGCGCCCATTCAGGTGGTCGAGGGCAACTACACCAAGCTCAGCGGCGTCTGCCCGTGGTGGGAGGCGGCCGCCAACGCTTGAGCGGCCTCAGCCGAGCGCGCCCTCCGGCGCACCGGGGTGGCGCCCCGCGCGCTGCGGCAGCAACAGCAGGCAGACAGCCATGAAGGCCGCGATGGCGAGCGAGATCAGCGGCCGGCTGATGTCCATGCCGCCCGCGTTGAGCGGCTTGTCCAACAAATCGCCGAACGTGGCGCCAAGCGGGCGGGTGAGGATGAACGCCGCCCAGAACAGGAACACGCGCGAGACGCGGGTCGTATAGTAAAGCACCGCGAGCACCGCCAGCAACGCGACGAAGAACATCGCCCCGCCCCCGAAGCCAAGACCGGCGACGTTGGAGGTCCAGTCGCCGAGCGCCGTGCCCAGCGTCTGCGAGAAGGTGATCGCGATCCAGTAGTAGATCTCGGTATCCGGCGCGGCGACCGACTCCACCGCGAGCGTGCCCTTCGCCATATACCAGATGCCGAGCGTGGCCATCAGGCAGGCGAAGATCGCAAGCGAGCCACCAGTGTAGCCGATGCCGAGCGAGCGGTCGAAGAAATCGGCCGCGGTGGTGCCGAACAGGGTTGCGGCAACGATGGCCGCCCAATAGAGGAACGGATTGAACCGCGCCGCGCGGATTTGCGCCGCGACAAGCAGCACAAGCGGCACCAGGAAGATCGCGCACCCGGCGACATAGCCAAGGTCCATCGTCATGCTGACGGTATCGCCGCCTGTTTCGCCAAGGGTCGTCGCGGCGATCTTGACAATCCAGAAGACCAGGGTGACCGCGGGAACCTTGCTCATGACACAGCGTGCTTGTGTATTCATCGGCGCTCATCCAGATGCTGCCGTGAATACAGGCGAAAATGAGTTGGGATGTCCAGGACTTTCAAACCTCCGTCAGCCGCGGCAGCACGCACTCCCCGAACAGCCGCATGGAGGCCTCGGCATCCTGCACGCCGATGTCGTTGAAATTGACCTGCAAGGACGCGATCTCGAACCCGCCCACCTCGGCGGCATAGCGCCGTGCGGTGTTGATGATCCGCGCGGGCGTGCCGACCCAGGCGGCGCTCTTTTCCACCTGGGTCTCGAAGGTCTCGCGCGAAAGCGCTGCGATCACCTTGTCGTAGCCCGGATAGTCCGCCGACGCCGCGCCCGCCATCCACTCCGACGCCGCCTCCACCAGCGAGCGGAGATAGCGTTCGAGCGGGCCGCGCGCGATGCGCTCGGCCTCCGCCTGGCTCTCGTGGCAGAACATGTGGAACGCGAGCATCACCGTGCCCGGCCCCTCATGCCCCGCCTTTACGCGCGCCGCGCGATAGGCGGCCAGCAGCTCCGCCATCGCGCCGCCCGCCATCGGGATCGCCATCACCCCATACCCCGCCGCGCCGGCCCACTCGAAGCTCTCCTTGGTCGCGAGTGCGGCGATGTAAAAGGGCGGGCGCGGCGTCTGCGTTGGGCGCGGCAAGGAACTCACGCCGGCGAAGGCATGGAACTGCCCCGCGTGCGTCGCTACCTCGTTTTCCAGGAGCAGGCGCACCTGCTCTACGCCTTCCTCGAAACGCGCGCGGCTGTCGTCCAGCTTCACGCCGAAGCGGGCGAACTCGTGCGGCAGGAAGGCACGCGCGAAACCGACGTCCAGCCGCCCGTCACAGAGCGCATCCAGCATCCCGATCTCGCCCGCGAGCTTGAGCGGATTGTTGAATGCCGGCAGCACCGCGCCGGTGACGAGGCGCGCCAGCCGCGTGCGCTGCGCGGCGGCGGCGAGGAACAGCATCGGGTTCGGACTGTAGCCGCCGTAGCGGTGAAAATAATGCTCGACCGTGCGGACATGGCTGTAGCCGTAGCGGTCGCAGAGATCGACGAGCGCCAGCGCCTCCTGCCAGTAGTCACGGCCGGATTTCTCGTTGGGGCCGACATCGGGGAAGAACTGGATGCCGACCTTCATGCCGCTTTCCTCCCCGTTCAGGCGGCGAACAGGTCGCGCACCTTCTGGCCCGTCTTCGCTGTGATCATCGCCGCGACCAGCCGGCGATGACAATGCGCGGGATCGCGCTCGAAGCACAGAAGGCAAGAGGGCGTGCGGCGCGCGAGCTGCGCCGCCTCCGCGAGCGCCGCCTGCGGCTCATCCCCCTTCATGTGCGCAGCGTAGATCACTTCCATCCGTTCGGGATGGCCCGCGCGCACCGCGTCCCGCCCCGGCTTCGGCGTGCCGAGCGGTTGCAGATGCACATAGGCGATGCCGCGCGCATCCAGCCCCGCCGCGAGCTGGCGCTTGGAAAAGCCCGGCTTGCGCGAGGCGGCCACCGCGCGCACGTCGATCAGCAGCTTCACGCCGGCCGCTTGCAGCGTGTCCAGCACCGCCTCGATCGTCGTGCCCTCGTAGCCGATCGTCATCAAATCGGGCATGGGCTCAACCCGCCGCGAGCCAGTCCTCGATGAGCCGGCGTGCGATCGAATCGACGCGCGGCAAAGCGAAGCCGTGTGCCTCGGGATCGCGAAGTTGCGCGCGATCGAACCAGCGCACGTCGATCAGCTCTGCCTCCTCCACCACGATCGCATCGCTCAGCCCCTCGGCATAGAAGCCGAGCATCACGTTGCCCGGAAAGGGCCAGGGCTGGCTCGAGTGATACCAGACCTGTCCCACGCGCACCCCGCTTTCCTCGAAAACCTCGCGGCGCACCGCTTCCTCCAGGCTCTCGCCCGGCTCCAGGAAGCCCGCGAGAGTCGAGTACATGTTGGCGCGCGGAAACCGCTTGGAGTGGCCGAGCAGCACTCGCTCGCCGCGCGTGACCAGCATGATCACCGCCGGATCCGTGCGCGGGAAATGATCGGCCTCGCAGGCGGTGCAATGCATCACATGCCCGGCGCTGCGCGGCTCGCAAGGCGCGCCGCACACGCCGCAGAAACGGTGCCGCGCGCGCCAGTGCATCAGCCCGCGCGCGTGGCCGAGCACGGCGGCCTCGGGGTTCGGCACGCCCCAGCCGACCGAGCGCAGATCGACGAACGCGCCGCCCGCGTCGCGCAAGAGCGGCAGCGGATCCTCCTCCGCGCTCAGATCGACAGCGAACACCGCGCGGTCATCGAGCAGGCCGAGGAACGCCCACGGCCCGCCCGCCATCCTAAGCGCCGCCGCCGCGCCACCCGTGAGATACACTGCCTCCGGCCGGCCCTGATCCATGCCGCCGACCAGATTGCGGCTGCGCCACACCGGAACGAACAGGCTTTCGGGGTCTTCCATTCGCGCCGCGATCCAGTCCGCCTCCTCGCGCCGGTGCGCGGCGCGATCCAGCGGGGAGGACGAATAGACGTTGGGACGGCTAGCGATGATCAGGGTCACGTGAGGCCTCGTGCGATGGCCGTGACCGTGCCATGCTGGATTCGGCCGGGCAATGTCAGCCGACTGGTTGCCCTCACCGCGCGGCCTTGCACCCGAGCCCGCCCCCGCCCTAATCAGGGCGCGGGAGGTCGGCGGCGGACGGGCGCCTCGCCAACCCGGTCAGGTCCGGAAGGAAGCAGCCGCAACGAGTTTCCGCCCGGGTCGTTCGCCCGGCCTCCCACCTGAACCGGCTTCCCACGCGCCGCCGCGGCGGCTACGCACCCCGCATGTCCGGCCTCTTCCAGGACGAATCGACCGACGCGCCACCGGCGCCCAAGGGCCCCGACCTGTTCGGCGACACCCTGCCCGCCACCGCGCCCTACCGCGTGCTCGCGCGCAAATACCGCCCCGCGACGTTCGACGATCTGATCGGCCAAGACGCGATGGTGCGGACGCTCCGCAATGCCTTCGCCACCGGGCGCGTGGCGCACGCTTTCATGCTGACCGGAGTGCGCGGCGTGGGCAAAACCACCACCGCCCGCATCATCGCCCGCGCGCTGAATTGCGTGGGGCCGGATGGCAGCGGCGGGCCGACCGCCGATCCGTGCGGCGCCTGTCCGAACTGCACCGCGATTCTGGCCGACCGACATCCCGACGTAACTGAGATGGACGCCGCCTCGCGCACGGGCGTCGACGACGTGCGCGAGATCATCGAGGCGACGCGCTTCCGCCCGATGCAGGCACGCGCCAAGGTGTTCATCATCGACGAAGTACACATGCTCTCGCGCAACGCGTTCAACGCGCTGCTAAAGACGCTGGAAGAGCCGCCGCCGCACGTGACCTTCGTGTTCGCCACCACCGAGCTTCGCAAGGTGCCGGTGACGGTGCTCTCGCGCTGCCAGCGTTTCGACCTGCGCCGCGTGCGCGTGAGCGAGCTGACGCGGCATTTCGCCCGCATCGCCGCCGAGGAGAAGGTCGAGGCCGAGCCGGCAGCGCTCGAGATGATCGCCCGCGCGGCCGACGGCTCGGTGCGGGACGGGCTCTCGCTCTTGGATCAGGCGATCGCGATGGCCGAGGGTGCCGTCACGGCAGCGCAGGTTGCCGACATGCTCGGCCTCGCCGATCGCGATGCGGTGTTCGACCTGTTGGAAGCGGTCATGGACGGGCGGCCGGCGGCAGCGCTCGCCATCACCGAGCGCGCCTATGAGCGCGGAGCCGATCTCGGCGCGATGCTCGCCGATCTGCTGGATCTGCTGCATACGTTGACGCGGCTTAAATCCGTGCCCGCCTTGTCGGAGAGCGGCGAGCTGCCGGAGCTCGAGCGCGTGCGGGGCACGGCGCTCGCCGCGCGGCTGAGCGTCCCGGTGCTCGCCCGTGGCTGGCAAATGCTGGTGAAGGGCATCTCCGAGGTCGAGATGGCGCCCGACCGGCGGGCGGCGGTGGAGATGGTGCTGATCCGGCTCTGCCATGTCGCCGACCTGCCGCCGCCCGGCGAGCTCGTGCGCCGCCTGACGCAGCAATCCGCCGACGCGCCGCCAGCCCCCGCCTCACCCGGCGGCTCGGGCGGCCGCGGCGCGCGTGCGGTCGCCGGCGGCGCGGCGGTGCCGGAAGCGGCGCCCGCCGACGCGACCCCGCGCCTCACGTCATTCCGCGACGTGGTGGCGCTGGTCGCGGAGCGGCGCGAGGCGCTGCTGCACGCGCATCTGTTGCACTCGGTGCATCTCGTCCGCTTCGCCCCGCCGGTGATCGAGCTGCGCCCGCAGCCCGCCGCGCCGCGCGACCTCGCCGCGCGGCTCGCGTCCTTGTTGCAGGAGGCGACCGGCACGCGCTGGACGATTGCTTTGTCGACGGCCGCAGGCGCACCCACATTGGCCGAGCAGGGCAGCGAGGCGGAGGCAGGACGGCGCGCGGCGGCCGCCGATCACCCGCTCGTGCGCGCGATCCTGGAGGCGTTTCCCGGCGCGCGGATCGAGACGGTGCACGACGCGCGCGCGGACGCCTACGGATTGCCGGCGGAGCCGGACGGAGCCGATGCGGACCGATCCGTTCCGGCTTACGCCGGGAGCGCCCCGCCGGATGGCGAATATGCCGACGAGATGGAGCAGGACGCATGAAGAACCTGGCCGGCCTGATGAAGCAGGCGCAGCAGATGCAGGAGAAGATGGCCGAGATGCAGGCCCGGCTCGAAGCGTCGGAAACCGACGGCGAGGCGGGCGCCGGCATGGTGCGCGTCACCCTGAGCGGCAAGGGCGAGATGAAGCGCGTCGCGATCGACCCCAAGCTCGCCAACCCCGATGACATGGAGGTGCTGCAGGACCTGATCGTGGCGGCGCACAACGACGCCAAGCGCAAGGTGGAGGCGAAGGCCGCCGAAGAGATGGCCTCGATAACCGCTGGCCTGCCGATCCCGCCGGGGATGAAGCTGCCGTTTTGATCGCGTTCGCGCCCTCCTCGGTCACTTCCGCGAAATCTGGGGTCCACGCGCCGCACCTCCTGGTTCGCGGATGCACGCCTGCGCGGGCATGACGGCAATGGGAGGTCCCGAGATTGAACGCCTGATCGCGATGCTGGCGCGGCTGCCCGGCATGGGGCCGCGCAGCGCGCGGCGGGTCGCGCTCAGACTGTTGCAGGAACCCGAGACGCGGATGCTGCCGCTCGCGCAGGCGATGGCGGCGGCAGCGCGCGCGGTGCGCCCCTGCACCGTCTGCGGCAATCTCGACAGCCGCGACCCGTGCGCGATCTGCACCGACCCGGCGCGCGACCAGGCGCTGATCTGCGTCGTCGAAACCGTGGCTGATCTCTGGGCGCTGGAGCGGGCGTCGATCTATCGCGGGCTCTATCACGTGCTGGGCGGCGTCTTGTCCGCGCTCGGCGGCGTCGGCCCGGACGATCTCAATGCGCGCCCCTTGCTCGCGCGCCTGCACAACGGCGCGGTGCGCGAAGTGATCCTGGCGCTCGGCGCAACGGTGGATGGCGCGGCGACCGCGCATTGGCTCGCCGACCAAATCCGTCCCTTGGAAGTGAAAGTCACGCGGCTCGCGCAGGGGGTGCCGGTCGGGGGCGCGCTCGATGTGCTCGACGAGGGCACGCTCGCCACCGCGCTGCGCGCCCGGGGACCGGGCTAACGCGGTTCACGGTTTTAGATAGGCCCAGTGCCGCTCTTGCAGCTCCATGATCCGCACCGCGCCCGAGGGCACCACACGCGCCTCCGGCATCACGGTGAGTTTCCGCTTCTGCGCCTCCTCCGTATGGGCGAGCGAGACGCCGCACGCGCTCATCACCACCGAGGGATAGTCAGCGTGAATGCGCCGCACCTCGTCCTTCACCGGGGACAGCTCCTCGATGAACATTGCCGTGCCGTAGCCGTTGGCGACGATCTCGACAGCAACGGTCTCACGGCGCGATTTCATCAGGTCGATCACGTTGGCGGCGTTGTGCAGCCCCTCCACCATCACCTCGCGATCGGCACTGTCGATGTGGATTACCAAGCGATGCTGCGGCACGGCGCGCGCGGGGATCGTTGCCGCCAGCAGCAAGCCGATCAGTAGGAGCAATGCGCGCATTCGGTTTCCTTCCCGGTTGGACTGAAGGCTCGGCTAGGCGGCCTGGTCCACTTCCGCCTCGATCCGTGCGCGCCGCTCCCGGCGCGCGCTCCAGCTCATAGCGGGTTTGCAGGTTGAGCCAGAACGCAGCCGAGGTAGCGAAGAAGCGCGCGAGCCGCAGCGCCAGAGCCGGATCACATGGCCTACATGACATGCATGGCATGCGGCTTCAAACCTGCCGCGTGCCGCCCGCCCATGCTAGCCGTTCCACATGCCCGCCGCCCCGCCGCCCATCACCCGCCGCGCCCTGATCCACGCCGTCGGGCGCGCGGGAGGGGTCGCGGCGGCCTATCGCACGATGGCGGCGATGGGGCTCTTGGCGGTGCCCTCCGCCTATGCCGGGCCGCCCGCGCTGCCGCTCGGCAACAACCGGCGCATCGCGATCATCGGGGCAGGCATCGCCGGCATGGTGGCGGCCTACGAGCTACTGGAAGCGGGCTTCGATCCGCTGATCCTGGAGGCGCGCGCGCGTCCCGGCGGGCGCAATTGGACGCTGCGCCCGGCCGATCTGATCGAGGAAACCGACAGCGTGCAGCGCGTTCGCTTCACGCCGGCCGACAACCTTTATTTCAACCCAGGCCCGGCGCGTATCCCGTACCATCACGAAGGCATCCTGTCATATTGCCGCGCGCTCGGCGTCGGCATGGAGGTGATGTGCAACGACAACCGCGGCGCCTTGATGCAGGACGACGCGGCGTTCGGCGGTGCGCCGCAGCGCAACCGCCGCGTGGTGAACGACGCGCGCGGCTATGTCGCGGAACTCGCCGCCAAGGCGATCGACCAAGCGGCGCTCGCGCAGCCTGTGACGGAGGCGGACAAGGAGCGGCTGCGCGCCTTCCTGCGCGCCTTCGGTGCGCTCGACCGCGACCTTGTCTATCGCGGATCGAGCCGCAGCGGATGGGCCGAGCCGCCGGGTGCAGCGGACGCGCGCGGCAAGGCCAATCCGCCGCTGGATCTCCGCGCGATCCTGGCCTCGGATTTCTGGCAAGGCCCGATGCAATGGGGCGAGCTGGCGACGATGGCACCCACCATGTTGCAGCCGGTGGGCGGCATGGGCCGCATCGGCGCGGCGTTCGGGCGCAAGCTGATGGGACGCATCACCTACGAGGCAAAGGTGACGGAGCTGCGCCGCGCGGGCGAGGGCGCGCGTATCGTCTGGCAGGACAAGGAAGGCGTGACGCAGATCACCGAGGCGCCGCTCGTGCTGATCACCATGCCCCTTTCCGTGCTGCGGACGATCCCGGCCGATTTCTCGGCCGATGTTGCGGACGCAATCAACGCCGCGGACTACGTGCCGGCGGTCAAGGTCGCGTTCCAGGCCGAACGCCGTTTCTGGGAACTCGACAGCAACATCTACGGCGGCATCTCCTGGACCAGCCGCCCGATCACCCAGGTCTGGTATCCGACGGCTGGCTTGCAGGAGCCGAAAGGTATCCTGGTCGGTGCCTATATCTGGTCGAACGAGATCGGCACCGCCTTCGCCGCGAAAACCCCGGAACAGCGGCTCGCCGACACGGCGGCGGATTTGCAGGTTTTGCACCCTGGCTCGGCGCAATGGCTGACGCGCGGCGTTTCCGTCGCATGGAGCAAGATCCCCTTCAGCCTCGGCGCCTGGGCGGACTGGGGCGCCGAAGCCCGGCGCACGCACTATCCCGCGTTGCTCAAGCCGGACGGGCCGTTCTTCTTCGCGGGCGAGCATCTCTCCTGGATCAACGGCTGGCAGGAGGGCGCGGTGCGTTCCGCGCACGCGGCGCTGGCGTTGATGGCACCGCGTCTAGGCGCGTAAAGCCGAGACCGCGAGCAGCAGCCAGCCGAGCATCAGCAGCGTGCCGCCGACGGGCGCGAGCGGCCCCGAACGCCAGCCGCCCAGCGCCAGCGCATAGACCGCGCCGCAAAACAGGAGCGTTCCGGCGAGGAACGCAGCCCCCGCCGCATCGGCCCAGCCGCCGCCTCGGCGCACCCACAACCCGACCGCAAGCAGCGCCAGCGCGTGCCAGCCCTGCATCTGCACGGCGTTGCGGACCATCTGCAGCCGCGCCGGGCCGATCCCCTCCAGCCCATGCGCCGCCCCCGCCGCCATCCCCACCGCCGCGAGTCCCGCGAATGCCCCGGCACAAACCCACAGCCGCTCCACGTTCTCCCTTTCTCCCCTGTTTTCGCCCCGACGACGCACCTATACCATCCGCGCCGGACCATGCCCCGCGGTGATCTCTTCCCCGAAATCGGCCCGTTCGAGACCGGCTACCTGCCGCTCTCGGGCGGGCATGTGATGTACTGGGAGCAGGTCGGCAACCCGCGCGGCCGGCCGGTGCTCTTCCTGCACGGCGGCCCGGGGGCGGGCGCGGGCGCGGTGCACCGCCGCTTCTTCGACCCCGATTTCTGGCGGGTGGTCATCTTCGATCAAAGGGGCGCCGGCCGCTCGCGCCCGCTCGGCAGCCTCGCGCACAACACGACGCAGGACCTGGTCGAGGACATCGAGGTGCTGCGCCGCCATCTCGGCCTCGACCGCTGGCTGCTGTTCGGCGGTTCTTGGGGATCGACGCTCGCGCTGGCGTATGCGCAGGCGAATCCCGAGCGCGTGTCGGGCTGCGTGCTGCGCGGGGTTTTTCTCGGCCGGCGCGAGGAAGTGGAGTGGTTCCTGCACGGGATGCGGCTCGTGTTCCCCGACGCCCATGCCAACTTCGTCAACTTCCTGCCCGAGCCGGAGCGCGCCGATGTTCTCGGCGCCTATCTGCGGCGCCTCACCGATCCCGATCCATCCGTGCACCTTCCCGCCGCGCGCGCCTGGTCGGTTTATGAGGGCTCGTGCAGCACTTTGCTGCCGAGCCCCGATACGGTCACTTCCTTCGCGCAAGACCGCACCGCGCTCGGTCTCGCGCGCATCGAGGCGCATTATTTCGCTAACGCGCTCTTTTTGCCCGAGCCCGGCTTGCTCGCTGCCATGCATCGGATCGCGCACATCCCGGGCGAGATCGTGCAGGGCCGCTACGACATGATCTGCCCGCCCCGCACGGCCTTTGAGCTCGCGTCCGCCTGGCCATCGGCGCGGCTGACGGTGGTGCCGGACGCGGGGCATTCGGCGCTGGAACCGGGCATCAGGCGAGCGCTCGTGAGCGCCGTGGAGCGGTTCCGCCGCGAAGCCTAGGGGCTGGTTGACTCGGCGCGCCGGCGGTTCGTAGCAAAGCGCAAACTCGCGGCGCCACCCGCGCACCACCGGAGGACTTCCATGAGCTCAACTCTGTCCTCGCCCCGATCCGGGCTCGAGCAGCCGCGGACCGGGTGGTTCTGGTTCGTGCTCCTCGGCTTGTTCCAGATCCTACTCGGCGTGTTTGCCTGGATCGATGTCGGGCTCGCCACGCTCGCGGGCACACTGCTGATCGGCGCCGCGCTCTTGGTCGGCGGCCTAATGCAGATTGTGCATTCCTTTCTCGATCGCGACTGGGGCGCTTTCGCGCTGCACCTGCTCGCCGGCATCCTCTACGTGGTCGGCGGCCTGCTGATCATGGCCGAGCCGATTCAGGGCGCGCTGGTCATCACCATCGCCCTCGCCGCCGTGCTGATCGTCGCCGGCGCGTTCCGCGTCATCATCGCGGTGCGCCACTGGCATCTGAGCGGCGCCGGGCTGCTGCTGATCGGCGGGCTGTTCAGCATCCTGATCGGCATCGGGCTCTATCTGCTGCTGCCCTGGTCCGGCCTTTGGGTGCTCGGCACGCTGATCGCGGTCGAGCTGATCTTCCAAGGGGCCGCCTGGATCGAGTTCGGCCTCGGATTGCGCCGGTTCCGCAACGCCTGAGCAGGCGGGCGCGTCGCCCGCTCAGGCTTGCAGCATCATCAGGCTCGCCGCGCCGCCATATCCGCCGGGGCGTCCGCCGCGATGAGAGGATAGGCGGCGGTCGCCTGCAGGTGCACTTCCAGCATGGCCTGGCCCTGATAGGGCGGCAGGATCAGAAGGGCGCTGCCGTCGGTCCAGCGATAGGCCGCCTCGCCCGCCCCCTCCGGCTCCCACCAGCCGGCCCCCATACCGTCCGCCATCAGCGGAAGCTCGATCGCCGCCTCCACCGTCCGCAGCACGAGCCGCCGCACCGCCACCCCGAGCCGGCGCCGGTCATCGAGCCACGGCCGCAGGTCCGATGGTGCCGCCGCCCGCGAGACAAGCCGCGCTCCCGTCGCCCCAGAGGGCAGCGCGAAAATGTAAAGCCCGTTCTCGGCGAACAGCGCGCGCACGCGCCGCCCCTTCGCCAACAGATGCAGGTCAGGATCGCCCGTGCTCGCAACCGAAAGCCCAAGTGCCCCCGCCCGCGCCGCCAGCCGCTCCCAGACCGGCCGCACCGACGCCTCGTCGGTCAGGAACGGCGCGCAGGCGCCCGCCGCACGGCTCCGTTCCGCGCGGTCCTCAGTCAGGTCGGGATGCAGCACGAGCGGCGCCTCGGCGTTGGCGAAGAAGCCGCGATTGCCGGTGTCGAGATAGCTCTCCGCCGGCAGGCCCTCGGCCAGCAGGATCGCGTGCCGGTCCAACTCGACGTGGAAATACTCGACCGACGCGAGCCCCTGCTCCTGCACAATGCTGGTGCCGTTCACGAGCTGGCGGGCGGCAATCAGCGCACCGTCCACATAGATCGCGTGATCGGGCGAAACCAGCAGGTCGCGCTGCGGCATCCCGTCAGCAAAGGCGCCGGCGCGGATGCGGATCGGCAGAACGAGCCGTGGCTCGGGATGCGCCGCAAGGTCGATCCGCCGCCGCCCCACCCAGCGCACCGGGCGCTGAACAACCGCCCCTTCCTCCAGCACCGCCACCAGATCGCCGGGGCGGAGATCCTCCACCGCCACCGCGCCCGCCGCCGCCGCCAGGCGCGTGCCTGCAGCGTAGCAGACCAGATAGATGCTGGTGGCACGCGCACCGTCATAAGCCTTGGCGATCACGCCGGCGGAAACCGGGCTACCGAGGACGAACTCCACCACCGGCGCCCCGGCGGGGTCGTGGACCGACCTGAACTCCACCGTATCGCCGTTGACGATCGTGCCCGTGGATTCCAGGTCGGCCGCGATCACCGTGGGATCGGTGAACCGCAGCACGTTCGCCCCGTTCGGAAACGAGCCGGCCGTCATGCCGTCGACGACGACGTTCTGATCGAACGACGCAGCATCGGCGATGACGACATTGCCGCCGATCCGGGTGGAGTTGAGGAAGTCGAGCGTGGCCGACGCCTCGATCGTGCCGGCGAGGACCAGACCGGAATTAGGCCGGCTGTCGACGGCAAGCGTCAGGCCTGGCGCCACGATGTTGTTCTCGACCACCACGGTCCCGCCCGAAGCCTCGATCTCCCCCGTGCCCCCGAGCGGGCCGTAGATGTCGTTCGTCGCGTAGGTGCTTTTCAGGAGGCCGCCGACATCGACGCCGCCCGTGCCTTCGAGCGTCGCCTTGTTGCTGAGCACGACGGTGCTTCCGGGCGCGGTCTCGATGGAGCCGGCGTTGATGAGCCAGCCGAACCCGGTGCGGATCGTGCCCGCTGCCAGTTCGAGCGTGCCCGTGACGGTAAGGGTCCGATGGCCGCCGACACTGACGAGGGTGCCTGCCGGATCATCGATCTCGAGCGCGGCGATCGTGTCGGACAGCAGATTGTATCTGACAAGGACAGGACCGGCGCCGGCGATCAGCGCAACATCATCAGGGGAGAGCTGCCCCGGATAGCCGCTCGGGATCCAGGTCGTCTTGTACGACCACGCCGAGTTGGGGGCACCGGAGGCAGTGAACCTAGTCGACATCGAAAAGGCTTCCCCGTGGCACGCGCAACATCGCGGTCTCGCGGGCGCTGATCGGTATCAGACCCTAACGTTTGATTCACGTTAAATTCGCTTGAGTTCAACAAAGGTCACTTGGCCGAGTCGCCGACCTGCTGCTCCGCACCCGCGCTGACGGTGGGCGCGTTCCCTCCCGCCGGCCCGCGCCCCATTAGACGGAAGGCCGCTTCGGCGGCGCGTGCGACGGGGATGTTCACCATCGTACCGTCCTCGGAGCTGAGCGCCGCGGCGCGGCGGCCGACCGGGGCATATTCATCCGCCGGGGTCGGCCCGAAGAGGCCAAGCGTCGGCGCGCCGGCCGCGGCCGCGAGGTGCATCAGGCCGGAATCGTTTCCCACAAACAGCGCGGCCCGGCGCAGCACGGCGGCCGTTTCCGGCAGCGACAGGCGTCCCACCAGATCGACCGCTTGCGGCAGCGCGGCCAGCAACGGCGCGGCGAGCGCGCGCTCGGCAGGTCCCGGGCCACCCAGCACGAGGGGCACCGCCCCCGGTGGTGCCACCATGTCGAACAGCGCGGCAAACCGCTCGGCGGCCCAGGTCTTCGGGCGCCAGTTGGCGGTCGGACCGAGCGCGATCAGCGCCGCGGCGGGGGGTAGCAGCCGGTCCGCCGCCGACTCGTCCTCGGGCGCGGTCCAGGCGACCGGGGCGGGCGGATCGGAGAGGCCGAGCACCGCGGCGAGCTGCGCGATCTTGTGGCCGGGCCGGGGCCGCATCACGCGCCGCTCACGCGCCCGCACCATCCAGGCCAGCGCCGAGCCGCGCAGGTCCACCACCAGATCCCACCGCCGCGCCGCGGACCACGCCCAAAGCTCGAGCCAGTGAGCATCGAACCGGCGCTTGTGCAGCACGATCGTGCGCTCGCGCTGCGGCATCCGGGTGAATACGCCCTCGGCAGCGGGGCCGCAGACGATGGTGAAGCGCGCCGCGGGACGGGTCCGGATCAAGTGGTCGAGCAGTCCGGTGGAAAGAACCGCGTCCCCCACGCGGTTCGCGCTCACGAACAGGATTCGCATCGCCGCCGCGCATAGCTTACGCGGCGGCGCAACGGAACCTGACGGCGACGGCGCTCAGCGTCCGCCGATGTGCAGCTCGTATGTCATGACCGTCCCTCCGCGCCAGGTTGCGGCGGCGCGCGCGGGTTGCGGCTCAGGCGCGCGCGAGCCGCACCAGCTCGGCGCGCACCTCAGCCGCGCTGGCGACCGGGCGGGACCAGTGGATGCGGCGCACGACCTCCCCCTGCGCCAGATCGCAGCCGTCCACATCGACCCCGACCATCCGCCAAGCCCCGCCGCCGGCAATCCGCGCCAGCGCGTCCGCGTGGTTGCCATTGCAATGAGCGACGATCGAGGGCTCGGCGGCGAGGATCGCCGCCACCGCATCGCGATCGGGAACGAGGTCGGCGGCGCGCAGCCGCACCGCGCGGGCAAATCCGCCGACCAGGAGCGCCTGCGCCGGCACCATCCGCCACAGCCGGAAATCGCCGAAACCGGCGTAGAGGGCGGCATAGGGATGCACGGCGAGGTAGCGCGCCTTCAGCGCCGGCTCGTCGGACGGCTCGGCGAGCCCCGTCAGCGTCACGCGCGGCGCGGTCTGCGGGTTCGGCTCCGCCGCCGCGCCGACCGCGAGCAGCGAGCAGCGCCGGTCGGCGGCCAGATGCCGCGTGTGCTCTGACAGATCGGAGAGAAGCAGCAGGATCGTCCCGTCCGGCGCCATCGCCGGGGTGACGAGCGAGACGAAGGGCTGGCCCCCCTGCCCCGCCGTGCCGAGGCTCGCCGCCCGCGCCGCCCGCAACAGGCGCCGTGCTTCGAAGCCCTGGCTCTGGGCGGCGCTACCCTCCGGTGCTATCGCCATAGTGCGTTCGCCTTATCGTCCTGTTTGCGCCACACTGCGCCAACAGGGCGGCCCCGCGCCGGCCGCCCGATCGCGAACGCCCGGCCCTGGGGGACCAACATGAAGCAGACCATCGCCCTGGTCGATGACGACCGCAACATCCTCACCAGCGTCGCCATGACGTTGGAGCAGGAGGGTTTCCAGGTCCGCACCTACACCGACGGCGAGAGCGCATTGCAAGGACTCACCGCCCGCCCGGTCGATCTCGCCGTGCTCGACATCAAGATGCCGCGCCTCGACGGCATGGAGCTGCTGCAGCGGCTGCGCCAGCGCAGTAACATGCCGGTGATCTTCCTCACCTCGAAATCCGAGGAGGTGGACGAGCTGATGGGGTTGCGGCTCGGCGCTGACGATTACATCACCAAGCCGTTCAGCCAGCGCCTGCTGCTCGAGCGCATCCGGGCGCTCCTTCGTCGCAACGAGTCTTCGCGCGCCGAGGCGACGGGGGCGGCGCCCGGCGGGGTACTGGTGCGCGGCGACCTGGTGCTGGATGAAACCAAGCATCAATGCACCTGGCGCGGCGAGGACATCCAGCTCACCGTGACCGAGTTCCTGCTGGTCAAGGCGCTGGCGCAGCGGCCCGGCATGGTCAAGAGCCGTGATCAATTGATCGACGCCGCCTATGGTGAGAACATGTACGTGGACGACCGCACGATCGATAGCCACGTCAAGCGCATCCGCAAGAAGTTCCGCGCCGTGGACGACAGCTTCAACCAGATCGAGACGCTGTACGGCATCGGCTACCGCTACAAGGAGCGATAGGCGCCCGTGTACCTGCGCCTGAGAGGCCGGGAGACGGCTGCCGAGGCACCGATGTCGCTGCACGCGGGTGCGCTGCTGCCGCGGCAACGGTGGATCAGCCCGCTCCTGCGTCGCATCCTGCTGGTGAACGCGCTGCCGCTTCTTCTGCTCGTGGTGGCGCTGCTTTACCTCGATCAGTATCAGAACGGCCTGTTGGAGGCGGAGGTCTCGGCCCTGCGCGAGCAGGCACGCATCTTCGGCGGCGCGCTGGCGGAAAGCGCGGTCAGCCTTAGCGATCCGCAGAACCCGAAGCTCGTGCCGGACATCGCTCGCCCGCTTTTGTACCGGCTGACCGAACCCACGCCCGATGCCGACGCCAAGCTCTACGCGCCGGACGGTTCGTTGATCGCCGATTCGCGCATCCGCGCCACGCCCAAGGGCGAGCAGCGCACGCCGCTGCCGCCGCCGCAGGATCTCGGGCCGCTCGGCAGCGCGCTCAGCTGGATCTCGGACCGGCTGGTGTCGATCCTGCCGCAGCGCCAGGCCGTGTCGCTCGATCTTTCGCCGGGCGGCGCGGGACCGGAATGGGCGCCCGACGTGAAAGAGGTGATCCGGTTATCCAGCAACGACCAGAGCCACGAAATGCCGCCCTTCATCCGCCGCACGGTGGAGAACCAGTTGCTGGTGACGGTCTCCGAGCCGGTGGAGCGCGACGGCCACACGGTCGGGATCATCCTGCTCACGCGCGAGGCGCGCGAGGTGGATGCGAGCCTCGCCTCGATCCGCATTTCGATCCTCGGCCTGTTCGTGCTGGCGCTCGTGCTGACCGTGCTGCTGTCGTTCTATCTCTCGCGCACCATCGCCCGCCCGATCCTTCAGCTCGCCACCGCCGCCGCCGAGATGCGCGAAGGCCAGGGCCGCACCGGCAGCGTGCCGCGCGCGCTGATGGCGCGGCGCGACGAGGTGGGCACGCTCGCAGTGGCGCTGGCGGATTCGGCAGCGGCGCTGTGGCACCGCATGGATGCGATCGAGCGGTTCGCGGCCGATGTGGCGCACGAGATCAAAAATCCACTCAGCTCGATCCGCAGCGCAATCGAGACGCTGCGGCGGATCGACGACCCGAACCGCCAGCGCCAGCTTCTCGCCATCATCGCCGACGACGTGACCCGGCTCAATCGCCTCATCAGCGACGTGTCTGACGCCTCACGCGTCGATGCCGAATTGTCGCGGCTGATGGCCGAGCGGGTCGATCTGGTACCGATCCTCGCCACGCTGAAGGAGTTGCAGGAGGCGACGCGCGGCGAGGCCGACCCCTATATCAAGCTCCGGCTTCCCGACCATCCGCTGTTCGTGCGCGGCGTGGAGGATCGGCTGGTGCAGGTGTTCCGCAATCTCATCAGCAACGCCGAATCCTTCAGCCCGGCGAGCGGGCGCATCACAATCACCGCTGAGGAGAAGTCCGGCATGGTGGAGGTGGTGGTGGACGATCAGGGGCCGGGAATACCCGACGGCAAGCTCGAGCAGGTGTTCGACCGGTTCTACTCGGAACGGCCGAAGGACGAGCGGTTCGGCCAGCACTCGGGTTTGGGGCTGTCGATCAGCCGGCAGATCGTGGAGGCGCTGCGCGGCCGCATCACCGCCGAGAACCGCCGCACCGCGGACGGGACGGTGCTCGGCGCACGGTTCACGGTGCGGCTGCCGGCGGCGTGAGTGCTGCGCGCCCTCACCCGCCTCGCTTCGCTCGGCGGCCTCTCCCGCCAAGCGGGAGAGGTTTACGCTTCAGTTGCCTCGATCATCGCCTGCGCGGAGAGCAGACGCTCCTGGGCTAGTTCCTCCGCTTCGGTGTCGTTCTTGTCCACCGCCTCATACGCGGCCTGCGCTTCAGCGAGGCGGCGTTCCGCGTCGGAGCGCTTCAGTTCACTCACCTCGGTCGCCTCGGTGGCGAGCACCGTGCAGCGTTCGGGCGTGACCTCGGCGAAGCCACCGGTGACGAACAGGCGGTCCGTCACCTGATCACCCTGATACAGCGCGATCAGCCCGCCGCGCAGCATGATGATCATCGGCGTGTGGCCTTCCAGCACGCCCATGTCACCCTCGCTGCCGGGGATCACCGCCATATCGACCGAGCGCGACATCAAGAGGCGCTCGGGGCTGACGATTTCGAGCGCGATGCCCATCAGGCGCTCGCCTGCAGGCTCTCGCCCTTCTTCACCGCCTCCTCGATCGTGCCGACCATGTAGAACGCGGCTTCGGGCAGATGGTCGTATTCGCCGGCGCAGATCGCCTTGAAGCTGCGCACCGTATCGGCGATCGGCACGAACACGCCGGGGATGCCAGTGAACACCTCGGCGACATGGAAGGGCTGCGAGAGGAACCGCTGGATCTTGCGGGCGCGCGCGACGATCAGCTTGTCCTCCTCGGACAGCTCGTCCATGCCCAGGATCGCGATGATGTCCTGCAAGCTCTTGTAGGTTTGCAGGATGCGCTGGGTCTCACGCGCGACCTGATAGTGCTCCTCGCCCACCACGCGCGGATCGAGCGAGCGCGACGTGGAATCGAGCGGATCGACCGCCGGGTAGATGCCGAGCTCGGCGATCTGCCGCGACAGCACAGTGGTCGCGTCGAGGTGCGCGAACGAGGTGGCGGGTGCCGGGTCCGTCAGGTCGTCCGCAGGCACGTAGATCGCCTGCACCGAGGTGATCGAGCCCTTCTTGGTGGAGGTGATGCGCTCCTGCAGCGCGCCCATGTCGGTCGCGAGCGTCGGCTGGTAGCCCACCGCCGAGGGGATGCGCCCGAGCAGCGCCGACACCTCCGCGCCCGCCTGGGTGAAGCGGAAGATGTTATCGACGAAGAAGAGAACGTCTTGGCCTTCCTCGTCGCGGAAATACTCGGCGACGGTCAGCCCCGACAGCCCCACCCGCGCGCGCGCACCCGGCGGCTCGTTCATCTGGCCGTAGACGAGCGCCACCTTGGAGCCTTCGGTGCTGTTCTCGCCGAGTTTGATCACGCCCGCGTCGATCATCTCGTGATAGAGGTCGTTGCCCTCGCGCGTGCGCTCGCCTACACCGGCGAATACCGAGACGCCGCCATGCGCCTTGGCGATGTTGTTGATCAGCTCCTGGATCAGCACGGTCTTGCCTACGCCCGCGCCGCCGAACAGCCCGACCTTGCCGCCCTTCAAGTACGGCGCGAGCAGATCGACCACCTTGATCCCGGTGACGAGGATCTCGGCCGAAGTGGCCTGCTCCTCGAAAGCCGGCGCCTCGCGGTGGATCGGGTAGCGCATCTTGGTCACCACCGGACCACGCTCGTCCACCGGATCGCCAATCACGTTCATGATGCGGCCGAGCGTTTCGGGCCCCACCGGCATGGTGATCGGCCCGCCGGTGTCGGTGACTTCCTGGCCGCGCACCATGCCGTCGGTGCTGTCCATCGCGATGCAGCGCACGGTGCGCTCGCCCAGCTCCTGCGCTACTTCGAGAACGAGCAGCCGGTCGCCGATCTTGGTGTGCAACGCGTTTTGGATGAACGGCAGGTCGCCATCGAACTGCACGTCCACCACGGCGCCGAGAACCTGGGTGACGCGGCCGACGATGTTGCGCGACGGAGCCGGGGCGGCCGGGCGCGGTGCGGTGGTGGTGGCGGACATTGGTTAGTTACTCCTAGTTTTCTTCGTGGAGACTCAGCGTCCCTCTTTTCGTCATGCCGGGCTTGGCCCGGCCACCCACGACTCGCAGCGCGCAGGTACGTCGTGGGTTACCGGGCCAAGCCCGGGCATGATGATGGAAGCTAAACCGCCTCTGCCCCCGAGATGATCTCGATCAGTTCCTTGGTGATGTTGGCCTGGCGGGCTCGGTTGTAATTGAGCGTCAGCCGCTTGATCATGTCGCCCGCGTTGCGCGTGGCGTTGTCCATCGCGGTCATGCGCGCGCCGTGCTCGCCCGCTGCGCTCTCCAAAAGCGCGCGATAGACCTGGATCGCGAGGTTCTGCGGCAAAAGGCGGCTCAGGATCGTCTCCTCGTCCGGCTCAAACTCGTACACCGCGCCGCCCAATGCATCGACGTCGCCCGATGCCTCCGGCACCGGCAGCGGCACGAGCTGCTGCTCGGTCACGATCTGCGAAATGACCGAGCGGAAGCGGTTATAGACGATCGTCACCACGTCGGCCTCGCCCGCGTTCACCATCGCGGTGATGCGGTTGGCGATGTCCTCGGCGTCGGAGAATTCGAGCCGCCGCTTGCCCGCGTAGGACACGTCGCCCACGAACCGGCTGGCGAGCTCGCGGCGCAGATAGTCCCGCCCCTTGCGGCCGACCGCGTAGATTTTGACGGTCTTGCCTTCGCTCTCCAGCCGCCGGGCGAGCGTGCGCGTGGCGCGGCCGATATTGGCGTTGAACGCGCCGGCAAGCCCGCGATCCGCCGTCACGGGCACGAGCAGGTGCACCTTGTCCGACCCGGTGCCCGCCATCAGCCGCGGCGCGCCCTGCCGGTCCGTCACCGAGGCGGCGAGCGCGCGCAGCATCCGCTCCATGCGATCGGCGTAGGGGCGCGCGGCTTCGGCCTGCGCCTGCGCGCGCCGCAGCTTGGAGGCGGCGACCATCTTCATGGCAGAGGTAATCTTCTGCGTCGATTTCACGCTGTTGATGCGTGTCCGCAGATCCTTCAGGCTTGGCATCGCCGCCGTTCCTTCAGGCGAAGGTGCGCGCGAAATTATCCAAGAACGCGCTTAGCTTCTTGTCGGTCTCCGGCTTGATCTCGCCGTCGTTGCGGATCGCCGCCAGCACGTCCGGCTCGCGCGCCTTCAGCTCCGATAGGAACTGCCGCTCGAACGCGCCGACCCGACCGACGTCGAGCTTGTCGAGATAGCCGCGCGTGCCGGCATAAATCGCCGCCACCTGCTCCTCCACTGGCACCGGCTCATATTGCGGCTGCTTCAGGAGCTCGGTCAGCCGCGAACCGCGCGCGAGCAGCGCCTGCGTGGAGGCGTCGAGGTCGGAGGCGAACTGCGAGAACGCCGCCATCTCGCGATACTGGGCGAGCTCCAGCTTGATGCGCCCCGCGACCTGCTTCATCGCCTTGATCTGCGCCGCCGAACCGACGCGCGAGACCGAGATGCCGACATTCACCGCCGGGCGGATGCCGCGGAAGAAGAGCTCGGTCTCGAGGAATATCTGTCCGTCGGTGATGGAGATGACGTTGGTCGGGATGTAGGCCGACACGTCGCCTGCCTGCGTCTCGATCACCGGCAGCGCAGTGAGCGAACCGGCGCCGTACTCGTCGCTCATCTTCGCCGCGCGTTCCAAGAGCCGCGAGTGCAGATAGAACACGTCGCCCGGATAGGCCTCGCGCCCCGGCGGGCGGCGCAACAGCAGCGACATCTGACGATAGGCGACCGCCTGCTTGGAAAGATCGTCGTAGAAGATCACCGCGTGGCGGCCGCTGTCGCGGAAGTACTCGCCCATCGCGCAGCCGGAATAGGGGGCGAGGAACTGCATCGGCGCGGGATCGGATGCGGTCGCGGCGACGACGGTCGTGTATTCCATCGCCCCGTACTCTTCCAGCGTCTTGACGAGCTGGGCGACGGTCGATCGCTTCTGACCCACCGCAACGTAGATGCAGTGCAGCTTCTTCTTCTCGTCGCCGCCGGCGTTGATCCGCTTCTGGTTGATGATCGTGTCGATGATCACCGCCGTCTTGCCGGTCTGGCGGTCGCCGATGATCAGCTCGCGCTGGCCCCGCCCGATCGGGATCAACGCGTCGATCGCCTTGATCCCCGTCTGCATCGGCTCGTGCACGGACCGGCGCGGGATGATGCCCGGCGCCTTCACGTCCACTAGCCGCCGCTCGCTGGCGTTAATCGGCCCCTTGTCGTCGATCGGATTGCCGAGCGCATCGACCACGCGGCCGAGCAGCGCGTCGCCCACCGGCACATCGACGATCGCGCCGGTGCGCTGCACCGTGTCGCCCTCGCGGATCTGGCGGTCGTCCCCGAAGATCACCACGCCGACATTGTCGGTCTCGAGATTGAGCGCCATGCCGCGCAGCCCGGCCCCGGGGAACGCCACCATCTCGCCCGACATGCAGTTCTGCAAACCGAACACACGGGCGATGCCATCGCCGACGCTGAGCACCTGGCCGGTCTCGGCGACATTGGCCTCGGTGTCGAACGCGGCGATCTGCTTTTTCAGAATCTCCGAGATCTCGGCAGGGCGGATCTCCATATTAGGCGGCTCCCTTCATGGCGTACTGCAATCGTTGCAGCCGGGATTTCAAAGACGAGTCATAAAGCCGCGCGCCGACGCGCACGACCAAACCCCCGAGTAGGTCGGGCTCCAGGTTCTCGACGATATTGACGTTGCCGTAGCCCGCTTCGATCAGCCGCGCACGCAACTGCTGGCGCTGCACGTCGGAAAGCCGGTGGGCGGAAGCGACGAAGGCAGTCACGACGCCGCGCTTCTCGGCAACCAAGACGGCGAAGGCCGTGACAATTTGGCGCAGGTTCCGCAAGCGGCGATTATTGGCGATCACGCCCACGAAATCCCGCACCGGCTTGGAAAACCCCTCGCGCTCCAGCACCGCGAGCACCGCGCGGCGCGCCTCGTTCACGTCGATCAGCGGCGATTCCAGCACCCGGCGCAGATCGGCGCTCTCGTCGATCATGCGCCCGAGCTGCTCCATCTCGCGCACCACCTGATCGAGCACGCGCGCATCTTCGGCGAAGGAATAAAGCGCCGCGGCGTAGCGGTCGCCGAGCCCGCCGCCGGATGCGACGGTGTTCGTGCCTGACGAGGATGTCCCGCTGGTGGAAGTACCGCTGGCGGCCACGGACTGGTCCCTGGATGTGAGAAGCCAAGCGGGGGCGCTGGCGCGAGCGCGACGCCGCCACCCCCGATCGACGGCGGGCCTGTAGCATGGAGGTTGCGGGGTGGCAACACAGGGCCGAGAGCGGCGGCGGCGCGCCACCAATCGGTACCGTGGTGCAGCGGCAGGGGTGGCGGCCGGTTGTGGGGCCGTCAACCGAGGAGGATGCCAACGTCACCGAAGTCCGCCACTGCGAGGCTCCTGTGCCTCGCCTCGTTTGGTTTCGCCACCGCACCCGCGCTCGCGCCGGGCCCCACGCAGCAAGGCGGGATGCAAGATCAGCAGTCCCGGCAATGTCTCCAACAACCGGAGTTGGGGTTCATGATGCGATGCTGTGCGGCTTCGCGACCGCCTATCCGCTGACCTGGTAGCTGCTGCGGAGCAGCTTCAAGGAAGCGATGTCGGCGCTTACGCCGCGTCCTCCCGCCGGTCCCGCACCTTCACATAGGCGAGCTCGGCGTGCGCCTCGCAATAGGGCTTGCCTGGCACCGATGCCACGTCGCAGAAGCGGAACTCCTTTGTGCCGGGCTCGCCGAGGGGCCAGCAGCAGGTAATCACGCGGCCATAGGGACGCGGCGCCACGGGCTGCAAGCGCGGCGCCGCGGGCGCCGGCGCCGGGCGGGGCGAGGGGATCGCCCGCAGCGCCGGCGCGGCGTAGGCGGTGGCGGGAGCGCGGGTGCTGGCGAGCGGCGGCAGGGTGGGACCGGCAACGCGGCGCGGTGCCGGTCGGGGCCGCGCCCCCTCGGGCAGCGGACGGATCGGCGAGGGCCGCGGGGCGAGATCGAGCCGGTGCGCCTTGCCCACCACGGCGTTCTTCGACATCCCCAGCCGGCGGCCGATCTCGGCGGTCGAGTGCCCTTCGTCCCACAGCACGCGAAGTTGGGCGATCGTCTCCTCCGTCCACTGCATCTAGTGGTCCCCTTTCGTACGAGCACTAGATACGGTAGGCCCGATTCGCCGGCGGATTCAACGGAACAATCAGGGTACGGCACAAAAACTTGTGGAAAACCCCAGCTAGAACAACAACCCCTTGCGTAGCAGCCCGTGCACGCCCTTCTCGCGGTTGACCGTCTGGGTGACGTGGAAATCCACCGCGAGCGAGCAGAACTGGTACGCCTCCTGGCGGCTGATGTTCGCGCGCGCGGTGATGAAGGCTATCATCTCGCGGAGCGCGGTTTTCATAGCGATATCCAGGTCCTCGTGCATTCCCATCGTGATGAAATGCGTCGCGGTCTCCGCGCGCGGATAGCGCAGCAGGGGATCGCGCGGGCCGCCGCCCTTGTGGGCGGTGAGGCGGAAGGTACCAGTCAGGCAGGTCTCCAGCGCATTGATGCACACCTCGCCGTCGCCTTGCACGCCGTGCCCGTCGCCGATGGAGAAATTGGCACCCCGGACGAACACCGGCAGGTAGAGTGTGGCGCCGGCGCCGAGTTCCTTGTTGTCCAGATTGCCGCCGTGAGCGCGCGGCTCCACGGTGGAGATGGTGCCCCATTCGGGCGGCGGGGCCACGCCCATCACGCCGAAGAAGGGCGCCAGCGGCAAGTCGGTGCCCCACGGCAGGCGGCAGACGCGGCGCGCGCGGTCGATTAGGATATGGCTCAGGAACCGCTCGGGGAAATCTTCCGGCAGCGTGCCAGCGAGCGGGCGGAAGCCGCAGTAACCCCAGTCGGCGGCCAGCTCGATCCGCTCGATCCGCACCTCCAGCATGTCTCCGGGTCCCGCCCCGTCCACCGCGACGGGCCCGGTGAGGATATGCCCGCCGAGGCGCGGCAGGTTGGCTGCGTGGATGGCCGCGAGCGCAGGCGGAACGGCAAGCCCGCTCCCCGGCGGCGGCATGACGTCGGGACCGCCGGAGACTGTCCCGATCACCACCGTCTCGCCGGAGCTGATGGTCAGAACCGGCGGATAGGCCGCGTCGAACGTTCCCCAGCGCACCGTGGCCGGGGTTGGGGCGAGGTGATGCGCGGCCATCTTGAACTCCGTCAGGCGGTCTGACGGATGCTGCCCGAACGCCCTACCCGGTCAAGCACGATCAAGCACTTGCCGGGAGGAGACGCCCGTTTCAGGCCTGGCGGGCGGTCGCCGGCTCGGGCTGCTTGACGGCGGCCGGATCGGCCGTGGTCGTCGCCGGACGCTCGATCTGTGCCGGCGTCATCGGCTCGTCGTCCGGTTCGGCCATCGTCTTCTTGAACGATTTGATGCCCTTGGCGAAATCGCCCATCAGGCCGCTCACCTTGCCGCCGCCGAATAGCAGCATGACGACCAACAGCACGACGAGCCAGTGCCAGATGCTGAAGCTACCCATGATCCCTCCAAACCCGGCGCGCAGGGCGCACTCCGCCCACGTCTCTTAGCCGGTGCCGGACCGCATTGCCATTCATGGCCGAATGCCGCGGCGATCTTGATGTCTTGCCGCCGCCCGCAACGAGACGCAAGCGATGTTTCGGCCGCGCGGCTTCAATCCCGCTCCATGAGCCCGGGCAGGTCGATCCACGAGAGGTGTCCGCCCTTCCCCGCCCCAGTGTCCATGAACACCGCCGTCCCGCCGCGCGCGCCGCGGCGGACATAGGGCCGGCCGTCGGCGCTGCGGCGGTCATGGCCGCAATAGACGGTAAGCCCGGCCGGGATGCGATCGACCCAGCGAAGGCTGCGCTCGGGATAGCCGTCCGGCTGGGTGCGGCCGGTGGGCTCGCCGAACAGGGCGCGCGCGGCGGCGCCGCGGGCGTGTTCAAGGCCGAGCGGCCGGCCGTCGGATCGCTCCAGCATGTCGGTGTGGAACCCCGCATGGACGAACAGCGCCGCGCCGCGCCGTATCCAGGTGGGCGCCCGCGCGATCTCGCGCAGCGCGCGGGCGCGCGCCGCATCGTCGAGCTGGTCGAGCGTGGCGGCTAGCTCGGGATCGACCCGCACCGACTGCCCAGCGAGCACGCGGGCGAGCTTGTGGTCGTGGTTGCCGAGCAGGAAAAGGCCAGCGCCCCGGTCCTGGCGGTCGAACATCATTTCCAGCGTCTCGGCGCCACGTGGACCGTAGTCGGCGAGGTCGCCCAATTGCACGACGAACCGCTCGGTCGCCAAAGCGAAGGCGAAGGCAGCGGCATCCCCGTGCACGTCGCCCACCACCCGGATCGGCACGCCGCTTGGGATCGTGCGCGGTGCCAGCGCGCCACTCATGCCCCGGCGGCGGCGAAGGCGGCGAGCGCTCGCGCACGCCCGGCGACGAGATCGACGAGCGGCGCGGGATAGGTGCGACCGAGCACGACGCCGCCTGCCTGCAGCGCGAGCGGTGGCGCCTCCCAGGGCGCGTGGAGCGCGGGCGCGGCAAGGCCGGAAAGCTCCGGCACGAAGCGACGGATATAGGCGCCCTCCGGGTCGAACTTCCGCGCCTGCAGCACCGGGTTGAAGATGCGAAAGTAGGGCGCGGCGTCGGCGCCGCAGCCGGCGACCCACTGCCAGCTCGCGCTGTTATTGGCGAGGTCGGCGTCCACGAGCGTATCCCAGAACCATCGTTCGCCTTCTCGCCAGTCGATCAGCAGGTGCTTCACCAGGAACGAGGCGGCGATCATCCGCACCCGGTTGTGCATCCAGCCGGTTTCCCACAATTGGCGCATCCCTGCATCAACGATGGGGATGCCGGTGCGGCCCTGCTGCCATGCGCGCAAAGCCGCTGCATCGCGCCGCCATTGCATCCCGGCGAAGGCGGAGCGCAGCGGCCGCTCCGGCAAGGCCGGATTGTGCCACAACAGGTGGATGCTGAATTCGCGCCACAGCAACTCGCCCAGGAACTTCGCCGCGCCGGCGGTCGGCGTCGCGGCGGCGGCGTGCCAGACGGTTGCGGGTGAAATTTCACCCCAGCGCAGATGGGGCGACAGGCGCGAGGTGCCGTCGGCATCGGGCCGGTCTCGCGCTGCCGCGTATCCGGCAAGCAGAGCTGCGAGGAACGCGTCGAGCCGCGCGCGCGCCGCCGCCTCACCCGGGACCCAGGCGGCGCGCAGGCCACCCGCCCAGTCCGGTTTGGCCGGGAGCAAGCCCCAGCCATCGAGCGCATCGGAGCGCGGCAGCATGGCGGGCGCGTCGAGACGCGCGGGTGCGGGCAGCGGCGGCGGCGGGCCGCCCGCCGCGTGGCAGGCGCGGGCGAAGGCGGAGTAGACCTGGAACGGAGCGGCGGATTTTGTGGTGAGCCGATCCTGGTCGAACAGCATCGCCGTACGGTGGCGCACGAGCCGGACGCCAGCCTCCCGGAGCGCCCGCGCGACCCGCTTCTCCTGCGAGCGCGCCCAGGGCTCGGGCATCTCCCCTGCATGGACTTCGGCAGCTCCAGCCGTGACGGCGATCTCGGCGAGATGCGTTTCGGCCGGGCCACGCCGGAGAATGAGCGGCGCCCCAAGCCGCGCGAGCGCGCCGGTGAGCGCGGTCAGGCTGTGATGCAGCCACCAGCGCGACGCCCCGCCCGGCGCCCACGCCCCCGCGGCGGCTTCGTCGAGCACAAAGACCGGCAGCACGGAGCCATGCGCAGCCGCCGCAGCGAGCGCGGCATGATCCTCGGTGCGGAGGTCGTTGCGGAACCAGACGAGGGCGGGGGCGGCCATCCGGCCGAAATCGGCTATCGCGCGCGGTTGGCAAGTCCCGCCCCGTCGCGCGCCGGGCGGGACAGATGGTCTGAATGCCGAACGCCGCTAAAGTCGCGCGATGCTAAGCCGCCGCCGCCGCGGGGCCGAACATTGGCGGGAACTGCAATCGACCTCTGCCGGGGCCGCCGGCCGGCTAACGATGCAGATCGCCGGCACTCACGTCCCGTTCGTCGGCGGGTCCGGGGCGCGACAGACGGCCGCAGCGGTGGGCGAGCTCGCGGCGCGGCGGGCGCAAAGGGAGGCGCAGATCGCCACCATTTTTGGCGCCCGCCCGAGCCGGGTCGCCGCGCTCAGAACCCGAGCACCATGTCGGCGGCGACGGTCACTTGGTTATTGCTGGTGCCGCTATTGAACGGCGCCGGGCCGTAGGCGTGATCCCAGCGGATTTCCGGGCGGAACAGCAGGTTGGCGACCGGCGCCGGCATCGTCGGCTTGAACGTCAAGCCGGCGGTAAGCTCGGTATAGGTGTTGGCGCCGTAGCTCACCACGCCGACCGCAGGCTTGCCGCCAAGCGCATTGATCGCGGCGAGCGAAGAGGTGTAGCCGGCCACGAAGAACCCGTTATCGTCGCGGAACACCTCGGCCCGCCCGTTCAAGGTCAGCTTGTCGGTGAGCGCGTATGAGGCATAGCCGGCGATGCCGAACCCGTTGGCGGGAGAGCCCTTCACGCCATAGGCATCGCGCGCCCAGTTCAGCTCGGTGGTCAGGGTCAGCTTGTCGGATGCCTTGTAGGTGATCACGGCGTCATTGTACGCGCGCATGTACCCGTCCGCGCCCGGCACGACCGAAGAAGGATTCTCAGGGCCGATATGCGTCAGCGCCAGGATCGTCAGATTGCCGCCCATCAGCGTAAGGTTGAAGCCGCCGAGCGCGGCGGGGGCTGAGTTGTTGTCGCCGTTGCCGATGGTAGTGTTGGTACCTGAGTCGCCGCCCGCGTAAATGTCGAGCACGTCGCTGACGTGCGCCACTGCATAGCCGCCGGTATGGGTGAACGGCAAGCCGAAGTTAAAAATGTAACTGTGCGTGTAAAACGGGTTGGTGGAGGGATCGATGGTCTCGTAGCCGAGCGGCGTCGGGTACTGACCGAGTTTGAGGTCGATGCCGCCCTGCGTGATATAGGGCAGGTGCATCTGCACGTTCGCTGTAAGCAGCGTAAGCTGGTAATAGGTGGAGGTGAGATAGTTGAACTCGCCCAGATAATGCGTGTAGCGCCCGTCGGTCCCGTACAGCACCTGCACGTCGAAGCCGATGTCGATCGTCTTTGATTTCGGATCGATTGGGTGCTGCGCCGTCAGCAGGAGCTGGTTCATCACCGGATCGTTCGCGCGGTCCGTGAACAGATGCCCGAAATTGATGCCGTCGGAAGGTCCGGCCGGGTTGAAGGTGACGCCCGCGTCGATCTGCGCGTTGAGTTGGATGCCGTAGACGGTCAGCGGCGTCGGCCCGCTCGGGGCGGATGGCGCCGCGGCGGTCGGTGCCGGGGTGGTCCCCGGGGCCGCCGGGGTGCTGGGCGCGGCCTGTGTTGCCGACGCGGCCGGGGCGGTGGTTGCGGCCGGCGCAGATGCGGTGGCGGGAGCCGGAGGCGCCGTCTGCGCGAACGCCGGGGCGGCGGCCAGGCTGGCCGTCAGAAGCGCGGCCAGGGAAAGAGGCTTACCGAACATTTTCTTCTTGTTCCCCATGACGAAAAGAGGGGCGCCCGCATGGGCACCCCTCGGCCTCACTGGAAAATCTGTTCGCCGTGCAGGACGAGATCGAGGCCCTCGCGTTCGGCTTCCTCGTCGACTCGTAGGCCGACAAGCGCCTTGGTCACCATCAGGATGATCAAGGTCATCACGCCGCTATAGACCAGCGTCGAAACCACTGCGATCACCTGCGCCTCGAACTGCGGTAGGCCGCCGATATTGACGCCTTGGGGGGCCTGCGCGGTGGCGGTGAAGGGGCCAAAGGCGAACACGCCGGTCAGCAGCGCGCCGATAATGCCGCCGACGCCGTGCACCCCGAACGCATCGAGGCTGTCGTCGTAGCCGAGCGCGTGCTTGAGGCTGGTCGCGGCCCAGAAGCAGCCGACGCCGGCGACGATGCCGATCAGGAGCGCCGGTCCCGGCAGCACGAAGCCCGAGGCCGGGGTGATGGCGACCAAGCCGGCAACGGCGCCCGAGGCGACGCCGAGCACGGAGGGTTTTCCCTTCGCGGCCCATTCGGCGAACATCCACGCAAGCGCCGCCGCGGCGGTGGCGATCTGTGTCGCGGTCATCGCCATGCCGGCACGGCCGTTCGCCGCCACCGCCGAACCGGCGTTGAAGCCGAACCAGCCGACCCAGAGAAGCGAAGCGCCGATCAGCGCGAACGAGACGTTATACGGCGCCATGTTGTCGTGGCCGTAGCCGACGCGCTTGCCGAGCACGAGCGCGCACATCAGCCCGGCGATGCCGGCGTTGATATGCACCACGGTGCCACCGGCGAAATCCGCGGCACCCGGTAGGCCGAACACGCCGGCGCCGAGCCAGCCGGTCGCGCTCCACACCCAGTGCGCGATCGGCGCGTACACCAGGATCGACCAGAGCGTCATAAAGATCAGCAGCGCGCTGAACTTCATGCGGTCCGCGAACGCCCCGGTGATCAGCGCCGGCGTGATGATCGCGAACGTCATCTGGAACATCATGTACACGGATTCGGGGATCGTGGTCTGCGTCGCTCCGTCGACGCCCGCGCCCAAAGTGAATGGCTTGTCCCAGGTCGCGCCGAAGCCTTGCAGGAAAAAGCGTGACATGTCGCCGAAATAGGGTGTGCCGTTGGTGAAGGCGATGCTGTAGCCGATCACCATCCAAGCTATCGTCACCAGGCAGCACACGGTGAAGGACTGCATCATGGTGGCGAGCATGGTCTTGCGGCGCACCATGCCGCCGTAGAACATCGCCAGCCCCGGAATCGTCATCATCAGCACGAGCGCGGTGCTCGCCAGCATCCAGGCGGTATCGCCGGAATCCATCTTCGGCGCCGGCGCATCGGCCAGCGCCGGGGTGGCAATCAGCGCGAGCGGACCGGCCGCCCATGCGAGCTTCGATAGCTTCATTTTTCCCTTTTCCCGAGAATTGAAATCAGAGCGCGGCAAGGTCGAGTTCGCCTGTGCGGATACGCACCGCGCGCTCAATATCCATAACGAAAATCTTGCCGTCGCCGATCTTGCCCGTTTGCGCCGAGCGCATGATCGCCTCGACCACTTGGTCCGCGATGTCCGACGAGACCGCGACCTCGATCTTGAGCTTGGGCAGGAAGCTCACATGATATTCCGCCCCACGGTAAATCTCGGTCTGTCCCTTTTGCCGCCCGAACCCCTTCACCTCGGAGACGGTGAGTCCCTGAACGCCGAGTGGCGTCAAAGCCTCGCGCACCTCGTCGAGCTTGAAGGGCTTGATCACCGCCATGATGAGTTTCACGAGGCTGCCCCACGCTAATCGCTGCGCCCGCCCCAGCGGCGGGTTCGCAGGGCGTGTTTCAATCCGCGTGCCAGTGTCGGGAGCCGGCCGAGAAGCCGGGTTTGCGGGGATTCGCGCTGATGTTGGCTAGTTTTTGGGCAGCCCCTGGGCAGCGCTTGACCAAGCGCAGACCGCCCGAGGGCCGACTCAGCCGCTCTGTTCGCGGGCGAGCAGCGCCTGCTTGCGCGCGATCCCCCACCGATAGCCGGTGAGATCGCCGTCCTTGCCGATCACGCGGTGACAGGGCACGGCGAGCGCCACCGGATTCTCGGCACATGACCGCGCGGCGGCACGCACCGCGCGCGGATTGCCGATCGCGGCAGCGAGCTCGGCATAGGTCCGCGTCTCGCCCGGCGAGATGGCGCGCAGCGCCTGCCACACGCGCATCTGAAAAGCGGTGCCGCGTAGATCGAGCGGCAGGTCGAGCGCCGCGCGCGGCTCCTCGATGAAAGCGAGCACCGCACGGACAGTGTCGGCCAGTCCCGGATCGTCGCGCTTGAGCGCGGCGCGCGGAAAGCGGCGGCGCAGCGCGCCTTCGAGTGCTTCGTCCGGCTCACCGAAGCCGATGAAGCACACGCCCTTATCGGTCGCCGCGACCAGCAGCCGCCCGAACGGAGAATCCGCAAGCGCGGTGCGGATCGCCTCGCCCGCGCCGCCGCGCCGTGCCGCGCCCGGCGTCATGCCGAGCAAGGCGCCGCTCCGCTCATAGACGCGGCTCTCCGAGCCGAAGCCGGCGCCGGCGACCGCATCGGCCACGCGCTCGCCCGCTTGCAGATGCGCGTGCAGCCGCCGCGCCCGTACGCCTTCGGCATAGCTGCGTGGGGTGAGCCCGGTATGCGCCTTGAACATGCGGAGGAAGTGGAAGGCCGAGTAGCCGGCGCGCTTGGCGAGCGCGTCGAGCGCGGGCGGCTCGTCGGCGGCCTCGATGAAGGCGCAGGCGTCGCGCACCACGGCGTGCGCGATCTGCGCGCGCTCCCCCTTGGGATCGCAGCGGCGGCAGGCACGCAGCCCGGCCGCCTCGGCCTCGGCGGCGGAGCCGAAGAAGACGACGTTGCGCCTGAGCGGCGGGCGCGAGGGGCAGCCGAACCGGCAATACACCCCCATCGAGGTGACGCCATAGAAGAGGCCGGGGAGTGAGCGGCGCCCGAGCACCGCCTCCCACAGCTCGGTTTCGGAATGGGTGCGTTGGGCCATGCTTGTCATGCAGGCAATCTGGCGCGCGGGAGTGACCGCCACCATCCGCCCCTTGCGCTCACACGCCGCGGTTGCCAACCCGGCCCGGCCCGGCTAAGAGCCGCCACCCACGGAACGCGGGCGTAGCTCAGGGGTAGAGCACGACCTTGCCAAGGTCGGGGTCGAGGGTTCGAATCCCTTCGCCCGCTCCAGATTTGGTCAGGGAAATCAGAAGTTTGAGGCGGTCCTTCGGGGCCGCTTTTTGCTTCCCCGGCCCTAGGGCCGGTGTCGGGGAAGCGCTGGGGAAGCAACCGGGATCATGCCCCCGGATGCGCCGGGTGGCGTTTGGCATTGGCAATACGGTCGTCTCGCGCGGATAGGCGCAGCCGCCAGGTTCTGTCTTGAATATGGCCCAGCCACGCGGACGCGTAGCACTGCGCGTCGCTGATCCCCTGGGGGCCGCAATGCCGGCGAGCTTGGGCCGCTTAGCCATCACCTCTACAGGTTCCCTGCCGCCATGCGCACTGGCAGCACCAGCCGAAGCGAGTCGGGCAACCTTACGAGCCCATGGGCCGCGTAGAAGCCAGCCGCAGCCTCGCCCAGCGCGTCTACCACGACCATGGAGGAGGCGACCGTGCCGGCGCTGTCGAACGCGCGCCGCAACGCGTCCGCGAGCAATACGGCCCCCAGCCGCCGTCCCTGACGTTTCCTCGCGACTGCCAGGCGACCGATCAGCGTCGCGCTCACCAGAGGCTACCGTGGGACGTGCTTGCGCACCGCCTCTGGCACATCACCCTGACAGATCGCCATGGCGCAAAGCGTGTAGTAGCCCAGCACCTGGGTAGGCTCGCTGACCTCACTTTAGGTGCTCGCGACCAGGAGCGCCTGGGAATTAGACACAAGGTTCACGACTCACTCAGCTTGCACAAAGTTGAGCGACGGCTTTCGCCGTGGGCGCAGCGTAACATCCAACTTTGGACAAAACCGGGGCGAGGACTGGCGGGCTATGGCAAGACTGTTTGACGGCGATCCGTCAAGCCCGCGCCGCTTGGCTGGCTCGGCCTCATTGCTTGGGCCGTATCGAAGTGAACAGGCTTATCCTTGAATTGCGGACCTTGCTTATTCAAGGCCGCTGCAATGTCGGTATTGCAAAGCCGCGAAGGCTTGGGCCCGAACTCGTGACTGCCCCGGGCTCGTCGTCGCACGAAAGCTGCGAAATTAGTGGCCAAAGGGGTTCGCGATGCGGAGACGGTTCTCAATGACCAGACCGTCCGGCATGTCTTCCGACCAGAGGGTGTCGCAATCGGCCAGAAGCGCTGACGCCGTGATCATCGCGTCGTAGATCGAGAGACCATACCGCTCGGCGATCGCCAATCCCAAATCATGCACGTCCGCCGCTATCGGCTCGACCGGCAGCAAAGCGCGCACCGTCGAGAGAAAGGCGTGCGTCTCGGGCCAGGAAAGCCCCATCTTCCGCCGCGCCACATTGGCGAGCTCGTTCAGCACCTGCACGCTGATCGTTCCGCCCGCGGCGGCGATCCGCTCGGCGCGGTCGGCCTTCGCGGGATCGCCGGAGGCGAGATAGACGAGGACGTTCGTGTCGATGAAGCTACCGGGCATTCGCCTCGTCCCGGTCGAACTTCCAGTCGGCGGGGAGGCGCCCGCGAAAAGCGCGCAGGCGTTTGAGGAGGTCCTCCGGACCCGGCTTGCGCGCGACCTCGAAGGCCCGGGGATCGGCGACATGGATTTCGATCTCGTCGCCTTCCTTCAGCTCCAAGGCGTCGACGACCGCCGCCGGCAGACGGACGGCCAGGCTGTTGCCCCACTTCGCGACCTGTATGGCGATGCTCCTAGATATACATCTTTGGTATTGTATATCCTGGTCATAGGCGTATCAAGACGAAGCCAAGGCTGGCCGCAGGCCATCATCGCCCGCGGATGACCGACGCGGATCCGCCGCCTCCGATGATACGCGGCCGCGTTTGCGCCTGGGAGCCGCCGGCTTCGCTTCGCTCTTGCTCTCACCGTCCAGCAGCTTGGCGATCGCTATCATGCCCGCCGTCACCATCCGCAACCTGTCCGATGAAACGCACCGCGCCCTCAAGGTCCGGGCGGCGCAGCACAATCGCAGCACGGAAGCTGAGATGCGCGCCATCCTAGAAGCCGCCGCGCGGCCGGAAGGCCGGCTACGCCTTGGCTCTGCGCTCGCCGAAATGAGCCGGAACATCGGGCTGACAAACGCTGATGTAAATGCCCTTGAACAGGCACGCGACGCCCGGCCCGCCGAGCCGCTGCGCTTCGAATGATCCTGCTCGACACGAATGTCGTCTCCGAAGCGATGAAGCCCGAACCAGCACCAGCGGTTCGCGCCTGGCTCGACGCGCAGGCGCCGGCGACCCTCTACCTGTCCAGCGTCACCATCGCCGAGCTGATGGTCAGAGTCGGCGCGCTGCCCAAGGGCCGGCGGAAGGGCAAGCTGACCGCTGCGTTGGACGGCGTGCTGGAGCTATTCGCGGACCGTATCCATTCGACATCCGTGCCGCGCGCCGCTACGCCGAACTCGCCGTCAGAGCGCGCGCGGCCGGCAGCGGCTTCCGGACCCCCGACGGCTATATCTCCGCGATCGCTGCCGCGCATGATTTCGCGGTCGCGTCTCGCGGCACGAGCGCGTTCAACGCCGCCGGCATGACCGTGATCGATCCGTGGACAACTGCCGTATGAGCAACGGCCCTGAAGAGCACGAACACAGGTCAACGTCCCGAGCGGTCGCGCGAATGTCATACTGGCTACGATGCGCGACCCTGAATGCTTAAGAGCGAAGTGGGCACACGAGATGAAGCTCCGCCGAGATGCTCGAACCCTCAAAGCCAAAGCACTCTGTTCGCTCCGCCGCGCGGTGACGGCGTTCAACGGTTGCGATGAAGATGGGCGGGTAACCACCGTTTTGCTGCATCTACAGCACGCAAGCGAGATGCTTCTCAAGGCGGTCTTGGTCCAGCGTGGAGTGCGGGTAATTGATCCAGTAAAGAAGACCAGCATTGGGCATAATAAATGCATCAATTTGGCCACTCAACACGCCAAGTTGTCGATGTTGGATGCGGGATTGCTGCGGGCGGTCGATGCACTGCGCGACGCTGAGCAACACTGGATGATCGTTGTCCCCGAAGACGTTCTTTACCTCTATGCGCGGGGCTTGGTGACAGTATTCGATAATCTTCTCACGAACGTTCTCGGTGATTCTCTGGCTTGCCATCTCCCTGCTAGAGTACTGCCCGTCAGCACTCAGCCGCCTGCGGGCTTCCATCTCCTGGTCGACCGCGAGTACACCCAGATCCAAAATTTGCTCCAGCCAGGCAAGAGACAACGGGATGAGGCGCGCGGCCGTATCCGTACGCTTCTGGCGATGGAATCGCACGTTACTGAAGGCATCGATATCAGTGAGGCTGATATTGACCGGGTTGAAAAAGCAATTCGTGCGGGCCAGAGTCGTACTTCGGTCTTTCCTCACCTCAGCGACCTCGATACGCAGATATCAGGCTCAGAGGCGACAATCGTCGTACGCATCGCTAAGAAAGACGGTGAGGGTGCGCCGGTGCGCTTCATAGCGGCTGACGATCCGACGGAAGCAGCGGCTGTCCGCGAGGTGGACTTGCAAAAGAAATTTTATCTCTCAGCGACGGAATTGGCGAAAAGGCTCCGCCTCACACCACCGCGGTCTTATGCCCTACGTCGGAAGCTCGGTATCGACGGAGACCCGCAATGCAGGCACACATTCACCTTCGGCAGGAGCAGACATGATCGCTTTTCAGATAACGCCTTTACCCGGATGCGCGACGCTTTGCGCAATATTCATTCTCCCGGCGCCGAACAGCCTGTTGTGCAGAAAGCAGCTCCGGGCACCTGTAGAGATCGTTACATATAAGCGCTCCGGGCGCTGGCTCATAGTCGACGTTATTGGCGCTCCCTATCTCGGTTTTCATAGCGTATAATCTGTTCTGCGCTGCGGTGGTGGTGGGACGCGCGATCCAACTCGGTCGTGGAGTTCGCCAACATGCTCACCATCGGCATCGTTCTCAGCATCTTAGGCATCGGCTTTCTGTGCTGGCTGATATTCACTATTGATCTCGCGAGCCTGACCCGGTGGCTGGTCCTTGCAACCTAGGCAACAGCGGAACTTGCCAGGGATGAACCATGCATCTCGCCCTTTGCCTTCAACGCGCTAATCTGGATCATGCAGGATGCTGGCTTCGGCGGCATGAATTGGCTGGCGAACGCGATGGGGCACGCCCCGGGACGGGGACATTTGGCGGGCGTGGCCCTGGCGGGCGTTGGTGGTCGGGGGGACTGGCGGGGACGGGGCATCTGCCTCGCCGCTCAGGTGGGGAGACGCGGTAAGCGGCGCAGCGCCCGGGTGAAAATGGCCTGATCCGGCGTTGGTGCGTTGAACCAGCCCTATCCCGCGCAGCAGGAGAGCTTTGCCAAGTCCTTCGCGAACCCGAGTGCGGCGAGTTTCACCCCCTCCACTGTCGTGAGATAGGGGAACAAGGTTTCGGCCAGGTCGGTGACGGTCAGACCGTGTTTGATCGCCAGCACAGCCGTCTGGATCGAATCGACCCCCTCCGGCGCCAGGATCTGCGCGCCGAGCAGGCGCAGACTCCCCTCCTCCGCGACCAGCTTGATCAGCCCGCGGGTGTCGCGCGCAGCGAGCGCGCGGGGAACCTGCTCGAGCTTCAGGGTGACCGTGCGCACCGCCAATCCCTGGGCTCGGGCTTCGCCTTCCGTGAGCCCGACGCGCGCCGCCTGCGGGTCCGTGAACACCAACTCCGGCATGGCGCGCGAGTCGTAGCGGCGTGAGTTGCCGTTCAACGCGTTCTCGGCCGCCAGCCTTGCGCCATAGGCCGCCATGTACACGAACCGATCGCGGCCGGTGACGTCGCCCGCGGCATAGGTGCCGGGGCGCGAGGTGGCGAGGTGCTCGTCCACCGTGATCGCGCCGTGCGCGTCGGTGGCGATGCCGGCGGCGGCGAGGTCGAGGTCGGCGGTGTTGGGCACGCGGCCGGTCGCGACCAGAACCTGCTCCGCGCGGATCGTCTCCGGGTGGCCGTCCTGCGTCACATCGAACGCAATACCGGTTTCGTCGCGGCGGATGCGGCGATAGGCGAGGCCCAAGCGGACGACGATGCCCTCGTCGCGCAGGTAGCCGGTGAGCGCCGCGGCGAGCTCCGGCTCGAAGCCGGGCAGGAGATGCGAGCGGCAGGCGATGGTAACCGCGACGCCGAACCGGGCGAACATCTGGCCGAGCTCGCAGCCGATCACCCCGCCGCCGACGATCAGCAGCGCGCGCGGCAGGCGGGCGAGGGCGAGCGCCGTGGTGCTGGTGAGATAGGGGACCGTCTCGATGCCCGCGATGATGGGGATTGCGGGTGCCGCGCCGGTGGCGATGACGACTCGCGCGGCGGGAAAAAATTCATCGCCGGCGACGACGGCCGCCGCGGTGAAGCGGGCGGCACCTTCCACGTAGCGGATGCTTTCGTATTGCGGCAGTAGGGCGGCGTATTTGGCCTCGCGCAACCCACCGACCAGCGCGTCCTTCTGCGCCATTAGCGCGGCCCAGTCGGTCAGCCGCGCGGTCGCGGCGATGCCCGCGAAACGCGACGCCGCCTTGGCCTGGTGCAGCGCCTCGGCGGCGCGGATCAGGGTTTTCGACGGCACGCAGCCGATATTGACGCAGGTGCCCCCGATGGTGCCCGCACCGATCAGCGCCACGTCGGCGCCGAGCTCGCTCGCGCGGATTGCGGCCGAGAACCCGGCCGATCCGGCGCCGATCACCACGAGGTCGGGTGTGGAGCGGCGCTTCGACGACACGGCACAGCAATGAAGCGTGGAGGCGGCATCCGCGCGATCAGCCCTTTGCCGGCTTGGCGATTTCAGCGGGATAGCCCTGATCGGTCACCGCCTTGATCAGTGCCGCCGGCGAGGTCGCGGTCGCGTTGTAGGTCACGGTCGCGGTTACATCGGACATCCCGTTCGGCTGGCTGACCTGCACGGCTGAAACGCCCTTCACGTGCGCCAGTGTGTTTTCGACGATCGGCCCGCACAGCACGCAGCCGGCGTGATGCACGTCGAGCACCACGCTGGTGTCGGCGGCCTGCGCGGCGAACGGGACGGCGAGCAGACTGACCGCGAATGCGGCAGCAAGGACGGAACGAGGTATGGTGATTCTCCCGGTCAGAAGGTGATGGCACGGATGAGGTAGGGAAAGGCAACAGCGATGACGAGCAGCACACCGGCGGTCCACAGCCCAATGCGGGCGATGCGGTCGGCGCGCAGGGTACCGCAATAGCCATCGGCGCAGGCGATCTGCGCCCTGCAACGCAGTCGCCAGGCGCCGAGCGCGATGAAGCCAAGTGCCACAGCCGCGAAGAGCGGCTGGTAGGGTTCGAGCGCGGTGAGAGTGCCGATCCAGGCGCCGCTGACGCCGAGGGTAAACAGCGCGAACGGGATCACGCAGCAGGAGGCCGCCCCGAGTGCAGCCGCGATGCCACCGAGAGAGAGCAGCCTGGCACCCCGGCTGGTGACCGGCCGACCGACCGTGTCCATGATTGCCGTCCCAACCCGCTGATCCATGCCTTGCCTGCTCCGACAGGTGCGCCTAGACCCAGGGTTGTGGGATCTGTAGCAACTCCAGGTTCAAGAAGAAAAATCGACCCTGCGCCGATTTCTGGCGGGCCGTTGATCCCGATCGGGACGCTGGCTGCCCGCACGCGCTGCAACATCGAGACCATCCGCTTCTACGAGAAGATCGGCGTGCTGCCGAAGCCCGCCCGCACCGAGGGCGGACATCGCGCCTATGGCCGCTCCCATGTCGAGCGGCTGACCTTCATCCGCCGCGCCCGCGAACTCGGCTTCACGCTCGACGAAGTGCGCGCGCTGCTGCGGCTGGCCGAGGCGCGCAAGGTTCCCTGCACTGAGGTTAAAGATCTCGCCGCGACCCATCTCGCCGAGGTCAGGACCAAGATCGCCGATCTGCGCGCCATGCAGAAGGCGTTGACCTCGTTGATTGCGCAATGCGATGCCCGCGGCAATGCCGATGGTCAGCTGGGCTGTCCGCTAATCGAGACGCTGCTGACCAGCACGACAAACGGGTACTGACGCGGTTCATTCCCCGGTGCTTGGCCAATCCATAGGCGGTCGTCGCAGCACCGCCTCCAGGCCCAGTCCGCTACGAATGCTGTCCTTCGCTGTTACCGGCAGAGCTCCCGTCCTCCTGTCTGTGCCCCATGCCCATTGTGCGCGGGATCGATGACCGCGACAAAGATTCAAGCCCGAGCAGGGCAATGCAGTCCGCCCGCGCGATCGCGATCAGAAGCGACTGCACATAGGGCGCGAACGACCGTTGCACCTCGATGCGCCAGGTCGCTGCGCCTTGCCGCCAAAGCACGATCTCCGCTTTTTCGAACAGCGTGCGCGTGCACATGCCCGGCGGGAACGCCGCCACGGACAAATCGAGCGGCACCGCCCCGTTCAACAGCGCATCGGCATCCGCGCCTCTCAGCACGAATCCGACCTGCCGGTGCGAGACATCCACCAATGCGAACGGCCGGCCAAGAGCGGCATCGTGTACCCGCCGGCGAAGCGCATCGACGGCGCCTAGCAGCAGCCACTCGTCCGGTCCAAGCCAGAGCGCCCAGTCGCCCTCCGCGCGGCACGGCTCCGCCGGCAGGCCGAGCCCGAACGCGAGACATTCCATCCCGCGCAGGACCAGCCGCCCGGTCGGCGGCACCGCCGCCAGCTCAGCCATGCAGGCGCGCTCCCGCGGGATCGTAAAACACCGGCGGCACGACGCGCGCCGGCAAGGCGGGACCGGCGGCGACGGTGAAGAACACGCGCGTCGCGATCCGCGCGCGTCCGCCGGCCAGCAACGCCAGCGCGAACGGGCGACCCAGCGTTGCGCTACGATAGGCGGAGGTCACGTAGCCCGCCGCCGTGCGGTCGCCCGAGGCGAGCAGCAGTTGCGAACCTTCCTCGGGCAGCGAAACGCCGTCCTCGGGCAGGAGGCCGACGAGCTGCATTCGTCCCGGCGCGACGAGATCGGCAAGCAGCAGGGAGCGCGCGCCGATGAAATCGACCTTCCGCCGGCCGATGGCCGAGCCGAGGCCGAGATCGTCCGGTGTCACCGTGCCGTCGGTCTCGTGGCCGATCACGATATAGCCCTTCTCCGCGCGCAGCACGTGCATCGCTTCGGTGCCGTACGGCACGGCACCTGACCGGTACACCGCGTCCCACAGGGCCTCGCCCTCGCTGGCGGGCACGTTCAGCTCATAGCCGAGCTCACCGGTGAAGCTGACGCGGAACAGCCGCCCCGGCACGCCGCAAATCCGCGGCTCGGCGACGCTCATGTGCGGGAACGCGGAAAGATCGACGCCCTCCACCAGCGGCGCCACGATCTCCCGCGCCCGCGGTCCCTGCACCGCGACCACCGCCCATTGCTCAGTGACGTCGGTGAGCCAGGCCCGCAGGTCAGTGAACTCCGTTTGCAGGAAATCCTCCATCTGCGCGCGCACGGCGGCGATGCCGGAGGTGGTCGTAGTGACGTGAAACCGATCCTCTGCAAGGCGCCCCACCACGCCGTCGTCCATCACGAACCCGGCCTCGTTCAGCATGATCGCGTAGCGGCAGCGCCCGGGCGCCAGCCGGGCCAGATCGTGGGCGTACATGCGGTCGAGGAACGTGGCGGCATCCGGCCCGGCCACCTCGATCTTGCCGAGCGTCGAGGCGTCGAACATCCCCGCCTCGCCGCGCACCGCGCGGCACTCGCGCGCGACCGCCTGCTCCTCGGTCTCGCCCGCGCGCGGAAAATGGTGCGCGCGGAGCCACTGCCCGACCGGCTCGAACACCGCGCCGAGCGCCTCAGCGCGCGCATGCATCGGGGTGCGGCGAACCGGCTCGAACAGCGCACCGCGCTGATGGCCGGCGAGCGCTCCGAACGTCACGGGCGTGTAGGGCATCCGAAACGTGGTCAGTCCGACCCGCGGCAGCGGACGGCCGAGCGTGCTGGCGGCGATCGCCAGCGCGTTCATGCTCGAGGTCTTGCCCTGGTCGGTCGCCATCCCGGTGGTGGTGTATCGCTTGACGTGCTCGATCGAGCGAAACCCCTCGCGCACGGCCTGCACGATGTCGCCCTGCGTGACGTCGTTCTGGAAATCGACGAAGGCGAAGCGCGGCCTGCCTCCGGGCGGCGGGGCGTCCGCGCCGTGCGCCGGCGTGACACTGACGGTCGTCTGCGCAGGCTCCGGCCGGCCGAGCGCGCGCGCCGCCGCCAGCGCGCCGGCGGCTGCGCCGTCATCGGCGCAGGCTTGCAGGCCAGCGAGGCCCCGGCACGCGCCGGCACAGATCAAATCCTGGCTCGGCGTGCCGGCGAGGAACGCGCCCCGCTCCGCGTCATAGACAATCGCGCCGCGCGACTGCGCGAACAGATGAAGCGAGGGCGTCCAGCCGCCTGACATCAGCAGCAGATCGCAGGCGATGCGCGCGCGCGGGCCGCCTCCGCGCGGCGCCAGATCCGCGCCGCTCACGCGCAATCCGCCGCTTGTGCCGACCACTTCGGTGCCGAACCGAACCGGCAATCTGTCGGTGGCACAACCGGCTGACGCGCGCAGATCAGCGATGGCGGCGATTTCGATCCCAGCCGCCTCGAGCTCCGGGACGAGCGCGTAGGCGCTGTCGTCGGCGGTCGCCAGCACCGCGCGCGTGCCGAGGCGCACCGCCCAGCGGTTGATGTAGGCGCGCGCCGCGCCGGCGAGCATGATGCCGGGGCGGTCATTGCCCGCGAACACCAGCGGGCGCTCGATCGCCCCGGTCGCCAGCACCACCTGCCGCGCGCGCAGCTTCCACAGCCGCTCACGCGCCATGCGATCGGGCTTCTCGGCGACATGGTCGGTCAGACGCTCGACGAGGCCGACATAGTTTTGCAGGAAATAGCCGAAGGCCGTGGTACGCAGCAGCAGCCGCACCTGCGGATGAGCGGCGATCGCGGCGCAGGTTGCGTCGCGCCAGGCGGCGGCGCGCGCGCCGTCGATGCAGGCCTCGGCTTCCTGAAGCAGCCCGCCGCCCGCTTCCATCTGCTCGTCGGCCAGAACGACCGTCGCGCCGCGCTCGGCCGCCGCGCGCGCCGCCGCGAGCCCAGCCGCACCGGCGCCCACCACGAGCACGTCGCAAAAAGCGTAGCGATGAGTATAAAGGTCGGGATCGGGTTCGCGCGGCGCGCGGCCGAGCCCGGCGGCGCGGCGAATCGTCGGCTCGTAGAGGCGATGCCACGCGCCCGCCGGTTGCATGAAGGTCTTGTAGTAGAACCCGGCGCCGAGCATTGGAGCCGCCAATCCGACCACCGCGCCGAGATCGGCGCGGAGCGACGGCCAGCGGTTCTGGCTGAATGCCTGCAGCCCGTCGTACGGCTCGACCTGGGTCGCCCGCAAGTTCGGTGTGCGCCGCGCGCCGGTTCCAATTGTGACTAGCGCGTTCGGCTCCTCGGCGCCCGCCGCGATCGCTCCGCGCGGGCGGTGATACTTGAGGGAGCGGCCCATCAGGTGTTGCCCGTTCGCCAGCAGCGCGGAAGCGAGCGTGTCTCCTGGATGGGCCGCGAACATCTGCCCATCGAAGCTGAACCGGATCGCGCGCGTGCGGTCGATGCGACCGCCGCGCGGCAGGCGGTATTTGTTCACGGTCGGGGTTCGCCCGGCTTGTAGACGGCGATCAGCCGGTCGGTCGCGGTATCGCGCACGACGTTGAGGAAGCGCCCGCAGCCGTGAAGGTGCCACCAGCGTTCCGCGTGCTCCCCTTTCGGGTTGTCGCGCCAGTGGAGATAAGCGGCCCAGGTTTCGTCGCTCGCCGCGGCGGGATCGGCCGGACGCGCGATGTGGGCCTGTCCGGCGTAGCGGAATTCGATCTCGGGCCGCTCCATCGCGCAGAACGGGCAGCGGATCAGCAGCATCTCAGTGTGCCACCGCCGCAGCCGCCGACTCGTTCACCAGCCCCCCGGTGCGGAATCTTTCGAGCCAGAACGGCGCGGCGATCGGATGCGGCGTGCCGGTGGCGAGCGTGTACGCGAACACATGGCCCGAACCGGGTGTGGCCTTGAACCCGCCGGTGCCCCAGCCGCAATTGACGAACAAGCCGGGGACCGGCGTCGCTCCTATGATCGGCGAGCGGTCGGGTGACAGATCGACGATGCCGCCCCAATTCCTGAGCATCCTCAGCCGCCGCACGATTGGGAACAGCTCGCACACCGCCTCCAGCGTGTGCGAGGAGACATGCAGCGCGCCCGCCTGGCTGTAGGAGGGATAGGCGTCGGTGCCGGCGCCGATTACGAGCTCGCCCTTGTCCGACTGCGACATATAGGCGTGGATGGTGTTGGACATCACGACGCACGGCATCACCGGCTTAACCGGCTCCGAGACGAGCGCCTGCAACGGGAAACTTTCCAACGGCATCCGCACGCCCGCCATCGCCATCAGGACGCTCGTGTGACCGGCGGCGACGACGCCGATGCGCGGCGCGACGATCGGGCCACGGGAGGTCTCCACGCCCACGACCTCGCCCCCCGGCGCGCGCCGGATCGCCGTCACCGCGCAGTTCTCGATGATGTCCACGCCGAGCGAATCAGCCGCGCGCGCGAACCCCCATGCCACCGCGTCGTGCCGCGCCGTGCCGCCGCGCCGCTGCAGCGCCGCGCCGAGCACCGGATAGCGGATGGCGGGCGAGACGTTCAGGATCGGACAGAACGAATTCGCCTCCGCTGGCGTGAGCCATTCGTTGTCGATGCCGGCGAGCCGGTTGGCGTGGATGTGGCGCTTCGCCACCATCACGTCGTGGCGACTGTGCGCCAGCATCATCACGCCGCGCGGCGAGTACATGACATTGTAATTCAGCTCGCCCGCCAGGCCTTCCCATAGCTTGAGCGAGTGCTCATAGATCGCCTGGCTTGCCGGCCAGAGATAGTTTGAGCGGATGATCGTGGTGTTGCGGCCGGTGTTGCCGCCACCGATCCAGCCCTTCTCCAGCACGGCGATGTCGCGGAGCCCGTGCTCCTTGGCGAGGTAATAGGCGGTCGCCAGCCCGTGCCCGCCGCCGCCGATTATCAGCGCTTGGTAGCGAGGCTTGGGTGCCGCCTCCCGCCATTGCGGCGTCCAGCCGGCGTTGCCGGACACGGCTTGTCTCAAGAGCGCGATGATCGAGAATTGCTTCACGGCAGGAAAGAAGCTGTTTCGCTCAGCACCCTGGCGCGCGGGAGCGGGGCCGTCAAACAGCGCCGAGCCGCAAGCGGGCCTTGCCAGGACCATCGATAGATGACGAACTAACCCCGCGCGCGCCTGCGGGGGCCTCGCACACGATGATTGTGACGGAAGGAGCATCGCTGCTCATGCCGGCAAGCAACTGCCGTATCGGCTTCGACATCGGCGGCACGTTCACCGACTTCGTGCTGCTCGATCCGGCGCAAAACGAGATAAGGCTGCACAAGTGCCTCACCACGCCGCACGATCCGGCCGAGGGCGCGCTGCGGGGGCTCGCCGAACTGATCGCGGCGGCGGGGCTTACGCTCGGCGATGTCGGCGAGCTGGTGCACGGCACGACGCTCGTTACCAACGCGCTGATCGAGCGGCGCGGCGCGCGGCTTGCGCTGCTCACCACGCGCGGCTTCCGTGACATCCTAGAGATGGGCACCGAGCAGCGGTACGATATTTACGACCTGTTTCTGCAATTCCCCGATCCGCTCGTGCCACGACGGCACCGGATCGAGATCACCGAACGCATGGACCGCGACGGCCGCGTTCTGGAGCCGCTTGACGAGGCGGAGCTCCGCGCTTCCGTGCGACGACTGGCGGCGGAGGGCATAGAGGCGGTCGCCGTGTGTTTCCTGCACGCCTATCGCAATCAAGCGCATGAACGCCGCGCCGCCGAGATCATCCGTGAGATCGCGCCGCAGCTCGCCGTGTCGCTGTCGAGCGAGGTGGTGGCGGAACTGTGGGAATACCAACGCTGCGTCACCACCTGCGCCAACGCCTATGTGCAGCCGCTGGTGACGACCTACCTCCGCAAGCTGGAGACCGCGCTGCGCGCCGGCGGCTTCCGCGGCGCGCTGCGGATGATGCACTCGGCGGGCGGGCTGTTGTCCGCCGAGACGGCGCGCGCCTTTCCGATCCGGCTGTTGGAGAGCGGACCGGCGGGTGGCGGGCTGGCGAGCGCCTTTTTCGGCGCAGCCGTCGGCAAGGCCGACGTGATTTCGTTCGACATGGGTGGCACTACCGCCAAGGCTTGCCTGATCGAAGCGGGCGAGGCGGCGATCGCGCCGATGATGGAGGCGGCGCGCGTGCACCGGTTCAAGAAAGGCTCGGGCCTGCCGATCAAGGCGCCGGTGATCGACATGATCGAGATCGGCGCGGGCGGCGGCTCGATCGCGGCGATCGACGAGCACGGGCTGCTGCGCGTCGGCCCCCGCTCGGCGGGTGCCGATCCGGGGCCGGCCTGCTACGGGCTCGGCGGCACCGAGCCCACCGTGACCGACGCCAATTTGCTCCTCGGCTACTACGATCCGGGCTTCTTCCTCGGCGGACGCATGGCGCTCGATCGCGATGCCGCCGAGCGTGCGCTTGCCGCCGTGGGCGGGAAGCTCGGCTTGTCGGCGCTGGAGACCGCCTGGGGCATTCACCGCATGGTGGTCGAGAGCATGGCAGCGGCGGCGCGGATTCACATCGTCGAGCGCGGCAAGGATCCGCGCCGTTACGCGATGGTCGGCTTCGGCGGTGCCGGACCCGCGCACGCGGCCGAAGTGGCGCGCGTGCTCGGCGTGCGCCAGGTGCTGATCCCGCCCGCATCGGGCGCGGCGTCGGCGCTGGGCTTCCTCGCCGCGCCGCTTTCGTTCGAGCAGGTGCGGAGCCGCCCGATCGGGCTTGCCGCCGCCGACGCGCCGCAGGTGATCGAGACGATCCTGACCGAACTTGAACGAGAGGCCAGGGAGAAGCTGATCGCAGCCGGCGTGACGGCGGACATCGTGAGCGAACGCTCGGCCGACATGCGGCTCGAAGGCCAGATGCACGAGATCAATGTCGCGCTGCCCGCCGGACGCATCACGGCGGAGCAGATCGGCGCGATCCGCGCCGCGTTCGCCCAAGCGTACGCGGCGCGCTACAGTACGGTCTATGAGGGCGTGGGCGTGCAAGTCATCTCGCTGCGCGTCCGTTGCCGCGGCCCCTTCCCCGCCCTGTCGCTGACCGAGGCGGGCGGGCGGAGCGACGCGCCGCCGCGCAAGGGGACGCGGCCCGCCTGGTTCGGCGGGGGCCTGATCGAGGTGCCGGTGTTCGACCGTTACGCGCTGCACCCCGGCATGTCGATCGCCGGACCGGCGATCGTCGAGGAGCGCGAAGCGACCACCATCATTCCGCCGGGCGATACGCTGAGCGTCGATGCGAGCGGCACGCTTTCGATCGCGGTCGGCATCGCCGAAGCGGCGCCGGCGCGCGTGACCGAAGCGACGCCCGTCGCCGAGGCCGCCGCCGCGATCGAGGCTGATCCGATCGCGCTCGAAATCATGTGGAGCCGGCTGGTCACGGTGGTCGAGGAGATGTGGCAAACCATCTGCCGCACCGCCTTCAGCCTGATCGTCTCCGAGGCGCAGGACTTCGCCTGCGACCTTCTGGACGCTTCGGGCGAGAGCCTTGCCCATTCGCCACGCGCGATGCCGGTGTTCAACCTGACGCTGCCGCGGGCGGTGAAGGCGCTGCTCGTGAAATTCCCCCCGGAGACGCTTCGCCCCGGCGACGTGCTTATCACCAACGACCCCTGGCTCTGCGCCGGGCATTTGTTCGACATCGCGGTGGTGACCCCGGTGTTCCGCGCGGGGCGCCTGGTCGCGCTCACCGGCACGGTGGGTCATGTGGGCGACATCGGCGGCACCAAGGACAGTCTGCGCGCGCGCGAGATTTTCGAGGAAGGCATCCAGATCCCGCCGATGAAGCTGTTTCGCGCCGGGGCGCCGAACGAGGATTTGCTGACGCTAATCGGCGAGAACGTGCGCAAACCGGAGGAGGTGCTGGGCGACATCCACTCCTTCGTCGCCGCCAACGCGCTCGGCGCCGAAAGGCTGGCGGCGTTCATGGACGAATACGGGATGCACGATTTGCGCGGACTGGCACAGGTAGTGCAGACGCGCGCCGAGCAGGCGATGCGGGCGGCGATCCGCGCCTTGCCGGATGGCGTTTACCATTCCGAAGTTTGGAACAATCCGCTCGGCGAGAAGCTGCGCTATCCGCTCAAGATCACCATCGCGGGCGACGAGGCCGAGCTCGACTTCGCGGGCGCGCCGGCGCAACTGCCGCAAGGCGGCCTGAACTGCACGTTCAGCTACACGGCAGCGCATGCCTCCTATCCGGTCAAGTGCATGCTGTCGCCCGAGATCCGCAGCAATGCCGGATGCTACCGGCCGCTGACGGTGAAGGCGCCGGAGGGCTCGGTGCTGAACTGCGAGCGGCCCGCCTCGGTCAATCTGCGCACGCGCGTCGGCTGGTACATCGCGCCCAACATTTTCCGCGCTCTCGCCGACGTGGCGCCCAATCGGGTGCAGGCGGCGACCGGGCTGCCGGTGGCGGTGAACCTGTATGGCCGCGACGAAACCGGCGCGGTCTATGCCGATCATTTCTTTATGGGCGCGGGCCAGGGCGCCTCGGCGCACGGCGACGGCAAATCGGCGCTGCTTTATCCGACCTCGGCGGCCAATACCTCGGTCGAGCTGATCGAAAGCCGCGCGCCGGTGCTGGTGCTGGAAAAGGGCTACGTCACCGATTCGGGCGGCGCGGGCCGCCATCGCGGCGGGCTCGGCGTGCGGATGCGGCTTCGCAAGCTGCGCGACGACGGTTTGCCGATGCTCGCCTCGGTCTATCCCGAAGGTGTCGGCGTGACGCTGGAGGGGCTGCACGGCGGCAAGGCGGGCGGCGCGGTGCATGGATTTGTGCTTGATCTGGCCGGCAATGTGGTGCGGGATTGCGGCACGGGGGAGCTGGTCACGCTCACCGGCACCGACCGCATCGTGGAAATCCAGCTTGCGGGCGGGGCCGGGTACGGCAACCCGCGCGAGCGCGCCGCCGAACTGGTGCGCAGGGATGTGGCGGAGGGATATGTTTCCCCCGAAATGGCCGCACGCGAATACGGGACGCGCCTGGTGGAACAGGCGGCGGAGTAGGAAAGGGCCGAGTTCATGAGCGATATCGTCGCGCCGCAAAGGCTGGATACCGCGGAGCCCGCCACCCGCACGCATCCTCGGTTCTTCGAGGCCGCTGCCCTGCTGCTGATCGCGCCGCTTTGCGTGGTGGGCGCAATCATCGGCGTGCAGCTTATCGTCACGCTCGGCATCACCGCCAACACCTCGCTGATCGGCGCGCTGGCGGCGATGGGGCTGGCGCGCGTCCCGTTCCGCGCGTTCGCGCGTTACCGTTCCATCCATGTGCAGAACCTCGCGCAAAGCGCGATCTCGGCGGCGACCTTCGGCGCCGGGAACAGCTTGATGCTGCCGATCGGCATCCCGTTCGTGCTAGGACGCGCCGACCTAATCTTGCCGATGCTGGCGGGCGTGTTCCTCGCCATGCTGATCGACGCCATGATGCTCTACCGGATGTTCGATTCCGAGGTGTTCCCGGCATCCGGCGCCTGGCCGCCCGGTGCGGCGGCAGCCGAGGCGATCCGCGCCGGCGACGAGGGGGGACGCAAGGCGGCGATCCTCGGCGTCGGCGTGGCGGTGGGCGTGCTCGGCAACTGGCTGGCCGCAGTGCCGATGTCCGCTTTCGGCGTCGCCTTTATCGGCAATATCTGGGCGCTGACGATGTTCGGTGTCGGCCTGCTGGTGCGCGGCTATTCGGGCCTCTTGTTCAACCACCCGGCATTCGCGGGCATCTTTCCGGGCGGCGATATCAACAAGGCCTATGTGCCGCACGGGATGATGGTAGGCGCGGGGGTGGTGGCGCTGATCCAGGTAGGGATCATCATCATGCGCCGCCATGCGGTGGTGCCCGAGGGAACGGCGGGACCCAGCGGGGCGGCGGTGCGCCGCACGCTCGGCCTCGGCGTTCTCGCCTACCTGGTTGTCGCGGTGATCATCGCGGCCTCGGGCGGGCTGGCGGCTGGCCTCACTACGCCGATGCTGATCGGGTTTATTCTTTACGCGGCGTTCGCTGCGCTGGTGCACGAACTGATCGTCGGCCTGTCGGCGATGCATTCGGGCTGGTTCCCCGCGTTCGCGGTGGCGCTGATTACGCTCGTGATCGGGATGCTGATCGGTTTTCCGCCGGTCGCGCTGGCGCTCCTGGTCGGGTTCTCAGCCGCCACCGGTCCGGCCTTCGCCGACATGGGCTACGACTTGAAGGCGGGGTTCATGCTGCGTGGCAACGGCGCCGACCCGGCCTTCGAGCACGACGGGCGGCGCCAGCAGCTCTTCGCGGCGATGTTCGCCTTGGTGGTGGCGGGTATCGTGGTGTACCTGTCGTACGAAGGTTATTTTGCCCGAAACCTCGTCGCCCCCGTCGCTCGCGTCTATGTCGCCACCATCAAGGCGGGCGCTTCGGCGAGCGTCGCCTGGTCGCTGCTGATCTGGGCCATACCCGGCGCTGTTTTGCAATTCGTGGGCGGGCCGCGGCGGCAGATCGGCGTGCTGTTTGCGACCGGCCTGTTGATCCTGTCGCCGGTCGCGGGCTGGGCGGTGATCGCGGGTATCCTGTGCCGAATCGTATGGGAACGGCTGCCCGGCAAAGGCGGCGCGGAATCGATGCAGATATTCGGCGCCGGAGTGATCGCGGGCGACGCGCTGTTCGGGTTCTTCTCCTCGGTTTGGAAGAACTTCGCGGCGCGCGCCTAGCGCGGCGTCCGCACCCGCAGCGCAGAGCTGGTCATAATGGGCTCCCGTTGCAACGCCATGCCAAGGAAAGCATTGCGGTTGGTCGGTGAACCTAGAGAATCCACGTGCGGAACTCTGGAACTATTTGCGTTTCGTGGATCCCCGTTCCGCGCTGTCGCGAGGACAAGCTTGGCGGGTATGGTGGTTTGCTGGACACGGCTTATTTCCAGTCAGCGCGAATGTGCGCTAACCTTCCTCGCTCCCGCTTGCGGAAGAGGCCAGCGCGCCGGATGAGCACGCGCAGCACGCTCAAACCAACGCCCGCCCGGTCATCCGCTCCAAAACCCGCACCGGCGCGCTGGCTGGATCGCCCATCGCCTCAATCGGCAAATAAAACGTCTGCTCCAGCGCGCAGTGCCCCGCCAACGCCGCGTGCAGCACCTGATCGGTGAAGCAGGCCCATGTGCTGCCGGCCGGAAAGCTCACCTCCGCGCGCGGGCTGACCGCTTGCCACGCGGCATCGAACTTACCGAGATCATGCAGCCCCAGCATCAGATGATCATAGCCGCTGCGCCGGGACTTGGTGAGGCCCGCAAGCTGCAACAGCCGCGCGCTGCCCGGCAAGGCGGGCCGCACCTTAGGCGCAAACCGCGCCGCGTAGCGCGCGAAATCCTCGCCGACCCGCCAGGCGCGGGGCGCGCCGTCGGGGGCGATGTTGGAAAAGAGCCGCAGGATGCGCCGCCCCCGCATCGGCCGGCTCGGGAACGCATCCACGTGCAAAAGCCGGTCGTCATGGCGGGGCGAATAGTGCCGCCCGGCGATCTCGACGGGACGGAAGCTTGTGCGCGCACGCTCCAGATGCGGCGCGTAGCCCGGCAGCAAATCGGAGAGCAGCCGCGCCGCACCCCGACCGAACCGCTCCATCATCGCCGCGAGCCGCGCCGCCTCGTCGCCCGTCAGACTAAGGTTCTGCGCCGCGCCCTGCGCGGGATCGAGGCTGATATTCTTGCGCGCCGCGCCTGCCGCGTCTTGCTTCAAGAGCGGCAGCTCCTCCTCGGTCGGGCGGAAGGCAAGCGCAGGGAAATAGAGCACCTTGCCGCCTTCCAGCGCCGCACGCGCGCGCTCTTGCAGACTCGCGTCGAACGGCCCTTGCCACGCGGAAACCGGCAGCTCCGCCAGCACCTCGGCCGGCGGCATGCGGATCGGCTCATTCATGGGCGAGCACCCAGTCGTTGAGGAAACTGGCGATGCCGTTGGCGTGGAAATCGCGCCTGAGCGCGTTCTCGTCGTAGTCCTCGCGCACCCAGTCGAGGAACGGCTTGCGCCCCTCGGCCTCGCGCGCGAACAACAGGAAGAACGCATCCAGTATGCCAGTGCGCGACTGGCGTATATGGCCGAAGCGCAGGCTGAGCTGTTCGAGCGCCTGGCGTGCGCTGCCGCCGCGAAGCAGCACCCAGACCCCTGCCGCCAGCCCCGCCCGGTCGGAGCCCGACTTGCAGTGGATCAGCGCCGGGGTCCGCATCGTGCGGTAAATCTGGTCCAGCCGCAGGATGCGGTCGCGCTGCGGCGCGCCGCGGCTCTCCAACGCCATGTCGATGAAGTCGAGCCCGAGCCGCGCCGCCCGCTCGCGCACAAGCGCGTCCGATCCGTTCCGGGCCTGTCCGCGCAAGTTGATGACCGTCTTCAGCCCGAGGCGGCGCGTCATCGCCGCGAGCCGCCCGGGCGTGGGATGGTTGCTGCGGTAGAGGAGCCCGGGCTCCACGGCGGCGAAATTGGTCAGCACCAGGCGGAACACCGCGTGATCCACCAGCAGCGCGTCGATCCAGGCGAGCCGGCGGCCGCGCGCGGTGCTCAAATCGCCGTGAAAGATGCTGTCCATGGTAGCGGGTGGATCCTGCGATGGGCAGGGGCTTACAGCATCGCCCGCCCGGCCGCGCAACCGGGGCGGCTCAGCGCGCCCCCGGCAGGGGTGCCAGCCTGCGGCGGGTCGCGCGCAGCGCGGTGCCGAGGATGCGCGTGCCGTGCCGGGCGATCTCCACCTCGGCGCCCTGCGGCCGGCCGGCGGCAAGCCAAGCGAGCAGCAGCGCGCCGAGGAACACCGCCGCCCCGCCCGGCACCGCGATGGCGAGCGAGCGCATCAACTCGATCGTGGCGAGATCGCGCGGCTGCCACCAGCCCCCCGTGGCGAACAGCGCCCCCGCCATCGCCGCGGCGGCGAAGCACGGCCGCCAGACCTGGCCGAGGATCATGGCGAGCGAGGCCCCGCAATGGCGCATGGTGACGACCAGGAACAGCGTCTCCTCGACGAAGGTGCCGCACAGCACCCCGATCGCGGCGCCCCGCATCCCGATCGCCACCGTCAGCGCCGCGATCAGCGGCAGGCGGACGATCGTCGCCGCAAGCGCGATCTGGAAGTTGATCCTGGGCCAGCCGAAGGACGACAGCAGCACGCGCCCGACCACGGTGCAAACCATAAGCGTGCCGGTCATCGCCAGGATGCGGATCAGCGGCACCGCCGCCATCCATTGCGGGCCGAACAGCAGCGCAGTCGCCGGCTCGGCGATGAAGGCGACGCCGACGGTCGCCGGCAAGACGAGGAGGAACACGCTGCCGAGCGCGCGCGCATAGGCGCTGTCCACGCCGGAGCCGGCCTGCCTGACGGCGGCGAAACCGGCGAACAGCACCTGCCCGATCGGCTGGATCAGCTCTGAAAACGGCAGCGAGGAAATCTCCTGCGCCACCGCATAGATGCCGAGCGAGGTGGGGCCGAGCACCCGCGCAATGATCAAATTGTCCGCGCGAATCCGCAGGAAATTGACAACCCCGTTGCCCCAGCTCCAGAGCGAGAACGACGTGAGCTTGCGCCAGCTTCTGAGCGAGAAGCGCGGCCGGTACGGGTGGATCATGTAGCTGTACTGATTCTGCACCAGCCGCCCCACGACCAACGCGACAATCAGCGCGCGGTAGTCGCGGAACACGAACGCCGCCGTGAGCACCGTGACCGCCGACACCAGCCGCGGTACCGCCGCGAGCTGCACGTCCTTGCGGAAATTGAGCCTCCGCCGGTATTCGACGATGCCGATATTCTCGAACCCGCCGAGCAACTGGCAAACCGCGAGCGCCAGCACCACCGGCAGCAGCCGCTTGTCACCGAAAAAACCCGCCAGCCACGTACTGCCGAGCGCCAGCGCCGATGCAAGCACCACCGAGCGCATCGCATTGATGGTGAACCCGGTGTCGAACAGGTCGCGGTCGGCCGCCTCGATGCGGATCAGTTGCTCCTGCACGCCCGCGAAGGTCAGGGCCTCGAGCGCCGCCGACATCGCCATGCCGAGCGCGATGATGCCGAAATCCGCCGGCGTCAGCAGCCGCGCCAGAACGAGCGTGCTGAGGAAGCCGATGATCCGCGTCAGCACCCGCCAGGACAGCAGCCAGGTGGCGCCCTGCGCCGTGCGCGAGGCGATTGAGTCCCGTCCCGGCGTGTCGCCCGGAACGGCACTCGCGTCGGCGGGAAAGGACCGCCCCGATGGAATCCTCAGTGGATCGTCGCCGGGTTGCACGCAGGGGAGTTCCGTCGATGCGCGCGCTCCCCACGGCCGCCGCGGGCGGCGGCACGAAGGGTGCAGAGCAGCCAGCTAACAAATTGCCCGGCACATTCCAACCAACGATGCGGCAATGTTGCCGATTGGGCGCCCCTGGCGGCATGCGGCGATACTCGCGATTTCGCGAGCCTTATCCGGCGCGGCCGATCCGCGGCTCGGTGCCGGCAAGCAGGCGGCGGATGTTCGCATGGTGGCGCGCGAACACCAGCGCGCCGATCCCGATCCCGAGCAGCGCCAGGTCGCGGTATCCGAATAGGGCGGCGAACACCGGCGCGAGCGCGAAGGCGCCGAGCCCGGCCACCGAGGAGATGCGGAAGAGCGCCGCGAGGACGAGCCAGGCCGCGCAGCACAGCACGCCGACCGGCCAGAACACGGCCAGATAGACGCCGAGCCCCGTTGCCACGCTCTTGCCGCCCTTGAAGCCGAGCCATACTGGGAAGGCGTGCCCGAGCACCGCGCCGCCCCCCGCCCACAGCGCTGCCTCGGTGCCGCCGAGCCAGGACGCCAGCGCCACCGCCACCACGCCCTTGCCCCCATCCAGCAACAATGTCGCCGCCGCCAGCCCCTTGCGGCCGGTGCGGAGCACGTTGGTCGCGCCGATGCTGCCCGAACCGATGCCGCGAATATCGCCGAGCCCGGCGAGCCGGGTCAGCAGCAGGCCGAACGGCGCGGAGCCGAACACGTACCCCAGCGCCAGGAACCCGAGCGCCTGCATCCCGAAGCCTCCCCGCGCCGTTTCCGCCCCTAGGCCCGACTCGCCGTGAGCGCGCCAAATAGCCTGCGGCACGTAGTGCCGAAAGAGCTTGGCCGCCGAACGGCCACGCCGCATAAGCAGCGCCGCGTGCGCGAGCGAGGGGCGATGACCTGGGTGGATGCCGCGATTCTCGGGGTCGTGGTTCTTTCCGGTGTGCTGGCCTTCTTTCGCGGCTTCGTGCGCGAGGTGCTGGGCGTCGGCGCCTGGCTTGGCGCCGCCGTGCTCGCGGTCTGGGCCGCGCCTTCGGTGCGACCGCACTTCACGCGGCTCCTGCGCGACCACCCCGGCATGGACATTCTCGCCGCCTACGCCGTCGTGTTCGTCGTCTCCCTGATTGTACTCCTTCTTCTGTCCCAAGCCGTCAGCCGCGTGGTGCGCCGCTCCGCCCTGGGCGGCCTTGACCGCAGCCTGGGTCTGCTATTCGGGCTCGCCCGGGGTGCGGCGATCGTGGCGGTGGCTTATATCATCGGCGGTTGGCTGGCGGGCGAGCCCTCGAGCTGGCCGAGCCCGGTGCGCCGCGCGCTGGCGCTGGGCCCGACCTACCAGGCGGCGGCGTGGATCGCCGCGCGGCTGCCACCCGGCTATCAGCCGATCGTCTATAAGCCCCCGGCCGAGCGGGCGGCGACGGCGAGCGAGCTGTTCAGTGCCGCCCCGCGCGGACGCGCGACCGAGCCGGCCATGTCCCGGCCATAGGAGAGAGTGCCGCCATGCAGCCTTCCGCGGCCGGACGCCGGACCCACGACGAGGACAAGCTCCACGAGGAGTGCGGCGTCTTCGGCATCTGGAACGCCCCGGACGCCGCCGCCGTGACCGCGCTCGGCCTGCACGCGCTTCAGCATCGCGGCCAGGAAGCGACGGGGATCGTCGCCTATGACGGCACGCGCTTTCACTCCCACAAGGGCATGGGCCTGGTCGGGGATAATTTCGGCGACGCGCGGGTGATCGCCTCGCTGCCGGGGCGGGTGGCGATCGGCCATAACCGCTACGCCACCACGGGTGCCACCGTGCTGCGGAACGTGCAGCCGCTGTATGCCGATTTCGAGTTCGGCGGCTTCGCCGTCGCGCACAACGGCAACCTCACCAACGCGCAGATCCTGCGCCGGATGCTGGTCCGGCGCGGGTGCCTTTTTCAATCGACCACCGACTCCGAGGTGTTCATCCACCTCATCGCGATCAGCCTCTATTCCACCGTCGCCGACCGGCTGATCGACGCCCTGAAGCAGGTGGTGGGCGCCTACTCGCTGGTGGCGCTGTCGAACGAGGCGCTGTTCGGCGTGCGCGACCCGCTCGGCGTGCGCCCCCTCATCCTCGGCAAGATCGGCACCGACCCAGCGGGGGGCTGGGTGCTCGCTTCGGAAAGCTGCGCGCTCGACATCGTGGGTGCGGAGTTCGTGCGCGACGTGGAGCCGGGCGAGGTGGTCATCATCGACGACGCGGGCGTGCGCAGCATCAAGCCGTTCGGGCGCGCGCGCGAGAGGTTCTGCGTGTTCGAATACATCTATTTCGCGCGCCCCGATTCCGTGATGGAGGGGATGCCGGTATACGACACGCGCAAGCGCATCGGCGCCGAGCTCGCCCGCGAATCTTCCGTCGCCGCCGACGTGGTGGTGCCGGTGCCGGACTCGGGCGTCCCGGCGGCGATGGGCTACGCGGCGGAGAGCGGTTTGCCGTTCGAGCTCGGCATCATCCGCAATCACTATGTTGGCCGCACGTTCATCGAGCCCACCGACACGATCCGCCATCTCGGCGTCAAGCTGAAGCATTCCGCGAATCAGTCGGTACTCGCCGGCAAGCGGGTGATCCTGGTTGACGATTCGATCGTGCGCGGCACCACCAGCCGCAAAATCGTGGAGATGGTGCGCGCGGCGGGAGCGCGCGAGGTGCACATGCGGATCTCCTCGCCGCCAACGACGCACTCCTGCTTCTACGGCATCGACACGCCGGAGCGCGGCAAGCTGCTGGCTGCGCGCTACTCGATCGAGGAGATGGCCGAGCAGATCAACGCCGACAGCCTGGCCTTCATCTCCATCGACGGCCTCTACCGCGCGCTCGGGAAGCCGGCTCGCGACCCGGCCAAGCCGCACTATTGCGACGCCTGTTTCACAGGCGACTATCCGATCGGCATCCCCGACCAGGCCGACAACGCCGAGCGCCAGCTCAGCCTCCTGATGGACGCGGGGTAGTGCTCCGGCGCCGCACCGTGGTAGGACCTGCGCGATGAGCGTAACTTTGCACATTCCCGACGATCTTGCGGCGCGACGAAATCCTCGCGCTGGCAAGGGCGTAGCGGCCGACCTACGGCGCGGGCTTTCTCGATCTGGCCGTTCGCCGAGGCCTGCCTCGCGCAACCAATGATCGTCCGCTCCGTACCGCAGCGACCGCGGCCGGCATCACCCTGTTGAGCGGCGCGGCATGAGCGACCAGGTTTTGGCCGGCAGCGTCGCGCTCGTCACGGGCGCGAGCCGGGGCATCGGCGCCGCCGCGGCGGCGGAGCTGGCAAGGCTCGGCGCGCATTGCGTGCTGCTCGCGCGCACCCAGGGCGGACTTGAGGAAACCGACGACGGAATCCGCAAGCTCGGCGGCAGCGCCACCCTGATCCCGTTCGACCTGCGCGAAACGGACGAGATCGACAAGCTCGGCCCGAGCCTCGCCGCGCGCTTCGGGCGGCTCGATGTGCTTGTCTACGCCGCCGGTGTGCTCGGCCGTCTCGCGCCGGTACAGCATCTGCTGGCGACCGAGTGGACCGAGGCGCTTGCGGTGAACGCGACCGCCGGCTGGCGGCTGATCCGCACCTGCGATCCGCTGCTGCGCGCCGCACCCGCCGGCCGCGCCGTGTTCGTAACCGCCGAGCGCGCCCGCACGCCGCGCGCCTACTGGGCCTGCTACGGCGCCACGAAGGCGGCGCTCGATCATGTCGCGCTCTGCTGGGCCGACGAGGTGGAATCCACAACCAAGCTGCGCGTCAACCTGTTCGACCCCGGCCCGGTCGCGACCAGGCTCCGCCTCGCCGCCTTTCCCGGCGAGACGCAAGACCATCTCCGCAAGCCGCACGAGGTCGCCCCCGCCCTCGCCGCCCTCTGCCTGCCGACCGAGCAGCGCACCGGCCAACGCATCCGCTTCGAGCCGTAAATGATTGAGCGGGGATGGGGCCCATGAAGTTCCTCTCCCCTCTGCCTCACGCGGGAGAGGGGAGAGGGCGGTTGAGGGGTGAGGACGCTCTAGCTCTTGCCTGCGTAGCTTTTCGCCATCCCCTCCGCCGGCTCCGCCTGCGGCCCGAACGGCATGATCGGATAGCGCAGGCCCGCCTTCGAAAGCCCGTGCAGCCCCGTCACCGCGCGCTCTAAGTCAGCGGGCGGGCAGGCCATCAGCATTTCGTCGTCCGCCACCCCGCCGTAGCGGCGCTCCGCGTAGCAGGGAATGGACAAGCTAACCTCGCGCGTTTTCAGCGCATGGCCCCAGGAATCGGCGCACGCGCTCTCGCCGGTGATGCTGAAATCATAGCGTCGGTAATTGCGCCATTGCAGCCCGTTTATGAACAAAATCATCTGCGCCGGATTAGCGTAAAAGAGGCAAATGTCCGGCGGATCGAGCCGCCCGCTGCGCAGCGGCGAGACCGCGAGCCCATGATAGCGCCCGGGCGGCACGCGCGGCATCCCGGCCTGGTGCGCCGCCGCCGCTTCGCGGTTCTCGAACCACACCCCCTCCATCTTGCGCCCGGATGTGTAAATCTCGCCCGGCGCATCGAGCCCGATCACGGAGGAGCAGCTCGAATTGCCGGGGATGTTCTCGGTCGTGATCCCGAGCGTGAACCCGGCGATGCGCGCCTGCGTCACCAACTGGCAGGTGGAGAAGATGCGCCCCTTAGGCGGCCGGCGCAGCCCCGGCACACGCGCCATCTCCTCCAGATCCTCGAACAGCTTCATGCCGATCGGCAGCGTGCGGAGCTTGAGCAGGGCGACCAATTGATCGGCGAGGTCGGCGCAGGTCTTCCCGTCGGGCCCGGCCGGGGCGGCGGCTTCGGCGAGCGCGGCATCGCTCATGGGCTTTCCTCCGTCATTCTTCCTGGTCGATCCCGACTCCCACAGGGCGCGAAGGTGCGTCAACCGGCCGGGCCGGCAGCCGATCTCCTTTGCTTCGCAAGCTGACCGGTCCAATGCCGAAGGACGCACGACCCTTCCTGCTTGTCCTGAAAATAAACTCCGTCGTAAGCTATGGTAATAATGGTTCGCATACGAGGATTAGGGGGGGATGGATACCGGCGCCGTCATCGCTGTCGCAGATTTTGCGTCCGGCCGCGCCACGCCCCCGGAACTGGCCGGCGAACGCCAGGCACCGAACCGGCCCTATCCGCCGGCCGCCGACACGCCCACCCAGGTCGCCCCGGATGGCCTGCGCTTCGACTTCAATGCCGGGGCGCGTATTCTGTGTCCTGTTCGCACGCAGGGAATGTGGCGCGTCCACCTGTTCGACCTCGATACCGGCAACACGCTGTTCCGGTCGGAAAACAAGGGCGCCCTTGTCACCTCCGCCAAGCGCTACTTCGTGCGCTTCGGCATCGAGGTCGAGACGGTGGACGAGGCGGGCCAGACGGCGCCGGTTTTCACGCACCACTACGACGCGCGCGGGCGCGAGGTGCTGATCCTGTTTCCCATCGGCACGATCGGCGACACGCTCGGCTGGTTTCCCTACGCTGCGCGCTTCGCCCGCCAGCACGGGGCGCGCGTCACCTGCGCGATGTCCGATGCGATCTCGCCCCTGCTGCGCGGCGCCTATCCCGAGCTGCGCTTCGTCACGCACGAGGAGCTGGCGGCCGAGAACCTGCCCGCGCGCGCCTATGCCACCTATTGGCTCGGCCTCTTCTTCACCGACAAGGAGAACGTCTATCAGCCGACCGACTTCCGCCTGGTCGGCCTGCACCGCACGGCGGGCTACATCCTCGGCGTCGATCCGGCCGAGGAAGCCCCTTCCCTCGCCCTGCCGGATGACAGCCGCCCGATCCCCGAGCCCTATGTCTGCATCGCCACGCAAAGCACGACCCAGTGCAAATACTGGAACAACCCGCGCGGCTGGCGGGAGGTCGTCCGCTACCTGAAGGAAAGCGGCTTCCGGGTGATCTGCATCGACCAGAAGCCGGTGCATGGCGGCGGCCTCGTGTGGAACCACCTCCCGCATGGGGCGGAGGACGAAACCGGCGACCGCCCGCTCGCTGAGCGCGCACGCTGGCTACGCCATGCTTCGTTCTTTGTCGGTCTCAGCAGCGGGCTCTCCTGGCTCGCCTGGGCGGCCGGCACGCCGGTCGTGCTGATCAGCGGCTTCACCCATCCGGTAAACGAGTTCGCGACACCCTATCGCGTGATCAACTGGCATACCTGCAATTCCTGCTGGAACGACCCGCGCGTGCTGTTTGACCACAAGGACTTCCTCTGGTGCCCGCGCCATGCCGGCACGCCGCGCCAGTTCGAATGCACACGCCTGATCACCCCCGAGCAGGTGATCGGGGCGATCCAGCGGATCCCTGCCTTCGCCGCGCTGCGGAAGGAGCATTGAGATGACGGAGTATATCGTCAAATCCGCCACGTCCTCGCACATCACACTCCGTGCCGGCGACACCATGGGCATCGAGAACGCCGGCACCGCCTATTTCACAACAATCAGCAACGGCGGCGCCGAATACGTCTTTTCGGGCGGCACGGCGTCGTTCACCACCGTCAGCAATGGCGGAACCGAAACCGTATACTCCGGCGGACAGGCGGACCAGACGAGCGTCCTTCAGGGCGGCATAGAGGCGCTCTCCGGCGGTCTCGCATATTCCGCGAGCGTGCAGAACGGTGGCTTCCAGAACGTCTACCTCGGCGGCTTCGCCGATCGGACGACCATCGGCAGCGGCGGCAATCAATACCTATACTCAGGCGGCAGCGCCTACCTGACGACCATCCAGTTCGATGGGCTCGAGACCGTGGGATATCGGGCATTTACCCTTTCCACGGTGATCCGAAACGGCGGCAACGAATTTGTCAGCTCCGGCGGGACCGCCGAATTCACGACCGTCAGCAATGGCGGGAGTGAACTCGTCTCTTCCGGCGGCATTGCCTCGTCCAGCACGGTCAGCAGCGGCGGCAGCGAAGACATCTACTACGGCGGCTCGGCCGTACAGACGACGGTCGATCATGCCGGCTTCCAATACATCTACAGCGGCGGAACCGCGCTCGAAGCAGTAATCCGCGATGGCGGCTTCCAATACGTGTCCTCGGGTGGGTTCGCGGACCAGACATTCCTCGTCAGCGGCGGCGTCGAGTACGTCTTCTCGGGCGGCAGCAGTTTCGCGACCTCGGTCGGCAACGGCGGTCTGCAGATTGTGTCCTCCGGCGGGTTCGCGCTTTACACCCAGGTCGGCAGCAGCGGCGTGGAGGACGTTGCGGGCGGGACGACACTCAGCACGACGATCAGCAGCGGCGGCATCGAGTACGTGTTCTCCGGCGGGGTGGCCAGCAATACCACCGTCCTGAACGGCGGCACGATGGAGGTCTTATCGCTCGGCTACACCAGCTTCACGACCGTCAGCGACGGCGGTTCGGAATACATCCTTTCGGGCGGCCAGGCTGTGTTCACGACGGTCAGCGACGGCGGCACCGAATATATCGGCCCGCAGGGCCAATCGCTCGACACCACCCTCGACAAGGGCGGCTACCAGTATGTCTCCGGCCGGTTCGCCGTGGCGTTGAGCACCACCGTGCGCGGCAACGAGGTGATTCTTGCCGGCGGCACCGCGATCGACACCACCATCAGCAGCGGCGGCAACGAGTTCGTCTTCTCGGACGGCGTGGCCAGCGGCACCACGGTCAGCGCCGGCGGGACGGAATACGTCTATTCCGGCGGGTCAGCCGGGAACACGACCATCAGATCCGGCGGCTACCAATATCTCTCGGGCGGCACCGCCAGCGGCACGCAGGTGTTCAGCGGCGGCGCCGAATATCTCCGTGATGGCGGACAGGCGTTCAGCACCTACGTCTATAGCGGCGGCTTCGAGGTCATCTCCGCCAACGGCGCCGCCGGTGGAACGGATTTGAGCATCGGCGGTACGATCGACGTGACATTCCTGCCCTATGCCAGCGGCGGCACCGCCACGCTCGATCCGATGGACAATGTGCTCACCGTCACCGAGGGCGCCCACAGCTACACACAGCAGCTTTCCGGCAACTACTCGGGCGCGTATTTCCATCTCTCCCCCGACCCGCAGCAGGGTACTTACATCACGCTCAGCACCACGCCCTGCTTCTGCGCCGGCACGCGGATCCGCACGCCAGATGGCGAGGTTCCGGTGGAGGATCTGGCGATCGGGGATGCGGTTCTCACCGGGAGCGGCACGGCGCGGCCGATCCGCTGGATCGGCTTCCGCCGCCTCGATCTCGCGCGCCACCGCGAACCTGAACTCGCGCAGCCCATCCTGATCCGCCCGGATGCGATCGAAGCGGGCGCGCCGTGCCGGCCGCTGCGGCTCTCGCCCGATCACGCGCTGCTGCTCGACGGCGCCCTGATCCCCGTCCACATGCTGGTCAACGGCGCCAGCATCCGCCGCGACACCGAATGCCGGTATGTCACCTACTATCATATCGAGCTCGACCAGCACGACATCGTGCTCGCGGAGAATCTTGCGGCGGAAACTTATCTGGATACCGGCAACCGCGGCCTGTTCGACAATGCCGGGCTGCCGCTGACGCTGCACCCCGATTTCACCGCGCACGACGCGCGGCGCGTTGCCGGATCCTGCCGCCCGTTCGTCGTCGATGCAGAGCGCCTCGCCCCCGTCTGGCAGCGCCTCGCCGAACGGGCGCGCGCGCTCGGCTTCGATGTGCCGGAGCACGAAACCACGCGGGAACCCAACCTGCACCTCAGGATCGACGGCCGCCCGGTCGCGCCGTGCAACGTCACCGCCGACCGCTACACCTTCCTCCTGCCCTCGGGCGGCGGCGCCCCCTGGCTCGTTTCGCGTGCGGCGCGCCCCTCGGACGCGCACCCCTGGGTCGACGACCGCCGCCTGCTCGGGGTCGCGATCTCGGCCATCGCCCTCGACCAAGGCTCCGGCCTTGAGGCGCTGGCGCTCGATGATCCCGCCTTCGCGCAGGGCTGGTGGCCAATCGAGCACGATCAGGCCACGGCATGGCGCTGGACCGAAGGGCGCGCCCTTGTCCCCTGCCCCGCCACGCGCCCCGCCGTGCTGCAACTCACGCTGCACGCCACGCTGGATTACCCGCTCCCCGCCGCCGCGCCGGCACGGCGCGCGCTGCGCGCCTGAAGGTGGCCAGAACGGCGCCCGCGAGCTGGGCCGCGCGCCACGAACAGCTTGCCGAGCTGGCGCGGCGGCAAATCTTTTTCGTCGGCGGCGCGCCGCGCTCCGGCACCACCTGGCTGCAGCTCCTGCTCGACAGCCACCCCGAAATTAGCTGCCGCGGCGAGGGATTGTTCAGCCACCACCTGTCCGGCGCGCTCGACAGGCTCGTCGGCAACTGGCGCCAGGGGGTCGAAGCCAAGAACAAGACCGTGTTCGCCTCGATGCCCGGCTACCCTTTGCCGGAAGGCGCGGATGCGGACATCCTGCTCGGCACCGCCGTGCTGCTCGCGCTGCACCGTCAGTCCACGGAGCGTGATGTCCGCGCCCTGGGCGAGAAGACACCCGAAAACGTGTTTCTGTTCCCGCGCCTGAAAAGGCTGTTTCCGGGCGCCAAGTTCATCGGCATCGTGCGCGACCCGCGCGACGTTCTGGCATCGTCCTGGCATTATTTCTACGAGCGGACGTCGGGCGCGGACGCGGCGGCGGCCAAGCTGGCGCTGGTTCACAAGGCGCTGCCCTCGATGCAGAGCGGCGCTCGCGCACTGCTCGCCTTGCAACAAGAATACGGCACCGACTGCACGATCATCACCTATGAGCGGATGCGCGCCGACACCGAAACCGTCATCCGCGATACGTTCCGCTTCCTCGGCGTCACCGCGACCCCGGAGGTGGCCGCCGCCTCGGCCGCGCAGACTGCGTTCCCGCTGCTGTCCGGCAAGCACCCGGGCGGGTTCTTCCGCAAGGGCGAGAGCGGCCACTGGCGGGACACGCTGACCTCCGAAATGAGCGAGATCGTTCTGCGCGAGCTCGGCTGGATGTTTCCCTATTTCGGCTGGGAGCGCGGCTGAGCGCCAGCGCGGATCACCTCGCCTTGCCCCGACGAACCCCGACCGCCGTCTGCGCGTCAATGTCGCGACGCAGACACCGGACCGGCAGCCTTGGCCTTCATCAGCCGCACGCTGGGGAAGCGCTTTACCCGCGCGCAGCTGGAAGAGCAGGAGCTGCCGCTCGGCCGCGTGCGCGGGATCGCGCCTTGAGCACGCGAGTCAGGCCGTCCTGACGGACCCGGCGCTCGTCCCGCCGCGGCGGGCGTGCGCCTCTGTCCGACCCCCTGCCTCGGGTCGCCCTCCCGGCCGGGACTTGGCCCCGCCGCGCTGGGCAGTATGGTGCGCCCGCCGCATGGGGCCCGGATGCGTGTCCGGGCGCGAGCGATGGAGAGGAAGAGAGGATGCGCGTCTATTACGATCGCGACGCCGACGTAAACCTGATCAAGGGCAAGCGGCTCGCGATCATCGGCTATGGCAGCCAGGGCCACGCCCACGCCAACAATCTCAAGGACAGCGGGGTGAAGGAACTCGCCGTCGGGCTGCGCCAGGGTTCGGCCGGCGTCGCCAAGGCCGAGACGGCGGGGCTCAAAGTGATGGACCCGGCCGAGTGCGCCAAATGGGCCGACGTCGTCATGGTGCTCACGCCCGATGAAGGTCAGGGCGATCTCTACCGCGAGAAGCTCGGTCCCAACATGAAGTCGGGCGCGGCGCTCGCCTTCGCCCACGGGCTCAACGTGCATTTCAACCTGCTCGATCCGCGCCCCGACATCGACGTGTTCATGATCGCGCCCAAGGGCCCCGGTCATACCGTGCGGAGCGAGTACCAGCGCGGCGGCGGCGTGCCATGCCTGGTTGCGGTGGCGCAGAACCCGTCGGGCAATGCGCTGGAAATCGCGCTCTCCTATGCCTCGGCGATCGGCGGCGGGCGTGCCGGGATCATCGAAACCACCTTCAAGGAGGAGTGCGAGACCGACCTGTTCGGCGAGCAGGTGGTGCTGTGCGGCGGCCTAGTCGAGCTGATCAAGGGCGGCTACGAGACGCTGGTCGAGGCCGGCTACGCGCCCGAGATGGCGTATTTCGAGTGCCTGCACGAGGTGAAGCTGATCGTCGATCTGATCTACGAGGGCGGCATCGCCAACATGAACTACTCGGTCAGCAACACCGCCGAGTACGGCGAGTACGTCTCCGGCCCGCGGATCATCACGGATGCGACGCGCGCGGAGATGAAGCGGGTGCTCGCCGACATCCAGAGCGGCAAGTTCGCCCGCGACTGGATGCTGGAGAACCGGGTCAACCAGACGAGCTTCAAGGCCATGCGGCGGCGCATGAGCGAGCATCCGATCGAGCAGATCGGCGAGAAGCTGCGCGCCATGATGCCGTGGATCGCCAAGAACGCGCTCGTGGACAAGAGCCGCAATTAGGTTGCCTCCCGCCGCTCCGCCCGGCCTTAATCGGGCGGGGCGGTGAGATGCTCCGGGGAGGAAAGAACAAGATGACGACGCGACGCTCGTTCCTGACATCCGCCGCCGCTGCCGGCGGCATGGTGTTCTGCGGCTGCGGCCTGTCGCTCGCCGCGCACGCGCAAGCGGTACCGGCCCGGCGCCCGGTTAAGGTGGGCGGCCGGCACGTCAAGACGATCGACATCCACTCGCACTGCCTGTTTCACGACGCAACCTCCTTGGTGGGCGCCGACGAGCCCGCGCTGACGCCCCCGATCCGCTATGCGAAAGCGGCCTATATCGTCGTCGAGGACCGGCTGAAGAGCATGGACGCGCAGGCGGTCGATATGGAGGTGCTGTCGATCAACCCCTACTGGTACGGCAAGGACCGCGACCTCGCCGCCAAGATCGTCTCGATCCAGAACGAAAAGCTGGCGGAACTCGTCGCCGCGCATCCCGACCGCTTCGCCGCCTTCGCCTCGCTCACCTTGCAAGATCCGCAGCTCGCGGTGCAGCAACTCGACACCGCGATGAAGAAGCAGGGGCTCAAGGGCGCCGCGATCGGTGACATGGTGGCCGGCGCCGAGTTCTCCGACCCCAAGTTCGATCCGGTCTGGGCCAAGGCCGAGGAGCTCGGCGCAGTGCTGTTCATCCACCCGCAAGGCGTTCCCGAGCTGAATGGCCGCTTCAAGGGCAATGGCTGGCTTGCCAACACGATCGGCAATCCGCTCAGCACCACGATCGCGCTGGAGCACTTGATCTTCCAGGGCACGCTGGACCGCTATCCCGGCCTCAAAATTCTCGCCGCGCACGGCGGCGGCTATCTCGGCTCCTATCCCGACCGCTCGGACTATGCCTGCTTCGTCGCCGATAGCCTGTGCGACGCCAGCATCAAGCTGAAGCGCAAGCCGAGCGAATATCTGCGGCAGATCTACGTCGATTCGCTCGTGTTCAGCCCGGAGGCGCTGCGCCATCTGGTTGCCGTGGTCGGCCCCGAGCGGATCATGCTCGGCAGCGACAACCCCTATGCGTGGCAGGCGCATCCGGTGGACCACGTGCTCGCCACCAAGTCGCTGACCGACAAGCAGAAGGCGGCGATCCTCGGCGACAACGCCGCGCGCGTACTGCGGATCAAGACGTAATGGCGGAAGCCGGGCGAGGCCGCACGGTCAGTGCGTAGGGCGCGAGCGCAAGCAGGCTAAGCGCCGCCGCCAGGGTAAGCGGGGCGGCCGGAGCGCCGGTCGCGTCCCGCACCCAGCCGGCGAGCCATGTTGCCAGCGTCATCGCCGCGTAGGAGCCGGTGCTGTACCAACCGAACACCACCGCGCGCGCGTGGGCGGGCACGGCCTGACCGAGCTGAGCCGTCAGCGGCCCCGGCGCCGCGGCGAACACCAGGCCGAGGACGATCATCGCAAACGCGCCGCTCGCGCCGCGCGCCACGAGCCCGAGCACGAACGCCGCTCCAACCATGCCGACAAGCACTGCGGCGGGGCGTCCGATCAGGCGGTCGGCGAGCGCGCCGCCGAATGGAATCGCGATCGCGAAGGCCCACGCGGTCAGGCTCACGAGCGTGGAGGCGGATTGCAGGCTCCGCCCTGTCGCGACGAAATAGGCCGGCGCGAAGCCGACCACGATCGCGAAGACCGCGTTCAGCAGCAACCAGGTGAGCACCGCGCCAACCACGAAACGCCGGACCGGCATCGGCTCAACGCCCAGGCTTGCGGCGCGGCGCGCCGGCGCTACGGCCCGTCCCACGAACGGTACGAGCGGCATGGCCGCGACCGCGGGCAGCCCCGCCAGCCCGAGCGTCGCTTGCCAACCGAGCCACCCGGGCAGCGAACCGAGCGCGACGAGTCCCAGCGCGAGCCCCGCCGGCCAGCTTGTGATCGTTATTGCGGACGCGGTTGCGAGCCATGCCCCCGCGTAGCGGTCCGCCGTCATCTTGATGATCAGCATCAGGACCGCCACGCCGCCCGCCCCGCCGATGGCCCGCGCGGCGATCAGCACCGGCAGGCCGGGGGCGAACGAAGCGAGCGCGGCCCCTGCCGCGATCACCGAAAGCCCGAGCAGAAGGACCGCGCGGTCGCCGATCCGGTGGGCGAGAAGCCCGGCGGGAACCGTGACCACGATGCCGGGCAGCATGAACGCGCCGAGCACGAGCCCCGCCTGGGCATGGCTGACGCCAAGGTCGCGGATCATGACGGGAGCGGCAACAGCGGCGGACTGAAACGAAAAGCCGGGCGTGAGCCGGATAACGAACAGCGCCAGCAACGGAAGGATCGCTCTCATCATGCCGAGAGCCTAGCAGGGTCGAGGAGCGTGTTGTTGACAATTGCGCAGCCTGCGCCGGTCCGGTACGTTTGCTGATCGAACAGGACGAAATCTCGATGGAAAAGCTGCGCCCGGCCGAACGCCTGGAAATCCTCGTTCTCGTCGACAACGTCACCGACACGCTCTCCGGCGTGCCTGCGTTCGTCGCCCGCGAGTCTGCCAATTTGCGCCGTGCCGGGATGATTCGCATGTCCGGGGCCGGGATGTGCTGCGCGATCCATGGGCTCTCGCTCGTCGTCACCGCGCATTTCGCCGGTGCGCCTTCACGCACGGTGCTGTTCGACGCGGGACCCTGGGGCGGCGCGGTCGATCACAACGGCAGCCGGCTCGGCGTTCCGTACGCGAGTATCGAAGCGGTGGTGCTGTCGCACGGACACTGGGATCACGCGGGCGGGCTGGAGCGCGCGGCGGCACTGATCCATGCGGCGCGCGGCGAGCAGGTGCCGTGCTATCTTCATCCCGGCATGTTCCAGGAACGGGGACAAAGGCAGCCGGACGGCGGCGTGTTTCCGATGGACTTCGTGCCCGAACCGGCGCGGCTCGCCGAGGCGGGGTTCGCGCCGATCGTCACCGACAAGCCGCAACACTTGGCGGACGGGGCGTTCTGGGTAAGCGGCGAGATTCCGCGCGTGAGCGGCTACGAGCGCGGCATCCCGAGCCAAGTCACCCGCGCGGGGCCGGACGCGCCCTGGACGCCGGACCCACTGGTTACGGACGAGCGTTTCCTCGCGGCGAACGTGGCGGGCAAGGGGCTCGTCGTGTTCAGCGCCTGCTCGCACGCCGGCATCGTCAACGTGCTGCACCATGCGCGGCAGAGCTTCCCCGTGGAGCGGCTGCACGCCGTGATGGGCGGGTTCCACCTTTCGGGGGAGAACGAGGTGATCATCCCCGAGACGGTGCGCGACCTCGGCACGTTCGGCCTCTCGCTCATCATCCCGGCGCATTGCACCGGCTGGCGCGCGGTGAACGCGCTGGAGCGCGCCTATGGCGAGGCGGTGGTGCTGCCCTCGGCGGTGGGCAGGACCTTCACCCTATAGGCTTCGGCCGGGGCCAAATGTCCGCGAGCCGCCGCGCCAGCCAGGAGGCGAGTGCGGCGTTCACCTCCACTGGCCGCTCCTGCGCCATCCAGTGACCGGACGGCACCACCACCTCCTCCAGATCGGCGCAGTCACGGCGCATCGGTTCGGCGAGGCGCGAGCGCAGCGTTTCGCACGTGCTGTCGTAGGCGCCGTGCAGGAACAGCACCGGCATCGTAATCCTGCCCCCGTTCTGCGCCTCGGCGGCGAACGCCTGGTTGCGCGCGCCGTTCATGTACCACGAGCACGGCCCGAAGAAGCCGTTGCGGGTCAGCGCGGCGGCGTAGCGGCTCAGATCCTCCTCGCTCAGCACGTCGCGATCGAGCGGCAGGTCGGGCGCCTCCTGCGCGCCGCCGAACCAGCTTTGGTTGCGGCGCACGAGCGCCGTGCGCGAAGGCCGGTCCATCGCGTCGGGATTGCCCTTGCGGAACAGCGCCTTCACCGTATTGGCGACATTTGCCTCGAACGCCGCCACTGCCTTGGCGAAGTTCTCGCGGTAAAAGAGCTGATAATCCCACTGCCCGGCGGGAAACTCCGCCTCGGGATAGATCGTCCGGTCGATCAGCGGAAGCAAATTCTCCGGCGTGAATCCGCCCGCGATATAGGGCACGCAGAGATTGGCAACCGCGAAGCAGCGTTCGGGATGGTTGCCGGCAAGTCCCCAAACCACCGCGCTGCCCCAGTCATGGCCGACCCAGACGGCGCGCTCCCGCCGGAGCGCATCGAGCAGCTCCGTCATATCGCGCACGATATGCGCGAGCGCATAATCCTCGTGCCGGGAATAGACCGTCGAACGGCCGTAGCCGCGCATGTCAGGCGCGATGCAGCGGAAACCGAGCGCGGCGAAGCACGGCATTTGATGGCGCCAACTGATCGACAGCTCCGGCCAGCCGTGCACGAAGATCAGCAGCGGCCCGTCGGCGCGCCCGCACTCGAGGTAGAAGGTCGTGTGCCGCTCCGCCTTCAGGACGCGCTCGAAAATCGGGAATAGCTGCATTTCGTCCACTCCTATTTTCGTCCGTAGCGCCCCATCGTGTGCGCCTCCGCCAGCGTGTTGAAGTGCAGCACGTAGCCGACCAGCGCGCCCGAGGAATTGGCATCGAGCGGCAATTTCGCCTCCTTCACCGCATAGACCGTCAGGATGTAGCGATGCGGCTTATCGCCCTTTGGCGGACAGGGTCCGCCGTAATGGGAGAAGCCGAAGTCGGTGCGGCCCTGAACAGCGCCATTCGGCAGCCCGGTGGAGTTCTCCGTGCCGGCGTTCTCGGGAAGGTTATGCACGCTGGCGGGGATGTTGAACACGGTCCAGTGCCACCAGCCGCTGCCGGTCGGCGCGTCGGGATCATAGAGCGTGACGGCGAAGCTTTGCGTTCCCTTCGGCTCGCCGGACCAGGAAACGGGCGGCGAGCGGTTCTGCCCGGTGCAGGTGAACGCGTTCAGGACCCGCACCAAGGGAATCGGCGCAGAGTTGCTGAAATCGGGACTGCTGACCGTCATCGCCGCCGCCGGAGCCGCCGCCGCGGCCAGCAGGGCCGCAACAACGCATTGTGCCCGCACATCACCCTCCCTGGTTTTTTCTCGCCGATCTTAGACCGGGAGTCGAAGGCGAACGAGTCGGAACCCGGGTTATGATGCGGGCGATGCTGCCGCGACAACGCGATCGCATTGGACCCTGCCGCCGCACAATGCCCCGTGATGGCGCCGCCCCCGGTTGCGGTGCGGATGCTTCGGCCCCATTTTTTCGGGGTTCGAATGAGGTGGTTCGCCGATGGGGGTGACTGCGCCGCTTCAGACCGACGAACGGACACGGGCAGGGACGGCGGAGGCGCTCGCAGCCGCAGGGCGGCGGCCATCGCCGACGCCGACGCCCGGCCGCATTCCGCTTGGTGAGCGGATATTGGGAAGCGTCATCTGCGGCGTCGATGTGGTGCTCCGCCGCTGGTACGGGGTGCGCGAGTTTACCTCCGACCCGGGCTGCCTGTTCCGGCTCGCCCGCGCTCCCGCCCCGCACGAGGTCCGGCTGTCGGACGGCACCGTGATCGCCCCCGGGGAGGAGGTGCTGATCCTGCATATCTGGAACGAGCAGGTGCCGCGCTTCCGCTTCCCCTCGGGTCCCGATCTCATGTGGGCGCTCGACGTGCGCTCGCGGTTGCTTCGCTCGTTCCGCCTGCTGGCCCGCCATCTGGCCGAGGAGTCCGACACCCAGCACATCCGCGCCATCCACGGCTGCGTGGCGTTCGGCAGCCGGCGCCGCCGCTGGCAGCTCCGCCGCGCCGCGGCGCGGTTCGGCTTCGACCTGATCGACGACGCGGAGCGTCCGAAGGGACTGCACGAGCGCGGCGAAGACGTGCTGATCTGGGTGTTCACCCGCGCTTTCAATCCGGCGGCGCTGCGCCGCCAGCCGCTGTGGCGGGACCGCACCGAGCTTTGGATTTCGCGGGCGGAGCTCCTGCGCCGCTATCTCTGAGAGATCGGGGGCGGAACCATTTGCCGGCGCCCGCGCTCCGGTTCGCGCGATGACCGCCCCCCACCCCGCCCCACCGCGCCGCGCCCGCGTCGGCGGATGGCCGATCACCATCGTCGGCCTGATTCTCGTCCTGCTCGTTTATGAGCTGCGCTACACGCTCATTCCGTTCGTGTTCGCCGCCGTGATCGGCTTCGTGCTCGATCCGGTGGTGCGCTGGTGCGCGCGGCGCTGCGGCGGGCGGCGCTGGCCGGCGGCGACGGTGCTCAGCCTGTTGATCCTGCTGCTGGTTGTCGGCGGCGCCATGTGGGTGGCGCAGCAATCAGTGGCGGAGATCACGCAAGCGGCCGACAAGCTGCCCGAGATGCTGCGCCGGGCCGTGCAGGCCCTCGCCGGGCCGCGGGGCCTGACGCTCTTCGGCGCTCACTACACGCCCCAGCAGATCACCGCGATGGCGTTGAGCGCCGCGACCAACCTGATCGGCGGGGCGGAGGTGCTGTTTGCCGTGCGGTTCGGCATCGGAGTCCTGGCGGCGGCGGTGCTGACGCTGGTCCTGATTCCCTATTTCCTGGTTTCCGGGCCACGCATCGCCGAGGGCGTGATCTGGCTGGTGCCGCCCGAGCGCCGACGCGGGATCGAGGAGATGCTGCCGGTGCTGGTGCCGGTGCTGCGCCGCTACGTGGTCGGCCTGTTCTGCGTCGTCACCTACGCCGCTTTGCTCGCCTATATCGGCCTCGGGCCGCTGTTCCATGTGCCGGGCGCGCCGCTCTTGTCGCTGATCGTGGGCTTCCTGGAGCTGATCCCGGTGATCGGCCCCATCCTGTCGCTCACCCTGATCGGACTCGCCGCCATCTCAAAGGGCGGGTTCGTCGCCATTTTCCTGATGGCTTACGCGCTCGCCGTGCGGCTTTCGATCGACAATCTGTTTGGCCCTCTGACACTCGGCAAATCCGCGCGCGTGCATCCGATCGTGGTGATCTTCGCCTTCGTCGTCGGTGCGTTCCTGTTCGGGGTCATCGGTCTGCTGCTCGCCGTCCCGGTGGCGGCGAGCATCCGCATCATCCTGCAGCACTATTATGCCGAGCCGATCGCACCGAGCGGCGTCGCCGACTGGCCGGCGCCGCGCCTTGACAACGAAGCCGGACGTTCGCGATGACCGGGAATGACCCGCCAGATACGCCTCAACGCCTTCGACATGAACTGCGTGGTCCATCAGTCTCCCGGACTGTGGACCCATCCGCGCGACCGGGCGGACACGTATAACACGCTCGGCTATTGGACCGACCTCGCGCGCATGCTCGAGCGCGGCAAGTTCGACGCGGTGTTCCTCGCCGACGTGCTCGGCATCTACGACGTCTATCGCGGCGGCCCCGAGACCGCGCTCGCGGGCGCGGTGCAGGTGCCGGTGAACGACCCGACGATGCTGGTGCCGGCAATGGCCGCCGTGACCGAGCACCTCGGCTTCGGCGTCACCTGCACGCTCTCCTACGAGCACCCTTATCCGTTCGCGCGGCGGATGAGCACGCTCGACCATCTGACGAACGGGCGGATCGGCTGGAACATCGTTACCGGCTATCTGAACAGCGCCGCCAAGGGCGTCGGCATGGCGCGCCAGCAGGGCCACGACACGCGCTACGAGATCGCCGACGACTACATGCAAGTTGTTTACAAGCTATGGGAGGGAAGCTGGGAGGATGGTGCGGTGCTGCGCGACCGCGCCGCGGGCCGCTTCGCCGCTCCGGCGCGGATTCACCGCATCGAACATGACGGGCCATATTTCCGGCTTTCGGCAATTCATCTCTGTGAACCGTCGCCGCAGCGCACGCCGGTGCTGTATCAGGCGGGCGCCTCCACGCGCGGGCGGCAGTTCGCCGCCGAACACGCCGAGTGCGTGTTCATCAACGGCCCGAGCAAGCGAGTGATTGCGCCGATCGTCGCTGACATTCGCCGCCGTGCCGCCGAGGCCGGACGCGATCCCGCCGAGATCCTGATCTTCACCATGTTCACGGTCATCACCGACACCACCGCGGCGCGCGCGCAAAGCAAGTACGAGGATTATCTGAGCTATGTCAGCACCGAGGGGGCGCTCGCGCTGATGTCGGGCTGGACCGGCGTTGATTTCTCGCAGCTGCCGCCCGACGAGCCGGTGCGCTTCAACGAGCGCGATGCGATGACCTCCGCCTTGGAGGCGTTCACCGTGGCCGATCCCACCCGCACCTGGACCCCGCGCGAGATCGCCCACCACGCCGCCATCGGCGGGCGGAGCCCGGTGGTAGTGGGCGATCCGAAGCACGTGGCCGACGAGCTTCAGGCGTGGGTCGCGGAGACCGACGTGGACGGCTTCAATCTTGCCTATGCGGTGACGCCGGAAACGTTCGTCGATTTCGTCGACCTGATCGTGCCCGAGTTGCAGCGGCGCGGCGCTTTCAAGACGGAATACGCGCCGGGGACGTTGCGCGAGAAGCTGTACGGGCCGGGCCGGGCGCGGCTGCCGGGGACGCATCCGGCGGCGAAGGTGCGGGTGTGAACCGTCGGGGAACATCGCGCTCGTCGTTCGTTCAAGCGGAGGCACCGGCCTGCCCGCCGGGGGACTCGAACCCCCACGCCGTCGGCCGCGGATTTTAAGTCCGCTGCGTCTGCCAATTCCGCCAGGCGGGCCTCGCGCGCCTGCTTGCGGCAAAGCCGGGGGGCAAGTCCAGCGCCCACGCCATGGCGGCCCGGCCCGCCAGCCGCTGGCCTCGCCGGGCTGGGAAACGGAGGACGCCATGATCACGGTCTTCGGCACGCCGCTCAGCCGGGCGCCGCGTGTCATCTGGATGCTGGAGGAAATGGGCCTGCCCGACGAGGTGCGCCTGGGGCGCGCAGCTCGCGCAGAGCATCTTCGTCACTCGCTGCCGCCGATGGCGCACGCGCGGCCGCTGTAGTCAGCCCGCCCCAGCCAGCCCGCGCGCGATATCGAGCGCCATCCGCAGCAGCTTCTCGCTCGATTCCGGCGTGCGGAATGCGCTGTGGGCGGACAAGGTGACGTTCTCCAGCCGCGTCAGTTCGTGATCGGCCGGCAACGGCTCGGTCGCGAACACGTCGAGCGCCGCGTGGCGCAGCCGGCCCGCGCGCAGTGCGGCGATCATCGCCGCCTCGTCCACCAGCGCGCCGCGCGCGGTGTTCACCAAAATGGCGCCCGGCTTCATCCGCGCGATCCTCTCAGCCGACAGAAAGCCGCGCGTCTCGTCGTTCAGCAGCAAATGGAGCGACAGCACATCGGCCTCCGCCAGCACGCGCTCCAGCGGCGCGAACTCAACCCCCGGCGCATGGCGGTGGCTGCGGTTCCAGGCCAGCACACGCATCCCCGCCCCGCCCGCGAGCCGCGCCATCTCCGCGCCGATCCCGCCATAGCCAATCAGCCCGAGCGTCTTGCCGGTGAGCTGCGGGCCCTCGGTGCGGATCCACTCGCCCGCCCGCATCCCCCGGTCCATCAGCGCGATATTTCGCGCCGCCGCCCACATCAGCGCGAAGCTGTGCTCGGCGACAGCCGTGTCGCCGTAGCCCTTGATGATGTGGACCTTGATCCCGAGCGTCTCCAGCTCCTCGGGATGCATGTAGCTGCGCGCCCCGGTGCCGAGGAAAATAATGTGGCGCAGGCCCGTGCAGGCGCGCATCACCTCGGTCGGCATGCGGCTGTGGTCGTCCAGCACGAAATCGTAGCCGGCGAGCAGGCGGGGCAAATCCTCGGGCGGGATTTCGTCCTGCTCGTTCACATCGACCGGCGGATCGCCGGGCCGCGCCACGCGGCGATAGACGTCGGCCAGATCGTCAACCGCATCCAGGAACAAGCCGCGCATGTCCGCCCTCCGCTGCCTCGGCTCCATGCTGCCCGGTTGAGCTTGGGGAGGACAATGTCTGCCGCCGCCGTACGCCCCGATCTCGCTTTAGCGGACGGGCATTGCGAAATGCCCGCGCGAGAGAGCTGCCCTGAGGTGCGCCTGTCGAGGAGGGGACGTGACGGTCGGGATCGGGCTGCCCGACGGGCGGATGGCACTTGTCACGAGCCCGGCCCTGCTCGCCGAGCTTGCCGAGGTGATGCGCCGACCGAAATTCGGATCCGTTCTGGCCCGCTCGCATAGCCATCCGGAGCAGATTCGGGAGGAACTGTTTGCTCGATGGCTGCAGCGGTGCGTTAAACCGCGCTTCAACGCCGAGCCATAAGTCTCTAGCAAAGCACCGCAATGCCGCGCCTTTCCACCGCGCCCGCCGAGTCGCCCGCGCCTGCCCTGGCGGGGGGGCGTGCGAAGTTGCCCGCGCGGCGGACGCGCCTTCTCTGGCGTCTGCTGCGCTGGGCGCTCCTCGCGGCCATCTGGGGCGGGGTCGCGCTCGCCGCCCTCGTGCTCTGGCTCGCGCGCGACATCCCACGCCCCGAGACCGCCCAGGAGGCGGTGCGGCGTCCGAGCCTGACCTTGGAGGATTCCGCGGGCCAGGTGCTCGCCACCTATGGCGACGTGGTTGGCACGCCGGTGCGGTTGCGCGATCTGCCGGCCTATGTGCCGGAGGCGGCGGTCGCGGTGGAGGACCGGCGGTTCTGGTACGAGTTCGGCATCGACCCGATCGGCCTCGCCCGCGCCACGCTCACCAACCTGATCCACGGCCACATCGTGCAGGGCGGTTCGACCATCACCCAGCAGGTCGCCAAGAACCTGTTTCTCTCGAACGCGCGCACGCTGCGGCGCAAGGCCCAGGAGCTGATCCTGACCTTCTGGCTGGCGCGGCACTTCACGCACCGGGAGATCCTCGAAATCTGGCTCAACCGCGTCTATTTCGGTTCCGGGGCGTACGGCATCGACGCCGCCGCGCGGCTCTATTTCGGCGTGCCCGCGCGGCGGCTATCGCTTGCCCAGGCCGCCGTGCTGGCCGGCCTGCCGCGCGCCCCCTCGCGCTTCAACCCCCGCACCGATCCGCAAGCCGCCGCCGCGCGCGGACGGCAGGTGCTGGCGGCGATGGTCGCGGCGGGCGACATCACCGAGGCGCAGGCCGAGGCGGCCGGGCGCGCCATGTCCTTCCCCGGCCGCGCGGGCGAGGGCGGCTGGTTTTCCGACTGGGCGGCGGCGCGCGGCGAGGCGTTGCTGCCGCCCGACAAGGACGCGGTGCTGCGAACCACGCTCGACCGCCGCACCCAGGCCATCGCGGGCCACGCACTCACTGCCATGCTCGACGGCGCGGGCGCGGCGCACGGCGTGTCGCAGGGCGCGGTGGTGGTGCTGGACGCTGAGACCGGGGCGGTGCGGGCGATGATTGGCGGACGCGACTATGCGGACTCGCCCTACAACCGCGCGACACTCGCCCGCCGCCAGCCCGGCTCGGCGTTCAAGCCGTTCGTCTGGCTCGCTGCGCTGGAAAAGGGCGTGCGCCCGGAGGATCGCGTGGAGGACGCGCCGATCCGGCTCGGCAACTGGAGCCCGCAGGATTTCGAGCACCGCTATCTCGGCGAGATCACGGTCGAGCAGGCGCTCGCGCAATCGATCAACACCGCCGCGGTGCGCCTGCTCCTCCGCGCCGGCGGGCCGCGTGCGGTGGCCGCCGTGGCGCACCGGCTCGGGATCGAGGACAAGCTGCCCGACGATGCCTCGCTCGCGCTCGGCACCGGCACGGTCGGGCTGCTGGAGCTGACCGCCGCCTACGCCCCGTTCTGCAATGGCGGCCGGCGGGTGAGCCCGTTCGCCATCGCCTCGGTGAACGTCGGCGGCCGCACCGCGCCGGCGCCGATCGAGCCGCCGGCTCAGGTGGTCGACCCGGCGCTCGCCGCCGAGATGCGGCAGATGCTGGAGGCGGTGGTGACGACCGGCACCGGCCGCCCCGCCGCGCTGCCCGGCCGCACGGTCGCGGGCAAGACCGGCACCACGTCGGACTACCGCGATGCATGGTTCGTCGGCTGCACCGGGGGGCGCCTGATCGGCGTATGGATGGGCAACGACGACGACACGCCGATGAAGGATGTGCTCGGCGGCACGCTGCCCGCACGGCTATTTCACGACATCGCCGCCGAGCTGCGCTGAACGCGGGCTCAGGCAGGTCGTAGCCGCAGCAGCGGCACCAGCGCGAAGATCAGCGCTGTCGCCGCCGCCGACACCACGATCAGCGGCGGCAATTGCTCGGCGAACACCCGCTCATAGAGCAGCGAGCCGAGCGTATCCGACACCGGCCCGGCGAGGTTGATCACCGACATCAAGGCGGCGAAGGTGAAGCCTTCTGCGCCTTCCGGGCAATGTTCGGCGGCGAGCGTGAGCGTGGCGATGTTGGCGACCATGGCAGCGATCCCGGCGAACAGGTTCACCGCCACCGCGCTCGCCTCGTTCACCATGCCGAGGAACGCCAGCGTGCCCACCGTGCCGAGCGCAATGCTGACATTGAGCAAAGCGCGCGTGGAAAGCCCGCGCAACAAGTAGCGATGCAGCAGTGCCCCGCCGATCCAGCCTGCCGCCGAGATCGACGAAAGGAGCCCGATGAATCCTTGCGAGAAATGCAGCCGGTCGGTCATCGCATAATAGAGCGGCGTGCCGAAGCCGGGGCTGAAGTAATAGAGAAACAGGAAGCCCGCGATGAGCCAGAGCGTGCGCGAGCGGAACGCGGCGATCACGCCGCTGAGCGCGTGGCGGAGTGCCGCGAGGTCGAGCGGGGCCGGTTCCTCGTCAACGAGCGTCAGACCGAAAAGCGCGAGCGCCGGCATCGACGCCGCAAGCAGCGCCGCCGCGCGCAACGCCGCCCGCGCCGGCAGCCACTCCACGAGCGCGCCCCCAAGCAAGGACGCGATCACCACGGCGACGTTGAACCACAGCCATTGCTGGCGCACGAACGCGGCCGTGGCGTCATGGCGGTGCCCGTTCTCCACCAACAGCGCGCCGCAGATCGTGCTCGCCGCCGCCAGCGCGACCGAGGTCACCACCAGCACCGCGATCAGCACGCCGGGTGCCGCGATGCTCCCCGCCCAGAAATAGGCCGCCATCGCCGCGAGATTCGTGCCGAGCAGATAGGTACGGCGGCGATAGCCGAGCACCGGCACGAAATCCGAGATCAACCCGTAAAGCGGCTTGATGACCCAGGGAATGTCGAGCACCGCCAGGTGCGCGCTCACCTGCAGCGGCGACCAGCCCTCGCTTTCCTTGAGAAAATGGACGAGCGGCTGCCACACGACGCCGATCTTCGCCTGGCACGCGCCCTCGACGACGTAGGCGAGCGCAAAGAACAGCATCAGCCGGCTGACCTGGCGGCGCTCCGCCTTGCTGTGGGAAACGGCGGCAGAGAGGGGGCGGTCGCTCACGCGCTGCCTCAAGCACGGCACGCGGACGGTGGAAAGCGCCCCCGTGTCATTCGCCACTTCCGCGCGCGGCACGACCGGGTGCAGAATGGCCGTGCAGGCATCCCGCCGGCGAGGAGGGTGGAATGAGCTTACCGGTTTCGCGTCGGGCCGTGCTGGGCACGGCCTGTCTCGCATGGGTCGCGGGTGCCGGCATCGCGCGGGCGGCGCCCCGCACCATCAAGCTGCCGCTCAGTGGCGACCAACAGGTGCCGCCGCTCAAGGTTGCGGGCACCGGCATGGCGACGATCACGTACGATCCCGATACGCGCGTCGTCTCGTGGTCGATCACCTATAGCGGACTCACCAGCCCGGTCACGATGGCGCATTTCCACGGCCCCGCCCCACTCGGCAAAAATGGGCCGGTTGTCATTTGGCTGACCCACATGGGCAGCGCGGCGCCGAGCCCGATCACCGGAGAGACCACGCTGACGCCCGCGCAGGCCGAGCAGTTCGCCGCCGGGCTGTGGTACGTGAACGTCCACACGCAAGACAATCCGGCGGGCGAAATCCGCGGCCAGGTGGTGTGGCCGCGGGCGTAACCCGACTGCTGCGGTCGTCGCGGCGGGCGTACGGCGCGCTCGTCGGCGCGCTTGCGCTTACCGCCACCCTGGTGCTCGGGGCGCCACGCCCGGTCTCCGCCCAGGAAATGCAGATGAACCAGGCGGAGCTGGTGCGCCGGCTGTTGCCGACGGTGGTCAACATCACCGGGCACATCGCGATCAGCGCCGCCGAGGCGAAGAGCCAGGCGGCCTCCAGCACCGACCCGGCGCCGCTGTTCAAGACCGCGGCGGGATCGGGGTTCGTCGTCGATCCCACGGGGATCATCGCGACCAACTGGCACGTGGTCGACGGCACCTACGAGCTGTTCGTGACTTTCAGCGACGGCGAGCGCGTGCCCGCGCACCTGATCGGCGCCGCCCGCGTGGTCGATATCGCGGTCCTCAAGGTCGATGCTGGCCACCCATTGACGGCGATCAAATGGGGCGACAGTTCAAAGGTGCGGATCGGCGATCCGGTGCTGGCGATCGGCAACCCGCTCGGCGTCGGGCTGTCGGTCACCGCCGGGATCGTGAGCGCGGTGAACCGCAACATCATGGAATCGCCGGTCGATGATTTCATCCAGACCGACGCGCCCATCAATCACGGCAATTCCGGTGGCCCGCTGTTCGACATGAACGGCGAGGTGATCGGCATGAACGCGGCGCTCCTCTCGCCGACCGCCGCTTCCGCCGGGCTCGGCTTCGCGATCCCCTCGGACGATGCGCGCTTCATCGTGGAGCGGCTGATGCGATCGAGCTGGATCCGGCCCGGCTGGATCGGCGCGAAAGTGCAGCCGGTAACGCCCGACATCGCGCTCGGCCTGCACATGAGCGAGCCGCGCGGCTCGATCGTATCCTGGGTGACGGACGACAGCCCGGCCGACATCGCGGGCATCCGCACGGGCGACGTGATCCTGCGGCTCGACGGCATTGCGCCGTCCGATGACCGGGCGCTGATCCGCGGGATCGCGCGCACCCCGCCCGGGCAGACGGTCAAGGTGACGGTGCTGCGCGATGGACAGGAATTGACGCTGCCGGTCGTGATCGCCGAATGGCCGAAAACCGAGTGGGAAGCCGTCGACGCGCCGACCAAGGCGGAACTTCCGCACTGGACCGTGCCCGCCGATCTCGGGCTGAAGCTCGAGCCGCTGACCCCGGAACTAAGGGCCAAGAATGAGCTCGATCCGGGCTGGAACGGCCTGTTGGTGAGCGGCGTCGAGCAAGGCACCGATGCGGCGCAGCGCGGGGTGAAACCGGGTGACGTCTTGCTACAGATCGGCGCGACGCCGGTTTCGACGGCGGTGGATGTGCAGCAGCAGATCAACCGGCTTCGCGCCGAGAAGCGCAAGGTGGCGCTGTTCCTGATCCTGCCCAAGCGCAACCCCGACGAGAACCTCGCCTTCGCCGGCCCGACCTGGTACGCACTGCGGCTGGTGCCGGAATTTTAGCCAGGCGGCCCCCGCCGGGGCTCAAGCCGCCGGCAGCCGCAGCGGCATGTCGCGCAATCGGATCCCGGTTGCATCCGCAATCGCGTTTGCCACCGCGGCCGCCGCCGGTCCCTGGCCGCACTCGCCGGTGCCGAGATAGGGCGCGCCCGGCCGGTTGATCACGTGCACCTCGACACTCTCCGGCACAGCGTTGAAGCGGACGATGGGGTAGCTGCTCCAGTCGCGGCTAACGATCCGCTCCGGGGTGAACACAACCTCCTCGTAGAGCGTCCAGCTCAACGCCTGCACGATCGCGCCCTCGACCTGGTTGCGGATGCCGTCCGGGTTGACTGCCTGTCCGCTGTCCACCGCCGCCACGACCCGTCCCAACTGGATGCGGCGGTCGGCGCCGACCGAGACCTGCATCGCCACCGCGCAGTAGGCGCCGAGATTCTTGTAGCGTGCGAATGCGAACCCGCGCCCCGACCGCCTCGGCGCCGACCCCCATCCGAACCCGTCCGCCGCCGCCCGCACCACGTCGCGCGCACGCGGATCGGAAAGATGCGCCAGGCGGAACGCGACGGCATCGGCTTGCGCCGCATCGGCGAGCTCGTCCATGAAGCTTTCGATCGCAAACACATTCAGATGCGCGCCGAGCGAGCGCAGGGCCGAGACGCGCACCGGCATGTCGGGCACGAAATGGTAGGTCACTTTCTGGCCGGGGAAGTCGTAGATCGGGTTGCTGTTGCGGTCCCCGCCGCCCTCCGGCATCGGGATCGGGTTGGGCGGCGGCAGCGGAAACGGCGGCTCCATCTCCTGCGCCGCCAGCAGCACCCCGGCCGGCCCCGGCCGCTGCGTATGGACGTTGCTCCAAACCTGATAATCCCATCCGGCGACACGACCGGCGGCATCGAGCGCGCCCTTCACCTCGGCGACCATCGCCGGCCCATAGGGCTCGTAATACTGCTCCTGCTCGCGCATCCATTGCAGCCGCACCGGCCGGCCGGGCACCGCGCGCGCCAGCAGCACCGCATCCGCCGCCACGTCGTCGGCGCCGTTTTGGCCGTAGCAGCCGGCACCCTCGAGATGAATGCAGCGCACCTTCTCGTCCGGCAGCTGCAGCATCTGCGCGAGCGCATGACGCAACGGGAACACGCCCTGCGTATGCGTCCACACATCGTACGAGCCGTCGTCCCGGCACAGCGCGACCGCGCAGGACGGACCGATCGCGCCATGCGCAAGAAACGGCCGCGAGTAGCGCGCCGTCAGCGTGCGCGCACCCTCTGGCAGCGGTGCCGGGCGGTCGATCACTGCGATGTCGCGGTGCGGCGCCGATTGCAGGAACTGCGCGATTGCATCCCGCTTCGGCAGCGCGCGACCTGGCGCCCAGCGCGCGCTTGCTGCCAACACGCGCATAGCCTGGATGGAGGCGAACTCACGCTCGGCGATCACGCCGAGGAAACTGCCGTCGCGCACGATTTTCACGACGCCGGGAAGGCGGGCTGCCTCACTCTCGTCCACATCCAGCAGCTTCCCGCCATAGGCGATGGGCCGCACTACGCGCGCGTGCAGCATGTCGGGCAGCCGCAAATCCTGCACATAGCTCGGCACCCCGGCGAGCTTCGCCGGCAAATCGACGCGCGGCATCGAGGTGCCGACCAGCCGGTACTGGGCGGGCGGTTTCAGCGGATAAGGAAGCGGCGCCGGCCGGTGCAGATCGACCCGCCTGGCCAGCTCCCCATAGAAGATCCGCCGCCCGTCGGGCGCCAGCACCTGCCCGTCCGCCGTCCGCAACAGCGCCGGCGCAAGGTTCCAGCGCGCGGCAGCGGCCGCGACCAGCAACGCGCGCACATCGGCCGCGGCATCGCGGATCGCTGTCGCGCTGTCCTGCATCGAGTGGCTGCCGGCCGTGTAACCCTCGTTCGGCGTGCGCGCCGTGTCGGCCGTGACCAGCGTGATCTCGGCCGGCGCGACATCCAGCTCCTCGGCGGCGACCTGGATGAACGCCGTCGAGATGCCCTGCCCGAGCTCGGCCTTGCCGGTGAAGACGGTCACGCGCCCGTCCGGGCCGATGCGGATCCAGGAATCGAGATCGGCGGCCGCCGAAAGCTCGCCGCTCGCCGGCTGGTCCGCCGCGCGCCCGCGCGCGAGCGCGAACAGCACGGTGAGTGACCCGCCCGCCAGCACCGCGCGACGGGCAAGAGCGAGGCCGCTCATCGCTGCGCCAGCAGGGTTGCGGCGCGCCGCACCGCGCGCAGGATCCGCATGTGCGCTCCGCAGCGGCAGAGATTGGGCTGCATGGAGGCACGAATCTCGGCCTCGGTCGGCGCGGCCTTCCGCTCCAGCAATCCCTGCGCGCGCATGATCATGCCGGGGATGCAGTAGCCGCACTGCGCCGCCTGTTCCTCGAGGAATGCGCGCTGCACCGGCCCTGGATTGTCGATGCCGCCCAGCCCTTCGATCGTGCGGACCTGCCTACCTTCCACCGCGAGAAGCGGCGTGATGCAGGAAAACACCGGCCGGCTTTCCAGCAGCACCGTGCAGGCGCCGCATTGCCCGAGGCCGCAGCCGTATTTGGCGCCGCTCAGGCGGAAATCATCGCGCAGCACGTAAAGCAGCGGCGTGGCGGGATCGGCGTCGGTCTCGACCGAAGCGCCGTTCAGAACGAGCCGGGTCATCGCCGCGCCTCCGCACCGTTGGCCCGCGCCACCTGCACGCGCGCCGCCAGATCGGGCCAGGGCGGCTGTCCTGCTTCCTGGCGCAGCCAGTTCAGCACGCCGGCGATTTCGGCATCGTCCAGCATCCCGGCGAAGGAGGGCATCCACGCGCCGCGCTGCTCGGGCGGCGGAAAATGCCCGTCCAGTACCAAGTTGATGGCGCGCGCCGGAGTGTCGCCCATGATCGCACGGGTCTTGCCGAGCAAGGGCTGGCCAGCGACGACACGCGGCGATCCGGCCGCATGACACGCCGCGCAAGCCCCCGCGAAAATCGTCGGTCCGATTTCCGCCGCCGCCACGCCGGCAAGCGCGATGCCGCAGAGCGCGGCGGCCGATGCGGCCATCAGGATCGGTCTATGCATGACCCTCCCCCGCCTCGTCCCTCGGCGTAGGCGATTGCCCGTGGTCCAGCAAGCGCGACCTCCCCGGCGGCGTTCAAGTCCTGGCGCGCGAAAGCCCGGCCGGCTTTTGATGGATCCGTTACGATGTCCGCGCCCCCGGCAATACGCTCATGCTGTCTCACGGCGACGGCGACAGGAATGTCGGGCGGAACGGCGGCAAACTCGGCCGGCCCACGGCCCTCCCCGCTCATCCGGCGCAATAAGCAGCCCGGCACACTCGGGTAGGTCGACGCTAAGGGCTTGGAAAGCGCGCCACGGCATTGTGGCCCCCTGTCCCGCCCAGGGCCCGCACGAAGTTGCTCGACTTTCCCGACCCCGCCGCGGCCGCGGCCGACGTCCGCCCCCCGTGCGCGCCTGCCGCCGCTCCGCCGCGTGAGCATCGCTGGTACCGCAACGCCTATATCGCGATCGTCGTCGCGGCGGCGCTGGTGATCGCCGTGATCGGCGTCGGTACGGCGACGTTCCTCGCCCGGGCACGCAACGCGGCGATCGAGAACGCCAAGCTGCGCGCGCAAAATGCCGCCGTGGTGGCGGTCAACACGATCAACCGCCAGCTCCTCCAGGTGGACAGCGCGCTCGCCAGCCTCCCGCCGCTGTTCGGCGCGGCGCTCGGGGAGGATCGGCTCTCGCCGCAGGCGGCGACCCGCCTGTTGCGGGCGTTCAATTACGAGACCTTTGTCTATCGCGACCTGCTGCTGGTCCGGCCCAATGGTGCGATCCTCGCTTCCGCCCGCCCCCGGCCCGGCGGCGAGCGGCTGCCCCCCTTCCCGGCCGAGGCCGCCGCACAGCCGGGCGGCGTCGCGGTCGAGGGGCCGATCGTCAATCCGGGCACCGGCGACGAATCGTGGTATCTCAAGCGCGACGTGGTCCTGGCCGGCATCGGCGAGGTGTTCGCCATCGCCGAGGTACCGGTACCCTCGATCATCGCCCTGCTCGCGCCGGTAGCGGAGGTGCCGGGACTGCACATCGCGATCACGCGCGCCAATCGCGTGCTGCTCGCCAGCGTGCCCTACGACGCGGTGGCGCTTGGCAAGCACGTGCAGCCCGACCTCGAGACGCTTGCCAAGCCGGACGTGCCCTTCCTGTTCTACGATGCGCCCCGCGCGCACCTCGCCGTCGGCATCTGGGCACAGACCCTTTATCCGGACGTGAGAGTGGCGCTCGATATCGACGTCACGGCGGCGCTCGCGGACTGGCAGCGCGAGCGCAAGCGCCTCGTCCTCGGCGCCGCCGCCTTCGCGGTCCTGGTGCTGTTCCTCTCGGGCGCGCTGATCGCCGCTTTGCGGCAGCGCGAACTGGTGGAGCGCGAACGCCGCGACGCCAAGGACCGGTTGGACGACGCGATCGAGTCGATGTCCGACGGTTTCGTGATGTGGGATGCGGCCGACCGGCTGGTGACGTGCAATCGCCGCTACCGCGAACTCTATTCCGTCAGCACCGCCTCGATCCGGCCCGGCGCGCGCTTCGAGGACATCGTGCGCTATGGCGCGCTGCGCGGGCAATATCCGCAGAGCGGTGGCGACGTGGAGCAGTTCGTCGCCGCCACCGTGGAGTGGCACCGCAACGCCAGCGGCACGCTGGAGCGGCTTCTCCCGGACGGCAGATGGATCCTGATCACCGAACGGCGCACGCGCAACGGCGGCATCGTCGGCATACGCACCGATATCACGACCCTCAAGCGGGCCCTCGCCGAGCTCGGCGAGGCGAACGAACGGGTCAAGGACGCGATGGCCGAGCTGCAGGTGCAGAACGTGCTGTTCACGGCCGCCTTGAACAACATGTCACAAGGGCTGCTGATGGTCGATTCCGATCAGCGCCTGATCGTCTGCAACGCCCGCTTCCTCGAGCTTTTCCGCATCCAGGCGGCGAGCGCCCGGCCCGGAACCAGCGTTACGGCGCTGTTCGGCGCCATCCGCAATGGCGGCCGGATCAGCCGCGCGGCCGTGGAGCGCGTGTTCTCGCAGCAGGCGGATGCGGGCGCGGCGCGGCGCGATGCCGCCTTCGTCGCGGCCGACGGCGAGGATCTCGCGCTCGCGATCTCGCAGCGGCCGCTGCCCGACGGCGGCTGGGTGGCAACCTACGAGGACGTGACGGAGCAGCAGCGCGCCGCGGGGCAAATCCGCTTCATGGCGCATCACGACGCGCTGACCAAATTGCCCAACCGCGTCCTGTTCCGCACCCGCGTGGAAGCGGCGCTGCGCGAGGCCGGGCCGCGCGGCGGGTTCGCGCTGCTCTATCTCGATCTCGACCGCTTCAAATACGTCAACGACAGCCTCGGCCATCCGGCCGGCGATTCCTTGCTCGAAGCAGCGGCGCGCCGCTTGCGCGGCTGCGTGCGCGATCACGACTTCGTCGCCCGGCTCGGCGGCGATGAGTTCGCGATCGGCATGACGGCAAGCGCGATGCCGCAATCGGCGATCGCCACCGCCGAGCGCGTGATCAAGAGCCTGAGCGCGCCCTACGATCTCGGGATGCGACGGGTCGAGGTCGGGGTCAGCATCGGGATCGCGGTCGCGCGCAACGGCGAGACCGACTGCGACGCACTGCTCAAGCAGGCCGACATGGCGCTTTATCAAGCGAAGGCCAAGGGGCGCGGCACGTACGCAATCTTCGTGGACGAGCTGCAAACGCGCTTGAGTTCCCGGCTGACCCTGCAAGCCGATCTGCGGCTCGCGCTGGAACGCGGAGAGTTCGAACTCGCCTATCAGCCGATCTTCCGGCTCGCCGACCAGAGGCTGTGCGGCTTCGAGGCGCTGTTGCGCTGGCGCCATCCCGCGAACGGGCCGGTATCGCCTGCGCTCTTCATACCGGCGGCAGAGGAACTCGGGCTCATCAACCAGATCGGCGCCTGGATTCTGCGGCGCGTCTGCGCCGATCTCGCCGAGCTGCCGCACCAAGCGCCGGTCGCGATCAATCTCTCGCCGGTACAGCTCCTCGACCGTTCAATCGTGGACGTGATCGGCCGCACGCTGGCCGAGTTCGCGCTCGATCCGGCGCGGCTGGAAATCGAAATCACCGAATCGGCGCTGCTGAGCGACGGCGCGGCGACCACCGCGCTGCTGATGCAGATGCACCGGCTCGGCCTGAAGATCGCGCTTGACGATTTCGGCACCGGCTACTCCTCGCTGAGCCATCTCAGGAGTTTCCCGTTCGACAAGATCAAGATCGACCGGCTGTTCGTGAGCGAGATGGCGACGCGCGCCGATTGCGCCGCGATCGTCGGTTCGCTCGCGATGCTCGCCACCCGGCTCGGCATGACGACGGTTGCCGAGGGCGTGGAGACGGAGGAGCAACTCGAACTGGTTCGCGCCGCCGGCTGCACCGCCGTGCAAGGCTATCTGTTCGGCAAGCCGGAACCGCTCGATGCCGTCCGGCGCCGCTTCGGCGCCGCCGCCTTCGCGCGGACGGCCTGAGCGTGCGGATACCGGACCGTGCGACGCTTCGCACCGTCACCGTGAGCTCCCGACATGCGCCGGCCATACTGGCCAGCCAACGCCCGACCCATTCGTGCGAATGATTGGCGGTCAGCTTCCATCGTTATGGACAGGCTTGAGAGAAAAATCCGATCCCTGAACTAGGAACTTGACCGCGCACGACGCTGCAACACGTGAGCGCATCGCAACGCAGCGCCTGTGGCGCGTAGGGGGCGGCGCTGGCGCGTGTGCTGGCAAGGACGCTGTTGGTGGCCGGTGTCATATCCGCTTCCCATCGCGGAACACCGCGCGGAACGGGACGATCTCAGTCGATGCGAAGAGCCCCGCGGCAACGAACGGGTCGGCCGCCGCAAGCCGCTCCACCTCTTCGAGACTGTCGGCCTCGACGAACAGGATCGAGCCGATCTGCCGCCCCTCGCCCGCCGCCTCCACCAGCGCGCCGCCGTAGGCGATGCGCGGCTCAACGCCCGCGAGATATTCGAGATGAACCGGCCGCGTTGCCTGGCGCAGCGCGAAGGCGCCCGCGTGGTCGCGGCGGATGATGGCGAACAACATGCGGCGCTCCTGGCTGACCAGCGCACGAGCCTATCGGCGAAGGCTTAACAAATCACTGCGGGGCGGGGGTCAGCGCGTGGCGAGCAGGACCGCGCTCAGCACCAGCGCCAAGGCCGCTAGCTGCCGGCCCAGCAGCGGCTCGCCCAAGGTCGCGGCCGAGGCGAGCACGCCAATCACCGGCGTCAGCAACATGCCGATCGCCGCCGTCCCCGCCGGCAGCCGCCGCAGGGCGCCGAACCAGGCGAGGTAGCAGACGCCGAGCGATATCACCGCAGTGTAGCCGAGCGCCGCCCACGCGTACCAAGCCATCGCCAGCAGGTGCGGCCGTTCGAACAGAAGGCCGGCCACCAGCAGCGGCGCGCATCCCAGGCCGACCTGCCAGGCCGTCGCGGCGAGCGGCGCGAGCGGCAGCTTGCGGCGTTTGGCCAGCACCGTGCCGAGCGCGAAGGCGAGAGCGGCGATGAGCGCGGCGGCGATTCCCGGCAGCTTCGCGGCGTCGCGGCCGAAGCCGTGCCGCACCAGCAGCCAGACCCCGCCGAGGCCGAGCGCGAGCGCCACCATCCGCGCCGGTCCCAGCCGCTCGCCGAGAACCGGCAATGCCAGCAGCGCCGCCCAGACTGGCATCGTATAGGCGAGCGTCGCCGCTTCGCCGGCCGGCAGCCAGAGCATGGAGACGGTCGTGAGGCCCATCCACGCCGTGACGTTGAGCAGCGCCGCGCAGAGCAAGGGGAGCCGTGCCTGCGCGGGCACGGCAAGACCCTCGCCGCGCGCCGCGGCAAGCGCCGCCAGCCCGAACCCGGCGGCCAGCCCGGCCAGCCCGCGCGCGGTCAGCGGCGGACACTCGGTGATCAGATATTTGGTCGCCGCCCAGTTCAGTCCCCATCCGGAAGCGGTCAGCATCAGCAGGCCGACCCCGCGCAGCACCCCCCCGTTCCGCCTGCCGATCGCCAGACTCATGGCCGCTCCGAAGATAGCGGCGAAGGGTAACGCCGAGGTTCGAAATAAATGGTTTATCAATCCACTTCGGTGAGTCTGCCGGCGGGCGCCGCCGATCCCCGGCGGCGCGTGAGGGAGCCGGCCCGCATGTCCCGCCATGTTGCAACGTTTTGCATGCGCCTCTGGCTCGCCTTCTGCGTCGGATGCTTCCTGCCAGTTGCCGGCGCGGCGGGCGACGAGCCGATCCGGCTGAAGATCCTGGGCGGCCTTGCCGGCGTGAGCCAGTACGAGCGCCTGGAAAAGCCGTTCTGGGAACAGAGGATCGAACAGCTTTCCGGCGGCCGGGTGCAGGCGGAGATCCATGCCTTCGACCGCAGCGGCCTGCCGGGGCAAGAGATGCTGCAACTGATGCGGCTCGGCGTGGTGCCGTTCGGCACCGCGCTGCTCGCGCTTGTCTCTGCCGACGAGCCGGAGCTGAACCTGGTCGACCTGCCGGCGCTCAATCCCGACATGCCGGCGCTGCGCGCGACCGTGGCCGCCTATCGCGGCCACCTCGCGGCGCTGCTCGAGCAGAAGTTTCATATCAAGCTGCTGGCGATCTACGCCTATCCGGCGCAGGTGGTTTTCTGCAAGACCGGCTTCGACGGGCTGCGCGGGCTGGCCGGGCGGCGCGTCCGCACCTCCTCGGTCGGGCAATCGGAGCTGATGAGCGCGCTCGGCGCGATCCCGGTCCTCACGCCGTTTTCCGACATCGTGCCCTCGGTGCGCGCGGGGATGGTGGACTGCGCCATCACCGGGACGATGAGCGGCAATGAGATCGGATTGTCGGGTGTGACCGCCTACATTTCGCCGATCGCGATCAGTTGGGGATTGTCGATCTTCGGCGCCAACCTCTCCGCCTGGGAGGCGATCCCCGCGGATTTGCGCGCCGTCATCCAGCGCGGCGTGGCGGAGCTCGAGCGGCAGGTGTGGGATGCCGCCGACCGCGAGACCGCCGAGGGGCTTGCCTGCGACACCGGCTCCGAGGCGTGCGGTCCTGGCCACAAGCCGGGCGCGATGACGCTCGTGCAGCCGAGCGCCCGCGCCGAGGCGGAGCGGCGTGCGCTGCTGGTGAACGCGGTGCTGCCGAACTGGCTGCAACGCTGCGGGCCGGATTGCGCCGCCGCCTGGAACGAGACGGTCGGGCCGGGGTTCGGGATCGTGCTGAGGGCGCCGTAGCGCGCTACGCGTCCGCCGCCGCCCGCAGCGTGTCGTCGAACAGGCGGTAGTAGGTGCGCTCGAGCCGGCGGGCGCCGCAGCTTTCGTACATCGCGCGGGCCGCCGCGTTCAGCGCATCCGTGGTCCACTCGAGCGCGGAGAAGCCCTCGCGCAGCGCGAGCCCGGCCGCGGCCTTCACCAGCGCGCGTCCGATGCCCGAGCGGCGTTCCTCGCGGGCGACGTAAAGATCGCGGATATAGAGCGAGCGCGTCAGCTCGAAGGCCGGGAAGCTCACGTTCATCACCAGCGAGCCGACCACCCGCTCGCCCCGGAAGGCCAGCAGCGTGCGCGGGTCGAACAGATGCACCGGCGCCTGGCACGCGATCCTTGCCGCATCGAGCGCCGCATCAGCGCTCACCGGCCGCCCGTAATGGCGCTGCATTTGGTCGAACAGCCGGGCCAGCGCTGCCGCATCGCGCGGCTCGGCGGCGCGGATGAGCGGCGCACCCGTTCGGCACGCCGGCGCCGGCACGGAACCCACCGACAAATCGTTCATACGTTCCCCCAAAGCGATCGGCCCGCGTACCCGGGTGGTTCAGCGCGCCGGAGCGATGACGCCACAGCCTACGGGGTGTCCGTTAACGATCTGCCAAGAGCTATACGTCGACCGGCGCCGGCATGTCCGCCGGATCGAGAATCGCACCCTGCGCCGACAGCAGCCGGCGCACCTCGGCGGCATCCGCGCGGCCGTCGCGCGCCCAGCAGGCGGCGGCGACACCGGCCGCCTGCCCGGTTGCAAACGCCGTGCCCATCACGCGCACCGCGGCGCCCGCCTGCCGGTCGGCATCCACCGCCCGGCCGGCGGCGAACAGGTTTGCCGTGTCGGCGCTCGCCAGGCAGCGCAGCGGAATGTCGAACGTGCCACGGCCGGGCGGATAGACGAACGTGCTCGCGAACGTCGCGCGGTCGTGCCACTCCACGCCCCAGGCGCCGAGGGCGATGCAGTCGGCAAAGCGCCGGCCCTCGGTCACGTGCTGCCAACGAAGCTGGCCACGGCTCTCGATATGGCGGCTCTCGCGGGTGCCGAACTCCGGACCGGTGGCCACCAAATAGGCGCGCTCCCAGCCGCGCAGGCCGCGCAGGATTTCGAGATAGGTCCAGGCCTGCGCGCGCCCACTGGCCTCGGCGCGGCTCACGCTTTGCGCGTCGCGCGGGTCGTAATCCTCGCTGGCAAGATAGGTCACGACGTCGCCCGATACCGGCAGGCGCGTCACCACGCTGCGGTCCTTGCTGAGCGGTCCGATGCCGCGCGCTTTCGCCGCCTGGATTACCCGCATCACGCTATCGGCCGAAACATCCGCATCCGTCGCCACGCCGCCGAAGCGCGTGCCGAGTGTGCCGAGATTGGCCATCCCGTCATTGCCGTAGCGCACGGCGGCGCCGGCGCGGAAGGCGAGGTCGCACTCCCCGCTCGCATCGACGAAGGCGCGGGCAGTCAGCACATGCGTGCCGCCATGATCGGCGAAGGCGAGGCTTCGCAGCAGCCCGTCCTCGCGCGCGGCGTCGCAAACGAAGGCGTGCAGCAGCACCTCCACGCCCGCCTCGCGACACACCTCATCCAGCGCGCGCTTGGCGGCCTCGGGATCGAACACCACGAACACGCCGCGATGGCGCTGCGGCGGCGTGACGGCGTTCCAGCGCCGGAGCTTGGCCAGCACCGCCTCCGCGACCCCGGCAACTGCTTGTTGGGGACGCTCGGCGAGCGTGTAGAGCCCGCAATAGGTCAGCACGTTCCGCATCGTGCCGGCGCCGCCGAGGCAGCCCGCCGCCTCCACCAGCGCCACGCGCCCGCCGGCCTGCGCCGCCCCCACCGCGGCACCCACGCCGGCCGCGCCGCCGCCCGCCACCAACACGTCGAACGAGCGATTCATCGCCGCGCCCGGCGCCATGATCCGGGCTCAGCCGCGCGCATATACCTTGTCGTTGCGTCCGCAAAGGTAGGAATAGCCGCGCGCGCGCAGCTCGGCGTCGATCGGCGCGCCGCGCCTGAGATCGTCCTCGAACACGACATAGGCGGGCGGATGCTCCCAGTCGATGCCGCGGATCACCTCCAGCTCGAAGCCCTGGACGTCGATCACGACCAGCAGGTTCGCATGGTCCCGCGCCAGCGGCAGATCGCCAAGCCGCACGATCGCCACCTCCACCGAGCGGATCGCGGCATGATAGCGCGCGATGTTCTTGACATAGGTCTCGCCGCGGAAGCGGTTCTGCTCGATCCAGTAGGCGATCACGTCGCGGTCGAAACTGCCCTGCCCGTGCGCCCAGTCGTTCGCCGGGCCATCGCCGTTCATCTCGTCGGCAATAGCGGGGTCGATATAGTAAAGGGGCGCGCTGCCCGGCGCGGCGCCGCAGGCGGCGTTCAGCACCGCGATGTCCGGCCGCTCCGAGTAAAGCGCCTTCAGCCGCTCGAAATAGAACGGCACGGGCTCGATCAGCAACGCCCGCAAAGCCTCGGGCGCGGCGCGCGCGAGAAAGCGCCGCAGCGGATCGCACATCACACCGTCGTTCGCACCGACCTGGATCAGACGCTTCGGCCCGGGCGCGCCGAAATAGGCTTCGTAGAACTGCCCCGCGGAATTCGATGCGCCGATGCCGCGCAGGGGTTTCCCGGGAACTTCCAATCGCACGACCACCCTGCCCTCGCGTGCAGCGACCGCTTCAGGATACCGGGCCGCCCGCCGAGCGGCAATCAATCGCCGCGCGCGGACTGGACGCAAATATCGGCAGGTGGCAGCCCTGCCGCGTGCCGCTCAAGCATCGCCGTGAACGCCGTCTCGAGCGCGCGCGTGTAGGAAGCGGTGTCGAACAGCGGCGCGCGATGCCGGTTCCGGGCCAGCTTCGCCTTGACCCCCGCCAGCCGGCCGGGCTCGCGCGCCAGCGCGAGCGCCAGCGCCTCGTACTCGGCGAGCGAGGTCGCGACCAGCTCCGGCAGATCGAGCGCGCGCAAGAGGCTCGCCGCGACGCGGCCACCGAACGTTGCGCCGAGGCAGGTGAGCACCGGCAGCCCGGCCCAGAGCGCATCGCTAGCCGTGGCGTGGGCATTGGTCGGCAGCGTGTCGAGAAAGAGATCGGCCAGATGATGCCGGGCCAGATGCTCGTCGGCTGGGAGGGTGCCGGCGAACACCAGCCGGTCGGGCTCGACATGCCGCGCCGCCGCCTCGCGGCGCAAATTGCGGATGGTATACGGCTCCTCGCTGAGCAGCCACAGCACGCTGCCCGGGACGCCATCCAGGAGCCGCATCCAAACGTCGAACACCGGGGGCGCAATCTTGTAGGCGTTGTTGAAGCAGCAGAACACGAAGCCCGCCTCCGGCAAGCCGGCATCTCTCCGCCGCATCGGGCTCGCCTCCGGCAGATAGCGCCGGTCATCGTTGCATTGATAGGAATGCGGCATGTAGACGATCTTTTCGGTATAGCAGCGCGCGTTTGCGGGCGGGATCACGGTGCGGTCGGCGATGATGTAGTCGTGAAAGTCCGAGCCCGTGCTACCCGCGTTGCCGACATGGATCACCTGCACCGGCGCCGGTCGCCGGGCCAGGATTCCCATCCGCCCGGCGCCCGCATGGCCGTTGAGGTCGACCGCGATGTCGATTTCCAACGCGCGGATACGCTGCGCGGCTTCCTCGTCGCTAAGCGAATGCGCCTCCAGCACCCGGGCGCAGGCCGCTACGATGCGGCGGCGGATCGCGCTGTCGCGCGCCGGGCCGAGCGAAACCGCCGTCACCTCGAAGCGCGCCCGGTCGTGCTGTTCCAGAACCCCGACCAACAGCCTTGCCGTGGGATGGTCGTGAAACTCGGCGGACATGTAGCCGAGGCGGATCCGCTCGTGGCGGTAAATGCCGCCGTTGCGCAACGGGAGCGGCGCGGCCTTCAGCGTCCGCGCCCACAGCTGGGCAACGCGCAGATTGTCCGCCTCTGAGTTGCTGATCGCCCGCTGATTGAAGGGTGTGACGAGCAAGGTTCCCACCCGCAGGGCCTCGATCACCGCGCGCTCATCCTCGGCGCGCCGGTGCCAGTCGCAGCAGGCGAGCCGCGCCCGGATACCGATCCTGAGCGCCGTCCTGTCTCCCGGCCGGAGGGCGAGCGCCCGCTCGCTCGCCTCCGCCGCCTCCTGGTAGCGGCGGCCGGCGGAGAGAAACCCTGCGCGGCGCAGCCATCCGTCCGCATCGGTCGGCTCGCTTGCCAGCACGTCGTCGGCATCCCGCCCCAGCGCGCGCCGGCCGCGCCATGTCCGCAACAAGGGCAGCAGCGCGGCTTCCTGGGCGATCTTGAGCGGCACGTAGGCGTAAAGGCCGCAAACGAAATCCGGCAACGGGACGCGCGCGACATGGGCAGGCGCCGGCAGCAGCAGGAAGCGCAGCGCGCAAGCGGCGCGCGCTGGCGCGCCGTCGTGCAGCCGAACCCAGAAGCGAGCGCGGCTCCGCGCCGTGGAGCGCCGCGCGGCCAGGCCACCCCGCCATGCCGCGGAAACCTCCTCGGCGAGCAAGCCGACGGACCGGTCCGCGCGTTCCGCCGCCAGCACCGCCTCGGGCACCGGCGCATCGAAATTCCGCCGCGCCAGCGCGAGCGCGGTCAGCGTCGGCCGTGCCGTGCCTTCCTGTCGCGCGCGCGCCAGGACCGAAGGCCAGTCAAGAGCCGGATGCGCGGCGATGAAGGCGGCCACATCGCACACGGCGCCGAGGTTCCACGGCGGATCGCCCTCGCCCGGGAGGGCCAGCACGCGCACCGTGTCCTCCGCCGCGAGGGCGAGCACGCTCGTCCCCCGCAGCCCGATGCGGGTAGCTCGTCGCCGCATGGCGGCATGGTCGATGGCGAAACCGGCGGCGAGCGGCGTGAGACGTGAGACAAGATCGAGCCGGCTGGCGTCGCGGTTCCAGACGAGACTTTCGTAGCCCTGAAGCCGGCGGATCAGATCGAGCTGGGCCGCGCGCAAATGCCGGCGGCGGCGGTATCCGAGCCGTTCCAGCGCCGCGATCGCCCCCGCCATGTCCGGCTCGCCCACAAGCAGGCGCACGTGCCCGAGGGCGCGAAACCCGGGATCGCCATAGACCCCGGCGATGAAATCCGGTCGCGGCAGCGGGATCGCGCCGATCCCGGCCTGCTCCAGCGCAGCGAGCACAGCGCCAAGCTGCGCCGCCCGCGCGAGGTTCGTCCTGCTCGTTTCCGCGCGGACCGTATCGAACGCATCTTCGAGCTCGGCCGGCAGCAAGTCGGGCGCCGCCACCGCCAAACTGGCGCCCGCCATGCCGGCGAGGCCGCTCTCCGCGGCCAGGCGCGCGAACTCCGTCCAGTCGATGCCGCCGGCCAGCAGGCCGCGGATCGCGGCGCGTTCGCTCTCGCCCATCCTGGTGCGCGCACAGAGCAGCAGAAGCGCAAGCTCGCGCGGCACATCTGTCTCATGCGCCATGGCACGGCATCATTCGGCCCGCCAGCCGAGGAGGCCCTGCCCGAAGAACCGTTCGAAGCCGGCGATCAGTTCCTCGATCGGCTGCGCCGGGTCCTGGCGGTGCAGACGGTGGGCGATCTCGCCCACGGTCCGCTTGCCATCGACCAAGGAGAGCATACGCGCGGCGCGAACGCCGACGGTCCACTCCTCCGCTCGCCCCGGCGCGCGCTCATGGCGGAAGGCGATGCCGCCGTCCGTAGCCTCGAGCCGATGGATCAGCCGTGCGCCCGGGAAATGCACTGGCACGATCTCGCGCAGCGCCGCTGCGGGCGGCGCCGGCCTCGCTCTTGCCGGGCGCGCTTGGCCGGCCTTCCGGGCAACGGTCAGATAACAGATCGGGCTGCGAAAACTGACCGGGGGGCAGACGGCGCTGGTATCGAGGTTCGTGCCCCGCCGCGCCTCAACATACTCCACCGCGAATCCGTTCGCCGCGAAGAAGGCCACGCCCTCCGCGGCATCGAACCGCCACAGCGCGCGCAGATCGTTCCCCGAGGGACCGTAGTTGATCCAAGCGCCGCCATCCTTCAGCACCCGGTGCACCTCGCGCGCCAGCGCGCACGGATCGGGCAGGATGTCGGTGAGGAACATGGTCACGGCGCCATCGATCGACCCGTCCGGAAATGCCGTTTCAAGTGCATCCATCGCCACAAGTTGGACCGGCAATCCTGGCGCCTCGCCGCGCAGCGTGACTTGTCCGTCGGCGTTGAGCGTGCGCGGCAGCGGCAGCTTGAGCGCCGCGCCATCCAGCAGGTGCCGCGCCGCCGCCACGATCGGCAAGGCGAGATCGAACCCCACCGCGCGCGCGAAGCCCCGCGGCACATGCGCAAGCAGCCCGCCCGCGCCGCACCCGGCATAGGCGACGCTCCGGCCACGCGGATCGGGGAACGCAAGGTGCAGGGCCGCGCCTATCAGGCCGCTCGCCGTCCGCAGTTCGGCCGTGCCGGTCCAGTCCCGCACCAGATAGGGCATGAGCGTGTCGATGCTCCAGCCCAGCCGCTCCGCCGCCAGGCAAGCGGGTTCCTGCGACGATGCATCGGCCGGTGCGAGTAGTTCCAGCAGCAGCTCGGCCTGACGCGCCTCCACGTCCAGCACGTCGCGATGCCGCGCCAGCGTGACCTCGGGCAGATCTACATGGGGCTCCGCACGCCCCAGCCGCGCCATGGCGTCGCGCGCCTCGCGCACCGCCGCCGCCAGCGCCGCGCGCTGCGCGCGCAGATAGCCGCCGGGGTTCCTGACCAGCAGCGGTATGCCGCCGACTACGGGATAGCGCCTGCCGCAGCCCAGGCAGTCCAGGCCCGTCGGATCCGCAACCAGCGCGCCGCGGCATTCGACGCAGCGCCAGCATGACGCCGGCAGATCGCCGTCCGCGCCGCCCGCCATCTCAGGGCACGCGCCAGCGCAGCAGGCCCCGCGCGGCATAGCGCGTCAGGGCGGCGGCGGCTTCCCCGGCAACATCGGCCGGGAACTCGCCGCCCAGGAGCCGGGCGATCTCGGCGAGCGTCCTTTCCCCGTCTACCAGCATCAATGCCCGCGCCTCCGCACTGCCGACCGCGACGCTTTCGCCACGCCCCGGCGCGGGTTCGGTGCGAAAACTGATCCGCGACTCGTCTGTGGCGCCAAGCCCCTGCACCGCGATCAGTTCCGCTTGCGGGAAATGTTCCGGCACCAGTCCGGAATCGGCCGGCAATGGCGGCACCGGTGCCGGCGCGCGTGCCGGCGGCGGCCCGATTTTGCGGGCGGCGGTGAGGTAGCAGATATGGCTGCGGAAGCTCCACGCGGGCAGGTCACGGCTCAAATCGAGATAGGTGGCGCGGCAGGCGCGCTGCTCGATCACGCCGAAGCCCGCATCGTGAAGGAAAGCTGCCACTTCCTCCAAGTCGAAGCGCCAGCGTGCCGCCAGCGGCCCGGACGGGCCGTAATTGATCCAGACGCCGCCCCCCGCCAGCACGCGGTTGATTTCATATGCAAGCCGCAGCGGGTCGGGCATGAGATCAAGCATGAACGAGGTGACGACGCAATCGACCGAAGCGTCCGCCAGGGCGGTTTCGCACGCATCCATCGCGACGAGCCCGAACCCGCCCGGATGCGGCGGTTTGTCGCCACCGGAGAGCGTCATCCGCCCCGCCCCCGCAATACGGCGCGACAACGGCAGATCGAGACTCTCGCCGTCCAGCAGCCGCCGTGCCGCCGCCAGCACCGGCAGCGTCAGGTCGAAGCCGAGCGCCCGCCCGAACCCGGCGCCAAGGCGGGCGAGCAGCCCGCCGGCGCCGCAGGCCGCGAAGACGACCGACCGCTCCCGCGCGTCCGGCATGGCGTTGCTCAGCACGGCGCCGATCTGCTCGGCGGTCGCCGCAAGCTCGGCCGTGCCGGTCCAGTCCCGCATGAGATAGGGAACGAGCGCGTCGAGCGGCCAGCCTTGCGCCTGACGCCCTGCCGCCGCCTGCGCCGGCGTATCGGCCTCGGCACAGGACGGACCCAGCAAGCCGAGGAACAGCTTGAGCCGGGCGATCTCGGCCTCGGCAACCTCGCGGTGGCGCGCGCGTGCGATCTCCGGGAGCGTCGCGTCCGCCCGGTCACACCGCCGCTCCGCCACCTTCAGCGCCCGGCGGAGCGAGGCGCAGCCCGAGGCCAGGTACGCGGCCGGCGCGTTGACCAGGAGCGGAATGCCGGCGACGACCGGGTAGTCGCGCTTGCAACCGGAGCAGCGGAAGCCGGTCGCGCAACCCGCGAGCGGCGCGCGGCAATGCAGGCATTGCCACGCCCAGTCCCGGTTTTGTGCTCTGTCCTGCGGAGCCGGCCCGAAATGCTTCATCGCGTCCCGCGGCGTTCCGAGGCCGCGGCAACCGCCGCAGCCGGACCGCCATGCCCTCCGAGGTCAAGTGACGATAATCGAGGAACAGTTCGCGATCGGGCAGCCAGCCGCCGCCGTGCCCGCTGAACGAGCGCGGCAAATCGACCACGAAACCGGCCGGCAGGGCCACCGCTTGCCTTGGCGCGGCCTGGATCGGCGCGGAGATGCGCGGTGACGGCGAGCAAGATGGATCCCTGCCCTCGGCGTCGCGGCACGCCTCCAGATGGCGGCGCGCGCCGGCAAGATCGCCCGCGATCCGGCACGAGCTCGCCACCAACCGCAGCCCCACCGCGCTCGTGCGGCCGGCTGGCCATAGGGCGGGAGGCCCATGACCTTGTATTCGCCCCGTGATCGCCGAACGGCATGCCGATGATATTCATCCCAAGCGTCCCGACCCCGTGACTAGGCCGCGCACGACGCAAGCCTGCCGACAGCAAAGCTCGCCGGCGGCAGCCCGGCACGTTGCCGCTCCCGCATGGCGGCGTAGGCGGATTCAAGATCCCGCGTGTATCGGGCCGTGTCGAACAACGCCGCGCTGGCCCTCTTGCGGACCAGCTTCTCCCTGAGCTGCGTGAGCCGCGCGGGATCGCGCGCGAGCGCCGCCGCAAGCGCTTCATACTCGACAAGCGAGGACGTTATCAGCTCCGGCATCTCCACCGCGCGCAGCACGCTCGCCGCCACCCGGCTCGGGAAGCTCTCGCCCGGGCAGGTGATGACCGGCAGCCCGACCCAGAGCGCGTCGCAGGCGGTGGCGTGGGCATTGTAGGGCCGCGTGTCCAAAAACAGGTCGGCAAGCTGCAGCCGCGCGAGATGGTCCTCGGTGGTCGGCACGCGCGGGGCGAAGACGATCCGCTCCGGCGCTACGCCGCGCGCGCTCGCCTCCCGCCGCAGATTGAGCATCGCCGCCGGATTGAGCGCCCGCAGCCAGAGCACGCTGCCCGCGATGCTCCGCAGCAGGCGCATCCAAATATCGAACATTTCCGGCCCGAGCTTGTAGTCGTGATTATGGCAGGCGAACACGAACCCGGTTTCCGGCAGCCCCGCCTGGGCGCGCGTCGGCTGCCGCGAAGGGATCTGCCGCGCGCCGTCGGTCGGCATGAAGCTGTGCGGCAGATAAATCACCTGCTCGCTGTAATGCGCGCGCTGCGGCGGAGGGATCACCACCTCGTCGGCGATGATATAGTCATAAAAGGGCAGGCCCATCGTCCCCGGATAGCCGAGGAACGTCGCCTGCACCGGCGCCGGGCGGAAGGCGAAGATGCCGGTGCGGCGGTCGCCGGTATTGCCGTTCAGGTCGATGACGATGTCGAGCTCCATCTCGCGGATCAGCCGCGCGGCGGCCTCGTCGCTCATGCCGCGGATGTCGATGAAACGGTCGCAGGTGGCAGCGATGCGCCGGCGCGCGGCGCTGCGGTCGTCGGGGCCAAACGACAATGCGGTGATCTCGAAGCGCGAGCGGTCGTGATGCTCGAGGCAGCCGGCCAGCACGTCGGCAACCACATGGTCGCGGAAATCCATCGAGCAGTAGCCGACGCGGATCTTCGCATGACCGTACCGCTCGCCGCGCCACACGGGCGGGCGTGGCCGCAACAGCCCGCTGCTGAACAGCCGCGCCAGACGCAGCGCATCGCTCTCAGAATCGGAGATGGCCCGATGCCAGAATGGCCCGACGATCAGCCGTCCCGCCGCGATCCCCTCGTCGACGCGCTGTTCGTCCTCGCGCCGCCGCCGCCAATCGCAGGCACACAGCCGCGCATGGATGCCGGCGCGCTGCGCGTCGATATTGTCGGGATCAAGCGCGAGCGCCCGGTCGCTCGCCTCGATCGCCTCGGCGAAACGACGCGCCCCGAACAGTCGCATCGCCCGGATCGCCCAGGCGCCGGCGTCCTCCGCCGTGGGCGGCGGAGTTGGGTCAGTCACCGGCCCGCCCGCCGCAAGCTGTGCGGCCGCGCGCCGTTTCCAGGTGATCGTATCCTGCGGCACCAAGGCAAGCGCCCTGTCGTAGCTGGCGAGCGCCTCGCGGTGCCGCCGCAGGCCGCTCAGCGCATCGCCGAGGTCGCGCAAGGCGGCGGCATTGTCGGGCTCGCGCGACAGCACGTCCAATGCCTCTCGCCGGGCGCGTTCGTAGCGGCGCGCATCGCGCTTCACGGCGGGCGAAGCAGGCACCAGTGCAAGCAGCACGTCCGACCCGGCCACCCGATACGGCAACGATCCCAGGGCGGGATGATAGCGACGCGGCGCGGCGCGGCGATGCCGCGCGGGAAGAACCATCCGGCTGAGCGTCAGCGCCCGGCGGCGAAGGCCGTCCTGCAGAAGCAGCCGGTCGGCCCAGCCGGCGGCAATGGCGCGCGGGGGATTGGCCTCCCACTGCGCCAGGATCCGCCCGAGCATCGCGTGGATGAAGCGCCGCGCGCGGGCGGCGCGGACGACGTGTTCGGGAACCGGCGCGCCCAGATAGGCGCAGGCCAGGGTGGCGGCGAGCAGCAGCACCCGCGCGCAGCCTTCCGCGCGCGCGCGCTCCGCCGCCACGCTCCAATCAAGGTCGGACCGTCCGCCGACGAATCCCGCCAGGTCCCACGCCCAGCTCAGCCGCGACCACAGCCGCGCCGCGCCGTGCAGCGCCAGCAGCAGCAGTTCGTCTTCGGGGGCGAGGCGGCGGAACGGCACGCCGTTCACCTCGTCCGTTCGGACCCGCGCCCAGAGCGCGGGGAGTGCCAAGGGGCCGGCGAGTCCCGGCGGCGCGAGCGCGGTGTGCAGCACCGCCCTGTTGCCGCTCGCGTCGCGGAACAAGCCTCCCGCGCCCGCATCGTCGCGTGCGTAGCCGAGGCGCGAAAGGATGCGCGCGGCAGCGGTCACATCCGGTTCCCGGATCAGGAGCTCGAGCTTGCCGAGCTCGCGCCGTGCGAGCCCGCCATAGGCTTCGATCGCCAGCAGCGGCCCGCGCACCGGCACCGCCTCGATGCCGTCGGCAGCGAACGCCTCGGCGAGACGGACAAGCTCCCCGAACAGCGCCACGCCGCGCCGCTCTGCCGCCTCGACGATGAGTCGGAAAGCGTCGCCTAGGTCGGGCGGCAGCAGATCGGGCACGAGGTCCGCTAGCGTGGCGGCGGCGTTGTTGGTCAGGCGGTGCGCCACGGCGATCTCGGCGAACCGCGTCCAGTCGATCCCGTCCGACAGCAAGCCGCGCAGCACCGCAGCGCGCCCGGGCGCCGCGCCGCGAGGCGAGCAGGCGAGCAGGAGCCGGAGCTCGGGCGCGGCAGCGTCAAGCGGGGCAAAATCCCGCGCGCCGCGTCCGTGCCGGTGAAGCATCGTTCGGATCGATCCGCCTCGCCTACAGCAGTCCGTCGTCCAGCTTCTGCTTGCCCATGTCCCCGAGCAGGACGCGGGCGTCGTCGAACTTGCCCTGCGCGATCAGCGCGCCGACCAGGTTGAAGGCCGCCTCGCTGAAATCGGGTCGCTTGGCCAGGATGCCGCGGAAGATCGGCTCCGCGTCGGCCGGCCGCTTCTGCGCCATCCGCACCACGCCCAGCAGGTATTGCGCCCAGGGATCGTCCGGCTTGCGCGCCGCTAGCGGCTCGGCGATCGCGGCCGCCTTGGCGACGTCGCCCCGGCGCAGCGCATTGATCGGCGCCACGAGCTGCGGCGCCTTCTGCATCACCACCTTCTCGATCTCGGTCAGGTCGGCGACCGCATCCCCATAGGACATGATCAGCCAGGAAACGTTCACCGGTGGCAGCGCGTCGTGCGGCGCCGCCGCCTGGACCCGCTGATAGAGCCCGATCACATCGTCCGGCTTGCCGCTCGCGAGATAGCTGCGCGCCAGCATCGAAACCGCGAGCGGATCGCCGGGATTGGCGTCGACCAGTGGCGTCAGCGCCGCGACCGCGGACCTTGTGTCCTTGCGCTGGAGCGCGATCTGAGCCTCCAGCAGCACCGCGCTCGGCACATTGGGCTGGTGCGCGAGGAACCTCGCCAGCGAATTATCGGCGGTCGCCGGATAGCCGTTCCAGAAATCCACCACACCCGAAAGATAGTAGCCGATTGGCATGTTGGGGAACGCGCCGCTGGCGCGCAGCAGCCGCCGGCTCGCCTCGTCGAACTTGCCTTCGCGCGCAAGAACCAGCGCGACGAGGTAATTGAGCTGCGCGCCACCCGCGCCGCGGACAAGAGCGTGCTCAAGATCCGTTCTTGCACCGGGCAGGTTGTCGAGGCTGAGCAGCGCGTCGGCGCGGCCCAGGGTCGCGGGGAGGCTCCCGGGATCGAGCTTGAGGGCCGCGTCGTATTTGGTGATCGCGCCTGCCAGATCGCCCGCCGCGACGTCCAGCTCCGCCTCGATCCGGGGAACGCCTGCGTGGCCGGGCGCGAGCTTTTCCGCCTCGGCGAGCTGCGCGCGGGCTTCCGGCAGCTCGCGCCGCAGGATCAGATAGCGCGCGAGCGCGATGCGGTTGAGATAGGAGGTCGGGTCGAGTTCCACCGCGTCGCGCAGCAGCGGCCCTGCCTTCTCGAAATCGAGCGGGTTCAACTGCGCGAGGCCAAGCGCCAGGCGCACGGTCGCCTCGGAATGCGGCTCGCGGTCGTCGGGCTTCACCTCATCGAGCAGCTTGTCGTCCTGCCCGGCCGAGAGCATGGCCCAGGCAAGCAAGGCATCCGCCTCGTCCTTGTGCGGGCCGCCGATCTGCTGCGCGGCCCGAGCCTCGGAAATCGCCGAGCTCCAGGCGCCGTCATCCAGATAAAGATTGCCAAGCTTCAGATGCATCGCCGCGTCGTCCGGATGCGCTTCCAGCATCTTCCGCAAGTCGGATTCCTGTTTCCGCAGCTCGGCGGTGCTTTTCGGCGGCGGCGCGTCAGCGGCGACCGCGGTACCAAGCGGCGCAAGTCCGATCGCAAGCACCAGCGCGGCGGCGCCGAACCGCCTCAAGAAGAAGTCGAACACGTACCCCCCTTCGTCGAGCAACGCGGCAACGGCGGCGAACCTCACGATCGGCTTTCGGGACCCGCCTTCTCGCGCGAGCCTCCGGCTCCCGGTTTCGGTTCGAGCCAGCCGCTGATCGAATAGCGCAGGCCGCCGAACGAGGCGACCTGCGCCACCGAATGGCGCTTGGGAACGCGGAACAGGTTCAATCCGTTGAATGTCGGGAGATAGCCTTCCTCGATGTGGTCGTCGCTGTCGTAGAACTGGAGCGCGCCGCCCCAATCGGGCTTCCACTCGGGGGTCATGTTGAGCACGTAGGCATAGCGCCTCCGGCTCAGACCATCGTCGTGAACGGTGAGGAAATCGAGCGGCTTGTAGAGCGTCGCCGTCGCCGAGATCCAGCCGAGCGAATCGTCGCCGGTGATCTCGCGCATGAACCCGAGGAATTGCTGGCCCACCAGGAAGCGGACGAGCCTGCCCAGGCAATGAGCCGGGTCGGGATGCATCACCGGACCCTCGAGCAACTTGTAGAGATGATAGAAATACTGGAATCCGGAATGCGCCCGCTCCCAGGCGGCGATCGCCATCCGCTCGTGATCCTCGGCGGTGACGCTCTCGAACCGCCGTTCCTCGCGCCCCTCGTTGAAGATCAGGCCCCATGGGGTTTCGTGCTGCAGGGCGCGCAACAGCCGCCGCGCGGCGGGCTCCGTCAGAATGTTCGCGATGTGAAGGCGCCCGCTGGCGCGGAAGGCCGCTGCGAGCTGCGCCCGATCCAAGGCTGGATTGAGCCCGAACGGCACATCGTCCGCGCCGGCGTCGTTCATAACAGGCCCCCCTTGCTCAGTGCCAGGCCCGGGGCCGCGCCGCCAGGGTCGAAGGCGAGAAACGAGGCGCCCGTCGCATCATTCGGCGGCGGCGGGACTTTCCTCCAGCGCGCGCCGGCGATGACGGTTCACATCGGCCTCGGCGCCGGCCTGGTGCACCAACAGCCCCTCTTGCAGCAGGCGCTCGGCGAACGCGATCCGTTCGTCATCGTGCAGGTCGCCCGGCAGGTCGCGAACGGCGAAGGCCGCGCCGTCGAGGGCGCGCCCCAGCGCGTCGCGGAAAATCTCCAAGAAGGTGATCGTCCGGCCACCGTAGTTGACGCGGGGCGCCTCGCCGTCGAGGTGCGCCCGGAAGGTGATGCCGCGACGCAGGACCAGAACATCGTCGAGCCGCACCGGCCGCGGCGCGAAGAAGTCCCGCACATGCCCGGCGATGTCGAGCGGGTAGTGCGAGATGATCTCGTCCATGTATTGCTGGATTGCCCCTTCCAGGAACACCGGATCGGTCATCGCGCGGAACGCGGCCTTGAGCTGATTGACGAACAGCTCGCGCTTCTCCTGCTGGAAACCGAGCGGCAGCGCGTAGCGGAGCTGTTCGTTCTTCAGGGCGGCCGCCTTGGTCACGGCGACCATGAGTTCGTCCCAGCAGAACGGCAGCAGGCCGAGCGTGATATGCAGCGAAGGCTCCGCCGCGCACTCGGCGGCGTGCACGAAGCCGCGCGGGATATAGACGATGTCGCCCTGCTCGAGCACGAACTTGTAAAGTTCGCCCCGCAGCTCGCGCTCCGCATCCGGGATCGACTCGTCCCTGCCCGGCAGCCGGCGCCGGTGCTTCTCGACGCTCCAGTGCTTGGAGCCGACCACCTGCAGGATGAAGACGTCGTGGTTGTCGTAGTGCGGCGTGAAGCCCTTGCCGTTGGGCGGGGTCAGATAAAGGTTGGTCTGGAACCGGGGGCCGAGCTGCGCCGACAGCACACGGCACAACTCGCCGAGCTTCGGATCGCTTTTCTGCAATTGGTCGAGCACCAGGGTGGAGCCGTCCCGCATGTCGGAGAGCATTGCCTCCGCGCCCCTGATGTCGGCGAGCCGGTACTGGTTCGTCTTGTTGGTAACAGCGTTCGTGACCTTCACGTATTCGGGGGTGCGCGCCATCGCCGCATCGAATTCCTCAAGCGTAAACAGATTGTCGTAATAGTCCGGATTGCGCCGGTTGACGATCAGCGGTTGGCGCTCGAAATATTTGGTGCGGAACTCCTCAGCCGTGACCGGGGCCACAAGGGTGGAGAGCGACAGGCCCTCGAGAAAAGCGCAGTTCATGTCAAGCAACTCCACCAAGTGCGGCGCGCCCGGCGTCCGCTCGTTTCATCCCACCGGGATTATGGTCCGGACACCGTCCGAACGCCAGCATTAAAGCGCCGGCCACCGCCGCAGCAGCGCGCGCCGCGCTGCACGGTCCTCAGCGGGCGATCTTCGGCCACCCGGCGACAAACTCCTTCAGGTTCAGGCTTTCGACCTTGTCGATCAGGAACCTCTTCAGTTCCGCCTCGGCGGACGCGAGCCGATCCTCGGTCTCGAGCCGGCTGAGCGGCAGCCGGAACATCTCGTCTTCCATCAGCGGGCGGATCATGGCGTCGATCGCGTGCCATTTGGTGGGGGCGATCATGAACACCCCGATATGAACCGAGGTGCTGAGCCCGCTCTGGCAATGATGCCAGTAGCCGCCGGGCACGAACAGCAAATCGCCGGGCTCCAGCACCTCGTCGAACAGGAGCTCGGAATTTTCGAGCGTCCGCTTCGCCATCCCGCGCAGCGGGTAGGCTACCGGGGGTCCGAACACCTGCCAGCGTTTCGTGCCCTCGATCTGCAGGATGATTAGGTCCTCGGGGTCGAAATGCGTCAGGAAGGCGCCGTCGCCCGCACCGGAGGTCACCACCACGCCGATGAACGATCCCTCGCTCAGCCGCGTCATTATGTCCTCGCAGACGCCGGCGAGCGGCGGCACAAACGGCTCGATGCGATTGAGCACGACGCTGTATCCGCCAGCGAGGTAGGCGTCGAGCTTGGCGACGTCGATCTTCCCGTCATCCATCCACTTGCCGGGCGGGACGTAGGCCGATTCCTTGGTGACCCGCACCGCGTCGCGGTAGGTCGGATGCTTTCCCTCGGCGAGCAGGCGCCGCACGGCCTGCCAGCCGATCAGCGGCGCATAGCGTTGCGCGTTGGTGCCCTGCCGATAGGTCAGCTCGCGCCGGCGGAGGATTTCGGAAAACTCGGCAAGGGTGAGCGGCGCGATGAGCTCGGCGAGTGTGGCGGGCGGTTGGCTCATGGGCTCTGCTGATCCGGCTGCGCCGGCGCATTAAGCGCTGATGAGACCATTATGACAACCTAAACCGGGCCCGCCGGGTCGTGGCAGTTTCGGCCGGCGGTTTTCTCCTGTCCTGCCGGGGATTGCCCGCGTCACTGTCCGGTTCCGAACAGTTGGTGGGCAGGTCGTGCCATGGCCGGTCCCCGCGTAGGCGGGCGAGAGGAAATCGCGGGGAGGCCCCTGGCGTCATTGCCGCGAAAGCAGGACAGAAACACCAGCACCTGACCGCCCACCTCGGTGCCCGCTTTCGCGGACGTGACGGTGAAAGGGGGCGGCAACGTCGTGGGTAGCCGGACCACGCCCGGCCACGACGAATGGAACGTAATCGCCGCGTGTTCGGAACAGGCCACTCCCCGCGTTACCAGGGACCGGCATGATGCTCTAGGTATCGGGCTTGGCGTGGAATTCGACCCGACAGCAACGGGTCGAGCGGGCGCAGCATTGCCAAACGGAAGCGCCCGGCCCCTTGCGGGGCCGGGTCACCAGCCTAGCCATGCGCCCGACGGATGCCGACCGGACCTTCCGTCGTGCGATCAGCCGCCGATCAGATGTGGTCGTCCTTCTGCGGCTGGCCGTCCAACGGGTTGAAGTTGGACCCGAGAGCGATCGCGTCGATGTCCTCGCGGTCGTTGCCGAACGAGAAGTCATCGAGGATATGCAGCGTATATGGGTTCAGGTTCAGCGCCAGCGCCGGCTTGGTCGATGCGCTCAGCAGCATCCCGACCGCCGGGGCCGTGACGGCAACCTGGGCCGACTTCTTGACGAAGTCGCGGCGGCTCGGTGTGCCTTCGGTCTTTTCGATCTCGTCAGACATAATACTACACCTCCGTCAACAGTATCCGTCGCGACCCACCAGGACCTGCACGACGGGTAGAAAGCAGGCTAGGCGATGGCGAGCGAGAGATCAATACCAAACTGACAGTTTTTGGCAAGCCTATTCTTCACCAATTTATTCCGCGCCTTCATCCCGCGGCCAATAATTTGTTATTTATCATGAACTTTAGGCTCCGGGAAAGCCCGTCGCTCCCGCTATGAGCTCCACGGCCCGGTCGAGGCTGGAGAAACTGAGATCGAAGCACGCGACTGCGCCGATCCAGCGCACCACCTCGTCCACCTTCCCGGCATCGAGCCGGCAGGGCACGCTCTGGCACTCGTTGAACAGCCGGCCCAGCGCCTCCGCCCGCGAGACCGGCTCGAGACGCGTCGGCGCCTCGGGCTCGAAGCGAGGAAAGATGACGTGGCTCACGGGCGCGGGCGGCTGGCGCGTGGCCCCGGGCGGCGGCGGCAGATAGCGCAGCACCTTGCCGTCGGTCCGCATGTGGATCGGCAATTCCGCGATTTCCGGGCGATAGCGCGCAATGACGTCCCAGCCCGTGCTCTTGATCGCCATGGCGAGCGGCACCGGCGGCACACGGAAACCCGCCGGCTCGATCAGCGCCACCTCATCGGAGAAATAGCGGAAGCCATGTTGCACCAAGGCCACCGTCAAGGAGGTCTTGCCGCTGCCGGCGGCGGCGGGAAGCAGGATGCAAGCCGACTCGGTCCCGACGACCCCCGCATGGATGTTGAACAAATGTTCGTGAGCATGCACCGCTGCCTGCCACAGCGCGATCTTCACGATGGGCGCCAGCCGGGAGAGCCGCCGCGCGTGTCCGACCGGCACGCCGTCCCGATAAACGTCGCTCTTGATGTTGTGCGGGTCCGTGAAGGCGGCGCTGATTTCGATTACGACGTCGGGGCGGCCGGCGGTGGGCACCGCCAAGTGGCCGAGCACCGAGTTGACCAGCCGCACCTGCGCGCGCGAGGCGAATCGGACCAGCGCCGTGGTGCCGAGCAGCCGGTAGCTCTGCTCCACCGCGGCGGCGACCGGGGCATAGGGCGCGACCTCGGCATCATTGGGCGGCGGCGCCGGCGCCGGCGCCGCCAAGCGCACGGGGCCATCGTCGATCATGCCGTGCGCGCCCAGCACTCCGAGAAGCGCGTCCACCCAGCGCGCGGCCTGCTCCGGTTCCGTCTCTCCACTGCTGGCGAGCAGCGCGGCCGCCTCGGCCGGGCTCCGCCCCTTCTGCAACTCCCGGATCACCAGCGCCGCGGTGGCATTCAGGCTCAGGAGTTGCTGCGCCTCGTCCGAGAATGCGACCACGAAGTCATCGAGCGGGAACAGCGCGAGCGGTCGTAACCTAGACATTAACGAGACCGCACAGGGCTCCCGGCCGACGATGACCCGACAGTCCGAACACCTTTCCACGCCTCCACGCTTTGCTCATTCAGCAGCCGATCACGCGCACCCCGCAACGGCCGATCCGTGTATCATCCCTGCGCCCCGGAGCGTCCACAACTTCCGCCGCGACGATCATTGCGGCCGGTCCCGCGTCGCCCTATCCTGCCGAAAGTTGAACGTCCGCGCCGGATTTCTCGCGCGGTTTTCCGTCTCACATTGGAGCTGCCGATGCAGCCGAACTGGTCAGCGACCATGCCCGCCGCCCCGGCCACCCGCCCACCGCATCCGTGAGACCCGCAACCGAGCAACCATCCGAACCGGCCGCGATTAGCGACGTGCCGGCCTTGCGCTACACGAACCTCTTTACCGTCCCGCTCGCCACGCGCGTCTGGGACGACGGCGGCGAGCTGAACGCCGCGCTTCGCGAGCACATCCTCTCTCATCAGGCGGCGCATCCTGGGGTCGGCAAGTCGAACCAGGGTGGCTGGCACTCGGAAACAGGACGGCTCGAATTCTGCGGCGAGGCCGGACGACGGCTGGTCGGCCACATGCAGGCGCTCGCCGAGGAAGCGACGCGGCTCGTGTTCGCCGAACGCGGCGCACAGCCGCCCGCCTTGCGTTGGAGGCTCTCGGCCTGGGCGAACGTCAACCGCAGCGGCGACTTCAACCGGGTGCACGTGCATCCCGAATCCACCTGGTCGGGCACCTATTATGTCGATACGGGCGAACCGGACGGCGGCGAGCGCGGGGCGCCGCTGCATCTGTTCGATCCCTGCCCCGGGCGCAGCATGACGTTCTTCCCGATGCTGGCGCCGAGCGTGTTCGTCCATCCCCGCCCCGGGCTGATGGTGCTGTTCCCGAGCTACGTGCCGCACATGGTGTTCCCACACCGGGGCGGCGGCACGCGCATCTCGATCGCCTTCAATCTGCGCGCCGATCCGGCCTGAGGCGCCGGCACCGATGGCGGCAGGGGACGCGCCGGCGCTGATCGTGGAAGGCTGGCGGTTCCTCCCGCACTCTTATGCGATCGTCAACCAGTGGCAGCTTCTTGCGCTGCTTCGCCGCCACATCCGCCTCAAGGTGATCGACGCGCCCTATTACCGGCCCTGGCAGCCCGTGGCGGGGCTGTTCCCCGCGGCGGCCGAGCAGGCGCTGCGCGCGCTCGAGATCGCCCGGCCCGGCGAGAGCGCGCGGGCGACCCTGCGCCTGATCGCGCCGTTCTCCTTCGCCCCATCCGCCTCGCCTCTGACCGCCGTGTTTGCCACCTCCGAGCAGCAGATCATCCGCCGCCGGCAAGTCGCCGATGCGGGTCAGTATGCGCGGCTGCTGGAAGGCCGGCCGCCCGAGGGTCTCCGCGTCGTCACGCCCTCCCGATGGTCGGCCGAGGCGTTCCATAGGCTCGGCTTCGCGCCGGCGCAGGTGGCAGTCGTGCCGCACGGGGTGGAGACCGAGATTTTCCATCCCGATCCCCAGGCGCGCGCGCCGATGCGCGCCCGGCTCGGGATCGGCGCCGGCGATTTCGTGTTTCTGAGCGTCGGCGCGATGACCGGCAACAAGGGCATGGACCTGCTTTTGCGCGCCTTTGCGAAGGTCTGCGGCGCCTGCGCGGGGGCGAAGCTCGTGCTGAAAGGCGTCGATCCGCTCTACGGCTCGCGCGCGTTGCTCGAGAAATCGCTGGCGTTCCTCTCCGCCCGCGAGCGGCAGCTTGTGGCCGAGCGGACGGTCTATGCCGGCGAGACGCTGTCGTTCGTTGAGATGGCGGCCCTCTATCAGGCGGCCGACATCTACGTGTCTCCCTATCGCGCGGAGGGTTTCAACCTGCCGGTGCTGGAGGCGGCGGCCTGCGGCGTGCCGGTGATCTGCACGCGCGGCGGACCGACCGACGAATTCGTGACGGATGAGTTCGCGCGCCGGATCGACAGCCGCAAATCACTCGTCGCGGTCGAGGGGCAGTCCGCATCGCGGCTCGATCCCGACCTCGATCACCTCACGCTGCTCATGCAAGCGGCGATCGAGGATACAGAATGGCGCCGCCAGGCCGCGCAGGCCGGCGCAAGCCACACCGCGGCCCGCTATACCTGGGACCACGCAGCCGACAAGCTGATCCGCTTCCTGTGGCTTATAGATAGATAAGAGCCCGCTCCCTTGCGGGAGGCGGGACTCTTCGCCGGCTCCAGCGGCGCGAAGCCAGGGCGGAATGCCTGCGCAGAAAGTTTCAATCGCGCGTCCGGTGCAGCGCGCGCCAGACCGGCAGGACCAGGAAATCGTGCCCTAGGCGCACGGCGGGATAAAGGAAGGACAGCGGATCGGGCAAATCGACATTGCGGAAATGCGTCACCCGCGCGCGGAACAAGGTGCGAGTGGCGTAGCGCAGGCGATCCGACAGCCGCTCGCGCACGTTCCAGCGAAACGACGTCACCGTATAGATCGAGGGCGCCTCGACGCGCGCGAACAGGGCGGCCCGGACGCGCGCAACGAGGGGTGCCACCGCCCGGTCGCGCGCGATCTCGGCGCGCACCCGGTCGGGCAGATCCGCCTCCAGCAAGCCGCGCGCGAGTTCGGCCGCGAGCAGCGTCATCCTGAGGCACCCGGCCTCCGCCGCGCGCGCCAGCACCGCGGTCCAGTCGAGCGCGGGATGAGCGTGCAGAAGTGCCGCGATGTCGGCGATCCAGATCAGGCGCGCCCATTGCTCCTTGCCGCCGTGCAGCGAAGCGGCGAGCAACGTGTCCTCCGGCGCGAAGCAGCGGAATCGCTGCCCATGCGGCGCTTCAACCCGCACCGCCCGGGCGAAGATCGGCCCGGTGTCGAGCTCGGCGCAGAAGGTGCGCGGGGCGAAGGCCCAGTGCGGCTCGATCGGCAGCCGGCCCGGCGCGAACAATATGTCCTGACCGTTGTAGCGGTAATAATCCTCGACCCGCCGCGGCCGCAGGCCGGCGACCGCCTCGCTGCGGTAACCGAGCGCGTCGAGCACAGCGAGCGTCTCGATCAGTTGCTCGCGCCGGATCAGGATGTCGAGGTCGTGGTATTCCCTGAGGCCCGCGTCGCCATAGGCTTGCAGCCCGAGCACCGGCCCCTTGAACGGCAGCGCCGACACGCCCCGCACCGCCAGCGCCTCCATCACCGCAGCGAGTTGCGCGATCGCCTCCGCCGCCGCCTGCCGGCGCGCGGCAAGGTAGGTGTCGCACGCCGCCACCATTTCGGGCGGGAAGCGTCCGGGGGCCGCCTCCAGCAAGTGGCGCGACAGCAGCGAGGCGGTGCCCTGGTTTAAGGCGCCCTCAATCAGGCCGATCCAGTCGCCGGGATCGAATTCCTCCAGCGCGGCGGCGAGCGCCTCCTGCTGGGCGAGCGTCGCGCCCGGCGGGCGGGCGGTCGCCAGCAGGGCGGCCGTCACGCGCGGCGCCAGGGTGGTGCCTTGTTCCATTGCGCGAAGGTTAACCGGACGGCGAATCGCTTGCGAGGGATTCCTTCCGCGCCCGGCGCCGGTCGCTGCGGCGGCGCGCCTGCCGCCGGAGCAGCCACATGGCGATGCCGGTGAAGGCGAACAGCGCGGGCAGAAGCCCAGTCAGGCAAACGAGCGCCCGCCAAAGTCCGCCCAGCCCGACCCCGAAATGCAGCGTCCTCTGCCAGGCGAGCAGGGCTTGCGCCGGCGCGAAGCGCGCCGGGTCGGAGCGCGCAATGACGGCGCCCGAGCCCGGATCGACCTGCACCACGATGGCGGGTGCGCCTTGTGCGTCCCCGGGATGGGCGAGTGACACGCGGTACGGCTGGCCCGGCCTTGTCGGCAGCCCCAGCGCGATCAGCCGGGCCCGCGGCGTGGCGGAGAGCGCGGCGGCGATGGCGGCGTCGGCGTCGATCGTGCGGCCGCCCGCCGCGATCGGAACCGGCGGCTGCGCGGCCGGCTCGCGGCTCGGCAGCAGCGCGCGGATCCCGGCGGCAACCGTGTCGGGGAAGGCGAAATAGACGCCGCTGGCGGTGACGGTGACGAACAGGGCGAGGGTCCAGATGCCGATCGCCCCGTGCAGGTCGCGCCAGAGGCGCAGCCCACGCGCACCGCGCTTCACCGTGAAGGCCGCCCCCCACCTGCCCCGCCGCGGCCACCAGAGAACGAGGCCGCTGATCCCGAGCCCCAGCATCGCGACGCCGAGCCAGCCGACATAGGGCCGGCCCGCGCGACCCATCAGCAGGTTGCCATGCAGCGCCAGGACGGGGCTGAGGAACCCGGGAAGCGGCGCGTCATCCCAGGCGACCAGATCAAGCGAGACCGGGTCGATCCGGACGGTGACGATCTGCCTCCGCACCCCGGCGCGGGGAGGCGTGAACAGGCGGATCAGCGCCGGCTGCCCGCGCGCAGGGGGCGGCGTGTAGAGATAGGGAAGGAACCCGCCGCCCAGCCGCGCCTCCGCCGCGTGCAGCATCGCCGCGACCCCGTGCGGCGCGCCTTGCGCGAGAAGCAGCTTCGGCGGCGGGTCGAGCAGCGCCGCGATTTCGCTGCGATAGACGAGGATGCTCCCGCTCAGCCCCAGCGCGACCAGCGGCACGAAGAGGGCCATCGCCACCCAGAGGTGCAGCTTGCGAAGGACGCGACGCACGAGGCCGAACGAGTCCATGCGTGGATCCGAGCCGATGGGCCGGCGTCTACCCGGCGGGGCGCGCCTGCTCTAGCCTAACCGTACAGGAGCCGCCGATGTCAGAGCCGGAGCTGCCCGACCGCGTCGATCCGATGTTCGACCGCACGCCGCCCTTCGCGGCGGGCGACGGGCCGCCCGATCCGGTGGTGTATGACGGCTCGGCCGCCGCGCTGCGCCAGCGGGTGGTCAATTTCGCCGCCAAGCGCTTCGCCGACATGCTGTACGTCTCGGGCCTGGATCGCGCGACCGCCGAGCGGCACTTCCGCTGGCGCCCGGTGGAGCGGCCGGGCAGCCTCGGCGCCCGCCCCGCACCCTCGCCCGACGCAGCCTTCGCACTTCTGAAGGCGCAGCGCGCCGGGCGGATCGCGATCGCGAGCGACGATGCCACTCGCACGGTGACGGTGCGCTGGCAGCACGACAGCGCCGAGATCACCGGCCGCGCCGTCGCCCCACCGGGCTATGGCGGCATCCTGCTCGGCCCGGCCGAGCGGCCCCGCTTCGATCCCGCCCCAATCGCGCGCGCCGCGGGCGAGCCCGCCCGGCCCTGGCCGGTCGGCGACGCGGTGGAGACGCCCCGCCCGCTGCCGGCCGTCTCTGATGCAGCGGACGCGCTGTTTGCCGCTTCGCCGGGGCTCTACGGCATCCTTATCGCCACGCCAGAGCGGGTGCTGTTCGAACGCTACAGCGCCTTCGGCGCGCCCGATCGCGCGACGCCGAGCTGGTCGATGGGCAAGGCCGTCACCTGCACGGTGATCGGCCGGCTGATCCAGGAGGGCTGGCTGCGCTCGCCCTATGATCCGGCGCGGGCGCCGCTCTGGCGCGATCCGCGCGCGCCGCATCAGCAGATCACGCTCGATCACCTGCTCAGGATGCGCTCGGGTCTCGGGATGCCGGTGCTGCACGAGGACGGCCGCGTGACGCTCGGCTTTGAGAACAGCGCCGTCTATCACGACGCGGCCGACGCCTTCGATTTCGCGCAGCGGCAGATCGTTGCCACCGTGCCGGGCTCGGTGTTCCGCTACGTCAACAGCGGCATCAATGTGCTCGGCGCCATCATCCGCGCCGAGATCGAGAAGCGCGGACTGCCCTATCACGCGGGGCTCTATTCCTTGCTCGCCGACCGGCTCGGGATGCGGAGCTTCCAGCATTCGGCCGACATCGCGGGCAATTTGATCGCCTCGGGCGCCGCCTTCGCCACGCTGCGCGACTATGCCAAGCTCGGCGTGCTCTATCTTCGGGACGGCGTTTGGAAGGGCGAGCGGCTGCTGCCCGCGGGTTGGGCCGACTACGCGCTGCGGCCGACGCACAGCGGCTCCTCCTACGCCGCCTGTTTTCGCTCCAACGCCGACCGTTTCTTTCCGCAACTGCCGGCCGATGCCGCCTGGGCGTCGGGCGCCTCGGAGCAGCGGATCGTGATCCTGCGCCGCCAGGGACTGACGGCGGCAATCGCCAACGAGACCGATCATCCGATCGACCACCAGGCGCTCGGCCGCACCATCGCCGCCGCCATCGATTCACGCTGAAACCCGGGAGGATACGCAATGGCCGCTCTCCGCAACCCCGCCCGCGAGAAGCTGGAAGCCGACGGCATGGCGCTCGGCTTCACGGTCAAGATGGTCCGCAGCGTGGAGATCGCCTCGGCGGCGAAGGCCGCCGGCTATGACTGGCTCTTTCTCGACTGCGAGCATGGCACGCTCGGGCTCGATGCGGCGGCGCAGATCGCGGTCGCGGCGCTGGAGGCCGGCATCGCCCCGATCGCGCGCGTGCCGAACGGCGAATACGCGACCGCCACCCGCCTGCTGGATAACGGCATTACCGGCATCGTGGTGCCGCATGTCGATACGCCGGAGGAGGCGAAGGAGATCGTGCAGCGGCTGAAATACCCGCCGATGGGCCACCGCTCCTCGGGCGGCATCGGGCCGCATTACGGCTTGCGGAGCCTGAAGATCGGCGAGGCGGCGGCGGCGATGAACGCCGCCAACATGACGATCGTGATGCTGGAGACGCCGACCGCGATCGAGAACGCCGACGCGATCGCCGCCGTGGCAGGGATCGACGTGCTGCTGATCGGCACCAACGATCTTTGCTTCGAGATGGGCATTCCCGGCGAGTACACGAACGCCCGCGTCGTCGCCGCCTATGAGCGCACCATCGCCGCCTGCCGCAAGCACGGCAAATGGGCCGGCATGGGCGGCATCTACGTCGAAGAGATCATGGAGCGCTATATCCGCATGGGCTGCCGCTTCAATCTGGGCGGCGCCGACCAGAGCTTCATGCTGGGCGCGGCCCAGGCGCGGAGCGCGGCGCTGCGGAAGTTCGTTTCAACCTGAGGTTGCGAGCGCCTGTCATCGAAGCTTCACAGAACTGAAACCGGACGAACTGCTGCGCCGTCTACCGACGTGGGCTATCCCCGCCCCGCGAGTCCGGAGCAGGAAGCCTGATGAGCGCGACACACGAGATCGAGGCGGCCACCCCGCACGGCCAGCGAAATGGGGTCGCGGCGGATGCGGCGGCTAAGATCCGCATCCGCGACCTCGACTTTTATTACGGCTCGGTGCGCGCGCTGAAATCGGTCTCCATGGACTTTCCGGAGCGGCAGATCACCGGAATGATCGGCCCCTCCGGCTGCGGCAAATCGACGCTCCTGCGGGTGCTCAACCGCATGTACGACCTCTACCCTGGCCAGCGCGCCACGGGCGAGGTGCTGATGGACGGGGAGAACATCATCGGCCCGGAGGTCGACGCGATCGCGCTGCGCTCTCGGGTCGGCATGGTGTTCCAGAAGCCGACCCCGTTTCCGATGTCGATTTACGAGAACATCGCCTTCGGCGTGCGCCTGCACGAGAAACTCAGCCGCGCCGCGATGGCCGAGCGCGTGGAGTGGTCGCTCACCCGGGCCGCGCTGTGGGAGGAGGTGAAGGACCGGCTGTCCGCCTCCGCGCTCGGCCTCTCGGGCGGCCAGCAGCAGCGGCTGGTGATCGCGCGCACCATCGCCATTCGCCCCGAAGTGATCCTGATGGACGAGCCGACGAGTGCGCTCGATCCGATCAGCACCCTCAAGATCGAGGAGCTGATGGACACGCTGAAGCAGGATTTCACCATCGCTCTGGTGACGCACAACATGCAGCAGGCCGCGCGCGTCGCCGATCAGGTGGCGTTTTTCTATCTCGGCGAGCTGGTGGAGATCGGCCCCTCGGAACGCATCTTCACCGCCCCGCGCGAGAAGCGCACCGAGGCCTATATCACCGGCCGCTTCGGCTAGGAGCCGCAATATGTCCGAGGCCCCGCAGCAGCACCTCGTCACCCGGTTCGAAAAGGAGCTCGTGCAACTGCGCGACCTCCTGATCGAGATGGGCGGCAACGTGGAAAGCCAGCTCGCGCTGGCCGCGCGCGCCATCATCGAACGCGACACCGAAGCGGCGACGCGCGCGGTGGAGAGCGACCCGGAAGTGGACAAGCTCGGGGAACGGATCGAGGAGCAGGTGATCCGCATGCTGGCGCTGCGCCAGCCGATGGCGGAGGATCTGCGGACCATCGTCGGCGCCTTGCGGATCATGGTCGATCTGGAGCGCATCGGCGACTACGCGGCCAACGTCGCCAAGCGCAGCATCGTGCTGGCGCAGTTCTCGCTGCCTTTCTCGCTTGCCGGCATCGCCAACATGGCGCGGCTGGTGCAGGAGGAAGTGAAGGATGTGATCGACGCGATCGGCGACCGCGACCCGAATAAGGCCGTGCGGGTGTGGCGCTCCGACCAAGCGGTGGACGACCTCTACACCAGCATCTTTCGTGAGCTGGTGACGTACATGATGGAAGATCCGCGCAACATCACGCCCTGCACGCATCTTCTGTTCATCGCCAAGAACCTGGAGCGGATCGGCGACCACGCCACCAACGTGGCCGAGACCGTGCACTACGCGATCACCGGCCAGGTACTGACCGAAGCGCGGCCGAAGGGCGACAATTCGCCCTACGCGATCGTCCGGCCGCGCACGGAGGAGGAGGAGGAGGAGGAGTAATCCGGTGCAGGAACGCAACTCCCGTCGCACGATCCTCGTCGTCGAGGACGAGGCGGCGCTCGCGATGCTGCTGCGCTACAACCTGGAGAAGCAGGGCTTCCGGGTCGAAGAGGCGGCGGATGGGCAGGAGGCGCTGACGCGCCTCAACGAGTCCCAGCCCGACCTCGTGCTGCTCGATTGGATGCTGCCGACTCTGTCGGGCCTCGAAGTGTGCCGCCAGATCAGGCGGCGGGCCAGCACGCGCGATCTGCCGGTCATCATGGTGACGGCCCGCACCGACGATCAGGACGCGGTGCGCGGCCTCAACACCGGAGCGGACGATTATATCGCCAAGCCCTTCAGCATGGACGCGCTGCTCGCCCGCGTGCGCGCCTTGCTGCGCCGCTCGGGCGCGTCCTCGGGCAAGGGCGAGCTTGCTTTTCACGACATCCGCATGGACCTCGACGCGCACCGGGTCAGCCGCAACGGGCGCCCGATCCACCTCGGGCCGACCGAGTTCCGCCTGCTCGAGTTCCTGATCCAGCATCCGCGGCGCGTGTTCGGGCGGGAGGAGCTGCTGCAGGCGGTCTGGGGACCGGACATTCATGTGGAGCCGCGCACGGTCGATGTGCATATCCGCCGGCTGCGCAAGGCGATCAACGGCGAGGGCGAGCTCGACCTGATCCGCACCGTACGCGCCGCCGGCTACGCAATCGACACCGAGCCGCTCTGAGGCCAATCTGGTCCCATGACCCTGGCGGGCCAGAATTTCGGTCCCGACCTGCTCCTGCGCGGCCTGAGCAAATCGTTCGGGCCGACCGCCGTATTGGAGGAGCTCGATCTCGCCATCCCGGGGGGAAGGTTCACCGTCCTGCTCGGCGGTTCGGGCTGCGGCAAGACGACCTGCCTCCGGCTCATCGCCGGGCTCGAACAACCCTCGGCCGGGGCGATCCTGATCGGCGACAGGGACGTCACGGCGTTGCCGCCAGCGGCCCGCGGCGTGGCGATGGTCTTTCAGTCCTACGCGCTGTTTCCGCACCTCTCGGTCGCCGAGAACATTTTGTTCGGGCTGAAGGCACGGCGCGTCGGGCGGGCGGAGCGGGAGGCGCGGCTGCGCCGTGCCGCCGAGCTGCTCGGCATCGCCCATCTGCTCGCCCGGAAGCCGGGCCAAATTTCCGGCGGCCAGCAGCAGCGCGTGGCGCTCGGCCGGGCGATCGTCGCCGAAACGCCCGTATGCTTGATGGACGAGCCGCTTTCCAACCTGGACGCGCAGCTTCGCGCCGAGATGCGGCGCGAGATCGTGGCGCTGCAGCGCCGGCTGGGGCTGACGATGATCTACGTCACGCACGACCAGACCGAGGCGATGAGCATGGCTGATCAGGTGGTCGTGCTGCGCGCCGGGCGGCTCGAGCAGGCCGCCCCGCCCGCCGAGGTCTACGAGCGGCCGGCCACCGCCTTCGTCGCCGGGTTCATCGGAACGCCGCCGATGAATTTGCTCAGTCTGACGCCGCACCGCGGCGGCCTCGCCGTCGCCGGCACGGACGCAGTCCTGCCGGTGCGCGCCGAGAACCGCGCGCTGATCGCCGGGCTGCGCCCCGAGTCGCTCTCGCTTTCGGCGCACGCTGCGGCATCGGGGGCGCTGCCGCTACTCGTCGAACATGCCGAGTATCTCGGCGCCGACACTGTGCTAACAGGGCGGATCGGCGCGGCCGGGCCGGTGCTGCAAGCGCGCCTGCCGGGCCGTTCCGTTGTCGCGCCGGGGGCTTCGGTGCGGCTGTTTTACGATCCACGCGCCCTTCATTTGTTCGACGCCCAGACCGGCGCCCGCATCGCCGCCGCGCCGTCCATGATCGAGCCCCAACCCGAACAAGAGGCAGTCACATGAGGAACGTCAGCCGCCGCGCCGCCCTTGCCGGCGCCGCCGCCGCGCTCGCCGCGCCCGCGATCGTGCGGGCGCAGAACGCACCCTTGGAAATCCAGTTCTTCTTCCCGATTGCGGTCTCCGGCCCGATCACCAAGATCATCGACGGCTACGCCGCCGACTTCGAGGCCGAGCACAAGGGCATCCGCATCAAGCCGGTTTATGCCGGCAACTACGACGACACGATCGCCAAGGCGATCACCGCCTTCAAGGCCGGCAAGGCGCCCCCGATCGCCATGGTGGGCGCGATCCAGGTGTTCACGCTGATCGACCTCGACGCGATCGTGCCGATCGACGAGCTGGCGAACACGCCCGAGGACAAGGCGTGGCTCGACGGGTTCTTTCCTGCCTTCATGGCGAACGGCAGCGTGGACGGCCACATCTGGTCCGTGCCGTTCCAGCGTTCGACCGCGGTGCTCTACTGGAACAAGGACGCGTTCAAGCAGGCGGGGCTCGATCCGGAAACGCCGCCCGCCACCTGGACCGAGCAGACCGACATGGGCCGCAAGCTTGTCGTCCGCGACGGCGGTTCGGTGAGCCGCTGGGGCGTGCAGATCCCGGCCACCGGCGGCACCTACTGGCTTTATCAGGCGCTGGCGCAGGAAGCCGGCCAGCAACTGATGAACAAGGCGGGCACCGAGACCTATTTCGACAAACCAGGTTCGGTCGAGGCGCTGGAATATTGGGTGGCGCTCGGCAAACAGGGCGTGCAGGCGCCGGGCGTGCTCGACTGGGGTGCCACGCCCAACGATTTCGTCGCCGGGCGCACGGCGATGATGTGGACCACCACCGGCAACCTGACCTTCGTGCGGAACAACGCCAAGTTTCCCTTCGGCGTGGCCATGCTGCCGGCCGACAAGCAGCGCGGCACGCCGACCGGCGGCGGCAGTTTCTACGTGTTCAGCACGGCGACGAAGGAGGAGCGCGAGGCCTCGCTCCTGTTCATCAAATGGGCGACCACGCCCGAGCGCGCGGCGCAATGGGGCATGGACACCGGCTATGTGGCGACCCGCCCCGATGCATGGGCAACGGAGCGGATGAAGCAGTACGTTGCCGGCTTCCCACAGGCGGCGGTGGCGCGCGATCAGCTTCAGTACGCGGTGCCCGAGCTTTCCACGCACCAGAACCAGGCGGTGACGCTGCCGCTCAATGCCGCGCTGCAAGCCGCGCTGGCCGGCACCAAGCAGCCGCGGGCCGCTTTGGCCGAGGCGCAGGCGAACGCGGATCGCTTGTTGCGTCCGTTCCGCAAGGCATGAGGCGGTCCGTCCCGAATTTGACTCCCCCCTCCGCTTGCGGGAGGGGGCCGGAGCGACGGGCGCAAGCCGGCACATTGCCGCTCACACGTCTCGATTTCACCCGGGGCGCTTGCGCCGGTGCCGTCTGCTCCCCTCCCCCTAACCGCCTCCGGCAAGGGGAGGGGGGACTCCTCGCGCCCCAAGAGGGTGGTGAGATGGGATGACGCTCCCCATCCGCCGCGAAACCATCCAAGGCTGGCTGCTCGTCCTGCCGGCGGTGGCGCTGCTCGCGCTGTTTACCCATTGGCCGGCGTTGCAAACGATCTGGGCCAGCGTGCACACCGCGCCGGTTCCGCGCCATCCTTCACGGCTCGATACGACGGCCAATTTCGGGGCGATGGTCGCCGATCCGGTGTTTTGGCAGGCGCTGCGGAACAACTTGATCTATGCCGCCTGCACCATCCCGGCGACGATGGCGCTCTCGCTGGCGATGGCGTTGGCGGTGAACCGCGCCATGCCCGGGCGCGCGCTGCTGCGGCTTGCCTATTTCACGCCAACCATGCTGCCGATGGTCGCGGTCGCGAATATCTGGCTGTTCTTCTTCTCGCCGGGCTATGGGCTGATCGACCGCGCGCTGGCGCCGTTCGGGCTCGCCGACTGGAACTGGCTCGGCTCCGCGGGCACGGCGCTGCCGGCGATGATCATCATCGCGATCTGGAAGATGGCCGGCTTCTACATGGTCTTCTACCTCGCCGCCTTGCAGGCGATCCCACCCGAATTGCAGGAAGCCTCCGACCTCGAAGGCGCCTCGCGCCTGACGTTCTTCCGCCGCGTCGTGTGGCCCTTGGTGATGCCGACCACGCTCTTCGTGTTCGTCAACGCGGTGATCGACGCATTCCGGCTGGTGGACCACATCCTCGTGCTGACGAAAGGCGGCCCGGACAACGCCACTCAGCTTCTCCTGACCTACATCTACCAGGTTGGCTTCCAGTACTGGGATACCAACTACGCAGCGGCGCTGACCGTGCTGCTGCTGGTGGTGCTCGCCGCCGTGGCGGTGCTGCAATTCGCCGTCATCGAGCGACGGGTGCATTACCGATGAGTGCGACCGCCCTGCCCCGCCCGGCAGCGCTGCCTCTGCCGAGGCTGGAGGTGATCGGTGCCTGGCTGCTCGGCGTGCTGTGGATCCTGCCCCTGCTCTGGGCGATATGGAGCGCGGTGCATCCGGCCTCCAAGGCGACGGGCTTCGATCTGCTCGGCCCGCTCACGCTCCGCAATTTCGTCACCGCCTGGGGCATGGCGCCGTTCGGCCGCTACATGGCGAACACGGTGATGCTGGTGAGCCTGGTGCTCGCCGCGCAGTTCGTGCTCTGCACGCCCGCGGCTTACGCCTTCGCGCGGCTCAACTTCCCTGGCCGCGATCTGCTGTTCGCCGCCGTGCTGCTGCAACTGATGATCGCGCCCGACGTGCTGATGGTGGAGAACTACCGGGTGCTGTCCGAGCTCGGCTTCGTCGATACGCTGTTCGGCATCGCGCTCCCGTATCTCGGCTCCGCTTTCGGCATTTTCCTGCTGCGCCAAGCCTTCCGCACCGTATCCCGCGATCTCGATGACGCCGCGCGGCTAGCCGGGCTCGGCCTGTTCGCCCGGCTCTGGCGGGTCTATGTGCCGCTCGCGCGGCCGACCTATGTCGCCTATGGCCTCGTGCTGGTGAGTTTTCACTGGAACAATTTTCTCTGGCCGCTGGTTGTGACCAACTCGGTGTCGGCGCGGCCGATCACGGTCGGGCTTGCCATGTTCTCGACCACCGACCAGGGCACCGACTGGGGGCTGATCACCGCCGGCACGCTGCTCTCCACCGCGCCGCTGGTGATCGCCTTCCTGCTGTTTCAGCGCCAGTTCGTGCAGGGCTTCATCCGCACCCGCTCGGGCTGAGCGCCTACTCCGGCTCGGGGATCGGCGTCCGCGCCAGTATCGCATCCACCATCCGGGCGCTGCGCTCCCAGTCAAACGTGCGGAATGCGTGGCCCTTGGTCACGAACTGAGCGCCGGCATAAAACTTCTCGTACTGCACATGGCGGCTGGCGAACTCGCTGCCGACGGCATCCCAGGCGAGCTTGTAGAAGCGCACGCGCTCGAGCGGCGCGGCGGCGGGCGAGGACTGGGTGCGGAGGATGTCGGCCGCGATCGCCGGATCGCGCAGATCGTCCGCCGACGAAGGCAGCATGATCATCCCGCCGCCCGCCAGCTCGCGCAGCGCATCGACGAACTTGGGGTAAAGCTGCTGGGTCAGCACCTGCGCGCTGTAAAGAAGCGCGCGGTCGGGCACGAAATAGGGGCCGCGCAACGTGCCCCGCGCCTCCATCCCGGCGACCAGCCCCTCCACCATGCCGACCTCGGCGGCAAGCTGGCCCAAAGTCTCCCGCACCTGCGGCATGTTGATGATGCCGTTCACCTCGGCGATGCGGCGCGCGAGCCCGGCCAGGAAACGCAGCTTCACCATCAGCCTTATCTGGCCCTGGTAGTTTTGCAGCACGTGCGCGGGTGTGGCGTGCCACATCGCCCCCATGATGCCGAGATCGCCGAGCGCGAACACCCGCTCCCACGGCACCTTCACGTCGTCGAACAGCACCACCGCGTCGTTCTCGTCCAAGCGGCTGGAAATCGGGTTGTCGAAATCGGAGACCGCGTGCGCCTCGTAGCTCTTGCGCGACAGCACGCGCATTCCCTTGGCCGCCATCGGCACGGCGAAACAGACCGCGTGTTTCTCGTCGCCGGGTCCGAGCGGCTGGATGCAGCCGACCAGAAGCTCGTTCGCCATCGGCGCGGCGGTGGCGAGCATCTTGCCGCCGCGCACAATGATCCCCTCGCGGTCCTGATCCACCACGCCGAGCGCGAAATACGGGTCGGCCTGCTGATGCGCGGGGCGCGAACGGTCGGCCTGCGGGTTGATGATGACGTAGGTCAGATAGAGATCGCGCGCCCGCGCCGCGCGCACATAGTCGCGCAGCGCCCCGGCGCGCCTGCGGTCATAGGCCTCGAACACGTCGAGGCCCATTTCCATGCCCGTCAGGCAGGACGCCACATGGTCCGGCGAGCGGCCCATGAACCCGGCATGGAGCTCGGCCCATTCCTCCAGCGCGCGCCGCCGCGCGACGAGTTGTTCGTAGGAGCGCGGCGCCTCCCAGGCGCGGTTGACGCGTCTGCCGTTGCCGCCTTGCAGCTCAAACGTCAGCCGCTCGATGGCCTCCGGCGCCGCCTGTGCGTCATAGAGCGCCGCCGCCGAGGCGACGCCGCCGCGAAACGCCGGATCGGCGGTTACGTCCGAGACCTTCCGGCCGTCGATGCGGAGATCGCGGCCGTCGCGCAGCGACGCCAGATGCTCGGCCCCGGTCTTGACGTCCATGCGTGCCCCTGCCGGCTGGAAGGGCGAAGCAGATGGCGGCGCTGCCGGCCGGTCAAGCGGGCTACGCCTCCAGCGCCGCAACGCCGGGCAGGATCTTGCCTTCCAGCCACTCGAGAAACGCGCCGCCCGCGGTGGAGACGTAGCTGAGCTTGTCGGCCACCCCGGCATGGCGCAGCGCCGCGACCGTGTCGCCGCCGCCGGCGACGCTCCGCAGCCTGCCCGCTTGGGTTGCCTCGGCGACCGCGCGCGCGAAGGCGGTCGTCGCGGCGTCGAACGGCGGCACCTCGAAGGCACCGAGCGGGCCGTTCCAGACCAGCGTGCGGACGGTGCTCAGATGGCCGATCAGCGCGGCGACGCTGCGCGGGCCGACATCGAGGATCATGCGCCCGGCGGGCACTTTGTCGATCGCGACCGTCTCGGCGGCGACGCCTTGCTTCAGCGCCTCGGCGACCACCGCATCGGCCGGCAGCACGACCGCACAGCCGGCGGACTTCGCCTGCGCCAGGATTTGCCGCGCGGTCCCGTGCATGTCGGCTTCCTGCAACGAGGCGCCGACGCCGGTTCCCTCTGCGGCGAGGAAGGTGTTGGCCATCGCCCCGCCAATCACCAGCACCTGGACCTTGCCGACAAGATTCCCGAGCAGATCGAGCTTGGTGGAAACCTTCGCCCCGCCGACGATCGCCATCACCGGGCGCACCGGATTGCCGAGCGCCGCGTCCAGCGCCTCCAGCTCCGCCTGCATCAGCCGCCCGGCATAGGCGGGCAGGAGATGCGCGACGCCCTCTGTACTGGCGTGCGCGCGATGCGCCGCGCTGAAGGCATCGTTGACGTAGAGATCGGCGAGCTTGGCAAGCTCGGCGGCGAAGGCCGGATCGTTCCTTTCCTCGCGGGCGTCGTAGCGGGTGTTTTCCAGCACCAGCACATCGCCCGGCTGCATCCGCTCAACCGCCTGCTGCGCCACGACGCCGATGCAGTCCTCGGCGAAGCGCACGCGCTGGCCGAGCACCTCGCCCAGCGCCGCCGCAACCGGCCCGAGCGACATTTCCGGCACGCGCTTGCCCTTGGGCCGGTCGAAATGGCTGCACACGACGACCTTGGCGCCTTTGCCCGATAGTTCGCGGATGGTCGGCGTCAGGCGTTCGATCCGGGTTAGGTCGGTGATCTTGCCATCGCGCACCGGCACGTTGAGGTCCGCGCGCAGCAGCACGCGCTTGCCGGTTACGTCGAGATCGTCGAGGGTGCGGATCGGCATTGGGTTTCCTATTTGGCCGCCCCTCACCGGCGCGGCTGCCGCCGCGCCGGCCTCTGCCTAAAGCGGGAGAGGCGTGCGGATCACCTTTGGCGGGTCAGGCCGTGCGCCTCTACAGGCTGCCGAACAGCGCCGCCGTGTCCGACATGCGGTTCGAGAAGCCCCACTCGTTGTCGTACCACCCCATCACCCGCGCCAGCGCGCCATCGACGACCGTGGTCTGGGTCGCGTCGAAGGTGCAGGACGCCGGGCAATGGTTGAAATCGACGCTGACCAGGGCAGCGGTGTTGTAATCGAGGATGCCGCGCAGCGGGCCCTCGGCGGCCTTCTTCATCGCCGCGTTGATCTCGTCCTTGGTGGCCTGCTTGCTCAGGTTCACGTCGAGCGAGACCAGGGAGACGTTCGGCGTGGGAATGCGGATCGCGGTGCCGTCCAGCTTGCCCTTGAGGTCCGGCATCACCAGCCCGACCGCGCGCGCCGCGCCGGTGCTGGTCGGGATCGCCGAGACGGCGGCGGCGCGGGCGCGGTGCAAATCCTTGTGCAGCGTATCGACCGTGCGCTGATCGCCCGTATAGGCGTGGATCGTCACCATATAGCCGCGCAGGATGCCGAAGCTCTCGTGCAGCACCTTGGCCATCGGTGCGAGGCAGTTGGTGGTGCAGGAGGCGTTGGAGATCACCGTCATCTCGCGCGTGATCGTCTTGTGGTTCACGCCGTAGACGATCGTCGCATCGACGCCGTCCGCCGGCGCCGAGATCAGCACCTTGCGCGCGCCCGCCCGCAGCAGCGCCGAGGCCGCCTCCTTGGAGGTGAACAGGCCGGTGCACTCCAGCGCCACATCGACGCCCTGATAGGGCACCTTGTTGGGGTCGCGCTCGGCCGAGACCCTGATCGGCCCCCAGCTGCGCCCGCCATGGCGGATGGTCAGCGTCTCGCCCGCGACCTCGACCTCGCCCGGAAAGCGGCCGTGCACGCTGTCATATTTGAACAGGTGCGCGTTGGCCTCCGGCGAGCCGAGATCGTTGATGGCGACTGGCGTCACGTCGTCGCGCCCGCTCTCGATCATGGCGCGCAAAACGAGCCGCCCGATCCGCCCGAACCCGTTGATCGCGACCTTCACCGACATCGGCTTATTCCTTCTTGGTTGCGTCGGCTCCGTTGAGCCGCTTTTTCACGGCGGCGACCACCGCATCGGCGGTGATCCCGAAATGCTTGTACACGTCCTGATAGGGCGCCGAGGCGCCGAACGTGGTCATTCCGATAAAGGTTCCATCGGGGCCGAGCCAGCGTTCCCAGCCGAACGGCGAGGCCGCCTCGATGCCGATGCGCGGCGCGCCGCCCAGCACCTGAAGCCGGTAGCTCTCATCCTGCGCCTCGAACAGTTCCCAGCACGGCAGCGAGACCACGGCGACGCCGATCCCCTCCTTGGCCAGGGCGTCGCGAGCGTCCATCGCGATCGCCACCTCCGTCCCGGTGCCGATCACGGTCGCCTTGCGCGGCCCCTCGGCTTCGGCGACCACGTAGCCGCCGCGCGCGCAGAGATTCTCGGCGGCTTCGGTGCGGAACGCCGGCACCGCCTGGCGGCTCAGCACGAGCAGGGTCGGGCCGTCGGTGCGGCGGATCGCCAGTTCCCAGCACTCGGCGGTCTCCATCGTGTCGGCCGGGCGCATCACGTGCAGGTTCGGCATCGCGCGCAGGCTCGCCAGGTGCTCGATCGGCTGGTGCGTCGGGCCGTCCTCGCCGAGACCGATCGAATCGTGCGTCAGCACATGGATCACGCGCGCGCGCATGAGCGCGCCGAGGCGGATCGCCGGGCGCATGTAGTCGCTGAACACGAAGAACGTGCCGGTGTAGGGAATGATGCCGCCATGCACCGCCATGCCGTTGGCGGCGGCGCACATGCCATGCTCGCGGATGCCGTAATGGATGTAGCGCCCGCCATAGCTGCCGGGCGCGATCGTTCCCATCCCCTTCACGAAGGTCAGGTTCGAGCCGGTGAGATCGGCCGATCCGCCGAGCAGTTCGGGGGTGGCGGGCACCAGCGCGTCCAGCACCTTCTGGCTGGAGGCGCGGGTGGCGAGCTTCGGCTTCTCGTCGGCGATCTGCTGTTTCAGCGCCGACACCGCCTCGTGCCAGTTCTCCGGCAGCTTGCCGGCCATCGCGCGCTCGAACTCCGAGCGCATGTTGTGCCGCGCCAGCCGCTTGAGCCAGGCGCGCCGGGCCGCCGCCCCGCGCTGGCCGACGGCGCGCCAGCGGTTCAACAGCTCGTCGGGGATGGTGAAGGGCGGTTCGTGCCAGCCGAGCAGTTCCTTCGCGCCGGCCGCCTCCTTGGCGCCGAGGGCGGAGCCGTGCACCGCGTTGGTGCCCGCCTTGGTCGGCGCCCCGAAGCCGATGATGGTGCGGCAGGAGATCAGCGTCGGCTTCTTCGAGCGCACGGCGAAGGAAAGCGCGGCGGCGATCTGCGCCGGGTCGTGGCCATCGACCTCCTTGGTCGCCCAGCCTTCGGCCGCGAACCGCTTCAGCACGTCCTCGCTGCGCGCGAGCGCGGTGTCGCCGTCGATCGAGATGTGGTTGTTGTCGTAGAGGAAGGTCAGCTTCTCCAGCCGCAGATGCCCGGCGAGCCCGATCGCCTCGTGGCTGATCCCCTCCATCAAATCGCCATCGGAGCAGATCACCCAGGTCCGGTGATCGACCAGCGACTTGCCGAACCGGCCGGCGAGGTGGCGCTCGGCCACCGCCATGCCGACCGCGGTCGCGACCCCCTGGCCGAGCGGACCGGTGGTGGTCTCGATCCCCGGATGCTCGCCATATTCAGGATGCCCGGCGGCGCGCGAATGCAGCGCGCGGAAGGTCTGGAGCTGGTCGATCCCCATGCCCTCCTCGCCGACGAGGTAGAGCAGCGCATAGAGCAGCATCGAGCCGTGTCCGGCGGAGAGCACGAAACGGTCGCGATCCGGCCAGCGCGGATCGGCGGCCTCGAACTTCAGGAACCGCGACCAGAGCGCGGTGGCGACGTCCGCCATTCCCATCGGCAGTCCGGGGTGCCCGGACCCGGCCTTCTCCACCGCGTCGATCGCAAGCGCCCGGATGCAGTCGGCCATCCGTCTGGCCGGGGTGATCGGGCGGGCCAGGATCTCGGCCTGACGGGCCAGCGCGGGATTCTCCGCTTGCAGCTCGGCGATGGCGGCCATGCGGTCTCCTGTTCGGGCGACGCGGCCGGTCATAGGTGCGGGCGCGGCGGGCGGCAAGGTCCGCTCCACCCGCGCGTTAGGGTGGCGCCGCCCCGGGGCCAAGCCCGGCGATGACGATCGAAAGCATCGCCAAGCTTGGGAACCGCACAGCTATGGCTCAGATCTCAGCCGGAGCGCCCTGCTCCAGCATCTCGCGGATTTTCGCCGGGTCGGACTGCTCCATCACGCGGCGGGCGCGGCGTACGCAATCGTCGATGCTCACGGCGCGCACCGCCTGCTTCACGCGCGGCACGGCCGATGGGTTCATGCTGAAACTGCGGATGCCGAGGCCGAGCAGAAGCGGCGTCAGGCGCGGATCGGCGGCGATCTCGCCGCACACCGAAACCGGCATCCGCATACGCAGCGCCGCCTCGGTCGCGAACTGCACCAGCCGCAGCACGGCCGGGTGCAGCGGATCGTACAGCTCGGCGGCGGCGCTGTCGCCGCGATCAACGGCCAAGGTGTACGCGGTCAGGTCGTTGGTGCCGATTGCGAAGAAATCCGCCTCCAGCGCGAGCGCGTCCGCCGACAGCGCCGCTCCCGGCGTTTCCACCATGATGCCGAGCGGCGGCAGGCGCTCGGGGATGCGCTCGCCGCGGCGGCGCAGGCGCCGCGCCACCCGTTCGTACACCTCGCGCGCCGCCCGCACCTCGGCAATGTGCGTGACCATCGGCAACATCACCCGCGCCTCGCCGGCGACGGCGGCGCGGAAGATCGCGGCGAGCTGCGTTTCGAACAGCTCGGGCCGGCGCAGCAGCAGCCGGATGCCGCGCATCCCGAAGGCGGGGTTCATGTCGGCGATCTCCGGCACCACGCCGGCCGCGGACAGCGCCTCGATCTCCTTCTCGCCGCCCCAGTCGAGCACGCGAATCGTCACCGGCCGCCCGCCCATCGCCTCCAAGACAGCGCGGTAGGTATCGGTCTGCGTGTCCTCGTCGGGCACCGTCTCGCGGTTCATGAACAGGAACTCGGTGCGGAGGAGGCCGATGCCGTGCGCGCCGGATTGCTGGATCAGCGGCAACTCGAGCGGCAGCTCCATGTTTGCTTGCAGCTCCACCTCCTCGCCGTCGCTGGTTTCGGCAGGAAGCGAGCGCAGGCGCGCGAACCGCTGGCGCTCGCGCGCGAAGGCGGTGACGGCGCGGCGCGCGGCGGCGAGCGCCGCCGCATCGGGATTGAGGGTGACTGTGCCGCGGCCCCCGTCGACGATCACCACGTCGCCCGGCTTCGCCGCGTGCGCGAGCCCGGCCGCGCCGAGCACCGCGGGCAGGCCGAGCGCGCGCAGCATGACGGCAGTGTGGCCTTCGGCGCCGCCTTCCTCGGTGGCGACGCCGGTGAGCCGCGTCGGGTCGAGCAAGGCGGCGTCCGACGGACGCAGCACTTCGGCGACCAGCACCGCGCCCTCCGGCGCGCCGGCGAAACTGCGGAAGGGGGCGCGCGTCAGGTTCCGCACCAGCCGCCGGGAAATCTCGCGCACCTCGTCGGCGCGCCGCTGGAGGCTCGCGCGGTCCTCACGCGGCATTCCAGGCTCCGCCTGCGCCATGATCGCGGCGGCGATCGCCTCGGCCTCCTCGCTCACCGCCGCCTCCGCCGACCGCGCGTGATCGGCGATGCGCCGGCGCGCCCCGCGGATCAACCGCGAGTCGGCAAGCATCCGCACATAGGCCTCGATCAGCGGCCCGATCTCGCCCTGGCTGTCCTCGGGCAGCACCGCCAGCCGCGCCTGGAGCTTGGCGAGCTGGCGGCGGGAGCGTGTGATCGCATCCTCCAGCCGCGCCATCTCCTGCGCCGCCTCGCCGTCGGCGATGGCGAACCGCGTGACCACCAGCTCGGGCTCGGCGGCGGTGAACACGGGGCCGATCGCGACACCGGCCGAAACGGGAATGCCGTGGTGCACCGACATGCCGCGGGTCGAGGCGCGCAAGACCCGCTCGGGGAGACGCTTGTGCTGCGGCGGGGGCGGCTCAGTCTTGTTCATCGAAGCCGGACTCGACCAGCGCGGCGAGTGCATCGAGCGCCTCGCGAGCGTCGAAACCGTCGGCCCGCAGCTCGATCGTCGCTCCCTGCCCCGCGCCAAGCATCATCAACCCCATGATCGAGCGCGCCGAGACGCTCTGCCCGTCGCGCGCCACTTCCACCGCCGCGCCGAATCGCTCGGCCAGTGTGACAAATCTGGCGGCGGCGCGCGCGTGCAACCCGCGCTTGTTTGGGATCGTGACGGTGCGCGTGACGACCGGGGAGGGGGGACTCTCCGGCGGGTCCGCCTCGCTCATCCGCAGCCGGTCTTGCCGTTCGCCCTTTCGCCGTGCAGCACGTGCGAGGCGGCGGCGATGTATTTGCGCCCGGCGGCCTCGGCGCAGCTCACCGCCTCGGTAAGCACGTGGTTGGAGCGGACCTTGGCGAGCTTGACCAGCATCGGCAAGTTCACGCCGGCGATCACCTCAACGCCCTTCCGCTCCATCATGGAAATGGCGAGATTGGACGGCGTGCCGCCGAACATGTCGGTCAGCAGCACCACGCCGTCGCCGGTGTCGCAGCTCTCGATGCAGCGTTCGATGTCGGCGCGCCGGTTTTCCATGTCGTCCTCGGGGCCGATGCACACCGTGGCGACGTTCCGCTGCGCGCCGACCACGTGCTCCATCGCGGAGCGCAGTTCGTCGGCCAGACGCCCATGCGTGACCAGGACCATCCCGATCATGGGGAACCACACATTCCCGGACGTTTAGAAAGCTGCATGTTCAACACGTTGTGGCTCAGGCCTCCTGTGCGTGACAGGCTCTTACCGGCCGCGCGCCTCCTGGCGCGCCAGCTCGCGATGGGTGATCTGCACCAGCCAAGAAACGGGCTGGTACGACGACTCATCGCCGCGCGCCAGATGGGCGGCCAGCTTCTCAACGACGTGAACGGACCGATGCCGACCGCCGGTGCAGCCCACCGCGATCGTGGCATATTTCTTGCCCTCCTGAACGAAACGCGGCAGCACGAGGTCGAGCAGGTTTTGCACCGCTTGCATAAACGGGGCGAAGTCGCGGTCGGCCTCGACATAGGCGGCGACCTCGGGATCGAGCCCGGTTCTCGGCCGCAATATGGGATCGTAGTGAGGATTACGCAAAAAGCGGGCGTCGAAGACGAGATCCGCCTCCGCCGGCAGGCCGTGGGCATACGAGAACGACACCAGCGTCATCGCCATCCGCGGCGTCCCCGCCGCGCCGCCATCGCCGTAACGCCGCTCGATGATCGCGCGCATCTCGGCCAGGGGCAGGTCCGAGGTGTCGAGCACGAGATCAGCCACCTCACGAAGACGCTCGGTAAGTTCCTGTTCTTTCGATATTCCAGTGGAAACGCGCCCGCTCGGGGCGAGCGGGTGCCGGCGCCGCGTTTCGGAAAAACGGCGCAGCAGCACGGTCTGCTCGGCCCAACAATAGATCAATTCCGCGCGGAGCTCCGGGTCGGCGCGCAGCCGCTCAAGCGCCTCGACGACGACGGCCGCATCGAACCCGGTGCTGCGCGCATCCACGCCCAGCGCAAGGCTGCGTTGCGCGCCGCGCACCATGTCGGCGACCAGTGGCAGGGGCGGATTGTCGACCGCCTCGAAGCCAATGTCCTCCAGGGCGCGCAGCACCGATGCTTTGCCGGCCCCGGAGAGTCCGGTCACGATCACCACGCGCCGGCCGGCACCGCTCATGCGGCGAAGGCCCCCGCTACCTGGGCGACCCGGCCGAGCGCGCAATCGAGCGCGAGCGCCACGCGCTCCGGCGCCGAGGGACTGCCGGCCAGGATATGCACCAGCGGCACCCCGAGTTGCGGGTGCCGGGCGGGCTCGGGCAGCCGGTCCGCGGCGCCGAGCATCACCGCAAGCACGATGCGGGCGTGCCGCGCCATGGGCAGCCGCACGATACCGAGCCCCCGCACTTCCAGAAGTCCGGCGAGTGGCGCCGGCGCGCGGGCGCGGCCGTCGCGCACCAGCACCTGATCGTCGGCCACCAGGTCGAATCCCCGGGCGAGCAGACGCAGCGCGAGGTCGGACTTGCCGGCGCCCGGCGGGCCCAGCAGAACGACGCCGGCGCCCTGGCGCGCGACGCAAGAGCCGTGCAGCCTGAAGTCGCCCGTCATGGCCGCACACAATGTCGAATCGCTTGCGAAAAGGGAAGCGCCGTGCCGCACCCGCCCCGCTCTGCAAGGGCCGCCGCACCATGACCAGCCGCGCGGCGATCGTCGCCGCCGCTCAGCGCATCTCCTCGCATGTTCGTCATACGCCGGTGATCAGGATCGGCGCTGGCGACCTCGGGGTTGCTGCGCCGGTGGCCTTGAAGCTCGAATTGTTGCAGCACAGCGGCAGTTTCAAGCCGCGCGGCGCGTTCAACAGGCTGCTCTGCGCACCGGCGCCGGCGGCCGGGGTGATCGCCGCCTCCGGCGGCAATCACGGCGCCGCGGTCGCCTATGCCGCGCGGGCGCTCGGGCTTCGCGCGGAGATTTTCGTTCCGGCCGCCGCGCCAGCCGCGAAGGTGGCACGGATCGCCGGCTACGGGGCCGAATTGGTGCGGGTCGGCGCGAACTTCGCCGAGGCTTATGCCGCTGCGCAGGCGCGCCGGCGCGAGACCGGCGCGCTCGATATCCATCCCTATGACGACCCGGATGTGATTGCCGGCCAGGGCACGGTCGGGCGCGAGTTCGAGGCGGATGCGCCCGAACTGACCCATGTGCTGGTGGCGACCGGCGGGGGCGGACTGATCGGCGGCATGGCGGCGTGGTACGCGGGCGCGGCCGAGATCGTCAGTGTGGAACCCGAGCGGTGCCCCACGCTCCACGCCGCGCTGCAAGCCGGACGCCCGGTGCCGGTCGCGGTCGGCGGCATGGCCGCCGACAGCCTCGGCGCGACCCAGGTGGGCGGGCTGATGTTCGAAATCGCGCAGCGTCATGTCGCGCGGGCCGTCCTGGTTTCCGACGACGCCATCGCCGGGGCGCGGCGCCTTTTGTGGGAGCGGCTGCGCCTGCTCGCCGAGCCGGGCGGGGCGACGGCGCTCGCCGCCCTGCTGTCGGGCGCGTTCGTGCCGCCGCCCGGCGCGCGCGTGGGCGTGCTGATATGCGGCGGAAATTCCAACCCTTCGGAGATGGCGTGATGGCGAAGGTGCTGCTCGACGTGGATGCGCGTGGCGTGGCGACGGCGACGCTCAACCGGCCTGAACTCGGCAACGCCTATGACGAGGAGCTGCTGGACGAGCTGATCGCCGGCCTCCGGCGGATCGGCCCCGATCCCGCCGTGCGCTGTCTCGTGCTGCGCGGGGCGGGCAAGCATTTCCAGGCCGGGGCGGACATCAACTGGCTCGGCCGCGCGACCGAGTATCCGCCCGAGCGCAACTACCGCGCGTCGATGGCGACCACCCGGGCGATGCAGCTTCTGAACGAGCTGCCGAAGCCGACGATCGCGGTGGTGCACGGCGCCTGCTTCGGCGGCGGCTGCGGGATGGTGTGCTGCGTCGACGTGGCGCTGGCGACCCCGGATGCGCTGTTCGGGCTGACCGAGGTGCGGGTCGGCGTGGCACCGACGCCGATTTCGACGCACATGGTCAACGCGATGGGCTTGCGGCACACGCGCCGCTACGCGCTGACCGGGGAGCGTTTCGGCGCCGAGGAGGCGGCGCGCATCGGCCTCGTGAACGAGGTGATACCGTCCGAGCGGATGGAGGCGCGGCTCGCCGAGGTGCTGGACGCGATCTTCCTCGGCGGACCGGAGGCGATCGCGATGACCAAGCGATCCTTCCTCGGCGCCAACGGCCTGCTGCTGGACGAGCGGCAGATGGCGATGCTCGCGCACGAAAGCTGGACGCAGCGCCATTCCGCCGAGGGCCGCGAAGGCACGGCAGCGTTCCGCGAAAAGCGCAAGCCGGGCTGGTATCGGGGCTGAAGCCTGCAAGGAAGCGCCCTGGCGCTGCTTCCTCGTCGCCGCTTCCGCCTCGCCCTGACCTCCGCCGCCCGCTTAACGGCTTATCAACCTTTTCATGCTCTACTGGGCGGATGGAGCTGGCTGCTGCCTCCTCGCCTGAGCGGCTGATCGAATGGACGCGGGTCCTGTTCGAGGATCTGCGCCGCAACGTGGCCGAGGCGCACCGCACCATGCCGGCGGGCCTGGTTCTGCTGAT
>DASRBI010000010.1:0-277062 GCA_035685165.1 Acetobacteraceae bacterium
CAACACCCTCTTTCGCCGCACTCGGGCTTTCCGAGCGGCTGCTGCGCGCCCTCGAGGGCGCCACGTTCCACACCCCCACCCCCATCCAGGCCGAAGCCATCCCGCCGCTGCTCGCGGGCCGCGACCTGCTCGGCGTGGCGCAGACCGGCACCGGCAAGACCGCTGCCTTCGCCCTGCCGATGCTCCAGCACCTCGACGCCGGGCGCGAACGCGCCTCCGCCTTCGCCACCCGCGCACTGATCCTGGCGCCGACGCGCGAGCTTGCCCTGCAGATCGAGGCAAGCCTGCGCCGCCTCGGCGCCGGAGGGCGCCTTCGGATCGTCTCCATCCTCGGCGGCATGAGCCGCTCCAAACAGGTGCAGCAGATGCGCGGCGGCGCCGACATCGTGGTCGGCACGCCGGGGCGCGTGTGCGATCTCATGGCGACACGTGAGCTTCAGCTTCATCAGGTGCGGCACTTCGTGCTGGACGAGGCCGACCGGATGCTCGATCTCGGCTTCATCCGCGACATCCGCCGCGTGCTCGCCGCCCTGCCCGCGCAGCGCCAATCCTCGCTCTTCTCCGCCACCATGCCGGCGGAGGTCAGCGGGCTGGCCGAAAGCCTGCTGTGCGATCCGGTGCGCGTCAGCGTGACCCCCGCCGAACCCACGCCAACCCGGATCGAGCAGCACGTGCATTTCGTGCCGCAAGCGGGAAAGCGGGTGCTGCTCGCGAACCTGCTCGCCGATCCGCAGCTTTCGCGGGTAATCGTGTTCACCCGCACCAAGCGCGGCGCCGACCGCGTAGCCGAATCGGTAGGGGCGGGCGGCATCGCCGTGAGCGCCATCCACGGCAACAAGAGCCAGCCGCAGCGGCAGCGGGCGCTGGAGCGGTTCCGGCGCGGCCAGGCGCGGGTGCTGGTCGCGACCGACATCGCCGCGCGCGGGATCGACGTGACGGGCGTTTCGCACGTCATCAACTTCGATCTGCCCGCGCAGGCGGAAGACTATGTGCACCGTATCGGCCGCACGGCGCGCGCGGGTGCGGCAGGGGTGGCGATTTCCTTCTGCGATCCGGCCGAGCGCGGCGCGCTGCGTGCGATCGAGCGGGCGGCGGGCGCCAAGCTCGTTGCCGCGTCGGGCGATGAGCTTGCCGAGACGGCGGCCCCGCGCTCCGCCGCGCCGAAGCGCCGGCGCCGCAATGGCGGGCGCGGCGCGGCACCTTGGATGCGCCGGGCGGCCTAACGCGACCTGGTCCGGCGCATCAGAGGATGCGCTCGGGCTTGAGCAGTCCCTCCTCCAAACGACAGAGGCCGATCACCCGGCCGCCCGCCATCGCCCGGGCCAGGCCGCCGGCGGGATCAGCCTGCGGCGGTATCCGCCCCATCAGCGCCACCAGGCTGACCGCCTGCCCGTGCTGGAGGGCGGCGGCCTCCGGCCCGGTGAGGGGCAGCGCCGGCAATTCCGCAAGCGCCGTCTCGACGGGCAGGAGAAGGTCCGGGGATGCGCGCGCGGCCGCGACCCGCTCAAGCGGGATCGCCTGTTCGGCGACAAACGGACCGACGCGCAGCCGGCGCAGCGCGGCGATGTGGCCGAGCGTGCCGCAGGCGGCGGCGAGGTCGCGGGCGAGGCTCCGCATATAGACGCCCTTGCCGGACTCCACCTCGAACACGGCGTGGTCGGGATCGGGCCGCTCCACGAGTTCAAAGCGATCGACGCGCGCTGGGCGGGGCTCCAGCACCGGCGGGCGTCCCTCGCGGGCCATGTCGTAGGCGCGCTCGCCAGCGACCTTCACCGCCGAATAGACCGGCGGCACCTGCATGATCTTGCCGCGAAAGGCGGGCAGCGCGGCGCGGATCGCCGCGTCCGTCGGCCGGATGTCGGAGCTGGCGGAGATCCGCCCGTCGGCGTCGTCGGTATCGCGCGCCTCGCCGAAGCGGAGCGTGAAGCGGTAGAGCTTGGTGCCGTCCATCACATAGGGGACGGTCTTGGTGGCGGCACCGAAGGCGACCGGCAGCACGCCGGTGGCGAGCGGATCGAGCGTGCCGCCGTGCCCCGCCTTCTGCGCGTCGAACGCGCGGCGCACCTTGTTCACCACATCCGTGCTGGTGAGCCCGGGCGGCTTGTCGATGATGAGCCAGCCGTCGAGCGGACGGCCGCGCGGCTTGCGGCGGGACATGGGAGGATGAACCGGATCTCGGGAGGGGCGGGCTTGTGCGCGTGCGGGCGCGGTAAGTCAACCGGGTGCTGCCCGCCGATTTGAACCCGCGCAAACGGACAGGCTAAACGGTCCCGGCAACGCCCTTGGAGACGCATGACGCGGCGGTCCCTTGCCCGCGCCGGATCGGCGAGCACGCTTCAGGTGCTGTCGGTGCAGACCGGGCTCGCCGCTCGCGTGTGCGTGTTCGCCGTCTCGCCGCTGATTATCGTCGAAGCCTGGCGCTGGATCCTGTCGAGCGTCAACGCGCTGCAACCGGGCGATCTTGCGGTTGCCCTCCTGCTCGCGGTGGTGCTGGCCGGATTTCTCGAACCGCTGCGCGACCTGATCGTGCGGCCCGAGCATCACGGCGCGCAGGCCGGCATCGGCAGCTTCGTGCTCACCGCCGCCCTCACACTCCCCGTCGTCCTGCTGCATGGCCCGCTGGAACGGCACTTCCATCACGGAATCGACCGCCCGCTCAATGTCGTCCTCGGGCAGGGGCTGATCGCCCTGTTCGTCACCCTAGCCTGGCTTGCCCAGCACCGCGTCTTCCAATGGATCCTGGGTGCGATCGGGCTGTGTATGCCGCTGATCGCCGGCTACCGGTTCGAGTGGGCGGCGGACGAAACCTGGTCCGCCTTCTTCGTCTGCCTTGTGATCTCCGCCCTGGTGATGCCTCGGTTCCGGCCCTGGGACCGCGAGTCGCTCCGCATCGCCTCCGGCTGCGTGCTGTTGGTCGCTTGCACCTTCCTGATGATCACGCTTCTCCTGCATGCAATCTCCGATCACATCGTGGCGCTGCCGTACTGGCTGCTGTACGAGGGATCGGCCGAGCCCGCGTCGGTACCGAGCCTGGTGGGCGGCCCGGTGTGGTGGACCACCTGGCTTGAGGACCTGCTCTTTTATGGCGGCTGGGCGCTCGGACTGTTCGTGCATCGCGGGCGCACGCCCGCGAGCGGCTGACGGGGCAAGGCGCACATGCGCCCCGCCGTTCTGGAAGGATCAGTGATAGCTGGCGTTGCCGTTCGACGAGTTGATGGCGTTGCCGGAATTTCCGGAGTTGGTCCCGCCGCTACGGAGCGCGAACGCCCAGCCTGTTACGAAATCACGCGCTGGCGGCGCGCTTGGCCTGGCTGCGCGCGATGCGGCGCTTGATAACCAGGACATCGGCCGGCAACCGGCGGTCGGGCGTGCCGAGCAGGAAAGCGTCGATGCCGCCCTTGGCCTCCACCGTGCGGATCGCCCGGGTGGACAGCCGCAGCCGCACCGTCTGGCCCAGGACGTCGGAGAGGAGCGAAGTTTCCTGCAGATTGGGCAGGAAGCGGCGGCGGGTCTTGTTATTGGCGTGGCTGACGTTGTTGCCGGTCAGCACGCCCTTGCCCGTGATCTGACAGCGGCGCGACATCGCGTGAACCCCTAACGAAGCAGGCCCGGAGCAATCCAGGATCGGTGCGGAAGGCGCGGCTTATCCCCGAACCGCGCCCGGAGGTCAACCGGCCCTCGCCCGGCGCGCTCTGGCGAGCGCGGCGACCTCTTCCGCGAGCGGGCGCGTCCACCCCCGCGAAGGCGAGAGGCGCCGGGTGAGGGCGTGCAGCATTTCGCCTCAGGCCCGCTCGACCCGGCAGAGCAGGCATCCGGGCTTGGCGGTATGGATGTTCACAAAGGCCGTGCGCGGGTCGAACAGCGCCCGCAGAAGTGGCCCCTCGGCCTCGGCGCCCTCGCCAACATGGCCGAGATCGTAAAGGCAGAGGTCGTCGGCGTCGTAGGCGCGGACGGAGATGAGGGAGCCGCGGACGATCTCGGGGATCGTGTTCGCCGCCGCGAAGGGGGCGCACTCGGTCTCGTGCAGGAAGATCGGACTCGGAGTCCAGTAGACGCCCCGCGGGCGCGGCAGATCGTAGGAGCCGAGCAGCACCGTCTCGTTCGGCGCGGCATAGCGCAGGCAGACCCGGCAGGGACAGCGTGAATCGGGGCCGGGTCCGCGACGCAGGAACGGGCTCCCCCGGTCGTCGCGCAAGCCGTGGCGAAAGCGGGCCGCCACGTCAGGCGGGATGGGCAGGCAGCGGAATTCAGGCATCGGTTGGGCTCCCACAATGGACGGGACGACGGAAGCCGATCCGCCGTCCCGCCCGCCATCCGCCGCTTGCGCCGCTATGGGCGGCGGTTATGTGCCAATGCCCCCCAGCGTGACGTATTTGATCTCCAGATACTCCTCGATCCCGTATTTCGAGCCTTCGCGGCCGAGGCCCGAGGCTTTCATGCCGCCGAACGGCGCCTCGGCGGTCGAGATGATTCCCTCATTCACGCCGACGATGCCGTATTCGAGCGCCTCGGAGACACGGATGATCCGCCCGATGTCGCGCGCGTAGAAGTAGGAGGCGAGGCCGAACTCGGTGTCGTTGGCGAGCCGGATCGCCTCCTCCTCGGTTTTAAAGCGAAACAGCGGTGCCACCGGGCCGAATGTCTCCTCCTTGAAGATCAGCGCCTCGCGGGGCACGTCGGCAAGCAAGGTCGGCTCGAAAAAATTGCCGCCGAGCTTGTGCCGCTTACCGCCCGTCAGCACGCGCGCGCCGCGCTTGGTGGCATCGGCGATGTGCTCCTCCACCTTCTTCACCGCGTCGGCGTTGATCAGCGGCCCCTGCGCCACGCCGGGCTCCATGCCGTTGCCGACCTTCATCGCCTCGATCGCCGCCTTGAACTTGGTGGCGAACGCATCGAACACCCCGTCCTGCACCAATATGCGGTTCGCGCACACGCAGGTCTGCCCAGTGTTGCGGTATTTGCTCGCCATCGCGCCCTGCACGGCGGCATCCAGATCGGCGTCGTCGAACACAATGAACGGCGCGTTGCCGCCGAGCTCCATGCTGGTTTTCTTGATCGTCGGCGCGCATTGCGCGAGCAGCTTCGCGCCCACCTCCGTCGAGCCGGTGAACGAAAGCTTCCGCACCAGCGGATTGGACGTGAGTTCACCGCCGACCGCGCCCGAGGGGCCGGTGATGACGTTGCACACGCCGGGCGGCATCCCTGCCCGCTCGGCGAGCACCGCGAGCGCGAGCGCGGAGAACGGCGTCTGGCTGGCCGGCCGGATGACGCCGGTGCAGCCCGCGGCCCATCCCGGACCGGCCTTGCGGGTGATCATCGCGGCTGGAAAATTCCAGGGCGTGATCGCGGCGAACACGCCGATCGGCTCCTTGGTGACGAGGATGCGCCGTCCCTTAGCGTTCTGCGGGATCGTGTCGCCATAGACCCGGCGTGCCTCCTCGGCGAACCATTCGATGAAACTCGCGGCATAGGCGATCTCGCCCTTGCTTTCCGCGAGCGGCTTGCCCTGTTCGGCGGTCATGATCACCGCCAGGTCATCGGCGTTCGCCATCATCAGATCGGCGATCTTCCGCAGGATCGCGGCGCGCTCTTTCGCCAGCATGGCGCGCCAGCCCGGATATGCGCGCGCCGCCGCCTCGATCGCCCGGCGGGTCTCGGCGGCGCCGAGCGCCGGCACCTCGCCCACCGCTTCGCCAGTCGCCGGGTTGTTGACCACGAGCGTCCGGCCGCTGTCGGCCTCGACCCACTTGCCGTCGACGTAGTTAGCCTGGCGCAGCAGGGTCGGATCCTTCAGGGGGAGCGGACTGGCTGGATTGAGCATGGCTGGCCTCCGTTATCCGCCCCCGATGGTAGTGCCGGACCGCCGCGCTGCCCAGGCCGCGCCGGCGCACGCTCGCCTTGTCGCGGCAAAGCCGCTTCGGATAAATGAACTCGGGATTTGGCAGCGGAACGTTGTTTGAGGCTCGCATGAGAAGGCCGCGCATAAGTGTTCTGCTGCCCGTCTATAACGGCGAGAACTATCTCGGCGAGGCGGTGAACAGCATCCTCGGCCAGACGTTCGAGGATTTCGAGCTGATCGCCATCGACGACGGTTCGGCCGACCGCTCGGCGGCAATCCTGCAAAGCATCGACGATCCACGGATGGTCGTCATACAGAACGAGAGCAACCGCGGCCTTGTCTGGTCGCTCAACCGCGCGGCCTCGGTGGCGCGCGGCGAATACTTGGCGCGGCTGGATGCCGACGACATCGCGCTCCCGACCCGGCTCGCGCGGCAGGTGGCGGTGCTCGACGGCGATCCGGGGATTTCGCTGCTTGGCGGTCTGGCGTGGGATCTGCTCGAAGGCCGCTGCTATCCGCCGACAATGCCGTACGATCCCGACCCGACGGTTATCCGCTGGATGATGCACATAACCAATCCGCTCCCGCATCCCAGCATGATGTTCCGCGCCGATCTGCTGTCGAAGCTCGGCACCTACATGCGCGAGGAGTTCTTTCTCGCCGAGGATTTCGATTTTTCCCACCGCGTAAGCAAGCTGGGGGGGATCTGGCTGATGCCTGAGCGGCTTATTTTGTACCGGCGCCACAAGGCGAGCCTCACGAGCGCGAACAAGCGCGAGCTGCTGGTGCAGCGGACGGCCGCCGTGCTCGCCCAGCCGCACGCGGAGCTGGTCGGCGCAGAGGCCGCTTACACCAGCGAAGTGATCGCCTCCGAGCTGATGGCGGTGGGCTCCGACACGGACCGCAGCGATCGGGTGAACGCGCTGGCGGAAGTGCTGGAGCGGCTGCTTGACCGCTTCTTAGAGGTCAACCGCGTATCGGATGCACAGGCAAGCCGGCTCTGGGCAATCACGGGCGAGTTCTGGCGGCGGCGCGTTCAGCACGGCGTCGCTCGCGGGCTCCCGCTTTACGCCGTGCCGCGCCCGAGGCGCTTGGAGGGATCCGTCGGGCCGTCCTGGCCAGAGCTGCTGGCGACCAGCCTTCGCAGCATGGTGCCCGCCAAGCCGCTTATCCGCGCGGCGGTCGGCAGGTTTTCGGCGTCGCGACCGCGAGCAGGCCCGGTCGCCGCGTTCGGCACGAGATTCACGCCCATTCCGCCCAACCAAGACAGCCCGCCGCGGCTGTTCGTCGTGGTGGACACCGAAGCGGAGTTCGACTGGGGCGGCCCGTTCGAGCGGTCCGGCATGAGGGTCGGCGCGATGCGTTTCCAGGAACGCGCGCAGTCGATTTTCGATGGCTTCGGCCTGCGGCCGATCTATGTGGTCGATTACGCCATTGCCGCCCAGCCCGAGGGATACGAGCCGCTGCGCGCGATCCTGGAACGGCATAGCTGCATGGTGGGCGCGCATCTGCATCCGTGGATCAATCCGCCATTCATCGAGGATGTGAGCGAGCGCAACTCCTATCCCGGCAATCTGCCAGCCGATCTCGAGCGCGCAAAACTCGAAGTGCTCGTGAACGCGATCGAGGCCGCATTCGGCATCAGTCCGCTGTTCTACAAAGCGGGACGGTTCGGTGTCGGGCCCTCCACCTATGCGACGCTCGCGCGGCTCGGCTTCGCGGTGGACCTGAGCATCCTTCCCGGTGCCGACATGCGTGCCACCGGCGGACCGGATTTCGTCCGCTTCCGCCCGATCCCATACCGCGTGGCGGCCGGCGGTATTCTGTCGCTGCCGGTGACGCGCGGTTCCTACGGCGTGCTGCCGGCGATCGGCGGCACTTCGGTGAGCATGTTGTTCGCGCCGCTGGCGCAGCGGCTGCATGTGCCCGGAACGCTGCGTGGCCTCAAGCTCCTCAACGCCGCCACCTTGACCCCGGAAGGGGTCGATGCGTCCGAGCAGATGGCGCTGATCCGTCATTTGGTGCGGCGGGGATTCAAGGATTTCACCCTGTACTATCACAGCCCCTCGGTAGTGCCTGGAAACACGCCTTATGTGCGAAACGAGGCTGACCTCGCACGCTTCCTATCGCGGCTGGAAACGGTGTGCGACTTCTTCTTCAACCGGCTTGGCGGACTGCCCGGCAACCCAGCCGATCTGGTCGCGCCCCCGCAGCGCCGCGCGCTCTGGCCGCGCCGGGCTGCGTCACGCGCCGACACGATGCCCGAAGCAGCGCCGCCGCGCGCCTAGACAGGCGTTCAGCCCGGCCCGGCGCCAGCCAGATCGGCCCACTCCTCCTCGGACAGAATCCGTACCCCGAGCTCGCGCGCCTTGCGCTCCTTGGAGCCGGCCTCCTCGCCGACCACGACGAAATCGGTGCGGCGCGAAACATTGTCGCTCACCTTCGCCCCCAGCGCCTCGGCGCGCGCCTTCGCTTCCGGGCGCGTCATCGTCTTCAGCGTGCCGGTGAACACCAGCGTCTTGCCGGCGAGCGGCGAGTCCGATGCGCTCACCGGCGCCGCATCTTCGATGTCGAGCTGCGCCGCCAGTTCATCGAGCGCTTGCACGTTACGCGGCTCAGCGAAGAACTCCGCCAGCTCCTCGGCGATCGCCGGGCCGATCCCGAGGATCGAATCGAGTTCCTCCCGCGCCTCGGAACCCGCTTCGGCGGCTTCCAGCATCTTCGCCCGCCATTGCGCGAAGCTGCCGTAGTGGCGGGCAAGCAACTGGGCGTTGCGCTCGCCGATGCGGCGGATGCCCAAGGCGTAGATGAAGCGCGCGAGCGGAATGCGGCGGCGCGCCGCGATGGCCCGCGACAGGTTGCGCGCCGACACGGTACCCCAGCCCTCGCGCTTGGCGATCTCCGCCTCGCGCGCGGGCAGGCGGAAGATGTCCGCGGGCGAGGCGAGCCAGCCCTCGTCGAAGAATTCGCGGATCGTCTTTTCGCCGAGCCCGTCGATGTCAAAGGCGGGGCGGGAGACGAAATGCACCAGCCGCTCGACCCGCTGCGCGGGACAGATCAACCCGCCTGTGCAGCGGCGCACCGCCTCGCCGGGCGGGCGCATGGCAGCGCTGCCGCAGGCGGGACAATGGTCGGGAAACACGAACTGTTTGGCGCCGCGCGGGCGCCGCTCCGCCACCACGCCGACGATCTGCGGGATCACGTCGCCGGCCCGCTGCACGATCACGGTGTCGCCAATGCGAACATCCTTGCGCGCGATCTCGTCCTCGTTGTGCAAGGTGGCACGCGCCACCAGCACGCCGCCTACATTCACCGGCTCCAGTTCGGCGACCGGCGTCAGCGCGCCGGTGCGACCCACCTGGATACGGATGTCGAGCAGCCGCGTGCTCGCCTGCTGGGCGGCGAATTTCCACGCCACCGCCCAGCGCGGCGCGCGGCCGGCGAAGCCGAGGCGCCGCTGCAAGGCAAGATCGTTTACCTTGTACACGACCCCGTCGATATCGTAGTCGAGATCGGCGCGCCGCATATCCATCTCGCGCTGGAATTCTTCCGCCGCGCGGGGGCCGTCCAGCAGCCGCGACAGCGGATTGACGGAGAAACCCCAATAGCGCAGGCGTTCCAGATACTCCCAATGGGTGTTCGCCACCGGCTCGCTCGCCTCGCCCATCGCATAAGCGAACAAGGAGAGCCGCCGGCCCGCGGTGATGCCGGCGTCGAGCTGGCGCAGGCTGCCCGCCGCCGCGTTGCGCGGGTTGGCGAAGGTACGCGCGCCGGACGCTTCCTGCGCCGCGTTCAGCGCCAGGAAGTCGGCCTTGGTCATGAACACCTCGCCGCGGATCTCGATCAGCGCCGGGACCTTGCCCTTCAGCTTCGGCGGCACCGCCTTCATCGTCCGCAGATTGGCGGTCACGTCCTCGCCTTCGACGCCGTCGCCGCGCGTGGCGCCATGCGCGAATCTCCCGTACTCGTAGGTAAGGTTGATCGAGAGCCCGTCGATCTTGGGCTCCGCCACCACCGGCAGCTCCGCGTCCGCCGGGAGGCCGAGGAAGCGGCGGGCACGGGCCCAGAATTCAGCGAAATCCCCGGCATCGAAGGCGTTGTCGAGCGAGAGCATCGGCACACGGTGGCGCAACTTGGCGAAGCCGCTCGCGGGCGCGCCGCCGACGCGGCGCGTCGGCGAATCGGGGCGGATCAGCGCCGGAAAGCGCGCCTCGATCGCCGCATTGCGGCGGCGCAAAGCGTCGTAGTCGGCGTCGCTGATCTCCGGCGCGTCCTGCTCGTGATAGAGCCGGTCGTGATGCGCGATCTCGGCGGCGAGCCGCGCCAGTTCCGCCGCCGCCTCCTGTTCCGTCAGCGCGTCCACCGGGCGCTCGCTCATGCCGGCGCCCCGAGCAGGTCGGCGGCGGCGGCACGCGCCGCCTCGGTGATGGTTTCGCCTGCTAGCATCCGTGCGATCTCCTCGCGCCGCGCTGCGCCATCCAGCGCATCGACGCGCGTGCTAGCACGCCCGCGCGCGACCTGTTTCAGGACGCGCATATGCGCCGCGCCGCGGGCGGCGACCTGCGGGCTGTGGGTGACAACCAGCACCTGCACGCGGGTGGCGACGCGCGCCAGCCGCTCGCCCACCGCCGCGGCGGTCGCGCCGCCGACGCCGGAATCCACTTCGTCGAACACGAGCGTCGGCGCCGGCGAGCCGCTGGCCAGCACGACCTTGAGCGCCAGCATGAGCCGCGACAGTTCGCCGCCGGAGGCGATGCGCGCAAGCGGCGCAGGTTCATGCCCGGGATTGGTAGAAACGAGGAACCGCACCCGATCGGCGCCGAGCGGCCCCCACTCGGGCTCTTCCAGAGGAGCGAGGCTGACCAGGAAACGGGCGCGCTCCAGCTTGAGCGGCGGCAGCTCGCGCGCGACGGCCCGTTCGAGCTTCACGGCGGCTTCGGTGCGGGATGCGGTAAGGCGGCTCGCAGCTTCCGTGTAGGTCGTGCGCGCGGCGCGCGCGGCCGCTTCCAGCGCCGCGATCTCGGCCGCGCCATTCTCCACCGCGGCGAGGCGGGCAACGAGCGCGTGCAGAAGGCCAGTAAGGTCGGCGACGGCGACATGGTGCTTGCGCGCGGCGGCACGCAGCGCAAACAGCCGCTCCTCGGTCTGCTCCAGCCGGCGCGGGTCGGCCTCGGCGTCGGCCGCAAGCCGTGTGAGCAGGCCTTCCGCCTCAGCCAGCGCCTCCTCGGCGCGCTCCAGCGCGGCGAGCGCGGGGGCGGCAGGATCGGTGGCTGACTCCTGTTGGGGGCTTGCCCGCTGCAAGGCGCGCGCCGCTGCGCGGAGCGCGGCAGCCGGCCCGGCGGCTCGGCGGTCGCGCGGCGTCAGCTCGGCCAGGGCGGCGGCAATCGCCTCGGCGCGGCGCTCGCCCGCTTGCAGCGCCTGCCGTTCGGCGGCAAGGCGGTCCTCTTCCCCTTCCTGCGGCGCGAGGGCGCGAAGCTCGCCCACGGCGTGGCGCAGCCAGTCCTCGTCGCGCGCCGCCTCGGCCGCCGCGATGCGTGCCGCCTCGGCCGCGTGCTCGGCCTCGCGCCAGCGATGATAGGCGCCGTCCACCGCCTCGCGCAGCGCGGGCGGCACGCCGAAGCCATCCAGCAGGCCCACGTGACTCGCCGGATCGGCAAGCCCCATCTGCTCGTGCTGACCCTGCACCTCGACCAGCAGCGCGCCGAGTCTTCGCAGGAGAGCGACCCCCACGGGCTGATCGCCGACGAAGGCGCGCGAGCGGCCATCGGCGCTCAGCACGCGGCGGAGGATCAGCTCGTCCTCGGCTTCGATGTCCTGCTCGCGCAACAGCGCCAGCGCCGGATGACTCGGAGGCGGGGCGAAGCAGGCGGTGACGCTCGCCTGGGCCGCACCGGCCCGGATGAGCCCGGCCTCGGCGCGCGCCCCGAGTGCGAGGCCCAAACTGTCGAGCAGGATCGACTTGCCGGCGCCCGTTTCGCCCGTCAGCACCGTCAGGCCGGGGCCGAAGGCAAGATCAAGCCGTTCGATCAGCACGACGTCGCGGATCGAGAGGGCGGTCAGCATGTGCGCTGCCCGCCCGCCGCTAGAAGACGGCGTGCCAGGCGCGGCTGAAAAAGCCGGGGCGGGTGGGTGACGGCGGCGGCGGAAGACTCACCAGCTTGTCCTGATAAAGCGCGCGATAGGCGTCCTCGTACCAGACGCTGCCCGGATAGTTGTAGCCGAGCACGGCGGCGTTGCGCTCGGCCTCGGTACGCAGGCCGAGCCGCAGATAGACCTCGACCAGCCGCTCCAAAGCCTCCGGCACGTGGTTGGTGGTCTGGAAGTCCTGCACCACACGCTGATAGCGGCCCATCGCCGCCGCGTAGAGATGCTGGTCCTCGTACCAGCGGCCGATCACCATCTCATGTCCGGCGAGATGGTCCCGGCAAAGGTCCACTTTCAGGCGCGCGTCCTGGGCGTAAGGCGTGCCGGGATAGCGGTCCGCCACCTGGCGCAGCGCATCCATCGCCTGGACCGTGATCTTCTGGTCGCGCTGCACGTCTTCGATCTGTTCGTAATAGCAGAGCGCGCGCAAATAGGTGGCATACGGCGTGTCCGGCCCGCTCGGATGAAGCTGGAGGTAGCGATCGAGTGTGGCGATCGCCTCGTCGTAATGGTTTTGCAGATATTGCGTGTAGCCGAGCATGAGCTGGGCGCGCGAAGCCCATTGCGAATAGGGGTAGTTCTCCTCGACCGAGGAGAATTGCTCGACGGCGATGGCGTAGCGGTTGGCCTCCAACGCATCCATGCCGTTGTTGTACAATTGCTCCACAGGCAGCGGCGGCGCAGAGAGCTTCGCCTGCTGGTCATCGCCGCCGCCGCATCCGGCAAGCAGCGGGCCGAGCAAGAGCAGAACGCCGGCGGTTGCCGTGCGGCGCATGAGGGAATCCCGGGTCATCACGGCCGGGCTTATAGCAACGCCGCCCCGGTTCCGCGAGGCGCAAGGGACGGGCACAATGGTCCGAACCGAAGCGTCCGGGAGCCCGCATGACCCTCCATCCGCTCGAGTCCTTCTTCTGGCCGCGCGCCGTCGCGGTGCTCGGCGCCTCGCCCGATCCGCACCGGATCCGCGGCCTGCTGCTCAAGCATCTGCGGGCCAACGGCTATCCGGGCCGGATCGTGCCGGTGAATCCGAGTTACCAGGAGATCGACGGGCTGCCGTGCTTTCCTTCGGTCCAGGCGGCAGGCGGCGAGATCGACGTGGCGATCGTGGCGATCCCGGCCCCGGCGGTGGCGGACGCGGCGGAGCAGGCGGCGGCGGCCGGGGTGAAGCACCTGATCGTCATCAGCTCCGGCTTCGCCGAGGAGGGCGGGGGGGCGGCGGCGATGCAGGCGCGGCTCGTGGAAATCGGCCGGCGGACGGGAATGCGGATCGCCGGGCCGAACTGCGAGGGTTACTGGAATGCGCTCGGCAGGGTGAGCACGACCTTCAGCCCGACGGTGGAGGTGAAGGCGGGCGCGGCGGAACCGAAGCTCGTCTCCGACCGGCGCATTGGCGTGGTGGCGCAGTCCGGCGGGATCGGGTTTTCGCTCTACAATCGCGGCCACGCGGCGGGCCTCGGCTTCAGCTACGTCATCTCGTCCGGCAACGAAGCCGACCTGACGGCGGCCGATTTCCTCGACTACATGGTGCAGGACGCGCGCACCCACGCGGTGATGCTGTTCATCGAGGCGATCCGCGACGGCGCGCGCTTCGTCGCGGCGGCGGCCGAGGCACGTCGGCGCGGCAAACCGATCGTTGCGATCAAGGTCGGCCGCTCCGAGGCCGGGCAGCGCGCCGCCGCCTCCCACACCGCGGCGCTTTCCGGCGCGCATACCGCGTACAGCGCCGTGTTCCGCCGCCATGGCATCCTCGAGGCCGACGACCCCGATGAGGCGGTGGCGATCGCGGGCATGGTGCTGACCGCCGATCCGCCGAAGGGAAGGCGCGTCGGCATCATCACCGTCTCGGGCGGCGGCGGCGCCTGGATGGCGGATGCGTTGACGGCGCACGGGATGAGCGTGCCCACCTTGTCTGAGGCGGCCCAGGCCGCGATCCGACCGCACATCCCCTCCTACGCCTCGGCGCAGAACCCGGTCGATGTGACCGCGCAGGGTTCGAACACCGGCCCGGTGGTGGCGCGCGCGCTTGAGATGCTGGGTGCGTCGGACGAGGTGGACAGCATCGTGCTGGTGAGTTCGCTCGCCAGCGAGACGCGCACGCTGCTCGATCCCGCGCGCATCCGCCCGTTGATGAAGCGGATCGACAAGCCGGTAACGGCGTGGAGCTACACCATTCCCTCGGCGTTCGGGCGCGGGCAAGCGACCGAATGCGGGCTTTTTTTGCACACCGACCTGCATGCGTGCGGCGTTGCGATGGACCGGCTCGTTTCGTACGGCGAGGCGCTGCGCGAACCCGATGCCGCCGCGCCGCCGATCCCGCCTGCCCGGCTGCCGGCCGACCTGCCGCGCGTTGTCACTGAACATCGCGCCAAGTCGCTGCTCGCCGCCTACGGCGTGAGTGTCGCGGGCGAGCTTCTGGCCCGATCGGCGGGCGAAGCGGCCGCGCACGCTGCCACGCTCGGCTTTCCGGTCGCGCTCAAAATCCAGTCGCCCGACATTCCGCACAAAACCGAGGCAGGCGGCATCCTGCTCGGGCTCGGCGATGCCGACGCGGTACGCCGCGGCTTTGCCGAGATTACCGAAGCGGCGGGCCGGTACGCGCCGAACGCCGCGATCGAAGGCGTGCTGGTGCAGCGCATGGCGCCGCGCGGGGTGGAAATAGCGCTGGGGATGGTGAACGATCCTACGTTCGGCCCGATCATGATGGCCGGTTTCGGCGGCACCAACATCGAGCTCTTCGGCGACGTGGCGCACCGGCCCGCACCGCTCGATGAGCGTGCGGCGGCGCGCATGATCCGCGGCCTGAAATCCGCACGGCTGCTGGAAGGATTTCGCGGCGCGGCTCCCATCGACATCGGACCGCTCGCGCGCCTGCTCGCGCGCCTGTCCGAGGCGGCGGTCGCCTGGTCCGAGGAGCTCGCCGAGATGGAGCTAAATCCGGTCATCCTGCACGCGGACGGCTCCGGGCTGACGGTGGTCGATGCGCTGATGGTGCTGCGGCGCGCGTAGCTACGGCGCGCTGAGGGGGTTGCAGTTTTTGGCCGGCGCGCTACGTTCATGACTGCGAACCAAAAGGAGGCTCAGAAAATGACGCCACCGGGGAGCACGAGGATCATCGCTCGTTGAAACATCACGGGCGGTGATCGGAAATGACAGCACAATCTAGATTATAATGCCGGCTGGAAGCCGGATCCATGCCGCGCGAGGCGGCACGCGCGGGCCCTCGGGAGCGAGTGGCCCGCTTCGCGTTACCTGACCGCCTCCACCCCCGCCCGGAACGCGCGCAGCACGTCGGCCACGTCGGCATCGGTGTGGCACAGGCCGACATAGGATTTGCCGTCGCTCTTCAGCACGCCGTTCGCCCGCACCGCGTCGTTGAACCGCTTGCTCACGGCCGCATCGTTCCGCAGCGTGGCGCGGTAGTCGGCGATGTCGCCGGTTGCGAAGATCACGTCGAACATCACCGGCGCGCCGATCACCTGCGCCTTTAGCCCGGCCTCGCGCAGCATGGCGCCGATCCCTTCCATCATCGCTGTGCCGATGCGGAACACGTGTTCGTAGGCGCCGGGGCGGCGTAGGATTTCCAGGCACTTGAGGCCCGCCGCGGCGGCGATCGGGTTGCCCGAGAGCGTGCCGACCTGGAACAGGAACTTGTCCTCGCCGACCGCGCCCTTGTCGAACAGGCGCATGATATCGGCGCGGCCGGCGATGGCGGCGAGCGGGAAGCCGCCGCCGATGATCTTGCCGAGTGTGCAGATATCGGGCGTAACGCCGAAATACTCCTGCGCGCCGCCATAGGCGAAGCGGAAGCCGCACACCACCTCGTCGAAAATGAGCGGGATGCCGTGCTTTTCGGTCGCCTGCCGTAGCGCCTGCAGGAAGCCGGGCTTCGGCGCTATGAGACGCTGGAAAGGTTCGAGGATCACGCCTGCCAGTTCGTTGCGGTGCTCCTCGATCAGCGCGACCGCCGCATCGGCGTCGTTGAACGGCGCGATCAGCATCTCCTCGGCGACGGCACGCGGAATCCCTGGGCTGTCGGGGATCGCGCGCGGGAAGTTGCCGGGTCGCTTCGGCGCGAGCGACATCAGGCTCCAGTCGCTCATGCCGTGATAGCCGCCCTCAAACTTGAGGATTTTCTCACGCCCAGTGAAGGCGCGCGCGAGCCGCATCGCGTAGGCGTCGGCCTCGGTGCCGGACGAGACATAGCGCACCATCTCGGCGCACGGCATGGCATCGACGATGGCGGCGGCGAGCCGGATGCCGGGTGCGCTGGAGGCGAAGAACGTCGTGCCCCGGCCGAGCTGCTCGCGCACCACCTCCGTCACCTCGGGGTGGCAGTGGCCGACGAACATCGGCCCGGAGCCGAGCAGCAAATCCACATACTCGTTGCCGCTTACGTCCCACACCCGCCCGGCCTGGCCGCGTTCGAGAACGAGGTCGAAGGGCACGTTGCCGAAGCTGCCGGCGGGGAGCACGCGATGCGCGGTCTCGATCAGGGCGGCTTCGCGGGCGCTGCGGGACAGGGCGTTCATCTGCGGTGCCTTCGGTCTGCGGGGGCAGATTCAGCGCCTTCGCGGCGGCGGGCAAGCCCCGGCGGCGGTGGCCATGCGTCTTCCCGTGCCTGCACAACGGCGGCTGCTTCGTCGCGGCACCGCCTAGGTGTTCATCGCGTCGAAGAAATCGTTGTTCGTCTTGCTGTATTTCAGCTTGTCGAGCAGGAACTCCATCGCATCCACGGTACCCATCGGGTTCAGGATGCGGCGCAGCACCCACATCTTCGAAAGCGTCGCCTTCTCGACCAGCAGCTCTTCCTTGCGGGTGCCCGACTTGGTGATGTCGATCGCCGGGAAGGTGCGCTTGTCGGAGAGCTTACGGTCGAGGATGATCTCGGAATTGCCAGTGCCCTTGAACTCCTCGAAGATCACCTCGTCCATGCGGCTGCCGGTATCGACGAGCGCAGTGGCGATGATCGTCAGACTGCCGCCTTCCTCGATGTTGCGCGCGGCGCCAAAGAACCGCTTCGGCCGCTGCAAGGCGTTGGCATCGACGCCGCCGGTCAGCACCTTGCCCGAGGAGGGCACCACGGTGTTGTAGGCGCGCGCCAGCCGGGTGATCGAGTCGAGCAGGATCACCACGTCGCGCTTGTGCTCAACAAGCCGCTTGGCCTTCTCGAGCACCATCTCCGTCACCTGCACATGACGGGTCGCCGGCTCGTCGAAGGTGGAGCTGATGACCTCGCCCTTCACGCTGCGGGCCATGTCGGTGACTTCCTCGGGCCGCTCGTCGATCAGCAGCACGATGAGAAACACCTCGGGGTGGTTCGCGGCGATGGCGGTGGCGATGTTTTGCAGCATCACCGTCTTGCCGGTGCGCGGCGGTGCGACGATCAGGGCGCGCTGGCCCTTGCCGATCGGCGCGATCAGGTCGATCACGCGGGGCGTGTAGTCCTTGCCCGGACCCTTGGCGACCGACTGGAAGTTCTCCACTTCCATCTTCAGCCGCTCATCGGGGTAAAGCGGCGTCAGATTGTCGAAGTTGATCCGGTGGCGCACCGCCTCGGGCGGCTCGTAATTGATCGTGTTGACCTTGAGCAGCGCGAAATACCGCTCGCCGTCCTTAGGCGCACGGATTTCGCCTTCTACCGTGTCGCCCGTCCGCAGGCCGAAGCGGCGCACCTGGTTGGGGCTGACATAGATGTCGTCCGGCCCCGGCAGATAGTTGGCTTCCGGGCTGCGGAGGAAGCCGAAGCCGTCGGGCAGGATTTCGAGCGTCCCCTCGCCGTGGATCGCCTGATCGTTCTCGGCGAGGTTCTTGAGGATCGCGAACAGCATATCCTGCTTACGGAGGCTGGACGCGTTCTCGATCTGCAGGGATTCGGCGAAGCTTAGCAGGTCCGACGGGGACTTTGCCTTGAGTTCGGCAAGATGCATCTTGGACGCCTCGGGGGTCTTTTAGCCTGAAAAACTCGCGGCGCGGGCGGAAGGAAGGAACAGACAGGCAGATTAGGTCGCGCCAGGGTACTGGCCTGTTTTCCGTCCCGCCTTGAGAAGAGAGGTGGGGGAGGGCGAACGACCGGAACGCCGCCGCCTGTCGCACAACTGATTACGACGGTCCGCCCGGCCGGTCAACCTGCCACATGGAAGCGATGGGGCGCGGAATCAAGGGGCTACGCGCCGCGCCGGGCCGTCGGTCAGAACGGCCGCACGATCACCATTACGACAATGATGACCAGCAGCAGCGTCGGCAGTTCGTTGGCAATCCGATAGAAACGAGCGGAGTGGCGGTTGCGGTCGTGCAGGAAGTCCTTCCGCCAGCGCGCGAAGGCGCCGTGCAGGGCGGTCATGGCGATCACCGCGGCGATCTTCACGTGCCACCAGCCCCAGGACCAGTCGATCACGCCGGGGGTGAGGATCAGCAAGATACCGAAGGCGAAGGTGGCGATCATCGCCGGGTTGATGATCTGCTTCAGCAGCCGCCGCTCCATTACCTTGAACCGCTCGCTCTCGGCGGAGCCGGGGCGGGTATCGCAATGATAGACGTAAAGGCGCGGCAGATAGAACATACCCGCCATCCAGGCGACCATCGAGATGATGTGAAACGACTTGACCCAGGGGTAGAGGGAGATGAGGATCATGCTCCGCTACCCGCCGGACGGTCGCGCATGATGAGGTTCACACCGAGAGCCCAGGAAGAGGCGCGATGCGCGCCCGCGCGGCCTGCAGCACGTCATTGGCGACCGCGCCCGCGTAGATGAGCGGTTGTGCCAGGGTGTCGATGCTTCGCTCGGCGGCAACCTGCTTCAGGCTCCGGACACCAAGGCTATTGCCCCGTCGCGCGACGCTCACCTCCATGTCACACACCTCCGAAGGATAGACTTGGGGGGTATACAGCGCGCGTCTACCGACCTCGAGGGCCTTTCCCGAACGGACACCCGGCGAACTCCTGCGGGCAAAGCCGGCCGACGGCGTGGCTGCATAGGCCGGGGCCGCAGGCGCGCGCGCGCGCAACCACACCGGCGAGCGCGGCGATGAATCCCGCATCATCGTTCTGCGCAGGCACGCGAAAATAGCCCGGCACGCCGAGCCGTTCGGCCAAGTGGCGGTATTCGATGTCGAGCTCGACCAGCGTCTCGCTGTGATCGGAGACGAAGGCGATCGGCACCACGAGCAGCGCCACCTTGTCCGTGGCGGCTCGTTCGATCTCGCTCTCGGTGCTCGGCTCCAGCCATTTCTGCGGCGTGGCGCGGCTTTGATAGCAGATCCGCCAATCCTCCGGCGCCGCGTCCATCGCCGCCAGCACGGCGCGCGTGGTGCGCTCGATCTGCCATTGGTAAGGGTCGCCCGCCTGCACAATCACTTCGGGCAGACCGTGCGCCGAAAAGAGGATGCGCAGCTTCGCCCGCCCGGCGAGCGCGGCAAGCGCCGCGTCGCGTGCCCGTGCGACCAGCGCGGCGGTGGCGGCGACATATCCCGGATCGTCGGGCCAGCAGCAAAGCGTGGTCACGGGTGCCACGAGCCCCGCTTTCGCCGCCGCTTCTCGCCAAGCGATGAGCGAGCTGCCGGTCGTCGTGGTAGAGAACTGCGGATAGAGCGGCAGCAGAAACACCTCCTCCGGCCGCCACTCCTTCACCGCGCGCGCGGCCTCGATGCTGAACGGATGCCAGTAGCGCATCGCGACGAAACAGCGAGCCTCGATGTCGGGCAGCGCCGCCTCGAGCGCGCGGGCCTGCGAGCGGGTGAGATCGAGCAGCGGGGAGCTGCCGCCGAGCAGGCGGTAGTTCTCCATCGCCGGCCCCTGCCGGCGCGCAGCGATCAGGCGCGCGAGGAAGGGGCGAACGAAGAACGGCACGCGCAGGATCGCCGGGTCGCGAAACAGATTGTTCAAAAACGGACGGACCGACTCCAGGCGGTCGGGACCGCCCAGGTTGAACAGCACGATGGCGACGCGCGGGCGATTTCTCGGCTCAGACACTGGCGCGAATCTGGCTCACCAGCCGAGCAACTTGGGCCGGATCGGTTTCCGGCAAGATGCCGTGGCCGAGATTGAACACGAACGGGTGGCCGCGCATCGCTGCGAGGATGCGCGCGGTCTCGGCTTCCAGCGCCGCGCCACCGGCGAGTAGCGCCAGCGGATCGAGATTGCCCTGCAACGCGACGCGCGGCGGCACCGCGGCGCGCGCCAGCACGGGATCGGCCGCAGTGTCCATGCCGACCGCATCCACGCCGGTTTCGGCGGCATAAGGCGCCAGCATCAGGCCGGCGAGCCGGGGAAAGCCGATCACCGGCACGTTCGGCACGTTCCGGCGGAGCGCGGCGACGATCCGCGCGGCGGGTGCGATCACGAGGCGACGGAACAGCGCGGGCGAGAGCACGCCGGCCCAGGAGTCGAACAGCATCAGCGCCTCGGCCCCGGCGGCGGCCTGCGCCGCCAGGTAGGCGATGGTGGCCTCGGTCAGCCGTTCGAGCAGGCCGTCGAGCAGGGCGGGCTCGGCGAATGCCATGCGGCGGATGTTGGCGAAGTCCCGCGAGCCGCCACCTTCCACCATGTAGCAGGCGACCGTGAACGGCGCCCCGGCAAAGCCGATCAGCGCCGTATCGTGGGCCTCGGCGGCGAGCGCGGCGCGCACGCAGCGCACCGTTTCCAGGATCGGCGCGATGGCGCCCTCGAGCCGCCCGAGGTCGAGGGCTTCGATCGCCGCCGCATCGCGCAGCTTGGGCAAGACCGGCCCCTCGCCCTCGCGGAAGGCGAGCCCATAACCGAGCGCCCACGGCAGCATCAGGATGTCGCTGAACAGGATCGCCCCATCCATCCCGAAGCGCCGCACCGGCTGCATCGTCACCTCGGCGGCGAGCTCGGGGGTGGTGGCAAGCGCGATGAAATCGGCCACGCGTGCGCGAACTTGCCGATACTCGGGTAGATATCGCCCGGCTTGGCGCATCAGCCATACAGGCGGCGGCCAGACCGCCTCGGCCCCCAGCGCGCGCAGCAGCCGCTGTTCCCGGCTCATCGGACGGCGTCTCTCATCAAAACAAGACTCATTCTTAGAAGAGAGGATGGGTAGGGACCCTGTGGGCGACGGGGTACCCCGCTATTGCCTCTCCGCACCCCTGTTCGTCCACAGTAGGTCCGGAGGGCAACCCGCTCTCCTTGCGGGTTAAAGCCCGCTTTTCCCGATTCGCCACGGATGCGGCAAGCCGGTTGTCCCGAGATGGCAATACTGATTGGTTATCCCCGCTGCCGCTCACGCGCCTGTGAGGGCGCGCGGGATTATCCCCATGATCCCCGTGATCCCCAGGAGTCACCCGGTTCGTCGAGGCTCTTCCGCCTTCCGCGCGGCAGGGTCATGCTGAGGGCCGATGTCGCTCGATCGGATCAATCTGCACCTCGTCTCCGACGCCACCGGCGAGACGCTGAACGCGATCGCACGGGCGACCACGGTGCAGTTCGAGCATGTGCAGATCCTCTATCACCGCTGGAGCTTGATCCGGACGCGGTTCCAGTTGCACCGCGTCCTGGAGGGGATCGAGGCGGAGCCCGGGCCGGTGCTTTCCACCTTGGTGGATCGGGCGCTGCGGGCGGACCTGGAGACGACGTGCCAGCGGTTGAACGTTCCGGTGGTCAACGTGCTCGATCCCGTGATGAACCTGCTCCAGGATACGATCGGCGAGCAGGCGGCGGCGCGGCCGGGGCGGCAATACATGCTGAACGCCGATTATTTCCAGCGCATCGACGCGATGCACTACGTGCTGGCGCATGACGACGGGCAGTCGCGCGCCGGGCTCGCGGAAGCCGATGTGGTGTTGGTCGGTGTGTCGCGCTCGTCCAAGACGCCAACCTGCTTTTATTTGGCGAACCGGGGAATCAAGGCTGCCAACATCCCGCTGGTGCCGAAGCTGCCGGAGCCGGAGGGGCTAGAGGCTCTATCGGTGCCGGTGATCGGGCTGACCTTGGAGGCCCCGGCGCTGATCGAGATCCGGCGCCATCGCCTGCGGCTGATCGCGAGCAACGATGCCGCCGCGCTGATGCGGCAGAACAGTTCGGAATACGTGGACGAAGAGGCAGTGAAGGCGGAGCTGCTGTGGGCGCGCCGTCTGTGCAATCGCCGCGGCTGGCCCGTGATCGACGTAACCCGCCGCTCGATCGAGGAAACCGCGGCGACGGTGTTGCAACTCATGGAGGCATGGCACGAGCGGCGCCGGAAGGCGGGGGCGGAGTCGCAGCGACCGACCGCTTAGGCCGGTCAGGAGAGCCGCGCCGGCACGCGCGGGTCGGCGGCCCAGACGGAAAACGGGATCTCGATCGTGAGGCGCGGCATCTCGCGCACCGCCTGCGCGGCAGATTCGCGTAGGAAGAGGTGCCAGGTCTCGAACTTGTCCGGCTTCGTCGTGCGGAATGCCGCCGGGGAAAGCAACGCGACGTTGGCGCCTCCCTTGGGATCGCGCACTGAACGGTAACGGATGGCGTCGATTCCGGCCGCGCGCGCCGCATCGGCGAGCGCCTGACAGGGGGCGTAGTCGACCGGATGCGTCCAGAGCGCGGCATCGCGCGCGAGCGGCGGCGCGGTGAGGTCGATGGCGCGCGCGGTTTGCGCCGGCACGCGGAACGCGGTGCGCTCCTGGGGATTGGAAGGCAAGCGGGCATGCGGCGAGTCCAGGAAGAACAGCAGGCGATAGAATGCCTCCTCGGCCACCGCCGTCTCGACGTGTTCCGCCGCGTAGAAACATCCCTCCGGCTGGCGGGCCCGGCGAAAGCGCGTGCCGCGCGGATAGGGCGCGTAGCGGAACGGTGTCGCCAGCAGATAATGCAGCCCCGCACAGGCTGTCGGCACCAGCGGCTTGCTCCGTTCCAGCTCGGCCTCGAGGATCGCCTGCTCGTCGAGCGAATCAACCAGCTTCAGCGTGGAGACGAGAAATTGGCTTTCTACGATTCGCCATAGCTTGCCCGACCACGCCCGCGCCTCAGAGGCGAGCGCGGGCGGCGTCCACATAATCCACGGCGGCGACAAGCCCGGCGGCGGTCTGCACCGTCTCGCGCGGCACACCGCGCAGGGCACGGTTGCCGGTCGTCATCCAGGAGCGCACGGCGGCCTCGTCCCCGCCCATCACGGCATCGAGGCTGCGGAACAGGCGCACGAGAAGAAGCGCCAATTCGTAGGGTTTGCTGCTGGGATCGAGCCGGTACTGGCCAGCCCGGAGGCGCGAGGCGGTGGCTTCCGATACCCCAATGGTACGCGCCAGGGCGGCGTTACTGAGGCCGAGCAGCGAGCCAGCGCGCGCCACCGCCTTGCTGACGACCGTCGCGCGTTCGGCGACTGCCGTGGTCGGGGCAAAGGAGGTCCTCATTCCGTAGGAAATCTAGGGCCGATTTCTTTCACTCGCAAGGGCTACCATCCAGCTCTCGCGAGGCCAACGCCGTCCAACTTCCTCTCCATGACCCCCTCCTGGAAGGCGAGGGGGAACTCTATCACGCGGCTTTTTTGCCGGTTGACCGCGGCGCTGCGCCGGGTAAGTCCCAGGCCGATGCCGACGAACGCTGTCCCGGCCGACGGGCTGCCCGGGCCCGAACGGTTCCGGGCGATGATCACGCTCGGCATCGCGGTCGCCATGTCGGTGCTCGATTCGGCGATCGCCAACATCGCGTTACCGACCATCGCGCAGGAGCTGCACGCCGATCCCGCCACCTCGATCTGGGTGGTGAACGCCTACCAGCTAGCCGTCACGGCCTCCCTGCTGCCGCTCGCCTCGCTGGGCGACATCGTCGGCTACCGTCGGGTCTATTGGTGGGGGCTGCTGGTGTTCACCGTCGCCTCGGCAGGCTGCGCGGCGGCGCAAAGCCTGCCGGTGCTCGTCGTCGCCCGCGTGCTGCAAGGCTTCGGCGGCGCCGGGATCATGAGCGTCAACACCGCACTGGTGCGCTTCGTCTTCCCGCGCGTGATGCTCGGGCGGGGCATCGGCACGATCGCCTTCGTGGTGGCGACCTCGGCCGCGACCGGGCCGACCGTAGCGGCGGCGATTCTCTCCGTTGCCTCCTGGCACTGGCTGTTCGCGGTGAACATCCTGCCGGGTATCCTGGCGCTTTACCTTGCCGCACGGGTGCTGCCGGACACGCCGCGCGGGCGGCATCGCTTCGATCTGCTCGGCGCGGCGCTCAACGCCGTCACGCTCGGGCTTTTGCTGGTGGCGGTGGATGAGTTCGGGCGCGGCGAGTCGATGCTTTGGGCGGGGGGCGAGCTGGCGCTGTCGCTTCTGCTCGGGTTCGTGTTCGTGCTTCGCGAACGCGCGCGCACAGCGCCGATCCTGCCGCTCGACTTGTTCCGCCGCCCGGTGTTCGCGTTGTCGGTGCTGACCTCGATCTGCTCATACACGGCGCAGGGCACGGTCTATGTCTCGCTGCCCTTCCTGTTCGAGGATGTGGGCCATCTCTCGCAGATCGCGACCGGACTTCTGATGACGCCCTGGCCGGCGATCGTGGTGCTGATCGCGCCGATCGCGGGGCGACTGTCGGATCGCTCCGCGCCTGCACTGCTCGGCGCGATGGGACTGGCAGTGATGACCGTCGGGCTCGCGCTGCTGCTCACCATGCCCGCCGATCCCGGCTGGAGCGCGGTGGCGTGGCGCATGGCTGTCGGGGGGTTCGGCTTCGGATTCTTCCAGTCGCCCAACAACCGCCTGCTGATCGGCGCCGCGCCGCCCGAGCGGAGCGGCGGCGCTTCGGGAATGCTCTCCACGGCGCGGCTGCTCGGCCAGACGATCGGCAGCGCGCTGGTGGCGCTCTGCTTCGGCATCGGCGCCGCGGCGGGCGGCGGCATCGCCTCCGGCGTGCGGCTGTCGTTGCTGGCTGGCGTGATCGCGGCAGGGGGCGCGATGGCAGTGAGCTTCCTTAGGCTCGGGCAGATGCGCGAGGCCCCGGCGCGTTGAGTTGCCTCGGCGCGGGCGCCGGCCGCACAAGCGTCCGATGAGCGAGACCCGCCCTTCCCTGTTCGCCGACCGGCGCATCTGGGTGATGGCGGCGTACGGGTTCTTCTCGGGCCTGCCGCTGCCGCTGTCGGGTTTCACCTTCCGGCTCTGGCTGTCGGAAGGGCATCTTTCGCTCGGGCTGATCGGGCTGACGGCGAATATCGGCCTTGCCTACTCGCTCAAGTTCCTCTGGTCGCCGGTGCTCGATCAGGCGGCGCCGCCCTGGGGCTTGCAGCTTCTCGGGCGGCGGCGGGGCTGGCTCATGGCGGTTCAGCCGATTATGGCCGGCGCGGCGGCGCTGCTGGCGCTATCGCACCCGGACTCGGCACCGGCGCTCGCGCTCGGCGCCGCAGCGCTGGTGGCGTTCCTGTCGGCGAGCCAGGACATCGTGATCGACGCCTGGCGCATCGAGAGCTTCCCGCAGCGCCAGCAGGGCGCGGCGATGGCGGCCTATGTCTGGGCCTACCGGATTGCGCTGCTCGTCTCCGGGGCCGGCGCGATCAAGGCCGCCGATCTGGTGGGGTGGCACGGCGCGCTGCTCGGGGTGGCGGCGCTCTTGGCGCTGGCGCCGGCGGTGACGCTGTTCGCACCCGAACCAGCGCAGCTACAGGACGCGAGGCCGGTGGCGTTCGGCGCGCGGCTGCGGCGGGCAGTCGTGGAGCCGCTGCGCGACATACTGTCGCGGCGCGGCGCGGTGACGATCCTCGCCTTCGTCGCTTTGTTCAAGCTCGGCGAGGCGATGGCGGGTGTGATGACGGCGCCGTTCTACACCCATCTCGGTTTCAACCGCGCCGCGATCGCGCTCGCCAATTTCGTGCCCTCGCTCGGCGCGACGTTCGCGGGCACCGCGCTCGGGGGCTTACTCGTGGCGCGGCTCGGGGCGGGGCGCGCCCTGTTGCTGACCGGCTGGGTGCAGACGGCGGCGATGGGGATGTATCTCTGGCTAGCGGTGTCCGCCGGCAATCTGCATGTGCTGGTGGCAACCGTCGTGACGGAGGCGTTCGCCGAGGGCATGGCCGACGCCGCGTTCATCACCTTCCTCTCCGGGCTGTGCAGCCCGGCCTTCACGGCGACCCAATACGCGCTGCTTTCCTCGCTCGCCGCTGTCGGGCTTCGCACGATCGGCGGGCTATCGGGCTTTCTTGCCGCAGCGGTCGGCTGGACCGCGTTCTACGCGATCGCGATGTTCGCCGCGGTGCCGGCCATGTTGCTGATGATCCGCATCCTGCACCGCTACAGGCCCGCGGCGGCGGGTGCGGCCGCCGGCGCGGCGGCCGCGTGAGACGCCGCGGGTAGCCAGACTCGCACCGTTGTGCCGCGCCCGACCTCGCTCTCGATTGCGAGCCGCCCGCGATGGCGGTTGACGATGTGCTTGACGATGGCAAGGCCGAGGCCCGTGCCGCCGGTATTTCGCGAACGGGCCTTGTCCACGCGGTAGAAGCGTTCCGTCAGGCGCGGCAGGTGCTCGGCCGCGATGCCGGGGCCATCGTCGGCCACCTCCAGAACCACAGCCGATGCCTGCCCGGCCGGGCCGCCGGGCTGGGCGCGGACCGTGATTGCTCCCCCTTCCCGGCCATAGCGCAGCGCGTTGTCGAGCAGGTTCTGGATCACCTGTGCGAGCTGATCGGCGTCGCCCACCACATCAGGCAGGTCCGGCGCGAGGTCGAGGCGGATGCTGACGCGTCGCTCCGGCAAGCGCGGCTCGAAGGCAGCGACCAGCGCCGCGATCAGATCGGCGAGGTCCACCGGCTCCGACGGCGGCTGGTGTTCGGCCAGCTCGATTCGCGACAGGCTCAGCAGATCGTCGATCAGCCGGTTCATCCGCGCGGCTTGCTGCGCCATGATCTCCAGGAATCGCTGCTGGGCCGGCGGATCGCTGGCGGCCGGGCCGCGCAGCGTGTCGATGAAGCCGATCAAGGAGGCGAGCGGGGTGCGTAGCTCATGGCCCGCGTGAGCCACGAAGTCGGCCCGCATCCGCTCCACCGCACGCTCCCGCGTGCGGTCGGAGAGCACCATCACGAGGCAGCCGCCGTCGCTCATTGGCGGGCTGATCGGGACCACATGCGCCCGCACCTCGCGCCGCACCGGGACCGGCAGGGTGAGGTCCGCGCTCTGCGGCGCCTGCGCCGCCATGGCGCGCTCCGCCGCCGCCCGGAGCTGCGGGTTGCGAAGCACGGAGGGGATGTCGGCGCCGAAAGCCGCGCGCGCAGCCTCGTTGATGCGGCGCACCGCGCGGGTCTGATCGAGCACGATCACCGGATCCGGCAGCCGCTCCAAGACTGCCCCGTCCGTGCCGCGCATGGCCTCGATCTGCGCGGTGCCGCGGGCGAGCAGCCCCTGGAGTCGCGCGGTCTCGGCGCGCTCCCGGCGGAGTTTCGCGAGCAGGCGCAGCGCGATTGCCGCCAGGGCGGCGGCCAGCGCGGCGAGCACGGCGAGCGCGAGCGGATCGTCCACCGAAGGACAGGACATCCCTCGGCCCGTGGTTGTCCAGAGGGATCGAAGGACACTATCTGAGGGCCATGACCAAGGAGCCGCGCGTGGTCTGGCTGCTGCGCCGCGCCGACGACGCGCTGGTGCTGGGGCACCGTTTGTCGGAATGGTGCGGCCATGCGCCGATGCTGGAGGAGGACCTGGCGCTGGCGAACATCGCGCTCGACCAGATCGGGCTGGCGCGCGCGCTGTATCAGGAGGTCGGGGCGGCGCTGGGGCGCGACGAGGACCAGCTCGCCTATCTGCGCGGCGAGCGCGACTATCTGAATCTGCTGATCGTCGAGCAGCCGAACGGGGATTTCGCGCGAACGATCGTGCGCCAGTTGCTCTACAGCGCGGTGATGGCGCCGTTCTGGCGGCTGGCGTCCAGTTCCACTGATGCCGCCATCGCCGCCGTCGCGGCGAAAGCCGAGAAGGAGGCCGCCTACCATCTGCGCCATGCGGCGGAATGGACGGTTCGGCTGGGCGACGGCACCGATGAGAGCCGTCGGCGCACCGAAGCGGCGCTCGACTGGCTCTGGCGCTTCACCGACGAGATGTTCGCCGACGACGACGTGGAGCGGGCGATGGTCGCCGACGGTGCGGCGCCCGATCTGGCCTCGGTGCGCGGCGAATGGGAGCGGACGGTGGGCAATGTGCTCGCGCGGGCGACCCTGGCGCGTCCCGAGCCGGGCTTTCCGCGCAGCGGCGGCCGGCAGGGACGGCACGGCGAGGAGCTCGGCCACATGCTCGCCGAAATGCAGCACCTCCAGCGCGCCTATCCGGGGGCGACATGGTGAATGAAGCGGCGCTGACCGCGCGGGCGGCGGAGGTGGCCGCCGTGGTGCCCGATCCGGAATTGCCGTTCCTTACCATCGGCGAGCTCGGCATGGTGCGCGGCGCGGCGGCGAAGGACGGCGCGATCGAGGTGGCGCTCAGCCCGACCTATATCGGCTGCCCCGCGACAAGGTTGATCGCGGAGGAAGTTGCGTCGGCCCTTGAGCGGGCAGGGATCGGCGGGGCGCGGGTGCGGACCGTGCTGGCGCCGGCCTGGACGACGGACTGGATCACCGAGGCGGGGCGGGAAAAATTGGCGGCGCACGGCATCGTGCCGCCACCGCTCGGCGCCGCGCGCGCCGCACTGTTCGAGCGCCCGGCCCTGCGCTGCCCCGCCTGCGGCGGCACGCGGACGGAACTGCTGAGTGCGTTCGGTACCACGCCCTGCAAGGCGCTGCACCGGTGCCTCGACTGCGCCGAGCCGTTCGAGGCGTTCAAGTGCCTCTGAACCCGGTGGCGGAGGCGGCGATGTGAGTAGCTACCTCACCCCATGCCCCGTCTGCGGCGCGTGTTTCGGCAGATGCCGGCCGCGCTCGAACACTGCGAGGCTGTCATAGAAGTGCATCGACAGGGTTGACCGCGTGAAGTCGGTCGGTCGCACCGCGCCGCGGCTCAGGTCGGCGTTCAGCTCGTCGAGTAGCGCCTTGCAGAGCTCCAGGAAGCTGCCTTCGCGCCGCAAGCCGCCGCCGAATTCCGGCCAGTAGCAGGCGTGCAGATCCTCGACGAGGTAAGCGCCGTTGCGGTCCATCCGCGGATACAGGTGCCGGAACGTCGCCGTCATGTGCTGCATGACATGCGTACCGTCGTCGATGACAATATCAGGCGAGCCGAACTCAGCGAGCACGCGGTCGAGGAACGCGGCGTCGGCCTGATGGCCGATCCGCACCGCGATCTGCGGCTCCTCGAAATCCGCGCAGTCGGTGCGAATGTCGAGGCCGACGATCTGCGCGTAGGGGCCGAGCCAGCGTTTCCACATTTGCAGCGACCCGCCCTCGCCCGCGCCGATCTCGATCAGCAGGCAGGGGCGATTCTTGTAGCGGGCCAGATGCCGCTCATAGGCCGGAAAGAAGTGCGTCCATTTATGGATCAGGCGCTGGTCGTTCGTCAGGAAGTCCGACCACAGGCTCATCAGGCGGCGCTCCGGTTTGCACCTAGCGCGGCAAGCACGGAATCGCAGATATGCGCGACCGCCTGCTCGGAGAGATCGGCGTGCATCGGTAGCGCGAGGATGCGCTGGGCGAGCGATTCCGACACCGGCAGCGCCGCGCCGTCGTGGTGCGGCGCGTAGGCCGGTTGCAGGTGCAAGGGGCGCGGATAGTAGATCGCCGTCGGCACGCCGCGCGCACGCAAACCGGACAGCACCTGGTCGCGGCTGGCCGCATCGGGCAGCAGGATCGAATAGATCGCCCAGGCAGCGGTGCTGTCCGGCACCCGCGCGGGTACCTGCACCGCGCCCGCGAGGCGGCGGTCGTAGAGGCGCGCCACTTCCTCGCGGCGCGCCAGCTCCTCCTCGAACACCGTTAGCTTCGCGAGCAGCACGGCGGCCTGAATGGAATCGAGGCGGCCATTCATGCCGGTGCGCAGCACCTCGTAGCGCGTGGCGCCCTCGCCGTGCGTGCGGAGACTGCGGTAGAGCGCGGCGCGCTCGGCGCTGTCGGTGAACATCGCCCCGCCGTCGCCATAGCCGCCGAGCGGCTTGGAGGGGAAGAAGCTGGTGACGGTGGCCTCCGCCGCGGCGCCGAGGCGCTTGCCCCCGAGCGCGCAGCCGAAGCTCTGCGCGAGATCGTCCAAGGCGAATAGCCCCTCGCGCGCGGCGATGGCGCGCAGCGCCGGCCAGTCCGCCGGCTGGCCGAACAGATCGACGCCGATCAGCGCGCGCGGGCGCAGCCTGCCCGCGCGGCGCACCTCGCTGATGCGTGCCTCCAGATGCGCGGGATCGATCTGGAAGCTGGCGGGATCGACATCGACGAACACCGGCGTGGCACCGAGCACGAGCGGCACCTCGGCGGTCGCGGTGTAGGTGAAGGCGGGGAGGAACACCGCGTCGCCGCGGCCGATGCCTTCGGCCATCAGCGCGATCTGGAGTCCGTCGGTGCCGCTGCTGACGCCGACGCAATGGCGCGCGCCGCAGAACGCGGCGAGCTTTTCCTCGAGCTCGGCGACCTCGGGGCCGAGGATGAACTGGCAATGCGCAAGCACCGCCTCGAGGCGCCGCCGCAACTCCGGTTCGATGCGCTTCTGCTGGGCCTTGAGGTCGAGGAAAGGGATCGCCGGCTGCGCGGCGGCATTGCTCATGTGCGCGTCACCATGGGAACGGCTCCGTCGGCGTTGTGCTCGAATTCCGGCACGAGCCGGCCGAGAAGGGTCAGGGCGAGCCGTTCCTGCCCGCCGCGGCAGGCGGCGGCAAGCTCCTCGATCGCGCGTCCGACGAATGCCGGGTCTGCCGTGCGCGGGGCGGCCATCAGCAGGCCGGCATAGGGGGTGGGCTTCGGCGGCTCCTTGCCGTGAAACAGCTCCTCATAGAGCTTCTCGCCAGGGCGCAGGCCCGTGAACTGGATCCGCACGTCCACATCGGGCCGCAGCCCGGCGAGGCGGATCATTTGCCGCGCGAGATCGACGATCTTCACCGGCGCGCCCATGTCGAGCACGAAGATGCCGCCCTGCGCCGCTTCGGGGAGCCCGGCGGCGGCCGTGCCGACGACGCTTGCCTGCAAGACGAGGCCCACCGCCTCGCGCACGGTCATGAAATAGCGCCGCATGTCGGGGTGCGTGACCGTCAGCGGTCCGCCGCGCTCGAGCTGGCGCTGGAACAGCGGCACCACCGAGCCGGTGCTGCCGAGCACGTTGCCGAAGCGCACGGTGACGCAGCGCATCCCCGCGCCCCCCTTCTGCGCGGCGATGTCGAGCGCCTGGCAGTACATCTCGGCGAGGCGCTTGGAGGCGCCCATGACGCTGGTGGGGTTCACCGCCTTGTCGGTGGAGATGAAGACCATCGCCGCCGCGCCCACCGCGCGGGCGGCGTCGGCCACGTGGCGCGTTCCAGCGACGTTCGTCAGCAGCCCGTCGAGCGGGTTCGCCTCCACCATCGGCACGTGCTTGAGCGCGGCGGCGTGGAACACAAGCTCAGGGCGGAGGCGATCGAAAATGTCACGGATGCGTCGCTCGTCGCGAATGTCGGCAAGCAGCGCGCGGCGCGGCACCGCCGGATTCTGCTCGGCCAGTTCGAGCTCGATCTGCCAGAGCGCGTATTCGCCGTTATCCAGCAGGATCAGCAGCTCCGGCCCGAGCCCGGCGATCTGGCGGGCAAGCTCGCTGCCGATGGTGCCGCCCGCGCCGGTGACGATCACCCGCCTGCCCTGGATCAGCCGCGCCATGCCCTCGCGGTCGAGCGGCACCTGCGGGCGGTTCAGCAGATCCTCGATGGCGACCGGGCGGAGATCGATCGGCTTGGGTTCGGCGGTGTCGAGCGCCGTGAGGCGCGGCGCCTGACGCACGGCCATGCCGTAGCGCTCGGCTTCTTCCAAGAGCGCGGCGAGGCGGCTGCCGATCAGGTCGGGTGACACGAGCACGAGCAGGCGGGGCAGCCGGCCTGCCTCGTGGAGGCGGGCGAGAACGGCGGCGGCGTCGTCCACGGTGCCGAGGATCGGACGGTTCTGGATGCGCCGTCCCGGCTGGCGGGCACCGAGGGCGAGCAGGCCCGCGACGCGGAGCGAGGGCTCCCGCTCTCTCCGGAGCGCCTGAAGAAACAGGTCCGCGTCCTCAACAGCCCCGGCGAGAAGGGCGGTGCCCTCGGCGCGGGCCTCGCCGGCGGGGGGGCCGGGCAGGGCCTCGCGGGCCTGAAGAGCAAGGCGCGGTGCGGCGAGCAGGGCGAAGAGGGCGAGCGCGAACACGGCCGGGAGGGCTGGGTTGGGCAGGCCGAGCCCGGTGGTGGCGGCGGCGAGGATGGCGGCGGCGCCGACGCTCGCCCCGGCGAGATGGAGGAGATCGGAGGGGCCGGCGAAGCGCCAATACTGGCGGTGCAGGCCAAAGGGCAGCCCGGCCAGCACCAGCCCGGCCGCCCCGGCGGCGACCGGCCAAAGGGGTTCGAGCGCGGGCGCGGCCGGGGCGGCGATCCAACGCGCCAGCGGCACGGCCAGCGCGGCGAGCGCGCCGTCGAGCACGACATTGGCGGCGATCTTCAGCGTGGGCCGGGCGGGCATCGGCCCCGTATAGCCAGGGGCAGCGTTCTTGCGCGAGTGCCGCGCTAGGCGTGGCACCCCCACGCATTGTCATGGCCGGGCAAAGCCCAGGCATGACGACAACAGCCGCCGGCCGACAGTTCCCGCGCGGGGCTACTTGGCGGGGGCGGGTTCCGGTTCCTCCACCTCGGGCGATGCCGCCGCCGCTGCGGGGACGGCGGCGGGTTCGTCGGCGACGGCGCGGAGCGCCTGGCGGGCTCGATGCAGCGCGACCGAAGGGGCGTCGTCGGAGTCGAGCGCCAGCACGACCAGCGAGCGGGCGGTCACGAGATAGTCCTCGCCCGTCCGCACCTCGAGCGCGCCGACCGCTTCCGGCAGGTTGGTATCCAGCAGCCGCCGCCAGCGCGTGCCGCCGACCACGGCGGGGATGCGGAAGTTCACGACGTCATGGTGGGCGTTGAAGATGATGAGCGCGGTTGCATCCAGCGACGGGCGCTTGATCCCGGTGGCTTGCGCGCGGCCGTCGAGCAACATGCCGAGGCAGCGGGCGGAAGGGTCGTTCCATTGTTCGTCGCCCATGTCGGTCGCCGCCGGCGTCAGCCAGCGCACGTCGCTCACGTCGAGGTCCGGGTTGTATGCGCCGGTGAGGAAGCGGTTGCGGCGCAGGATCGGGAAGGCGTTGCGGACGGCGGTCAGCCGGCGCACGAAGTCGATCAGCAGCCGGTTATATTCGTCGATCTCCCAGTTCACCCAGCTGATCTCGTTGTCCTGGCAATACGCGTTGTTGTTGCCCTGCTGGGTGCGGCCGAATTCGTCGCCCGCCAGGATCATCGGCGTGCCCTGCGCCATCAGCAGCGTCGCCAGCAGGTTGCGCTTCTGCCGGTCGCGCAGATCGGCGATCTCGGGATCGTCCGTCGGACCCTCGGCGCCGTGGTTCCAGGAATGGTTGTTGTCGGTGCCGTCGCGATTCTCTTCGCCGTTCGCCTCATTGTGCTTGTGGTTGTAGGAAACGAGGTCGTGCAGCGTGAACCCGTCGTGGGCGGTGACGAAATTGACGCTCGCCCACGGTTTGCGCCCGCGCTTGTTGAACGCGTCGGCCGAGGCGGCTAGGCGGGTGGCGAGGTCGGGCAGCTTGCCCTCATCGCCCTTCCAGTATTCCCGCACCGTGTCGCGGAACTTGTCGTTCCACTCCGCCCAGCCGGGCGGGAAACCGCCGACCTGATAGCCGCCGGGGCCGATGTCCCAAGGTTCGGCGATCAGCTTCACCTGCGAGAGCACCGGATCCTGCGCGCAGGCATCGAGAAAGCCGTTGCTCTGAGCGAAGCCGCCCGGTTCGCGGCCGAGGATGGTGCCGAGGTCGAAGCGGAACCCGTCCACGTGCATCTCGGTCACCCAGTAGCGGAGCGAGTCCGTCACCATCTGCAGGACCCGCGGATGGTCGGTGTTGAAGGTATTCCCGGTGCCGGTATCGTTGATGTAGTACCGCTTCTGCTCGGGCAGCAGCCGGTAATAGGAAGCGTTGTCGATGCCGCGGAAGGAGAGCGTGGGTCCGCGTTCGTTGCCCTCGGCGGTGTGGTTGTAAACAACGTCGAGGATCACCTCGAGCCCGGCATCGTGCAGGCGTGCGACCATCTCCTTGAATTCGGAAAACACGAAGCTCGGGATGGCGGCATAGCGCGGATCGGGGGCGAAGAAGCCAATCGTGTTGTAGCCCCAGTAGTTGACTAGCCCCTTCTCGAGCAAATGGCTGTCGTCGACGAAGGTGTGGATCGGCAGCAGCTCGACCGCGGTGACGCCGAGCGAACGGATGTAATCGACAACCTCCTTCTGGCCAAGCCCTGCATAGGTGCCGCGCAGGTTCTCGGGCACCGCGGGATGCAGCTTGGTGTATCCCTTGACGTGCAGCTCGTAGATGACGGTGCGTTCCCATGGCACCTCGGGCCGCCGCTCGCGGCCCCAGGTGAAGGCGGGGTCGATGACGCGGCATTTCGGCATGAAAGGCGCGCTGTCGCGCTCGTCGAAGGTCAGGTCGTCGCCCTCGGCGCCGATCGTGTAGCCAAAGCAGGCGTGATCCCAAGTGAGCCGGCCGATATGCGCCTTGGCGTAGGGATCGAGCAGCAGCTTGCTGGGGTTGAACCGGTGCCCTTCTTCCGGCGCGTAGGGGCCGTGGACGCGGTAGCCGTAGAGCGTGCCGGGCCGGGCGTCCGGCAGGTAGCCATGGAAAATCTCGTTGGTGTATTCGGGGAGTTCGATCCGTTCGGCCTCGCGCTCGCCCGCGTCATCGAACAGGCACAGCTCCACTTTTTCGGCGTGGGCGGAAAACAGGGAGAAATTGACGCCCAGCCCGTCCCAGGTGGCGCCGAGGGGAAACGGCTGACCTTCGCGAAGGCGGGACTTCAGGATCGCAGGCGGCATGAAAAGCTCCTCGGCGCGGCTTAAGGAAAGATAAGCTCGCGGACGGAGCGGGGAGCGCCGATTACGGCTTCTTGAGCCCGCGACGGGGCACAAGCAGGTGGGCAGCGATTTGGGCGGCGGCCCGCTCAGCGGTGGATGATGACGTAGTGGATCGTCAGGTGCAGCGGCACTTCCTCGGCGTGTTCGGAGGAAAGTGGCGGCAGGTGCGCGTTGCGGAACACGGCGATCGCGGCCATGTCCAGCCATTGCGAGCCGGAGCGCGAGACGATCGCGACCTTCTCCACGTCGCCGTTGCGGCGGATCACGAGGTCAAGCCCGACATCGCCCTGCTCGCCGTTCTCCCCGGCCTGCGGCGGGTAATAGGAATGGCGCTCCCACCATGCCTCGAACTCGTTGAACCAGTCGGGGCCGACTTCCTTGCTGTCGGAACGGCCGAAAATCTTCGTTTCCGGTGCGCCGAGCACGCCGTGGCCGAGCGAGAGGTCGATTCCCCGCCCGAGCCGTTCGGGCGCCGGGCGTGAGGAAGGTGCGGCGGGACGGCCGAGTGAGAAATTCATCGGTGGCGGGAACACCGGGCGCGGCGGGGCGAGCGGGCGAGCGGCGGGGCGCGGCGGCGCGGCGGGGGCGGGAGGCGGCGGCAAGGGGATCGCCTGGATCTCGGGCTCGGGCGAGGGCCGCGCCTGGGGCGGGATTGGCGGCGGCGGGGCGGGCTTGGGCTGCGGCGGCGCTGCCTGTTCGGGCCGGGGCTGGGTTTGTGGCTGCGGCGGCACGGCGACCGGTGGCGGCGGGACGGGGGCAGCCTGGGGTTGCGGCTCCGGCTGCGGCGGCGACTCGGGAGTGGCGCGCGAGGGCGCGGACTCGGGCAAGGGCCGGGGCGCGGGCGTGGGCTGCGGGGCGGCGATTTCCGGCTGCTTCGCGCCTCCGCCCTCGAAGATCAGCGGCACCGACACGGGCGGCGACCACTCGGGCTGCTCGATCTGCCGGTGCGCGAGCAGGATGGCGGCGGCCAGCAGCACCAGGTGGAGCAGCGCCGAAACGGTGACGGAGGGCGCGAGCCGCCCGCGTCGCTCGCGGTCGTTGCGGCCGAAGCCGTTGGCAGTAAGGGCCTTCGCGCTGCTCATGTTCCGCGGCGGCTATAGCCGCTCGTAGCGGGCGTTGTCTTGCGCGGGGATCGGTGTTTCGCTCCGGGCATGGACGCGATTGACGCCGAGCTGTTCCGCAATGCGCTCGCCGCAATCGGCGACGAGATGGTGCTGACCATCTACCGCACCGCCTATTCCGGGGTGCTGAAGAACATCATGGACTACAGCGCCGCGCTGTGCGACGCCGAGGGGCGGCTGGTGGCGCAGGGCCTCAGCCTGCCGGGGCATCTGTGCAGCATTCCGGTGGCGCTGAAGGCGGCACTCGCGCGGTTCGGGACAGACATCGCCGAAGGCGACGTGCTGATCCTGAACGACCCTTACGAGGGCGGGATGCATCTGCCGGACATTTTCCTGTTCCGACCGGTGTTCGCCAACGGGCGCGTGCTCGCCTGGGCGGCGACGATCTGCCACCACACCGACGTCGGCGGGCGCGTGCCGGGCTCCAATGCTTCCGACAGCACCGAGATCTTTGCCGAGGGGCTGCGGATTCCGCCGCTCAAGCTCTATGAGCGCGGCCAGCCGAACCCGACCCTGTTCCGTATAATCGAGCGCAATGTGCGCCTGCCGGGCCGCGTGTTCGGCGATCTGCGGAGCCAGCTTGCCGCCTGCGAGATCGCCGCGCGCGGGATGGCGGAATTGGTGGCGCGGCATGGCTCCGACGGCGTGGCGCGCGGGATGGCGGAGGCGCTCGATTACAGCGAGCGGCTGACGCGCGCGTGCCTTGCCGAGCTGCCGGACGGCGAGGCGAGCTTCACCGACTGGATCGACGACGACCAGATCGACGCTGGCGTGCCGATCCGGCTGGTCTGCACCGTCCGCAAGCAGGGCGAACAGATGACGTTCGACTGGACGGGCAGCGCCGCGCAAGTAAAAGGGGCGATCAACAACACCTGGAGCTACACGGCGGCGGCGAGCTACACGGCGGCCAAATGCGTGATGTCGGTGAACATGCCGAACAATGACGGCGTGTTCCGCGCGATCAGCGTGATCGGGCCGCCCGGCACCATCACCAACGCGCTGCCGCCTGCCGCCTGCGCGGCGCGCGGGCTGACCGGCTTCCGCTGCGCCGACACCGCCTTCGGTGCGCTGGCGATGCTGTATCCCGACCGCGTTTTCGCCGCCTCGGACGGCGGCAATACGGGGGTCACGGTGGGCGGCTACGACGCCGCGCGGCGGCCGTTTATTTATGTGGACTTCCTTTCCTCGGCGTGGGGCGCCCGGCCTTGGGCGGACGGACTCGAGGGCAACACGACGATGTTCGCCAACATGGCGAGCTTCAGCGTGGAGATGATCGAGGCGGAATATCCGCTGGAGGTGCTGGACAACAACTTCATCCCCGATACCGGCGGAGCGGGGAAATACCGCGGCGGCGTGGCGACGCGGCGCACCTGGCGGATGCTTGCCGATGAAGGCATCTTGCAGGTGCGCGCCGACCGCCAGACGCACCGGCCCTATGGGCTTGCGGGCGGCGGGCCGGGCGCGGCGGGGCGCAACGTGCTCAACCCCGGGCCGGGCGAGCAGCGGCTGCACGCCAAGATCACCCGCACCTTCCGCAAGGGCGAGGTGTTCCGCCACGATCTGCCGGGTGGCGGCGGCTGGGGCGATCCGGTGACGCGCGATCTGGCCCTGGTGGCCAAGGATTTGCGCGACGGGCTGGTGACGATCGAAGGTGCCGCGCGCGATTATGGCGTGGTGGCGCAGGGCGACCCGCCGCAGATCGACGCGGCGGCCACGGCGGCGCTGCGGGCGGAGCGGCTGCGCGCGCGCGGCTGATACGGTTCTTTGACGGGGAGCTGCGGGAGGCGCGAGACTGCCCCTGCTGATGGAACGCCCGATCCAGCCCGTATGGAACGATGTGACTCGCGCCTCGCTGGCGGTGATGTTCATCGCCGGGCTGGCTTTGGCCTCGTTCTGGGTGATGCGCCCGTTCGTCGCGGCGATCGTCTGGGCGGTGACCCTGGTGGTCGCCACCTGGCCGATCATGCTGCAAGTGGAGCGCCGCCTTGGCGGGCGACGGTGGCTCGCGGTGACGGTGATGACGGTTGGACTGGTCATGATCGTCATCGTGCCCTTCTGGCTGGCCGTCAACGTCATCATCGCCAAAGCCGGGCTCATGGTGGAATTCGTCCAATCGCTCGACACGTTCCGTGTGCCGGGGGCGCCGGGCTGGCTGGCCGGCGTGCCGTTGTTCGGCGACGGCGCGGCCGCCGCCTGGAACAGCGTCAGCAATCTCGGCCTGCGCGATCTGGCGCCCGACCTCACGCCCTATCTCGGGCAGGCGGCGCGGTTCCTGGTTTCCCTGCTGGGCGGGGTCGGCATCGCGTTCGTGCAGTTCCTCATGACCGTGGTGATCGCCGCGATCATGTACGCGCATGGCGAAGCGGGTGCGGCGCTGGTGCGTCAGTTCGGCCGGCGGCTCGGCGGGCCGCGCGGCGAGGAGGCGGTGCTGCTGGTCGCGCGCGCGATCCACGGCGTCGCGCTCGGCGTGGTCGCCGCCTCGCTCCTCCAGGCGGTCATCGGCGGCGTTGCGTTCGCGATCGTGCAAATGCCGTTCACCGCTGTGCTGACGGCCCTGCTGTTCTTCGCCTGCGTGATCCAGATCGGGCCGGGGATTGTGCTCATTCCGGCGGTGATCTGGATGTTTTGGTCCGGACGAACCGTGCACGGGACGGTATTGCTGGTTGCCACGGTGATCGTTCTGGTGACGGACAACGTGGTGCGGCCGCTGCTCATGAAGCGCAGCGCGCAACTGCCGCTGGTGCTGATCCTGGCCGGCGTCCTGGGCGGGCTTTCGGCGTTCGGCTTGGTCGGCATTTTCGTCGGGCCGACCGTGCTGGCGGTTAGCTACACCTTGCTGCGGGCGTGGATGGCCGATGCCCCGGCGGCGCTGCCGGGGGCGGAGGTGAGGGCGGAGGTCGCCGCGCCGCCGGCTGCGGCGCGCTAATCGGGATCAGGCGTTGGCCGGCAGCAGCTGATGCAAGCGCGATCCGCCCCGTTCTCCGAATGCCTTGCCGGCGCGCGCGAGATCTATCCGCTCGCCATCGGCGTGCTGGTGTACGGCCTCGCTTTCGGACTGCTCGCGTCGCAGGCGGTGTTCGGGGCGGGGCAGCTCGGGGTGATGGGCGCATTGGTGTTCGCGGGCGGGGCGCAGATTCTCGCCACGCAGCGGCTGGTGGCGGGCGCGGGAGCGGCGGCGGCGCTGCTGGCGGGGCTCGCGCTCAATCTGCGGCTGTTGCTGATCACCGGCTCGATCCGCGAGGTCTATGCGGGGCGGCCCTGGTGGCAACTCGCGCTCGGCGCGCACATGACGACCGACGAGAACTGGGCGCTGATGCTGGCCGAACGCGCCAAAGGACGTGCTCTCGGCTACTGGTATCTGGTTGGTGGCGGGCTGTGCCTGATTTCCGTTTGGTGCGCGGCGACCGTTTGCGGCCTGATGTTCGCCCGCGCGCTGCCGGAACCAAGTTCGCTCGGCATGGACTTCGCCTTCACCGCCGCCTTCATCGCCATCGCGCGCTCGCTCTGGCGCGGGCGTGCGGATTGGCTGCCGTGGGCGGTCGCGGCGGGGACCGTGGCGGTTGCGATCGGAACCGGATGGATCGGTGCCTCCTGGGCGCTGATCCTGGGCGGCGTGCTGGGCGCGGCGGCGGCGGGTGCGGCGGGCCGTGGATAGGAACTGGACGGTGATCGCAGGGCTCGCCGCGGGGACGCTCGCGATCCGGCTTTCCGGCGTGCTGGTGGGTCAGCGCCTGCCGCGTTCAGGCGCGTGGGCGCGGGCGTTGCATGCGCTACCGGGTTGCTTGGTGGTGTCTCTGGTGGCGGTGTCGCTGATGGCGGGCGGGCCGCGCGAATGGGCGGCGGGCGCGGTCGCGGCGGCGGTGGCGATCCTCACGCGGAACTTGCCTGCGACGATGGCGGCGGGGATCGCGGCGATCTGGGTGCTGCGGCATGTGGGGTAGGCGCGATGGACCCTTCCCCCTGACCCCCTCCCGCGAGGGAAGGGAGGGCTCTAGCTTGGCGTTGGTGGCATAGACTGTGCGGAGCAGGGGCGGAGGATCGCCATGCAAGACGGCGCGCGCGAGAATGACCGCGAGGAAGTGGCCGGGCGGGCGGAGCGCGCGGGGAGCGCATGACCCTGCGGATCGGCATCGATATCGGCGGCACGTTCACCGACCTCGTGGCGATCGACGGGGAGCGCGTGCGGACGCACAAGATCGCCTCCACGCCACACGACTACACGGAAGGGATCGCGGAAGGATTGCGCGCGCTCCTGGATATGCCGGTGCGCGAGGTGCTGCACGCGACGACCATCGGCTCCAACGCGATCCTGGAGGGCAAGGGTGCCCGCACGGGGCTGATCACGACGGCGGGCTTTCGCGACACGCTGGAGATTCGCGACCTGCGGATGCCGCGGCTCTACGACATGGCGTGGGAGAAGCCGAAGCCGCTGGTCGAGCGGCGCTTGCGGACGGAAGTGATTGAGAAGATACGCCATGACGGCACGGTTGCCGTGCCACTCGACCGAACGAGCGCGGCCGCGGCGATCGCGCGGTTGCAGGAGGAACGGGTAGAGAGCGTGGCGGTGTGCCTGCTGCACAGCTACGCCAATCCGGCGCACGAGCGTGAGCTGGCGGCGATGGTGCGCGCGGCGATGCCGGCAGCGGCGCTTTCCGTGAGCCACGAAATCCTGCCGGAGATCCGGGAATACCCGCGCACCAGCACCACCGTGATCAACGCCTATGTGCAACCGGTAGTGCGCGCCTATCTGACCGAACTGGCCGCGCGGCTGCGGGCGATGGGGATCGAGGCGCCGCTGCGCCTGATGCAATCGAACGGCGGGCTCGCCGCCGCCGCGTTCGCTGCCGAACAGCCGGCGCGCATCGTGGAAAGCGGGCCGGCGGCGGGCGTGGTGGGTGGCGCGGTGCTGGCGGCGCGGCTGCACGAGAAGCGGGTGATTACGTTCGATATGGGCGGCACCACCGCCAAGGCGGGGCTCGTCGAGGACTTCCGGCCGGCACGCACCGAGGCGCTGGAGGTGGGCGCGGGTGTGATGGCGGGGTCGCGGCTGCTCGTCGGCGCCGGCTACATGCTGAAGCTGCCGGCGATCGACCTCGCGGAGGTGGGCGCGGGCGGCGGCAGCCTGTGCCGGCTGGATCGCGCGGGCGCGCCGAAAGTTGGTCCGGAGAGCGCAGGCGCCGATCCCGGGCCGGTGTGCTACGGCCGCGGCGGCACCGTGCCAACAATTACCGATTGCAACCTGGTGCTCGGCTATCTCGATCCCCAAGGGCTCGTCGGCGGGGCGCTACGCGTCGATGCCGAGGCGGCGCGCGCGTCGGTGGCGCGCGAGCTTGCCGCGCCGATGGGTTGCTCGGTCGAGGAGGCTGCCTGGGGGATGCTACGGGTGGCGACGGCGAACATGATGCGGGCGATCCGCGCCGTTTCGGTGGAGCGCGGGCGCGATCCGCGCGGCGCGGCGCTACTGGCGTTCGGCGGCAACGGCCCGCTGTTCGCCGCCTGGATCGCCGCCGAACTGGGGATCGCGCGCATCATCGTCCCGCCCATGCCGGGCGTGTTCAGCGCCTTCGGGCTCTTGGTTGCGGAGAGCGAGCACCACGCGTCGCAAAGCTTGCGGATGCAACTGGACGCGCCGGATGCGGAGGCTGTGCAGGCGGTGCTCGAGGCGCTCGCCGCGCAGGGCGCGGCGCGGCTGGAAGGGGAGGGGTTCGCGCCCGCGCAGCGGCGCTTCGCCCGCAGCGCGATGGTTCGCTATGTCGGGCAATCGAGCGAGATCGCGGTGGCACTGCCCGAGGGCGATGCGCCCGCGCTGCTCGCCGCGCTGCCCGCGCTGTTCGGCGCCGAGCATGAACGCACCTACGGGTTTCGCGCGCCCCTCGGGGAGCCGGTCGAGCTGATGGGGCTATCGGTGGTGGCCTCGGGCGTGCCCGAGCGGCCCCGGCTGCCCGATGCGGTAGCGCCCGCACGCTGCGTGGTTCCAGAGCGCCGGCGCGCCTGGTTTCCGGACGGCGGCTGGCGCGAGACCGAGGTGGTGGACCGCGCCGGGCTTGCCGCCCGTCCCCGCCGCGGCCCGCTCATCATCCAGGAATACGACGCGACCTGCCTCGTGCCGGCGGGGGCGCGGGCGGAGGTGGATGGGTTCGGGGCGGTGCGGATTTTTTGTACCGGGTGCGCGGCGCGGACGGGGGAAAACGTACTGGGTTAGGGCGCGCGAGCGCGGGTTTTGTACCGGGTGTCGGGCCGCGGCGCGCGATTCCGTACCGGGTGTTCGCCGCGCGGCGCACGGGTTGTACCGGGTCAGAGCAGCACGAGATCGTCGCGGTGGATCATCTCGTCGCGGCCGCGCCAGCCGAGGATGCGCTCGATCTCCTCGGACCGGTGCCCGGCGATGCGGGCCGCGTCCTCGCTCGCATAGGCCGAAAGCCCGCGCGCCAGCGCCGCTCCGTCCGGGCCGCGCACCAGCACCGGATCGCCGCGCTCGAACCGGCCTTCGACCGCACGGACCCCAGCGGGGAGCAGGGAGCGCCCAGCAGCCAGCGCCCGGGCGGCGCCGGCGTCCACGACCAGCGTCCCGAGCGGGGCGAGGCTGCCCGCGATCCACCGCTTGCGTGCCGACCGGCCCTCGGGTGCGGGCAGGAACCAGGTGCAGCGAGCGCCTTCCAGCAGGGCGGTGAGCGGGCGGTCGGTGCGGCCCTGGGCGATCGCCATGGCGCAGCCGGCCCCTGTGGCGATGCGGGCCGCCTCCAGCTTGGTCCGCATCCCGCCCGAGGAGTAGCCGGGCGGCGGATCGCCGCCCATCGCCTCGATCTCTTGCGTCAGGGCGTCCACGATGGGGATGTGGCGGGCGGCCTGGTCGCGCTTGGGGTCGGCCGTGTAGAGCCCGTCGATGTCGGAGAGCAGAATCAACAGGTCGGCCTCGATCATCCCTGCGACCCGGGCGGCGAGCCGGTCGTTGTCGCCATAGCGGATTTCGGCGGTGGCCACGGTATCGTTCTCGTTGATCACCGGCACGCAGCCGAGGCCGAGCAGGGTGGCGAGCGTGGCGCGGGCATTGAGGTAGCGGCGGCGGTCCTCGGTGTCCTCCAAGGTCAGGAGAAGCTGGGCGGCGGTGAGGCCCTCGGCCGAGAGCGCCTCGGTCCAGGCCTGGGCGAGCCTGATCTGGCCGACGGCCGCCGCCGCCTGCTTTTCCTCCAGCCGCAGCCGCCTCTGGGTCAGCCCGAGGGCGCGGCGGGCGAGCGCGATGGCGCCGGAGGAGACGACGACGACCTCGGCGCCGCGAGCGCGAAGGGCGGCGATGTCGCCGGCGATGCCGGCAAGCCACGCGGCGCGCGGGGCGCCTTTGGCCGGATCGACGAGGAGCGCGCTGCCGATCTTGACGACGAGGCGGGTTGCGTCGGCGAGGGCGGGGACCGGGGCGCCCGCACCCCTCACCCTGCCTCTCCCCTCTCCCGCTGGTGCGGGCGAGGGGAGAGGGGGTTCCGAGCGGCGCGGGCCGGTCATCGCTAGGCGGCCCGGTCCTGGCGGGCAGCTTCGATGGCGGCGGCGAGGGCGCGCAGTACCTCGGGCACGCCCTGGCCAGTGGTGGCGGAGAGCAGCATCACGGGACGGCCCGAGGCGCGGGCCAGCGCGGCGCGGCGCGCGGCGGCCTCGCGCGGGGTCATGGCGTCGGCCTTGTTCAGCCCGATGATCTCCGGCTTTCCGGGGAGCCCCGCGCCGTAGGCGGCAAGTTCAGCCCGGACGGTGCGCCAAGCCTGCACCACATCGCCGGCGGCGCCGTCGATCAGATGCAAGAGGGCGGCGGTGCGCTCGACATGGCCCAGGAAGCGGTCACCGAGGCCCGCGCCCTCATGGGCGCCTTGGATCAGGCCGGGGATGTCGGCCAGCACGAATTCCTGCGCGGCGGACAGGCGCACGACGCCGAGCTGGGGATAGAGCGTGGAGAACGGGTAGTCGGCGATCCTGGGCCGGGCGGCGGAGGCGGCGGCGAGCAGGGTCGATTTGCCGGCGTTGGGGAGGCCGACCAAGCCCGCGTCGGCGATCAGCTTCAGGCGCAGCCAGACCCAACGCTCCTCCCCCGGCCAGCCCTTGTCGGCCCGGCGCGGGGCGCTGTTGGTGGCCGATTTGTAGTGGGCGTTGCCGAAGCCGCCATCGCCGCCGCGCAGGAGCGTGATGCGCTGGCCGGGGCGGGTCAGGTCGGCGAGCTTCGTCTGCCGGTCATCGTCCAGCACCTCGGTGCCGACGGGAACCTTGATGACAACCGGGGGCGCATTGGCCCCGGTGCGGTCCGAGCCCGCCCCGTTGCCGCCCTTCCTGGCCCGGAAATGCTGAGTGTAGCGGAAGTCGATCAGCGTGTTCAGGTTGGGCACGGCCTCGAGCACGATGTCGCCGCCCCGCCCACCATTGCCGCCGTCCGGGCCGCCGAACTCGAGATACTTCTCGCGCCGGAACGCCACCACACCGTCGCCGCCGTCGCCCGAGCGGAGGTAGATCTTGGCTTGGTCGAGGAATTTCATGGGCGGGGATCCCCCCTCACCCTAACCCTCGCCCCGAAGGGAGAGGGGACTACGAAGGGTCGGGTGGCGGGCAGCGGGCAGCGGGTAAGGCTATTCCGCCGCCTTCTGCGCAGGGACGACGGAGACATGCACCCGGTCGCCCGCCTTGCGGCGGAACTCCACCTTGCCGTCGATCAGGGCGAAGATCGTGTGGTCGCGGCCGAGGCCGACATTCTGGCCGGGCCGCCACTTGGTGCCGCGCTGGCGGACCAGGATGTTCCCCGCGATCACCGCCTCGCCGCCGAACTTCTTGATGCCGAGGCGGCGGCCCTCGGTATCGCGCCCGTTGCGGGACGAGCCGCCCGCCTTCTTGTGGGCCATGTGTCAGACTCCTTCGCTGGGGGCGGCACCCGCCTCATCGGCGGTCTCGCCGGGGGCGGGCGCGGCGGCGCGCAGCACGGCGCCGTTCGCGCCGGTGATGCGCATCACGCGCAGCACGGTGACGGGTTGACGATGGCCGTTCTTGCGGCGGCTGTTCTTCCGGCGGCGCTTCTTGAAGATAATCACCTTGTCGAGCCGGTCCTGCGCGATCACCCTGGCGGTGACCGAGGCGCCCCCGACCACCGGGGCGCCGAGCGTCAGCCCGTCGGCGTCGCCCACCGCCAGCACGTCGGTAAAGGTGATGGTCGCGTCAGGCGCGGCTTCCAGCTTCTCGACCTTCAGCACCGCGTTGGGGGTGACGCGGTACTGCTTTCCGCCCGTGCGGACGACTGCGAACATCGGAGCGTTCCCAAGAAATACGGCGGCGGCCGGGTGGCCGGCCGCCGAGGAGGCGGGTTTAACGGCGCGGCCGGGCGGGTGTCAACGGCACCCGACGGGCTGCGCACCGCGATGGGTGCGCATGCCGCTCCCGCATGATCGCGGCGGCGGCGGCGTCCATGTCCGCCTGCGTCGTGGGCGGGCCGCGAGTCCTAGGACGCCCGGCGGCTCCATAACCGCGCCGAGGCGATATCCGCGCCGGCGCGGAGCGCCTGGAGCTTGGCCCAGACCACGTCTTCCGTCACCCAATCGGAGCCGGCAAAGGTGCCGAAGCCGCAATCGGTGCTGGCGATCACCCGCTCGCGGTCGCCGAGCGCGGCCACCACCGCCTCCAGCCGCCGAGCCACGACCTCGGGGTGCTCGACGAAGTTGCTGACCGAGTCGATGACGCCGGGCAGGATCAGCATGTCCTTCGGCGGCGGCACGCGGCGCAGCGCCTCGACCTCGTGCTGGTGGCGCGGGTTGGCCATCTCGATCGAGAGCGCGCCGACCCGGGCCTGGTAGAGCACCGGCAGCAGCGGTTCGAGCGGCATGTCGTGAACATGCGGGCCCTCCCAGTTGCCCCAGCAGACATGCAACCGCGCCCGGTCGGCCGGCAGGCCTTCCAGCGCCGCGTTGACGGCCGCGACATGGATTTCGCAGAGCCGCAGATATTCGGCATCGGAGCGGTCCTGGAACAGCACCACCCGCTCCATGGCGAGATCGGGCGCGTCGATCTGTAGCACGAGACCGGCCGCGACGACCGCTTCGTATTCGGCCCTGAGCTCGTGGGCCAGCGCCATCAGATAGGCCTCGTGGCTGTCGTACCAGGCGTTCAGCATGGTGGTGGCGACGATTCCGGGCGAGGGCGCGGTCATGAAGCACTCGGCGAAGGGTGGCAGCTGCGCCGCGGCATGACGCTGAAGACGGGTGATCTCCTGTTCGATCGCCGCCGTGCCTTCGTAGCGGACCGGCCCGATCGCCTGCGGCGCGCCGTAGATTTTGGCCCGGCGCGGCAGGCGTGCGCGCACCTTCTCGGCGAAGGCCGGGAACTCGGCGAACTCGCGCGGAGCCGGGCGCTTCGATTCCCCGCCGAAGCCGCTCATCCGCTCGGGGATGTAAATCTGGAAGCCGACCCGGCCCTGCTCGCCATCATTGGCGATGTCGATGCCCGCCGCGCGCTGGCGCTCCATCACATGGGCGACGCGCCGTTCGATTTCGGCCTCGCGCGCGGCCGCGCCGGGCGGCGCGCCGTCGCCCATTAGCATGGCGGCCAGCGTCTCCCCGCGCGGCAGGCTCCCGACATGGGTGGTGAGGATGCGCTCTTGGCTGGTCCGCACTGCCCTCCTCCTCGGCTGCTGCGCTGGCGGCGATTAGCACCGCGGCAACCGCTTTGTCCGAGAAACAGAAACGCCAGTCAGGATGGTCCTGCCGGCGCCGGAAACGAGATCAAGCCATGCTGACACATGTCTTGCTGCGCCTGCCGGTCGTGGTGATTTTGTCCGTTCCGGTCAAGATCATCATCCGTCTGCCGTAGGGCGTGGGCCAGTCCCGCTCCTGGGCTGGTCTGCCCTCCGGACTTTAGAGCACCGCCTCGGCTACCACCCGCATCGCCTCGATGTTCGCCCCCTTGAGCACCATCGTGCCGACATGGCGATCGCGCGCGGCCTGTTTCCAGGCGGCAAGGCGGTCGCGGATCATTTCGGCGGGCCCGACGAGGCTGATCTCGTCCACGAGCTTGTCGGGCACGGCGGCGGCGGCCTCGGCCTTCTTGCCGTCCAGGTAGAGGTCCTGGATCGTCTTCGCCGCGCCCCCGTAGCCGAGCTTGATGGCGACGTCGTTGTAGAAATTTTTGCTCCTGGCCCCCATCCCGCCGATGTAGAGCGCAAGCTCCGGGCGGATCGCGTCGCGGCAGGCGGCCACGTCGGGGCCGAGCTTCACGCGCACGAACGGCGCGACATCGAAGCGTTCGAGATTGGCCGGGCGGCCGGCCTTGCGCATTCCCTCCAGAATCGGCGCGCTGACGATTGCCGGGTTCTCGGGCGAATAGAAGATCGGCAGCACGCCGTCCGCCACCTCGCCAGCCGTCCGCAGGCCGGCGGGGGTGATCGAGGCGGTGTAGAATCGGAGGTCCGGATTGCCGTGCGTGATTGAGCGCAGCGGCTTGCCGAGCCCGGTCGCGTCCGGCCCGCGATAGGGAATCTGGTAGCAGTCGCCGTGGAACTCGAGCGGCGCCTTGCGCTCCAGGATCTGGCGGATGATGGCGATGTACTCCCGCGTCCGCTGCATCGGCTTGCCGTACGGAACGCCGTGCCAGCCTTCCACCACCTGCGGGCCGGAGACGCCGACCCCGCAAAGGAAGCGGTTGCCCGAGAGGTGCTGAAGGGTAATCGCCGTCATCGCCGCCATCGCCGGGGTGCGGGCGTGCATCTGCATGATGCCGGTGCCCGCCTTGATCCGCGTGGTGCGGGCAAGGATCCAGGCGACCGGGGTGACAGCGTCGGTGCCATAAGCCTCGCCGGTCCAGACCTGGGCGAAGCCGAGCCGCTCGGCCTCCAGCACCCGCTCCATGTCGAGTTTCGGCTGCGCGCCGGAGAGGTCGATGGTGATGCCGAGCTGCATGGCGTTCTCCTGCGTTTTGGCCGAAGGCACTACCGCGCCTTGGCCAGCACCTCGTCCTTGAAGCGGCGCATATTGTCGATCGTGGCCGCGAGCGTCGGGCCGAACAGACCGAAATCGACGTGCTCCACGCCGGCCTCGGCCAGCGCCCGGATGTCGCTCACGAAATCGGCCGGGCCGCCGGTGAACAGCTTGGGCTTGCCGTCCACCGTGCCCTTGGGCTGCGCAGAGGGATGCGAGGAGACGCGATAGGCGAGCCCGACGCTTGCCGGGTCGCGCTTCGCCTTCTCGGTGAGCTGGCGGAGCTTCGCCACCCCGGCGCGGTAGCGCTCCAGCGTATCGAGCGGGAATTGCGGATTGGTGCCGAGCGGATACCAAGCGTTCCCATAGCGCGCGGTGCGGCGCATGGCCGGGCCGCTTTCGCCGCCGACCCAGATCGGGATCGGCCGCTGCACCGGCTTCGGCTTGAACACGACGTTGGCGAAGCGGGTGTATTTGCCCTCGAAGCGCGGCTCGTCCTGCTCCCAGAGTGCCTTGCAGGCCATCATATATTCGTCGGTCACGGCGCCGCGCTCCTCGAAGGGCGGCGTGCCGATCGCCTCGAACTCCTCCTTCATCCAGCCCGCGCCGATACCGAGCGTCAGCCGCCCGCCCGACAGCACATCGAGGGTGGAGAGGAGCTTCGCGGTCAGCACCGCCGGGCGGTGCGGCACCACCATAACCGAAGTGACGAGCCGCAGCTTCGAGGTCTTGGCGGCGACGAACATCGCCGTCATGAGCTGCTCGTGGCGGTCGCCCAGCGGGCCGGCCGGGAACTCGCCCGTCTCGGTGTACGGGTATTTGGAGCTGATGTCGCGCGGGATGATGATGTGATCGCTGATCGTCACATAGTCGAAGCCGAGCATCTCGGCCTCGGTGGCGATCCGCGCGATGCTGTCCGCACCCGTCAGCGGCCCGCTCGTCGGCACGCTGCATCCGATCTGCATGGCGCATCCCCCTGATTGCCTTTGCCTGCACGATACCACAGGATCGCCGGGTGACGAGCCCGCCCGCCGGGCCATGCGCCGTCCGCAAGGAACCCTGAATGAGCGATGCCGGCCTGATCGCAGAGCTGCTTGCCGCCGAGTTGCCCGAGCTGATGGCGCGCGCCGCCGCGCTGCGCGACGCGCGCTTCGGACGCGTTGTGTCCTACTCCCGCAAGGTCTTCATTCCCTTAACCAAGCTCTGCCGCGACGTCTGCCATTATTGCACCTTTGCCGAGCGGCCGCGCGAGGGACACGCGCCCTATCTATCGGCAGAGCAAGTGCTGGAGATCGCGCGCGCCGGCGCGCGAGCCGGCTGCACGGAGGCGCTGTTCACGCTCGGAGACAAGCCCGAGCTGCGCTACCGCGTGGCGCGCGAGTGGCTGGCGGCGCAGGGGTACGCGAGCACGATCGACTACCTGCGAGCGATGTGCGCGCTGGTGCTGAAGGATACCGGGCTGCTGCCGCACGCCAATCCGGGCGTGATGAACCGCGCCGAGATTGCCGCGCTGCGCGAGGTGACCGCGAGCCAGGGCGTGATGCTGGAGAGCATCAGCGAGCGCCTGTGCGCGCCGGGACAGGTGCATTACGGCTCGCCCGACAAGGTGCCCGCCGTACGGCTGGAGACGATCCGGCTCGCGGGCGAGCTTGCGGTTCCGTTCACCACCGGGATCCTGATCGGCATCGGCGAGACGCGCGCCGAACGGATCGCGGCGCTGCTTGCGATCCGCGACGTGCATCGTGCGTACGGGCACATCCAGGAAGTGATCATCCAGAACTTCCGCGCCAAGCCGAAAACGAAGCGCGCGGACGCGCCGGAACCCGATCTCGACGACCTACTGTGGAGCATCGCCGTCGCCCGGCTAGTGCTGCCTGAGGACATTCACGTGCAGGCGCCGCCCAACCTCTCGCCCGGCGTCTATGAGCGGTTGATCGCGGCAGGCATCGACGACTGGGGCGGGGTGTCACCTGTGACGCCCGACCATGTAAACCCAGAGGCGCCCTGGCCGGCGATAGAGCTGCTGGCGGAGCGCACTGCGGCGATGGGCAAGCTGCTCGTGCCGCGCCTCCCGATCTATCCCGACTTCGCGCTTGATCCAGCCCGCTGGCTCGCCGCTCCGGTCGCGACCGAAGTGCGGCGGAATGTGGACGCGGATGGCTGGGCGCGGGAAGACGCGTGGGCGCCCGGGCTGACGGTGATCCCGCCGCGCCGCCCCGCGCGCCTGCGCGCCGTCGATCCAGTGATCGCGGATCTGACGGCGAAGGCCGCCGACGGCGCCCGGCTCGACGAGGGCGAGATCGTCCGGCTGTTTTCCGCCCGCGACGCCGATTACGAGCATGTGGTGGAGCGGGCGGACGCGCTGCGCCGGGCGGTGAGCGGCGACGTGGTCCGCTACGTCGTCAACCGCAACATCAACTACACCAATATCTGCTATTTCGGGTGCAAGTTCTGCGCCTTCTCCAAGGGCAAGACCCACGAAGCGCTGCGCGGGCCGGCCTACGACCTCGACCTTGGTGAAATCGTGCGCCGCGCCGAGGAGGCCTGGGCTCGGGGTGCAACGGAGGTGTGCCTCCAGGGCGGCATTCACCCCGACTACACGGGCGAGACCTATTTGCGGATTTGCCGCGCCATCAAGTCGGCGCTGCCCCAGATGCACGTGCACGCCTTCTCGCCGCTCGAGGTCACGCAGGGCGCGGCGACGCTCGGGCTTGGCGTGCCCGCGTTCCTGGAGCGGCTGAAGGAAGCCGGGCTCGGCACGCTGCCAGGAACGGCGGCGGAGATACTGGACGATCCGGTGCGCGCGGTGATCGCGCCGGACAAAATCGGCACCGCGCAATGGCTTGCGGTCGTGCGCGCGGCCCACCGTCTTGGCCTGCGGACCACCGCGACGATCATGTACGGCCATGTGGAGCGTCCCGCCTCCTGGGCGCGGCACCTGCTCGCACTTCGCGACCTCCAGGCCGAAACGGGCGGCTTCAGCGAATTCGTGCCGCTGCCCTTCGTGCATATGGAAGCGCCCATGTATTTGCGCGGGCTAGCCCGCAAAGGCCCGACCTTCCGTGAGGCGGTGCTGATGCACGCGGTGGCACGGCTCGCGCTCCACCCCCTCATTCTCAACATCCAGACCTCCTGGGTGAAAATGGGGCCGGAGGGCATCGCGGTGTGCCTCCAGGCGGGCGCCAACGATCTCGGCGGCACGTTGATGAACGAGAGCATTTCGCGGGCTGCCGGCACCGAGCACGGCCAGGAATTTCCGCCCGAGCAGATGGAGGCGGTGATCCGCTCGATCGGGCGGGTGCCGCAGCAGCGGGACACGCTTTACCAGCCGGTCCCGGCGGAGCGGCGCGCCGCCTCGTTCGGCGCCCCAGCGCTGGCGCCGATGGTGCAGACCAAGCCGCGGAAGGTTATGGTCGCCTAGTGAGGAGGGGAGCGCGAAGAGGAGCGGAGCGATGGCCAGCATCAGCATCAAGGCAGCCGACGGATCGGGCAGCTTCGCGGCTTATGTGGCGGAGCCGAAGCAGAAGCCGGCGGGCGTGGTGGTCCTGATCCAGGAGATATTCGGCGTGAACCAGTCGATGCGCGACACCGCCGCGTGGGTCGCCGATCTCGGCTTTATCGCCGTCGCACCCGACCTGTTCTGGCGGCTGGAGCCGGGCGTCGACATCACCGACAAGACCGAGGCGGAGTGGAAGAAGGCCTTCGACCTGATGAACCGCTTCGACCAGCAGAAGGGGATTGCCGACCTTAAAGCAACGGTGGCCCATGCGCGCACCATGCCGGGCTCCAACGGCAAGGTGGGCACGATGGGCTACTGCTTGGGTGGGCGGCTTGCCTTCATGATGGCGGAGCAGTCGGATGCGGACGTCAACATCAGCTATTACGGGGTCGGGCTCGACGGTCTGCTCGGTGACCTGAACAAGGTCCGCAAACCGCTCGTCGTGCACATCGCCGACCAGGACGAATTCTTTCCCGCCGAGGGCCGCACCAAGGTGATCGAAGCTTGCAAGGGCCATCCGCACATCGCCTGCTACACCTACCCGGCGGGCCACGCCTTCGCACGGATGAACGGCGTGCATTGGCACGGATTGTCGGCGGCGATCGCCAACGGACGCAGCGCCGAGGCGCTTGCTAAGGCATTGGGGTGAACCGATGAGCCTGGTCTCGCTTGAAGCCCTCGCCGCTTCGGTGCCGGACGGCGCGCTGCTGGCGCTGCCGCCGGACAACTCGCTCACGCCCGCGGAATTCGCCCGCGCCTTGGTGCGCGCCGGCAAGCGCCGCTTGCGCCTGCTCGGCGTGCCGGTGTCGGGCTACGCGACCGACCTTCTGATCGGCGCCGGCTGCGTGGCGGAGGTGCAGAGCTCAGGTGTGTCGCTCGGCGAAGCGGGGTTGGCGCCCTGCTTCACCCGCGCGGTCAAGGCCGGGCGGATCGCGATGAACGACGCCACCTGCCCGGCGATCCACACCATGCTGCAGGCGGCCGAAAAGGGCGTGCCCTTCATGCCGTTGCGCGGGATCATCGGCAGCGACATTCTGGCGCACCGGCCGGACTGGAAGGTGATCGACAATCCGTTCGCCGGGGCGTCCGACCCGATCGTGCTGCTGCCCGCGCTGTCGCCCGACATCGCCGCGTTCCATGCGGTCATGGCCGACCGCGAGGGCAACGTCTATGTCGGCCGTCGGCACGAGCTCGCCACGATGGCACACGCGGCGCGGCGCAGCCTGGTGACGGTGGAGCGGATGTTCGACGGCAATCTGCTGGAGGACGAGCGCCTCGCCGCCGGCACGATTTCTGCTGTGTACGTGGAAGCCGTGGCCGTCGCGGAACGCGGCGCCTGGCCGTCGGGGCTGCTCGACGAGTATCCGGCCGACGCGCCGCATTTCGCGGAGTACGGCACGATGGCGCGCACGGAGGAGGGGTTCGCGGCATATCTGGAGCGGTTCGTCTTTGCGCCGCGCTTCCAGGCGGCAGCGGAGTAAGCGCGTCCCGCAGCGCCCGCTAGCCCTTGACCCCGCCGATCGCTAGGCCCGCCACCATCCGGTGGCGTAGCAGGAAATACGCCGCGATCGGCGGCAGTGAATAGAGGATGGCAATCGCCATCATGTAGTTCCACGGCGCCTCGTCGCTGTCGAAGAACTGATCGAGCGCCACCGCCACCGTCATGTTGCGCGGCGAGGAGAGCAGCAGGAACTGATAGAGATATTCGTTCCAGGCGAGCAGCAGTGCGAACGTGCCGACCGCGACCAAAGCGGGCGCCATCAGCGGCAAGTAGATGCGGAGATAGATCTGCACCGGCGAGGCGCCGTCGATCTTCGCGGATTCGTCGAGCTCGATCGGAATGAGCTTGCCGTACTGATGCAGGATCAGGATCGCGTAGGGCGTGGCGAAAGCCACCTCGGCGGCGATCACCGCCCACAAACTGTCCGACAAACCGTAAAGGTGCATGATGTGGACGAACGGGATCGCGAGGAACGCGCTCGGCAGCGCATAGGTCAGCAGAGCTGCATCGCTGAGGGCGCGCGCGCCGCGCAGCCGCATCCGCCCAAGCGCGAAAGCGGCGAGGGAGCCGATCAGCACCGTCACCGCCATGGTCGCGGCGCCCATGTAGACGCTGTTGCCGAGCTGGTGCCAGAAATGCTCGAGCAGCCAGTAGTCCTCGGTCCAGACCGAGCGGAAGCTGCTGAAATCCGGGTCGGGAGGATAAAGACTGCCGGTGAACTCGTCGGCGTCGGCATCGAGCGCGATGAGCACCATGTTGTAGACGGGCAGCAGCGTCCAGATAAGTAGCGCGACGCCGAGCACGATCGCGCCCGCCTTCGCGACCGCGCGATGCCGTTGCCGCCGCCGCCGCGCGGACCCGGCCGGTGCCGCAAGCGCAAGGCTCATAGCTGCACCCCCCGCGTCTGCACGCGGCGGATCAGCAGAATCACCAGCGGGATCAGGAGCGGCAGCGCCGAGATCATCGCGGCCACACCCTGCTGCGGATAGCCGAAGTCGAACGCCTCGCGGAACCCGTAGGTGGCCAGCACGTCGGTGAGGCGTGCCGGCGCGCCGCTGGTGACGAAATAGACGGTCGGGAAGTCCCCGAGCGTCCACACGGTCGCAAGCAGCGTGTTCACCAAATAGACATTCGCCAGCAGCGGGAAGGTGACATGCACGAGGCATTTTGTACCGGTCGCACCGTCGATCGCGGCGGCCTCATAGATATCCTGCGGGATCGCGATGCGCCCGGCGACGAAGATCAGGGTCCAGAATGGCAGCCATTTCCAGATATAGGCCGCGACGGTCGAGGCGAACGCGGTCCAGCGGCCGACCAGGAACAGCGGACCGTCCGCGCCGGTCATCGCGCGCCAGATGCTGTCGAGTAGGCCCCATTGGGTAACCAACATGAAATGGATCGAGGTGAATGCGACCATCGCCGGCAACGCCCAGGGGATCAGGAACACCGCGAGCAGGGAACGGACCCAGAGGCTGCGGCCCATGAAGAACCCGGACAGCAGGAAGGCCAGGAACATCATCAGGTTCACGCCGATGCCGACGAAAAGCAGCGTGTTGACGAGTGTGGTCAGATAAAGCGGGTCCGAGAACAGCAGATCGTACAGGCTCGCCTCATGTCCCATCCAGAGCCCGTAGGCGACCGGATAGGCAACGAAGGCGAGGAACACCGCGACGTAGGGAACGACGAAGGCGAGCGCCCAGGCGGAATCCGAGCCTTGCGGGCGCAACCGCCAGGGCGGGCGCGCGGGATGGCTGAGGCCAACGGACCGGCTCAGGCCAAGCGCGTGCGGCGTCCCACTCATCGCCGCGCCCGCGCGGGGATTACCCCTTCACGCCGCCCATCGTCAGCCCTGCAGCCATATAGCGGCGGAACCCGTAATAGAGGATGATCGGCGGCAGAGCGTAGACGATCGCGGTTGCCATCATGTAGTTCCACGGCGACTCGTCGCTGTTGAGGAACTGCGCCAGCGCCACGGCAACCGTCATGCTCTGCGGCGTCGAGAGCAGCAAGAAGTTGTAGAGATACTCGTTCCACGCCAGCAGCAGCGCGTACGTGCCGACCGCGACCAGCGCAGGTGCCATCAGGGGGAGATAGATGCGCCAGTAGATTTGCAGCGGGTTCGCGCCGTCGATCCGCGCCGATTCGTCGAGCTCCATTGGGATCGACTTGCCGTACTGCGAGAAGATGAAGATCGCATAGGGCGTGGCGAAGGTGGTGAGCGCGGCGATCACCGACCAGAGATTGTTGGCGAGCCCGTACATCTGCATGATGCGATAGAACGGGATCGCCAGGAACGAGGCCGGGATCACGTAGGTCATCAGCGCCGCATTCGTCAGCAGCCACCCATTGCGGAGCCGCATCCGCCCGACCGTGAAGCTTGCCATCGAGCCGATGAGCAGGGTGAGGAACATGGTCATCAGCCCGACGAAGAAGCTATTGCCGAACTGGTGCCAGAACCGCTCCAGGTACCAGAACCCCTCGGTGAAGACGATGTAGAAGCTGTGCAGCGAGGGACTTTCCGGCCAGATCGAGCCGCTGAAAATGTCGTCGTGTTTCTCGAGCGCGATGACGATCATGTTGTAAATCGGCGTGACTGACCACACGGCCAGCACAACGCCGAACAGCAGGCACAGCGTCTCAACGGCGTAGCGCCGCAGGCGGTACGTGAGCGGCGATGACATGCGCCGGCTGCCGACGGTCGCACTCATAGCTGGCGCTCCGACATCCGGAGCTTGCGCATGAGGAGGATCACCAGAGGGATCAGAACCGGCAGCGCCGACATCACCGTCGCAACGCCGAGCCGAGGCAGCGCCACGGTGAAGGCGTAGCGTATGCCGAGTGTCGCAAGCACCTCGGTCGACATCGCCGGGCCGCCGCCGGAGACGAAATAGGTCGCGTTAAAGTCGCCGAGAGCGAACACCGTATCGAGCAAGGTGCATACGAAGTAGAGATTCGCCATCAGCGGGAAGGTGATGTGGGTGAAGCGGCGGAGACCGGTGGCGCCGTCGACGTCGGCGGCCTCGTAGAGTTCCTGCGGCACCGCCATCCGGCCGGCGAGCAGGATGATGGTCCAGAATGGCAGGTTCTTCCAGACATAGGCGCCGATATTGCAGGCGAGCCCGCTCCAGCGCGCATTCAGGTAGACCGGGCCGTCGATGCCGAACAGTTGGTAGAGGATGTTGTTGAGCATCCCCCATTGTCCATCCAGGAACCAGTGGATCGACATGTACGCCGGCAGCGCTGGCGTGGCCCACGGCAGGATGAAGATGACGAGCAGCGCCTTCACCCACCACCGCTTGCGCATGAAGAAGCCCGAGAGCATGAAGGCGAGGAACATCTTCAGATTCACGCCGATCCCGACATAGAGCAGCGTGTTGACGACCGATGTAAGATAGCGCGGATCGGCGAACAGCTCCCGATACAGCCCCGGATTGCCGCCGAGCCAGATGCCGTAGCAGATCGGATAGACGACGAAGGCGAGGAACACGGCGAGATAGGGAATCGCGAAGGCGAGCGCCCACGCGTAGTCCGATCCGATCAGCCCGCCATGCCAGGCGAGATGGCGCAAGCGGGCCGCCCCGACCGGCCGCCCCAGCGGAAGTGCCCGTTGCGTCGTGCTCATGCGCGCCTACCCGGTTCAGCCGTAGGACATCTTCGAGAAGATTTGCTCCATGCGCTTGAAGGCCTTGTCGACCGCCTGCTCCGGGCTCATGCCGTTCTTCACCACGTCGGCGACCGTGCCCTGCTGAAGTTGCTCGGCGGCCACCTGACCCCAGGCGGGGGTGAAGCCCTCGAACGGCGGCAGCGTGGGGTCGAGAACAGCCTCCTCCACATAGGGCTTGAGGTGCGGATCGTCCGAATGCAGCCAGAACGGATCGTCCTTCACCGCCTGCGGGATCGCCGGCACCCAGCGGCCGAGACCGGCCTTCAGGTTCTCGTCCATCACCTTCGGCTGCATCCAGTATTTCATCAGGTCCTTGGCGACCTCGGCGTTCTTGCACCCCTTCGGGATGAAGCCGCCGCCGACGCCGACCTGGCAAGGGATCGGAGTGCCGTCCTTGTATTTCGGCATCCCGAGCGTCACGGCCGCGAGGAAATCCTCCTTGTTGTTGATCATGGCAAGCTCGGTCGAGAGCGTGCCGTCGAAATCGGCGATGAACACCTTCTCGTGGAAGCCGTTATTGTCGTCGGAATCGCTCCAGCTCAGCGCCTCCGGCGGCACGTAGCCTTGCTTGTAGGCGTCGGCGAGGAACGTAGTCGAGCGGATCGCGGCCTCACGCACCTGGGGATCATCCGTGTGCAGCCGCCCGTCCGGCGTGACGATGCCCTTGCCGCCGTTGGCAATCAGGAAATGCTGGTAGAGGTTGTTGCCGTCGTTCGGCCCGACCGTAGTCACTTGCAACCCGAGCGCGTAGATCTTCCGCATCCCTTTGCCGCGCAGCTCTTTCTGCATAGGCTTGAAGAAATTCCAGCGCTCCTCCCAGGTGTCGGGAATGTCGGAAATTTTCGCCCCGGCCTTCTCAACCAGGTTGCCCCAGATATGGAACGGCGTGCCGCCCTGCTTGATCGGACAGAGATAGTAGCTGCGCTTGCCGACGGCTTTGTTGAAGAAGGTTGAGCCGAGTTTCGCGGTGTCGCTTAGCAGGTTTTCGTACGGCAGAACCACGTCCGTCACGTCGATGAATTTGTCGTTCCAGGCATTCTGCGCGATGATAGTCGCAGGTGCATCCATAAAGATAAGATCGGGCACGTCGCCGCTGGTCAGTGCCGAAATCGTCTTCTGGTTCTGCGCCATGAACGGCATGATGCTGTAGTCGAGCTTGTTGCCGCTGGCCTTCTCGTAGTCGGCAGCGAGCTTTTTGAACGCCTCGTCTTCGGCGGGCACGAAGCCTTGGTTCACCCACACCGTCGCGGTTTTGGCCTGCGCGTTGGCGATATAAGGCCGTGCCAGCGTTCCGGCGGCGAGCCCAATCGAAGAAGCAATAAACCCGCGGCGGCTTAGGTCACCCATGGCCGTTTCCCCCTTCCCTGCTATCATGCGCGATCGCATTGGTCGCGACTGCTTCTTTTCCCTTGAGACTACGGGGGCGGTTCCGGGGAAGGCAAGCCTTATCTGTGCCCGCCCTGTTGGCGGCGCGCGGGCGTGCAGGTAGAGACCGGGCGCGGAGGGGAGGAGTGACGTGATCGGGGTGGTGATGCCGGAGGAGCGGATGGCCGCAGCGATCGCCCGGCTGATCTTGGATCCCGCCGCCCCGCCGGCCCGCCACATCGCCGTGGGCGCTGCGAGCCCGGTGCCGGCCGCCGCCTGCTGGCTCGTGCGGCAGTTGGGCCAGGACGTGCGGCTCTCATTCCTGCACAGGCCGCGGGGCAACCCGTTCACCGCCGGGACGCGGGAGCTCTTCGACCTCGCCGGACAGGGGCGGATCGACCTCTTTTTCCTGGGCGGCGGCCAGATCGACGGGGCCGCCAACCTCAATTTGATCGGCACCGGCGACTGGCCGGGCAGCGCCGCGCGCTTTCCGGGAGCCTTCGGCTCCGCCTTCATGTATCTGATGACGCCGCGTACGATCCTGTTCCGGGACGAACATTCCCCGCGCGTGCTGGTGCCGCGCGCCGATATTGTATCCGCCCCCGGTGTTTCGCCGCCGAACGTATTCCGGCGCGGCCACGCACAAGCACTCGTCACCGGACGCTGCGTGTTCCGCTTCGATCCGGCGTGCGCCCGCTTCACTCTCGCCTCGGTGCATCCGGGCGAAACGCCGGACAGCGTCCGTGCCGCAACCGGCTTCGATTACGACGCGCCGCGGGAGGTGCCGCTCACGCCTGATCCGACCGAGTCGGAGCTCGGGCTCCTGCGCGGGCCGGTATGCGAGGCCATGATCGACACCTACCCCCTGTTCTGTCGCCGCGTCTGGGGGCGCGGCGCCGCCCTGGAGGAAGATGCGTGATGGATCAGGAGGATCTGATGCCCAGGGCTGGCGAAGGGAAGGGGCTCGCCCGGTCGCCCGGCGCGCTCGCCGGGCTCACGGTGATCGACCTGACGCGGGTGCTCGGCGGCCCCTACTGCACCATGATCCTTTCCGATCATGGCGCCGAGGTGATCAAGGTGGAGCCGCCGCAGGGCGACGAGGTGCGCGACTGGGGCCCCCCCTTCCACGAGGGCGACGCCAGCTATTTCATCGGCATCAATCGCAACAAGAAGTCGATCGGCCTCGATATCGGCAAGCCGGAAGGACGGCGGGTCCTGCTGCGCCTGCTGGAGGACGCGGACGTGCTGGTCGAGAACTTCAAGCCGGGCAGCATGGAAAAATGGGGCCTCGGCTATGAGGCGACGCTCGCACCGCGCTTTCCTGGTCTGATCCATTGCCGCATCTCCGGCTTCGGCGCCGACGGTCCGCTCGGCGGTCTGCCGGGCTACGACGCAATCCTGCAGGCGATGACCGGCTTAATGAGTGTGAACGGCGATGCCGCCACGGGGCCGATGCGCATGGGCACCGCAATCGTCGACATGGGCACGGGGCTCTATGCGACGGTCGGCATCCTGATGGCGCTGCATGAGCGTGCCCGCTCCGGCCAGGGCCAGTTCCTCGATATGACCCTCTACGATTGCGGGCTTTCCCTCTTGCATCCGCAGGCGCCCAACTTCTTCCTGAACGGCAAGCGCCCGGCCGGGACCGGCAACCCGCATCCGAATCTCGTTCCTTATGACAAATTCCCGACCCGCACCTGTGAAATCTTCATCGCCAGCGGCAACAACGGCCAGTTCCGGCGGCTTTGCGAGATCATCGGCCGCCCGCACCTCGCCGAGGACCCCCGCTTCGCCAATAATGGCGAGCGGAACCTGAACCGGCAGGCGCTGACGGCGGAGCTCAAGACCGCCTTCGCCGATCAGGACGGGCACGAGATCGCACTGCGCCTGATTCGGAGCGGCGTGCCGGCTGGTCCGGTGCTCTGGGTGGACGAGGCGACCGGCGCCCCGCACACCGCACACCGGGAAATGGTGACCGAGATGGGCTGGTATCGGGGGCTCGGGACGCCGATCAAGCTCTCCCGCACTCCGGGCGGAACCCGCGCCCCACCGCCCGCCTTCGGCGCGGACGGCGCCACCGTGCTGGCCGCGCATGGCTATTCTCCCGAAGAGATCGCCGCACTTGAGGACAGCGGAATCGTGCTGACGCGCCGCCGCATCTGAGGGGATGGGCACCGATACGATTTTCGCTCTGGCGAGCGGTGCCGGACGCGCCGCGATCGCCGTGTTCCGCCTGAGCGGCCCTGCTACCGCCGGCGTCCTTCGGACGGTTTGCGGCCGATTGCCGCGGCCGCGTGTCGCGTCGCTGCGCGCACTGCGCGATCCGGACGGGGTTCTGCTCGACCGTGGAATCGTGGTGTGGATGCCGGGACCGCACAGCTACACGGGCGAGGACGCGGCCGAGCTGCATGTGCACGGCGGGCCGGCGGTGTTGGACGGCGTGGCTGAGGCGCTGCTCCGGCTCGGCGCCGAGCCCGCCGAACCCGGCGCGTTCACCCGCCGCGCGCTGCTGAACGGCCGGATGGACGTGCTGGAGGCAGAGGCCGTGGCTGACCTGGTCGCCGCCGAGACGAGCGCCCAGCGCGCCCAGGCGCTGCGCCAGCTCGAGGGCGAGCTCGGGGCGCTTTATCGCGGCTGGACGGACCGGCTGACCCAGGTAATGGCGCGCCAGGAAGCGCTGATCGATTTTCCCGACGAGGACCTGCCGCCGGAGGCGGAGGCGCGGCTACTGCGCGAGGTCGAAACCGTGCGAGACGAGATCGCCGCCCATCTCGCCGACTCGCGGCGCGGGGAGCGCCTGCGGGACGGGCTGGTGTTCGCGGTCGCGGGCCCGCCCAATGTCGGCAAGTCCACGCTGGTCAATGCGCTCGCCGGGCGGGAGGTGGCCATTACCTCGCCGACGCCCGGAACCACGCGCGATGCCCTGGAAACTCGGATCGTACTGGCGGGGGTGCCGGTCACACTCGTCGACACGGCGGGGATCCGCGAGGCGGTGGACCCGGTGGAGGCTGAAGGCGTGCGGCGGGCGCGGGACCGCGCGGCGCAAGCTGATCTCGTCATCCGGGTCTTCGCCCCCGGCATCCCGGACACCGGCGCGGAACCGGGCCACGCGAGGGAGATCCCGGTGGCGAACAAAGCCGATCTCGGCGGCGTGCTGGGGACGCACGCGCTGCCGGTCAGCGCGGTGACCGGTATCGGTCTTGCGGCTCTGCGGGCGAGGCTCGAAGCGGCGGCGCGGAACCTGACCGCTCAGGCCGGTCCGCCGGCGCTCACCCGTGCGCGTCATCGCGCCGCGCTCACCGAGGCGGCGGAGCGGCTGTCGGGCGCGCTCGAAACTGAGTGGCCTGAGCTGCGGGCGGAGGACCTGCGGCTGGCGCTGCGGGCGATCGGGCGGGTGACCGGGGCGGTGGACGTGGAGCAAGTGCTCGATGCGCTGTTCGCCGAGTTCTGCATCGGTAAATGACGCGGCAGGGCTAAGGCTTCCGTGCCAGCGCGCAAGTGTGGTCCTGAAGCTCCTCGGCGCTTCCGAGGTTCGACGGCGGGCTCGCTTGGCCGGCGAAGATCAGGAAGCCGGGTCCGAGCGACGCCGGGCGGGCGGCGACCAGGATCGTCATGCGATCCATGTGGGAGCGCGCATCCGGAAGCCCGGCAGCGACCAGCTCAAAGGGGGTCTCGCCGGGGCGGTTTAGCGTATCGACGCTGCGCGCAAGGTAGGGCTTGCCGGCAAGCGGGACAGGAAAGGGGGCCCAGGCGGGCGAGACCTCGGCCGCGTGTGCGAGCAGAGCCTGCCGCACCTCCGGCTGCAGGCAATCCACGTGGATATGAAGCTGATTTTGCGTGCGGCCAAAAATGGAATTGACGGCAAGCGATAGGGCGTCATCGGGAAGAGCGCTGTCGGCGAGCGCCCGGACAATGTTTATTGTCTGCCAGGCGAACTGAAAGTAGTTCGGCGCTTGCGGACTCAGGATTGCGGGGTCCTCGATCCCGGTGATCCGCGCGGTCGGCATCACGAGCAGCTGCGTTGCGCCGACCCGGTCCTTCAAGACGACATAACCCTCGTCCTGCCGGACGGCGAGGCAGGGTGAAGGCCAAGCGTAGTCGGCCTGGTGCGGCACGCATTGTTCGCTGATGATGCGCCAAAGGGCGTTCGCGTCGGCGCGGGCGAGCGCGGGAAAAAGGGCGATCGCGAGCGCAAAGACAGCCGGAAATGTGCGCATTCGAGAAGGTTGTCCAGTGGCCATTGGGCTCGTGCCGGGGCAAAGAGGTTTCGTCAATCGAGGATCGCGGATGGGCGAGAACGAGTTCGACGTCGTGGTGATCGGGGGCGGACATGCCGGCTGCGAGGCGGCGGCTGCCGCCGCCCGTATGGGGGCCCGGACCGTGCTGCTGACCCACCGTCTCGCGACCATCGGGGAAATGTCCTGCAACCCCGCCATCGGCGGGATCGGAAAGGGCCATCTCGTGCGCGAAATCGACGCGCTCGACGGGCTGATGGGACGGGCGGCCGATCAGGCGGGCATCCATTTCAAGGTGCTCAACCGCCGCAAGGGGCCGGCCGTCCAGGGCCCCCGCGCTCAGGCCGATCGCGGACTCTACAAAAGCGCCATGCTTGCGCTGCTCGCAGCACAACCTTGCCTCGAGTTGCGCGAAGGAGCTGCGGAGGCGCTGAGGACGGACCACGACGGCCGGATAAGCGGGGTGGTGCTGGCCGACGGGGCGCTGCTGCGCTGCCGCGCGGCGGTGGTGAGCGCGGGGACGTTCCTGCGCGGAATGATCCATGTAGGTGCGACGCGCGTGCCAGCGGGGCGCGCGGGCGATGCACCTGCGATGGGGCTGGCGGCGGCGCTCGCCGGCCTCTCGCTGCCGATCGGGCGGCTCAAGACCGGTACGCCGCCGCGCCTGTTTCGTGACAGCGTCGACTGGGAGGGGCTCCAATGCGACCCGGGTGATGATCCGCCGGAACCGTTCAGCACGCTGACCGAGCGGATCACCACGCCGCAGCTTAGCTGCCGGGTCACCGGCACTACCGAGGCGACCCACGCGTTAGTGCGGGCCAATCTCCATCATTCGGCGGTCTACGGAGGGCACATCGCCGGCCGGGGACCGCGTTATTGCCCGTCGCTCGAGGATAAGGTGGTCCGCTTTGCGGAGCGAACGAGCCATCCTGTGTTCCTAGAGCCCGAGGGGTTGGATTCCGACCTCGTCTACCCGAATGGTCTGTCGATAAGCATGCCGGAGGAGATTCAGCGGGCGGTGATCCGCACCATCCCCGGGCTCGAGCATGCCCGCATGGCTAGGCCCGGATATGCGGTGGAGTACGACTATGTCGATCCGCGCGCGCTGACCGCGGCCCTCGAGTTGCGATCGGTCTCCGGGCTCTTCCTTGCGGGCCAAGTGAACGGGACAACCGGCTATGAGGAGGCGGCGGCCCAGGGATTACTGGCCGGGATCAACGCCGCGCGCCGCGCGGCGGGAGCTGATCCGGTCGTACTCAGTCGGGCCGACGCCTATATCGGGGTGATGGTCGATGATCTCGTGACCAGAGGCGTCACAGAGCCGTATCGCATGTTCACCTCGCGCTCGGAGTACCGGCTCACTCTCCGGTCCGACAATGCCGACCAGCGGTTGACCGCGCAGGGAATGGCCTGGGGCTGCGTGGGCGGCACGCGTGCCGCGCACTTCCGCGCCTTCGCCGTGACGCTCGCCGAGGCTCGGCTTCGGGCCCGTCAGGACGGGCTCTTCCCGGCGGCGCTGCGCCGGGCGCGTATCGGCGCGCGAGCCGATGGGCGGTGGCGGAGCGCCTTCGAGCTACTGGGCACGCAGGCCGACCGCGCTGCGCTGCTGTCCGCCTTTCCCTGGTTGGCCGCGCTGCCGGCGCGGGTTTTCCGCCAACTAGCGACCGAAGCGCTCTACAGCACCTACCTCGAGCGCCAGGAGGCCGATCTGCGTGCATTCCGGCGCGACGAGGGGATGCCGCTGGACGGCATCGACTGGGCCGCGGTCCCGGGGCTATCGGCCGAGGTGCGGGCCAAACTCACGGCGTTGCGCCCGGCTTCGGTCGGGGCGGCAGGACGGATCGAGGGTGTAACACCAGCCGCCCTAGCCGCGCTCACGGCCTATGCCCTAAAGTCGTCGCAAGCGCGTGACGCTCGTGGAACCTAATTCGGCACCGAACCTTGCGTCACGTGAAGCGCTCGCCGAGTTTGCTCGCCTGCTACGGGTCTGGAATCGGCGCATCAATCTCCTCGCCCAAGGCGAACTCGCCCATCTTGAAAACCGCCACATAGCCGATTCGCTCCAGTTGCTGCCCCTGATCCCGCCGAGCACGGCGCGGGGGATCGACCTCGGCACTGGTGCCGGATTTCCCGGGCTCGTTCTGGCGATCGCCACCGGGATCGGGTTCGATCTCGTCGAGGCCGACCGCCGCAAGGCGGCATTCCTGCGCGAGGCCGCGCGGATCACCGGTGCGCCCGTGCAGATTTACGCCACGCGCATCGAGTCGGCGGCGATCCCGCCTGCGACCCTCGTCACGGCCCGCGCTTTAGCGCCGCTTCCAGCCCTACTGCCGCTCGTGGCCCCGAAGCTCGCCGCGGGCGGGATCGCGCTGCTGCCGAAGGGGGCAGGCTACGCGAGCGAATTGACGGCCGCGCGAGCCGAGTGGCAGATGGACGTCGAGGAAATCCCGAGTCGCACCGCGCCGGGTGCGGCCATTCTCAGGATCAGCGATCTCCGACGTGTCCTTCCTGCCGCGTGAGCCAGCCGAGCCCCAACGCAATGCGCCGCGCATCCTGACGATCGCAAACCAGAAGGGCGGGGTCGGCAAGACCACGACGGCGGTCAATCTCGGGACGGCCCTAGCCGTCGCCGGGCAGAAGGTGCTGCTGATCGACCTCGATCCCCAGGGCAATGCTTCCACCGGCCTCGGCATCCGACGCGAGGAGCGGACGCTTGGCACCTATTGCATGGTCGTCCTGCACGCCCCGGTTTCCGACACGATCCGGCCGACCGCCATCCCGAACCTGTTCGTCGTGCCCGCAGAGGCGGATCTCGCCGGCGCGGAGGTGGAGCTCGTCGGCATTGAAGGGCGCGAGTTCCGGCTGCGCGATGCACTCACATCTCTGCGCTCGGCTGCCCCACCGCAGTTCGACTACGTGCTGATCGACTGCCCGCCGAGCCTCGGGCTACTGACCGTCAATGCGCTGGCGGCGGCGGACGCCGTGTTGGTGCCGCTGCAGTGCGAATACTATGCACTGGAGGGCATCAGCGGACTCGTGCGCACGATCGATGCGGTGAAGCAGGGGCTCAACCCACGGCTGCGGCTGCAGGGCATCGTGCTGACGATGTTCGACCGCCGGAACACGCTGTCCGGCCTGATTGCCGACGACGCGCGAGGTTTCTTCGGCGACGCGGTCTACGAAACGGTGATCCCACGCAATATCCGGATCAGCGAAGCGCCGAGCCACGGCAAGCCGGTGCTGCTCTACGATCTTCGCTCGCCGGGCGCCCAGGCCTATATCCGTCTGGCGGCCGAGCTTCTGCGTCGCGAGCGAGCCGGATCGCGACCGCTTGCGCCCAGCGCATGAGCCCGCGCGAGAATACTCCGCGGCTCGGCCGCGGACTCGCAGCGCTGCTCGGGGAGGGCACGGCACGGTCGCAGCCGGGCTCCGCCGAACAGGCTTCCGTGCGGCTCCTGCCGCTCGACCTGCTGGAGCCAGGCCCATTTCAGCCCAGGTCCTCGTTTCAGGAGCCCGCGCTCCACGAGCTAGCCGCTTCGATCCGCCGCCGCGGCATCCTGCAGCCGTTGCTGGCCCGTCCGCATCCGTCCGCTCCCGACCGCTACCAGATCGTCACGGGCGAACGCCGCTGGCGGGCGGCGGCCATGGCTGGCCTGCATGCGGCGCCTGTGCTGGTCCGCGAACTCGGCGACTCCGACGCCCTCGCCGTTGCCTTGGTCGAAAACCTGCAACGCCAGGACCTCAATCCGCTGGAAGAGGCCGAAGGCTACAACCGCCTCATTGAGGAATTCGGTTTGACGCAGGAGCAGCTTGCCGATGCTGTGGGCAAGTCCCGCGCGCATATCGGCAACATGCTGCGGCTCCTCAACGCGACGCCGAAGCTCCGCGACGCGCTTCGCCAGGGAGTTGTCACCGCCGGACATGCCCGCGCGCTGCTTACTCATCCCGAGCCCGATCAGGCTTTGACGGCGGTGATAGCCAACCAGATGAGCGTCCGCGAGACCGAGGCGCTGGCGGCCGCCCGCCGTTCCGAGCCGACTGAGCGACGCCCGCGCGATGCCGACCTAGTGGCGCTCGAACGAGAGCTCTCGGCCGCGCTCGGTTTGAAGATCGAGATCAGCGGCACATTGCGGCGCGGCACGGTGCGGATCGGGTTCGAAGGCGCCGATCAGCTCGAGGGCATCCTCACCAAACTCCGGGCCTGAGCCGCTGCAAGGGATGCTCGACAGCGGCATCTCAGAAACTGCGCAATCGCACCATCGTGATGGCGAAGAAGAGCAGCGCGAGCCCGAGCAGCACCGCGAGCATCGCGAGATTGCGGCCGCGTCGGCGCCGCTCGCGCTCGCTCGCCTCCACGGGCGCGCTCACCCCCGGATCAGCCGGTCCACCGCAAGGGCGGTGAACAGCACGAACAAATACCAGAGCGAATAGCGGAAGCAGGCTTTCGCCGGTGCATCCTGGCTTAGGCTGACACCCCGTTCATCCTGCCGGTCCCGCAGGACCCGCCAGGCGCAGACCACGAATCCGAGGCCGAGCACGCTGGCCGCCGCAAGATAGACCGAACCAGCCAGTCCCAGAGCCCATGGGGTGAACGACACCAGCACAAGGGCCATGGTGTAGGCAAAAATGTGCACCCGGGTCCGCCGGGCCCCGGCTGTTACCGGCAGCATCGGGACGCCGGCCCGTGCGTAATCGTCGCTCGCCCAAAGAGCGAGCGACCAGAAATGCGGCGGCGTCCACATGAAGATGATCGCGAACAGGATCGCGGGGAGCAGGCCGACGCATCCCGTTACGGCCGCCCAGCCGATCACCGGCGGGAACGCGCCCGCTGCGCCCCCGATGACAATGTTCTGCGGTGTGCGGCGCTTCAGGCCGATCGTATAGACGAACACGTAAAACAAGATGGAGAGCGCAAGGCCGGTGGCTGCCACCGCGTTGGTGGCGAGGAACATCACCATCACGGAGGCGCAGCCGAGCAGTACGCCGAAGGCGAGCGCCGACTCCGGTTTCAACCGTCCGGACGAGACCGGGCGGTTCCGGGTACGCCGCATCAGCGCATCGATATCGCGGTCGTACCACATGTTGATCGCGCCGCAGGCGCCGGCCCCGACAGCGATGCTCAGCACGGCGGCGAAAGCCAGCACGGGATGTAGCCGCCCCGGAGCGATGAGCAGGCCGATCAAACCGCTGAACACGACCAGCGACATGACCCGTGGCTTCAGCAATGCGATCCAGTCGCGCAGCTCGCTTTCCGTCTCCAGTGCAGAAACGCTCAGGGGGGATTGCTCCCCCCCGACCGCCGAACCTACCTCGATGTGCGCGGCTGGTGCCATTGCTACGGAATCCTCGGCAGGGTCTCGTAGGTATGGAAGGGTGGTGGAGACGGCAGTGTCCACTCAAGGGTTGTTGCGCCTTCACCCCAATAGTTCGCGGCGACATGCTCTTTCGAGGTGAAGGTCCGGTAAAGCACGTAGAAGAACACCAGGAACGCGATCCCGCCGATATAGGCGCCGAGCGAGGAGACAAAGTTCCACCCCCAGAATGCTTCCGGGTAATCGGGGTAGCGCCGCGGCATCCCATCGGCCCCGAGGAAGTGCTGGGGGAAGAAGGTCAGATTGACCCCGATGAATGTCAGCCAGAAATGCACCTTGCCCCAGAACTCAGGATAGGGGCGGCCCGACATTTTACCGATCCAGAAATAGAAACCGGCGAAAATCCCGAAAACCGCGCCGAGCGACAGCACGTAGTGGAAATGCGCCACCACATAATACGTGTTGTGTAGGATCTGGTCGATCGACGCGTTCGCCAGCACCACCCCGGTCACGCCCCCTAGCGTGAACACAAAGATAAATCCTAGCGCCCAAAGCATGGGTGTCTCGAACTCGATCGAGCCGCCCCACATCGTTGCGATCCAGGAGAAAATCTTGATCCCGGTGGGCACGGCTATAACCAGCGTGGCCGCCATGAAATAGGCGCGCGTATCGACATCGATACCGGAGATGAACATGTGGTGCGCCCACACCACGAAGCCGATCACCCCGATCGCGACCATAGCGTAAGCCATGCCGAGATAGCCGAACACCGCCTTTTTACTGAACGTCGAGACCACGTGGCTGATGATCCCGAAGGCGGGAAGGATCATGATGTATACTTCGGGATGGCCGAAGAACCAGAACAGGTGCTGGAACAGCACCGGATCGCCCCCTCCGGCAGGGTCGAAAAAAGCCGTCCCGAAATTGCGGTCACAGATCACCATCGTAATCGCCCCGGCCAACACCGGGATCGAAAGCAGGAGCAGGAATGCCGTTACCAGCATGGCCCAGATGAACAGCGGCATTTTGTGCAGCGTCATTCCTGGCGCACGCATATTGAAGATGGTGGTGATGAAGTTGATCGCGCCGAGCAGCGAGCTGATGCCCGCAAGGTGAAGTGCGAAAAGCGTGAAGTCCATCCCGGGTCCGGTCTCGTACGTGCTGAGCGAGAGCGGTGGATAAAGCGTCCAGCCGGTGCCCGATTCGCCCATCAGAAGCCCGGTCACGATCAGGATATAGGCCGGTGGCAACAACCAGAAGCTGATATTGTTGAGGCGAGGGAACGCCATGTCCGGCGCGCCGATCATGAGCGGGATGAACCAGTTGCCGAAGCCCCCGATCAGGGCCGGCATCACTGCGAAGAAGATCATCAGCAGACCGTGGGCAGTGACGATCGTGTTCCACTCTTGTCCGGTGGAGACGATGTGGTTGCCCGGATACATGAGCTGGGCGCGCATGATCTCCGACAGCACCGCTCCGGTGGTCGCGCCGACCAGCGCGAAGACCAGATAGAGCGTGCCGATGTCCTTGTGGTTCGTGCTGCACAGCCAGCGCGTGAAGAAGCCCGGCTTGTGGTCGTGATGAGCGTGCTCGTGCGTCGTTACCGACATCGTCATCTCCCTTCCGGCGGACTAGCGTCGCGCCGTGGCATCAAACTGCATCGCGGCTGCGAGCTGTACACGGGCCGGCGTCCGCGGTGCGGGGCGGGCATCCGCCGAGTATTCCTTCTGCGCCTGCACGACCCAGGCCTGGAATTCCTCCGGCGTCACGCCGCGGACCTCGATCGGCATCCGGCTGTGATTGGTGCCGCAGATCTGATTACACTCGCCATAATAAAGTCCCGGCCGGTCGATCCGCACCCAGGTCTCGATCGTGCGTCCGGGAATTGCGTAACGCTGCACGCCTAGCGACGGGATGAAGAAACTGTGGATCACGTCGCCGCTGGTGGTAAGGATCCGCACATTTTTGCCAACCGGCAGCACGAGTTCCTTGTCCACGGTCAGAAGTCGCGGCTGCCCGGGCTTGAGCTGGTCGTCCGGCACGATATAGCTCGAGAAACTCAAGCCCTTCTGGTCAGGATAGGTGTATTCCCAATACCATTGATGGCCGGTCACCTTCACTGTCAGGTCGGGATGGTCGGTCCGGTCCTCGTAGTACACAAGCCGGAACGAGGGGATCGCCATCACCACCAGGATCAAGATGGGAATCACCGTCCACAACACCTCGATGACGGTGTTATGGCTAAGAACGCCGGGCGTCGGATGTCGGCGCGCGTTGTAGCGCCAGATCACCCAGGTCAGCAGGCAACCGACGAACGCCGAGATCACGCCGATGATAACGAGCACGAGGTGGTTCAGCGCGATGATGTCGCGCTTGACCGGACTGAACCCGGCCTGCAGGGTCACCGCCCAGGGCGAGGGACCGACAACGATCGAAGGCGGATCCGCGGCCGCTGCAGGAAGCGTTGTGACGAGCAGCAAACCGGAAAACATCAACGCCGCGGCCGCCCAGCCCCAAATCATCCGCCGTCCTCGTGTCATGCGTAATCCCGCCCTCGGCAGGCCGAAATCGACCTCGCTTACGGCGTTCGCGTAGCGGAGAGCAAACCCGAGATCAAGCGGAGCGCCCGCGAGCATGTCCGTTTTCCGTAACGGGGCGGCGCCAGGCATCAATTGGCGAGACGGAGCAGCGTGAACATCCGCGCCGGCGGCAGCGCCTCGATCTCCGCCTCCTGCTGCTCCTCCGCGGTTAACAGCGCGTCGAGGGCGAAGTCCGGCCGCCACCCGAGCCGGCGCGCCGCCGGGGCGAGCGCGCGTTCGGCCCACCAGCGCGGGCCGCGCCCGGCCCGGAAATGGTTTACGAACAGCAGATGTCCCCCGGGCCTCACCAGCCGGCGCATCTCCGCCACCAGCCGGCGCGGATGCGGGACGACCGACGCGACAAACATCGCCACCGCGATGTCGAAGTGGCCGTCCGGCAGCCCCGTCTGTTCGGCGTCGAGCTCGTAGAGGGCCTCCACATTGGGCAGGCTGCGCGCCCGCTCACGGGCGCGCGCAAGCATTTCGGCCGACAGGTCGATGCCGACGATCCGCTTCTCCGTCCGATACCAGGGCAGCGCGAGCCCCGTTCCGACCCCCACCTCGAGAACCCGTTCCCCCGGCAGACCGTTGACCGCGGCCACCGCGCGCCGGCGCGCCGGTGTCCACACGGAGCCGAAGACCGCATCGTACACCCAAGCCCAGCGTCGGTAGGCCGCTCGCACTGCCTCGTGGTCAAGTGCGGGGGGCGCCGCCGCCGGCTCTTGCCATCCTCCCGACTCAGCCGTCATGCCGCATCATCCTGCCCCTTACGCGACCAGCCGCCCTGCGGTAGCCCTTGCGATGACAGGCCCGCCGACGGCGGGCCGGCTGATCCGCGATCCCAGAATGCCGTCCGTTCTTCGAGAGTTCTTTCGCTCCCCCCGCACGGTCGGCGCTATCGCGCCCAGTTCGCCGGCCCTCGCCGCCGCTATGCTCGCGCCCTTCGATTTTTCCAAGCCCGCCGACATCGTGGAGCTCGGTCCCGGAACCGGCGCACTTACCGCGATCATCGCGGCCCGCCTTTCGCCGCGGCACCGTTATCTCGGAATCGAGATCAACCCCCGGTTCGTGCGGCCGCTGCGCGCCCGTTTTCCCGGACTTGTCTTCGCGCATGCCTCGGTCGTGGAACTGGGCGCGGTGCTCGAGGTGCACGGCTGGACGGGCTTCGACATGGTCGTTTCGGGGCTGCCCTGGGCCAGTCTGCCGATCGGGTTACAGACCCGCGCATTCGCGGAACTCGCCCGGCACGCCCGCCCGGGTGCTGTGCTGACGACCTTCGCCTATCTGCACGGGTTGGCGGCACCGGGTAGCATCGCGCTGCGGCGTCGGATGCGCGCAACGTTCAAGCGCGTCGAGCGGGGCCCGATCGTCTGGGGAAACTTGCCGCCGGCCTTGGTGTATGTCGGCCGGTGGGACGAACCCTTGCGTGGAACGGTTATTCCGACTGCTGCAGGTTAATCGCCGCGGTTCGGCCGTTTTGCTGCTGCTCCACGTCGAAACCGACCTTCTGACCCTCGTTCAGCGTCCGCAGCCCCGCCTTCTGAACGGCGCTGATATGAACGAAGATGTCCTTCCCGCCGCTTTCAGGGGCGATGAACCCGTATCCTTTCGTCGGGTTGAACCATTTCACGGTGCCCTTCGGCATTGACGTCCTGCCCTTTCCACCGGGCGCGCACGAGGTTGCGCCCTGTTCCACCTCCGGCCAGAGCGCGCCGCCCTTCTGCAGGAGCGGCTTTCCCTCGCCGGTCGCAACGATAGCCGTCTCAGCTACGATTGACAACGATCTAGCGCCCGATTCACGGCCTGGGCCTTGGGTCGGCTTGCCCGGCCCCGAGGGTGGTCCTAATCACCCCTGGCCGCGTTGGGGCGTCGCCAAGTGGTAAGGCAGCGGATTTTGATTCCGCCATGCGGAGGTTCGAATCCTCCCGCCCCAGCCAGCCTTGTCCTATTGGAAACCCCGATCGCGATGAACGCCGGCCGACTCCGGGTCGTCACCTGGAACATCAACTCGCTGCGCCTGCGCCTGCCCTTATTGCGCTTCCTGGTCGCGGCGCTCGAGCCCGACGTGCTCTGCCTGCAGGAGACCAAGGTGCCTGATGCGCTATTCCCGGACACGGCAGGGAGCGAACTTGGGTTCGTGCATACCGCGTTTCGCGGCATGAAAAGCTACAACGGGGTAGCAATCCTTTCGCGCCGGCCGATTGCGGTGCTGGACGATACGCCCGACTGGTGCGGCAAGGGGGACTGCCGGCACTTGGCGGTGCGGGTGGAGGCGAGAGGCGGCCCTGTCGAGATTCACAACTTCTATGTCCCCGCCGGTGGGGACGTGCCCGATCCGGGGCAGAACCCGAAATTCGCCCACAAGCTCGCCTTCGTCGATGAAGCGAGGAGTTACTTCGCCGCCCGGCCGGGCTTCGCGCGAACGCTCGTGGTTGGCGACCTGAACATCGCACCGCTCGAGACCGACGTCTGGAGCCACCGGCAGCTCCTGGACGTCGTCAGCCATACGCCCGAGGAAACGACGCGCCTCCTGGCCTGGCAGGCGGCCGGGTTCGAGGACGCGATCCGCCATTTCGTACCTACCGAAGAGAAGCTGTTCACCTGGTGGAGCTACCGCAACCGCGATTGGCGCCTCTCCGATCGCGGCCGGAGGCTCGATCATGTCTGGGTCACCCCCGATCTGACCGGGCGCCTGACGGCTCACGCCGTGCTGAAGGACGCGCGGGACTGGCCTCGCGGGTCCGATCATGTGCCGGTGATGGCCGAGCTCGCGGTCTGAGACTCAGCGCCTCAGGGCCTGCGACAGCACGGCAGCGCACATGTCTATAGCCGTGTCCGCCGCCCTGATCACCTTGCCCGAGCTTATGAAGCCATGCACTTGGTCGGAGAAGTGCAGCAGCTTGGTCCGCACGCCCTCCCGTTCCAGGCGCTCGGCATAGGCGATGCCCTCGTCGCGCAGCGGATCGGCGCTTGCCGTGAGCACAAGCGCCGGCGCCGTGCCGGCAAGGCTTGCCGCCCGCAAGGGCGATGCCCGCCAGTCGTACACGTCGTCAGCCGTACGGAGGTAATGGTCGATGAACCACTTCATCGTCGGGCCGGTGAGCGGCACGCCTTCGCGCACCGTCTGCGAAGAGACGGTGACCATGGCCATGTCGGTGGCCGGGTAGATCAGCATCTGCAACAGCAGCGGCGGCAGCGCGCCGTCGCGCGCCATCAGCGCCATCACCGCCGCCAGATTGCCGCCCGCCGAATCCCCGCCGACCGCGATCCGCAGCCCATCGACCCTCAGATCGGCCGCGTTCTCGGCCACGAATCGCAGCGCTGCGGCCGAGTCATCGACGGCGGCCGGGAACTTGTGCTCCGGTGCCATCCGGTAATCGACGGACACCACGGCGCAGCCGGCGGCGTTGGCGAATCGCCGGCATACCACGTCGTGCGACTCGAGGCCGCCGAGCAGCCAGCCGCCCCCATGGTAGTAGACAAGGACGGGCAGCACCGCGCTCGGCTCGGTGCCGTACGGCCGGTAGAGGCAGAGCGGTACCTCGCCGTGCGGCCCGGGTGCGCTCAAGAATCGCACCTCGGCCACGTTCTCGGGCTCGGGCGACAGCACCTTGCGGCTCGCCATATAGGCGGCGCGCGCCTCGGCCGGGGTCAGCGTCTCGAAAGGCGGCCGTCCGGCCGCGCGCATCATCTCGAGCAGCGTCACCGCGTCGGGATCGAGCTGGAACATGACCCCCCCTTTACGACGTCCAGGCGAGGATCGCCTCGGCCACCTCGCTTGGGCGGTCGAGCTCGGCGAGGTGTCCCGCCCCGTCGATCACGCGGATCTCGGTCGGTCCCTTGATGCCGGCTCGGAACTTGTTGGCGTAGGTGCGCGGCATGATCCGGTCCTCCGCGCCCCAGAGCAGCAGGGTCGGCGCCTGGATCAGCCCGAGCCGCTTCTCGAGCTTGGTGTTGCCGAGCGGCCAGAAGATGCGCGCCGCCGCCTCGTTGGCGCGGGTCTGCTCGATCGGCCATTCCACCGAATTTGCGCCGTCGGGCGTCGCCTTCAGCCTGTTCCAGTTCTCCGGGTCGGCGCACATCAGGCCGGGCACGTCGGGCGTGCGCTGTGCCCACGGATCGGTCGCCGGATCCGCTTCGTCGAACAGCCCAAACGGCGCGATCAGCGCCAGCTTCCGGACCGAGCGCGGCCAGAGTGCCGCCATCTCCGCCGCCAACGACGCGCCGACCGAGCTGCCGGCGAGATCGGCTCCCTCCAGCTCCGCACGGTCGATGATCTCGCGCACCGCGAGCAGCCAGTCGAGATGGCTGTCGAGCACGATGTGCCCCCGGTCGCCGCCCGGGAATCCGGGCAGCGAGGGCACGATCACCGTGCGCCTCTCGGCCAAATGGTCGAGGAACGGGATCCAGCGCGGCAGCCCGCCATAACCCGCAAGGAAGCCAAGCTTCGGGCCGCGTCCCTTGCGCCAGACGCGGGTGGAAAAGCCGTTGACCTCAAGGATCAGCGTTTCGGGATCGCTCACGCTTCGCTCCGTTCGATGCGCTGCATCGTCTTTGGGTCATCGCCGCCCCGGAGCCAACCTGGGGCGGCGTGACGCTCTTTCTTGGACGCTAAGCTCTACTCGGCCGCCATGCGAGGCATGAAGGCCGGCGGTTCGGCGCGCGCGGCGCGCTCCATCGGCTGCGGCCACCAGCGGTCTTCCCATTCCGAGAACAGGTCCTTCACCTTCGGCATCACCTGCTCGGCGAACAGCTTGGTGTTGTACCGGCAGAGATCCTTCCCCATGTTGCCGAACTGCAGAAGCAGCATCAGGTGGCCGACATGCAGGCTGCGCGCCACCTCGCGGAGCTGTTCGGCCACTTCATCGGGCGAGCCGATGATGACGTAGCCTTTGTCGACGATCCCCGCCATCTCGCGCGCGACCGAGGCCATCCGTTCGCCGGTCCCCTTGCCGCGCACATTGGCGTCCGCCGCCTGCCGTATCTGGCTTTCGATCCCCGCCCGTTGGCTGCCCTCGCTCATATAGCCGGGCGGTGTCGCCCAGCGCGCATCGACGTGCAGGCAGCGGCCGTAGAAATATTCGGCCGCCTCGGAATAAAGGTCGTAGGCGTGCTGGCGGCTTTCGCCGACGCCGACGAATTGCAGGAAGCCGGCGTGATAGGGGTTCTTCGGCTTGCCGAGCCGTTCCATCTCGGCCCAGAACCCGTCCATGGTCGCCTTGCCGGCCTTGTAGCCATAGTATGACAGGTAACAATAGACGTAATCCATCTCGGCGCACCACCGCCAAGTCTCCACTGAGCCACCGCCCGGAATCCAGATCGGCGGATGCGGCCGCTGCACCGGACGTGGCCATATATTGACATAGCGTTGCTGATTAAAGCGGCCGTTGAAAGCGAAAGTATCACGTTCGGTCCAAGCGCGTACCACCAGATCGTGCGCCTCGTGATATCTCTGCCGGAGCTGCGAAGGGTTTTGGCCGTAGGCGTAACAGGTGTCCATCGGCGTACCGACCGGGAAGCCGGCAATTAGCCGCCCGCCGGAGATGCAGTCGATCATCGCGAACTCTTCGGCCACGCGTGTCGGCGGATTGTAGAGCGCGAGCGAATTCCCCATCACGCAGATCGCGGTATCGGTGGTGCGTCGGCTCAGCGAGGAGGCGATCAGGTTGGGCGACGGCATCAACCCGTAGCCGTTCGAGTGATGCTCGTTCACGCAGATCGCGTCGAACCCGCATTCCGCTGCGTATTCGAGCTCGTCCATGAAGTCGTTGTACATGTGATGAGCGCGCTTCGGATCGAACAGCTTGGAATGGATGTCGACCCAGACCGACGGGTGCCGGTCGCGGAAATCGTCCGGCAGCTCGGTGTACGGCATCAGGTGAAACCACATCAGCTTCATCCAGGGGCCTCCGTCTGTTGCCGCATCAGCGGGAAAGCTACTCGCTAGTAGCCTCGCCGGCCGGCCGGCGTCAACGCCCCCGGGTCGGCGGCCCTCAGGCGGCCGGGATCAGGTAGGAAGCGAGATGTGCATCGAGTGCCGCGAGGCCGTCCGGGTTGGCCCGCGCGGCGCGGAAACCGACGAAGCCGTCCGGTCGCACCAATACCGCCCCGCCCACCGGCACGCCCGCGCGCGCTGGCGAAAAACAAGCGGCGCGGGCGTCCGTCACCTGCAGCACCCCGGCCCAGCGACGGCGGAATGGCTCCGGACAGGGTGCGCCGAACAGCAGGAGGTGATGACGGTCCGGCGCCAGGCGGGCGCGATCGGGGAAGCGATCCCCGCCCGAGGGGCCGATCAAGGCCGAGCCGGCATAGGAAATGTCGAGCATGGAGCGTGCGCGCGCCGCCGCCAGCGCCGCTGCCGCGTCCGCCGGGGGAAGGCTGGGCGCGCTTCCAGCGGCGAGGCTATCCACGAACGCCGTGACGCGCCGATGCAGGCGGTCCGAAACGTCCAGCGCGTGATGGTCTGCCAGGCTGCGCTCGGCCTCGTAGCTGTCAAGCAGCGACGCCGGCGCATGGCCCCGCAAGTAGAGGGCGAGCTTCCAGGCGATATCGTGAGCGTCCATGAGCGCCGAGTTCAGTCCCTCGCCGCCGATCGGGCTGGAGAGATGCGCGGCATCACCGAGCAGGAAACGCCTACCGTCCGAGAAGCGCGGGACGATGCGATTGTGCATCGCGAACCCCGAGGACCAGACGACATCATGTACGCCGAGCTCGGCGCCGCTCCGTGCATCGGCGAGCGCGGCAATCCGTTCCGCTTGATATGGCCCACGCGAGGAGTCCGCGTCATCGCAATTCACAAACAGAACCCAACGATCTTCCGGCAACGGCACCATCAGCGCGAAGCCGGTCGGCCCGACCAACATCACGCTTTCCTCGGGCTCCGCCTTGAGGCGGACACGGACGTCGGCGGCGATGAACCGCCCCCCATAGGTCGTGCCGCTTAGGGACAAATGCATGTTGTGGCGGACGATGCTGTGCGCGCCGCTGGCACCCAGCACAAAGCGGAACCATGCCCGCTCCTCGCGCCCGTCCGGGTGGCGCAGCGTCATCAGCACGCCGTCATCGGAATCCTCGTCCGTGAGCGCCTCCACGCCCTGCTCGACATACCCGCCGAGCGACATCAGGTGCTCGGCCAGCAGCTCCTCCGTGCGCCATTGCGGCAAGCCGCACTGGAATTCGTGCGGGCAGCCGATGCCCTCGAAGCTCGTGGTCAGGATGTGACTGAGTCCAGGACCGAGAAACCGCGTACGGCGCACGCGCACCCCGGTCTTCAGAAAGCGGTCGGCGATGCCGACCCGCGCCAGCATCTCCAGGATGCCCGGCTGCACGATGGTCGCGCGGGTTTCGTGATGGGGGACACGGCGGCGTTCGATCAGGCGGGTCCGCACGCTCCATCGGGCGAGCTCGCAAGCAGCGAACAAGCCGGCAGGGCCGGCGCCGATAACGAGAACGGACGACTCGCGCGCGGCACCGGACATGGCTTGCTCATGAAGTTGCCCTATCGATGGCTTAGCGGTGAGCGGTAACGGAAGCAAGCATTCCGCCGTCCGTCCCGCCGCTCAGCGCGTTCCGCCAAGCAGGGGAACGAAGGCGACCGGCAGCACGGGGCGGCTGTGCACCGCGCCATCCGCCGCCTTCTCCACCAGGAGCAGGTCCTGCGCGCCCGCCGGTCCGACCGGAGCCACTAGCCGCCCGGGCGCGCGCAGCTGGGCGAGCAGCGGCGGCGGAACTTCGGTTCCGGCGGCGGTGACGATGATGGCGTCGAACGGCGCTTCCTCGGGCCATCCCGCCGCGCCGTCGCCGATCCGCAGGTGCACGTTGCCGAGCCCCGCGGCCGCAAGCGCCTGCCCCGCCTCGCGCGAGAGCGCCGCGATGCGCTCGATCGAGAACACGTCCGCCGCCAGCCGCGCCAGGATCGCCGCCTGGTAGCCCGATCCGGTGCCCACCTCGAGCACGCGGTCCATGGGCTTGAGGTCCAAAAGGTCGGTCATCAGGGCGACGACGAAGGGCTGCGAGATAGTCTGCCCATGGCCAATCGGATAGGCGGTGTTCTGCAGAGCGTGGGCGGCGGCCTGTGGCATGAAGGCGGCGCGGTCGGTCCGTCGCAATGCGTCCAGCACGCGATCCGAAAGCTTCGGCCGCCCGGTCGTGTGGCCGACGAGCCGCGCCTCGCTCTCGATCTCGGCGATCAGGCCTTCGATGGAGGGCATGGCTGTCCGCGTCGCGCTCCGCCGAGGGTTGGCGCTGTAATGGACGCAGTATAGCGTTCCCGTCCACCGGGGAGGAATTCTGTGATGGACGTGCAGGCGTCGGGCAACCTCGACAGCGATGAGGCGCACATCGAACGCGCCCGCGGGTTGACCCGGCTGCTCGCGGAAGCCGGCCCGCGCATCGATGCCGCGCGCGAGCTGCCGCCCGACGTGCTCGACGCGATGCACGGCGCTGGAATGTTCCGCCTGCTGGTGCCGCGCCGCTTCGGTGGTGCCGAGTTGTTGCCGGCGCCCTACGTCCAGTGCGTAGAGGCGATCGCCTCTGGCGACGGCAGCACGGCGTGGTGCATGAATCAGGGTTCCGGCTGCTCGATGAGCGCCGCCTACCTGCCCGAAGACGCGGCCCGGGAGGTGTTCGGCGGCGCGCGCGACGTGCTGGCCTGGGGTCAGGCGCGGGGCCGGGCGCGGGCTGACAAGGTGCCAGGCGGCTGGCGCGTGACCGGCACCTGGCTGTTTGCGAGCGGCAGCCGCCATGCCACCTGGCTCGGCGCGCATTGTCCGGTTTTCGACGCCTCGGGTACGCAGATCTGCGGCCCCGACGGCGCGCCGATCGAGCGGACCATGCTGTTCCGCCGCGAGAAGGCAATGATCGACGATGTGTGGCAGGTGGTGGGCTTGCGCGGTACCGGAAGCGACACTTACTCGGTCGAGGATTTGTTCGTGCCCGATGACTACTCGCTCTGTCGCGACGCCGACGCGGAACGGCGCGAGGACGGGCTACTCTACCGGTTCACGACCACCAACATTTACGCCGCTGGGTTCGGCGCGGTCGGGCTCGGCGTCGCGCGGGGAATGCTGGATGCGTTCATCGCGCTGGCGAGCAAGAAGAGCCCCTACGGCTCGGGCGCGATGCGCGACAGTGCCGTGGTGCAAGCGATAGTGGGGCTCAGTGATGCGAAATTGCGGGCGGCGCGCGCCTGGCTGATCGAGGTGCTGGAACGCACGCAAGAGAACGTCGCCGCGCGCGGCCATCTCGTCTTGCAGGAGCGGCTCGACATTCGCCAGGCGGCCACCTTCGCGATCCATCTGGCGCGCGAGGTGGTCAACGCCCTCTGGCACGAGGCCGGAGCGACGGCGATCTTCGACAACCAGCCCTTCGAGCGCCGCTTCCGCGACATGAACACGGTTTCCCAGCAGGTGCAGGGCCGCAGCGCCCATTTCGAGACCATCGGCCAGCACATGCTCGGCTTGGAGGCACCGCTGCGGTGGGTGTGAGTCCCGGTCGGCTATTCACAGCCGACCGGGTACGACCAATCGCCGCGTTGCCGGAGGGACTGGGGGTGAAGGCCGGCCAAAGCTTGGCCGCACGCTCGGCGGAGCGCGGCATTCTATCTTTCCGAACGGGAATATCTTGCGGTTCGACCGCTATCCGGGCCAGTTCAATCCCCGCTGCGGGCCGCATTTGAAGCTGGAGCGGGCGCCGGAGGGGCCGCCGAACCTCCATATTCAGATTGCTTGACCAGCTTCGGAACGTCGCCATTGATCACCTGATACCTGCCACCTGGCACGCCCCGTCGGCTTAGCCTGCTCCCCCGATCCTCGGCGGCCCCATGCTCCGGCCAGGCATCCGGTGGCGGTAGGCGAGCGCCTCGGCGACATGCATCCGGCCGATGCTCTCGGCCCCGGCGAGGTCGGCAATGGTCCGCGCCACCCGCAGCACACGGGTATAGCCCCGTGGCGATAGGTGCAGCTTTTCCATCGCCTGCTCGGCGAGCGCCTGCGCCGCGGCCGAGAGCTGCATCGCCTTCGGATCGGCCTCGGCATTGCTCTGCGGTCCGTCCTCGCCATAGCGGGCACGCTGGATCGCGCGCGCCGCAGCCACGCGCGCGGCGACGACGGGGGAGGGCTCGCCCGGCGGCGCGCGGGAGAGCTCCGTCGCCGAGACGGGACTTACCTCGATCGTCAGATCGATGCGGTCTAGGATCGGCCCGCTGATGCGGCTCTGATAATCCTCCCCGCAACGCGGTGCCCGGCCGCATTCCTGCGCGGCATCGCCGAGATGTCCGCACCGGCACGGGTTCATCGCCGCGATCAGCTGAAAACGCGCGGGGTAGGTGATGTGCGCCGCCGCGCGCGAGACCGTGGTCCGCCCGGATTCCATCGGCTGGCGGAGCGCTTCCAACGCCTGCTTCGGAAATTCCGGCAACTCGTCCAGGAACAGGACGCCGCGATGTGCGAGGCTCACCTCGCCCGGCTTGGCGCGCTGTCCGCCGCCGGTCAGCGCCGCCTGGGAGGCGGAATGATGCGGCTCGCGGAAGGGCGGGCGCTTCAGCAGCCGCCCGTCGTCGAGCAACCCAGCAATGGAATGGACCGTGCTTACTTCCAGCGCCTCGCGGGGGGATAGATCGGGCAGCAACCCGGGCAACCGCGCGGCGAGCATGGACTTCCCCGCACCAGGTGGCCCGACAAGCAGCAGGTTGTGCCCGCCTGCGGCGGCGATCTCGAGCGCCCGCTTGGCGGTCTCCATGCCTTTCACGTCGCTCAGGTCGCCGGCGCGCGGCGCCTCGGCTAAGCCGGCCGGCTCCGGTGGGCTCAGCACCTGATCGCCGCGGAAATGGTTGATCAGGGAAAGAAGGTCGGGCGCGGCCAGCACCTCGATACTGCCGGCCCAGGCAGCCTCGCCCCCCTGGGACGCGGCGCAGATGAGCCCTAGCTCCTCCTGCGCCGCGCCGATCGCTGCGGGCAGCACGCCCGCAACTGGGTGCAGCGTGCCGTCCAGGTGCAGCTCGCCGAGCGCCGCGTAGCCCGCAATCTCCTCGCGCGGCAGCACCTCCATCGCGGCCAGCACCCCGAGCGCGATCGGCAGGTCGTAATGACTGCCTTCCTTCAAGAGATCGGCCGGCGCCAGGTTGATCAGCACCCGTTTTGGCGGCAACGACAGACCCATCGCCGCCATCGCCGCGCGCACGCGGTCGCGCGCCTCGCCCACCGCCTTGTCAGGCAAGCCGACGACCAGGAACGCGGGGACGCCGCCCGAAATCTGCACCTGCACCTCGACGCGCACGGGCTCGATGCCCGCGAAGGCATAGGTGCGGACACGCGCGATCGCGGCGGCTTGCGAAATGGCGTTCAGGTGGCGGCTCCGGCGTTCGGGAGCCGGGAGACTACGCGCGCGAAGGTTGACAACTTGACAACGCCGAGCTGGCAAACCTGCGATCAGGGGCGGGCGAAGCGGGCGAAGTCGCGCGCCAATCGTTCGTAGATCGGCCGCTTGAAGGGCACCGCGAGCGCCGGCAGCTCGTGGAGCTCCGCCCAGCGCCAGGCGTCGAACTCGGGGTGCGGATCGAGATCGAGGCGGATGTCCGCATCCGAGCCGGTGAAGCGCAGCGCGAACCAACGCTGGCGCTGCCCGCGCCAGCGTTGGGCGATCGGCGCGCGCAAGCCGGGCGGGAAATCGTAGGTCAGCCAGTCCGGGTGCTCGGCGAGGATCGTCATCAGATCGGTGCCAATCTCCTCGTGCATTTCGCGGAGCACGGCGGTAGCGGGGTCTTCGTCGGGATCGATGCCGCCCTGCGGCAACTGCCAGCCGCCCCGCGCGCCTTCCACGGCGTTCGGCAGGTCCGCGCGCCGCGCGACGAACACGAGCCCCGCCGGGTTGAACAGGACGCCCCCCACGTTCGGGCGGTAGAGCCGCAGGTCGGCGCGGCTCATCTTGGCGCGGCGTCCGGGGCGGCGACCAGCGCGCTGACCGGCGTGAGCGCCGCCTGCCGCGCCGAGAGCGTCTTCGCCCAGGCCATGATTTGCGCCAGCGTCGTCGACCGGATCACGCCGACCGCCCCGAGTGCCGTGCCCTGCCGTCGCGCCAGCGCGAGGAGCTGGTCCAGCGCGGCATCAACGGCCGCGGGACCGTCGTCGGCGTAGATCAGCAGGTCGATCTTCCGTGCCCACAGACCGCCATGGCCGGGCGTCTCGGGTTGCGCGCCGGCATAGGCAAGCCCGCGCCGGGCGAGCACGTCGAGGATCGGCGTCACCGCCTCCGGGTCGGAGGTGAAGCGGCGGCCGCGCAGATCACCCGCCAGCAGGTCGGTGAGACCGACATAGCCCTCAGCCCGCGACAGCACCCAGTTCAGGCGGGAGAGATTCTCCTCGGTTGGCAGCGAAATCAGCAGAGCATGGTCCCCCGCATCGTCGAGCCCGCCGCCGTCTGGCTCCATCGGCAACGAAACCAGGAATTCATGGCCGCTCCGCCGGATCGCCTCCAGCAGCGCCGGACTCAGGGCGCCATAGGGCGAGAGTGCCAACGTCGCTCCGTCTGGCAAGTCGCGCACCGCCGCTTGGCTTTCCGCCGCGTTCAAGCCGATGCCGGCGACAATCAGGCCGATCCGCGCGATCCCGGGCGCGGCGGGAGGGCCGTGCGCCGCATACACGGCGCGCGGGGCCCGGCCATCGTCGGCGATCCGCGGCAGCATCCGCCCGGGCTCGGCCGGATCCGGTTCGAGGAGCGCCGGATCAGGGGGGGCGATTGCGGCCGTGCGGCGGAGCGCCGGTGCTTCCGGGGCTACGGCCGGCAGGGATACAGGCGGTGGCCCCATCCACTGCAGCAGGCCCGCGCCGAGCACCGACGCTCCGGCGATCCCGCACCAGAACCAGCCGAGCGCGCGCCAGCCGCCGCAGCGGCCCGCGCGCCCGAGCTCGCTCGAGCGGCCGCTCATCAGAGCTCAGTTCTGCGTGTTGAGCGCCGCCCGCCGCTGCTCCGCCATCGCGCCCACCAGGGTCAGAGCCTCCTGGAGCTGGAAATCCGTCTGGTCGGGCTTCGCCGGGTCGAATTTCGGGAAGTTGGCCGGCGGCTTCTCCGGCAGGGAGGCGGCGATCGGCGGCAGATCGGTGCGTGGCGGCGGCTTGGCGTCGGTGCCGAACTCGTTGGCGATGGTGTTGTTGAGGTTCGACTCGTGGTCGGGCCCGAACTGCTCCACCGGATCGCGCGACTCCTCCACCTTCACGTCGGGGGTGATGCCGAGGCCCTGGATCGAGCGCCCGGACGGTGTGTAGTAACGCGCCGTGGTGAGCCGCATGGCGCCGCCGCCCGGCAGCGGGATCACCGTCTGCACCGACCCCTTGCCAAAGCTACGGGTGCCGAGCAGCACCGCCCGTTGATGATCCTGCAAGGCCCCCGCGACGATCTCACTCGAGGAGGCGGAGCCGTTGTTGATCAGCACCACCATCGGCAAGCCGCCGGTGATGTCGGTCCCCTTGGCGTCCCAGCGCTGGTTGTCGGACGGGTGCCGCGCACGGGTGGAGACGATCTCGCCCTGCGGGATGAAGTCGCTCGCCACGGCCACCGCCTGATCGAGCAGCCCGCCCGGATCATTGCGGAGGTCGAAAACGATGCCCCGCAGATGGCCGCCCGATTGTTCCTTGAGGTCGGCGACCGCCTTTCGGATCGCCGGGTCGGCGTCCTCGGTGAACTGGGACAGGCGCAGATAGCCGATGTCGTTCGGCTCTAGCCGCGACTTCACGACATGGATTTGGATGATCTCGCGGGTCATCGAGACCACCACGGGCTGGTCAACCCCGGCTCGCTTGAGCGTCAGGGTGATCTGGGTGTTGGGAGCGCCGCGCATCTTGTCGACGGCATCCGAGAGGGTCAGCCCCTCGACCGATTTGCCGTCGATCTGGGTGATGAGGTCGCCCGCCTTGATGCCGGCACGGGCGGCCGGGGTGTCGTCGATCGGGCTGATCACCTTGATGAGCCCGTCCTTGTCGGCCGATACCTCCAGCCCGAGCCCGCCGAACTGGCCGCGCGTCTGCACCTCCATGTCACGGAACTGGCGGGCGTTCATGTAGGACGAGTGCGGGTCGAGCCCGGTCAGCATCCCGTTCAGGGCGTTCTCCACCAGCTCCTTGTCCGTAACCTTGTCCACATAGTCGGCCCGCACCCGCTCGAACACGTCGCCGAACAGGGTCAGCCAGCGGTAGGTGTCGACGTTGGAGGTGTCCTCGGCATGGGCCCTGGCGATGCCGAGCGCCGCGCCGGCGTGCCGGGCAAGGTGCGCCGCCGGGCCAGCGACGGCGATCCCGCCGATGAACGCGACACCGATGAGCAGCGAGTTCCGCAGACGAGGAGGGCGAGAATCCATTCGGCAGTCCTTCCGCGCGCTATCACCCGGCCTGCGAGTAACGGCGCCTAAGCGCGTGATGCGACACGTCAAGTATCCGTGATTCACCGTCGCTCCGTCCAGCCGGAAATTCTTAATGCTTGCTCAGCCGCGTTACGGGCAAGTCAAACATTCCCTGCGTTACCCGAATAGCTGCGCACGCCTGTCGGCGGCGTCATATTGTCGCGGACCTGGTGCTTGCCTAGGATCGAGACGAGAACGACGAGCGGGAGGGGAACAGCCATGTCGCAGGCGGTGAGAGCGCGTCAGGTCCCGGAGGCCCGCCTTTATGGCCGCCTGGAGGACCGTATCCTGGCCCGCGACCAGCGGGGAGCGAGCGACGCGTTTTACGAACTGCTGCGCGCCGGCCGCCCGCTCGCCGAGATCATGGCGGAAGCGGTTCGGATTCATGCCCCTTACACGCATGTGCCGTATCACGAGCGGATCGACGACGGGTATCCGAATTTCGTCAACAACGACCATTGCCTTCTTTCGGCCCGCGCCGGCATTCGGCTCAGCCAGGCTCTGCCCGCATCGATGGCCGGGCTGCCGATGGCGCAGACGATCTGGTACATCCCGACCGGGCTCGACATCTGGAACCAGAAGATCGGCCGGGCTCCCGGTCACTACACGCGCGGCTTCAAGGGCGAGATCACCAACCCTCCGAAGCCGGTTGTCTACTGGCCGGACCAGGAGCCGGAACGCCTTGAGGGCTCGCTGCGCGAGCGGCTGGGCCACTGGCTTACGCTGGTTCACCGCGGGCAGGTGCTAGAGGCCTACCGGGTCTTTCTCGGGCTGATGGAAGAGAAGCCGCATCGGCGGGAGGTGCTGGCCGAGCTGGTCTTCGCCGGGCTGATCGACGTGCAGGACCGCGCCTATCTCAATCGCTCCTACACCACGGGTCACAAGGCCTACCGCGCGCGCTCCACGGTGGAGATCGGCGATGCGATCGGGTGGGACAACGCGCATCACGTGCTTTACGCCGGCGCACTCGACATCGCGGTCGGGCCGCGCTGGTACTCGACGTACGAGATGGCCTGCAACGCGATCAAGGTGATGGTCGACGGCGAGGAGCTGCACGCGGTTCCCTATGGCGGCGCCAGCGCGCACGAAACCGCGCTACTTGCCAATACCGCGCCGCTCGACCAGACCGAGGCGGCGGAACTCACCGAAGCCATCATCCGCGCGCCCGAGCCAGCCTATCTTGAGGTGCTGTCGCGACTGCTGCTCGCCGGGAAAAGCCCACGGCGGATCCTTGACACGATCCAGACCGCGGCGGCGCAGGTGGTGATCGAGACGCAGATCCCGACAAACTTCTCGCTGCCGCAGCACTGCTACGAATATTGCAGTACGCTCGGGTGGTTCTACGACAATTTCGACCATCCGCTGCGGCTAAAGCTGCTGTTTGTCGCCGCCTCCTTCCTCAACCGAGCCGCGTGGCACCAGAAGCTGACCGGCGATCTCAACCCGGTCAACGTGCGCGCGCCCGCTGGGGCCGAAAGCATGAGCGCAGGCCACGTACTCGACCGGGTAGAAGCGGCCGTGACATCGCTGAGCGGGCCAGAAAGTCTCGCCTGGACCCAGGCCTGGCTCGACAATTTCACCGACCGCGCGCCGCTCATCGAGCGGCTGGCGATCGCCGCCGCGCGGCTCGGCAACGACCCTCACAACCAGGAAATTGCCCAGTGCATGCTGGACGATTTCGGCCGCAACCGCTCGAGCGACCGCGACCGCCTGATCCTGGCCGCCGCCCAGCACACGGCGGTGCACCGCAAATACGGCGATCCGCTGGAGGCGAGCCGGCGTTTCGGCGAGGCGATGGGCGTCGCCGGGCTGCACTGACCTGAGGATCGGCATGGCGGTGGCCTCGTCGGTCGGCCAGACATGGACGCTGGGGGGACGGCCTGCCGTAGCGCCACGCCTACGATATCGCTTGGCGCCACGCGCTCGACATGGACGAAACGGGCGCAGCCCTGGCCGTCGGCTCGACCAGCGGCGGGCTATGGATTTCCGAGGACGGCGGCGCGTCGTGGACGGCGGCCCCCTGCCGCCGGCCGCCGTGGCGCGCTCCGCGGGAGGGTAGGAAACCCCGCTCAGCTCTTCTCGGCGCGGACCAGCATCGGCCCGAGCTTCCGGCCGCCGAAGATGTGCACATGCAGGTGCGGCACTTCCTGGTGGCTGTCCGGCCCCATGTTGGCAAGCAGGCGGTAGCCCGGCTCTTCCAGCCCGAGCTGGCGCGCCACCTTGCCCACCGCGCGCACGAAGCCGGCGATCTCGGCCTCGCTCGCCCCGGCGCTGAAATCGGCCCAGGAGCACCATTTGCCGCGCGGGATCACCAGCACATGCACCGGCGCCTGCGGGTTGATGTCGTGGAAGGCGATCGCCCACTCGTCCTCATAGACCCGCCGCGACGGGATCTCGCCGCGCAGGATGCGGGCGAAGACGTTGTTGTCGTCGTACGGGGGCTGGCCCATCACCGGCATGGCGCGCTCCTGGCTAGGGGATCTTGGTCGTCTGTAGCCCATGGACGACGGGTAGCTTGCGCGCGCGGTTCGCCTTCTCGGCGATGCCGCTGATGCCTTCGCGCCGCTTCAGCTCCGCCCATACCTGCTCCGCGTGCACGCCGCTCGCCACCCAGAGGACGATCAGGTGATAGAGGACGTCGGCGCTCTCCGCCACCAGCGCCTCACGGTTGCCGGATACCGCCTCGATCAGGCACTCCACCGCTTCCTCGCCGAATTTTTGCGCGACCTTGGCGATGCCGCGCGACATCAGCCGCGCCGAGTGGCTGACCTCGGGATCGACGGTGCGGCGGTCCAACACCACGGCGAACAACCGGTCGAGCACGGCCGAGGCGGGCCCGATCGCAAGCGGTGGCAGCAGTTCGGTGACGGACGCGGCGCGATCCGGCTTAACCTTGAGCACCCGCTTCTTTTTGGTTTTCGGTGGCGGTTGTTTCTTGGGTTTTCGCTTGACCGACTTCGCCATATCAGGAGGCTCGGCGCGACAAGCGAACCGGAAGCCCAGCATCCTGCATCGCCTGCTTCACGTCGGCGATCGTCAAGCTGCCGAAGTGGAACACGCTCGCCGCGAGGAGCCCGGTCGCGCCCGCCCGTGCGCCCTCGATGAAGTGGCGCGCCTCGCCCACCCCGCCGGAGGCGATCACCGGCAGCCGCACCGCGCCGCAGACGGCGCGCAGCAGATCGAGATCAAACCCCGCTCCAGTGCCGTCGCGGTCCATGCTCGTCAGCAGGATCTCGCCGGCACCGAGCCCCGCCACCTCCTGGCACCACGCAACCGCATCGCGTCCGGTGCCACGCCGTCCACCATGGGTAAACACCTCCCATCGACCGGGCGCCGCTTGCTTGGCATCGACCGCGACCACCACGCACTGGCTGCCGAATTTCTCGGCCGCCTCGCGCACCAGCGCGGGCCGGGCGACGGCGGCGGAGTTGATGCTGCACTTGTCGGCGCCGGCGAGCAGCAGGCGGCGCATGTCGTCGACCGACCGGATGCCGCCGCCGACGGTCAGCGGCAGGAACACCCGCGCGGCCGTGCGGGCGACCACCTCAAAAATCGTGTCGCGGTTCTCGTGGCTTGCGGTGATGTCGAGAAAGCAGAGCTCGTCGGCGCCCGCCGCGTCGTAGACCGCCGCCTGCTCCACCGGATCGCCGGCATCGCGCAGCGCGACGAAGTTCACGCCCTTGACGACGCGCCCGTCCTTCACATCCAGGCAGGGAATCACCCGCAGTTTCAGCATGCCGCCTTCTGGTCGCGCTCACTCACCACTGCTAAAGCAGCCTCCGCGTCGAGTCTGCCATCATATAACGCGCGGCCGACGATAACTCCTTCAATTCGGGTTTTCTTCGCGGCATCAGACAAGTTGCGGAGGTCGTCTAGTCCGCTGATTCCGCCCGACGCGATCACGGGCGTGGCAATCCGCTCGGCGAGTGCCACCGTCTGGGCAATGTTGACTCCGCTCAGCATCCCGTCGCGTGCGATATCGGTGTAAATGATCGCGGCCGCTCCGGCATCCTCCAGCCGTAGCGCCAAATCCACGGCGGCCAGCGCCGAAGTCTCTGCCCAGCCCTCGGTCGCGGCCATGCCGTCGCGCGCGTCGATGCCGACCGCGATCCGACCCGGAAAGGCGGCGCAGGCGGCGCGCACGAGTTCGGGTTCTCTCACGGCGGCGCTGCCCAGGATAACCCGCCGCACCCCGGCCGCGAGCCACGCCTCGATGCGCCCGAGATCGCGAATGCCGCCGCCCAACTGCACCGGGATAGACACCGCGGCCAGGATGGCGCGCACCGCCGCCTCGTTGACCGGCCGGCCCGCGAATGCGCCGTTCAGGTCGACGACGTGCAGCCACGCAAAGCCGGCCGCCTCCCAGCGCCGGGCCTGCGATGCGGGATCGTCGGAATAGACGGTCGCCTCGTCAATCGCGCCACGGCGCAGGCGGACGCACTGCCCGTCCTTGAGGTCGATCGCAGGATAGACTGTGAAGCGGCTCATTCGCTCCGCGCGTCTTTGCCGCGGCGCTCCTGCAAGAGCTTGTAGTAATAGAATCCGCGCACGGTCTTGCCGCCCACGCGCGCGTACGCCGGATGCACGCCCCAGCGAGCGAAGCCGAGCGACTCGTAAAGCCGGATCGCCGCCGTCTGCGTCTCCCGGACGTCCAGATTCAGCACTTGATAACCCATCGCCCGCGCCGATTCCTCGGCGGCCATGGTGAGGAGCCGCGCCATGCCGTGGCCGCGCGCATAGGGCGCGATGAATGCGTGCATCAGGGTGGCCGAGAAGGCCTGTGCCTCGTTGTTGCGCGGCGGACGCACGAGCTGACCGCAACCGACGATCGTGCCGTTGAGGCGGGCGAGCAACAAAGTCCGCTCCGGCACCAGCAGCACGCCCTTATAGTAAGTCTCCAGCGTCTGGCGGCCGGGCGGGTGCACCCAGCCGAAGCCGCCGCCGTCCAGGATCGCCGCGTGGGTGGCTTCGCAAAGCGCGCTCAAATCCTCGTCGGTGAACGCGCCCTCGGCGCGCTCGATCGCGCGCGCCGGCTCGGTTTCGGTATCGGCCATGCTTAGGGCGTCCAGAGCAGGAAATTCTGCAAGATGCGCAACCCCACCTCCTGGCTCTTCTCGACGTGGAATTGCGTCCCGGCGCGGTTCGCGTCGGCAACCATCGCAACCACTGGCCCGCCATAATCGGTGGTCGCGATCACCTGCGCCGGGTCGCCGTGCGCGAGCGCATACCCATGCACGAAGTACACGTGATCGCCCGGCACCAGCCCATCGAGCAGCTGGTGAGTGCCCGGCAAGAAATCCAGCCCGTTCCAGCCCATTTGCGGCAGGCGCAGGCCCGGCGGGTTCATAGCCGCGATCTCGCCCGCGACCCAGCCGAAGCCCGGTGTCACCCGATGCTCCAGCCCGCGCTCAGCCATCAGCTGCATCCCGACGCAGATGCCGAGGAACGGCGCACCGGCTTCCGTCCGTTCGGCGATCGCTTCCCACATGCCGGGCACGCTGTGCAGGCCGCGCGCGCAGTCGGCAAAGGCCCCCTGGCCGGGCAGCACGACGCGGTCGGCGCGATAAACGAGGTCGGGATCGGCCGTGACCGTCACCTCCGCGCGCAGCCCGGCACGGTCGGCGGCAAGCTGCAGCCCGCGCAAGGCGGAGGCAAGATTGCCGCTGCCGTAATCGACCACGGCGACCAGCATCATCCGGCTTCCGGCAGGAACGCGCGGCCAAGGTCGGGGCGGACCGCCAAGAGGCGTGCCAGCGCACTATCCCAATCCCGCGCCGCGAGCACGTGAGTCGCGCGAAAACCATGCAAACCTAGTGACCAGCGCACCAGATCCCGCCCCGAGACGCCGGCGAACAGCGCCAGCACGAACTCGGCCGCCGTCGCCGCGCCGCCCGGCAGCAGCAGCGCGGCGGCGACATCCGCGGCGAGCACTAGGACGGCCGGGATGAAGGCGCGGTGCAGCGCCAGCCAGAGCGGGCCGAAGAAGAAGGCGCCGAAGCTGAATCCTTCCGGGACCAGCACCGGCGGCCGTCCTTCGCGCAGATGGGCCGTATAGACTCTCACAGCGTCCCCTTGGTGGAGGGGATCGCCTCGCCCGCGCGCGGATCAGGCTCGGCGGCTTCCCGCAGCGCCCGCGCCACCGCCTTGAAACAGGCTTCCGCCATGTGATGCGCGTTGCGCCCGGCTCGGCGCGTCACGTGCAATGTGACCAGCGCGTTGATGGCGAAGGCGCGGAAGAACTCCTCAAACAGCTCGGTGTCGATCTCGCCCAGAAGCGGGCGGGAGAACTCCACGTCCCAGGCGAGCAGGGGGCGCCCGGAGATGTCCACCGCCGCCTCCGCGAGCGCCTCGTCCATCGGCACGAGCGCATGGCCGAACCGGCGGATGCCGCGCTTGTCGCCGATCGCCTGGGCGAACGCCTTGCCGAGCACGATGCCAACATCCTCGGTGGTGTGGTGGGCGTCGATATGGAGGTCGCCCTCCGCCCGCACCGCAAGATCGAACAGCCCGTGCCGGGCGAAGGTGGTGAGCATGTGGTCGAGGAAGCCGACACCCGTGGCGATCTCCGCCGCGCCCGTCCCGTCGAGGTCGAGGCGCAGCGAGATGTCCGTCTCGGACGTGGTGCGGGCAAGCGAGGCGGCGCGGGACATGGCGCAGCCAAGTAGCGCAGGCAGCCGATTCAGGCCAGCGGTAGGGGCCCGAGCTGTCCTGCCAGGAACTCATCCAGGTTCCCGCCCGGGAACAGGACGGCCGGCACGCCGGCGGCCTCCGCCGCGGCGAGATCGCTCGGTTGGTCGCCCACCATCAGGCAGCGCGCCGGGTCGAGCTCCCAGGCAGCGATGAGGGAGCGGAGCATCCCCGGCTTCGGCTTGCGGCAGTCGCAACCGGCCTCGGGGCCGTGCGGACAGTAGCGCATGTCGTCGATCGCCCCGCCCGCCCGTGCCACCTCGCCGCGCACCCAGTCCATCAGCGCCAGGAACTCGGCCTCGGAATAGAGCCCGCGCGAGATGCCAGACTGATTGGTCACGACGAAGACAAGCCAGCCAGCCGCTTTAGCGCGCACGAACGCCGCCAGCGCGCCCTCGGTCCACTCCCAGCGTTCGCGCGAGCCGACATAACCGTGGTCGCGGTTCAGCACACCGTCGCGGTCGAGAAACAGCGCCCGCTTGGTGGCGACCGGTTCAGCCAGGGATGCGGTCCGGGAACATCGCCCGCTCGACCAGAGCGCAGACGACATGGGCGGCGGTGATGTGGAGCTGCTGAATGATCGCCGTCTCGTCGGCCGGGGCGCGGAAGATCAGGTCGCACCGCTCCGCCATCGGCCCGCCATGGCGGCCGCCGAAGCCGAGGCACACGGCACCGATCCGCCGCGCCGAGTCGAGCGCGCGCAGGACATTGGGCGAGCGGCCGGAGGTGGAGATGCCGAGCAGCACGTCGCCCGGCCGCGCCAGGGCGCGCACCTGACGGTCGAAGACGTGCTCGAACCCATAGTCGTTGCCGGCCGCCGTCAGCACCGAGCCATCGACGGCCAGGGCGATGGCCGGCAGCGGGTCGCGGTCGAACGCCAGCCGCACGATGAACTCTCCGGCGATGTGCTGGGCATCGCCGGCGCTGCCGCCGTTGCCGGCGATCAGCAGCTTGCCGCCGCCGCGCAGCGATCCGACGATCGCATCCGTCATCGCCGCAAGCACCGCCTGCTCGGCGTCGCTTGCGGCCAGTGCCGCCATCGCCTCCGCCGAACGGCGAAGAAATGCAGTCGTGTAGCCGTTCACGACCCGGCCCCTTTCATCATGCGGCTGCCTAGCAGATCCAGTTCGCAGCGGCAAAGTCTTTGATCCGGCTCCGCTCGCGTGCTACCCGCACGCGGCGCGTGGGAAAGGGCGCATGATCAGGTACGACTGCCGCTATTTCCGCACCTCCCGGCCGTGCGTGTTCAACAAGCAAGAGGGCGCGGAGTGCCCGACCTGCGCCCGCTACGCGCCGTTTCGCGAGCGGGTGCTGTTCATCAAGCTCGATGCCATCGGCGATGTGCTGCGCTCCGCTTCCCTGCTGCCGGCCGTCATCGCCCGCCATGAGCGGCCATTCGTCGCTTGGCTCACCCGTGCCGAATCAGCGGAGCTGGTGGCGATGATCGAGGGGGTGGACGAGGTCATCACGCTGAACACCGACGGACTGGCGCGCATCGCCGCCGGCGGTTGGTCGGCCGTTTACTCGCTCTCCAACGACCTCACGAGCGCCGCCCTCGCCAACGCGGCGGCGGGGAAGGCGGTGCGGCCGGTGGGGTTCTTTCTGCGCGATGGCGTTATCGCCCCGAGCAATAAGGCCGCTGAAACTTGGCTGGAGATGGCCGCATTCGATCGTCTGAAGCGGGCAAACACGCAAACCTACCAGCAGCGCATGATGGCGATCCTTGGCAGCGACTTTGAGGTGCGCCCGCCGGTGCTGCGCGTCCCGCCCGCACTGCTCGCGAAGGCCAAGGCGCGCGTCGCCGCGCTGTTTCCGGCGCCCGGCCGCCCCCGGATCGCGGTCAATGTCGGTTCGGGCGCGCGCTGGCCCAAGAAGATGCTCGGGGCGGAGCAGATCGCAGCCGTCCTGGCGGCGCTTCGCGGGCGCGCCGATGCGGACATCCTGCTCGTCGGCGGCGGGGCGGAAGCCGGCAAGACCGAGGCGATCCTCGCAGCGATGGCTGGCGACCCGCATATCGCCTCAGCACTCACCCCGCACTCCATCCCGGAGTTCGTCGCGACCCTCATGCAGGCCAATGCGCTGCTCTGCGGCGACACGCTCGCCCTGCACATCGCCAGCGCGATCGAGCTGCCGACGCTGGCGGTATTCGGCCCTACGAGCCATGCCGAAATCGGCGACTTCGACGGGCTGATCGAAAAAGCGTGGACGCCAGCTCTCGATTGCCTCGGCTGCTACGGGGATTGCGCGAAAACGCCAAATTGCATGAGCCTGCTCGATCCGGCCCAGCTCGCGGAGCGGCTCCTCGCGCGTCTTCCCGCCTAGCTGCACCCAATCGATGCGTCTCTTCTTCGTGGCCCAGCGAGTCCCCTATCCGCCGGATCGGGGGGACAAGATCACGACTTTCCACGAGATCCGTCACCTGGCGCGCAAGCACGAGGTGCATGTGTACTGCCTCGCCGACGGCGAGGAGGATCTCGACAATCGCGGCGGCCTGAATGGATCGGCAGCGAGCGTCCATGCGGTCGCGGTCGATCCGTTCCGGGCCAAGCTGCGAGGGATCGCGGCGCTGGCCGACGGACGCCCGCTTTCGGTCGCGATGCTGGCCGAACCCGCGCTCATGCGCGCGATCGCCCAAGGGGTTCGCACGCAGCGGCCCGACGCGATCCTGGTCTACAGCTCGAACGTCGCGCAGTTCGCCGAGCCGTTCGCGGACATCCCGCGCATCATGCAGTTCGCCGATCTGGATTCGCTGAAATGGCAGGCCCTGGCCCAAAAGGCCGTCCTTCCGATGCGCCTTATCTATGCACTCGAAGCCCGCCGGCTGCTTGCTTACGAGCGTCGGATCGCCGCCGCCTTCGCGCACTCCCTGGTCTGCACACCGAACGAGGAGGCCGATTTCCGCCGACTCATCCCCGGCGCGAAGCTGAGCGTCGTCGGCAACGGAGTCGACCTCGACTATTTCCGACCGGCCGGTGCCGCAAAGGCGCCCGCCTCGCTCGTGTTCACCGGGGTGATGGAGTACGCGCCAAACGTCGATGCGGTGTGCTGGTTCTGCGCCGAGATCCTGCCGCTGGTGCGGCGGGAAGTGCCGCAAGCGAGCTTGACTATCTGCGGCAGCCGCCCAGCGAAGGAGGTGCGGCAGCTCGCCCGCATCGATGGCGTGACCGTGACCGGGTGGGTCCCGGACGTGCGTCCGTTCCTCGACCGAAGCACCGTGTTCGTTGCCCCGCTCAGGATCGCCCGCGGCATCCAGAACAAAGTGCTGGAGGCGATGGCGACAGGGCTGCCGGTCGTCTGCACCGCCCGCACCTGGCGCGGTACCACGATCCCCCAGGGCGCCGGCATCCTGGTCGCCGACACGGCGGTGGATTTCGCCCGCGAGATCGTCCGCCTGCTGCGCGACGACGACCTGCGCTTTCGCATGTCCTCCGCCGCCCGCGCCGCCGTTGAGGCGCGCTATGCGTGGGACGCCCAGCTCGCCGCTCTCGATCGCGTGCTGGCCGAGGCGACGGAGGGCACAGCGGGGCTCACCGCCCCGCACTCCGCGTGACCTCGCTCATCGGCGGCAGCAGGGCGGCTGCGTAGGCAGCGGGATCGGCGAGCAGGAGGCGCGCCGTCCTAAGATCGAGGTCGGTCCCCTCGGCGGCCGGGCAGGCATCGCGGATCGCCACCATCTCCGCCGGCCGCACCGGGGGCCGGCTGCGCCGCTCGCGCATGAGCGCGGCTAACAGCGGCTGCCTGCCCGCCTTCAGGGCGGCAAGCTGCTTCTGCACTGCGGGCTCACCGAGGCTCGTGCAGACCTGCGGCAGCACGCCGAGGCCCTGGATCGGCCAGCCGCGCGGCGCGAGGATGCGGCTCCAGGTCAGCAGCAGCTCGCCCCCGTCGGGCAGGCGAGTGACGATCTGCACAAGGCCCTTGCCGAGCGTGGAGCTACCGACGACCACCGCTCTGCTGCGGTCGGCCAGTGCCGCGGCCAGCACCTCGGCGGCGCTCGCCGTTCGCCCGTCCACCAGCACGATCAGCGGAACATCGGGTTCCAGCGGCGCGCCTTGGGCGGCAAACACATGATCGGCGGCGGGATCGCGCCCGAGCGTGCGCGCCACCAGCCCCGGCGGCAGCAGCTCCTCGGCCGTGCTCGCCGCCTGTTGCAGCAGGCCCCCGCGATTGCCCCTCAGGTCGAGCACGATGCCACTCGGCCGCTGGCGGGCGGTGAAACCGCTCGCGATCGTCGCGGCGAGGCGCGCGGCAGTGCGCGTGTTGAAGGTGCTGATCCGTACGAGCAGCGCCGCCCCGTCGCGGAAGGCGAAGACGTTCTCCTCCGGCACATCCATGCGGGTCAGGGTCACCGTCCGCCGCGCGCGACCCTTCGCCAGCTCCAGGACGACATCGGTGCCATCGGAACCTGCGAGCCAGGACTCGACATCGCTCGCCGGCACGCCGTGCGTCGGGTCGCCGTTCACCGACAGTATTCTGTCCCCAGAGCGGATGCCGGCGAGACCCGCCGGCCCGTCCGGAATGACGCGCGCCACCACCACCGCCCCGCCGGGAGATGCTTCGAGCGTCAGGCCAACCCCAGCCTGGCCTTCCCGCTCTTCCTCCTCCTCATCGGCCTGAAACGGCGGCACGTAGCGCGAATAGGGGTCGAGATGGCTCAGCATCCCCTCGAAGAAGGCCCGCATCACGCGCCCCGTTCCGGCCTGACGGAACGCCGCCGAGGCCTTCCAGGCCATCTCGGTGACCGCCACCACCGCAGCACTCCAGGCCAGGCTGTCGTCGGGGGCCGGCGCCACCACGGTCAGCAGCACCCCACCCCGGCCCAACAGCACGATCGTGCCCTGCCGGACGGCTACTGAGAGGCCGGGATCGACCGCCGCCAGCCCGTGCAGGCCCCAAAGCGCAAGCTCCGGGATTGTCACCGGATCGAGCGCGCGGGGCGGGATGAATTCGAATGCCGCCGCATAGCTCTTCGCGGCCAGCGCCGAATCGAAACCGGCCGACGGCATGCGATCGGCCCTCGCCGGCATGACGATGATCAGAACGAGCAGAAGTCCAAGCCGACTCACGTCGATGCGGACCGCTTGCGACCCTTGCCGCGCCTGGCCGGGCGGAGCGGCGCGCCCTGCATGACGTGGAACACCAAACCGCCGGTGACCGGAGAAGCTTCAGCTAGCCGGACCTCCACCTCCTGAGCAAGGCGGAAGACCTGCCTGCTGTGCCGTCCTGTCAGCGTCTGCTCGCGCTCGTCGTGCCACCACTGATCATCCGGCAGCGTTGAGCGCGGCACAATGCTGTTCGCGCCGTTGCCGCTCAGTGTCACGAATATGCCATATCGTGTGACACCGGAGACACGGGCCTGGAACACTTCGCCGATCCGATCGGCCATGAAAGCCGCGAGATAGCGGTCGGCCGCATCCCGTTCCGCGGCAACCGAGCGGCGCTCGGTGCGCGTGATGTGCGCGGCTGTTTCCTCGAGACCTGCTGCTTCGTTCGCCGCCAGCCCGTCGGTCCCGAGCCGCAGCGCCCGGATCAGGCTGCGGTGCACGAGCAGGTCCGCATAACGGCGGATCGGGCTGGTGAAATGCGCGTAGCGGCTCAGCGCGAGCCCGAAATGGCCGATATTGTTCGTGCTGTAGGCGGCCTGGGACTGGCTCCGCAGCACCACCTCGCTTACCAGTGGCGCCACATCGGTCCCCGCCACCCGCCGCAGTACCCGGTCGAGGTCGCGCGGGTGGATGCGGTCGCCGGGCGGAAGCGAGATGCCGAGACCGCGCAGGAAATCGCGCAGCGTCGTCAGCTTCTCGGCGCTCGGCGGGGCATGAATGCGATAGATGCAGGGCGCCCGGCGGGCCTCCAGCTCCTCGGCCGCCGCCACATTGGCCAGGATCATGAACTCCTCGATCAGCCGGTGGCTGTCGAGGCGGGGGCGCGGATCCACCGCAGCAACCTGCCCGGCGGCGTCCAACACGATCTTGCGCTCGGGAAGGTCGAGATCGAGCGTGCCGCGCCGCAGCCGTGCGTCCAGCAGCGCCCGGAACGCGGCATAGAGCGCGGGCAGCGGCAGCCCGAGCGAGCGATCCGCCTCGTGCGCTGCCTGCACCTCCTCATAGGTCAGCCGCGCGGCGCTCCGCATCAGGCCGCGCCCGAGTCGGTGGCTGCGTTTTCTGCCCTCCGCGTCGATCCGCATCTCCGCGAACAGGCAACCGCGATCTTCCTGCGGACGCAGGCTGCACCATCCGTTCGAGAGCGCCTCCGGCAGCATCGGCACCACGCGGTCGGGAAAATAGGTGCTGTTGCCGCGCTCGCGCGCCGCGCGGTCGAGCGCAGTGCCGGGGCGGACGTAATGGGCCACGTCGGCGATCGCCACGATGAGGCGGAAGCCGCCGCCAGGCTCGGGCTCGGCGAACACCGCATCGTCGAAATCGCGGGCGTCCTCGCCGTCGATCGTTATCAGCGGCACGTCGCGCAGATCCACACGGCCCGCCAGCGTCGTCGCGCGGGCGCGAGCAGCCGCACGCTCCGCTTCCGGGGAAAAGACGTGCGGCAGCTCGTGGGTGGTGATCGAAATCAGGCTGACCGCACGGGCGTCATTCAAGCTGCCTAGCCGCTCGACCACTCGCGCCGTCCGCAGCCCGAGATGCCGGCCGGCGCGCGGCAACGGTTCGGCCAGCACCACCTCCTCCGCTTCGGCGCCCAGGCTTTCGCCCGGCGGCACCGACCACTCGGCGCGCACCCGGCGGTTCGTGGGCTCGATCCGTCCCTCGCCGCGAGGCCCGGGTCGGAACACGCCGATCAGCCGGGCGGGCGCGGTTTCCAGCACCCGTATGGCTCGGCCCTCGTATCGCCCCGGTCCGGCCGGGCGCAGCCGGGCGAGCACGCGCTGGCCGGCGGCGAGGCTCGGCTGCCCGCGTGCTTCGGCAGCCATCAGGATGCGCGGCGGCGGCCCCTCGTCGTCCCAGTCGATCGGCTCGGCGATCGCATCGCCGTCGGGGTCGATTCCCGTGACCAACACAACCGCCACGCCGGGCAGCCCTGCCCGGCGGCCGCGCGGTCCGGCGCTTGTCAGGCGGCTCACCGGTGGATGGACGGGCGGGGATGGGGGCGTCGCATCGGGCCGCAAGTCTCTTGCGCCACGGCGGGCAGTTCAAGCTTGGTGCCGACTAGCGTATACGGGATCGGTCATGCCGTGGCACGCGGGCGGCGCTTGTGCTGGCGCGGCCCGGGCTCATGTATCAGCCAGTAACGGGAACTCATCCAGCTATGGACGCGCTCATTGGCCAGAAGCAGCCGGCCTCTGCCCAAAACATGATCGTCGAGGGCGATCAGAAGACCTTCATGGCCGAAGTGATCGAGGCTTCGCGCCAGATCCCGGTTCTGGTCGATTTCTGGGCCACGTGGTGCGGGCCCTGCAAGCAGCTCACCCCGACGCTCGAGAAGGTGGTCCGGTCGGCGGGCGGCCGGATCAAGCTCGTCAAGATCGACATCGACGCCAACCGCAGCCTCGTCCAGCAGCTCGCGCAGCTCGGCCTGCCGCTGCAATCGGTGCCGACCGTGGCGGCCTTCTGGCAGGGGCAGATCGCCGACCTGTTCCAGGGCGCGCTGCCCGAATCGGAAGTCCGTCGGTTCGTGGAGGCGCTGCTGAAGCTGGCCGGCGGCTCCATGCCGGGGGCCGATCTGCTTGCCGAGGCCAAGGCGGCGCTGGAGCGGGGCGACGGACAGACCGCCGGGCAGCTGTTCAGCACGCTGCTCGAGGAGGAGCCGGAGAACCCGGACGCTTGGGGCGGGCTGATCCGCGCCCTGATGGCGCTGGGCCGCGAGGACGAGGCGGCCGCGGCGCTCGAACGGGTGCCGCCCAAGATCGCCGAGCACGCCGAGGTGGCGGGGGCCCGCAGCGCGCTCGCGCTCGCCGCCGAGGGGCGGGAGGCGCGCAAGCAGCTGAAGCAGCTCGAAGACCGGGTGGCGCGCGATCCGGCGGACTTCCAGGCCCGCTACGATCTGGCGGCCGCCCTGAACGCGGTCGGCGCGCGCGCCGAGGCGGCCGAGCAACTTCTGGAAATCCAGCGCCGCGAGCGCGGCTGGAACGGCGATGCGGCCCGCAAGCAACTGCTCAAGCTCTTCGAAGCCTGGGGCTTCGACGATCCGGCCACGATGACGGCGCGGCGAAAGCTGTCGGCCCTGCTCTTTTCCTGATGGGATCGGTGCGCCCGCGCGCGACTCTGCCTTCCGAATTCGCCGTGTTCCCCTTGGAAGGGGCCATGCTGCTGCCGCGTGGGCGCCTGCCGCTCAACATCTTCGAACCCCGCTACCTGGCGATGGTGGAGGACGCGCTCGGCGCTGGGCGGCTGTTCGGGATGATCCAGCCCGATAGCGCTGCTCCCCCCGGGGCCACCGGCCCGGCGCTGTTCCGCGTCGGCTGCCTCGGCCGCATCTCGCAGTTCTCCGAGACCGAGGACGGCCGCTTCCTCATCACCCTGACCGGCGTGATCCGCTTCGAGGTGCAGGAGGAACTGGCGCCCCGGCGCGGCTACCGCCGGGTCCGCGCCGCCTTCGACCGGTTTGTCTGCGACCTCAGGGCCGATCCCGAGCCGATCGGCCTGCCCCGCGAGTCGATCCTGGGCGCGCTGCGGACCTACTTCGCCCGCCGCGCGCTGGAAGCGAACTGGGAGGTGATCGGTCGCCTGCCCGACGAGACCCTGGTCGTCACGCTGGCGATGAGCTGCCCCTTCAGCCCGGCCGAAAAGCAAGCCATCTTGGAGGCCGGCGGCGAGGCGGCCCGCGCCGCAGCGCTGCTCGCGCTGCTGCAGATGGGAGCCGCCGAGGAACCGCCCGGCCGTGCGGTGAGCTAGCCATGCCCGAGACCGAAGACCCCGCCCCGCCCGTCCCCGTCGATCCGCGGCTGCTGGAGATCCTGGTCTGCCCGGTGACGAAGGGGCCGCTCGAATACGACCGCGAGCGCGGGGAGCTGATTAGCCGCCGTGCTGGGCTCGCCTACCCGATCCGCGACGGCATCCCGATTATGCTGCCCGACGAGGCCCGTCCGCTGGAGGCGTAATGGCCGCGGCCGTCACCGAGCTTCGCCTGGACCGTGCCACGCGCACCCTGCTCGTCAGCTTCGCCGACGGGGCCCGCTTCGCCCTGCCGGCCGAGTATCTGCGGGTCGAGAGCCCGAGCGCCGAGGTGCAGGGCCACGCCCCTGGCCAGAAGACGCTGCTGCCGGGCAAGCGCCAGGTCGCGATCACCGGTATCGAGCCGGTGGGCAACTACGCCGTGCGGCTGATCTTCGACGACGGCCACGACACCGGTATCTACTCGTGGGAGCTGCTGCGGGAGATGGGCGAACAGCAGCCAGCGCGGATGGAAGCCTACGAGGAGGCGCTCGCCGCCAGGGGTCTCAGCCGCGACCCAGGCTAAGGTGTACACCGACGCCGGAATGGCCGCGCATTTTCGGACGAAACGCGCCGGGGCGGCGCCGGAAAGCGTACGAAACGCGCGGCGGGCGGCCGGGAACTCGTACGATACCCGCGCCTCGGCCCGGCTATTCCGTACGATCCGGCCGCCCTTCCCTTACCCCCGCCCGATGAACGGCATCTTGGTCGCCATGATGGTCATGAACTGCACGTTGGCATCCAGCGGCAGATCGGCCATGAACCGGACCGCGTTCCCCACATGGGCGGCGTCCATCGTCGGCTCCACCCGGGTCGAGCCGTCGGGCTGCGGCACACCGCGCGCCATCCGCGCCGTCATCGGCGTCGCCGCGTTGCCGATGTCGATCTGGCTGCAGGCGATGTCGAACTGCCGTCCATCGAGCGCGATCGACTTCGTGAGCCCCGTCACCGCGTGTTTGGTGGAGGTGTAGGCGACCGAGCCCGGGCGCGGCACATGCGCCGAGATCGAACCGTTGTTGATGATCCGTCCGCCTTGCGGGTTCTGGTCGCGCATCATCCGGAACGCCGCGCTCGCGCACAGGAACATGCCGTTGAGGTTGACGGCAACGACGGACTGCCACTGTTCCCAAGTGAAATCGCCGAAGTTGGTGCTCGGCACGTTACCCCCAGCATTGTTGAACAGCACGTCGAGCCGCCCCCAGCGATCCTTCACCTTGGCGAACAGCGCTGCCACTGCGTCCGGGTCGCGCACGTCGGTCGGCACGCACAGCGTCTCGCCGCCCGGCGCCATTGCCGCCGTCTCTTCCAATGCCTCCGGCCGCCGCCCGGCAAGTGCCACCCGGTAGCCGCCCTTCAGCAGTGCCAGGGCCGCCGCCCGGCCGACACCGCTCCCGGCGCCCGTCACGACCGCAATGCTTCCGCTCATGACCCGCTTCCCCCGTTCCGTCGCGTGTTGATCATGAACGGATGGTGCAGCCGCGCCAAGGCGCCGCCGGAGCGCGTGTTTTGGGCATATTCTGCCGTCCATTTAGGCGTTCCGGCGGGATGAGGCTGTTGATTGGCAGCCATTGCCCAAGCCGAGGGCGTTAGGCACGCCCCATGCATCATGCCCCGCCGAGGGGGCCCGTACCGGGCTGCTTTGCTATGGGGGAGACTCGAATGGCAGGATCAATGAACCTAGGCCGCCGCGGATTGGGCGCGCTCGGGCTCGGCCTCACTGCGGCAGCGGCGATGGGGGCGTTGCCGACCGAAACGAAGAAGGCGAAAGCCGCCGCGCCGGACGCCAGTAATCCGATCAAGGTCGGCATCCTGCACTCGCTCTCCGGCACCATGGCGATCAGCGAAACGACGCTGAAGGACGTCATGCTGATGCTGATCGCGCAGCAGAACGACAAGGGCGGCCTGCTCGGCCGCAAGCTCGAGCCGGTGGTGGTCGATCCCGCCTCCAACTGGCCGCTGTTCGCCGAGAAGGCGCGCCAGCTCCTCAGCGTCGACAAGTGCGCCGCTGTGTTTGGCTGTTGGACCTCTGTGTCGCGCAAGTCCGTCCTGCCGGTGTTCGAGGAGCTGAACGGCATCCTGTTCTACCCGGTGCAGTACGAAGGCCAGGAGTGCTCGCGCAACGTGTTCTACACCGGCGCGGCGCCGAACCAGCAGGCGATCCCGGCGGTCGATTACCTGATGAACGAAGAAGGCGTGAAGCGTTGGGTGCTCGCCGGCACCGATTACGTCTATCCGCGCACGACCAACCAGATTCTCGAAGCCTATCTGAAGCTGAAAGGCGTCGCGCCCGAGGATCTGATGATCAACTACACGCCGTTCGGCCATTCCGACTGGCAGAGCATCGTCTCGCAGATCAAGTCATTCGGCTCGGCCGGCAAGAAGACGGCCGTGGTCTCCACCATCAATGGCGATGCCAACGTGCCGTTCTACAAGGAGCTTGGCAACCAGGGCATCAAGGCGACCGACATTCCCGTCATTGCCTTCAGTGTCGGCGAGGAGGAGCTCGCGGGCATGAGCACAAAGCCGCTGGTCGGACACCTCGCGGCCTGGAACTACTTCGAGAGCGTCGATACGCCGGAGAACAAGGCGTTCATCGACGCCTGGCACACATTCATCAAGAATCCGAAGCGTACCACCAACGATCCGATGGAGGCGCACTACATCGGCTTCAACATGTGGGTGAAGGCGGTCGAGAAGGCGGGCACCACCGACCCCGACAAGGTGATCCCGGCGGCGATCGGCGTGGCCGTGCCCAATCTCTCGGGCGGCTATTCGGCGATGATGCCGAACCACCACATCACCAAGCCGGTGTTGATCGGCGAGATCCAGGACGACGGCATGTTCAACATTGTCTCCCAGACCCCGGGCCTCGTCGTCGCGCAGGAATGGTCGCCCTATGTCGCCGAAACCAAGGATCTGATCGGCGACTGGCGTGCGCCGCTTTCGTGCGGCGCCTTCAACGTCAAGACCCACACCTGCGGTGCCGGCGGCGGCAAGGCGTAGGGTGTCACCTCTCCCGCTTGCGGGAGAGGTCGCCCGCGCGGATCGCGGGCGGGTGAGGGCGTGCGTGGTCGCGTTCGTCGCGTTCCTCGCCCTCGCCCTGCCTGCCGCCCGCGCGCAGTCCGATGCGCTGAATTTGCTCGCCTCGGCGAATTTCGACGACATTCGCCGCGGCGTGCAGGAGCTTGGCCGTTCCGGCGATCCGCGTGCGTTGCCGATCATCGCCGCCCTGCATGAGGGTAACCTCTACGTCAGCGCCGATCACGACCTATATATCAAGACCGCTCAAGGCTTCATCGCCGCCGACACCGGCAAGCCCGCGCCAGACGTTCCCGCCGCCGCGCTCAAGAAAGTCCGCGTCAGCAACGCCGTCCGCAACGCGATGGACGACGCGCTCGGCGCGCTGCGCCTGTTCGCGAAAGACCCCGCGCAGCGGCAGACCGCCGCAGAGGCGGTGTTCCACGCGCATGATCCGCACGCGGTGCCCGCGCTCGACCGCGCGATTGCGAGCGAAACCGACCCCGCGGTGCGCGCGGCGATGCAGCAGGCGCGCGCCGCCGCGATCCTCTATGCGCCCGATGCGCCCGATGCGCAGAAGCTCGAAGCCGTGAAGCTGCTGCGGGCGCGCGGCGGCATGGAGGCGCGCTCGCTGCTCGACGGCGTCACCGGCTCGCCCGCCGTCACCGCCGCCGCCAAGGCGGCCGTCGTCTCGATCGACCGCGTGCTCCAGCTCTGGTCCTTCGTGCAGAGCATCTACTACGGCGTTTCGCTCGGTTCGGTGCTGTTGCTAGCCGCCGCCGGGCTTGCCATCACGTTCGGCGTGATGGGCGTCATCAACATGGCGCATGGCGAGATGGTGATGCTCGGCGCCTACACCACTTTCGTCGTGCAGCAGGCGCTCGGGCCGGCATGGCTCGGCCTCAGCATGGCGGTCGCGGTGCCGGCCGCATTCCTCGTTTCCGGCATCGCCGGCATCCTGATCGAGCGCACGCTGATCCGCTGGCTTTACGGCCGCACGCTGGAAACCCTGCTCGCGACCTGGGGCCTCTCGCTCATTTTGCAACAGGCGGTCCGCAGCATCTTTGGCCCGGACAACCGCCCGGTCGCGCCGCCTTCCTGGATGAGCGGCGACATGCATCTCTCCGGGCTGACCTTTACTTTCAACCGCATGGTGATCATCGCCTTCGCCGCCGTGGTGCTGCTCGGCCTCATGGCAGTGCTGCGCGTCACCTCGCTCGGGCTGCGTATGCGCGCCGTCACGCAGAACCGGCTGATGGCGAGCGCGATGGGCATTCGCACGCCCTGGATCGACGCGCTGACCTTCGGCCTCGGCTCGGGCGTGGCCGGAATGGCGGGCGTGGCGCTCAGCCAGATCGACAATGTCAGCCCCAATCTCGGCCAGGGCTACATCATCGACAGTTTCATGGTGGTGGTGTTCGGCGGTGTCGGCAATCTGTGGGGCACGCTGGTGGCGGCACTCACCCTGGGGATCGTCAACAAGTTCCTCGAACCGTTCGCCGGCGCAGTGCTCGGCAAGATCGTCGTACTCGTGCTCGTGATCCTGTTCATCCAGCGCAAGCCGCGTGGCATGTTCCCGCTGCGCGGCCGGGCCGTCGAGGCATGACCGCGCACCGGCCCCTTCCCCTGTCCCCCTCCCCCAGGGAGAGGGGGGTGCCCAATTCGTTGCAGGCCGTCAGGATACCAGAATTCCCTCTCTCCGTGGGGGACGGTCCCACCGCATGACCCGCCCCTGGCTCGTCCCCACCCTTATCATCGGCCTCACCGCGCTTATCGCCGTGCTCAACCTCGCCGTGCCCGCGGGCTCGGCGTTTCATGCCTCCACCTACACCGTCTCGCTCGCCGGCAAGTATCTCTCCTACGCCATCCTCGCGCTCGCGCTCGATCTGGTGTGGGGCTACGCGGGCATCCTCAGCCTCGGTCACGCCGCCTTCTTCGCCCTCGGCGGCTATGCGATGGGCATGTATTTGATGCGCGAGATCGGCGCGCGCGGCGTGTACGGCAACGCGCGCCTGCCCGATTTCATGGTGTTCCTCGGCTGGCGCGACCTTCCCTGGTACTGGAACGGCTTCAACCATTTCGCGCTCGCCGTCATCATGGTGCCGCTGGTGCCGACCGTGCTCGCCTACATCTTCGGCTGGCTCGCGTTCCGCTCGCGCGTCACGGGCGTCTATCTGTCGATCATCACCCAGGCGCTTACCTACGCGCTGATGCTCGCTTTCTTCCGCAACGACATGGGCTTCGGCGGCAATAACGGCATGACCGACTTCAAGGACGTGCTGGGGCTCGATCTACACGCCGATTCTACCCGCGTGCTGCTGATGATGCTGACCGCGCTCGCGCTTGCCGCCGCCTTCGTGCTGTGCCGCGCGGTGGTCGGTTCCCGCTTCGGCAAGGTGCTCATCGCGGTGCGCGAGGCCGAGGCGCGCACGCGCTTCCTCGGCTACCGGCCGGAATCCTACAAGCTGTTCGTGTGGGTATTGTCGGCCGCCATCGCCGGCATCGGCGGGGCGCTCTACGTGCCGCAGGTCGGCATCATAAACCCGAGCGAGTTCTCGCCCGCCAACTCGATCGAGGCGGTGATCTGGGTCGCGGTCGGCGGGCGCGGCACGCTGACCGGCGCCATCCTCGGGGCGATCCTGGTGAATTTCGGCAAGACCTGGTTCACCGGCGCGCTGCCGCAGGCATGGCTCTACGCGCTCGGTGCCTTGTTCATCCTGACAACGCTCTTCCTGCCACGCGGCATCATGGGCTTCTTTGCGTGGCGCCCGCGTGCCGCACCGCAGGGCCAGGAAGAGCCCGCGATCACGCCCGCGGCGCGCGAGGTGGTGGGATGAGCGCCGACGGCACGCTGCTCTACCTCGACGGCGTCACCGTCAGCTTCGATGGCTTCCGCGCCCTCAACGAGCTGTCGCTCGTGCTGGAGCCCGGCGAGATGCGCGCCGTGATCGGCCCCAACGGTGCGGGCAAGACGACGATGATGGACGTCATTACCGGCAAGACCCATCCCGACAGCGGCCGCGTGATCTTCGGTGCGGACACCGACCTCACGCGCCTCGATGAGCCCGCCATTGCCGCGCTCGGCATCGGACGCAAGTTCCAGAAGCCGACCGTGTTCGAGCCGCACAGCGTGCGCGATAACATCCTGCTGGCGCTTGCCGGCAACCGCACACCGCGCTTCACCCTGTTCGCCCGCGAAACCCCCGACGAGCGGCGCCGCATCGACGAGATCCTGCACACCACGCGCCTGACCGAGCTCAGCAAGCGCCAGGCCGCCGCGCTCTCGCACGGCCAGAAGCAATGGCTGGAGATCGGGATGTTACTCGCCCAGGACCCGCGCCTGCTGCTGGTCGATGAGCCGGTGGCCGGCATGACCGATGCCGAGACCGAGCAGACGGCGGCGCTGCTGCGCGAGATCAACCGCTCCCACAGCGTGCTGGTGGTCGAGCACGACATGGCGTTCGTGCGTGCGCTCGACGTGAAAGTCACGGTGCTGCACGAGGGCGCCGTCATCGCCGAAGGCTCGATCGACCATGTCAGCGCTGATCCCAGGGTGATCGAGGTGTACCTTGGAAGATAGTTCAAACCGTCACTCCCGCGGAAGCGGGAACCCATCGTGCGGCTGGCACGATGGGTCCCCGCTTGCGCGGGGACGACGCTAACAGGGCAGCAGCCCGGATGCTTGAAATCGACCAAGTTACCCTCCACTACGGCGCCGCCATCGCGCTCCGTGGCGTCTCGCTCGGCGCGAGGGCAGGCGCCGTCACCTGCCTGATGGGCCGCAATGGCGTCGGCAAGACGAGCCTCTTGCGCGCCATCATGGGCGCGCACCCGATCACCGGGGGCGCGATCCGTTGGGAAGGCAAGGACATCACCCGCCTGCCCACCTACGAGCGCGCCCGCCGCGGCATCGCCTGGGTGCCGCAGGGCCGCGACATCTTCCCGCTGCTCACCGTGCGCGAAAATCTGCAAACCGGCTTCGCCGTGTTGCCGCGCAACCGGCGCTGCGTCCCCGACGAGATTTTCGAACTGTTCCCGATCCTCAAATCCATGCTCCGCCGCCGCGGCGGCGATCTTTCGGGCGGCCAGCAGCAGCAGCTCGCCATCGCCCGCGCGCTTGTCACCCGTCCGCGCCTGTTGCTGCTCGACGAACCGACCGAGGGCATCCAGCCCAGCATCATCAAGGATATCGGCCGCGTGATCGCCCTGTTGCGCGCCCGCGGCGACATGGCGATCCTTCTCGTGGAGCAGTATTTCGACTTCGCGCGCGAGCTCGCGCAATACATCGCCGTGATGGACCGCGGCGACATCGTGCTTTCGGGGGCGCGGGAGGAACTGGACGAGGCCGATGTCCGACGCCGGCTCTCGGTGTAGCCTTGCGGCTTCGCGCCGAAACCAGCATCAAGCACGAAGAACGCAGCGCATTCATTCGTCGGGAGGAACGATGGCCGCGGTCCTCACGGTCCGGGAGCTGCCCGAGGAGGTTCCTGCGGCACTTTGCCGGCGCGCAGCGGAGACCGGGCACAGCGTCGAGGCCGAGGCGCGCGACATTCTCATCATCAAGGCCTGCACGCCTCGAATGGTGGACGAGTGGTGGGGTCGTCTCGCCGAACGGCGGCGCACGAGTACGGCGAGCCCGCTCGCAGTCGAGAGCGCCGACCTAATCCGTGACAGCCGCTTGCGCGACGTTGCGTTCCGGTAGCGCGATGGCGATGGACGGCGCCCTTCTGCAACTCAGTCCGGTGCCCCTGCAACGCGCCGCAGGCGATTTGCTGGTCTCCCTGAAGCGTCGCGGCGACACCACGGCGTTGGCGGCGCTCCGCCAGTCCGGCTGCCTGAAAGCACGCCTGCCGCGTCGCGCCGATCCCGCCTGGGCCGAGATCGTGACGCTCAATACCGGCGGCGGCGTCGCCGCCGGCGACCGTCTCTCGGTCAGGATGCAGATCGGCCAAGGAGCGCGCGCGAGCGTCACCGGCCAAGCCGCCGAACGCTATTACCGCGCCCGCCCCGGCGAGTGCCCGGCCCGGGTCCGCACGCGAATCGAGATTGCCCCGTCCGCTGCCGCGGAATGGCTGCCGCAGGAAACCATCCTGTTCGATGCCGCCGCGCTCGATCGGGTGCTGGAGGTGGAGCTCGACGAAACCAGCGGCTTCCTCGCCGTCGAGTCGCTTGTGTTCGGCCGCGCTTCGATGGGCGAGCGCGTGAGCGGGCTTCGCCTGCACGACCGCGTGCACATCACCCGCAACGGCGTCCCGCTCGTGTTCGACGCCATCCGCATCACAGGCGACGCCGACGCCCTCCTGCACCGCCCGGCGATCGCCGCCGGCGCGCGCGCCCTCGCCACGATCTTTTATACCGCGCCCGACGCTGCCCGCCGCCTGCCCGCGTTGCGAGCGGCGCTGGAGGGCGCAGAGGCCGGCGCCAGCCTCAATGGCCCGTTGCTCGCCGCCCGCATCCTCGCAGCCGATGCCGCCGCGCTGCGCCGCCATGTCCTCGCCGCACTCGGCGCCTTGCGCGACCGTCCTCTGCCCCGGGTGTGGCTTTGCTGACCCAAGCGGATCATTGCGAGGAGCGGAGCGACGAAGCAATCTCCTCCGTGCGGGGGATCGCTTCGCCCCTGCTGAAGCAGGGGCTCGCAATGACCCGATCCGCGGCGCAGATATGAACCTGACCCCGCGCGAAAAGGACAAGCTGCTGATCGCGATGGCCGCCATGGTCGCGCGCCGCCGCCTGGAGCGCGGCGTCAAGCTCAACCATCCCGAGGCGATCGCGCTGATCACCGATTTCGTGGTCGAGGGAGCCCGCGACGGGCGCAGCGTTGCCGATCTGATGGAAGCCGGCGCGCACGTGATCACCCGCGATCAGGTGATGGAAGGGGTCGCCGATATGATCCACGACGTACAGGTGGAAGCCACCTTCCCCGACGGCACCAAGCTCGTCACCGTGCACGAGCCGATCCGGTGACGGCCTCTTTTCTCCCGCGCCGATGCGCAAACGTAGAACTCCCGCTCGTCATCCTCGGTTTTGAACTCGGGCAAAGGCCCCAATTTCGAGGTCATATCGTGTGTGCGCTGCTGTCGGTTCATGTCTTGGGGCACAAATGATCCCCGGCGAAATCCTCACCCCGCCCGGCGACATCGAGGTGAACGCCGACCTGCCGCGCATCACCCTGATGGTCGCCAACACCGGCGACCGGCCGATCCAGGTCGGCAGCCACTATCATTTCGCCGAAACCAACCCGGCGCTGCTGTTCGATCGCACCGCCGCGCACGGGATGCGGCTCGACATCGCCGCCGGTACCGCGGTCCGCTTCGAACCCGGCCAGAGCCGTCACGTCACGCTCATCCCCTATCGTGGCCGGCGGATCGTGCAGGGCTTCCGCGCCACCGTGATGGGAGCACTCGACTGATGGCCCACCTGCCGCGCGCGGCCTATGCGGACATGTTCGGCCCCACGGTCGGCGACCGCGTGCGCCTCGCCGACACCGAGCTTTTCATCGCGGTGGAACGCGACCTCACCACCTACGGCGAGGAGGTGAAGTTCGGCGGCGGCAAGGTGATCCGCGACGGCATGGGCCAGTCGCAGGCTTCGCAGGCGGAAGGTGCTGCCGATACCGTCATCACAAACGCGCTCATTCTCGACCATTGGGGCATCGTGAAGGCCGATGTCGCGATCCGCGAGGGCCGCATCACCCGCCTCGGCAAAGCGGGCAACCCCGATGTGCAGCCCAGCGTCGATATCGTCATCGGCCCAGGCACCGAGATCATCGCCGGCGAGGGCAAAATCCTCACCGCCGGCGGCATTGACAGCCACATCCATTTCATCTGCCCGCAATTGGTGGAGGAGGCGCTCGCGTCCGGGATCACCACCATGATCGGCGGCGGCACCGGGCCCGCCACCGGCACAGCCGCAACCACCTGCACGCCCGGTCCCTGGCATCTCGCGCGCATGATCCAGGCCGCCGAAGGATTGCCGGTCAATCTCGCCTTTGCCGGCAAGGGCAACGCTTCCCGGCCCGCCGCATTGGAGGAGATGATCCGCGCCGGCGCGTCCTGCCTCAAATTGCACGAGGACTGGGGCAGCACGCCCGCCGCCATCGACTGCGCGCTGTCGGTCGCCGACCGCTTCGACATCCAGGTGATGATCCACACCGACACGCTGAACGAGTCGGGCTTCGTCGAGGACACGATCGCCGCCTTCAAGGGCCGCACCATCCACGCCTTCCACACCGAGGGCGCGGGCGGCGGCCACGCGCCCGACATCATCAAGGTCGCGGGCCTTGCCAACGTGCTGCCGAGCAGCACCAACCCGACGCGCCCCTACACGGTGAACACGCTCGATGAGCATCTCGACATGCTCATGGTCTGCCACCACCTCGACCCGTCGATCCCCGAGGACATCGCCTTCGCCGAAAGCCGCATCCGCAAGGAAACCATCGCCGCCGAGGACATTCTGCACGATCTCGGCGCGCTTTCGATGATGTCGTCGGACAGCCAGGCGATGGGCCGCGCGGGCGAGGTGATCCTGCGCACCTGGCAGACCGCGCACAAGATGAAGCTCCAGCGCGGCGCCCTGCCGGGCGACGGGCAGGCCGACAACAACCGCGCCAAACGCTATGTCGCCAAATACACGATCAACCCCGCCATCGCGCAGGGCATCGCGCATGAGGTGGGCTCGGTGGAGGCGGGCAAGCTCGCCGATCTCGTGCTGTGGTCGCCCGCCTTCTTCGGCGCCAAGCCCGATCTGGTGATCAAGGGCGGCGCCATCGTGATGGCGCAGATGGGCGATCCCAACGCCTCGATCCCCACACCGCAGCCGGTCCACTACCGCCCGATGTTCGGCGGGTTCGGCGGCGCCTTGTCCGCCACCTGCGTCACCTTCGTCTCCGCCGCGGCACTCGAGGAGCGGATCGACCGCACGCTGCATCTCCGCCGCCGTCTCTCGGCGGTTACGAACACGCGGGCGGGAATCGGCAAGCGCAGCATGATCCACAACGACGCCACCCCGGTGATCGAGGTCGATCCCGAAACCTACGAGGTGCGCGCTGACGGCGCGTTGCTCACCTGCGAACCCGCCACGGTTCTGCCGCTGGCGCAGCGGTATTTCCTGTTTTGACTCTCCAACGTCGTTGCGAGGCCCGTGCAGCGCGCCGGCCGACGCAATCCCCTGCCCGCAGCAGATCGCTTCGCGGCGTGCGGCACCGCTCGCAATGACGGCCGAAAATCAGATGCGCGCCCACGGGGTAAAACCTGCGAATACCTGGAACCCCGACTCCGCCACCGACTCCATCCTCCTCGACCACGACCACCGCCATCGCCGTCGCATAGCCCTCACCACCGAGCGCGGCCGCCCGCTCCTGCTCGACCTCCCGCACGCCGCGCACCTGCGCGACGGCGACGGCCTGCTCACCGATACGGGCGAGACTATCCGCGTTCGCGCCGCGCCCGAGCCGTTGCTCGAAATTCACGCCCATGATCCCGCAACGCTTGTCCGCATCGCCTGGCACCTCGGCAACCGCCATCTGCCCGTGCAAGTCGCCGGCGCCGCGCTCCGCATCCGCGCCGACTACGTGATCGCCGACTTGGTGCGAAAGCTCGGCGCCCACGCGCACGCAATCGAAGCGCCCTTCGACCCCGAGGCCGGCGCCTATGCGGGCGGCAGCCATCACCATCACCCCGACGATGACGACCACCACCACTGAGGCCGTCCGCCGCCTGCTGACCTGGCTCTCGCCCGCCTTCCCCACCGGCGGCTTCGCTTACAGCCACGGCCTCGAATGGGCGATCGAAGCGGGCGATCCGAACGACGCCGCCAGCCTCGAAACTTGGCTCAACGACATCCTCCTGAACGGCGCTGGGCGCAGCGACGCCATCCTGCTGCGCCACGCGCACGAAGCCGCCCCCGATGCGCTCCCCGCGCTGGCGGCACTCGGTGCCGCGCTCGCCTTCGGCGCCGAACGGCGGCTGGAGACGCTCGCGCAGGGTGCCGCTTTCATCCGCGCCGCCGCGCCCTGGTCCGGCCCGCGCCTTGCCGCGCTGCCGCGCGATGCCACGCCCTATCCGGTCGCGGTCGGCGCGCTCGCCGCCGACAACGCCATCGCGGCCGATCTCGCGCTCGCCGCTTATGTGCAGAACTTCGCCGCCGCGCTGGTTTCCGCCGCCGTGCGCCTGATCCCGCTCGGCCAGACGGCGGGCCTTGCCGTGCTCGCCGCGCTCGACCCCACGCTTGCCGCTCTTATCAAGGAAACCCGCGCCGCCACGCTCGACGATCTCGGCGGCGCCTGTTTTAGTGCCGATATCGCCGCGCTTCGCCACGAAACCCAGCACACGAGGCTCTTCCGCACATGAGCAGCAAGAACGGTCCCCTGCGCGTCGGCATCGGCGGTCCGGTGGGCACGGGCAAAACCGCGCTCATGGACGCGCTCTGCCGCGCCTTCCGCGACCGCTACCAGCTCGCCGCCATTACCAACGATATCTACACCAAGGAGGACGCGGAATTCCTCACCCGCGCGGGCTCCTTGCCGCCCGAACGCATCCTGGGGATCGAGACCGGCGGCTGTCCGCACACCGCGATCCGCGAGGACGCCTCGATCAACCTCGCCGGTGTGGCCGATCTCACGCGCCGCTTCCCCGGTCTTGATCTGCTGCTGATCGAATCCGGTGGCGACAACCTCGCCGCCACCTTCAGCCCCGAACTCGCCGACCTTACGATCTATGTCATCGACGTTTCGGCGGGCGACAAAATCCCCCGGAAGGGCGGTCCCGGCATCACGCGCAGCGACCTCTTGGTGATCAACAAGATCGACCTCGCCCCCTTGGTCGGTGCGAGCCTCGAGGTGATGGACCGCGACGCCCGCAAGATGCGCGGCGACCGCCCGTTCGTGTTCGCCGACATCCGCGCGGGTCAGGGCGTGGCCGAGATCGCCCGCTTCGTCGAACAGAAAGGCGGGCTCTCCTAGACCCGCCGGCCCTGCAACGCCAAGCTCGTCGCATGGACGACATCCTCATCGTCGGCGCCGGCATCGGTGGCCTTACCGCGGCGCTCACCCTGCACGCCGCGGGCATTCCCTGCCGCGTGTTCGAGGCGGTGCCGGAGATTCGCGCGGTCGGCGTCGGCATCAACATCCTGCCGCACGGCGCCGCCGAGCTAGCGCGCCTCGGCCTCGAACCCGCGCTGCTCCGCGTCGGCATCGAGACCAAGGAAAGCGTGTTCTTCAACCGCTTCGGCCAGCTGATCTGGCGCGAACCCGCCGGCCGCTTCGCGGGCTTCACGCACCCGCAAATCTCCATCCATCGCGGCGACCTTCAGCGCGTGCTGCTGAATGCCGCGCAGCAACGGCTCGGCGCGGACCACATCCTGACCGGCTGGGAATGCACCGCTGCGGCGCAGGACGCGCAAGGCGTCACGCTGCACTTCAACAACCGCCCGCCGCAGCGCGGCCGCGCCGCCATCGCCTGCGACGGGATCCGCTCGGCGATCCGCCGCCAGTTCTTTCCCGATGAAGGCCTGCCGCTTTATTCGGGCGTGAACATGTGGCGCGGCACCACCATTTGGCCGCGCTTCCTCTCCGGCGCCTCAATGGTGCGCGCGGGCTGGCTCGCCACCGGCAAGATGGTGATCTATCCGATCCGCGACGCGGTGGATGCCGAAGGCCGCCAGCTCGTCAACTGGGTGGCCGAGATCGCGACGCCGCGCCATCTGGATCGCGACTGGAACCGCGCGGGCAACCTCGATGACTTCCTGCCCGCCTTCGCCAACTGGCATTTCGACTGGCTCGATGTGCCCGCCCTGCTCCGCGCCGCCGAGCAAGTGCTCGAATTCCCGATGGTCGATCAAGATCCGCTTCCGCGCTGGAGCTTCGGCCGCGTCACGCTGCTCGGCGACGCCGCGCATCCGATGGTGCCGCGCGGCTCGAATGGCGCCGGGCAGGCGATCCTCGATGCGCGCGCCCTCGCCGACTGCCTCGCCGTGGAACCCGACACCGAAACCGCGCTCGCCCGCTACGAGGCCGCGCGCCTCGGCCCCACCGCCAATGTCGTGCTGACCAACCGCAGCAACCCGCCCGACGCCATTCTGCGCGAGGTGTACGAGCGCACCGGCGATCGCCCCTTCGCGCGCATCGAGGACGTCATCCCAGAGGAGGAGCTGCGCGCGCTTTCCGAGGGCTACAAAACGATCGCCGGCCTGCGCCGGGGTAGCTGAGGCTACCGCCCCAAATACGTATCTGCCACCCGCTTGTCCGCTGCGAGCTCCGCCGCCGTGCCGCTGATCACGATGCGGCCGCGGTCCATCACATAGCCACGGTCCGCCGCCGACAGCCCGAGCGTCAGGCTTTGCTCGGCGAGCAGCACCGCCACGCCCTGCGCGCGCACTTGCCTCAGCGTGTCGAACACCGCCAATACCACCTTCGGCGCCAGCCCCGTGGATGGCTCATCCAGCAGCAGCACGCGCGGATCGGTCATCAACGCCCGCGCGATCGCCAGCATCTGCTGCTCCCCGCCCGAGAGCGTGCCGGCAAGCTGCGCCTGCCGCTCGGCAAGCTGCGGGAACATCCCATACACGTCGCGCAGCAATTCCGCCCGCCGCGCGGGCTTCGTGCGCTGGCCGCCGAGCAGCAGATGGTCGGCAACCGAAAGGCGCGGAAACAGCTCGCGCCCGCTCGGCACATGGCCGATCCCGGCCCGCGTCACCAAATGCGCCCCGCGCCCTTCGATCGGCGCCCCATGCAGCCGGATCGACCCGCTACGCGGCGCGATCAATCCCGCTATGGTGCGAAACAAGGTGGTTTTCCCCGCGCCGTTCGCGCCAAGCACGATCACCACTTCGTCGGTCCCAACCTCCAGCGACACGCCGTGCAGGATCGTCAGCGGCCCGAACCCCGCCACCACGTCGCGCAGTTCGAGGGCGGGACGTGCGGTCATTGCGAGGCAACTAGACGGATAGCGCCGGCCCGACGGGCGAGTAGCGGGCCGACGCCGCCTGATAGCAGCGTTCGCTTCACTCCTGCGGCGCTCCCAAATACGCCCGCACCACTGCCGGATCAGCGAGCACGCGCGCGGGTGTATCATCGGCGATCTTGCGGCCGAAATCGAGCACCACCATGCGGTCGGACAAATCGCTGATCGCGGCGATCACGTGCTCGACGAACGCCACCGCCGCCACGCCGTATTCGCGCAGCCGGCGCACCACCGCGCGAACCTCCTCCTGCTCCTCGCGCGTCATGCCGGCCATTACCTCGTCCAAAAGGACGAGCTCCGGATTGAGCGCCAGCACGCGCGCGAACTCCAGTAGCCGCTGATGCCCGGGCGACAGGCGCGAGACGGGCTCGCGCCACATCTCGGCGAAACCGACCGTGCGAACCACCCAGGCCGCATGCGCCACCGCGCGATGCCGCTGGCGCCCGTGCCGCGCCGCCACCAGCACGTTCTCCCACACGGTCAGCGCCGCCATCACGCGCGGGATCTGAAAACTCCGCGCCATGCCGAGCTGCGCGCGCCGCCATGCAGGTAAGGCGGCGACCGACCTGCCGAGGAAAAGCACATCGCCGCTCGTCGGCACCACGAACCCGGTGATCGTGTTGAACAGGGTCGTCTTGCCGGCGCCATTGGCACCGATGATCGCCAGCATTTCGCCGCGCCCGACGCTGAACGACACCTCGTTCACCGCCGTCAGCCCGCCGAAGCGCACGGTGAGGTTCCGCACCTCCAGCACCGGTCCCAATGACTCTGCCGCTTCGGCTGCGGGCGGCTCGCCCACCGGCAAGGCGGATTGCGCCAGCACGGGCCTGCGCAGCAGCCAGCCCCGCTTGTTGGCGAGCGAGACAAGCCCGCCCGGGAACAGCAGCACCGTCACTATCACCACCAGCCCGAACAGGAGCAGCGCCAGATCGGGGAAGTGAACCAGGAATTCCTCGTCCACCACCATCAGCACGACCGATCCGAGCAGTGGGCCCCACAGCGTGCCGATGCCCCCGAACAGCACGAACACCACCGATTGCAGGTCGATCGTCGGATCGAACATGCTCGGCGGATCGAGATAGCTGCGATTCCAGGCAACGAGTCCGCCCACCAACGCCGGGAACAAGGCCGAGAGAATGTAGGCGACCACCTTCACCTTGGTGGTGTTGATCCCGAGCGCACCCGCCGCATCCTCGTCCTCGCGCACCGCCATTGCGTCGAGCCCGAAACCCGAGCGCGCGAACCATAGATTCGCCAGAAACCCGGCCAAGGCGACACAAGCCATGAACACATAAACCGCGGTCGGCGTCAGCTCGGCGGGCAGGGTCATGCCGTTGCCGCCGCCCGCGAGCGCGAAGTCCGAAAACGCCACGCCCAAGATGCGCGCCAGCCCGAATGCGCCGAGCGCGAACAAGATGCCGCGTAGCCGCAGCATCACCGGGCCGAGCAGCGCAGCCGCGATCACTCCCACCACGCCGCCGCCGCATACCGCGAGCGGCCAGGGCACGGCGGTATCCGTCACCAGAAGCCCGACCGTGTAGGCGCCGAGCCCATAGAACGCGACTTGCCCGAACGACAGATAGCCGGTGAACCCGCTGATGAGGTTCCAGCCATAGGCAAGCGCGGTGAAGGTCAAAATGTCGGTGCCGAACTGCACCGCATAGGCCGAGCCGAAAACCGGAATGGCGGCGAGCACGGCCGCAGCCAGCACCGCCGCCGGCAGCAGGCGCGGGTTACGGAACCGCGGGTGCGGTGCCCCCTTGGCGGCGATCTCGCTCATCGCACCGCGCGTGCGAACCGCTTCGGCCGCGCCGCCATGAACAGGATCAGCAGCAGGTAGGGTAGCACCGTCTCGGCATCGCCGCCGACAAGGAAGCCCATCGCCGATTGGGCAAGCCCGAGCAGCAGCGCGGCCACCGCCACACCGCGGTAGTTGCCAAGTCCACCCAAGGCGATGATCACGAACGCCAGGATGGTAAGCTGATCCGCCGACTCGGCGGCCATCGGCAGAACGAGCACGAGCAGTGCGCCCGCCGCCGCCGCCAGCCCCACCCCCACGGCGAAAGCCGCCAGACGCATCCGCCGCACGTCGATCCCGCAGGAAAGCGCGCCCACCTCGCTCTGCGAGGCGGCGAGCAGCGACTTGCCGAACGTCGTGCGGTTCAGCCCGAGATGCAGCAACAGCGCGAGCAACCCCCCGAGCGCGCCGGCCGCCACCAGCGACTGCGAGACGGTGATGCCATGCCAGCTCCACACGCCCTGCAGATAGGGCACCGTCACGTAATTGGAGCCGAACGCCTGCAGCGCGATCTCCACCAGCACGTAATTCAGCCCGAACGTAACCATCAGGCTCATCAGCTCCATGCGCCGGCCATACTTTACCAGCGGCTCCAGCAGGACCGGCTGCAACACCACGCCGGCGGCGAACACGACCGCGAAGGTCAGCGGCACAAGCAGGAGCGGGCTCACGCCGTAAAGGCCGAAGAACCAGGCGGTGAACAGGCCGGACAGCACGATGAAGCTGCCATGGGCGAGGTTGACTACGCCCATGACGCCGAAGATCAGGTTCAGGCTCTGCGCCACCAGCACATAGGTGCCGCCGAGCAGGACGCCGTCGATGATGAGCTGCGCAGCGAGCACGGCTCCGTCACGTGCCCGGATACGGCACTTCCAGCGGCGCCTGCGCGAGATCGGCCGGCGTGATCAGCTTCAGCACCCCGTTCTGCACCTGCACGAGCTGCTGGCCCTGTCCCATATAGAGCCCGTACTGATCCACCATGAACTGGCCCTGCACCGTATCGACCTTATGGTGCAGCAGCCAGTCGCGAATCTTCGCTTGATCGAGCGAATGCGTCGCCGCCACCGCTGCTCCGAGCGTCTCGACGGCTGAATAACCCGCCGCCGCGTGGTAATCGGGATCCTCGTGGAAGGTCGCTTTGTAGTCGGCGATGAACTTGGCGTTGCCCTTGGTCTTGAAGTTGTACCACCAGCTCGTGTTGGAGATGATGCCGTTCGCCAGCGGCCCCACGTCTTTCAGGAACGACGCCTCGACCGGCCCGATCGTTAGCGCCAGGAACCGCGGCGCGAAGCCCTGGTTATGCAGCGCCTGCGTGAACCCGACCGCGTCTGGGTAGTAGGTGCAGCCGAGCACCACGTCGGGATGCGCGTTCTTCATCGCCAGCGCCATGCCGTTGAAGTCGGGTCCGGGCAGCGAGTACGTGGCCGTGTAGACCACATTCATGCCGAGCTTCTTCGCCTGTTCGACGCGCGCATTGTAGCAGGCGAGGGAGAACGCCGACTTGAGCCCCACTACCGCCACCGTCGCCGCGCCCTTCTGCTTGGCGAGCGGCAGCACCTGCTCAAGATACTGCAAGGACGAGGCGATGCCCTGGACGTTCCACTCGTTCCCCTTCTGGAAGATGTCCGGCAGCGACGCGCCCGGCTCGATCGTCGCCATGCGGTATTTGTTGATCAGCGGCGCCACCGCCTGCGTGATGCCGCTGGAATAGGGGCCGAGGAGCAGTTCCACATGATCGTCGGTGATCAGCCGCGTATACAGCCGCACCGCCGTCCCCGGCGTGCTTTGGTCGTCATAGACCCTCAGCTCCAGCTTGCGGCCGAGCCAGCCGCCTTGTTTGTTGATCTCGTCAATCGCGAGCTGCGTGCCGCGCAACTGGTATTGCGCATCGACGTTGAGCGGCCCCGTCTCCGAGGTCGTTTCGCCGATCACGATCGGTCCGGCCGCGCGCGCCGTAACCGCCAATCCGGGCAGCAGGCAAGCGAGTGCCGCCGCGCCGAGCCACGACGTGAATGGACGCATTCCCTGTCTCCCTGTCGCCGCCGGCTGGCAACAGCCAGCTCTCGTTGCAACGGGGCAGAAATCGCGCGCCGGCCGGGTGGCGTCAATGGTTAGCAATACTGACAAAGCGCAATCGGCGCGGCCGCTGGATCGCATGAGAGTCCCCGCTCCCCTTGCGGGAGAAGGTCAGGGGGAGGGGTGCAATGGCTCAGCCCGACCGATTTGGTCGCATTGTCACAACCGCGCTATCCGCGCTAGCTGATCTGATGCGCGCCATGATGAGACTGATCGCCGCGGCCACCATCTGGGCGACTTGCACGGGCTGTACTTCTTTGGACAGCCACGCCCGGAATTACTGCTATTGGTACGAGGGGCCGCAGACCGGCGGCTGCCCATACTAGAAGAGAGCAACGGAGCAGGGAGTGTCCTCGGAAGCCATCGCCGCGCGGCGCGCCGCCGCGCTCTCGCCCCTTGGGATCGCCCTCTTGTGCGGCCTCGTGCTCTTGCTCGAGGGCTACGACCTCACCGCCATCGCTTACACCGTCCCCTCGCTCGCCGATGCCTGGCACCTCAAGCCCGCGGCTTTCACGCTGGCGCAGACAGGCGGCAGCGTCGGCATGCTGCTCGGCGCGCTCGGCTTCGGCCTGCTTGGCGACCGCTTGCCGCGTCGGGCCACCATCACCGCCGCTGTGGCGGTGTTCGGCTTCTTCACCCTCTGCTGCGCCTTCGCCGCCGCGCCCACCCAGCTTGCCGGTCTCCGCTTCCTCACCGGGCTCGGCCTGGGCGGCGGCATCCCGCTCGCCATCGCGCTCGCTTCGGACCATGCGCATATCGGCCAGCAAGGCCGGCTCGTGATCCTGATGAGCATGGGGGTCTCCATCGGCAACACGCTTGGCGGGCTGGTCGCCGCGCGGCTCGTCGGCTTCGGCTGGCAGTGGGTGTTCGTGGTGGGCGGCGCGGTGCCGCTCCTGCTCTGCGTGGTCCTGGCCCTGCGCCTGCCACCGGGCGGCGCGCCGGCAAGCCGGCACAATCCGGTCGTCGCGCTCTGGCAGCCGCCCTTCACCGGGCAGACCGCCCTTCTGTGGGCGATGAACTTCCTGAACCTGCTCGGCAACTATCTGATCCTGCTCTGGCTGCCGGCGATCCTGCATCTCGCCGGCGTCTCGCCGCAGCGCGCCATCCTGGGTGGCACCGCCTACGCGCTCGGCTCCATTGTCGGCGCGCTCGCGACCGCGCCCCTGGTCGATCGCTTCGGGCCGGAGCGGGTGCTCTGGCGCGGGCTCGCCATCGGCGCGCTCGCGGTTCTGCTGGTCGGCTGGCTCGCGCCAGGATTCGGGTTCTTGCTGCTCCTCGTCCTGCTCGCCGGCACCGGCATTGGCGGCTGCCAGCACGGCATCAATTCGCTCTCGGGCCGCGTCTACCCGCCTGCGATCCGCGCCACCGGCGCCGGCTGGGCGCTCGGCGCCGGGCGCGTGGGCATGATCATCGGCCCCGCTTTGGGCGGTATCCTGCTCGCCCTCGGCGTCGGCGGGCGCGGTATCTTCCTGCTCGCCACCATCCCCGCCCTCGGCACCACGCTTTCAATGGCCGCGCTCGGCCGGATGCGCCGCCGCCTCGCCGCCGCGTAGACGAACATGAATCCGGCCACGCTCACGGCTCTGGCCGCGCTCGGCGGCTCGGCCATCGGTGCGCTGGCCTCCTTCGCGACCACCTGGCTGACGACCCATCATCAGGACCAACTTCAGCGCCGCGCCGAGGAAATGGCCCGGCGCGAGAAGCTGTTCGGCGAATTCATCGTGCAGGCGTCCAAGCTGTCCGCCGGCGCCCTGGTTCGCAATTGCTTCGCGCCCGCGCCGCTCGTCCCGCTCTATGCGGTGAAGGCGCAGCTCGAGCTGTTCGCCTCCAAGCGCACGATCGACTGCGCCAATCAGGTGCTTGAGACCAGCATCGACACCTATTTCCTCCCGAACGAGGATTTCCACGACCGCAGCCACCTCGAGCCCCGCCGCTTCGACGTCCTCAGGCCCTTCACCGAGGCGTGCCGGGCAGAGCTCGGCGGATAGCGGCTTCCCGCGCTTGAGGCGCCGCCCCGGCGCTCCTATCGTCCGCTAGCCCGCACACCGAGAGGAACGCCGGAACATGGACGAGCACACGCCCCTGCACGACACATTGCTCGACCTCGACCGCCGCCATCTCGTGCATCCGCTGCACAACGCGGTCGAGCACGCGAAGACCCGCATCTTCGTCGAAGGCCGCGGTGCCATGCTCCGCACCGCCACCGGCGAGGAATATATCGACGGGCTCTCCTCGCTCTGGAACGTCAACATCGGCCACGGCCGCAAGGAGCTGGCGCAGGCGGCGGCGAAGCAGATGGAGGCGCTCGCCTATTTCTCCGCCTATTCCGGCTCCTCGAACGAACCCGCGATCCGGCTCGCCGAGCGCCTCGTCGCCATCGCCTATCCAAGCTCGGCGGCGGTCTATTTCACCACCGGTGGGGCGGAATCGAACGAGAGCGCCTTCAAGACCGCGCGCTTCTTCTGGAAGCGCATGGGCAAGCCGAACAAGGTCAAGATCATCTCGCGCCAGTACGGCTACCACGGCGTCACGATGGCGGCGATGAGCGCCACGAGCCTCCCCGGCTATCACAAGATGTTCGGCCCGCTGGTGCCGGAATTCTTGCAGGTGGCGCCGCCCTATCCCTATCGCTGGCCCGGCAACGGCGATGCCGGCATCGGCGCGGCCGAGGCGGTGGAGCAGGCGATCAACACGCACGGCCCCGATACCGTCGCCGCCGTGATCGCCGAGCCGGTGATGGGTGCGGGCGGCGTGATCGTGCCGCCCGATACCTACTTTCCCCGCCTGCGCGAAGTGTGCGACCGCCACGACGTGCTCTTGATCGCCGACGAGGTGATCACCGGCTTCGGCCGCACCGGCCGCTGGTTCGCGCTCGGCCATTGGGGCGTCGAGCCAGACATCGTGAGCTTCGCCAAAGGTGTGACGAGTGGCTATCTGCCGCTCGGCGGCATCATCCTCTCGCGCCGCGTGCACGAGGCGATCGAGGGCGCGCCTGCCGACGAGCGTTACATGCACGCCGCCACCTACTCGGGGCATCCCACCTGCTGCGCCGTCGGCCTCGCGAATCTGGACGTGTTCGAAAAGGACGGCCTGGTGCAGCGCGCCGCCGAAATGGGCCGCAAGCTCAAATCCGGACTGGAAACGCTTTACTCCTTCCCGTGCGTCGGCGATGTGCGCGGGCTCGGAATGCTGGGCGGGGTCGAGCTCGTGGAGGACAAGGGCTCGAAGAAGCCCGCGATCGGTCTCGGCGCCAAGGTGGTTGCCGAGGCGATGACGCGCGGCCTGATCATCCGCGTCCGAGGCGGCACCACGGGCTACAACGGCGGCTTCGAGAGCGGCGACACGCTCTGTATCGCGCCGCCCTTGATGACGCCCGAGCCGACGCTCGAGCGCATCGTCAACATCCTGGGCGAGTCGATCGCGGCAGCAACCTAGCCGAGCGCGAAAAACCACCTCTCCCTCTATGTGGGAGAGGTGAAGATGGCGCCACCTGCCCCTCCCGACGTGATGCGGGCTACCCATTCCACCCGGTCACGAACCCCACCCGCAGCACCGCCCGCACCTGCCCGTCCGCCTCCGGCAGCGCGGCCAGCGCCGCCCCGAACATCCCGCCCGGGCAGAAGCGGCGCGAGCGCGCCAGCAGGGCGTTCGTTTCCCCCGCCGCGCGCAGGTCGGCGAGCAGCCGCAGCGGATCGGGATACTCCAAGACAATCTCGTCCAAATCCGCCACCGGCAGCGCGAAACCCGCGCGCTGCAACAGGCGAGCGCAGTCGCCGAGTTCGGGGAACGGCGCGACGCGCGGCGAGGCGCCGCCGGTCAAAGCCGCCTCCGCCTCGGCCAGCGCGGTCCGCAAACCTCCGAGCGTGCCAAGCAGAGGCAGCGAGGCGAGCAACAGCCCCTCCGGCCGCAGCGCGCGGCGAATCTGGATCAGCGCGCCGGGCAAATCGTTTGCCCAATGCAGCGATAGATTCGCGACCACGAGATCGAAGCTCGCCTCGGCGAAGGGCAGCGCCTCCGCGTCCGCCGCCACCGCCATCCCGCCGTTCAGCCTCGCCATCGCGGGCGACAGGTCGGCGCTCACCGCGGCGATCCCGCGCGCGCGCAGGAGGGGTGCCACCACGCCCCGCCCGCCCAGATCGAGCGCGAAAGCGAATCGGCGCGTGGTGTCGTCCAGCCGGTCGAGCAGCCGCTCCGCCACCTCCCGCAGCACATCGGCCACCTGCCCCACCGTCCGCGCCGCGCGATCCCGGTGCAGCCGCACGGCGCGGCGGTCGAAGAGTTCCATGCTCATTGCGGGCATATGGCCGTAGCGTGGAGCAGAGGGAATTGCATAGCTCCCTTTCCGCCCCGAGGGGGCGGAGAGAAAAATCGAACGGGAAGCTCCTCCTCACATGACGTGGCCCCCTCTCCCGCGCATACTCCACTGATGCGACGCATCGACGCCCCCACGCTCCGCTCCTGGCTCACCGACGGCGCGGAGCTCGCGCTCCTTGACGCCCGCGAGGAAGGCGAGTTCGGCGCCTCCCATCTCTTTTGGGCCGTGCCCTGTCCGCTCTCGCAGCGCGAAATCCGTGCCCGCGCGCTCCTGCCGCGCAAGTCCGCGCGCATTGCCTGCGTCGATGACGGCAGGGGCCTCGCCGAACAGCTCGCCCTCTGGCTGGAAGCGGACGGCTGCACCGATGTCGCGGTGCTCGATGGCGGCACCAAGGCCTGGGCGGAGGCGGGCTACGTGCTGTTCAGCGGCGTCAACGTGCCTTCCAAGGCGTTCGGCGAATGGGTGGAGCACCATTACGGCACGGAAAGCGTCGATCCGCCGGTGCTCAAGTCCTGGCTGGATGAGCGCCGCAAGATGGTGATCCTCGACAGCCGCACGCGCGAGGAATTCGAACGCATGGCGATCCCCGGCGGGATCAGCGTGCCGGGCGGCGAACTCGTGTACCGCATCGGGGACCTCGCGCCCGACCCCGAAACCCTCGTCGTGGTCAACTGCGCCGGCCGCACCCGCTCCATCATGGGCGCGGAAAGCCTGCGCCGCGCGGGCATCCCCAACAAGGTTGTGGCGCTCCGCAACGGCACGATGGGCTGGGAGCTGGCGGGCCTCGAATGCGCGCGCGGCCGCACCGAGACCTTCGCGCCGGGCCGTCCCGCCACCGCCGCTCTGGCGCTCGAACGCGCGCGGCGCTTCGCCGAGGAAAGCGGCGTCGGCGTGATCGGGCCGCTCGATCTCGCCCGCTTCGAGGACGACCCGGGCCGCACGCTCTACCTGCTCGACGTGCGCGACCCTTCCGAATTCCGCGCCCGCCATCGCCCCGGCAGCCGCAACGCCCCGGGCGGCCAACTTGTGCAGGCGACAGACCAGTGGATCGGCGTCCGCAACGCCCGCATTGCGCTGCTTGACGACGACGGCGTGCGCGCCCGCATGGCTGGCGCTTGGCTGCGGCAGATGGGCCACCGCGACGTGTTCGTCGTGGAGGGCGGCCTCGCCGAACTCGCCGGCTCGGGCCGTGCGTCCGCCCCGGCGCCGGAACTCGCCGCCGCCGTGCCGACCGTCTCGCCCGCCGACCTCGCCGCGGCGCTGGAGGCGGGCGGCACGACGGTGATCGACCTAGCCCGCAGCATCGACTTCCGCCAGGGCCACATCCCGGGCGCCCTCTGGGCCGTCCGTACGCGGCTGAGCAACCTGGCGCCGCGGCTGCGCGACGCCGCGCGCGTTGTCCTCACCTCGCCCGACGGTGTGCTCGCGCGCCTCGCGGTCGCCGAGGCCGCGGCGCTCACGGCCGGACATGTGGCGGCGCTGGCGGGCGGCACCGCAGCGTGGCGGGCCGAGGGCCACCCGCTCCAGGCCGACCGCACCGATCCCCCAGACGAGGCCTGCGTCGATTTCTACCTCCGCCCCTACGACCGCAATTCCGGGATCGAAGAGGCCATGCGGGCCTATCTCTCCTGGGAAATCGACCTCGTGAACGAGATCGCCCGCGACGGCACGGTGCACTTCGGTGCGGGCTGACGCGGGGCTGCGCCACCTCGCCCGAGCCGGCGCTGCGGCGCTCGACCTGTTGCTGCCGCCGTCCTGCATCACCTGCGGGCGCGCGGTGGAGCGCAACGGCCTCCTCTGCCCCGAATGCTTCCGCCGCACCGGTTTCGTCACCGCGCCCTATTGCGACTGCTGCGGCGTGCCATTCGATGCGCGCCCGCCGGCACGCGGCCGGCTCGTCTGCGCCCGCTGCGACGCCGCCCCGTCCGCCTTCGCGCGGGTGCGCGCCGCGCTGCGCTACGACGCCGGAGCCCGCGCCCTCATCCTGCCGCTCAAGCACGCCGACCGCACCGAGATCGCCGCCGCGCTGGCCCCGATGATGGCGCGCGCCGGCGCCGAGCTGCTGCGCGAGACCGAACTGCTCGCGCCGGTGCCGCTGCACCGCTGGCGCCTGTTCCGCCGCCGCTATAATCAGGCGGCGCTGCTCGCCCGGGCCATCGGCCGGCTGGCCCGCCGCCCGGTGCTGCCTGATGCGCTCGCCCGCACCCGCCGCACCGCCTCGATGGGCGCCAAGAGCGCCGCCGAGCGCCAGCGCGAGGTGGAAAACGCCTTCGCCGTCCGCCCCCGCCATGCCGTCCGCATCGCCGGACGGCGCGTTCTGCTGATCGACGACGTGATGACCTCGGGAGCCACCGCCGATGCCTGCGCCCGCGCGCTGCTTGCCGCCGGGGCCGCGCGGGTCGATGTGCTGGTGGCCGCCCGCGTGCCCGATCCGCGCGCTTGAAGACGTTGCGGGATGGATCGCTCAACCCGATTTGTCACGCCGGATGCAAGCAAGGCGAACCGCAATGCCCGAAGTCGAAATTTACACCCAGCTTTTCTGCCCCTATTGCGCCCGCGCGATGAACCTGCTGCGCCGCAAGGGAGTGGACTTCAAGGAAATCGACGCCCCGCATGGCTCGGCCGAGCGCGCCGAGGCGACCCGTCGCTCGGGCGGGCGCACCACCATGCCGCAGATATTCATCAACGGTCGGCCGATCGGCGGCTCGGACGAGCTGATGGCGCTGGAGGAATCCGGCAAGTTGGACGAACTGCTGCATGCTGCATGAAGGTGACACTGCGGCAAATTCGTCACGAAGCTTGGCGTGCGCTGGCAGTCGCGGGGCCCGAGTGCTAAGTCACAGGTTCGCCTCCGCGTGGAACCAATGGCAAGCGTGAGCGGATCATGATTCATTACCAGTTGCGGTGCGGCCAGGGCCACGAATTCGATAGCTGGTACAAGGACAGCGCCGCGTTCGAGGAGCTCTCCCGGCGCGGCCTCCTTGAGTGCCCCCAGTGCGGCGACCCGTCCGTCAGTCGAGCGCTGATGGCACCGGCGCTCGCCAGCGGCCGCCGCGACGTGATCCCGCCGCCGCCGCGGCAATCGCCCGCCACGCCCGCCCGCGCTCCGGCGGGCCCGGCCGTCGGCGGCAAGATCCCTGATCAGGTGCGGGCTATGCTGCAAAGGCTGCGCGCCGAGGTGGAGCGGAATTGCGACTATGTGGGGCCGCGCTTCGCCGAGGAGGCGCTGCGGATCCACCACGGCGAGGCCGAGCCGCGCGGCATATATGGGGAAACCACGCCCGATCAGGCCGAGGCGCTGGCGGAGGAAGGCGTCCGTTTTTCCCGCATCCCCTGGGTCGGCCCGGCGGAAAGCTGACGCGCGCCAGGCTCAGCGGGTCATAGCGAACGCTGCTTTGCGAAGCAGCGCGCGCGAACCAATCCTCGCCGCAGGGGGAATTGCTTCGGCCCACACGCTGTAGGGGCCGAAGCAACCGAGCCGGTCGATGTCAGCCGCCATTGTTGATTTGCCAGATCGGACGCCAGTCCTCGGGCGCCGCCATGTCCGGAACAGCCGCCGGGCGGACCGGTTCGACGGCGGGGCGGTCCCCTTTTGTGGCAGCGGCTTCAAGAAGCTGGGATCATGCCCGCGCGCTGAGCAGGTAATTCACCGCCGTGCCGCCGCCGACGCGCCAGCCGCCACGCAGCGGGTCGGGGTTGAGCCCGGCCAGCCGCTCCGGCCGCAGACCCGCTAGCCGAACCTTCGCCGCCAGTTCCGCCGGCGCCAGGAAGCGTCGCCAGTCATGCGTGCCGACGGGCAGCCAGCGGAGCACGTATTCGGCGCCCACTTTGGCGGCGAGGAAGGAACGCGGCGTACGGTTCAGGGTGGACAGCACCAGCAGCCCGCCGGGTTCCAGCAGCTCCGCGAGCACCCGCAGGAAGGCGCCGGGCGCGGCGACATGCTCGATCACTTCGAGCGCGGTGACGATGGGAAAGCGAAGCCCCTCGGCGCACAAATCCTCCGGAGCGGCCACCCGGTACGCGAGCGGAAGGCCTGTGCCCGCGGCGTGTGCGGCTGCCGCCGCGATCGCATCCGGCGCCGCGTCGATCCCGAGCACCGCGAAGCCCCGCCGCGCCAGGGCCTCGGCCGCGAGCCCGCCGCCGCAACCCACGTCCAGGATCCGAAGCGCGCCGCGGCCGGGAAACGCCTCGGCGATGCGCGCCGCAATCCATTCGATGCGGGACGGGTTCATCCGGTGCAGGGCGCGCATCGGTCCGTCCGGGTCCCACCAGCGCGCCGCCAGCGCGTCGAACCGTGCGACCTCGTCCGTCCTGACCGTGCTCTCCGCCATTCGTTCCGTGTTGCCCCCCTGCCTGCACGCAAGTATGTGTGCGCCCGCGCCCCCGGCGCCATCGCCGCTTGTCAGCCGAAGGCCCGCTTTCCTCCTATGGCCCGTATCGTCATGAAGTTCGGGGCACCTCCGTCGCCGACCTCGACCGCATCCGCACCGTCGCCGGCCGGGTCAAGCGCGAGGTGGAGGCCGGCAACCATGTGGCCGTTGTCGTTTCGGCGATGGCGGGTGTGACCAACCAGCTCGTCGGCTGGTGCCAGTCGCTTTCCGCCCTGCACGACGCGCGCGAATACGACGCCGTGGTCGCGACCGGCGAGCAAGTCACCGCCGGCCTGCTCGCCATTGCCTTGCAGGAGGCAGGCGTCGATGCCCGCTCCTGGCAGGGCTGGCAAATCCCGATCCGCACCGACGACGCGCACGGCAAGGCGCGCATCACCGGGATCGAGGGCGCGGAGCTGATCCGCCGGATCGAGGGCGGGCAGGTCGCCGTCGTCACCGGCTTTCAGGGGCTTGGCCCGGACAATCGCGTCACCACGCTCGGCCGCGGCGGATCGGACACTTCGGCGGTGGCGCTGGCGGCAGCGCTGAAGGCCGAGCGGTGCGACATCTACACCGACGTTGATGGCGTCTACACCACCGATCCGCGCATCGTGGAAAAGGCGCGCAAGCTGAACAGGATCTCCTATGAGGAGATGCTGGAGCTCGCCTCGGTCGGCGCCAAGGTGTTGCAGACCCGCAGCGTCGAGCTCGCGATGAACGAACGGGTGCGCGTGCAGGTGCTGTCGAGCTTCGCCGACCTACCCGGCACGCTCGTGGTGGATGAGGACGAGATCGTGGAAAAGCAGAACGTGGCCGGCATCGCCTATTCCCGCGACGAGGCGAAAATCACGGTGCGCCGCGTGCCCGACCGGCCGGGCATCGCTGCCGCGGTGTTCGGGGCGCTCGCCGAGCAGAACGTGAACGTGGACATGATCGTGCAGAACGTCGCCGCCGACGGCACGACCGACATGACTTTCACCGTCGGCAAGGCCGACCTACCACGCGCGCGCGCCGCACTCGATGCCGCGCGCGAGCAGGTAGGCTATGCGGAAATCCTGACCGACCCTTCGGTCGCCAAGATCAGCGTCGTCGGCACCGGGATGCGGAGCCACGCGGGGGTTGCGAACACGATGTTCCGCGCCCTCGCCGACAAGGCGATCAACATCCAGGTGATTTCAACAAGCGAGATCAAGGTGAGTGTGCTGATCGCCGCCGAATATACCGAGCTCGCGGTGCGCGCGCTGCACACCGCGTACGGCCTCGATGGCGACTGAAACCGATCCCGCTCGGCGGCAGGCGCTCGCCGTGCTCGACCGGCTCTGGGCGCGCGGGACGGCCTTCCTCGGCTGCCGCTACGCGCTGATGGGCGGGGCGATGAGCTGGGTGAGCGAGCGGCACCTGGTCGCCGCGATCTCCAACGGTGGCGGCTTCGGCGTCATCGCCTGCGGTGCCATGGGGCCGGCGCAGCTCGCGGCGGAGATCGCCGGCACTCAGGCGCTCACCGACAAGCCTTTCGGTGTCAATCTGATCACGATGCACCCGGAATTGGATGAACTGATCCGGGTCTGCCTGCAGGCGCGCGTGACGCACATCGTGCTCGCGGGCGGGATCCCGCCCGGCGGGGCTGTGCGGGCGATCAAGGACGGCGGTGCGAAGCTGATCGCCTTCGCGCCCGCGCTCGTGCTGGCGAAGCGTCTCGTGCGCTCGGGCGCGGACGCGCTGGTTATCGAGGGATCGGAGGCGGGCGGCCATATCGGCCCGGTGTCGCTCACCGTGCTCGCCCAGGAGATCCTGCCGCATATCCGTGCGGTGCCGGTGTTCGTCGCCGGCGGGCTCGGGCGCGGCGAGGCGATCCTCGCCTATCTCGAGATGGGGGCTTCCGGCGCGCAGCTCGGCACCCGCTTCGCGGCGGCAAGCGAGTCGATCGCCCATCCGCGCTTCAAGCAGGCGTTCATCCGCGCCAGCGCGCGCGACGCGCTCCCGTCGGTGCAGCTCGACGAGCGGTTTCCGGTGATCCCGGTGCGGGGCCTGGTGAACGAGGGAACGAAACGGTTCCTCGCGCATCAGGCCGATGTCATCGCGCGCTTTCAGTCGGGCGTCCTGACGCGCGAGGCGGCGCAGCTCGAGATCGAGCATTTCTGGGCAGGCGCGCTGCGCCGCGCTGTCATCGACGGCGATGTCGAAACGGGCTCGGTGATGGCGGGGCAATCGGTCGGCATGGTCACTGCCGAGCAACCGACCGCGGCGATCCTGCAGGAGCTGGTCGATCAAGCGGTCGCCGCCCTGCTTGCCCGTGCCGGTGCCGCGGCCTCCGCCAGTGCCGCCGCCTAACGGGGCGCCCGGCAGGCGGCTGATCGCGCGGCTGCGGGAGCTGATGGCCCGCGGAGCCGCGCCGCTGTCCGAGCTGGTCGATCTGGTGGCGGCCGAGATGGTGGCCGAGGTGGCCTCGATCTACGTGCGCCGTCCGGGCGACATATTGGAGCTCGGCGCTACCCACGGCCTCAACCGGGACGCCGTCGGACGCACGCGGCTGCGCGTCGGCGAGGGCATCGTCGGCCTCTGCGCCGCCAGCGGGCGGGTGATGAACCTGCCCGACGCGCAGAACCACCCGGCCTTTGCCTACCGCCCCGAGACCGGCGAGGAACCCTATGCCTCCATGCTCGCTGTTCCCGTCCGTCGCGCCGGCCGCACGCTCGGGGTGCTGACGGTCCAGAACCGCGCCACCCGCCGCTACAGCGAGGAGGATGTCGAGGAGCTGGAAACGGTCGCCATGCTGCTCGCTGAGCTGCTGGTCGCGGCCGGCGCGACCGATGCGCCCGAAGAAGGTCTGCCGGGTACGGTGCCGCGCGTGTTCGAGGGCCTGCCTCTGGTCGGCGGCGTCGCGCTCGGGCCGGTCGTGCTGCACCGCGCCCGGCGCGTGGCGAGCCGTTTGCTCGCCGAGGATCCGGCCGCCGAGGCCGAGCGGCTGCGCGCCGCCTTCGAGCGGATGCAGCGCGGCCTTGACGAACTGATCGAAGTCCGCGCGCCGGACCCCGCCGCCGACGGGGGTGCTTCCCGCGAGGTGCTGGAGGCCTATCGCCTTGTCGCCGCCGATGCGGGGTGGCTGCGCCGCGCCGAGGAGAAAATCCGCGGCGGCTTGTCGGCCGAGGCAGCCGTCGCCCGCGTGGGGGCCGAGCTGCACGACCGGATGCGGCGGGTCGCCGACCCCTACCTCCGGGAGCGCCTTGCCGATTTGGAAGATTTGGCCGGCCGGCTGCTCGATACGCTTGAAGGGGAGATCCACGGCGACCGCGTGCCGCCGGGCTCGATCGTCATCGCCCGCCGGCTCGGCCCGGCCGAGCTGCTGGCCTGGCACACGCGCGGCATCGCCGCGGTGGCGATCGAGGAGGGCACGCCCGCCGGCCACGCCGCCATCATCGCCCGCGCGCTCGGCCTGCCCGCGATCGGCAATGTCCGCGGCGCGGTCGCCGCCGCCGAGCCGGGCGAGGAGGCGGTGCTGGACGGCGACGACGGTACCCTGATCCTCCGCCCCGACATGGAGGTACGGCAGGCCTACGCCCGTGCGCTTGCCCAGCGCGGAGCACGGCAAGCGGCGTGGGAAAAGCTGCGACACCGTCGGGCCGGCACGCGCGACGGCACCCGGGTCCGGGTCATGCTCAATCTCGGCCTCGCCTTGGAGCTGGGCCAGCTCGACGCCACCGGGGCGGACGGCATCGGGCTGTTTCGCACCGAGATCGCCATGCTGGCGCGCGGTACGATCCCCGACGTCGCCGAGCAGGCTGCGCTTTACGGCCGGGTACTGGACGAGGCGGCCGGTCGGCCGGTCGTGTTCCGCACCATGGATATCGGGGCCGACAAGCTGATGCCGGGCACCGAGGCGCCGGAGGAGGAGAACCCGGCGATGGGCTGGCGATCACTCCGGGTCGGTTTGGATCGCCCAGCCGTGCTGCGCCGGCAGATGCGGGCCCTGCTGCTTGCCGCCGCCGGGCGGCCGCTTTCCGTGATGTTCCCTATGGTCGCCACCCTCGCGGAGTTCCGCACCGCCAGAAATCTGCTGCGCGCGGAGGCGGCGCGCGTGACGCCCGGGCCGGAGCGGCTCGAAATCGGCACGATGCTGGAAGTGCCGGCGCTGCTCTGGCAGCTCCGGGACTTGCTGGAGGAGGCGGATTTCGTCTCCATCGGCTCCAACGACCTGCTGCAGTTCCTGTTCGCCGCCGATCGCGGCACGCCGGCGCTTGCCGGGCGCTACGACCTCCTTTCGCCGCCCGCGCTCGACGTGATCGAGCGGGTGCTGCAAGCCGCCGCCGCGGCGCGCAACGGAGCCGGCGTGCCGGTTTCGCTTTGCGGCGAGGCCGCCGGCAGACCGCTCGATGCGCTCACTCTCGTCGGGCTCGGCCTTGGAACACTGTCGATGCCGGCAACCGGCGTGCTTGCCGTGAAGGCCGTCCTCGATGCGGTTGATCTGCAAGCATTCCGCCCGGTCCTTCGCGCCATCCGCAACGGAGCAACGGGGGCCGCGAGCCTGCGCGAGCCGCTTTCCGCCTGGGCGCGCGAACACGATCTGCCAGTTTGAATGATGTCGAAAACCTGAGTCCCAGCCTTGGCACTCCGTTCGAGTCGGAGTAGAGATCTTCGTGCCAGTTTTCTCGGAAAGCTTCACATCGCGGCGATGAAGAGGCGGGCTGCATCAGGGCAGGACCGTTCGGTTCATGTGCGTGAGCAGGCCGAGACGGCCCGCTCCGCCGTTGGCAGCGATCTGGCGATAGCGCGGCAGCGGCTTTCGGTTTCCATCGAAGAGGCGGCCGCCGCTCTGCGGATACGCGCCGATTATCTTCGCGCTCTGGAGGAGGGCCGTCCGGAGCGCCTGCCGGGCAGCGCCTATGCGCTCGCCTTCCTTCGCACCTATGCCGCCGCACTTGGGCTCAACGCCGATCAGATCGTGCAGCGGTACAAGGACGAAGCCGAGGTGTTGCGCCGCACACCGCGCCTCGACTTCCCGCAACCGGCCGCCTCGGGTTCCTTGCCCATCGGCGCCGCTGCGTTGGTTGCCGTCCTGCTCGCGGTCGTCGCCTATGCCGGCTGGTACCGGCTGTCCGGCGACGGTCGCCTGCCCGCCGAGCCCGTGCCCGCCGTGCCTGAACGTCTCGCTTCCCTCACCGCGCCCGCTCCGCCCCCCCCGGCGAGCCAGCCGGTGTCCCCTCCCGTGCCGCCGCAGCCCCAGATAGTGGCGGAGGCCGGTGACGCAGGCCGTGCCGCCCCGACGATCTATCCCTCGCAGGCTGCTGCGGCCGTGCCGCCGGCGCCGGGCGTCCAGTCGGCCGCGGTCCTGGCCTCGAACGAGGCCAGCCCGGGCGCCGCGCCTGCGCCGATCAGCGTGCACGCGCTCGCCGATGCCTGGGTGCAGGTGAAGGATCGCCAGGGTCACGTCGTGTTCAGTCGGCTGATGCACGCCGGCGAAAGCTGGGATGCGCCGTCGCGCGACCTGCTGCTGACCACCGGCAACGCCGGGGGGACCGAGCTGGTCGCCGACGGGACAGCCACGGGGCCGCTCGGAGCGCCCGGGGTCGTCCGCCGCGACCTGCCGCTTGATCCGTTGCAATTGAGGGACGCGCGTTCCGCCTCCGTTGCGCCGGTCGCTGCGGCGCGGTAGCGCCAGCTCGTCCGCGACCCCACCTAATTGGCCCGTTGCGCCGCGCCCAACCCGAGGAGCAGGTGAGCCGCTCATGAACTATCGGCCCTATCAGCAGATCACGCGCCGGAACTCGCGCCGGATCCATGTCGGACCGGTGCCGGTCGGCGGCGGCGCCCCGATTAGCGTGCAGACGATGACCAACACGCTGACAACCGATGTCCCCGGCACGATCGCCCAGATCCGCCGCGCCGAGCTTGCCGGCGCCGACATCGTGCGCGTCTCCTGCCCCGACCGCGAAAGCGCGCTCGCACTGAAGGAGATCGTGCGCGAGGTGAACGTGCCGATCGTCGCCGACATCCATTTCCACTACAAGCGCGCGATCGAGGCGGCCGAGAGCGGCGCGGCGTGCCTACGCATCAATCCGGGGAACATCGGCAGCGACGAGCGGGTTAAGGAGGTCATCAAGGCTGCCCGCGACCATGGCTGTTCGATGCGGATCGGCGTCAATGCGGGCTCGCTCGAGAAGCATCTTTTGGAGAAATACGGCGAACCCAACCCCGAGGCGCTGGTGGAAAGCGCGCTCTATCACGCCGACATTCTCCAGCAGCACGATTTCCACGAGTTCAAGATCAGCGTGAAGGCGTCCGACGTGTTCCTCGCCGTCGCCGCCTATCAGCAGTTGGCCGAGGTTTGCGACCACCCTCTGCATATCGGCATCACCGAGGCGGGCGGTCGGCGCATGGGCACGGTCAAATCCGCAATCGGCCTCGGCTCGCTGCTTTGGGCCGGGATCGGCGACACGCTGCGGGTCTCGCTGTCCGACGAGCCCGAGGAGGAGGTGCGGGTCGGCTGGGACTTGCTCAAGGCGCTCGGCATCCGCCATCGCGGGGTCAAGGTGATTTCCTGCCCCTCCTGCGCGCGGCAGGGCTTTAACGTGATCGAGACCGTCCGCACGTTGGAGGATCGGCTCGCGCATATCGAGACACCGATCACGCTCTCGATCATCGGCTGCGTGGTGAACGGCCCCGGCGAGGCGCTGATGACCGACATCGGCGTCACCGGCGGCGGCGCCGGCCGGCACATGGTCTATGCCGCCGGCAAGACCGACCACACGATCGAGGCCGCGGCGATGATCGACCACATCGTGGAACTGGTGGAGGCGAAGGCGGCGGAGATAAAGGCGCGTGAGGCGGCGGGAAAACAGACGGAGGCGATCGCGGCGGAGTAGATGTTCAGAGATTCATATCCCGCTTCGCGCGGATCGCCAGCACGTAAGCGGCTCCCTCGGTGACCTCATTTCTGCAGAGTGCGATGTAGCCCGCGTCGCCGAACGGGATGACCAGCTCGCGAAGCTCGGGGGCAGGTGGTCATGAGTCAGCGATCGAAAGAATTGAATGTTCACCACCTGAAGCAGCGTAAGAGAACGTGACCGAACTGCAGCCCGTCCGCGGCACCCGCGACCTGATCGGCGAGGATCAGCGCCGGCATCAGCACGTGATCGACACGGCACGCCGCATTTCCGCCCTGTACGGGTTCGAGGAATGGGTGACGCCCATCTTCGAGGACACGCGCGTCTTCGCCCGTACGCTGGGCGAGACTTCCGACGTGGTCACGAAGGAGATGTACACCTTCACGGACCGGGGCGGCGACAGCATTACCCTGCGTCCGGAGGCAACCGCCGGCATTTGCCGCGCTTTGGTTTCGAACGGTCTGACCCAGTCGTTGCCGCAGAAGGTCTTCTACGCCGGTCCGATGTTCCGCTACGAGCGGCCGCAGAAGGGCCGCTACCGCCAGTTCCACCAGATCGATGTCGAGCTGATCGGCCCCGCCGAGCCGCTGGCCGACGCCGAAGTGATCGCCTGCGGCTGGGATATCCTCGGCGCGCTGGGCGTCGCCGGGGACACGATGCTGGAACTCAACACGCTCGGCGACGCGCCGAGCCGCGCGGCTTGGCGCGAGGCGCTGGTCGACTATTTCACCGCCCACAAGGATCGGCTCTCGCCAGATAGCCTCGCCCGGCTGGAGCGCAACCCGCTGCGCATTCTCGACAGCAAGGACGAGGCAGACCGTGCGATCGTGAGCCAGGCGCCGACCATTGCGGGGTTCCTGACCGCGGAAGCGGCCCTGTTTTATGCAAGCCTTAAGCGCCACCTGGAACGTTTCGGCGTGCCGTTTCGGGAGAATCCGCGGATCGTTCGGGGCCTCGACTACTATGGCCATACCGCATTCGAGTTCGTCACCTCCCGTCTCGGCGCGCAAGGCACGGTGATGGGCGGTGGACGCTACGACGGGCTGGTGGCCGAGATGGGCGGTCCGCCTACGCCGGCGGTCGGCTGGGCGGCAGGGGTGGAGCGTCTGGCCATGCTGCTCAAGGAGGTGCCGACTCTCGCTCCGCCGGTCGCCGTGATCCCGGTTGGGGAAGCCGCCGAGGCAGAGGCCATCGCGCTGCTCCAGGCTCTTCGCCGCGCCGGCATCCGCGCCGAGACGGCCTATCGCGGCAATCTGCGCCGGCGGCTGGAGCGCGCCAACAAGATCGGCGCGCGGGCGGCGGTGATCGTGGGCGAGGACGACCTTAAATCGGGCGTGGCGCAGGTGAAGGACCTCGCCACAGGCACGCAGGAGGCCGTGCCGCTCGCGGAGGTCGCCCAAAGGCTGCGATGAGGCTCGATTCCAAGCTCGACCGGATCGCCGCGCGCGCCGATGAACTGCGCGCCCTGCTCGCCGGCGGCATCGGCGGCGAGGAGTTCGTCCGCGCCTCGCGCGAACTCTCCGAGATCGAGCCGGTGGTTGCCCGCATCGACGAGCTTCGCACCGCCGAGCAGGCGCAGCACGAGGCCGAGGCGCTGCTCGCCGACCCCGAGATGCGGGAGCTGGCCGAGGCCGAGCTGCGCGCGCTAAAGGACCGCATCCCCGCGCTTGAGCACGAAATTCGCGTCGCGCTGCTGCCGCGCGATGTCGCCGACGAGCGCTCCGCCATCCTTGAGGTGCGTCCCGCAGCGGGCGGCGACGAGGCGGCGCTGTTCGCGGCCGAACTGTTCACGATGTACCAGAGATACGCCGCGCTCCGCGGGTGGCGCTTCGAGATTCTGGAATACAACGACACCGAGCTCGGCGGGTTGAAGGAAGGAATCGCCGAGATCGCCGGCAAAGGCGTGTTCGCGCGGCTCAAATACGAGTCGGGCGTGCATCGCGTCCAGCGCGTGCCGGCCACCGAAGCGCAGGGCCGGATTCACACCTCCACCGTCACGGTCGCGGTACTTCCGGAGGCCGAGGAAGTGGATGTGCAGGTGGACGAGAGCGACCTTCGCATCGATGTTTATCGCGCCTCGGGCGCCGGCGGACAGCACGTCAACAAAACCGAAAGCGCGGTGCGGATCACGCATCTTCCCACCGGCATCGTGGTCGCGATGCAGGAGGAGAAGAGCCAGCACAAGAATCGAGCCAAGGCGATGAAGATTCTGCGTGCGCGCCTCTATGAGCAGCAGCGCGCCGCGCTGCACGCCACCCGCGCCGCCGATCGCAAATCCCAAGTCGGCACTGGCGACCGCAGCGAGCGCATCCGCACCTATAATTTCCCGCAGGGCCGCGTTTCGGATCACCGCATCAACCTCACGCTCTATAAGATCGACCGCGTGATGCAGGGCGAGCTCGACGAATTCATCGACGCGCTGATCGCCGAGGATCAGGCGGCGCGGCTGGCGGCGGAGGAGTGAGGGCTCTCACCCGCGCCGAGGTGATCTGCGCGGCCACAAGGCAACTCCTGGCGGCCGGCATCGACGCACCGCGCCGCGAAGCGCGGCTGTTGCTCGCGCACGCGCTCGGACTGTCTCAGGAGGCGTTGCTCGCCGCCCCGCTTGCTCCGGTCGGCGAGACCGATTTCCCGGCCCTGCTGGCGCGACGGTGCGCGCATGAGCCGCTCGCCTTCATCCTCGGCGAACGGGAGTTCTGGAGCCTCTCCTTCGAGGTCTCTCCAGCAACCCTGATCCCCCGCCCGGAAAGCGAGACCCTGATCGAAGCCGCGCTCGCCGTCTTCCCGGATCGTTCGGTCCCACGCGCGGTGCTCGATCTCGGCACCGGCACCGGCTGCCTGCTGCTCGCGGCGCTGTCGGAGTTCTCCGCGGCCTTCGGCATCGGTGTCGATCGGAGCGAGGCCGCCGCACGGCTGGCGCGGCGCAATGCGGTCCGTCTCGGCCTCGCTTCTCGCGCCGCCTTCCTCTGCGCCGACTGGGCCGCCCCGCTCGCCGCGCGGTTCGACCTGATCCTGTGCAACCCGCCCTATATCGCCCGATCCGACATAGCGGCGCTGATGCCGGAAGTCGCCGCCCATGAGCCCCTCTCGGCGCTCGACGGCGGGGTGGACGGACTCGATGCCTACCGGATGCTTGTTCCGGTTCTGCCCGGCCTGCTGCGGCCGGGGGGTGCCGCGGTGATCGAGCTCGGGGCCGGTCAGAAACCGGCGGTCGCGGGGTTGGCGGCTGCAATGGGCCTCGCCGTATCCGTTCGTGACGACCTGTCCGGTATCCCGCGCGCCGTGGTTCTCACGGGGGCTTTGCCATGAAAAAACCGTTTGGCAGCGCGGGAGAGGCGGTCTAGCTTCGTCCGACGTCAAGCGGATCCCCCGCTGCCGAGGGATTCGCTCTGGGTGCTGCCCCCTGGGCAGCAAGGGCCGGCCACAGGCGCGCCGGGCGCGCCGGGGCCGGGCGAGACGCCGGGTTCCGCGCTTGGCACGCGCACCGTGACTGCGGTGAGGCTTCCGCGCACCCCGGCCGGCAAAGAAGGGTACGAAACACACCGATGAACATGAAACGTATGCGCGGGCGCGGTCATCGCAGCGGCGGGGGCGGCGGTCTGCGCCACCATGGCGGCGGTGGCGGCGGCGGCATCCCGCTCAACCGGAACCATGTGTTCGACAGCAACGGCCCGGATATGCGCCTGCGCGGAACCGCCCAGCAGTTATTCGAGAAATACCTCCAGCTCGGGCGCGACGCGACCGGGGCCGGGGACCGGGTGATGGCGGAAAGCTACTTCCAGCACGCCGAGCACTATTTCCGCATCCTCAACGCGATGAACCAAGCCGCGCAGGCTCAGCAGCAGCAGAATGCGCAGCAGCACCAAGGCCGGCGTCCCTACATGAACGGCGAGGACGGTCAGGGCTCCGAGACCGAGGAAGCGCCGCAGCCCGCCGGGACCGGCGATCAGCCGCAGTCGCGCGACATCGCCATCGCCGCCGCCCCGCCGGAGGGCTGACGCCGGCGGCATCGGGTGCAAGCCTGCCCATCGGCGGGCCGGGTTTCCGGCCCGCGCCAGTCGGTGTAGCAGCCCGCAGCTTTCCGGGATGCGCATGACAGCACCGTTCCCCGCCGCTGCGCTGGAGCCCGAGCTTTCGGGTCCCATGGTGCTCGCCTTGCCGAAGGGCCGCATCCTGGCCGAGTGCGGCGCGCTGCTCGCCAGCGCCGGCATCAACCCGGCCGAGGACTACGCCGACGAGAGCAGCCGGCGTCTGCGCTTTCCCACCAACGAGCCGAAACTCGACGTGGTGCGGGTCCGCCCCTTCGATGTCGCGACCTTCGTTGCCTTCGGCGCCGCCGAGATGGGTATCTGCGGTGCCGACGTGCTGATGGAGTTCGACTACCCGGAGATCTACGCCCCGCTCGATCTCGGCATCGGCCGCTGCCGCATCTCGGTGGCCGAGCCGCGCGAGACGGCGGGTAGCGACGATCCGACCCGCTGGTCCACGGTTCGAGTTGCCTCGAAATACCCGAACGTCACCCGTCGGCATTTCGCCGGACGTGGCATCCATGCCGAGGTGGTTGCGCTGAACGGGGCGATGGAGCTGGCCCCCTCGCTCGGGCTCGCGCGCCTGATCGTCGATCTGGTGCAGACGGGTTCTACGCTGAAGGCGAACGGGCTGATCGAGACCGAGGTGATCGCGCCCGTGACCAGCCGGCTGATCGTGAACCGCACCGCGCTGAAGACCCGGCCAGAGGCGATCGGCGCCTGGATCGCCCGCTTCCGCGCCGCGATCCCGGCCCGCCCGCCAGGCGCGCTCGTGCAAAGGGATTAGCTTAATCTAGCTTGGCTAACCGGGGGCCGAGGGTGAAGACCGTCAACCTCTATCAGGCGAAGATCGGCTTTTCTTTCTCAGATTCTCGCCGAGGTCGAGCGCGGGGAGGTGGTGGTCATGGCCGCCTGTGGGACCCGACGGACCGTATGTTGATTGCTACCGCCATCCGCGGGAACCTAACGATCATCACCAATGACTCGGCGGTCGCTCCGTACGGCCTCAAGACGATCTAGTGATAGCTCACATGCGACGCCTTACCTCAAGCGATCCAAGTTTCGAACTTGACTTCTGCCGCCTGCTCGATGAGCCGCGCGAGTCCGCTGCCGCGGTTGATCGGGCCGTTGCCGAGATTATCGCAACGGTGCGGGCGGAGGGCGATGCCGCGCTCGTGCGGCTCACCGCGCAGTTCGACCGGCTGGTGCTGACGCCTGCGGGGCTGCGGGTGTCTGCCGATGAAGTCGCGGCGGCGGAAACGACGATCGCCCCTGATGTTCTGAACGCGCTCGATTTCGCCGCGCGCCGCATCGAGGCGTTTCACCGCGCACAGCTCCCCGCTGATCTTGTGCTTCCCGATCCTGCGGGCCTGACGCTCGGCCTGCGATGGCGCCCGCTCGACTCCGTCGGCCTTTATGTCCCGGGCGGCAAGGCGGCCTATCCGTCCTCGGTGCTGATGAACGCGATCCCGGCGCGCGTTGCCGGCGTGGCGCGGCTCGCGATGTGCGTGCCGGCCCCGGACGGCGCGCTCAATCCGCTCGTTCTCGCCGCCGCGCGCCGCGCCGGCGTAACCGAAATCTACCGCGTCGGCGGCGCCCAGGCCGTCGCGGCGCTCGCCTATGGGACGGAAACGATCCGTCCCGTGGATCGCGTCGTTGGCCCCGGCAACGCCTATGTGGCCGAAGCCAAGCGGCAGGTTTTCGGGCGCGTCGGCATCGACTCGATCGCGGGTCCGTCGGAGGTCGTGATACTCGCCGATCGCGACAATGATCCCACGCTGATCGCGATCGATCTGCTCGCACAGGCCGAGCATGACGAAGCGGCGCAGGCGATCCTCATCACCGACGACGCCGCCTTCGGCGATGCGGTGGCCCGCGCCGTCGTCGCAGAGCTTCGCAGCCTTTCCCGCGCCAACATCGCCGGCGCGAGCTGGCAGGCGCACGGAGCGATCATCGTCGTGCGCGACTGGAACGAAGCGGTCGGCCTCGTCGACCGGCTCGCGCCCGAGCATCTCCAGGTCATGCTCGCTGGCGCCGCTGCGCTGTTTGACAAAATCCGCCATGCCGGCGCCGCCTTCCTCGGCCGCTACTGCCCCGAAGCGTTGGGAGATTACGTAGCCGGTCCAAACCATGTGCTGCCGACGGGCCGCACCGCGCGGTTCGCGTCCGGGCTTTCGGTGTTCGACTTCCTCAAGCGCACCACCTGGATCGAGGCCGGGGAGGCCGGCTTGCGCGCGATCGGCCCGGCCGCCGTCAAGCTTGCCGAGGCCGAGGGGCTTACGGCGCATGCCGCAAGCATCGCACGGCGGCTCCCGCCAGCTTGACCCCGGCTGTCTCGATGCTCATGTTCCGCCCGCAAGGGTCAACGATTTAGAGGGCTGATGTCGAAAGAGGACATGATCGAGTTCACCGGTACGGTGACGGAGCTTCTGCCGAACGCGATGTTTCGCGTGAAGCTGGACAACGAGCACATGATCTTGGCTCATACCAGCGGGAAGATGCGGAAGAACCGCATCCGCGTGCTCGCAGGCGACCGCGTGAATGTCGAAATGACGCCCTACGATTTGACCAAGGGACGGATCACCTTCCGCTTCAAGTGAGTGCGCCGGAGCCCGCGCTGATCCTGGCCTCCGCAAGTCCGCGACGGCGCGAACTCCTCGCCCGTCTCGGCATCGAACCCGTCAGCATTGTCGCTCCAAACGTCGACGAGACCCCGAAAAGAGCCGAGTTGCCGCGCGTCTACGCGCGCCGTATCGCGCGCGCCAAGGCCGACAACGTGGCCCCGGACGGCGCGCTCGTGCTCGCCGCCGATACGGTCGTTGCTGTCGGGCGGCGCATCATACCCAAGGCAGCCACTGCCGATCAGGCCCGATCCTGTCTCGAAATGCTGTCGGGCCGTCGGCATCGGGTCATCACTGCCGTCCTGCTCAGAGGTCCCGGGGGGTGCCTCTCGGAGCGGGTGGTGGTGAGCGTGGTCGGCTTCGCCCGGCTCACCCCGGCACGAATCACCGCCTATCTCGAGACCGGCGAGTGGCAAGGCAAGGCGGGCGGCTACGCCATCCAAGGCCGTGCCGAGGCGTTTGTACGTTTTCTCTCCGGCAGTTACTCCAACGTGGTCGGGCTGCCGCTGTTCGAGACGGCCCAGCTTCTTCGCGCCGCCGGGTGTGCCGTGCCGTGACGGCGCGCATCCTGGCCCAGGCGAGCCCGGGCGAGGTCCGGATCGCGGTCGTGGATGCCGACGGGCTGCTCGACTACGCGATCTGGCGTCCCGGCGTCCCGAACGGGGTCGGCGACCTCCTCCGCGGGCGGGTGATTGCCCGCGCGCCGGCGCTGGCGGGCGCGTTCATCGCGCTGGAGGAGGACGAGGGATTCTTGCCGGACACCGAAGGCGGCGCCGCCCTGGCCGCCGGTGCCTGCGTCGGTGTGCGCGTGATCCGTGCCGCCCAGGCCGGCAAGGGGCCGCGTCTTAGCGCCCGGCTGACCGAAGACGACCGCACGCTCGTCGGCGCCGGGCCACCGGCGCTGATCCGGCGCGGAACGGGACCCCTGGCGGAGCTTGCCCGCCGGCACCCACGCGCACCGATACGCACGGATTCCCCGATGCTCGCCGCCGCGTTGCGGGCTGGCTTCGCCGACCGGCTGGAGCTCGTCGCCCCGCCGCTCTGGGACGAAGCGGCCGAGGCATCCGTCGACGCGCTCGCCGCCCCTTCTGTCCCGCTTCCGGGCGGCGGGAGCCTTAGCATCCACCCCACCGCGGCGCTGGTCGCGATCGATCTTGACCTCGGCGGGCGCGCAGGCGTGCGAGCCGAGAAACAGCGTGCTCACGAAGAGCTGAACAGCGCCGCGCTGCCGGTGTTGGCGCGACAGATTCGGCTACGGAACCTCTCCGGGGCGATCCTGGTCGACTGGGCGGGGCTCTCGCCGCGCCGTCGCGCCGCGCTGGGCCCTCCGCTCGCCGCCGCGCTCGCTAGCGATCCGCTGCGGCCCAGGCTCGTGGGATTCACCGGCCTGGGGCTTGCCGAAATCGTGCGCCCGCGCGTCCATCCGCCGCTGCACGAGATGCTCGCCGGGCCGCATGCGGCGGGACTCGCTGCCCTGCGTCGGCTGGCCGCCGATCCGTCGCGGCCCGCGCGGGTGCGCGTATCGGCCGATGTCGCCGCTGCCCTGCAGGCGGATCGGCTCGCCCTGGACGAGTTCCGCCACCTGACCGGCCGGACGCTCACGCTCAACGCCGACCCGGCGCTCGGCCGCTGCGCGTGGCGGATCGAGGGCGGCGATGGCTGAACGCCTCGCCCGCTGCCCGATCTGCGGCAAGCCGGCCGATCCGCGCCACCGGCCCTTCTGTAGCCGCCGTTGCGCCGATATCGACCTTGGCCGTTGGCTCGGCGAGGCTTATCGCGTGCCTGTCGATCCGGCGTCCGAGGCGCCCGACGGCAAGGACGAGGAGCTGGGCTGAGAATGGCGCGGGCGGAGCAGGTAACTGAGGACGAGGCGGACATCCGGCTCGACCGCTGGTTCCGCCGCCACTTTCCCGGACTGCCGCAAAGCGCGATCCAGAAACTGTGCCGTACTGGGCAGATTCGCGTGGACGGCCATCGCGCCGAGGCCGCGACCCGCCTCTCGCCCGGGCAGGAAGTGCGCGTACCGCCGCTGCCCGCCGCTCCGCCCCAGGCCGGGCGGGTCGCGCCCCCGCCCGATCCCGCGCTCACGCGGGAGGTGCAGGCGATGGTGCTCTACTGCGACGAGCAGGTGATCGTGCTCAACAAGCCGTCCGGCCTGCCGACCCAGGGCGGCCCGGGCATCACCCGCCACCTCGACATGATGCTGGATGCGCTCCGCTTCGGGGGCGGGCGCCCGCGCCTCGTGCATCGCCTCGACCGCGACACCTCGGGCGTGCTGGTGCTCGCGCGCACCCCGGGCACCGCCGCCCGCCTCGCCGCCGTTTTTCGCGGGCGCGAGGCGGAAAAGACCTATTGGGCGGTGGTGACGCGCCGCCCGGTGCCGCCCGGGGGCGTGATCGACCTGCCGCTCCGCCGCGTCATGGGCGGGCGCGGGGAGCGCACCGCGGTTGCCGAACCCGATCACGCCGGGGCGGCGCGCGCGGTGACGGAGTTCCGCACTCTTGATCACGCCGGCAAGCTCGCCTGGCTGGAGCTCAGGCCGCTGACCGGCCGGACGCATCAGCTCCGCGTCCATTGTGTCGCCATCGGCGCGCCGATTTTGGGCGATAAGAAATACGCCCGGCCCGACCAGAACGGCGCCTTCGCGGCCACCGTCGCCGGCCTGCCCGAGGCGCTGCATCTGCACGCGCGCCGGCTCGTGCTGCCGCACCCCGCAGGTGGGACGCTCGCGATTGAGGCTGAGTTGCCGGCGCATTTCCGCGAGACCTTCCGCACGCTCGGCTTCACCGCCCCGCGCGCCATCCTGCCGGAGCGGAACCGGTGATGGCGTCGCTGTGAGGCTGCGCCGCACCCTCGTGCGGATCATCGGCGTCATCGCGGCGCTCGTCGCCGCCGCGCTGGTCGCGCTTGGCGTGCTGCTCTGGCGCTTCGATCCGAACGCCTACAAGGCGCGCATCGAGGCGAGCGTCAACGACGCCACCGGCCTCGCGCTAAAGCTGAACGGCCCGATCGGCTTCGCCTGGGCCCTGCGGCCGACGATCACCCTGCGCGATGTCGTGCTGGCGAACCCGCCCGGCTTTGCGACGCCCGACTTTGCCCGCGTCGATCTGGTTTCGATCCGCCTCGATCTGCCCTCGCTCATCGGCCGGCGCGTCGTCGTGAACGAGATCGACATCCACCATCCCGTGGTGGCGCTGGAGCGCGCGCGCTCAGGCGCGGCAAACTGGATCATTGCCCGCCCGCAGCCGCCGCCGCCGTCGCCTGCCGCCCAGCCGGGCACGCCGACCCGCCACCCCGCCGCTGCGATCTCGGTGCAGCTCGTCCGGGTCGAGAACCTCGATCTCAGCTACCGCGACGACGCGAGTGGGGCAGCCTTCGCCGTCGGGCTGCGGCTGCTCGAACTGAAGGAGCCGAACGAAGCCGCGCGGGCCGACCTGCACGCCGCGGGCGAGGCGGGCGGACGCAAATTCGACCTGACCGCTCAGATCGCACCACTTGGGCAGGCGCTTGCCGGCGGCGGGCCGTTGCCGGTCACGGCAAAGCTCCGCGTCACCGGCGCGGACGGCGATCTCACCTTCGACCTGTCCGCCCCCGCCGAGAATCAGCCGGTGCGCCTCGCCGCCGCCGGCCAGTTCCGGGCGCAGCCTGTCGCGTTCCAGGCCGAGCTCGGCAGCCCCGGCATGAAGCTCGGGCCGGCCTCGCCCCTGCCGCTGAAGCTGAGCGCGCAGGCCGTCGGGAGCACGCTCGACGCAAACGGCACGATCGGCGATCCTGCGAAACTCACCGGCGTCGATCTTTCGGTGGCGGCTGCGAGCGAGGATACCGCGAAGCTGGGCGAATGGCTGGGCACCGCGCTCCCTGCGCTCAAGCAGCTCAAGGTCGGCGCCCGGTTGCGCGATAAAGGCGGGCTCGAGGAGGGCGTCGCCATCAGCGATCTGCGCCTCGTCTCCGGCCAGCAGGATTTGGCGGGCACGGTGCAGATAACCTTCCGGCCGCAGCCTTCCGTCATCGCGGATCTGCATGGCGCGAGGCTCGATCTCTCCGCCCTGCGCGTCGCCCCGCCGCCGCGCGAGTCTACCTCATCCGCAGCGCCGCCGCCGCAACGGCCGCCACCCGCCTCGGTGCATCTGATCCCGGACGCGCCCCTGCCGCTTGCGGCGCTGCGCCAGCAGAACGCCGACATCACGCTGCACGTGGATTCGGTGATCGCGCAGGACACCACGCTGCATGACGCGCGCGCTGAGGCGCACCTGCACGGCGGCACGCTCGCCGCCAAAATCCACGGCGTTTACGAAGGCGGCGCCGCTGACCTCGACGTGACGGTCGATGCGCGCGGCGCCGCACCGGCGGTCGCGATCGCCGCCAGCGCGCCGGCGCTGCCGGCGGGGCAAATCCTAGGGGCGCTCGGCGTGCCGGATTTCGTCTCGGGCCGGATGGCGCTCGCCGCCAATCTGCGCGGCACGGGCGAGACGCCGCATCTCATCGCCGCCACGCTCTCCGGCAACGCGAGCATCACAATGCGTGACGGCCGGATCGCAACCAAGGTGCTGGAACGAACCCTCGGCCCAGCCGTCGCCCGCGCCAATCCGCTGGCGATCCTCGGCAAGGGCGACACGACCGCGCTACGCTGCCTCGTCATCCGCGCGCAGGCGACCAACGGGCTCGTGCATCTCGATCCGTTGCTCGTGTCCTCGGAGCTGCTCACCGTCAGTGGCAGCGGCACCGTGAACCTTGCCTCCGAGACGCTCGATCTCCAGCTCCGGCCGGAGGGTCGCGCCGGGTCGGTTTCGTTCTCGGTGCCGGTAACGCTGAGCGGTTCGCTACGCGATCCGCACGCGGAGGTTTTGAGGGGCGCACCGGTGAGCGCCGTGCTCGGTCTGCTGAAGGGGTTCGAATCGGGCGCGACCGCCAGCGGACCGAGCTGCGCGGACGCGCTCGGGGAGACGCCGAGCACGGCCCCACCCAAGGCGACTTCGGCGCCGCGCCTGCCGAACCCGGCCGGCCTGCTGAAGCAACTCTTCCGGTGACGGGGAACGGGTGAAGCGGTTCTGGTCGGAAGCATCTGTAGTGGCAACCGCGTCGGGGCACGAAATCCGGCTCGACGGCAGGCCGATGCGGTTGCCGGGGGGCCCGGTGCTGACGGTCGGCCCGCCCGCGCTCGCCCATGCGATCGCCGCCGAGTGGAACGCGGCCGGCGGCGCGAAGGGCGGCGAGATGAGCTTCGCCGATACCCCGCTCACGCGCCTCGCCGGCACCGCGCAGGAGCGCATCGCGCCCGATCCCTGGCCGACCGTCGATGCCATTGCCCGTTATGGCGAGACCGATCTGCTCTGCTACCGCGCCGCTTCCCCGCCCGAGCTGGTGGCGCGCCAGGAGAGCGGCTGGCAGCCCTGGCTCGATTGGGCCACTGAACGCTACGGCGCGCCGCTCCGTGTCGGCACGGGGATCGCGCCGGTGCGTCAGCACCGTGGCAGCATCGCCGCGCTGCGCGCCGCGGTCGGCGCGCGCGGTCCCTACGAGCTGGCCGCCCTCGGCATCGCCGTGCCGGCGCTCGGCAGCCTCGTGCTCGGCCTCGCACTGGCCGAAGGCGGGCTGGACGCTGCGACCGCCCATGCGCTCGGCGCGCTCGACGAGCTGTTCCAGGCCGAGCTCTGGGGCGAGGATGAAGAAGCCGCCGCACGCCGCGCGGCGACCGCGGCGGATGTGGCGCTGGCCGAGCGGTTCCTGCGTCTTGCGCGGGGGCAGGCATGATCGCCAAACGTGTGGTGATCAAGGGTGCCGTTCAGGGCGTGGGTTTCCGCGACTGGATGGTGGCGCGGGCGCGACTGCTCGGCGTCGATGGCTGGGTTCGGAACCGGCCGGACGGCGCGGTGGAGGCGGTGATCGCGGGCGACGCCGACGCGGTGGAGGAACTGCTGCGCGCCTGCCGACGGGGGCCTCCTGCGGCGCGCGTAACCAGCATCACAGACGAGCTTGCCGATCCGCCGCCCGGACCGGGTTTCGTCCGGCGCTGACCGGCCGCACGGAGCGCGACGGTTGACCTGCGTTCGCGCGCGGCCCAATTCCGCCCGCGCATGGACGTAGGCCATCTCGCCCAAAGCGATGCCCTCTCCGACGGCGTGCGCCGCGCGGCTGACGCGCTGCTGCGGCATCAGCGCGACGACGGGCACTGGCTGTTCGAGTTGGAGGCCGACGCCACTATCCCCGCCGAGTATGTGTTGCTGGAGCACTTCCTCGACCGCATCGACGACGAGCTTGAGCGCAGGATCGGGGCCTATCTGCGTGCCAATCAAGGACCGCACGGCGGCTGGCCGCTGTTCCACGATGGCGCATTCGATCTCTCGTGCAGCGTGAAGGCCTACTACGCGCTGCGCTGTATCGGTGATCCGGCCGACGCGCCGCACATGAGGCGCGCGCGCGAAGCGATCCTCGCCGCCGGGGGTGCCGAGCGCAGCAACGTCTTCACGCGCGTGCAGCTTGCGCTGTTCGGGCAGGTGCCCTGGCGGGCGGTGCCGGTGATGCCGCTCGAGATCATGCACCTGCCGTTGTGGTTCCCCTTCCATCTCAGCAAGGTGTCGTACTGGTCGCGCACGGTGATCGTGCCACTGCTCGTGCTGATGGCGCTGCGTCCCCGCGCGCGCAATCCGCGCGGCATCGCGGTGGGCGAGCTGTTCCGGCAAGACCCCGAACGCATCACCGACTGGATTCGCGGCCCCTACCGCTCGAACTGGGGCCGGTTCTTCAAGGGCGTCGACTCGCTCTTGCGCGCCACGCAGCCGGCCTTTCCGAAAGCCTCGCGTGAAGCCGCGATCCGCAAGGCGATCGCATTCGTCACCGAGCGCCTGAACGGCGAGGACGGGCTGGGCGGGATTTATCCCGCGATGGCCAACAGCGTGATGATGTTCGACACGCTCGGCTACGAGCCGGACGAACCGCCTTACGCGACCGCGTGGCAAGCGGTCCGCAAACTGCTGGTGGTCGAACCGGACCGCGCCTATTGCCAGCCCTGCCTGTCGCCCATTTGGGACACGGGCCTTGCCGGCCACGCGATCGCGGAGGCGGGCCTCACCGCTCCCGTCGAGTCCGCCTGCGCCTGGCTGCGCGGGCGCCAGATCACCCGCGTGCGCGGCGACTGGGCGGTGCGCCGTCCCGATCTGCCGCCCGGCGGCTGGGCCTTCCAATACTGGAACGACTATTACCCGGACGTGGACGATACTGCGGTCGTCGGGATGCTCTTGCACCGGCAGGGCGATCCGGCGCACGCGGAGGCGATCCGCATGGCGCAACGCTGGATCGTCGGGATGCAGTCAACCGGGCGCGGGCGCTTCGACGGCGGCTGGGGCGCGTTCGAGCCGGAGAATACGCATCTCCATTTGAACCACATCCCGTTCGCCGATCACGGCGCGCTGCTCGATCCGCCAACCGCCGACGTCACCGCCCGCTGCGTCTCCTTCCTCGTGCAGACCGGCATGAGCGCCGACGATCCGGTGATCCGCCGCGCGCTAGCATTCCTGCGCCGGGAGCAGGAGCCGGACGGAAGCTGGTTCGGCCGCTGGGGCACCAACTACATCTACGGTACTTGGTCGGTGCTCTGCGCCCTGAACGCGGTCGGGCTGACCGCCCAAGATCCCGCCGTGAAGCGCGCGATCGACTGGCTTGTCTCGGTGCAGCGCGAAGATGGCGGCTGGGGCGAGGACGAGGAAAGCTACGCCGACGCGCCGCACGGCCGTTACAAGGAAAGCACGCCGAGCCAAACGGCTTGGGCTCTGCTCGGCCTGATGGCGGCGGGCGCGGTGGAGCATCCGGCGGTTGCGCGCGGGATCGAGTGGCTGCTGCAAACGCAGGGCGCGGACGGCGAATGGAAGGAGCTGCCCTACACGGCGGTCGGGTTCCCGCGCGTGTTTTATCTCCGCTATCATGGATATCGGCTCTATTTTCCCGTGCTCGCGCTAGCGCGCTACCGCAACCTGATGCGCGGCAATGAGCGGCGCGTTGCCTGGGGATTTTAGCCGGGTCGGCTTCGTCACCGGCCTTGCGCAGGAGGCGCGGATCGCGCGCCGGCTTGGCCCGCTGGTCGCCGTCGGCGGCGGCACGCGCGACGGCGCGAGGGCGGCCGCGCATCGCTTGGCCGATGCCGGCGCAACCGCGCTTGTGAGTTTCGGCATCGCCGGCGGACTCGACCCGGCGCTGCGGCCCGGTGCGCTCGTGATGCCCCGATGTGTGCTGGTGCTGGGCGAGCCGGACGTTTGGATCGAGACGGATTCGGCGCTGAGCGGTGCACTCGCAGCGTCATTGCGAGCCCGCGCATCGGCGGGGGCGCCGCAATCTCCTGCCCGTAGGGGATTGCTTCGGCCCCTGCTTCGCACCGGCCTCGCAGCCATGGTGGATGGGACGATCGTAGGGGCGGGTGCGCTGGTGGTCAGCGCCGCGCAGAAGCGGCGCTTGTACGAAGAGACCGGCTGCGCCGCGGTCGATCTGGAAAGCGGCGCGGTCGCCGAGGTCGCGCAGGCACGCAGCCTGCCGTTCGCGGTACTGCGCGCGATCGGGGACCCAGCCGAGGCCGGGCTGCCGCCGGCTGCACGGGCGGGACTCTCGCCCCGGGGGGGGATCGCATGGCTCCCAGTGCTCGCGTCGGTGCTGCGTCAGCCCCGCCAGGTTCCCGCGTTGCTTCGGCTCGGCCGCCAGGCGGCGGCCGCGCGCAGAGCACTGACGCGGGTCGCCCGCGGGCCGGTGCGTCGGCGGAACCCCTTGTAACCTAACGTCTTGCTGCCCACCTTTCGCTCGCCGGGATGCCGCTCACGGGTTCCGGCAAATGCTTCGCTCTAAATCGAGGGGGCCATGACGACGCGGCTATTCACCTCGCCGATGTTCCTCGGCTTCGACCACCTCGAGCAAATGCTCGAACGTGCGTCGAAGTCCTCGGCCGACGGCTATCCGCCGTACAACATCGAGCAAACCAGCGCGACGGGCCTGCGTATCACGCTCGCCGTGGCCGGTTTCACGATGGCCGACCTGCAGATCACGCAGGAGGACAATCAGCTGGTGATCCGCGGCCGCCAGACCGACGACTCGCAGAACCGCGTGTTCCTCCACCGGGGGATCGCCGCGCGGCAGTTCCAGCGGGCGTTCGTGCTGGCGGAAGGGATCGAGGTGCGAGGCGCCTGGCTCGACAACGGGCTCCTGCATATCGACCTCGCCCGGCCGCAGCCGGAACCGCGCGTCAAGACCATCCCTATCAACGGCCAGTCGGCTCACGCCGTGCCGGCGCAGGTCGTGAACGGGGAGGCCGCTCAAGACTGAGGCATCCGAACCTTTGACGGCCGGGGCCAGAACGGACCGGCACCAGGAGATGACGATGAACACCAACGCTAACCAACCGGCGAACGAGAACAGCCAGGCGCGGGTCGCCTTCGACATCCGCCACCTGACCGTGGATCAGCTCGCGCAGCTCGGCCTTCAGCAGCTCGCTTACATTCGTCCGATCATCGTCAACGGTGAGAAGGGTTTCGCCATTCATGCCGCCGACGGCACGCCGATGGCGATAGCGGGCGACCGCGATGTGGCGGTGGCGGCGGTGCTCCAGCACGAGATGGTGCCGGCGTCGGTGCATTGATCGCGCGCCGCTCCCGGCCCCCGCCGGGCGAGCGCCCGCCGTTGACTCCGCAATTGAATTCATGGTTTCTCGCGGCACGGAACGGTTGCGGGCGTTCGTCCCGTGCGGCGGGTGACATGCAAAGCGAAGACGCCAGGCGGGAACTCTCTGAAGCCGTCGGGCGCTGGGGGCCGTGGACCGCCCATAATATTCGGCTCGCCGATGGCGTGTTTACGCTTGGCGAGCACATCGCGTCACCCAAGGTACGCCGGGTTCTGCAGGTGGTCGCGGATCTCGCCGGCAAGCCGCTCGACCGATTGCGGGTGCTCGACCTTGCCTGTCTCGAGGCGCAATACGCAATCGAGTTCGCCCTGCACGGCGCCCGCGTGACGGCGATTGAAGGGCGCCAGACGAACATAGAAAAGGCGCGGTTTGCCAAGCGCATTTTGCAGCTCGACGCCCTCGATCTGGTTCAGGGCGACGTGCGCGACCTGCATGTCGATCGGTATGGACAGTTCGATGTCGTGCTGTGCCTCGGTATTCTGTATCACCTCGATGTGCCGGACGTGTTCGCGTTCCTCGAACGCATCGCCGCGTGCTCTTCGGGGCTGGCCGTGTTCGACACCTATGTGAGCCTCGCGCCGAAGCGGAGCTACGAATACAAGGGCCGCGAGTACTGGGGACGCGACATCCAGGAGCATACGCCGAATGAAGATATCTCCGCTCGGAAAGCGAAGCTCTGGTCGTCGATCGACAACGCGAAAAGCGTCTGGCTCACCACCCCCACGCTGCTCAATCTTCTGACGCGGTTCGGCTTCACCTCGGCCTATGAATGTCATGTCCCGGTGGAGACCGGCAAGCCACTCGACCGGGTGACGATCGTCGCCATCAAGGGTCGTGCCATGGCGCTGCGGACCTGCCCGGCGACGAATGATCTGGCGGCGAACGAGTGTCCGGAGCGCGAGGTGCGCCTTCCCTCGCACCACCAGCGCCCGCTCGCGAACCTGCGGAAGTCGGCTACCCAGATGGTGCCTGCGCCGGTTCGCCGCTCGCTCAAGCGCGCGCTCGTCTCGGTGGGCGTGATGCGCCCTCCGCGCGAGGTGTGGCGTCAGCAGACCGGCACGGACGGCCGAGCGCCGGGAGAATAGCGTCAGCCGGTCCTGAACCGCGCGAAGGCCGCCTCGTCGAAGGCGAGGCCGAAGCCGGGCGCGTCGGTGAGCGCAATCTCGCCCTTTTCGATGGGCGGCACTTCGCGGAACAGTTTCACCATCCACGGCATGTACTCGACCGTCAGCCCGTTCGGGATGGCGGCGATCAGGTGGGCGTGGAACTCGGGTACCAGATGGCTCACCACGGGCAGATTGAATGCCTGCGCCATGGCGGCGACCTTTATCCAAGGCGTTACGCCGCCCACGCGCACGAGGTCGATCATCACCACATCGACCGAGCGCGCCTCGATCATGTGGCGGAAGGGCACGATTCCCCACAGATACTCGCCCCCGGCAATCGGCGTGGCGAGCGCCTGGGACACGCGTGCAAGGCCCGCGTAGTCATCGGCCGCCGTTACATCCTCCAGCCAGAAGAAGCCGATGTCTTCCAGCTTCCGTCCGATGTCGATCGCCTGCTCGGGACGCCATCTTTGGTTGATATCGCACATGAGCCGGATGTCGGGGCCAATCGCCTCGCGCACGATGCGCGCGCGGCGCAGCTCGTCGCTGATCGTCGGGCGGCCGGGCAAGGCAAGCTGCATCTTCATTTCGGTGAAGCCCTTGGCGAGCAGGCGCTTCGCAGCCGTTTCCGCCCTTTCGTCGGTCAGCCCCCGGCGCAGCGAGCCCGAGGCGTAGGTCGGCACGCGGTTACGCGTGCCGCCCAGGAGCTTCCACACTGGCTGACCGAGCGTCTTGCCCTTGATGTCCCATAGTGCAAGGTCGATTGCCGCGCAGGCGAGGGTGAAGATGCCGCCCGGATCCGAACCACCTGCGGCGTCGTGGAAGGCCGCGATCAGCGCCTCGGGGCGCAGCGGGTCCATTCCCGTCGCGACCTCGCACAGCGCCGCGACGGCTTCGCGCAGCGCCCGCGTCAGCCGCCCGGCGAAGAAGCTGAGCCCGATGCCTTCGATCCCTTGGTCCGTCCGCAGCCGCAGCGTCACGATCGGGCGCATCGGGTCGCGCTCCGGGCTCGGGCTGTTGGCGAGCGGATCGTCTTCCGGGATGCTCAGCATGTCGGCCTGGAAGCCGGTGATCTTCATGACGTTCCTCCCCCCATGCGCCGGCTTGCATCCGGCGCCGCGGCTCTATATGGATGCGCCATGCGACCGATGACGCATCGCGCGAACCGATTTTGGTACCGCTGGTATAGTCCGGCGGCCCAGGTTCGCGCATAACGCGGAAAACCGAAAGCCGCCCCGCCAGGCGGCTTTCTTGTTGGTCTTCCCTGCACGAACCCCGTTTGGCGAGGCGGCCCCCGAGAAGGAGGCCACGATGTTCTCGCCGTTCGACTTCGATGTGTGCACCAGTCCCGAGGAGCAGGAGGAAGCCGCCAAACGCGCGGCGGAACGGGAATCCGCGCGCAATCGGCCGCCATCGCCTGCCCGACAGCCCCAGGCTACACTGCCCGGCGACGAACGCCATCCCGCAGCAACCGAATAACTGGTCGGGGCGGCCGGATTCGAACCGGCGGCCTCGTGTACCCAAAACACGCGCGCTAACCAGGCTGCGCCACGCCCCGACGGCGGCGGAACCTATGGACCGGCGGGCATCCCCGCAAGCGGCGGCGAAAGGAACGCCACCCGCTCCTCCTCCAGCACGGCGCAGGTGAGCGGCCCGCCGAGGCCGCTTCCCGTATCGACGCCGATCCGGTTCGCGCGCAGCTCCGGGCGAGGCGTGGCGTTGTGACCGTGCACGACGACGAAGCCGAAATCCTCCTCGCTGGCGAGGAAGGGCTGGCGGATCGCGATCAAATCCTCGGCGCTTTGCTGGCCGAGCGTGCGGCCCGGCCGCAGCCCCGCGTGGACGAACAGGTAGGTTCCGGCCCGCCACGAAAGCCGCAGCCGCCGCAGCAGCATCAGGTGCCGCCCCGGGATGCTCGCCGCCCATGCCGCGCGCGGCGTGTCGGGCGGCACACCCCAGCTCGCCAAACAGGCTCCGCCGCCGGCGTGCATCCAGTCGGTCGCGGCGGGACGGTCGCCTGCGAGCGCCTGGAGCAGCATGTGCTCGCTATCGCCCTTGAGGACGATGCGGCGCGGCGCGGCGGGCTCGGCACCGGCCACGAGATCGAGCACCCCCGCGCTGTCCGGCCCGGGGCCGATCAGCCCGCCGAGGAACACGAGGTAAGGCCGCGCCACGGGCCGGGCGCGGAGGTCGGCGGCGATCGCCACAAGCAGCGCGGCAAGCTCCGCCCGCGCGCCGCGGACGTCGCCCACCGCATAGACTCGTGCGCCCGGGGCGAGCCGTCCGGGGGCCGACCGAAAGCGCAGCGCGGCGGACTCAGCGGCCGCATCCGGCGCCGCCACCCAAATGGGCACCGATGCCATGTCCAGGGCGACGCGCAACTGGGCTCGCGGCAGCCGGCGGCGGAGCGTCATTGAGTTCCCGCCTCGCCCCGGCTTTTCCTCACCGAGAAGGCGCGTCCGTCGCTGATCAGATCGCGTCCCAGCTATAGACGTCGCGCGTGCGCTCGAGCGGGGTCAGGCTCGTGCGGATCGCGGGTAGCAGATGGTCGCGCATCTTCTCCGGCGTCCAGCCGTCGCCGCGGTGCATGATACGGATCGGGCGCGGCTGGCAGTAGAGGTAGATTTCGTTCCCGCGCGCACCGAGTATCTGACCGGAAATCTCCGCAGCCGCGTCCGAGGCAAGGAACGTCGCGAGCTGCGCCACCTGATCGGGCCGCGTGCGGTTCGCGCGCTCCTGCATCTGCTCCTCGGTCATGCCTGGCACGGTCTCGATCATGCGGCTCCAGGCGTGCGGGCCGATGCAGTTGGAGCGGATCTTGTACCGCTGCATGTCCATCGCGATGTTGCGTGAAAGCCCGGCGATGCCGAGCTTCGCCGCGCCGTAGTTCACCTGCCCCACGCTGCCGATCAGGCCGGAGGTGGAGGTCATGTGCACGAAGGCGCCGGCCTCCTGCTTGCGGAAATGCGTCACTGCGGCGCGCGAGACATAGAAGGCGCCGTAAAGATGCACCTTCATCACCGCGTCGAACTCTTCAGGCGACATGTAGTGGAACATGCGGTCGCGCAGAATGCCCGCGTTGTTTACCACAATGTCGATACGCCCAAAATTATCGAGGGCGGCCTGAACGATGCGCTGCGCCGACTCCCACTCGGCGACCGAATCGGTGCTGACCACGGCCGAGCCGCGCCCGCGGCTTTGGTCGATCAAGCGCACCACTTCCTGCGCCGGAGTTTCGTCATGGCCTTCGCCCGTCACCGCCGCGCCGACGTCGTTCACCACCACCTTGGCGCCGTGCTCGGCCATGCAAAGCGCGATGGCGCGGCCGATGCCGCGCCCGGCGCCGGTGACGACCGCGACTTTTCCCTCCAGAAGCTGCTCGGGCATCTGTTCCCCTCCCCCCGCTGCGATCGGGGGAAGGATGCGCTGGCGGGCTTGGCTTGTCACCCCGGCGCGGTCAGCTCCGGCTGAAGCGCGCGCTGCAGCGGCGCGCGGACTCGCGCGTGCCGGTGCCGCTATCGCCCGCGAAGCGAGCTTCAGCCGATTGGCGTAGGGCGTGCCGGGTTGCACCTGGCCATCGTGTACGCCGGGAAGCCGGTCAGGCCGCGCACCCCTGATTCGCCGAGCATCACACCAGCGGCCACGCGGGCGTCGAAGCTGTACGAAAAGCCAGCCGCGCCGTCGGGCGCTGTGGCGCAGATGAGCTCGACCTTCCACACGCCGTCGAACGGCCCGGCCGCGCCCACCGCGGTTGCGGCCCCGATCGGTCCCACGGCGATCAGGCACGGGATCGTAGCCACGCCATCCATTATGACCGTCTGACGCCGCTGCGGCTAATGCGTTGGGGCCGCACCTTTCGGCATCCGCGGCAGCAGCAGCGCCAACGGGAACACGCAGATGGCGGCGAGGCCGAGCAGCCAGAAGATATCGAGGAAGCTCATTATCTGCGCCTGCGTCTGGACGGCATTGGCGATGGCGCCGAGTGCATGGCCGAAGCTGTAGCCATTATAGGGGGTGATCGAAGCGGCGAGTCGCTCGTGGTGGAACTGCGTCCGGTAGGACAGAAGCGTCTGAACGAACGAGACGCCGAAGCTGCCGCCCAGGTTCCGCATCAGATTGATCATCGCCGACGCCTGGTTGTTCGCGTTCGGTGGCACGCCGACATAGGCGACGGCGCTCAGCGGGATGAACAGGAACGGCAGGAACACCACCTGGACGATCCGCGCGTCCGACACCTGCCAGAACGAGATGTTGAGGTCGAGGCCGGACCAGCGGAACATCGCCCAGCCGCTGCCGATCAGCGCGGCGGCGATCAGCCATTTCGGCTGAATGAACCGGCCGGTGACAAGGCCGGATATCGGCATCACCACGATGGTCGCCACCCCGCCGAGGCCGAGCGTCATCCCCGCCTGATAGGCGCTGTAATCGAGCAGCTCCTGGGTCATCTGCGGCAGGAGCTGCGTCGTGCTGATGAGGATGAAACCGACCAGGAACATCAACAGGCAGGCGATGGTGAAACCGCGCGAGCGGCCGAACAGCCGCAGGTCGATGACCGGGCGCTCGACGACGAGCTCCCAAACGACGAGTGTGACGAGTGCGATTCCCGAGACCAGCGCGAGCGCGACGATGGTGCTGGAACCAAACCCGTCATCCACGTCGAAGCGGTCGAGCACGACCTGCAGCGTGCCGAATCCGAGCGCGACTAGCGCAAAGCCGACATAGTCGATGCGGAGGCCGCCGCGTCGCGCCTTATGCCGGTCCTCCTGCAAGGCCTTTGGCTCTACCACCAGCCGATTAACCAGAACGAGCGATAGCAGCCCGACCGGCAGGTTGATCAAGAACACCCAGTGCCAGGAGGCCGCGTCGGTGATCCAGCCGCCGAGCACGGGCCCGGCGGCGGGCGCTGAGACGACGGTGAGGCCGTAAAGCGCGAAAGCCTGGGCGCGCTGGCGGATCGGGAACGTGTCGGCGAACATCGCCTGCTCGGTCGGGCCGAGCCCGCCGCCCCCCGCGCCCTGCACCAAGCGGGAGATCACCATCCAGGTGAGCGAGGTAGAGAGCGCGCATGATGCCGAAGCGGCGGTGAACACCGCGACACAGCTCATGTAAAACCGCTTGCGCCCGAGCACGGTGGCGAGCCAGCCGCTGATCGGTAGCACGATCGCGTTGGAGATCAGATAGCTCGTCAGGATCCAGGTGCTCTCGTCGTAGCTGATCGCGAGCGATCCCGCGATGTGGCGCAGCGCGACATTGACGATGGTGGTGTCGAGCACCTCCATGAAGGTTGCGATCGAGATCACCACGCCGATCAGCCATGGATTGCGGCGTCCGGCGGCGGAACGGGGCAGCGGTTCAGGCATTACGCTGCCGGGCGGCGAAAGAATCCCCCGTCCCCTTGCGGGAGTGGGCCAGGGGAAGGGGAAGCTGCGGTTTTGCCGCCCCCCGCATCCTACCGCAGCGTCACCGTGGGTTCCGCCGACATGCCCGGCGCGAGGAAGTATTTCCGGTAATCATCTCCTTCGAAAACGATCTTCACCGGCACGCGCTGAACGATCTTCACCCAGTTGCCGGTGGCGTTCTCGGCGGGCAGGGCGCTGAACTGCGCGCCGGTGCCGTCCTGGAAACTGTCCACCCGGCCGCGGAACGTTACCCCCGGCACAGCGTCCACCGAAATCGCAACTTTCTGGCCCGGCTTCATGCCGGCCAGCGCGGTTTCCTTGAAATCCGCCTGTACCCAAAGCTTGTCCTGAACCAGCGCGAACAGCGGCTGGCCCGCCTGCACCACGTCGCCGACATTCACCGTCCGGTGCGTCACGCGCCCTGTCACCGGCGCGGTGATCGTGGCGTAGGAGAGTTGCAGTCGTGCCTGCTCCACCGTCGCCTCCGCCTGTTTCACGCCAGCCTGGGCGGCAGCAACCGCCGCCTTCGCGACCCCGATCTGCGCGCGTGCGCCCTCTACCGCTTGATTCGCGGCGGCGAGCTTTGCCGTATCGGCGCGGTATGCCGCGTCCACCTGGTCGCGCTGCTGCTGCGTGACGGCCGCGGGGTTGAGGTGCTGGAAGCGTTCGTAGTCCTTGCGCGCCTGCGTGAGATCGGCCTGCGCGACCGCCACGTTCGCCTGCGCCTGATCGAGATCGGCTTGCCGCGACTGCACTTGGGCCTCGGCTTGCGTGAGCTGGCTTTGCGCGCTCGCCTGCTGTGCGAGCGCCTGATCGAGGCGCGCCTCTAGATCGCGCGGATCGAGCTCGACCAGCTTCTGTCCCTCTGTCACGTGCTGATTGTCAGCGAACAGGATCGCGACCACCCGGCCTGTCACCTGCGGCGCGACCTGTGTCGCGTTGCCGGCGATGCGGGCGTCGTCGGTGCTGACAATGCCGCGCGTGCTGAACCAGTACCAAATGCCGCCGCCGATCACGACCAGCGCCGCGAGGACCGCGAGCGGAATCAGCCAGCGAGGCCAGCCCTGCCCCTGGTCCTCGTTCCGCTCTGCCTCGTCGCGGCCGAGACGTTCCGTCTCGGTGCGGGCGTCCATGTCCATTCAGTCACCGGACCGTTCCATGTCCCCGCCAAGTGGGCAGGCGCCCCGCGGGCTCAAGATCCGCGCCGGCGCATCCCGGGTCACGATCGCGGCGGCGTGCACGGCGCCACTCAGCCCGCCAGTGCCATCTCCCGCATCCGGTTGCTGCCGTCGCGTACGGTGAAGAAGATGTCGGTGGTGATCTCGTCCACGCTCCGGCAGCCCGTATAGGCCATCGTGTTGTCGAGCTCCTTGCGGAGTATCCCGATCGCGTGCGCCGCGCCAGCCTGCCCGCCGACCGCCGTGCCGTACAGCGTAGCGCGCCCGGTCAGCACCGCCTTCGCGCCGAGCGCTAGCGCCTTGGCGATGTCGGAGCCGCGGCGGATGCCCGAATCGAGGATCACCGTCAGCCGCTCGCCCACCGCCTCGGCGATCTCCGGTAGGACGTCGATCGAGGCGACGGCGCTATCCATGTTGCGCCCGCCATGGTTGGAGACAATCAACCCATCGACGCCGTATTCGATCGCCCGCACCGCGTCGTCGGGGCGGTTGATGCCCTTCAGCATCAGGATGCCGGGCCATTTGTCGCGGAAGATCCGGATGTCGTCCCAGCTCAGATTGTCCTGCCGCATCACCTCCTTGGTGCCGGGATCGCCGACCACGGGGCGGCGGTATGGATCGGGATAATTCTCGTAGCGCGGCATCCCGATGGTGCGGAAATATTTGGCGAGCACGGTGGCCGACCACCAGGGATGCAGCGCGACATCCAGCGCGAAGCGCGGGTTGACATGGAACGGCGTGGCGAAGCCGTTGCGGGTATTGTATTCGCGGTTCGGCGAGACGATCGTGTCGGTCGTCACGATCAGCGCCTCGAAACCGGCGCGGTGCGCGCGCTCGATGAGCTGGTAGGAAAGCTCGCGCTGCTTCCACACGTAAAGCTGGAACCAGAGGCGTCCGCCCGCCTCCTTGGCGATCTTCTCCATCGAAGTCATCGCGCCGGTCGCCAGCGTGAACGGGATCTTGGCGGCCGCGGCCGCCTTGGCAAGCTCGAGCTCGCCCTCGTGCCAGCACAGCCCCGCCGCGCCGGTCGGCGCGATGGCGAGCGGCATGGCGGCGGGCTTTCCGAACAGCTCGGTTGCCATGCTGCGGGTGGACACGTCGGTCAGCGCGCGGTGGCGGAGCTTGATCTTCTCGAACGCGGCCCGATTGTTCCTGAGTGCCACCTCATCCTCGGTGCCGCGATCAACGAACTCGAACACGCCGCGCGGCAGGCGCCGTTTCGCCGCGAGGCGAAGGTCGTTGACATTGTAGCAGCGATCGAGCGCGGACATGACGACGTTCCCTGTTCTTGGTCCCGGGCTGGCGGATGCTAACTTCGTTCGCGTCCGCGCCCAACCCCCGGCGGGCATTGACGCTTGCCGTCCGCCGCCTAGCCTGCCGCCCGCCTTCCAGCCATTCGGGAGACCGCCAGCATGACGAAATTCGGCCTTGCCCAGCCCGTCCGTCGCGTGGAGGACCCGCGACTCCTGCTCGGCCGGGGGCGGTACACCGACGACATCACGCTGCCCGGAATGCTGGCGGGCCACGTGCTCCGCAGCCCGCATGCGGCGGCGCGGATCAGGCGGATCGACACCGCGGCGGCGGGGAAGCTGCCCGGCGTGCAGGCGATCTACACCGCGGCGGACCTCAAGAGCGACGGCATCGGCACGCTGCCCTGCGCGGTCACGCTGACCAACCGCAACGGCTCGGAGATGGCCGCGCCGCCGCGCCCGGTGCTGGCGGACGGCGCGGTGCACCACGTCGGCGATCCGGTGGCGTTCATCGTTGCCGACACGGCGCAGGCGGCGAAGGATGCCGCCGAGGCAATCATCGTGGACTACGACGTGGTGCCCGCCGTCACCGATCCCGAGCGCGCAATGGATAAAGACGCGCCGCGCGTCTGGCCCGACATCGCGCACAACATTTCGTTCGACTGGGAGATCGGCGACAAAGCCGCCACCGAGCGTCTGTTCGGGCAGGCGGCGAAGGTCGTGCGTCTGAAGGTGGTCAACAACCGCATCGTGGTGTCCTCGATGGAGGCACGCGCGGCCATCGCCGATTACGACGCCGCATCCGGCCGCTGGACGCTCTACGCGAACACACAGGGCGGATGGCTGGTGAAGAACCTGATCGCTCCGCTGTTCGGCGTCGAGCCAGACAAGTTCCGCATCGTCACGCCCGACGTGGGCGGCGGCTTCGGCATGAAGCTCTTTCTTTACCCCGAGCATGTGCTGACGTGCTACGCCGCGCGCAAGCTCGGTCATGCGGTCAAATGGGCCGCCGATCGCGGCGAGGCGTTCCTGTGCGACACGCAGGGCCGCGACAACGTGACGTTGGGCGAGGTCGCGCTGGATGCTGACGGAAAGGTGCTGGCGCTGCGGACGCGCAACATCGCCAACATGGGCGCCTATCTTTCCAACTTCGCGCCCTACATCCCGACCTATGCCGGCACCAGCGTGCTGGCGAGCGTGTACGGCTTTCAGGCCATCTATGCCAACGTGATCGGCGTATTCACCAACACGGTGCCGGTCGATGCCTACCGGGGTGCGGGACGGCCGGAGAGCAATTACCTGATCGAGCGGCTGATGGACACGGCGGCACGCGAATTGGGCGTGGACCGCGTGGAGTTCCGCCGCCGCAACATGGTGCCGCCGTCGGCGATGCCGCACGATACGCCCGTGGGCAAAAGCTACGACAGCGGCGATTTCCGCCGTGTGCTGGATGAGGCGATGCAGCGCGCCGACTACGCCGGCTTCGCGGCGCGGCGGGCGGAGGCGCGGCGGCGTGGCAAGCGGCGCGGCTTCGGTTTCTCGTACTACCTGGAAGCGACCGGGGGCGATCCCACCGAGCGCGCCGAGATCCGCTTCGCCGAGGGCGGCTTCGTCGATGTTTATGTCGGCACACAATCGACCGGGCAAGGGCACGAGACCGCCTATGTGCAGCTTGTCTCGAACAAGCTCGGGATCGATGCCGAGAAAATCCGCATCCGCCAGGGCGATACCGACGAAATCCCGGTGGGCGGCGGCACCGGCGGCGCGCGCAGCCTCTATTCCGAGGGGCAGGCGATCCTGGTCACGACCGACGCCGTGATCGAGAAGGGAACGCAGGCGGCAGCCGATCTGCTGGAGGCGGCACCCGGCGACATCGCCTTCCGGGACGGGCGCTTCACGATTGTCGGCACCGACCGCAGCATCGACATCATGCAGCTTGCCGAGACGCAGCGCATGAAGGCGGCGCGCGGCGAGCAGGCGGTGACGCTCGATGCCGCCGAGGTGGCGGAGATCAAGGCGCACACCTTCCCGAACGGCTGCCATGTCGCCGAGGTCGAGGTCGATCCCGAAACAGGTACGATCGAGATCGTGCGCTATCTGGTGTGCGACGACGTCGGCAAGGCGGTGAACCCGCTGATCGTGCGCGGGCAGGTGCATGGCGGTGTGGCGCAGGGCTTCGGCCAGGCGGTGAAGGAGCGCACCGCCTATGACCCCGACTCGGGTCAGCTTCTTTCAGGCAGCTTCACCGATTATGCGCTCCCGCGCGCCGATGATCTGCCGGATATCGAGGTGGAGCTGATCGAAGTGCCCTGCGCCACTAACCCGCTCGGCGTGAAGGGCGCGGGCGAAGCGGGTGCAGTGGGCAGCCCGCCGGCGGTGATCAACGCGGTGCTGGACGCCCTTGCCGAGGACGGGGTCGCGCACATCGACATGCCCGCCACGCCCGAGACCGTCTGGCGCGCGCTGCACGCGGCCTGACTCGCCGCGCCGTGATCGGCATGGCGCGGATTTCGCCGCGTGCTTAAGTCGCATTAAGGGCGTCGGATGCCGCGCGCGCGTGCCTTGCGTTAGGGTGCGCGCCGCCCACCTCGCGACCAGAGAGGTTCGTGGCGATGGGCGAATTTAGCATTTGGCATTGGCTGATCGTGCTGGCGGTGGTGCTGCTCTTGTTCGGCGGCGGGCGGGTGAGCGGGCTGATGGGCGATCTCGCCAAGGGCATTAAGGCATTTAAGAAGAATATCGCCGACGAGGATGCTGCCCCAGCGCCGCGGATCGAACCGCCGGCCGGGCCAGTTGTGCACGCGGCACCGGCGGAGCCGGCCCGGGATAAAGTGGCGCTCTGAGTCAACCTCGCTGGCGCAGGAGGTTGCGGGGCGGGGCGCTTCGCCCGTCACCTCCGATCCGCCGCAGCCGAGTCCTGCCCCCATCATCGCCGTGATCGTGCGGCATGGTGACAGCGCCCGGCGGCGCGGGTTGAATGGGGCAGATGGATATCGGCATCCCCGAAACCGCGCTCCGCGAGAGGCCCGCCCCGGTCGTGGTCCGCCGCCCGCCGGTGCAAACGGTGCCGGTGGTGTTCGCCTCTCCCCATTCCGGCCGCATATACAGCCCGGAGTTCCTGGCTGCCGCCCGGCTCGACCCGCTGAGCCTCAGGCGCAGTGAGGACAGTTTCGTCGATGAGCTGTTCGTCGACGCGCCGCTCTACGGCGCCCCACTCCTGACGGCGCATTTTCCCCGCGCCTGGTGCGACGTGAACCGCGAGCCGTGGGAACTCGATCCGGCGATGTTCGAGGACGCGCTGCCCGATTGGGTGAACAGCGCGAGCCCCCGCGTGGGCGCGGGGCTCGGCACGATCGCGCGCGTAGTGGCGACCGGCGAGGCGATCTATCGCCGCAAGCTCCGCTTCGCCGAGGCCGAGGCGCGGGTGCGCGAATGCTGGCAGCCCTACCACGAGACGCTGGCGGCGCTGATCGGCGGCACGCGGGCGACGTTCGGGGCCTGCCTCTTGATCGACTGCCACTCCATGCCGGCCTGCGCCGGCGCGCGCGGTGCCGCCGACTTCGTGCTGGGCGATGCGCACGGCACCGCTTGCGCCCCCGCCATCACCCGCGCCGTCGAACAGACGCTGGCGGCGATGGGCTACTCCGTGCGCCGGAACGACCCGTACGCGGGTGGCTACATCACCCGCCACTACGGCCGCCCCCGCGAGAACGTGCATGCGCTGCAGCTCGAGGTGGCGCGGCCGCTCTATATGGACGAAGGGCGGATCCAGAAGCTCGTGCGGTTCTCGGCCTTGCAGCGGGCCATCAGCAACCTGGTGTCCGACATCACCGAGCGCGCGGCGTCACTGATGGGTGATCCGTGCGCCGGCGGGGTGCCGCGTTCCAGTTAAACGATCCGATAGACTGCCCGCTCGAAGCGGTCGAGCAGCCCGAGCACGATCGGATCGCCGAACGGCAGGATCGGCGTGAAGATCGCGCCCGCCACCTGTCGCACCGGGTCGAGCCAGTAATATGTGTTGTTGATGCCGGCCCAGGTGACGCTGCCGGCGGAACGCGCGCCCTGGATCGCCTCCTCGTTGATGAGGAAACTCAATCCCCAGCCCTTCTTCACGCCAGGAAAGAACTCGACATCGTTCGAGGACTCCGGAACCGACGACCGCATCGGTTCCACCTCCACGCCTGCCGGCAGATGGTTGCGGAGCATGTCGCGCACCGTTGCCTCGGCCAGCACGCGCGCGCCGCTCGCCGCACCGCCGCGCAGCAGCATTTGCAGGAAGCGCATGTAGTCGCGTGCGGTGGAATGCAGCCCGCCGCCGCCGGGAAAGAACTCGCGCGGCGTGTTGCTCGGCAACTGGACCGGCACCAGCCCCTCCGGCCTGCGCGCATGGACCGTCGCGAGCCGCGGTGCCATCGCCGGCCGCACCAGATAGCTCGTGTCCGTCATGCCGAGCGGGGCGAAGATCCGGTTCTGGAACACCGTTTCCAGATCGGCGCCGGCAACGGCCTCCACCATGCGCCCGGCCCAGTCGATCCCGATGCTGTATTGCCAGCGCGTGCCGGGATCGAAGGTGAGCGGCGCCTTGAGGCTCGCGAGCTTGCCAGAGCGCGGCGCCGGCAATCCGGTTTCCCGGTGATAACGGCAGAGATCGGCGTTCCATACGTCGTAGCCGAAGCCGGAGCTGTGGGTGAGCAGTGTCCGCAGCGTCACCTCGCCTCGCGCCGGCCGGAGCTGCGGCTTTCCATCAGCGGCGAAGCCTTCCAGCACCTGCGGCGTTCCGAGCTCCGGCACCACCTCGCGCGCCGGCTGATCGAGCGCGAGCTTGCCCTGTTCGACGAGCTGCATCGCCGCCGCCGCGGTGATCGCCTTGGTCATCGAGGCGATGCGGAACACGGTGTCCAGCGTCATCGGCGCGGGTTCTCCAAGCCGGCGCACGCCGAACGCGCCCTCGTAGATCACCCGGTCGGGCGTGGCCGCGATCGCCACCACGCCGGGCACCGCGCCCGCCGCAACCGCCTCGCTCAGCACCGTGTCGGCTTCGTGCATCTCCGCCCCCACCCTATGGTGTCCGGGACCTTAGCCGGAACTGGAAGGAAGAACGATGCTGCTTGCCCTGTTCGCCCTCCTGCTGTTCCAGCTCGTCGGCGAAGCTGCCGCGCGCGGCTTCGGCCTGCCGATACCGGGGCCGGTAAGCGGGTTCGTGCTTCTGGCGGCGGCGCTCGCCGCCTCGCGCAGGCTGCGGCGGAACGTGGAGCCCGCCGCGACGGGGCTTTTGCAGCATCTCTTGCTTTTGTTCGTGCTGGCGGCGACAGGGGTGATCCAGCAATGGGGCCTGCTGCGCGCCGCGGCGCTGCCCAGCACCACCGTGGCCGGGCCGAGCATGAAATGAACGAACTGCGCGCCGGCGAAGTAGGTTTCGTCTCTCGTGCCGGTGACATGCAGCAGCGGCACGATGAGCGCCACCGAAACCAGCACCGCACTTCCTGCCGTGCTTGTGCTGCTGACTGGCATTGTCGGCGCGATGGCGGTGACGCCGCTGATGAACCTGCGCGGCCTGAAAGACTATGCGGCGCGCGGCTTCGCCGCCGGGCTGGCGAGCCACGGGCTCGGCACCGCGCGCGCGTTCCAGGTGAGCGAAACGGCCGGCACCGTCGCGGGACTGGCGTTCGCCCTGAATGCGCTGCTCACCTCGATCCTGGTCCCCGTCATTCTCGCGGCGGTGCGCTGAGCCGGATCATTTCTGCCCTGCCGGCGGCAAGGGCGGCAGGGCCGGAAGCTGCGGGGTGCCCGCCTGCGGCGGCGTGCCCGGCGCCGGCTCGGGCGTGGCGGCGACGGGCGGGGTAAAGGGCTGGGTCGTCGCCCCCCCATAGGGCTGCGTGGGCGGTTGCGGCGCCGCCGGCGGCGCCGGGGCAGCGGACGGCGCCTCGGCCGAATAGTCCTGCACGCACCGCAGGAACGTGCCGCCGACCAGGTTGGAGCCGGTCAGTACCATGGTCCAGGGCGGCTCGTTGCCCGACGGGAAGCTCACCGTCATCGTTTCCGCGGCTCGGAACGCCCCGATGAAACCGGCTCCGCCCGGCTGATCGAGCGTCCACCGCACCTCGGTCCCGGCGCCGGAGCCCTGAACTGTCCAGGGCACGTTTCCGGGTAGCGTCATCACCACCGGGATGGCAGTGCCGGGGGGAATCTGCCAGGTCGGACGGGCGGCGATAAACGTGAGGCCAGGCGTGCCGATCACGCCCTCGATCTCGAAGGCGCGGCCGTCGGCGGGGTTGTTCGTCCGCATCCCGCAAACGAGGTGCCCCTGCGCGTCCTTGCCGGCGAAGGCGCTCCACCGGCCTGCCCGGTAATAGCTGGTCTCCAGTGCCCGCACGCCCGAGGACACAACAAGGCCCGCCACGGCGAGGCCGAGCCCGAACCGCATCCGCATCCATGCTCTCCCGCTTGCCCGCCCTGTGGCGGTTTCCGCCCCGAAGTGATAGGCACCCGCCGTCCCGAGACAAGAACGGATGTGCGCGGATGAGTGCGATCGCCGACCTAATTGCGCGCGAGATTCTCGACAGCCGCGGCAATCCCACCATCGAGGCCGAGGTGGTGCTGGACAGCGGCGCCCACGGCCGCGCCGCCGTGCCTTCCGGCGCCTCCACCGGCGCGCACGAGGCGGTGGAGCTGCGCGACTTCGGTGCCGCGCGCTACGGCGGCAAGGGCGTCCGCCAAGCCATCGCCAACGTGGAGGGCGAGATTTTCGACGCCATCGGCGGGATGGACGCGGCGGAGCAGGTGAAGATCGACGACATCCTGATCGACCTCGACGGCACGCCGAACAAGTCCCGCCTCGGCGCCAACGCGATCCTCGCCGTCTCTCTCGCGCTGGCGAAGGCGGCGGCCGAGGATCTCGGCGTGCCGCTCTATCGCTATGTCGGCGGCGTCTACGCCCGCACCCTGCCGGTGCCGATGATGAACATCATCAATGGCGGCAAGCACGCCGACAATCCGATCGACATCCAGGAATTCATGATTCAGCCGGTCGGCGCCGGCACGATCGCCGACGGCGTGCGGATGGGAGCGGAGGTGTTCGCCGCCCTCAAGAAGGGCCTGCACGACGCCGGCCACAGCACGAACGTGGGCGACGAGGGCGGCTTCGCGCCGAACCTCAAATCGGCCGACGAAGCCTTGGCCTTCATCGCGCGGGCCTGCGAGGCCGCGGGCTACCGGCCGGGCGAAGACATCACCTTCGCGCTCGACTGCGCGGCCACCGAATTCTTCAAGGATGGCCGCTACGAGCTCGCAGGCGAGGGCAAGAGCTTCGATGCCGCTGGCATGGCCAAGTATCTTGAGGAGCTGGTCGGCCGCTACCCGATCGTCTCGATCGAGGACGGCTGCGCCGAGGACGACTGGGCGGGCTGGAAGCACCTCAATTCGGTGCTCGGCAAGCGCGTGCAGCTTGTGGGTGATGATTTGTTCGTCACCAACCCGCAGCGCCTTCGCCGCGGCATCGCGGAAGGCAGCGCCAATGCGATCCTGGTCAAGGTGAACCAGATCGGCACGCTCTCGGAGACGCTGGAGACGGTGGAGATCGCCCATAAGGCCGGGATGCGGGCCGTGATGAGCCACCGCTCGGGCGAGACCGAGGACGCGACCATCGCCGACCTCGCGGTGGCGACGAATTGCGGGCAGATCAAGACCGGCAGCCTTGCCCGCAGCGACCGCACCGCCAAATACAACCAGCTCATCCGCATCGAGGCCGAACTGGGCTCCGCAGCGCGTTACGCGGGGCGGGCGATTTTGCGCTAGACTGCGTCACGAATCGGCGGGCGGGCGGAATGGAGATCGGTCGGGCCATCAAGCGGCGGGTGCGCGTGGTCGCCGCGCCGGCGTTCTTCCTGGCGCTCGTCGGCTATTTCGGCTGGAACGTCGCCCACGGTGATCACGGGCTGGTCGCCGAAGCCGCGCGCGAGAAGCTGCTCGCCCAAGCGAAGCAGGATTTGGCGGACGCCCAGGCCGAGCGCGACGCGTGGGCCAACCGGGTGAGCGGGCTGCAAGCCGACCACATCGATGCCGACATGCTGGACGAGCAGGCGCGGGCGATGCTCAACCTGTCCGATCCGGCGGACGTGATCTTGATGTATCCCGATAAGGACAAGCTTTATTAGCCGCTGCGGCCCTTGCGAGGAGGAGACCCCGATGCAACTCGGCACGCTCATTCCGCAGAACGACATCGGCGGCGAGCCGTCGGCGGTGAAGGAGTTCGCGCTGGCGGCCGAGGAACTCGGCTACGACTATTTGGAAGCTGCCGACCACGTGCTTGGGGTGAATGCCGCGAGCCGCCCGAACTGGGGCAATCTCAACACCTCCGCCGACTGGTTCCACGACCCGTTCGTGCTGTTCGGCTTCCTCGCCCCGATCAGCCGCCTGGGCTTCGCCACCGGAGTGCTGATTCTTGCCCAGCGGCAGGCGGTGCTGGTGGCGAAGCAGGCGGCGTGCCTCGACGTGCTGTGCGGGGGCCGGTTCCGCCTGGGCGTCGGCGTCGGATGGAACGAGGCGGAGTTCGTCGGCCTGAACGAGAATTTCCACAATCGCGGCCGCCGCTCCGAGGAGCAGGTGCAGGTCATGCAGGCGTTGTGGGCCAACCAGCACGTGACGTTCGCGGGCAAGTATCACCGGATCGAGGATGCCGGCATCAACCCGCGCCCGGCCGCGGGCAAGGTGCCGCTCTGGTTCGGTGGCCATCACGACAACACGCTGCGCCGGATCGCCAAATACGGCGACGGCTGGATGATGCTCGCCCTGCCTCCGGGACCGGAAGCCACGGCGGCCTTCGATACCCTGCGCCGCTACACGGAGCAGGAGGGGCGCGATCCGGGTTCGATCGGGATCGAGATCTGGACCTCGACCGCGCAGCACCCCGACGAGAAGGGCTGGCGGGAGGAGGTGCGATTCTGGAAAGCGGCCGGAGTGACGCATGTCACGCTCGCCAGCACCCACGGCCGCGGCATCCACAAGCGCCTCGCCGGCCGCAGCATGGACGATCACTTGGAGGCACTGCGGCGGTTCAAGGCGGCGGTGGGCGACTTGCTGCAATAGGCACGCTGCCCGCGCCAGGTGTACACCTGATCCGCCAACTCACCGCCAGGTGATCACTTGAGGTCGCGTACGGTTCCTGAAGTGACAACTTGCCTTAATCGGGGGCCGTTTAGGTGTACACCAAAGTTCGGGCACCTGCCGGCAGATGTCACACAGCCGACGCAAGCGCCTCGAGGCATTCCGCTGCGAATGCAGCGCAGCACTCACGCCGCCACCTCCTCCACCTGCACCACGCCCAAGAGCCGCGCCTGCAAGGCATGGTCCTCCTCCAGCCGGCGCGCGGATCCCTCGTAGGCGACCTGCCCGTTCACCAGCGCGTACGCATGATTGGCGATCGGCAGCACGGTTTCGGCGTGGTGCTCCACGATCACCATCGCCACTTTGCCGCGCAGCCGCACCAGCGCCTCCATCACCTCCTTCACGATGGCGGGCGCCAGCCCCTCGAACGGCTCGTCCAGCAGAATGAGGCGGCTCGGCACCACCAGGGCGCGTGCGATCGCCACCATCTGCCGCTCGCCGCCCGAGAGGTTCTCCGCCTTCGCGCGCTGACGTTCGCGCAGGCGCGGGAACAGCGCGAACACCTCCTCGATCGAGATTCCGCCCGGTCGCGCGGCGAGCCTCAGATTCTCCACCACTGTCAAATTGGGAAACAGCCGCCGTCCCTCCGGCACCAGTGCGATGCCGGCGCGGTTGATCTCGTAGCTCGGCAACCGCGTGATCTCGCGCCCGTCAAACGACACGCGCCCCGCGTGCGGGCGCAGCGTGCCGGTGATCGCGCGCAAGAGCGTCGTCTTGCCGACGCCGTTACGCCCGAGCAGTGCCACCGCTTCGCCCTCGCGCACCGTGAAATCGAGGCCCGTGAGCACCGTGCTCCCGCCATAGCCGACCGCGAGCCCCTCCACCTTCAGCAAGTCCTTGGCATCCGCGGGCAGCGCCGCCGGCGCGGCGTATCCGCCGGAGCCGCCCTTGCCCGCCGCGCCCAGATAGGCGCTGATCACCTCGGGATCGGCCGCCACCTCCGCCGGTGCGCCGTCGGCGATCAGCCGTCCCTGATGCAGCACCGTGATGCGATCCGAGAGCTTCAGCACGCGGTCGATGTCGTGCTCGATCAGCAGCACCGCATGGGTGTCGGCGAGCTTGCGAATCAAGCCGCCGACCACGATCCGGTCCGCCTCCGCCAAACCGGCCAGCGGCTCGTCGAGCAAAAGCAGCCTTGCGTCGGTCGCCAGCGTGATCGCGATTTCCAAGAGCCGCTTGGCGCCGTGCGGCAGGTTCTTGCAGAGCGCCGCCGCGTTGTCCTCCAGGCCGACCGCCTGCAGCAGCGACCAGACGCGCAGGTTCATCGCGTCGTTGCCATGCGCATCGGTTATGAAGGCGCGCCAGCGGCGCGCGAAGCCGCTCACGTCCTTCGCCTGTACAGCGATCCGAACGTTCTCGAACACGGTCAGCTCGGGGAAGACCGAGAGGATCTGGAACGACCGCCCGATGCCGAGCTGCGCGCGGCGGTGCATGGAGGTACGGGTGATGTCGCGCCCTTCGAACACGATCGAGCCCGCATTCGGCGCCAGCGCGCCGGAAAGCATGTTGAACAAGGTGGTCTTGCCGGCGCCGTTCGGCCCGATCACGCTGTGCAGCCGGAACGGATACACGTCGAGCGCGATGTCGTTCGCCGTCACCAGGTTGCCAAAGCGTTTGGAAAGCCCGCGCAGCGCCAGCACGGGGCGCGACGGATCGGCCTCGATCGCGCCGCGCGCGAGCGGCGGGATCATCGCGGGGCGCGGCGGGATCGTGGAGCGCACCAAAGTCCAGCCGGGAATCCGCAGCACTCGCTGCACCAGCCCGACAATCCCCTCCGGCGACAGCAGCGCGAAGATGATGATGATCGGCGCGAAGATCAGCCACCACGCCTCGAGCAGCGAGGAGAGCTGGTCCTGCAGCAGCGTGAAGGCCACCGCGCCCGCGAGCGGCCCGAGGAACTGGTGCACGCCGCCCAGCACGACCATGAGGAGCGCATCGCCCGCGTGCTGCCAGCTCAGATTGTCGGCATAGGCGCCGCGCAGCATCAAGGCGAGGAGGCCGCCGCCATAACCTATGATCGCTCCCATGATCACGAAGGCGCTGAACTTCAGCTTGAACGTGTTGTAGCCGAGGCTCCTCATCCGCAGATCGTTGTCGCGCATCGCTTGCAGCGCGCGGCCGAACGGCGCGTGCACCAGCCGCCACATCGCCCACATCACGAGGCAGACGGTCACGACCACGAACGCGTGGAAGCCGAGATCGGTCTTGAAGATCGGGCGCGGCACGTCCTGCATCCCGTTCTCGCCGCCCGTCAGTGCCGTCCACTTGAAGGCGATCTCGAAGGCGATCTGCGAGAAGGCGAGCGTCAGCAGTGAAAAATAGAGCCCGCGCCGGCGCAGGATGATCATCGCGATCGCAGCGCCGAGTACGACCGAGAAGGCGATTGCGAAGATCAGCGCCTCGATCTCATTGCCGAGGAAGTTCTTGAGCCCGATCGCGACCGCGTAGCTCGCGGTGCCGAAGAACACCGAGGCGCCGAAGGGAACAAGGCCAGTGTAGCCCACCAGCAGGTTCACGCCCGCACCGTACAGCACATAGATCGCGATCTGCGTGATCAGGGCCACTGGCGCGCCGATCCCGAGCCAGAGCCCGGTCAGTGCGACCAGGCTGAGGAATATCCACAGGACCGGATGGCGCAGCGCGGTGCTCATTCGAACCGCTCCCACCGCTCACCAAGCAGGCCGCGCGGGCGCAGCAGCAGCACGATAGCCATGAACACGTACATCACGGCATTCGCCGCGTCGGGCTGGAACTGGATGGTGATCGCCGTCACGACGCCGACCAGCAGCCCGGCGATCACCGCGCCGGCGAACGAACCCAACCCGCCGATCACCACGACGACGAAGGCCGGCATGATCGCGCCCTCCGACATCGAAGGGGTGACGGTCCAAAGAGGCGCGGCCAGCACGCCGGCCACACCCGCGAGGCAGCAGCCGAGTCCGAACGCGCCGGTCAGCACGCGCGGCAGCGGAATGCCGAGCAGGCCGACCATCTCGGGATCGCGCGCGCCGGCGCGCAGGATGCGCCCGAACGGCGTGAGCTGCATGAAGGCCCAAAGCCCGAGCAGGATCGCGACCGTGATCAGGAACACCGCTAGCCGGTATTTGGTGATTAGCACCGGACCCCACATGTAGATGCCGGAAAGGAAGGCGGGGGGGCTGAACGGCTGGCCAATGCCGCCGTAAACGAGCCGCAGCAGCGCCTCGATCATCAGCGCCAGCGCGAAGGTGATGATCAGGCTGACCAGCGGCTCCTTGTCGTAAAGCTGGCGGATCAGCGTGCGTTCCACCGCCATGCCGACCAGCCCGACCAGGATCGGCGCCACCAGGATCGAGGCCGCGCCGAAATAGCCGAACAGCGAGACCGTGAAAAACGCGCCGAGGGCAAAGAAATTGCCGTGCGCGAAGTTCACGATCCCCAACAGGCCGAAGATGATGGAAAGCCCGATCGCGATCAGCACATAAAGGCCGCCCAGCACGAGGCCGGCCGCCACCTGTGACAGCAGAATGTTCAGCATGATGGCCTCCGCGGCCTAGGCCACCTCAGCTCATGGTGCAGCCGTTGGCGGCGGGCGAGCCGAACACTTGATCGAGCTCGGCCGCGCTCTTCGGCACCGTGGCGATCACGTCGAAATAGTCCCACTTGTCCGTGATCTTCGGCTTTACCTGCACCACCAGGTTCTTCAACATCATCTGGTGGTCGCCCTTGCGGTAGGAATAGGGGCTGTCGGCGGTGCCGCCTTGCCAGCTCTCCAGCGCGGCGATGATGGCGTCGGGCTCGGTCGACTTCGCCGCGTCGATGGAATCGAACAGCGATTTCGCCGTGATCCATCCCATCCACGCCTTGTCGGCGGCCGGCTTGCCATATTTCTTGAGGTAGGCGTCGGCGAAGGCTTGCTCCTCGGGGGGGTTGGCCGGGTTCTTGTACCACCAGAGCGATGTGTAGAGGCCGGTCGCCGCCTCGGGACCGACCGACCAGATATCTGTATCCCCGATGGCGATCTCGCAAATCGGTATCTTGCCCTTCATTCCCATCTCGGCCCACTGCTTGAGGAAGGTCGAGAGATCACCGGCCGGCACGCCGCCCAGGATCATGTCCGGCTTGGCATCGCGGATCTTGAGAATGAACGAGCTGTAGTCGGGCGTATTCAGGGGCACGCTGTCGTCGCCAACGATCGTGCCGCCCGCCTTGGTCAGCAGCTCCTTGAACGACTTGGCGATGTCCTGGCCGAACGCATAGGAGGCGGTGAGGAAATACCACCGCTTGCCCTTCTCTAGCAGGAAGGGCGCGAACATCGCCGCCTGCACCGCAACCGGGGTATTCAGGCGGAACGTGTAGCGGTTGCAGTTCTTGCCGGTGATGTCGGTCGCTGCCGCGTTGTCGATGATGAACGGCACCTTCAGGCGCGCGGCGGTGGCTTCCTCGGCAAGTGCGCTCGAGCTCAGCGCCCCGCCGAGCACTGCGACGACGCCCGCTTCCTGAATCAGCTTCTGAAAGTTCTGCTGCGCACCCTGCGGGCTCGGCTCGTCATACCAGACGAGCTCGGCGGGCTTGCCCATGACCGTGTTTTTGCGCTGCTCCAGCGCCAGCATGGTGCCGTTGGCGAGGTATTCGGTCTGCGCTGCGATGTCGCCGGTCTTGGCGAGCAAAAGGCCGATCTTCACTGTATCGGCCGCGCGGGCGGAACGCGTGTGGACGAACGGCGCCGCCAGCGCTGCCGCGCCGAGCGCCGAAGCGCCGCGCAGCACGTCGCGGCGGCGCGGCAGGAGCAGGTTCGTGTTCTCGCCCTTTGACATTATCGGGTTCCTCCCTGTTCGTTCGGTTTATCGCATCGGCCGTTTGCGTGACCGGCCGCTTGGTCAGCATATTCCAGAACAGATCGCCCGGATCGTCCAGGGCGGCCTCGCGCAGCGGCGGCGGCGATCCAGGGCCGCGGCACCTTATGCGGTTCCTACGGCGCGCCCTCCCACAATTCGTCCGATTCAACCCGCCGCCGCAGCAATCCCTGCTCGCCCGCATAGCGGAGCGCCAGCGCCAGCGCCGGGGCCAGCGCCGCGCGATCGGAAATACCCGTTCCCGCCGGCCCAGGAGCGGCTTCCCACGAGGCCGCGACCATCCGCACCAGTTCCGCCACCAGTTCGCCGCGCCGTTCGGCGAGCGTGCGGGAGACGACAAGCAGATGGTTCACCGGCACGAACCCGTGCCTGCGAAAGAACGCCTCCCCGGCGGCAGCGGGATCGGGGAACACGGTGCGCAGCGCGGGATCGTCCGGCACGTCGTTGCCGACGATCGCCGCGTCGATCTCGCCGGCGCGCAGCATCGCCAGAAGCTCCTGACCGGGGCGCGCGCGCTCGGCGAAGGGCGGATCGCGGTACTCCGCCACATGCGCGTCCTCGAAGGTGATCCAGCGCATCCGCTCGGGGCGGATCCCGTAATCGTCGGCGAGAATGCCGCGCAGCCACATCCCCGTGGTCTGGCTGTAGGCGCGCACGCCAACGCGCATACCTGCGAGATCGGCCGGCCCGCGCAGATCGCAGTTCGCACGGCAAAGCAGCGCGGCCTCCTGGAACCGCGCCACCAGCACCACCGGCAGCAGGACGAGCGGCTTGCCGTAGGCCTCGGCCTGCAAGAACGTCGCGATCGCCATTTCCGACACGTCGAATCTTCCCTCGCGCACCATCGGCGCGAAGGCGCGGCTGATCGGCGCGACCTCGGCGAACTCAAGCCGCAGGCGCGCGGAGCCCGTCTGCCCGGCTTTCAGCGCGCGCGTGTGCGGATAGGTGCCGATCGCCGCCCGCAGCACCGGCACCGCTTGGGTCGCCGCCACGCCCTAGGCCTTTGCGCCGAACGGGCGATAGACGAGGCCCGGCGTCGCCAGCTTCTCGCGCATCCCGCAAATACCCAGCCCAAGCTCACCCGCTTCGCTCTTCCGCAGCACGTCCCCTTCGCGGCACTGCTCCACCGCGACATGGATCATCCAGTTGTCGGCGCCGTAGCGGGCGAAATCCCGCACCCGCGCACGATCGAGTTGCGGGGGATCGGTCAGGACCACGTTCATGCCAGCCGCTCCACCACATGCGGAAACACCGCCTGATAACCCTCACCGTAGGTGATCTGCTTGTCGGAGTTGCGCGCCGCCTGCGCGCCGCGCTGCAACGCCACGCGGGTATAGTATTCCCACAGATGTTCCTGGCCCGCCATGCACTCGATGGCGGCGCGCTTCTTCGGCCAGACCGTCGTGATGTCTAGCAGCACGTCCGGCTTCCAGTCGCACTGCTCGGGCTGGTGCGGCTCGAACAGGAACACCGGCGGCGCGCCCAGCACCTTCTGACCGGGATTGTGCCCGTGCGCCTGCGCGACGATGCGCGCGTGCTGGGCGAATTTCGTCACCGCCGGATGATCGTAATTGTAGATGTCTTTGGTCGAGTGCGTCAGCACGAAGGCGGGATGGATCGCGCGATACACGTCGACGAGGCGGTAAAGCGCCTCTTGATCGAGCGTGATCGGGTAGTCGCCCAAATCCCAGAACTGGATGTCGGCAACGCCGAGGCACGCGGCGGCGGCCTCGGCCTCCTTGCGGCGCTCGGCCTTTACGCGGGCAAGCGTCGTGCCCGGCTGGCGCCAGAGCTTGGCTGATTCGCCGCGCTCGCCATAGGACAGGCAGATCACCGTCACCGCCGTTCCCTGTTCGGCGTGCAGCGCGATCGCGCCGCCCGCGCGCCAGACGAAGTCGGCCGAATGGGCGCTGACGACGAGCGCGGTCTTTGCCTCCTGCATCGGGGCGGCCTCCTGGGAAACGAACGTCCTTGCGCGTCCTGCCGGGGTACGCGATTAGCGTGCCTGCACGCCGCCGGTCTAGCGGTCGCCGCCTTCCGCCATCGCCGCCGCCACCGAAGCCGCGTCGCGCGCCTGGCGCAGCCGCTGCACGAATGCCTCGTCGCGCATCGGGCGGGAGATCGCGGCCAGCGTGGAGAGATGCTGATTGGCCTCGTTCGCCGGCGTGAGCAGCAGCACCACCAGATCGACCGGGCGCTGGTCGATTGCGGCGAAATCGATCGGCTTGGCAAGGCGCGCGAACAGCGCGAACGGCGCGGAGAGGCCCGGGATCCGCGCGTGCGGCAAGGCGAAGCCCTTGCCGAGCCCGGTCGAACCAAGCTCCTCGCGCCGCAGCACCGCGCCCAGCACAGCGCCCTGATTGAGCCCGAGCGCGGCGGCGGCGCGGCGCGCGAGGTCTCGCAGCGCCTGCGCTTTGGTGGCGGCCCGCAGGTCGAGCAGCACTCGGTCGGCGCCGATCAGATCGGCGATCGTCACAGGTCCGGTCCCCGCAGCCGGTAACCGACGCCGGTTTCCGTCAGGATGTATTCCGGGCGCTCGGGGTCGGGTTCGATCTTCTGACGCAGCGCGCGGATATAGATGCGGAGATATTGCACGTCGGTTTCCGTCCCCCACACTTCGCGCAGGATCATGTTGTGCGTCAGCACTTTCCCGGCGTGCGCGACGAGCAGCCGCAAGAGATCGTATTCGCGCGGCGAGAATTTCGCTTCCTTGCCGCGCACCGTCACGATCCGCCGCACCAGATCGACCGTCAAATCACCCGCACGGAACACCGGCTTCTCGCCCTGCTGCTGCAGGCGGTGGCGTTGCGCGGCGCGGATGCGGGCCAGCAGTTCGCCGATGCCGAACGGCTTGGTGACGTAGTCGTCGGCTCCGAGGTCGAGTGCGGCCACCTTGGCGGCCTCGTTGTCGCGGCTGGACAGCACGATGATCGGCAGCATGTTGCCGCTCGCACGCAACTGACGAATCAAGTCGAGCCCGTCCATGTCCGGCAGGCCGAGATCGAGCACCGCCATGTCCACCCGGTTGCGCCGCAGCGTGTCGAGCGCCGCCTGTCCGTTCGCCGCTTCCATCACGATATAGCCTTCGCTGCCGAGGCCCGCGCGCAGGAAGCGCAGGATCGCCGGCTCGTCGTCTACCACGAGGATGCGCGCGGGTCCGGCTTCGGGCATCAATCCGCCTCCGGCGTGTCCGCGCCGCCTGCCGGCACCGGCAGCGTGATGGTGAAGACGGCGCCGGGGCGGTCGGTACGATTGGCGGCCGTGATGGCGCCGCCCATCGCCTCCACGAAGCCGCGGCAGATCGCAAGCCCGAGCCCGGTGCCGGCGCGGCGACGGTCGCCGCCATCGGCGCGGTAGAATTTCTCGAACACGTGGCCGAGATCGGCGGGCGGGATGCCCGGTCCTTCGTCGATCACTTGCAGCCGAGCCGTGCTGCCCTCGCGCCAGCCGCGCAGCGTGATCAGCGAGCCGGCCGGGGCGTATTTCGCCGCGTTGTCGAGCAGGTTGAACAGCACCTGCTCGAACAGCACCTCGTCGAGATCCAGCATCGGCAGGTCGCGCGCGATCTGCAACTCGGTGCGATGGGCGGCCAGCACTTTCGCAGCACGGCGCAGCGCGCTGCCCGCCGCATCGGCGAGGTCCACGCGCTGCGTCCGCATCCTGAGCGGTCCGGATTCGAGCCGCGTCATGTCGAGCAGGTTACCGATGAAGCGATTCAGGCGCTCGCACTCGTCCTGGATCGTCTGCAACAGCTCGTGCCGGGTCGCGTGGTCCAGCCGGTCGCCGGATTCCCTCAGGCTCGTCACGGACCCGAGAATCGAGGCGAGCGGCGTCCGCAGGTCGTGTGAGATCGACGTCAGCAAGGCGGCGCGCAGCCGGTCGGTTTCCGTTTCCAGCCGCGCGCGGTCGATATCCTCCACCAAATTGACCCGCTCTACGGCGAGCGCCGTCTGATCGGCAAGCGCCGTCAGCAGTCGGTGCTGATCGGGCGTCAGCATCAGCCCCGGCTCCTCGCGGTCGATGCCGATCACGCCCACCGCCCCGCGCCCGGTTTGCATCGGCACGAACAGGCGCTTGGCGCCGGGCAGCGTGTCGGCGCCGCGCCCAGCGGCGCGGTTCTTCTCCCAGGACCATTTGGCGGCGCCGAGATCGCCCTCGTCGAGCCGGTCCTCGGGCGGAAAACCGGCGCGCACCGAAAGCGTGCCGTTCTCCGGCAGCAGGATCACGACATGCACCTTCAGCATCAGCGCGATCTGGTGCGCCGCCGCCCATAACAGGTCATCAAGATTGGCGGCGACGGCGAGCTTGCGGCTGAACCGATAAAGCTCCTCGGTCGTGCGTGCCCGCGCCCGCGCGGTGATCGCCTGCGCGCGCACCCGCGCCGTCAGGTTGCTCGCGATCACCGCCGTGATCATGAAGAAGAACAGCGCGACCACGTTCTCCGGGTCGGCGATCGTCAGCGTGTAGAGCGGCGGCAGGAAGAAGAAGTTATAGGCGAGCATACTGGCGAGGCTCGCCAGCAGCGCCGGCCACAGGCCGTAAATGACGGCCGAGGCCAGCACCGCCGTCAGGAACGTCAGCGCGACGCTGGTGATGCCCAGCATGTCCCGCAGCAGCAGGGCAAGCCCGAGCGCCACCGCGACGAAACCGATGCTGCCGAGATAGTCTCGGGCGGTGCCTTGCGCGCGCGCCAGCTCGCGCAGCCGCGCGCGGGCGCCCGTCTCCGGCTTCGCCTGCCCGCCGATGACATGGATGCTCGCGCCACCCGCGTTGCGGATGAGCTGCTGCGTCAGCGAAGCGCCAAACAGGTTGCGCCAGCGCGAACGCGGCGGCTGCACGATCAAGATCTGGGTGAAGTTGTTCTCCGCGGCGTAGCTCAGCACCGCCTCGGCGACGTTCTCGCCTGGGATCGTCACCGTCTCGGCGCCGAGCTGCTCAGCGAGCCGCATCGAAGCGGCGACGCGGTCCCGCTCCGCCTCCGTCAAGTTCAGATCGCGGCCGGTCTCGACATGCAGCGCGGTCCAGGGCGCCTTCAAGCTATCCGCCATGCGCTTGGCGTGGCGTACCATCTCGGTGCTGCTCGGATCGGGGCCGATGCAGGCCAGCACGCGCTCGCCCGCCGCCCACGGGCCGCTGATCGCGTGCGCTTGCATGTACCGCACCATCTGCGCGTCCACGCGCTGCGCGGTGCGGCGCAGGGCCAGCTCGCGCAGCGCCGTCAGGTTGCCCGGCGAGAAATAATGCCGGATCGCGCGCTCGGCCTGATGCGGGACGTAGACCTTGCCTTCCTTGAGGCGCTGGATCAGGTCCTCGGGCGTCAGGTCGATCAGCTCGATATCGTCGGCTTTGTCGACGATCGAATCCGGCACCGTCTCGCGCACGCGAATGCGGGTGATCCGCGCCACCACGTCGTTCAGGCTTTCGATGTGCTGGACATTCAGCGTGGTGTAAACGTCGATCCCTGCCGCGATCAGCTCCTCCACGTCCATGTAGCGTTTCGGATGCCGGCTGCCGGGCGCGTTGGTGTGGGCCAGCTCGTCCACCAGCGCGAGCTGCGGGCGCCGCGCGAGCAGCCCGTCGAGATCCATCTCCTGCAACGTGCGGCTTTTGTAGTCGATCGATCGGCGCGGCAGGATTTCCAGGCCCGCGAGCAGCTCCTCGGTCTCCTTGCGGCCGTGGGTTTCCACCACGCCGACCACGACATCGACGCCCTCTTCCATCCGCGCCCGCGCGGCGTTCAGCATCTCGTAGGTCTTGCCTACGCCGGGCGCGGCGCCGACGAAAATCTTGAGGCGGCCCCGCGCGGTCTTCTGCGCCGCTTCCAGCAGCGCCTCCGGTGACGGCCTGCGATCCTGGGCGATCTGCTCCTGCAAGAGCGGCCCTTCAGATAAGGAACGAAAGCGTCAGCCTACCGCTTCGTCGCGTCCAGCGCGAGGTTGAGCTCCAGCACGTTCACACGCGGCTCGCCGAGCAGACCGAACAGCCCTCCCTCTATGTGCTCCTCGACCAGCCGGCGCACCTGCGCCTCCGGCAAGCCCCGTGCCCTTGCGACGCGCGGCACCTGGAACAAGGCCCCGGCCGGCGTTACGTCGGGATCGAGCCCGCTCGCCGAGGTCGTGACGAGATCGACCGGGATCGGCGTGCCGGGATTCTGTGGCGCGAGCGCGGCGGCATCGCCCTTCACGCGGTCGGCCAGCACCTTGGAGGTCGGTCCGAGATTGGAGCCGCCCGAATTATCCGCCGCATAGGGCACCGGGATGGTCTTGCTCGGGTCCTTCGGATCGGGCTCGGTGGTCGCCGACGGGCGGCCATGAAAATACTTGTCGGAGGTGAAGTTCTGCCCGATCAGCGCCGAGCCGATCACCGTGCCGTTTCGCGTTATCAGGCTGCCGTCGGCCTGATAGGGAAACACAAGCTGCGCGATGCCGGTGATGGCGAGCGGGTAGATCAGCCCGGTGATGATCGTCATGGCGACGATCATCACGATGGCGGGGCAGACGTGTCTCATCGCAGCCTCCTTCTCAGGCCAGCCCGAGCGTGGTGACGAGCATGTCGATCAGCTTGATGCCCACGAACGGCACGATGATCCCGCCCAACCCGTAGATCAGCAGGTTGCGCCGCAGCAGCGCCGCCGCGCCGATCGGGCGGTAGGCCACGCCCTTCAGCGCCAGCGGGATCAGGAACAAGATGATCAGCGCGTTGAAGATGATCGCCGAGAGGATCGCGCTCTCGGGATTTCCGAGGCGCATCACGTTCAGCGCCTGGAGCTGCGGATAGAAGGCGATGAACATCGCCGGAATCATGGCGAAGTATTTCGCCACGTCGTTAGCGATGGAAAAGGTGGTCAGCGCGCCGCGCGTCATCAGAAGCTGCTTGCCGATCTCCACGATCTCGATCAGCTTGGTCGGATCGCTGTCGAGATCGACCATGTTGCCGGCCTCGCGCGCCGCCATCGTGCCAGTGTTCATCGCCACGCCGACATCGGCCTGCGCCAAGGCAGGCGCGTCGTTGGTACCGTCGCCGCACATCGCCACCAGCTTGCCCTCTGCCTGCTCCTCGCGGATCAGCTTGAGCTTGGTCTCGGGCGTCGCTTGCGCGAGGAAGTCATCGACGCCCGATTCGGCGGCGATGGCGGCGGCGGTCAGCGGATTGTCGCCGGTGATCATCACGGTGCGGATGCCCATCCGCCGCAGCTCGGCGAAACGCTCGCGGATGCCGCCCTTCACGATGTCCTTGAGGTAAATCACGCCGAGCAGTCGCCCGTCCTTGGCAACGGCCAAGGGCGTGCCGCCGGCGCGGGCGATCTCGTCGGATTTGGCGCTCAACTCGCGCACCGAGGCTTCGGGCGGTGCGGCCCGCACCGCCACGCCGCCGTCCCTCGGCAGCTCGTCGAAGTCGCGCGCCCAGGCGAGCACCGCATCGACCGCACCCTTGCGGATCGACGAACCATCGAAGTCGATCCCCGACAGGCGTGTCTGCGCGGTGAACGGGATGAAGCGCGCGCCGAGCGGCGCCATCTCGCGGCCACGGATGCCGTATTTCTCCTTCGCCAGCACGACGATGGAGCGACCCTCGGGGGTCTCGTCCGGCAGCGACGCAAGCTGCGCCGCGTCCGCGAGTTCCGCTTCGGTGATTCCGCGCAGCGGATGGAACTCGGTCGCCTGCCGATTGCCGAGCGTGATCGTGCCGGTCTTGTCGAGCAGCAGCGTGTCCACATCTCCCGCCGCCTCCACCGCGCGGCCGGACATCGCCAGCACGTTGAAGCGTACCAGCCGGTCCATGCCGGCAATGCCGATCGCCGACAGCAGCGCGCCGATCGTGGTCGGGATCAGCGCCACGAACAGCGCCACCAGGATGACGACCGAAACCACGCCGCCGGCGTAATTGGCGAAGCTCGGGATGGTCGTGACCACGATCACGAAGATGATGGTCAAACCCGCGAGCAGAATGTTGAGCGCGATCTCGTTCGGCGTTTTCTGCCGCTCTGCACCCTCCACGAGCGCGATCATGCGGTCGAGGAAGGTCGAGCCCTGAGCGGCGGTGATCCTCACCTTGATCCAGTCGGACAATACACGCGTGCCGCCGGTGACGGCCGAGCGGTCGCCGCCCGATTCGCGGATCACGGGCGCGGATTCGCCGGTGATAGCGCTTTCATCCACCGAGGCGATGCCTTCGATCACATCGCCGTCGCTCGGGATCAGGTCGCCCGCTTCAACATAGACCACGTCACCGGGCTTGAGCTGCGGCGCGGCGACCATCTCGTAATCGGTCCCCTGCGCGTTCCGCAGGCGCTTTGCCATTGTTTCGGTGCGCGCCCGCCGCAGGGCGGCGGCCTGCGCCTTGCCGCGTCCCTCGGCGACCGCCTCAGCGAAGTTGGCAAACAGTACGGTGAGCCAAAGCCAGAAGAGGATCTGCGCGGTGAACGCCAGATCTTTACCGCCAGTGAACAGCTCACGGATGAAAATGATCGTCGTCAGTGCTGCCACGATCTCGACCACGAACATGATCGGGTTAACGATCAGTATGCGCGGATCGAGCTTGACGAACGACTCGCGGAGGGCGGGGACCAGGATGGCGCTGTCCAGAATGGCCGATTTGGCGCCGCGCGCCCTGCTTGCGCTGCCCATGACGAACCTCGGAGACTCAGTATAGTGTACCGGCGTGCATCGCGAAATTCTCGACCAACGGGCCGAGCGCGACAGCCGGGAAGTAGATCAGCCCGCCGGTGATGACGATAACGCCGACCACCAATCCGACGAACAGCGGGCTAGTCGTCGGGAACGTGCCGAGCGAGGCAGGCACGATCTTCTTCCGCGCCAGCGACCCGGCAATCGCCAGCACCGGGATGATCATAAGGAACCGGCCGATGAACATGGCGATGGCGAGCGTGTCGTTCCAAAACGGCACGTTGGCGGAAAGGCCCGCGAAGGCGCTGCCGTTGTTGCCGGTGGCCGAGGTGTAGGCATAGAGCGCCTCGCTAAACCCGTGCGGTCCGGCATTGGCGAGCGCGTCTAGGCCCGGCTTCATCACCACCGCGAGCGCGGTGAAGCCGAGGATCGACAGCGGTAGGACCAGGATGGCGAGCATCGCCATCTTGACCTCCTTCGCTTCGAGCTTCTTGCCGAGATATTCGGGCGTTCGGCCCACCATCAATCCGGCGACGAACATGGCGATGATGACGAACAGCAGCATGCCATAAAGGCCGGACCCAACGCCGCCATAGATGATTTCGCCCAGCATCATGTTGACCATCGGCACCATGCCGGCGATCGGCAGCAAACTATCGAGCATGGTGTTCACGGCGCCGCAGGAGGCGTCGGTGGTGGTGGTGGTGAACAGCGCCGACTGAGCGATGCCGAACCGCACCTCCTTACCTTCCATGTTGCCCCCTGGCTGCAAAGCGCTGGCGGTTTGATCGACATGGAACGAAGCAAAGGCCGGATTGCCGGCGGATTCCGCCGTGTAGCAAGTAGCGACGCCGGCGGCGAACAGCACGAACATTACCGCGAAGATCGCCCAACCCTGCCGCTCGTTGCCAACCATGCGGCCGAACACGTTGGTCAGCGCGGCGCCGATCGCGAGCATGGTGAGCATCTGCATCAGGTTGGAGAGCGCGGTCGGGTTCTCGAACGGATGCGCCGAGTTGGCGTTGAAGAAGCCGCCACCGTTGGTGCCGAGGATCTTGATCGCCTCCTGCGAGGCCACTGGCCCCTGGGCGATTACCTGCTTCGCGCCTTCCAGCGTGGTGACTTGCGTGTAGGCGCTGAGATTCTGCGGCACGCCCTGCCAAACATAGAAGAGAGCTAGTGCCACGGATAGCGGGAGCAAAATATAGATCGTGCAGCGCGTCAGATCGACCCAGAAATTGCCGATGCTCTGCGCTGAACGGCGGGAGAAGCCACGCACGAGCGCAACCGCGATCGCGATGCCGGTGGCGGCGGAGGCGAAATTGTGCACCGTCAGCCCGGCCATCTGCGTAAGATAGCTCATGGTCTGCTCGGGCGTGTATGACTGCCAATTGGTGTTGGTAACGAAGCTCACCGAAGTGTTGAACGAAAGATCGGGCGACTCCGCGCCGAACCTCTGCGGGTTGAACGGCAGTATCCCTTGGGCGCGCTGGAGCAAGTACAGGATCACAAAGCCTGCGAAGCTGAAGGCGAGCACCGCGGCGGCGTAGCTGGTCCAGTGCTGCTCCTCGGCCTCGCGCACCCCGCAGATGCGATAGATGCCGGCCTCGAGCGGCCGCAACACGGGCGACAGCAGCGTCCGCTCGCCGCTAAAAATCCGCGTCATGTAGCCGCCAAGCGGCCGAGTGATGAGGATCAGCAGCACCGCGAAGAGCGCGATCTGCGACCAGCCGTTGAGTGTCATCGGAGAGGTTCCCGGAGCGGGCTAGAACTTTTCAGGCTTCACTAGGGCGTAGACCAGGTAGATCAGCAGTCCGACGCTCACAGCCCCGCCCAGCGCGTAATCGAAAATCATGTCGCACCTTCACAGCCGGTCGCAGGCAAGCGCGTAGACGAGGCATCCACCGAAGAACACGGCGCCGATCAGGATGTAGAGAATATCGATCATCAGCGTGCGCTCGCTCCGGCGCGCGAGATCGCGCCACGCCCGGATTAGGGCTGTGCGGCGTATAAAAGCGATAGGGTTCGCCGGGCTTGGAATATAGAGCGCATATAAGGCGGTTGGACGGGGCGGATCCGGCTTCAGATCACCCCGGATCGGCGGAGCTCGGCGAGGGCGCTCGCGTCCAGCCCCAACAGACTGCCGTAAACCGCCTGATTGTCAGCGCCGAGCGCGGGCGCGGCGCTGCGAAATTGCGCCGGCGTTTCGGAGAGGCGCGGCACCGGCGCGGGCAGCACCAGTTCTCCCGCGCGCGGATCGGCCACCCGCAGCAGGTTGCCGCGCGCCGCATACTGCGGATCGTTGAAAATGTCCGCGATGCTGTAGATCAGGCTGCACGGCACATCGTGCGCCTCGCAGATCGCCAGCACGTCAGCGGAGCTGCGCGCCTCGGTCCACTCCTGCACCTGCCGGTTCACCGCCTCTCGCCGTTCGAGCCGCGCCTTCATGGTGGCGTATTCGGGCGTGCGCGCCAGCTCCGGCCGCCCCATCGCCGCGGCGAGACGGGCGAACATCTTGTCGGACGAGCAAGCGATCGCAACCCAGCGTCCGTCCCGCGTCGAATAATGGCTGTGCGGCACGACATTCACCGTGTCCGGCCCCTGCCGCTCGCGCACGAAGCCGCTGCGCGCATAAGCGGGGGCGAGCTCGTCGAGCAGGCGGAAGATCGACTCGTAAAGGCCAATATCGACATACTGGCCGATCCCCGATCGCTCCGCCACGCGCAGCGCCAGCAACACTCCGAGCGCGCCCCAGACGCCCGACATGTAATCGGCGAGCGTGGTTGAGCCGGGAACCACGGGCACCCGCCCCGCCTCCCCGGCCAGGTAGGCCAGTCCGCTGAAGGCGTGCGCGATGCGCGCGAAGCCCGGCCGCTCGCGATACGGCCCGGTCTGCCCGTAGGCGCTGACGCGCAGCATCACGAGTTTCTTGTTGATTGCCCGCAACGCCTCGTAGCCGAGCCCCCATTTCTCCAAGGTGCCGGGCCGGAAGTTCTCGAGCACCACGTCCGATTTGGCGACTAGCCGGCGGAACAGGTCGGCGCCCGTCGGCTGGCGAAGATCGAGCGTGACCGACCGCTTGTTGCGCGCCTCGCTGTGCCAGAGAAGCGTGTCGCCGGTTTCGGTCATGGTGCCGAGGCGGCGCAGCGGATCGCCCACGCCGGGCTGCTCGATCTTGATCACCTCGGCGCCAAAATCGGCCAGCACCGCGCCGCAGAACGGCGCGGCGATGAACGTGGCGGTATCGAGCACGCGGATCCCGGCGAGCGGCAGAGGCGTGTCGCTCATCGGCGTGCGGTCAGCCCCGCCCGGCGCGCACCAGCCGCCCCGGCATCGCGCCGGTGAATTCGCCGTCCTCGAACAACGGCACGCCGGATTTGAACGTTGCGCGATAGCCTTGCACGCGCTGTACCAGGCGCCGTCCGCCGGCCGGTAAATCGTAGCGCAATTCGGGCTTGTGCAGCCGCAAGGCGGCGAAGTCGATCAGGTTGACATCCGCCAGCATCCCCGGCGCGAGCCGCCCGCGATCACGCAGGCCGAAGAAGTCCGCCGGCTCGCTCGTCTGCCGCTTGACCAGGAACTCGAGCGGCAATCCGGGGCCGCGCTTTCGGTCGCGGCCCCAGTGGATCAGCATCCAGCTCGGCACGCTGGCGTCGATGATGGAGGAGCAGTGCGCCCCCGCATCCGACAGGCCGAGCATCGTCGCGTCGTCGGTCAGCATCGCGCGGGTGTTGTCGTGATTGGGCGGCGAATAGCCGGTGATCGGGAAGAACAGGAAATGGTCGGCGGTGGCGGCAAGATAGTCGTACGCCACCGCATCCGGCGAGCGGCCCTCGCGCGCGGCGATGGCGGCGACGCTGCTCGATTCCTCGGGCTCGTAATCAGGTGGATCGCCCATGACGAACATGCGGTCCCAGCGCGTGGTGATCTGCCGGCGGAACGGCGACAGACGCTCGACGAGCTCGTCCGAGGGTGCCTCGCGCAGCACCGCCTCGCGCACCGCCGGATCGGCCAGGCGGCGCATCCGGTCCTCAAGTTTCAAGTCGCGCAGCGCCCGCCAGGACGGGCGGATCGAGAACGGGTTGAGTGCGGTATCGACGCCGAGCAGCACGCCGATCGGCCGGCCGGCCACCTGTCCGGTTAGACTCGCTCCGGCGGCGCGGGCGGCGCGCACGCCGTCGGCCAGCCGCCGCCAGCGTTCCGGGTCGCCCGGATGGTCGGTCAGCAGGAACCACACGGGATGGCCGGTTTCGCGTGCAAGCGACGTCATCCAGCGCAGCTCCGCCTCCTCGTCCTCGAAATCGCTGTTGACGCCATAGGCGCCGTGCGGAAGGCCGGCGAGCGCGCGGCCGATGCCCCGAAGCTCGTCTTCTTCCGAATAGCGCCCCGGCACCATCTGGCCGGAGACGGTGCGGTGCGCGTTGGTGCGCGAAGTGGTGAAGCCGAACGCGCCCGCCTCCAGCGCCTCGCGCGTCAGGCGCCGCATTGCCGTGATGTCCTCTTCGTTGGCGGGTTCGCGGTCGATGGCGCGTTGGCCCATCACGAACACGCGCAGCGGATGGTGCGGTATCTGTGCGCCGATGTCGATCGTGCGCGGTCTGCGCTCCAGCGCGTCGAGGAATTCGGGGAAGCTCTCCCACTCCCAGGACAGTCCCTCGGCGAGCGTGATGCCGGGGATTTCTTCCACCCCCTCCATCAGTTCGATCAGTTGCTCGCGGTGATGGGGCCGCACCGGGGCGAAGCCGACGCCGCAATTGCCGAACAGCGCGGTGGTGACGCCGTGCCAGGAGGAGGGCGCCAACACGGAATCCCAGGTCGCCTGCCCGTCATAATGGGTGTGCGCATCGACCCAGCCCGGCGTCACGAGCAGGCCCTCGGCGGCGATCTCCCGCCGCCCCGGCCCTGCCTTGCCACCGACTTGCGCGAGCCGCTCGCCATCGATCGCGACATCGCCGGTGAAGCGCGCCGCACCGGTGCCGTCGATGATGGTGCCGCCGCGAATGACCGTATCGTGCATAGGGCTTCCTCCTGGCCGACTTCGCAAGCGCCACGTCATCGTCCGCGCGTTGTTCTGCGCCGGCACCGTAGCTGCGGACAACCGAGGACGCCTGTCAATCGCGGGCAGTCCCAGGGTCGCTTACCCCCGGATGGCTGATCAACAATCCGCCATCCGCATCGAGAGTCCCGGCTAGCCATAATCTCGCCCTATCAACGTCTCGTTGCCGACGCGATTCCACCGAAGATCGTATCGAAAGACAGGAGTGAACCCCATGTTGACGCTGCTTGTCCTCGTCGTGCTGATACTGCTGCTGTTCGGCGGCGGCGGATATTACGGTTATCGCCGAGAGTACTACGGGCCCGGGGGATTCGGCGTCGTAGGGCTCGTCGTGGTGATTCTGCTGCTTCTTGTCGTCTTTGGTGGGCCCGGCTGGGGCTGGTACCACTACTAGAGCGCAGCGCGGGGCGGCTGGCCGGTCCTCAGCGCCGGTGCGCGAGCGCGAGCCCCGCCCCGGCAGCGATCAGGCAGCCGCCCGTCAGCCGATTTCGCAGGCGCGGGCGAGCGGCGAGCAGCCAGCGCGCACGCCCGGCCGCCAGCGCCCAGCAGCCGTCAAGCACCAGGGCAAGCACCAGGAACGTCGCGCACAGCACATCGACCTGCGGCGCCAGCGCGCGGCCCGGGTCGATGAACTGTGGAAAGAACGCGCCGTAAAAGAGCAGCGTCTTCGGGTTGGTCAGCCCGACCAGGAAGCCACGCAGGAGGATCGCGCGCGCCGGGCGCGGCTGGGCGCGCACGCGCGTCAGATCCACCGCCGGCGCGCGAAGCTGCTGCACGCCGAGATATAAAAGATAGGCCACGCCGATCCAGCGCAGCCACTCGAACCAAACAGCAAGCGTGCTCAACACCGCCGTCAGCCCGAGCGCGGTCAGCGCGAGCTGCACCGCGATCGCGCTGCCCGTGCCCGCGACCGTCAGCAGCCCGACGCGCGTGCCGCGCCCGACGCTGTTGGCCACGATCAGCGCCACGTTCGGACCCGGGATCAAAATCAGGATCGCGGTGGCAAGGACGAAGCCAAGAAACAAAGCCGGGTCGATTATCATTCGGCCTCCCGCGGCGCACCCCATCCGCCGCCGCCGCCCGACAGGATATGGAACACGCTCCCCGGCGGCACGGCGATGCCCACTTCCTTGCTTCGCAGCCGGCGCGGCGCCGCGCCGGGAGCGTGCAGAGTGTAATCGTGCGGCTTGCCGTCCGCACCGCCCAATATGCCGCGCGCGCCGTGCACGATCCCCTCGCCCGCCGTATTGGCGACTGCTGGCTCGGCGGTCTCCACGCGCAGCCGCATCTCCGCCCCGTCCCCGCCGCGGAAGCGCCCCGCGCCGCCCGAGCCTGCCCGGTATTCGTGGCTTTCGAAGAACAGCGGGAAGCGGCTCTCCGCGACTTCGATGCTGCCGAACTTGATTCCGCCCGCCGAGTGCCACTCCCCGATCGTGGCGTAGCCGTCGCCCGCCGCCGAGGCGCCGCCGCCCGGACGGGCTTGGAACATGTGCCAGATGAAACCGCGATCCCGGCGCGGGTCGCGCCCGGCGAGCGCGATGCGAAGGCGCCGCCCCCAGCCGCCCATCGCGCGCTCGGGGCAAGCCGGAGCCAGTGCCACGATCACCGCCTCTATGATCTCGTTGGCGCAGTGGCTCGTGCACATCGTCACCGGCGCGCCCTCTTCGGCCCAGACGATCGTGCCGGGGCGGGCAATCACTTGAAGTGGGCGGAACGCGCCGTCGTTGCGCGCCATGTCGGGATCGAGCAGGAACGCGAACGCCATCGCCACCGCCGAGCGCATGTTGGCGTAGGACGAATTGACGAAGCCGCGCGACTGCGGATCGGAGCCCGTCAAATCCACCGTCAGGTCGCTCCCGGCCACCGTGCAGCGCGCATGGATGCGGATGTCGGTGCGCCCGAACCCGTCATCGTCGAGCAGTGCCGTGCCCTCGTATACCCCGTCCTTCCAGCCGCCGACGATCTCGCGGGCATGGCGCTCGGCGGCATCCAGCATCGTGTCGATCGCTTCACTCACCACCGCGCCGCCATGCTCGGTCAGCACGGCGCCGAGCCGCTGCTCTCCGAGCCGCGCCGCGCCGACCTGCGCGGCCAGATCGCCACGAAAATCGCGCGGATGGCGCACATTGAGTGCCAGCATCGCGAGCAAATCCTCGCGCAGCGCGCCGTTTTCCGTCAGTCGTATCGGCGGCAGCCGCAGCCCTTCCTGGAAAATCTCGGTCGCGGCCGGGTTGTAGGCGCCGTGCGTGGCGCCCCCGATGTCGCTGTGATGCGCGCGCACCACCGACCACAGCAGCAGCCGCCCGTCTTCGAACACCGGCACGAATACGGTCAGGTCCGGCAGGTGGCTACCGCCCCGGTAGGGATCGTTCAGCAGATAGACCTCACCCGGCGCGGGCGCGGGGAACGCCTCGGCTAGCGCCCGCACCGCCCAGGGCATCGCGCCGACATGCACCGGGATATGGTCCGCCTGCGCCACCAGCCGGCACTTGGCGTCGATCAGCGCGATCGAGAAGTCCCGCGAGGAGTTGAGGATCTGCGAATAGGCGGTCCGCAGCATGGACTCGCCCATCTCCTCGGCAATGGCGCGCAGCCGGCTTTGCAGCACGGCAACCGTGATCGGATCGACACTCATCACGCGATCGTGGACGAGGCGCGGGGCTCAGGCAATCGGGCCGGTTTGCATCGGCGGCAGACGCGACGCATGGTGCGCGCCACGAAAGGAGAGCGGTCATGGATGAGCGGGGCGGCCCGGCCTGGGCCCATCAGATGTACGACCAGTTGCGGGCGGCGGGCGTCACGCAGTTCGCCTACGTGCCCGATGCCGGGCACCGTGTGCTGATCGACCGCTCGCTCGCCGATCCCGACGTGCACTCGATCCCGCTCACCACCGAGGAGGAGGGAGTGGCGCTGCTCGCCGGGGCCGATCTCGGCGGCGCGCGCGGCGTATTACTGATGCAGTCCTCGGGCACCGGCAACTGCATCAACATGCTCTCGCTGACGAAGGGCGGGCGCTTCCCATTCCTGACGATCGTCTCGATGCGCGGCGAATTCGGGGAAGGCAATCCCTGGCAGTTCCCGATGGGCCAGGCGGTCGAGAAGGTGCTTCAGGCGATGGGCGTGATCGTGCTCTGGGCACGCGTGCCCGAGGACGTGCAGCCCACCATCGCGGCGGCGCTGACGATGGCGTTCCAGTCGGGCGAGGCGGTGGCCGTGCTGCTCAGCCAGCGCCTGCTCGGCGCCAAGAAGTTTTAGCGGCGGGAAGGGGGATCATGGCGAAGCTCAACCGCATCCAGATGTCCACACTGCCCGAGCCGGTGCTCGACCGGCGGCAGGCGGTGCCGGCGCTGATCGACCGGCCGGACGAATTCCTGATCGTCGCCGGCCTTGCCGGGTCGGCGCAGGAATTGTGCGCCATCACCGACGGCGCGCCCAACCTGTTTCCGCTCGGCGGCGCGATGGGCGCGGCGCCGATGATGGGACTGGGCTTGGCGCTGGCGCAGCCCAAGCGCCGCGTGCTGGTGGTGACGGGCGATGGCGAGCTGCTGATGAATTTGGGCGCGCTGGCAACGATCGCGCTGCTCAATCCGCCCAACTTGCAGATCGTGTGCGTCGATAACGGCCATTACGGCGAAACCGGCAATCAGGACAGCCACACCGGGCTCGGCGTGCGGCTCGATACCATCGCCGCCGGGTCGGGATTCCCGGTGGTGCACACGATCAACACCGAGGCCGAACTGCCGGAAGGCAAGCGGATTTTGCGCGAAGGCGGCGGGCTTGCATTTATCCTGCTGCGCGTGAAGGACGGGCCGGGGCTTCGCAAGTCCCGCAATCTGTTCCCGCACAAGGCGCGGGATTATTTCCGGGCGGCGCTGCTGCACTGACCACCTCTCCCGCGGAGCGGGAGAGGTCGGCGACGCGAAGCGTCGCCGGGTGAGGGGGTGCAGCACTAATCCGCCGCGCTGCGCCCCTTCTCGCGCACCAAATAGTCCTGCCACTCCTTCCTGAGTAGCAGCTTGTTCAGCTTGCCGGTCGCGGTGTGCGGCAGTTCGTCGACCACCACCACCGCATCGGGCGTCCACCATTTGGCGATCTTGCCCTCGTAGAACGCCAGCACGCTCTTGGGATCGACCGTGTGGCCCGGCAGCGGCACCACCAGCAGCAGCGGGCGCTCCTGCCATTTCTCGTGATAGGCGTTGATCACGGCCGCCTCCGCCACATCGGGGTGCGACACGGCGATATTCTCTAACTGGATCGAGCTGATCCATTCGCCGCCCGACTTGATCACGTCCTTGGAGCGATCCACCAGCTCGATAAAGCCCTCCGGGTCGATCGTCGCCACGTCGCCGGTGGCGAACCATCCGTCGTCGTCGGCCCCTCCCTCGCGTCCGCGATGCAGATACTCCCGACACACCCAGTTGCCGCGCACCAGCAAGTCGCCGAACGCGACGCCATCCCAGGGCAGTTCCTTGCCGTCGGCGTCAACGATCTTCACCTCGGTGCCGAACACGGGACGCCCCTGCTTCAGCTTCATGCGCATCAGCTCCTCGCCGGTCAGTTCGGCGGTTGCCGGTGTCGGCGCGTACATGCTGACGAGCGGGCTGGTTTCCGTCATGCCCCAGGCGTGCAGCACCTCCACGCCATGCTCGGCCATGCCCTCGATCATCGCGCGCGGCACCGCCGAGCCGCCCGAGAACAGGCGCTTCAAATGCGTGAATGTCTGCCCGGTCTCCTTGAGGTAGGCGAGCACGGCGAGCCACACGGTCGGCACGGCGGCTGTGAAGGTGACGCGCTCCTCGTTCAAGAGTCGCACGAGATGCGGCGGATCGAGATGCCGCCCGGGCAGAATCATCGCCGCGCCCACCATCGGCAAGGTGTACGGCACCGCCCAGGCGGCGGCATGGAACATCGGCGCGCCCGGCAGCATCCGGTCGATCGCGCGCAGTCCGAACGCATCGGCCGACACGGCGGCCATCGCGTGCAGTACCGTGGAGCGGTGGGAATAGAGCACGCCCTTCGGCCGCCCCGTCGTGCCGGACGTATAGCAGAGTCCGCTCGCCGTATTCTCGTCGAAGCTCGGCCATGAATAGTGCTCGTCGGCTTCCGCCATCAGCGATTCGTGGCAATGGAGCGCCATGCCGGCGGGCAGCGCGACCTTCGGCATCTCGTCGGGCGCGCACAGCACCACCACGGTCCGCACGCAGGCGGCGATCTGCGGCGCCATCGCCTCGACGAGCGGCACGAAGCTCGGGTCGGTGAACACCACCGAATCGCCGGCATGGGTGATGATGTATTCGATGTCCTGCTGCAACAGCCGCGGGTTGACCGTGTGCATCACGGCGCCCGAACCGGATACCGCATAGAACAGCTCCAGATGCCGGTAGGTGTTCCACGCCAGCGTCGCCACCCGGTCGCCGAACCGAACCCCGAGCCGTTCGAGCACCAGCGCCGCGCGGCGGGCGCGGCGCTCGATCTTCGCATAGTTGCTGCGGTGCACTACCCCCTCACCGAGCACCGAGACCACCTCGCTATTGCCGTGATGGCGCGCGGCGTGGCGGATGATCGACGAAACGAGCAGCGGGTGCTGCTGCATCAGCCCGAGCATGGACGTCTCCGTTTCTTATGTCCCTGGCGGCGGCGCCGCACGGCCTTCTTAGCATTGGCGCGACATGCCCGGAACCGCTACGACGGCGGGCCCCTCAGCCGCTCGGCGGGATCAGGAACAGATCGAACGTCATCGGTGCGGCCTCCTCGCCACGAAATCGATGCACGAGCGTCACCTGCACGCGCTCGGTTCGCGGCGTGGCGAAGCGGGCGGCCGCTTGCAGGCACGCGCCATCGCCGCTCCGGCAGGCGGCGAGCAATCCGTCGCGCGCGATCCGCTGCGGGCTGGCCCAGGGCGCCTTCACGTAGCTGAAGCCGATGAAGCTCGACGGCGCATCCTGGCTGTAGAAGGAAATCGAGTTCTCGAACGGATCGGTGCCCGCCACAAGCCGGAGCCTTGTGCCGATCCGCTCGTGCCAGAGCCGCGTCGCGACCTCCGCCAGTTCCCGTCGCGGCTCGCGCTCGGCGGGATCGCTGTCGCGGCGCATCATCACCGGCGCGAGCCAATAGGCGGCGAGCAGTGGCACGAGCGTCACCGCCGCCGCTGCGGCCGCGGCGATTCGCGCCACCCGGCGCGGGTCGGCGCGCGGCACCAATTCGAGCAGCAGGACGGGCGCGAGCGGAAAGGTGCCGAGCGCCATGTTGGTGGAAATCTTGAGCTGAAGCGCGAGGCCGAACAGCACCGTGAGCCCGACCGGTGCCAGCACGAGCGCGGCCAACATCGGCAACCGCTCCACGCGGGCCGGTTGCGGCGGCGCCCGCCACGCCGCGGCGGCGATCACGGCCAGCACCGCCGCCTGATAGGCGGCGGCTGCAACGATGAAGCTCGCCGCGTAGGTCAGCGCCTTCGCCCAGCCGCGCCCGACCAGGCTTTCGGCATATTCCACCGGCGGGGCCGTGGTGCTGATGAGCCAAAGCAGGTGCGGCAAGAATACGAGGAAGCACACTGCGCCGGAAATCCACGGCAGCGCCGAACGCCAGTAGGTGGCACGGCGCGGGTGCGTCAGGCTCGCGGCGAAGCAGGTGCCGGCGAGCACGATAGCGTAGTATTTCGATAGGAACGACAGCCCAAGCATGACGCCGAACCAAACCGCGTCGGCGCGCCGCTGGCGTTCCAGGCAGCGGACGAAGAAGAAGAGCGTCCACGGCCAGAGCGAGAGGAAGATCGTGTTGGCATTATACTTGAAACAAAGGAAGGTGTAGAACGGCGTCAGCAGCAGCAGCAGGAACGCCGCCATCCGCCGCGGCCCGTGCACGAACAGGCCGATGAGCCGCCAGGCGCCGCAAAGCCCTGCGGCGGCGTTGACGACGGCGAGCAGGTTGAATGCCCAGTCCTGGCGCGGGAACACCAGGAACCAGCCGCCCGCTATCCACGCCCAGAACGGCGGGTGCTGGTTGTAGCCGAGCCGGAACTCGCGCCCCCAGGCGTAAGCCTCCGCCACGTCGCCATGCAGCGCCTTACCCGCGAATGCAAGCGAGCCGAACGCGGTCCACGCGGCGACGAACAACAGCAGGAAAGCCGCCATCGCCACGCCACCCGGCCGCCAGAAAGCGTCATCGTCCATCGCGCGCGACGCGCGAGGCAGCGGGCGGGCAGTGGCGGCGGGCATCGCGCCCGCCTAGTGGAGCCCGAGCGGGTGGTCAACCAACGTGGCGCGGGGAGCGCCGGGGCACTCCTCGCCGCCGTAGCGTCTCGAAAACAGCCGCGAAACGCCGCTACTGCGCGAACGAGTTCGCGTTGTTCCACTTGCTCATGTTGGCGACGTAGGCCATCCGCACGTGCATGTTGGCGCAGCCTTCACCCTTCATCGTCGCGTCGGCGCCCTTGGCGGTCCGCTTGCCATCGACGGTGCCGACCGGACCATTGCCCATCATGGACTTCGTCGTCAGATGGAATGTTCCGTCCTGCTCGACGTGTCCCGTCACCTCACTGAGGCCGGTCAGATCGCCGTAATAGGCGATGCCGGTGATCTGCCCGTCCGGGTGTCTGACCAGCCGCCACCCGATATAGGGGCACCCCGACACCGACGACGGCGCGGAGCCGGCGAACCCGGGCATTGCCACGGCCTGGGACTGCGCCGGCCGGCCGGCCAGGGTCAGTCCAAGCGCCCCGGCGAGCGCGACCGCCAGAGTGATCTTCCCAGTCGTACGCATGGTGTTCCCTTCCCTATTGGGGCGATGTCGGTAGTGATCGTTCCCTTACAATACTCAATTGTATGGTCGCAAGCTATGCAGTTTCGGCAAGAAACCCCACTTTTACGTTAGCTATTTCATAGACCAGACTAGCCGGCTGGCCTGCCGCCGCGGCGGCCGTGGCCTCGCGGCGCTGTAACCACTGCCGCTCCTCTGCTTTCCATCGGCGCACTCTGCCTTGCCAACCGGAGCAATCCGACCACATCGGCGGCGGCTGGGAGTGTAGCAGGGCCGGATGTTGCACCGCACAACTCAGTTTGCCCTTGCAGGCTCCCCGCCTTGGGATTTGTCTTGAGCTTCGGTGCCGAATAGGGCGCGGAAAGCGTCCAGCAACCGTGGGACGGAGCCAGAGTGAGCGTCGTTGCGGAGTGGAACGAGGCGGCTGCGTCGGACCTCATCGCGCCGTTCGCCGCGCGGGAAGGTGGACTCCTGCCCGCCTTGCACGCCCTGCAGGACTGGTTGGGCCATGTGCCGGCGGAAGCCGTGACGCTGCTCGCCCGCGCCTTCAACCTCTCCCGCGCCGAGGTGCACGGCACGATCAGCTTCTACCATGATTTCCGCCGCCACCCGCCGGGCCGGCGCGTCCTGCGCCTCTGCCGCGCCGAGGCGTGTCAGTCGCGCGGCGGCGGCGAGATCGGCGCCGCGCTCTGTGCGCGCCTCGGCATCGGCTGGGGCGGCACGACGCGCGACGGCGCGCTGACGCTGGAACCCGCTTTCTGCCTCGGCCTCTGCGCCGTTGCCCCCGCTGCTCTGCTCGACGGCACGCCACTCGGCCGCGTCAGCGCCGATTCCCTGCAGGAGGCGGTCGCGGAGGCGCTGCCATGAGCGCGCGCGTGTTCGTCCCCGCCGATGCCGCCGCCGTTGCGGTCGGCGCCGAGCAGGTGGCGCAGGCGCTCGCCCGCCATGGCGCCGACGTAATCCGCAGCGGCTCGCGGGGCCTCTACTGGCTGGAGCCGATGATCGAAGTGGAGACGCATTCCGGCCGCATCGCCTACGGACCGGTTGCGGCGGCCGACGTGCCCGGGCTGCTCGACGCCGGGCTCGGCGACGGCGGCGGCCATCCCCTGCGGCTCGGCCGGCCCGAGGACATCCAACTCCTCGCCCGCCAGAAGCGGCTCGTCTTCGCCCGCTGCGGCGTGGTGCGGCCCGGCTCGGTCGACGAGTACCGCGCGCAGGGCGGTTTGCGCGGCCTCGCGCGCGCACTAGAAATCGGCCCGCAAGCGGTGATCGAGGAGGTCACGCGCTCCCAGCTCCGTGGGCGCGGCGGCGCCGGGTTCCCGACAGGCATCAAATGGCGCACCGCCGCCGAGGCCGCGGGCGCGCGCAAGCATATCGTCGTCAACGCCGACGAGGGCGATTCCGGCACCTTCGCTGACCGGATGCTGATGGAGGGCGACCCGCTTGCGCTGATCGAGGGCATGATCATCGCCGGGTTCGCGGTCGGCGCGCGCAAGGGCTGGGTCTATACGCGCTCGGAGTATCCGCACGCGGTCGCTTCCTTCGACCGCGCGCTGGAGGCGGCGCGCGGCGCCGGGCTGCTCGGCGCCGACGTGCTCGGCTCGGGCTTCGCCTTCGACGTCGAGCAGCGCGTCGGCGCCGGCGCCTATGTGTGCGGCGAGGAAACGTCGCTGCTTGACAGCCTGGAGGGCAAGCGCGGGCAGGTGCGCGCCAAGCCGCCGCTGCCCGCCCACAAGGGCTTGTTTAACGAGCCGACCGTCGTCAACAACGTCGTCACGCTCGCTTCGGTCCCGGTTATCCTGGCCGACGGCGCCGACGCCTGGGCGGCGCTGGGTTACGGCCGCTCGCGCGGCACCATGCCGATCCAGCTCGCGGGCAACGTGAAGCATCCGGGCCTGTTCGAGGTGCCGTTCGGCATCACGCTCGGCGAGCTGATCGAGGAGATCGGCGGCGGCACGGCCACCGGTCGCCCCGTGCGCGCGGTGCAGGCGGGCGGCCCGCTCGGTGCCTATTTCCCGCCCGCGCTGTTCGACACGCCCTATGACTACGAGGCCTTCGCGGCGCGCGACGGCCTGATCGGCCACGGCGGCCTCGTGGTGTTCGACGACAGCGTGGACATGGCGCGGATGGCGCGCTTCGCGATGGAGTTCTGCGCCACCGAATCCTGCGGCAAGTGCACGCCCTGCCGCGTCGGCTCGGTGCGCGGGATTGAGGTGATGGACCGCATCATCGCAGGCGAGGAGGTGGAGGAGAATCTCGCGCTGATTCGCGACCTCTGCGAGACCATGAAATTCGGCTCGCTCTGCGCCTTGGGCGGCTTCATCCCCTATCCGGTGATGAGCGCGCTGACGCATTTCCCCGAGGATTTCGCGGCCGGCGGGCGTGCCGCTGCCGAACTCGCCGCCGTGGCCCCCGAAGGCGGTGGCCGCCGCGCGGCGCCGGGCTTGTGACGATGATCGGCATTTCGCCGGCCGACGCAAAGGGACTTCCGAGGAACAGCACACTATGCCGCTGATAGCTGAACCCGACTACGGCACCCCCGCGAGCGAGGCATCGGACCAAGTCACCCTCAGCATCGACGGGCACGAAATCACCGTCCCCGCCGGCACCTCAGTGATGCGCGCGGCGATGGAGGCGGGCATCACCGTGCCCAAGCTCTGCGCCACCGACATGCTGAATGCGTTCGGTTCCTGCCGGCTTTGCCTCGTGGAAATCGAGGGCCGCGCCGGCACACCCGCCTCCTGCACCACGCCTGTCGCACCGGGGATGAAGGTGCATACCGCGACCGAGCGCGTGCGCCGCATTCGCCGCGGCGTGATGGAACTTTACCTCTCGGATCATCCGTCCGACGGCTTCACCTCGCCCGTCGCCGGCAACTCCGAGATGCAGCAGATGGCCGGCATCGTCGGCCTGCGGCGCGTGCGCTACAAGCTGGGTGCCAATCATCTTGCCGCGCCGGTGGATGACTCCAACCCCTATTTCCAGTTCGACCCGGCCCGCTGCATCGTATGCTCGCGCTGCGTGCGCGCCTGCGCCGACATCCAGGGTACCTTCGCGCTGACGGTCGAAGGCCGAGGCTTCGAGTCGAAGATCGTCGCCAGCGCGGGCGAGCCGTTCCTCGATTCCGAATGCGTCTCCTGCGGCGCCTGTGTGCAAGCCTGCCCCACCGGCTCGCTGATCGAAAAGAGCGTGGTCGAGCTCGGCCAGCCCGAGCACTCGGTCATCACCACCTGTGCCTATTGCGGCGTCGGCTGCGGCTTCAAGGCGGAGATGCAGGGCGATGTCGTGGTGCGGATGGTGCCGTGGAAGGCGGGCAAGGCCAATCACGGCCATTCCTGCGTCAAGGGCCGCTTCGCCTGGGGCTACGCCAACCACAAGGACCGCATTCTCAAGCCGATGCTGCGCGCCTCCATCGCCGATCCCTGGCGCGAGGTGAGTTGGGAGGAAGCGATCTCCCATGTCGCCGCGCGCTTCCGCGAGATCCAGCAGCGGCACGGCGTGGGTGCGGTCGGCGCCATCACGTCCTCACGCTGCACCGACGAGGAGACCTATCTTGTGCAGAAGCTGGTGCGCGCCGGCTTCGGCAACAATAATGTCGATACCTGCGCGCGCGTCTGTCACTCCCCGACTGGCTACGGGCTCAAGACCACGTTCGGCACCTCGGCCGGCACCAACGATTTCGACTCGGTCCGCTACGCCGACGTGATTCTGGTGATCGGCGCCAATCCGACCGACGGGCATCCGGTGTTCGCCTCGGCGATGAAGCGGCGGCTGCGCCAGGGCGCGAAGCTGATCGTCATCGACCCGCGCCGGATCGACCTCGTGCGTTCGCCGCACATCGAGGCGGCGGCGCACCTCAAGCTGCGCCCCGGTACGAATGTCGCGATGCTGAACGCGCTCGCACATGTCATCGTCCTCGAGGGGCTGGTGGACGAGGAATATGTCCGCGCGCGCTGCATGGTGGACGCATTCGAGGAGTGGGCGCGCTTCGTCGCCGAGCCGCAGAACAGCCCCGAAGCGGTCGCCCCGATCTGCGGCGTGCCAGCGGAAGAAATCCGCGCCGCCGCCCGGCTTTATGCCACCGGCGGCAACGCGGCGATCTTCTATGGCCTCGGCGTGACCGAGCACAGCCAGGGCAGCACTTCGGTGATGGCGCTTGCCAATCTGGCGATGGCGACCGGCAATGTTGGCAAGCCGGGCACCGGCGTCAATCCGCTGCGCGGGCAGAACAACGTGCAGGGCGCGTGCGATATGGGAAGCTTCCCGCACGAATTGCCCGACTACCGCCACATCTCCGATCCGGCGGTGCGCGCGATCTACGAGCGCGAATGGGGCGTGCGGCTCGACCCCGAGCCCGGATTGCGCATTTCGAACATGCTGGACGCGGCGCAGGACGGCTCGTTCCGCGCGCTCTACATCCAGGGCGAGGACATCGCGCAATCCGATCCCGACACGCAGCATGTCGTCGCCGGATTGGCGGCGATGGAGTGCGTCGTGGTGCAGGATCTGTTCCTGAACGAGACCGCGAACTACGCGCACGTCTTCCTGCCCGGCTCCAGCTTCATGGAGAAGGACGGCACCTTCATCAACGCCGAGCGGCGCATCAGCCGGGTCCGCAAGCTCTTCGCGCCGCGCAACGGCTACGAGGACTGGCAGATCACCCAGCTTATCGCCAACGCGCTCGGCCTCGGCTGGAACTACCGGCATCCATCCGAAATCATGGACGAGATCGCGCGCACCACACCGAGCTTCGCCGGGGTTTCCTACGAAAAGCTCGACCGGCTGGGCTCGGTGCAATGGCCCTGCAATGAGGCGGCGCCGGAGGGCACTCCGATCATGCACATGCACGGCTTCGTGCGCGGCAAGGGGCAGTTTGTCGTCACCGAATATGTGCCGACCGACGAGAAAGTCGGGCCGCGCTTTCCGCTCCTGCTCACCACCGGGCGCATCCTCTCGCAATACAATGTCGGCGCGCAGACGCGCCGCACAGCGAACGAGATGTGGCACCGGGAGGACATGCTGGAGATCCACCCGCACGACGCCGAGGAGCGCGGCATCCGCGACGGCGACCTCGTGCGCCTCGCCTCCCGCTCGGGCGAAACGACCTTGCGCGCGCGCATCACCGACCGTGTTGCGCCGGGGGTGGTTTACACGACCTTCCACCATCCCGAGACGCAGGCGAACGTCGTCACGACGGACTTCTCCGACTGGGCGACCAACTGCCCCGAATACAAGGTAACGGCGGTGCAGGTGTCGCCCAGCAATGGTCCGAGCGCGTGGCAGCGTGAATACGCCGAGTTCTCCCGCCGCAGCCGCCGCATCGAGGCGGTGGGGGCGAAATGACAATGCCGCCCGCTCGCCGGCGCCATTGTTATCGTTCCCCTCCGCCGTTGGGGGCGGAGAGGGGCGGATGCCGCGCAAGGCCGGCCCGTGACCCCTGAGCACAGCATCCCGCCCCCCTCCCGCCTCGTCCCACGCACCGCCTTCCGCGGTGCGCGGCTGAGCGCGGGGGCGCGCGAAATCCCCGAGGAAACCCCCGTCGCGCTCAGCTATAACCGCGCCACGCTCGCGGTGATGCTCGCCACCCCTGCCGACCTCGAGGACTTCGCGACCGGCTTCAGCCTGACCGAAGGCATCATCGACCGCGCCGATCAGATCCAGGAACTGGCCGTGGTTCCGCTCGAAACGGGGATCGAGCTCCGCATGTGGCTCGGCCCGGAGCGCGCGGCGCTGGCCGAAGCCCGGCGTCGCCGCCTCGCCGGACCGTCGGGCTGCGGCCTCTGCGGCATCGAGAGCCTGGAGGATGCGGCGCGCCCACCGCCTTCGGTCACCTCGGCGATGCGCGTCGGCCCCGAGGCGATCGCCGCCGCGCTCGCCGCCATGCCGGCAGCGCAGCAGCTCAACCAGCGCACCCGCGCCGTCCATGCCGCCGGCTTCTGGCACCCGGCGGCGGGCCTTGTCGCCTTGCGCGAGGATGTCGGCCGCCACAACGCGCTCGACAAGCTCGCCGGCGCCCTCGCCCGCGCCGGGTGCACGGCTTCCGACGGCGTCATCGTGCTGAGCAGCCGGCTCTCGGTCGAACTCGTGCAGAAGGCGGCGCGCATCGGCGCGCCGGTGCTGGCGGGCGTCTCCGCGCCCACCGCGCTCGCGGTGCGGACGGCGGAGGCGGCCGGCATCGCGCTGATCGGCGTGGCGCGCGCCGACGGGTTCGAGCTGTTCACCCATCCCGAACGGATCAGCCAGGGGCGCAGCGCCGATGTCGCCTGAGAAGCTCGTTTACATGGCGAACCAGATCGCCCGTGCCTTCGCCCGCCAGCCGCACGAGGCGGCGGTGGCGGCGACCGCCAACCACATCCGGCTGTTCTGGGAACCCCGGATGCGGGCGACGATCCTGCAACATCTCGATGACGAATCAGGCGCTGATATGGTACCAATCGCGCGCGAGGCGGTGACTCGCCTGCGCGACGACCACGGGGGTTTAAAAAAAGCAACGAACGGCAAGGAGGCTGACGTCCCATGAGCACCGCGATCGCCGCTTCGCCCGGCATTCTGGACCGCGCGCGCATCGTCGCCGGCCCAGGCTTCAGCCGCTGGCTGGTTCCGCCGGCGGCCCTTTGCGTCCATCTGTCGATCGGGCAGGCTTACGCGTTCAGCGTGTTTAACCTGCCGATGACCAAGCTGATCGGGATCAGCAAGTCTGCCCCCGGCGACTGGCAGCTCACCGATCTCGGCTGGATCTTCAGCATCGCCATCCTGTTCCTGGGGCTCGCCTCGTTCGCGACCGGCTCCTGGCTCGACCGCGTCGGGCCGCGCAAGGCAATGTTCACCGCCGCCTGCTGCTTCGGCGGCGGGTTTTTGATCTCGGCGCTCGGCGTTCATCTGCACCAACTTTGGATCATCTATCTCGGCTACGGCGTGCTCGGCGGCTGCGGGCTCGGCATCGGCTACATCTCGCCGGTCAAGACGCTAATCACTTGGTTCCCGGACCGCCCGGGCATGGCGACCGGCATGGCGATCATGGGCTTCGGCGGCGGCGCGATGATCGCCGCTCCCTTGTCGGTGAAGCTGATGGCGGCGTTCTCCACGCCGACGCATATCGGCGTCGCCGAGACCTTCGTCGTCATGGGGTTGATCTACTTCGTCTTCATGTGCATCGGCGCGACCATCGTACGCGTGCCGGCCGAGGACTGGCGCCCGGCCGGATACGTGCCGCTGACGGAGCCCGGGCGCCTGATCACCACCGAGGACGTGCATGTGGATACCGCCCTCCGCACGCCGCAATTCTGGTTGCTCTGGTGGGTTCTGTGCCTGAACGTCACCGCCGGCATCGGCGTGCTCGGCCAGGCTTCGGCGATGGCGCAGGAAATGTTCCCCGGCCGCATTACCGCCGCCTCGGCGGCGGGCTTTGTCGGCCTGTTGAGCCTGTTCAACATGGCCGGCCGCTTCTTCTGGGCCTCCATGTCGGACTTCATCGGCCGGAAGATGACCTACGTTTGCTTCTTCGTGCTGGGGCTCATTCTCTACTCGCTCGTGCCGACCGCCGGCCACATCGGCAGCATCGCGCTGTTCGTGCTCTGCTTCCTGGTGATCATCAGCATGTATGGCGGCGGGTTCGCGACCATTCCGGCCTATCTGAAGGACGTGTTCGGCGTCCGCTATGTCGGCGCGATCCACGGCCGGCTGCTCACCGCCTGGTCGGCAGCGGGCGTGCTGGGGCCGGTGCTGGTGAACTATATCCGCCAGTACCAGGTTGATCACGGCGTGGCGAAGGCCGACGCCTACACGCAGACCATGTACATCATGGCAGGCCTGCTGTTCGTTGGCCTGATCTGCAATTTGCTGATGCACCCGGTGAAGGACCGGCACCACATGCGGGCACGGCCCGCAATGGCGGGGGAGTAGGAGGATGAGCGAAACTTGGCACCATCCGCCGGAGCGGGCGGTCGGCACGAAGCTGGTGATCTACTGGCTGCTCGCTGGCGTGCCGCTGCTGTGGGGCGTTTACAACACGATCCTGCAGGCGAGTCAGTTGTTCAAATAGCAGGACCGGCGCCCGGCCGTTCACACGGGGTTCATACGGGGAGTGCGGAGTTGGACGGAGGACCACGGAGAGCACATCGGTCTACGTGACCCTCCGTTGTCCTGCGTCCCCGCCGTGTGAAACCTCTTGCAGCCCGTCCACGACCGTCCTCCGAGGAGCCCGCGTCATGCGCCACCTCCGCCTGATCGCACCCCTGTTCGCCCTGCTCGCCGCTGCCCCCGTCGCCTTGGCGCAGCGTGCGATCGACATCCACGCCGACAACGCGGGCGAGCTCGCCAAGCTCTGCACCGCCAATCCGCGAGAAGGCAGGGGCGACGCGGCGCTTAATTTCTGCAGCGGCTTCGGACAGGGGCTTGTCGATACCGTGCGGCACTTCCAGCCGCAGGCGTTCTGCTTTCCTAGCCCGGTGCCGACGCGGCGCGAGACGATGACGCAATTCGCCCACTGGGTGACGGCCGATCCGTCGCGCGCCAAGCTGCCCGCCGACGCGGGACTCTACAACTTCCTCCGCGAACGCTATCCCTGCGGGAAGTAGCGCAACAGGGGGAGGGTCATGGCGAAGCTCGCGGGCAAGGTGGCCTGGGTCACGGGCGCCGGCAGCGGCATCGGCGAGGGCGCGGCGCTCGCACTCGCCGAGGAAGGCGCCGCCATCGTGCTCACCGGGCGGCGGCGCGAGCCGTTGGAGCGCGTCGCGGGACGCATCCGCGAGAAGGGCGGCAGCGCGCATGTGCAGCCCGCCGACTTGCGCGATGCGAAGGCTGTGCAAACGATCGGCGACTTCATCCACGACCAGCTCGGCCGACTCGACATCCTGGTCAACAATGCCGGGGTGAACATCCGCGACCGGCACTGGAACAAGCTGACGCCCGCCGGGATCGACGAGCTGGTCGGCGGCAATCTGACCTCCGCACTCTATGTCGTCACCGCCGCGCTGCCGCTGATGCGCGCACAGAAGGATGGCGTGATGATCCACACGGCCTCGATGGCGGGCCGCTTCATCGGCGGGCTGAGTGGGCCGATCTACACCGCCGCCAAGCACGGCGTGGTGGCGATGAGCCACACGATCAACATGGAGGAATGCGTCAACGGCATCCGCTCCACCGCCATGCTGCCGGGCGAGGTGGCGACGCCGATCCTCGACAAGCGCCCCAACCCGGTCAGCGCCGAGGAGCGCGCGCGCATGGTGCAGCCGGAGGATTGCGGGGATCTGGTGCGCTACATCGCGTGCTTGCCGAAGCACGTCGTCATCAACGAGGTGATGATCGCGCCCACCTGGAATCGCGGCTACGTGGCGGCTTTGGAGAAGCGGTTGTAAGATAAGGGTTCACACGGAGGACGCGGCGACCACGCGGAGGGCCACGGAGTTCCTCTGTGGTCCCCCGTGCCCCCTCCGTGTTCTCCGTGTGAAACCCTGAACACCGGCCCCGAGCGATGTCACCGAAGAATAACCCTGCTGTCTCACCGCCGCGGTAATGGCACTCCGCCATGAACCCGCCCCGCCGCGCATGTCCCTGACCCTGGCGGCGCCTTTCCACGCAGCGAGCCGCAGCGCGCGATCCGCTCGCCGCCCGCGCGTCACGCCCTACCTGCTGCTGGCTCCCTCGCTGATCTGCCTCGCTCTGTTCACCTACTGGCCGCTGATCCAGGTACTCCTCCGCTCGTTCTGGAGCGGCGCGCGCCCCGGCATCGGCAACTACGCCCGGTTGCTCGCCGATGCGCATTTCACCACCGCCGTCGTCAATAACGTCCTCTATGCGCTCGGCACCATCCTGCCCGCGCTCGCGCTCGCATTGGCGTTCGCGCTCGCTCTGCAACGGAGCACCCGCCTCGTGCTCGTGCTCCGCACCTTGTTCGTGATGCCGCTGATGATCCCGTTGGTCGCCGCGGCCGCCTTGTTCAGCTTCGTGTTGCTGCCCGGCGAGGGCCTGCTCGACACCTATCTCGCCCCGCTCGGCCTCGGCGCGGCCAACTGGCTGGGCGATCCGTCGCTTGCGCTGCCGTCGATCATCGGCATCACGATCTGGAAGAACACCGGCTATTACATGCTGTTCTTCCTCGCCGGGCTCGCCGCGGTGCCGGCGGAGCTGTTGGAGGCGGCACGCATTGACGGCGCCGGCGCCTGCGCGCGCTTCCGCCATGTCACCCTGCCGATGCTCGGCCCGACTTTCGGTTTCGTCTTGCCGATCGCCGCGGTGAATGCGCTCGTGCAGGTCGATCACGTCGTCACGCTGACGCAGGGCGGCCCGTCTGATTCAACTAACCTTCTTCTCTACTACATCTACCAGCAGGCCGAGCAGAACCACGATGCGGGCCTTGCCGCTGCCGCCACCGCGCTCAGCGTCGCCGCGCTCCTGTCGCTCGCTATGCTCTCGCTGCGCGCGACGGACCGCGGGCTGCATCATGCGTCGTGACGCGCATCCGCTGGCGCTGCTCGCGGTTGCCGCCTGCGGCCTTCTTTGGGCGGTGCCGTTCGCCTGGATGGCAGTCGCCTCGCTCAGGCCTGGGATTCCAGCCGACATCGCCTCGCTCCTGCCGCGCCTGCCGCTCGGCTTCGCCAACTTCGCCGAGGCGTGGACGAGCGGCGCCTTTCCCACCTGGTACGTCAACACGATCATCGTCTGCGGCGGCATCGTGCTGATCCAGATCGTCTGCTCCGCGCTTGCCGGCTATGCCTTCGCGCGGCTGCGCTTTCCCTGCCGCGACCTGCTGTTCGCCGCCTTCCTGCTCCAGCTCCTGCTGGTGCCGACCTTGCTGATCGCGCCTAACCTCGCCACCATCGTCGGGCTGCATCTCTACGACCGGCTGACGGGCATCATGGCGCCCTATCTCGCCTCGGCCTTCGGCACGCTGCTGATGCGCCAGGCCTTCCGCGCCATCCCGCGCGATTACGAGGAGGCGGCGATGATCGACGGCGCCGGCGTGATCGCGCTCATTCGCCACGTGCTGCTGCCGCTGGCGCGGCCCAGCATCGTCGCCTTTGCCATCGTCTCGGTCACGTTCCACTGGAACGAGTTCCTCTGGCCGCTGATGGCGGTCTCCTCACCCGACCGTCAGGTACTCACGGTCGGGCTCGCCTCCTTCGCCTCAGGCAGCGAGGCGGGGGGCGAGTGGGGCGTGGTTGCCGCCGGCACCATCCTGGTAGCCGGCCCGCTCCTGGTCGCGTTCCTCTTGTTCCAGAAACGGTTCACCGCCTCGTTCGTGTTCTCCGGCCTCAAGGGATAGAAAAAGGGAACCTCGCGCAATGGACATCACCCGCCGCGCCGCGCTCGCCACCGTCGCCGCCGCGACCGCCGCCGGGCTCGCCCGCCGCGCCTCGGCCGCTCATGCCCCAGTGGAGCTCGACATGTTCTTCCCCGTGCCGGTGCAGGGGAAGCTCGCCACCGAGATGCAGCGCATGATCGGCGAGTTCAACAAGCAGAACGACGGCATCCGCGCGACGCCTGTTTACACCGGCAGCTACGACGATACGAATACCAAAACCCGCGCTGCCATTGCCGCCGGCAAGCCGCCCGCTTGCGCGATCATGTCCGCCAATTTCGTGCGGGAATACGTGATCGATGATCTGGTGCTGCCGCTCGATCCGCTGCTCGCTAAGGACAATTTCACGCCGGCTTCGTACATGGCGCAGTTCTGGCCGGCGCTGGCGCTGAACGCAACCGACCAGGGCAGGGTGTACGGCGCGCCGTTCCAGAACTCGACGCCGCTCCTTTATTATAACGTGCAGGCGTTCGAGCAGGCCGGGCTTGATCCATCGAAGCCGCCCGCGACGTGGCAAGAGTGGGTGGACGCCGCGCGCAAGCTCACCACGAACGACAGGTTCGGCATCGCCTGGCCGAACAGCTACGATTATTGCGGCTGGCTGTTCTCCACCCTCGCGATGGCGAACGGCGGGCAGTATTACGACACCAGCTATGGCGGGCAGGTGTACTATACCGAGCCCGCCACCGTCGCCGCTCTGCGCTTCGTCGATGATCTCGTGCACAAGCACAAGGTGATGCCGCAAGGCGTGCTCGACCCGAACGGCACCACGGCGGCGTTCTTCTCCGGCCGCGCGGCGATGATCCTGCTCTCAACCGGCGCGCTCGGCTTCGTGCGCGAGGGCATGAAGACGCCGTTCAAGGTGGCCTATGTCCCGCGCAACGTACTGAACGCCGCACCCGTGGGCGGCGGCAGCCTGATCATCCCGAAGGGCAACAGCGACGAGCGGATCGAGGCGGCCTGGACGCTGATCAAATGGCTCACCGCCCCGGCACAGGCCGCAAGCTGGAGCCGTTTCACCGGCTACTTCGCGCCCAACCGCGGCGCCTACGACCTGCCTGAGATGAAGGACTACATGGCCCAGCACCCGGAAGCGACCGTCGCGCTCGAACAGCTCAACCAGTACGGCCGCGGCTGGTTCGCGACCTACAAGACCGTGCCGGTGCGAAAGGCGATGGAGGATCAGGTGCAAGCAGTCGTAAACGGCCGCGCCAAGCCCGAGGAGGCGGCGGCGCAGGCGCAGAAAGATGCCGATGCGTTGCTGCGGCCTTACCTGGAGCGGACGGCTTTGCGGTTGCCGGCGTGAAGCGGGTCCGCACGGAGAGCGCGTAGGACACACGGAGGGCCACTGAGAAAGTCTGCGTGGACCCTCCGTGTCGTCCGTGTGGACCTTCATCCAAACGGCTCCAACGCAGTGGGATAAACCACCCGCATCAGCATCAGCCCATCTGCGGGCGCCGTCGGCCCCGCCGCGCTCCGCTCCCGCGCCGCCAGCGCCTCGCCCACGCGCGCGACGCTCCAGCTTCCCTGGCCCACGAGCTTCAGCGTGCCCACCATGTTCCGCACCTGATGATGCAGGAAGCTGCGCGCCTCTGCCTCGATCACCACGCGCTCGCCCTCGCGCCGCACCTCCAGCCGGTCGAGCGTCCGCAACGGGCTGTTCGCCTGACACGCGGCGGCGCGGAAGCTCGTGAAGTCGTGCCGTCCCACCAGAAACTGCGCCGCTTCCTGCATCGCGGTCACATCCAGCGGCGCCGGCACATGCCAGACCCTGCCGTGATCGAGCGCCGGGCGCGCCCGGCGGTTGAGGATCACGTAGCGATAGCAGCGCCGCACCGCCGAGAAGCGCGCACTCCATCCTTCTGGCGCCCGGGCGGCCGCCAGCACCGCGACGGGATAGGGCTTCATGTGGTAATTCAGCGCCTCGCGCAGCCGCTCGGGTGCAAGCGCCGCCGCCAGCATCAGCTCCGCAACTTGCCCCGCCGCATGCACCCCCGCATCGGTGCGCCCGGCGACGACGGTGCTTACCGCGCCGCCGCGCGCGAGCTTCGCCGCCGCGTCCTCCAGCACCTGCTGCACCGACAGCCCGCCCGCCTGCCGCTGCCAGCCGACGAACGGGCCGCCGTCGTATTCGAGGCAAAGCGCCCAGCGTTGTGTGGTCGGTGCGTCCACACCGCCTCTTCCCGCGCCGCCCGGCCTCGCGCAAGCTACCGGCCGGTAGGAACGGAGAGAGGAGAAACGCCATGACCATCCGCTTCGACGATCGTGTGGTGATCGTCACCGGCGCCGGCGCCGGCATCGGGCGCGAACACGCGCTGCTGTTCGGCGCGCGCGGCGCCAAGGTGGTGGTGAATGATCCGGGCGGCTCGGTGGACGGGCAGGGCGGCTCGGGCGCGGTCGCCGATTCGGTGGTGGAGGAAATCCGCCGCGCCGGCGGACAGGCGGTCGCGAGCTACGCCTCGGTTGCCGACGAGGCCGCCGCGCAGTCGATCATCGACACCGCGATGAAACAGTGGGGCCGCGTCGATGCGCTGGTGAATAACGCCGGCATCCTGCGCGACAAGGCGTTCTCCAACATGACGATGGAGGATTTCCGCGCCTGCTCGGACGTGCACTACATGGGCACGGTCTATTGCACCAAGGCCGTCTGGCCGGTGATGCGCGCGCAGAAATATGGCCGCATCGTCGTCACCACCTCGGGCTCCGGCACCGCGGGCAATTTCGGCCAGGCCAATTACGGCGCGGCCAAGATGGCTGTGGTCGGGCTGATCAACGTGCTGCGGTTAGAGGGCGCCAAATACAACATCCTGCTGAACGCGATTTCGCCCTCGGCGCGCACGCGCATGACCGAGGATTTGCTGCCGCCCCATCTGCGCGAATACATGAAGCCGGAATTCGTCTCCCCTGCCGTGGCGTGGCTCGCCAGCGAGCAATGCGACATCACCGGCGAGATCATCACCGCGAGTGCCGGCGGCTATGCGCGGCTGCAATATTACCGCTCCGAAGGCGTGCAGTTCGATCCCCTCGAACCCGTCACGCCGGAGATGATCGCCGAGGCGATGCCGAGGATTCTGGACATGAGCAACGCCGCCCCGCAGACGCGCAACCGCGAGCGGCTGGAGGCGGCACTCAGGAAGATGGGCCGGATTCCCTAGGCAGGCCGTACATCGGGAATGTGACTCAAGGGGCGGACGCTCGTGATTGGCCCGCCGCCCGCGCCGTGGCCAGCATTGGAGGATGCGGCGCTTCATCCCGGTCCTGATCCTGCCTGCGTCTTTTGCCCTCTCCGGCTGCGGCTCGTTCCTCGCGGCGAGCACGGGTGACGTCGCTGGCATCGCCGGCGCGGGCATTGCCAACGCGGTGACGAAGAGCCCGGCGGTCGCGACCGGCATCGGCCTCGGCGTGGGCGCCGGCGCGAGCGCGGCGCTCCAATACGCCGAACGCCGGGTGCACCACACCGAGCAGCAGCAGATCGCCAACGCCGCCGGTCCGCTCGCGGTCGGGCAGGTGGCCGACTGGTCGGTGGTCCATGACGTGCCGATCGAGGCGAACGAGCACGGGCAAGTCACCGTCACTGGTGAGACGGGCGGCAACGGCATGGTCTGCAAGTCGATCATCTTTTCGGTCGCGGAGACGACCGATGGCAAGCCCGACCCGAGCTTCTACACATCGAGCGTGTGCGGTCGCCCCGGCGACTGGCATTGGGCGCTCGCCGAACCGGCGACGGAGCGGTGGGGCGCGCTGCAATGAGGCGTGCGCTCGCGCCGCTCGCGCTCGCGGCGGGGCTCGGGCTTGGCGGGTGCAAGACGGTGCCGGAGATCGCTGGCCTGATCGGCGGCGCGGCGGCGGGCGGCGCCACGGCGAGCCCGGCGGTCGGTTTCGCGGTCGGCGTCGGCACCGCGACCGCGACACGCGCGCTCACGCGCTGGTACGGCCGCTCGCGTGCGCACGCCGAGCAGGATGCCATCGCCCAGGTGGCGGGCGCGCTGCCGGTCGGCGGCACCGCTCCCTGGCACGTCAACCAGCTGGTGCCCGTCGGCGACGAGAAGGGCGAGCTGGTGGTGATCGGCGAGCTTCCGAACAAGCTCGCCGCTTGCCGCGAGGTGGCGCTGCACGTTGACGGCGATCCCCCGGCCGCATGGCTCACCGCGGCCATTTGCCGCCGATCGAAGGGCTGGCAATGGGCGAGCGCGGAGCCGGCGACGGAACGCTGGGGCTTGCAGTAGCGTTGATACAGGCCCCCGCCGAAGCTACATCCCGGCCATGGACGCGCTGGCCGCACCCGAACTGCTCGACATCCTGATCGCGCCGCATCCTACCCTGAAGGCGAAGGCCCGTGCGGTCGGCGTGGGGGATGCGGAGATCGTGCGCGGGCTCGTGCCGCGCATGTTCGCAACCATGTACCGGGCGCCGGGCATCGGGCTCGCCGCGCCGCAGGTGGGGCACGCGATCCGGCTCGCGGTGGTGGACCTCCAGCCCAACGAGAAGCCGGCGCCGATCGTGCTGATCAACCCGGAGATCGTTGCCGCCAGCGATGAACTCGCCACGCGCGAGGAAGGCTGCCTGTCGCTACCCGGCCAGTACGCGGACGTGACGCGCCCGGCGCGGGTGAAAGTCCGCTATCTCGACCAGCTCGGCGTCCGCCAGGAGATCGAGGCCGAGGGGTTGCTCGGCGCCTGCCTCCAGCACGAGATCGACCATCTCGACGGCATCCTGTTCACCGACCGTCTGTCGGCGCTCAAGCGCAACATCATCATGCGCCGGCTGGCCAAGGAAACCCGCGAGAAGCGCCGGGCCTAGGCCCGTGCGTCTGGCCTTCATGGGCAGCCCGGATTTCGCCGTTCCGGCGCTCCGGGCGCTTGTTCAGGCCGGGCACGCGATCGCCGCCGTCTATTGCCAGCCGCCCCGGCCGGCCGGACGCGGCCATGCGGTGCAGCCCTGCCCCGTCCACGAAGCGGCGGTGGCGCTGGGCCTGCCGGTCCGCACGCCCGCGCGGCTGCGCCGCGCCGAGGACGAATGGGCAGCGTTCGCGTCGCTCGGGCTGGATGCGGCCGTGGTGGCGGCCTACGGGCTGATCCTGCCGCCCGCTATGCTCGCCGCCCCGCGGCGCGGGTGCCTCAACATCCACGCGAGCCTGTTGCCGCGCTGGCGCGGCGCGGCACCCATCCAGGCGGCGATCCTGGCGGGCGACCGCGAGACCGGCGTGACGATCATGCGTATGGACGAGGGGCTGGACACCGGCCCGATGCTGCTCGCCGAGCCGGTGCCGATCACCGATCAGACGACCGCCGCCAGCCTGCACGACACGCTGGCCATGCTCGGTGCCCGCCTGATCTTGCGCGCGCTGAACGAAAATCCGCCCGAGCGCCCCCAGCCGGAACAGGGCGCGACCTATGCGCCGAAACTGACGCGCGAGGACGGGCGGATCGACTGGACCAAGCCCGCCGCCGCGATCGAGCGGCAGGTGCGCGCCTTCGACCCCTGGCCCGGCGCCTTCACCACGCTCGGCGGCAAGATGCTGAAGGTGCTGCGGGCGCGCGTGGAGGAAGGGGCGGGTTCGCCGGGCGCGGTGCTCGATCCGGGGCTGCTCGTTGCGTGCGGTGCGGGTGCGCTGCGGCTGGAGCGGGTGCAGCTTGCCGGGCGGGCGGCGATGGAGGGCGCCGATTTCTTGCGGGGCCATCCCGTTCCGCCCGCTACGATCCTTGGCCCATAGAGGGGACGGTGATGGCGGACAGCGCGATCCTTTTCCACATGATCAGCGGCGGGCCGAAGCCTGTCGCGCCGTTCAGTCACGCCGTCGAACATGGCGGCCTCGTTTTCGTCACGGGCCAAATGCCGGACACGCCGGACGCACCGGGCCTCCTGCCGGACGGGATCGAAGCGCAAACCCGCAATGTGATGAACAATCTCGGCATCGTCCTGCGCGGGCTCGGTCTCGGCTTCGAGGACGTGCTGATGGCGCGTGCCTACCTCACGCGCTTCACGCAGGACTACGCGGCGTTCAACGACACGTATCGAAGTTTCTTTCCCCCCAGCCGGCTGCCCGCGCGCACCTGCGTTGGCGTCACCGGCCTTGCCTACGATGCGCTGGTGGAGATCGACCTCATCGCACGCCGGGGTTGATCAGGGGTGCGCGTTTCACATCGCGCCATTCGATCCTTGATCCATCGGCACCGTCATTGCGAGCCTGCCCCACCGCGTGAGTGAAGCAACCTCCCGCCCGCCGGGATGGCTTCGCTCCGCTCGCGCGGCGCTCGCGATGATATTGCAAGGGTCAGTGTTTGCGGAGGCGGGCGTTATTCCGACCAGGGGTCCTTATAGTTCGGATCTTGCTTCTGCCGCTCCTGGATGTACGATTGGCGATTTTGCAGATCGGCTTGCCGCATCTGATGCTTGTGCCACTCGTGCCCGGCGATGCAGCCGCCGATCGCGCCGAGCACCCCGTGATGCGCCATGTGTCCGGCCACCGCCCCGGCGGCGGCGCCGCTGAAACAACCGATCGCAAGCGCGGGTGTCGCCGCCGCCGCGAGGGAAAGGCTCACGGCGGACGCGATCAGCAGAGCTTTCATCCGAAGATTCCTCCCTCTATCCGGCGTAGGGCTGCTTTTGAAACACCATCACGTCGTTGCCACTGGATTGCAGCCGCAGGACGGTTCCGTTCTTTTCAAGGGAATATTTGTCGGTCTCGATTTGCGCCGCGCCATGCTCCGCCGTGACCTTGGACTTCACCGGGGTGAAGACCAGCGTCCCGCTCTTGCCGTTCGTCTTGGTCTGCTTGTAGCTGCCGGCCATCTGGGCGACGACGGTGTTGCTGTGAACCGTCTGGCTCGTCCAATAGCCGTCGGCCAGAATATCCATCGCGATGATCACGTTGTCCGGCAGATGGGCCTGCCACTGCCCAGCGATACTTTCATCCGCCTCGGCCAGCATCGGCACGGAGACGATTGCGGCGGGCAGCAAGGCGATTAGCGCGCGGCGGTGCATTGGAGCCTCCCGTGAGTGCCCGTCACAGGATAACCGGGAGCACTGGGAGCCGACAAGTTTATCGGTGCCGGTTGCGGTGTTCACAAGCCCGAGGGTTGTCGCGCCACCCAGGGCATCGCCCGTTCATAGGCCCCCGCCAGCCGGAACAGCGCGGCGTCCCCGCCCACCGGCGCGACGAATTGAATCGCCACCGGCATTCCGTCGCGGTCGAACCCGCAGGGCAGGCTGACCGCCGGATTGCCGGTCAGGTTGAACGGCATCGTGTAAGGATACCAAGCGGCGCGGATGTTCTCGACCTGCATGTCGTCGATCGTGATCGGGCCGAAGAAATCCTGGTCGATCGGCACGGCACTGCGTGAAAGCGTCGGCATCGCCATGAAGTCGCAGTCGTCGAACCAGGACTGCACCTGCCGGTAAAGCCGCGTGCGGGCGAAGATCGCCTGATACAGCTCGGCCGCCGAATAGCTCGTCACACGGTCCATCTGGCGCACGAACGTCGGACACATGATGTCGCGGTGGGCTCGCAGATGGTGTCCGAACTGCGCCATCCGGTAGGCGCCGTTGCTGACGAACCAGAGGGGCTCCGGGTTCTCGAACGGCGCCGTGTGGTCGCGCACTTCCGCACCCATCGCGCGCAGCGTCCCAAGGGCTGTTTCGCACCCGGCAAGCACGTCGGCCGCCACCGCCGTGTTGCCGAGCCGTGCGCGCCAGCCGATCCGCACGCCGCGCAATCCCATGTCAGTCTGCTGCGCCGCAGCGGCGAAACGCGGCTGTGGGCGCGCGGTGCTGAGCGGATCGCGCGGGTCGGGACCGGCCATCGCATCGAGCATCAGCGCGCTGTCGAGCACGGTGCGCGACATCGGCGTGATGTAGGAGATGTTGCCGAACCCGTCTTGCGCATATTCCTGCGGCACGACGCCCATGCTCTGCTTGAAGCCGACCACGCCGTTGCACGCGGCGGGAATGCGCGTCGAGCCGCCGCCGTCGGTGGCAACCGCGATCGGCACGAGCCCCGCCGCCACCGCCACCGCCGAGCCGCCCGAGGAGCCGCCGGAGGTGCGGTCGGCGCGCCACGCATTGCGCGTGCGGCCGAACAGCGGCGCTTCGGTGAGGCATTGCTGGCCGAATTCCGGCGTGGTGGTTTTCCCCACCACGATCGCGCCCGCCCGCTTCAGCCGCGCCACTGAAAGCGCGTCCTCCTCCGGCACATGGTCCTTGAAGATCAGGCTGCCCCAGGTCGTGCGGATGCCCGCCGTCGGCACGAGGTCCTTCACCGCCATCGGCACGCCGTGCAAAGGCCCGAGCGCGTTTCCGCGCATCACCGCCTGCTCGGCGGCGCGCGCCGCCGCCAGCGCTTGCTCCTCGGCGACCGTGATGAACGCATTGAGCACCGGCTGCGCGGCATGGATGCGATCGAGCGTGGCGCGCATCAGCTCGACGGGCGAGATCGCTCGCGCGCGTATCGTCGCCGCAAGCTCCGCGGCGGTCGGGAATGTCGCGTTCACATCGTGCATGGGTTGGTGCGCCGAGGTTCACGTCAGGACGGAGGGCATCCAAGCCCTCGCGGGCTCGTTATAGACGCCGGTGGCCATCAGCGTCATCTGCATGACCAGTCTGAGCCCGCGCGCAAGGCACCAGGCGAACAGCTCATGATTGCGGGTCGGACGGCGCAGCAGAACGGTCCGGTGGTGAAGCTCACCATGCGCTGTTCACACCGCGATCGCGTCCAGATCCTTCCCGGCGTGATCGGGCACGAACAGCCACACGCCGAGCGCCATCAGCGCCATCGCCACCGGCACCACCATGAAGGCCAGCGAGAACGAGCCGGTGCGCTGCTGGATCGCGATGGTGACGAACGGCCACAGCACGAAGCCCACCAGCCACGCCACCGCCCAGGCGAAGCCGTTCCCGGCGCCGCGAATGCGCGTCGGGAACACCTCGGCGGTCAGCGTCATCGCCGGCGCCCAGAAGCCGAGGAAGCCGATGCTCCAAAGCAATCCGTAAATCCACAGCGCGGTGTTGCTCGTCGCATAGACCCACAAGGTCACGAACACCGCGCCCTCGGCCAGCATTATGTAGAACGCCTGCCGCCGCCCGAACCGATCGGACACCCAGCCCGCGAACAGCAGGCCGAGGAAACCCACCAGTCCCCACCAGATGTAGAACGTGCTGTAGGCGGTGGTGGACCAATGCCGCTCGGTGGAGAGATAAAGCGGCATCCAGCCGCCCACCGTGCCGTAGATGATCGTGCTGCAACAGGCGATAAAGGTGGCGATCGCCGTATTGGCGATCATGTCGGGCAGGAAAATCTGCCGCAGCGGCACCTTCTCGGCTTTCGCCATCCAGGCTGCGTCCTCCGCCAGCAACGGCACGCCGCGCGCCCTTGCCTCCGCGATGCGCTGCTTGCGGTCCTGCGTGCGCACCCAATAGGGCGATTCCGGGCACTTCACGCGTACATAGACGGCGAGCAGCGCGATCACCGCGGGAACAAGGCAAGCCGCGCGCCAGCCCCACTCGGCGATCACCACCGCGCCGATCACGCCGGCCAGCGAGGCGCCGAAGCACCAGGTGCCGCGATTGATCCCGATCACCCGCCCGCGCAGCGCGGCGGGCCAGGTTTCCGCGACCAGCATCGAACCGAGCGCCCACTCGCCGTTCAGCGCGAAATAGATCAATGAGCGCGCGCCGACGTAAAACCCCCAGGTCGGCGAGATCGCCGCCAGGGGCATGCAGAGCGAGAACATCGCGATGTTAAGCGCGAGCAGGGTGCGCCGCCCGTAGCGGTCGGCGAGCCACGGCCAGGCGAACATGCCAGCGATGCCGATGAGCAGCGCGATCTGCGCGCCCGTCCGGTATTGCGGCAGCGTGACGCCGAACTCCTTGATCACGAGCGGGGCGGAGAGGCCGAAGATCAGCCCGTCCATGCCGTCGAACATCCAGCCGAGCCCGTTGGCGAGCGCGATGTGCCAGTGGGTCGGCGTCAGCCGCCCAGTCTCGCTGGCGGCGCGGAAGGCCGGATTCTCGCGATGGCGCCGCTCCAGCGGCCCGACGACGTGTTCGGCCCCGATTGCGGCCCCGGCTGCGCTCATGGATGTTCCTCCGTCCGGCGATCTTTTTGCGCAAGATTACACCAAGGGGAAGCAATGACAGTAAAGGACCGCACACCCCCCGATCTCGCCCATCACGCGCGCCCGCACGCGGAGCGCATTGCTGGGCAACAGCGTCCGCGCCCATCTGGCGCCACAGCCGCTCGACCGCGAATCTTCTCATCTGCGCCTCGGGATAGCCGTCGCCTATCGCGTCGGCATCGACCACCGGGCGATCGAGATGCGCCGCGGCCATCATCGGCTGGATCGCGTTGTTGCCGCCGATCTCGACGCACATGACGGCGCGGAAGCGGCGGCCGAGATAGGGCGAGCTGCCGCCGCTACCGAGCACACAGGTGCCGACCGCCAACGCCTCGATCTCCGCGAACTCGAGGCGGCGCATCAGACGGTCGGCAGCAGCGCGGCCGCGGCACGTGCGGCGACGTCGATTCCGAGCAGGATGGGGCAGGAAAGCCGGCGTGCGATCCGCGCTTTGTCGGCGCGCGTGTAGGACATGCAATCGAGCACCACTAGATCGGGGCGGAAATCAGCCATGCGCGCCGCCGCCTCGTCCCGCGCCGCATCGTCCGATCCCGGCTCCAGCGTAACGCTGTGGGCGGTGATCCCCGGCTCGGCGCGTTCGGCTTGCAGCGTGTCCGCCTGCTCGGTCAGCGGGATGAACAGGCCGAGGCGCCCTTCTTTGAGCATGGCGGCAACCAGCGCGTTCAGGATCACCGATGGTTCGATCAGCAGCCCGCGCTTGGGCAGGCCCGTGAACTTGCCGGTGCAGTTCAGCAGCGCCAAACCCTTCGGGATCATCGGCGCCAGCCGCTCCGTCACCGCCTGCTTGGAAAGCCGCACCTTCTCGCCGCCGGGCAGGATGGTGAACAGCGCGTCCGCATCCGAGCGCGGTGCGAGGTGCGCGATCTCCTCGCGCGAAAGCCCGTCGAGTGCGCCCCGGAGCGTCACCTGCAAGCCCGGCGCGGCGGCGCGCAGCTCCGCCTCGATGTCGGGGCGCGGCGACTGGCCGATGACGAAAACGGGCAGCGCGGTCATGTGTCCACCAGCACCACGTTGTCCGCGCATCACGCAGCGCGCGTGCGAGCAATGCAAGTCGGCCCGGCCCGGCGAGCCTCACCGGCGGCCCGCCCACCCCGCAAGCGAAGGCGTTTTCCTGAAAAGTCGTTTCCCTTACTAGCTGTTTGCGATACCTCAAAAACCCCTTGGTCGCGGGGAGCAGGACTGATACAATCGGGTTACACGGGGCGGGCCAGGGGGGATGGTCTTGCGAACGGCACACGCGTCGCGCTTACCCTGGCAGCCGCCCGCCGGATTGCCCGCGCGCATCGACGCGCTTGCGCGCGCCTATCGCGCGGAGGTGCGCGAGACCCTGGAGCCATTGGTGCGGCTCTGGCACCCGGCGCTCGCCGCCGCCGATGCCGCGGCGGAATATGCCAAGATGCTGGAACTCAGCACGAAGATGACCCTGGTCGGTCACGCGTGCACCGCGGTTGCCGGCGAGCGGTTCGATGCGCGCCGGCGGCGCATGGCGATCCTGTTCGGCTGCTGCTGCTTCCTCGCCGACAGTTTCCTCGACGATTTCGGCCCGGCGGCAACGCGCGCCTACCTGCAACGGTTCAGTATCCTGCTCACCACCGGCTGGTTCGAGATCACCAACGAGCGCGAACGGCTGTTCTATGTGGTGCTGGCGCGCATCTTCGCCGAGCGGGACGTGCTCGATCCGCTGCTGCGGCAAGCGATCCTGCGCCTGCACGCGGCACAGCAGCGCGACGTCGCCCTGCGGCTGGAACCCGCGCAGCTCGTCGGGCTGGCGGAGGCGCGCCGGCGCGCGGTGCTGAAGCGCGCGGCGCGCGACCGCAGCGGCCACGCGATCATCCTGCTGACCTCGCTGCTTGCGCCCTCCCTGCCGCTGCGGCTCCTCACACTGATCTTCGCCGCCGGCGCGCTGATCATGTTTATCGACGATCATGGCGATTGCTTCGCGGACCGCCGCGATGGACGGCTTACCTACATGAACCAGGTCCGCCAGCCCGCACGGGTGCTGCGGCGGATCGCATTCGGATATTTCGCCCGTCTCGCCGCCGGGCTGCCGCACAACGACGGGCGCGAGTTGCTGCTGGGATTCCTGCTACGCTACTACCTCACGCGGCTCGACAAACACCGGGCCCAGCGCCGGCGCGGGGGGACGGCGTGGGATGTCTTCGAATGAGCCCCCGCGCCCGGTGCTCGATCAGGCGGCGCTCGCGCTCCAGGCGCTGCACAGCGCCGGCCGTTCGGGTGCGGATGTTCTGCTGCGCGTGGACAACAGCGCGGAGACGGCGGCGGCGCCCTATCAGTTCGATGCTGCGGCCGGACGGCTGCACCGGCGCGGCTGCCGCGCGATCCCCGAAGGCGCGCCGCTATACGCGCGCTGGCAGCTCGGCCCCGACGAGCTGAGCCTCGCATGCAAACGGTGCAAGCCATTGCCGGACGACACCCAACCCAGCGAACCACCCGACCGCGCCGACCTGCTGCTGGGCATCGTGTCGCTGGTCAGCCAGTTCTCCGGCGTGCTGAAGGAGCGCGGCAAGGACTACCAGAAGACCGACGAAGGCCAGGCGCTGACGGCCCAGCTCGGCGCCATCTACCGCGGCCTTGGACGCAAAGAGAAGGATCTGCTCGACACCGTGCTGCACGTGCTCGACGCGATGGTGGAGCGGGTGCGGACGCTGGATCGCGCGCTGGGCAAGAACGGGGCCGAAGGGAAGGAATGACCGTGCCACGCATCAGCTTGTCGATCCGCCTCGGGCCGATGGTGCATTTCGACGTGCAGGGCGAGAACTGCACGCAGGTCGCCGAGGCGCTCAAGGGCTTCGAGCAGCTCAACGAGATCGTCGAGCGGATGTTCAGCGACCTCGCCTTGCGGGTCTACCCCGATGGCGAGGTGCCGGCGACACAGTCCGAGGCGGAGGATGCGCCATGAACGTGAAGGGCCGCATCGGCATCGCTGCGCACCCCGATCTGCGGCTGCGGGCGCGCACCGAGCGGATGGAATTCCGCACCCACGGGGCCGCCACGCTCGCCTTCGCCACCCAGCAGATCCGGATGGAAGTGGGCGCGATCCCGCTGCATCTCGCCATCCCGTTCCACAAGCACCGGCGCGTGCTGGCCGGCTCCGTCGGACCGTTCCGGCTCACCGTGCGTCCCGTCGAGGCCAGCGTCCGCGTGAGCGACGCGCACATGACCGGCACGCTCGGCGGCGACGAGGGGATCGCGGCGGAAGCGCATGTCGTCGGCAATTGCAAGGCCGAGATCGAGCTGGCCGGCGAGGCGCCGGGGCGGGTCTTGAAGGCCGCCTTCGAAGGTGTGTTCGAGGAATGAGACCCCGGCAGGACTTCCAGATCGTCCACCACATCGTTTGCCGGCATCGCGTGGAGGTAGAAGTCTGCCCGCCGCGTGCCGAGCTCTATTTCCACGACGAACGCTGGATCGATCCGATCGACACGCAGCTGCGCTTCGAGGCGATCGTCTATAACAGCGACCGCGGCGTGACCTGGCAGGTGCTGGCGCCGGATGGCGGGCCGGGGCAGGGCACGATCGACGCGACCGGACTCTATCAGGCGCCCGACAAGGGCGGGCTCGCGAGCGGCACCACCGACGTGGTGGTGGCGACCGCCCGCGGGGATCCGCTGCGCAAGGCGTTCGCCTGGGTGACGCTGGTGGGCCGCGGCCCGCTGCCGGCGCCGGTGCCGCGCCTGGAAATCTGGCCCAAGGTGGCGACGCTCTACTATCAGCAGGGCGCTGACAACTCCTATATCGACGACCGCAACAAGCTGCGCGTGTTCCGCGCCTTCCCTCGCCATGCCGCCGGTTCGGCGGTAAACTGGTCGGTCACGGGCGGCGCCATCAACGTCGTCGGCCCGGACTCAACTTTCGCGACTTACGTGGCGCCGCTCAGCGGCGGCGACGCCGAGCAGACGGTCACCGCCACGCTCGCGAGCGATCCGAGTGTCGTCGATCACGCCAAGATCATTCTGCTGAATTACAACTGGCCTGGTTTGTAGGCCGCGCGCTGGAGGCGCTTCCGATGGACGTCAACATCAAGGAAGTCGACAACATCTCTCCGGTCGAGATCGCGTCGATCGACAAGATCGCGCCTATCGAGATCAGCAGCATCGACAAGGTCGAGAAGATCGCGCCGGTCGCGGTGCACATTAAGGAACTCAATCAGGTCGAGCCGCTGCTCGTCGAATCGCTGCGGATCGACCGCCTGCGCGAGATCGACCCGCTGAGCGTCGACCGACTCAACGTCACCCGGCTGCCCGTGGTGAACCTGTCGGTCAACCAGGTACCGGAGGTGGCGATCGGTGTCAGCTCCATCCCGCCGGTCGCCATCGCCGTGCAGCAATGCTTCGACATGCCCTCCGACTACACGGCCCGCGCGCAGTTCCTGGGATTCGAGGTGCTGCGGCTGCGCCTGACCGGCACCACGCGGGTGATCCCGCGCGATCGCGCCCGGCGCGAACAGGCGCACGCGCACGAGCGCAGTTTTCCGCTCGTCGCGGCGGCGGGCAATCCGGCGATCCCGAGCCGGCGGGAGGAACGCTGCGCCGAAGCCGTGAAGCTGCCGCGCGCGATGAATGCCGGGCCGCCGCGCTTTTCCTATGCGGCGCGGGGCTGAGATGCCTGTCTCGCCCTTGCAGCCGGCGCATCTCGCGATGGCGGCGGTGCGCGCGCCGTTCGCGCTGTTCTGGGGCCCGACCTGTCTTATTCGCCGCACGGCCGAGAGCTTCTTCTGGGGCCCGGCGCCGCCGCCGTGCCCGCGCCCGATAATGCTGCACGTCTACAAGATCGCCTGCGAGCCGCCTTGCTACGGCGGCTGCGGATGTGGCTGCGGAGCGCCGCATGGCTGAGCGCGCGGGCAATGGCGCCGACAGCGTTCCGCCGCCGGCCGGCGCGCCGCCGCCGCCGCAGGACGAGGACGGGCTCGACCTGCGGGCGCGGCTCGACCGGTTCGGCGGTTTGCTCGGCAAGGGGCTTGACCTTGCGGAGGCGGGTCTCTCGCTCGGCCTGACGGTCGCCAGCACGCTTGGGGCGGCGGCGCAGCAGAAGATTTTCGAGCGGTTTATGCAAGCCGCTTCGGACGCTGCCGAACAAGCGGCTCCCGCCTCCAGTCGAGCCGCGGCTCCGCCCGCGCCCGAGGCCCCAGGTTCCTTCGGTATCACCAACCGCCTGCGGCTCGCGCCGGGGATGGCGGTCAACGTTTCTTTTTCCATCAACAACGATACCGCGGCCGCGCCAAAACAGGTATCGGTGCGGGTGGAGCCGTTCACCGGCGAGCGCACCGGTGCGCTGCTGCCGCCCGCCAGCCTCTCGGTTGCACCGGCAACCGCCACCATTGCGCCGATGGATTTCGAGAAATTCGTGCTGACGGGCAAGATTCCCGAAAGCTCCCCGCCCGACATCTATCACGGCAGCATCGCCGTCGCCGCCGAGGACGCGATGCGGATTCCCGTGGTGCTGGTGATCGAGCCGTGATGCACGATGTCATCGTGGTGGGCGCTGGCCCGGGCGGCAGTGCCGCGGCAAGCTTCCTCGCCCGTGCCGGGGCGGACGTGCTGCTGCTCGACAAGTCGGACTTCCCCCGCGACAAGGTTTGCGGTGACGGGCTTACCCCGCAGGCGCTCTATTGGTGCGACCGGCTCGGCTGCATCGACGAGGTGCTGGCGCAGACGCAAGGCGTCATCCACGACTGCGACTTGTTCGTGAACGGCCGGCGCGTGCTGACCGGCGGCTTCCCCGACGGCACCCTCTATCCCGACTTCGCCGTGCTGCTCGACCGCCGCCGGTTCGACCACACGCTGATGCGGAACGCACTTGCCAACGGCGCCCGCTTTCGCGCCGGCGTTACGGTGCGCGGGATCGAGCGCGACGCCCAGGGCGTGACCGTGCTCGCGCGCACCAAAGAGGGCCCGGCGAGCTTCCGTGCCCGGCTGGTGATCGGCGCCGACGGGGTGTCGTCTTCCGTCTCACGCGCGATCGGCAACACGCTGAAAGACGGCGTGATGGCGGTCTCGCTCCGCACCTATTACCGCGGCGTGAAGATCGAGGGCGCGCCGATCCGCGTCTATTTCGACCGTGACTATTTCCCTGGATACGGTTGGCTCTTCGTGGACGATGCCGGGTTCGCCAATATCGGCCTCGGCTATGCGTTCGACCGCAACTTCCCGCTCGCCGACCTCGCCGCCTGCTTCCGCCGGTATGTCGCGACTGAGCTCGCCGACGCGCTGCGCGGCGCGGAACGCTGCGGCGGCGTCTCGGGCGGCTCGGCCGCGTTCTACCGTCCGCGCACGATCGTGGACGACCGCGTGATGCTGGTGGGCGATGCCGCCAATCAGGCCGACCCGCTGAACGGCGGCGGCATCCACAAGGCGATGGAGGGGGCGTTTCTCGCATCCCTGGCCGCGGCGCAGGCGCTGGAGGCGGACGATCTCTCCCGCCAGGGACTCGCGAATTACGAGACGCTGCTCAGCCGTCACGTGGAGTGCGACTGGCAGACGGCGGAGATTTTCCTCGCCATAGCCAAGAATCCGAACTTGCGCGATTTTTGCCTATTCGTACTCGAACAGATCGGGCGCATGACCAGCGAGGATCCGCGCTTCGAGGCTTTCTGCGCGGGCGTGTTCAGCGGCGTGTTGTCGCAGAGCATCGCGCTCTCGCCGCGCGCGCTCTACCACGCCTTCCCACGCGGCCGCAGCACCTGGGCCGCCTTCCTCGCGGCCAACGGCGGACCGGCGGCGCCGCTCCGGCTGGCGCGCGGGGCGGCCGCCGGATTGCTCGCTGCGGGGCGCGGGGCGCTCGGCGATCCTCTGCCAAATATCGACTGGGGACTGGAAGTCGCGACCAAGGCGCTTCGGCTCGGCAGCCGCCATATCAGCGCCTGGTCCGGCTTGTGAACGAGCAGGAGGTCACTATGACAACCATCCTCGATCCCATCACCAAGGCGGTGAACGACACCGCCGCAACGCTGCTCGATCAGCAGGTGCCCGCGAAGCTGGCCGGCGCGGTCAACAGCCTCGTCAACGCCGGCTTCGACAGCGTGACGCAAGTGCTGACGGTGGTGCGTGATCTCACGGCGCCGTCGCCAACGCCCGGTCCCTGAGAGGAGGCGGGTATGGGCTGGATGGGCGGCTGGAACTGCTGCGCCCCATGCTGGACACCGGCGTGGGCGTGGGTGTTGGTGAACGAGATCGAGGCAGACAGCTCTAGCCCGAGCGCCGCCTCCTTCGTGGGGGAAAGCGGCGCCGGCGATGCCACGGTGGAGTATTTCATCGACCAGGGCGCGAGCAGCCCGGCGGTGACGGTGACGATCGTTGCGGGCGGCAGCACCACGACTTGGAACGCGAGCGCGCTCGGGGTGGGCTTCCACGCGCACCACTTCGGCGGCCTGCACAGGGGCACCAAAGTTACGCTGACGGCGACCAACGCGATGGCGCGGCTCCGCTGGTGCGAGCCGGTCTGCTGCTGAACGATCGGAGAGACCGAACATGCATCCAGGAATGGGGCTTCAACGCTACACCGGCACCGCGCCGCTGATGCCGTTCGCACCTTGGCGAGGCATGCAGCCAGGCCATTGCCGCCGCTGCGGCCAGCCGAGCGGTTCGTGTTGCTGTGGCTGCCGCGAGTGCCGCAAGGAAGCCAAGGAGCTCGTTGTAATGCCGGGGGCGCAGCAGCAGCCGGGGGAAGCCGGCTCGCCGCTCGGCAAGTCGCCGATCGCGCTCCGTAACATGATCAACATCGATGCCATCCGGGAACAGGATGCCGGGATCGGCACGTCGTTCATCGGGGGCGGCTGCTGCGTGACGCTTGCGGTCGAATATGCGGCGAGCGTGGCCACGGCCGAGTTCGCGGTGGTGGTCTTCGTAAAGGACAGCGAGGGCACGGTGCTCGCCTGGGCGCGTACCGAGCCGGCCGGGACGCCGTACCGCGTGCACGAGTGCATCATCACCACCAAGCCTGGCGCGACGTTGACGGTGGTGGTGCTCAACTGCATCGCGCGCGTGCGCTGGTGCGAAGTGTTCAGCTGCTGCTGAGAGGAACGAGCGATGAGCCAGTCCAATCCGCCGTCCGGCAATGCGCCCGAGCCGCCGCCCGAAGGCGGCGCCAACGCGGCACAGGAGGCGTTCGGCCGCTATAAGTCGCGGCTCGCCGCGGCGCCGATGGCAATGGGGATGATGCCGAGCTGGGGGATGCCGCCGTCAATGGGGATGGTGCCGGGCTTCCCGTTCGCACCGCCGGGCACGGAGCGGCCGCATCCGCTTGGTTCGCTGACGGAGCGGCTCGGCGCGACGCTGCGGCTCGGCATCGACCTGCTGAACGCAAGTCTCGCCAGCGGCGCCAGCGCCCTCGGCGGCGGTATGGCGATGCCGCACTGGGGCGGCCACGGCGGCGGGTGCGGATGCGGCGAGGATCGCTGCGGTTATGATTGCTGCGAGGTGATGGGCTGCGGCTGCTGCCGCCCCGGCGCGCACGGCTGCGGATGCGGGTGCGGCTGCTGCTGAGTCTCAGCGCCGCGCCAGCCCGGCGCCGAGCAGGCCGCCATCAACCGCGAGCACATGGCCGTTGACGTAGCTCGCGTCGTCGGAACAGAGGAACAGTGCCGCGCCCGCCACTTCGTCCGGCGTGCCGTAGCGGTTCAAAGGGACGATCCGCGTCCATGCGTCCCGGATAGCCGCGTCATGCACCGCCGCGACCATCGGGGTTTCGATGGGGCCGGGCGCGATCACGTTCACACGGATGCCGTATTGCGCCAGGTCGACCGCCATCACCTGACTCAGGATCACCACGCCGCCCTTGCTCGCGCCATAGGCGGTGCGGCCGACATTGCCGCGCATCCCGGACACGCTGGCGATGTTGACGATTGCACCGCCCTTGCCGCCGTCGCGCATCGCCCGTGCGCATTCCTGGCCTACCAGGAACGTGCCGCGCAGATTGACGGCGATGATGCGGTCGAACAGCTCGACCGGCGTGTCGAGGAAGGGAACATCGCGCGCGATCCCGGCGGCGTTGACCAGGCAGTCGATCCTTGCGTGCCGCGCCAGCACCGCAGCCACTAGTGCGCGCACGCTTTCTAGGTCGGAGACATCGACGTGCAGCGGCGCAAGCGGCCCGTCGCCCAGCGCGCGCGCCTCGGCGGAAATGTCGGCGGCGATCACCGCGGCCCCCTCGGCGGCGAAGCGCGCCGCGACCGCGGCGCCGATGCCCGAAAGTCCGCCGGTGACGATCGCCACCTTAGACGCGAGGCGCGCGCTCATCGGCCCAGGAACCCGGTGGAAAACCAGGGAACCGCGGCGACCAGCACGAGCCCTGTCAGCACCGCGCCGAGATAGGGCCAGATGCGGCGCAGCCCCGCGTCGGGATCGACGCGCCCGATCGCACAGGCAGCGTAGTAGCCAACGCCGAAGGGCGGGGCGAACAGGCCGATGCCCATCGCGAGCACCACCACGATCGCGTAATGCACCTCGTTCACGCCCATCTGGCGGGCGATCGGAAACAGGAGCGGTCCGAACAGAACCATCGCAGGAATGCCCTCCAGCACGCTGCCCAGGATGATGAACGCAATCACAGAAACCGCGAGGAATCCCCAGCCGCCGCCCGGCATTCCGGCCATCGCGGTGGCGAGGCTGCGGGAGAAGCCGGACTGGGTCAGCGCCCAGGCCATGCAAGTCGCGGTGCCGATGATGAACAGGATCGCCCCCGACAGCGTGGCCGTTTCGACGAGTGCCGGATAGACACGCCGCCAAGGCAGGCGGCGGTAGATCAGCAGCCCGGCCACGAAGGCATAGGCGATGCCGATGGTGGAGACCTCGGTAGCGGTGGCGATTCCGCGCACCACCGCGGCGCGGATCAGGAACGGCAGCACGAGCGCCGGGAGCGCGATCAGGAACAGGCGGCCGACGCGGCGCGCCGCCGGCCGGCCGACGCCCACGAGCGATTCACCGCGCGCGCGGAAGCGCGCGATTACGCCGAGCGCCAGCGCCAGCACGAGCGCCGGCATCAGCCCGCCGGTGAACAGCGCCGCGATGGAAACGCCCGTGACCGAGCCGATGGTGATCAGCACGATAGACGGCGGGATCGTCTCGCTCATCGCCCCCGATGCGGCGAGCAGCGAAATGAGCTCGCCCTCGTGCATCCCCCGCCGCCGCATCTCGGGAAACAGCACGGGCGCGACGGCGGCCATGTCGGCGGCCTTGGCGCCGGAGATGCCGGAGACGATGTACATCGCCCCGAGCAGCACATAGCAGAGCCCGCCGCGCACATGCCCGAGCAGCGCGGCGAGGAAGCCGACCATCGCCTCGGCCATGCCGGTCATCTCGATCAGCGTGCCGAGGAACACGAACAGCGGCACGGCGAGCAGGATGAGCCCGCTCATCCCCTCGTCCATGCGGCCCACCAGCACGCTCAGCGGCACATGGCTGGTGGTCGCCAGATAGGCAAGCGCGGCGAGCCCGAAGGCGAAGCCGATCGGCACGCCCGCCAGCACGCCGGCGCCGAGCAAAGCTACGAAATACACGACGAGGTTCCAGTTGCCGATCGCCTTCAGCGCCGGTGCGGCGAGCCAGAGCCCGAGGGCGAGCAGCGCCAGCAGCAGCGCCACCGCGATCAGGTCGCGCGGGCGCTGGTGCGACAGGCGCTGCGCCGCGCTCGCCAGCATCAGTGCACAGCCGATCGGCAAGGCGCCCGCGCGCACGATGTCGGACCAGCCGAGCGCCGGGGTTTGAATGAAGGACTGATCCTCGGCGTAGGAAATCGCATGCGGCAGCAAGAGCGCGAGGAACAGCGCGGCCGCACCGATTGCGAGGCTTTGCGCCATGCCTTGCCAGCGCAGCGGCAGCCGCGCGGCGAGCGTGGAAAGGCGCATATGCGCGCCGCGCTGCAAGGCGAGCACGGCACCCAGCATGGCGAGCCAGAGGAACAGGATGCCGGCGAGTTCGTCGGACCAGACTAGCGGCGCATCCAGCACGAAGCGCGCGATCACGCCGGCGAGCAGGATGGCGATCTCGATCACCAGCAGGCAGGCGGCGGGGATTTCCACCGCATGGCGGAGCAGGCGCTCGGCGGCGGCGGGGAACGACTTACGCACGGCCCAGGGAGTGCCCCCTGCCCTTCCGGGAGGGGGTTAGGGGGAGGGGGCCGCGCAAATCGCCGTTGCCAGCGGGCGCGACGCCGCTGCGGGCCGTCACGCCTCCCGCTGTCCCTCTCCCGCAACGGGAGGGGGAACTCATCAGCCGCTGCTCCACTTGGTCAATCACGAAAGCTGGCCGACCACACCCTCCAGCGTCTGCCAAGCCTGCTCGCCGTATTTGCCGCGCCATTCCTTGTAGAACCCCGCCTTGATCAGCGTGGCGCGGAACGGTTCGGGATCGACCGGGTTGAACGCGAGCCCGTCCTGCGTGAGCCTGCCCTGCAATTCGCCGTTTAGCTTCGCCACATCGGCGCGCTCCAGCAGCGCCGCCTGGTTGATCTCCTTCATCACCACCTGCTGCGCGTCCGGCGGCAGCGCCTCGAAGGCGCGGCGGTTCGCTAGGAACCAGAACCCGTCCCACATATGGTTAGTCAGCGAGCAGTATTTCTGCACCTCATAGAGCTTCGCCGTCTCGATGATGGCGAGCGGGTTCTCCTGCCCGTCCACCACATGCGTTTGCAGCGCCGAATAGACCTCGTTGAAGTTGATGCTGGCGGGCGAGGCGCCGAGCGCGCTGAACATGCTGGTCCAAAGCGGGCTCACCGGCACGCGCAGCTTCATGCCGTGGAAATCCTCGGGCACACGGATCGGCTTGGTGGAGGTGGTGGTCTGGCGGAAGCCGTTGTCCCAGATGCGCTCGAACGCAACGAGGCCGCGCTTGTCGATCTCGCCCCGCACCAGCTTGCCGACCGGGCCGTCCATCGCGGCCCATACCTGGTCGTAATTTTTGAAGGCAAAGCCGATGCCGTTGATCGAGGCGATCGGAACATAGGTGGAGAGAATGAGCCCGGACAGGGTGAAGAACTCGATCGCCCCGGTGCGGAGCTGGCTTAGCATGTCGGTGTCGGACCCGAGCTGGCTATTGGGGAAAATCTGGATCTCCACCCGTCCGCCGGTTTGCTCCTTGATCGCCTGTACGGCCTCCGCCATGCGCTTGTTGAGCGGGTGCGACAGCGCCAGGTTGTCGGCATATTTGTAGGTGAATTCGGCGGCGTTGGCCGGGCGCGTGCGGATCGCGAACAGCGGCAGGGCGGCGGCCGCGGCGGCGAACCGCCGGCGGGTGAAGGCGGGCATTCGGCGTTTCCTCTCTGAACGGAGCGGTGTGGCTGGTCCCGGAGCACCGGGATGCCACGGATAGTGGCCGGAACCGCCGTGATCGGGCAAGAATGGGGCTAGCCGGGTCCGAGGAGCCGCCGCCGCCCATGCCGCGACTTGTCCGTCTCCGCCGCGCCGCAAGGGCATGGCAATGGCGCCTGATCCACTTGGCCGCGCGGCCCCGGCTGCAAGCACGCGAAGCGAACGAGTGGCTGGAGCAGATCGCGCGCTCGAACTACAGCATAGCCGGGGATTTGTGCGCGCTGGTGAGCGCGCCCGGGTCCGAGGGGCGCCGTCTCAACCTGCCGAGCTATCGCGAGCGCCTCGGCCGGCTACGGCGCGACATCCTCGCCCTGGAGAGCGACATCAAGGCGGCGGCGCGGCGCAACGCGGCGCGGCAAGCTGCCATGGTGCCCAGGGGGGAAGCCGGACTGAAGCTCAATCTCGGATCGGGATTCGAGACCATCGATGGATGGGTGTCGCTGGACGCGAAGTTCGGCGACGTGATCATGAATCTGCTGCGGCCGCTGCCCTTCCGCGAAGCAAGCGTCGATTTTGTGTTCATGTCGCATGTCCTCGAACATTTCCATTATCCGTACGAGGCCTTCACCGTGCTCTCGCACATCCGCCGGGTCCTGAAGCCCGGCGGCGCCTTGCGGATCGTGGTCCCCGACATAAGGCAATGTCTTCTGGCCTACGCGGCCGGAGACAGAGAGTTTTTGATGCGGCGCGACCAGGCGCTGTTCGGCGAAGCACGGGAACGCACCCTTCTCGAGTACTTCCTCAATTACGCCGGCGCCGCGAAGGGCCCCGACGGGCTCATGTCCACGCACAAGTTCGGCTACGACGCCGACACGCTCGCGAAACTGGTCGGGCTTTGCGGTTTCGATCCGGTTCCGAGCACGTTCATGGGCTCGGCCTTCCCGCAGCTCCGGATCGACTGCTTCAGCCACTCGGCCCGTGCCGAGGTGGCGGGCCGCCACCTCTCGCTTTTCATGGATGCCGTGGTGCCCGCCTGACCCGTGGGACGTCAGGTGCGCGCGATCAGCATCAGCGCCGGCAGGGTCGTCTGCGCGAGGCGGCGCGCCACAGGCACATGCGCTTCGGTGTACCATCCCGCCTGGTGTAGGAGGTTGACGGTGCCGAGCGTCTCGCCGCGCCAGCGCACCGGCACATTCAGCACGCTCTCGCAGCCGAGCGAGGCGATCAGCTCGTGATCGTAAAACACGGCGCGGATGTCCTCTCGCGTGCGGCCGATATAGGGCTCGCCGCGGCCGATCACCTGGCGCATCCAGGGCGCGTCGGTGACAGGCTTGCGCCCGCCCACCGGGTATTCCGCCGGCTTGTTCGTGTAGTAGCGCTCCGATTCGCGCAGGCGCGGATGATGCACGAGCACGGTGAACAGGATGTGGCCGATCGCCGCGCCCATCGCGCGGTCGAGCGCGCGGAAGGTCGCCGCCGGCTGATCGGCCGCCTCATGCGCCGCGCAGAGCAGGTCGAGTTCGTTCCCCATCCGATGCCTCCAGGCTGAAGATGCGCCTCTGCTCCGGCAGCAAGCCTTGCGGGCGCAGGCGCAGCACGACAATGAGCGCGAGCCCGATCACCGCCTCGCGCAAACTCGCCACTTGCACCGGCGCGAGCGCCGGCACAATTGCGCCGAGGAAGCGCGTGCCCTCGGTCAGAAGCTCGAGCAAAAGCGCGCCCGCGACCGCGCCTGCCATCCGGCCCGTACCGCCCATCGTCAGCGCCAGGACGACGTTCAGCGTCAGCAGCACGTCCAGCGTGTCGGGCGCGATGTAGCCGTTGAAATGCGCGTAGACGCTGCCGGCGAGGCCGGAGATCCCGGCGCCGATCGCGAACGCGCGCAGCTTGAAGGCGAGCACGTGCTTGCCGGCGACCGCGGCCACCATCTCGTCCTCGCGGATGGCGCGCAGCACGCGCCCGAAGGGACTAGCGGCAAGGCGTGACAGCGCGAGCAGCGCGGCGCCGACCAGCGCCCAGCAGATCGCCACGCACAGCAGGTCGAAGGCGGCGGGGGTCAGCGCGCCGCGCAGCGGGCCGGGCACGCCGCTGATGCCGTCGGTGCCGCCTGTCAGCCAAATCTCGTTGGCGGCGACGAGCTGCATCACCTGCGCGAAGCCGAGCGTGACCAGTGCGAGATAATCGCCCCGCAGCCGCGCGGTGATCGCCGCCAGCACGGCGCCGGCAAGGGCGGCAATCAGTATGGCGGCGAGTGCCGCAGGCGCCATCGGCCAGCCGAGCCGTACTGTCAGCAGCGCCGAGGCGTAAGCGCCGACGGCGAAGAAACCCGCGAGCCCGAGATTGATCATCCCGCCCAAGCCCCAGACGATGTTGAGGCCGAGCGCGAGCAGCGCGTTGATGCCGGCGAACACCAGCAGCGAGGCGAGATAGGCGGTCATGCCGCGCGCTGCCCGAGCAGCCCGGCGGGACGGAACGAGAGCACGAGCAGGATGGCGGCGAATCCCACCGCGCCGCGGTAGGCGGCCGGAAGCACCATGAGGGATGCCTCTTCCCCGATGCCGATCAGGAACGCGCCCGCCACCGCGCCCGGAATGCTGCCCAGACCGCCCACCACGGCGGCGGCGAAGATCGACAGCAACACGCGAAATCCCGTCAGCGGATCGACCTGCGATTCGAGCCCGACCAGCATCCCACCGAAACCGGCAAGCCCGAGCCCGGTGAAGCTCGCCACCTGCGCCACACGCCGCGCCTCGATCCCCTTGAGCGCGGCGAGCGCCGGATCGTCAGCCACCGCGCGCATCATCTTGCCGACGCGGGTGAAGGTGAGGAAGCCGAACAGCAGCGCGGTCGCGAACAGGGCCGCTAGCGCGTCGAACACCTGCTGCGGTCCGACATGCAGGCCGATCGCATGCCAGTCGCGATAGACCGGCACGTCGTAGCCGCGCGCGTCGTTGCCGAAGGCGAAGCGCAGCGCGTTCTCCAGCACGATCGCGAGCGCGACCGAGCCGATCGCGACCGTCAGCGGCCCCGCCGCGCGCAGCGGGCGCAGCGCCGCTTCGTCGCACACCACGCCGACCGCGCCCGCGACGAGGAAGGCGATCAGCAACGAGGGCCAGACGGGCCAGCCGAGCAAGGTGTTGGCAAACAGCCCGGCGAAGGCGCCGACGCTGGCGATGCTACCGACGGCGAAATTGGCGAATCGGAGCACCGCGTAGACGGTGTTGAAGCCGATCGCCGGCACGGCGAGCACCGCGCCCGCCATCGCCCCGTTGACGACGAGCTGAAGCACAAGCTCAGGAGAGCGAGAGCATCTTCACCTGCCCGCCGGCAACCGTGTCGAAGCGGAACTTGCAGGTGGTGATGTCGCCGATCGGCGTGAAACGGCAGGGGCCCGACGCGCCGGAGTAGTTGATGCTCTTGCCCTCCTTCATGAGCTTGAGCCCGGTGTGCGCGTCGTAGACGAGCAGCCCGCCATCCGCGCTAATGCGCCGCACATTGTCGTGGATCGCGGGCCCCGTGGCCGCGCCCGCCTTGCCGACCGCGAGCGCGATCAGGTTCACATGGTCATAGACCTGGCACGAATAAGGATCGGGGTCCGTCGTCCCGAGGATTTTCTGCACGGCGGCATAGGCGGGGCTGCCGAGATCGGGCGAGGGGGAGAAGAACCAAAGCCCGTCGGTGACGGCGGGCGGCAGGCTGGAAATCACCTTCGGCGTCGCCGCGTAGCCATAGGTCATGCGGTGCCCGTCATAGCCGGCCTGGTAAATCTCGCGCAGCAATACGGTGAGGTCGGGCGCGTAGGCACCGAGAAAGAGCGCGTCGGGCTTCGAAGCCATCGCGCGGTCGATTTCCGAGCGGAAGCTCGTCTGGTGCGGGTCATAGACGATTTGTCCGATCGCCTCGGCGCCGCCCTGCTTCAGCGCACCGGCCATCGTGTTGTACGCGTCCACAGCGAACGGCGTCTGCGCCGACAGCGCGAACACGCGCTTGATATTTTGGTCGAGCAGAAACTGCCCGACGCGCGTCATCTGCAATTCGGTGTTCGGCTGGGTGCGGATGATGTAGCCCTTGTGCGGCAGCTTGGTGATGGAATCGGCGCCCGAGACGGTGAACAGCATCACCTGCGCCTCCCAGCAGAGCGGCGCGGCGGCGGTGGTGTCGGCGCTCGCCCAGGTGCCGGCGATGGCGGCGACGCGATCCACGTCGATCAGCTTGTGCGCGCCGGCCACCGTCGCGTCCGGATTGGTTTGCGTGTCGGCGACGGTCAGCGCGATGGCGCGGCCGTCGATGCCGCCCCCATCGTTGATCTGCCGCACCGTCGCCTGGATCACCTTCACCATCGACGGGCCGTACTGGCCGCCCGCGCCGGTCAGCGGACAAAGCGCGCCGATCCGAAGCGGCTCCTCGGCGGCGCGGACGCGGCTGACGAACGGAAATGCGAGCCCAGCCGCCAAGGCGGCGCGGCGCGTGAGTGCCATCGAGAAAACCTCCCGTTTTGCCGAGATTACACCGGCTCAGCCGCCGAGGAACAGGCGGCGGATGTCGGGGTCGTGGGCCATCGCGCGTGCGGGGCCTGCATGTGCCGTGCGCCCGTCCACCAGCACCACGCCGCGGTCGGCGATCAGCAGCGCCTCGCGCGCGTTCTGCTCCACCATGACGATCGAGGTGCCGGTGTGGTGGATTTCAACGATGGCGTCGAACAGCGATTCGGCGGCGACCGGCGACAGGCCGGCCGAGGGTTCGTCGAGCAAAAGGAGGCGCGGGGACACCATCAGCGCCATCGCCATCGCCAGTACCTGCCGTTGCCCGCCCGACAGCGTGCGCGCCGGCGCGCGGCGCTTCTCGGCGAGGACGGGAAAGCGCGCCGACAGCGCCGCGACGCGCTCCTTGATGTGACGCGGTTCGATCAGCCCGCCCATCTCCAAATTGTCGCGCACGCTCATCGAGGGAAAGACATTCGCCTCCTGCGGCACGAAGGCGATACCGCGCCGCGCGCGCTCGCCGGGCGGAAGCTGATGGATCGGCGCGCCGTCGAGCAGGATGGTTCCCGTCGTCAGCCTCAGGAGCCCGGCGATCGCCTTCAAGAGCGTCGATTTGCCCGCTCCGTTCGGGCCGATCACCGCCACCATCTCGCCCGGCGCGACGGAGAGTTCGGCACCTTTCAGGATGTGGTCGGCGGCGCCGTAGCCGCACACGACGCTCTCGCAGCGCAGGATCATCGCGCGCGCCGGCCCATATAGGCTTCCTGCACGCGCGCATCGTCAGCGACCGCGGCGAAGGTTCCCTCGGTCAGCACCGCACCCTCCGCCATCACGATCACCGGGTCACAGAGCCGCGCGACGATATCCATATGATGCTCGATCACCAGGAACGTCATCCCTTCGCCGCGCAGGGCGCGCAGGTGCGCGGCGATCTGTTCGGCAAGTGTCGGGTTCACGCCCGCCACCGGCTCGTCGAGCATGATCATGCGCGGGCGCGCCATCAGCGCGCGGCCGATCTCCAGCAGCTTCTTCTGGCCTCCCGAGAGCGCGTCGGCCGGATCGTTGCCGAGCGCAAGCAGGCCGAGCCGGCGCGCGACTTCGATCGCCTGATCGAGTGCCGCTTCCTCCCGCGCGCGCCCGAGCCCGAGCAGCGCCGCGCCGACCTGCTCACCCGGCGGGCTCGGCGCATAGAGCAGCAGGTTCTCCAGCACCGAGAGGCGCGGGATGCCGCGCGCGATCTGAAAGCTCCGCACAAGGCCCGCGCGCGTGATGCGGTCGGGGCGCCAGCCGGTGATGTCCCGCCCGGCGAAGCGCACCGTGCCGGCATCGGCGCGCAGCACGCCGCTGACGCATTGAAAGAGCGTCGTCTTGCCGGCGCCGTTGGGGCCGATCAGCGCGGTGATGGTGCCCGCGCGCACATCCAGATCGACCCCGGCAAGCGCCGCCACGCCGCCGAACCGGCGGCGCAGGCCGCGGACTTCGAGCAAGGCGGGCGCGGGCTGTTCCACCGGCGCCGATTGGCGCGCGGTGGCTGTGCCCGTCAATATGCGCCCATGGGGAGGCCGCTGCTCGTCGTCGATGGCGATTTCTTCGCGCACCGCGCCCATCACGCGCTGCCGAAGACGATCCGCCGTGCCGATGGCGGCGGCGGGGGCGCGATCGTGGGCTTCGCCAACCTGCTCGTGCGGCTGCACAGAGAGGAAAATCCGCGCGCGGTGTTCGTCGGCTGGGACACGCTCAGCGTGCCGAACCAGCGCCAGCTGTTGTTCCCCGATTACCAGTCGGGCCGGGAGATGGCACCCGAACTGTTGGACCAACTGGAGATCCTGCCCTCCTTCGTCGCCCGCTGCGGGTTCGCGTACGGCAAGCAAGCCGGGTTCGAGGCCGACGATTTTCTCGCCGCCGCCGTGGCGGCGGAGGAGCGGCGCGGCGGCACGGTGCTGGTGGCGAGCGGGGACCGCGATTCGTTTCAGCTTGCCTCGGCGCGCACGACGATTCTGTTTCCGGTGAGGGCGGGCGAGGTGGCGCGCATCGGTCCCGCCGAGGTGCGGGCGCGCTACGGCGTCGCTCCCGGGCAAGTGCCGGATTTCATCGCGCTGCGCGGCGATCCGTCCGACCGACTGCCAGGCGCGCGCGGCGTCGGGCCGAAAGGTGCGGCCGACCTGCTGCGGCGCTACGGCACGCTGGAAGCGGCCCTCGTCGACGGCCGCTTCGCCGCGCAGGCCGAGGCGCTGCGCCTGTTTCGCCGCATCGCGACGATGGACGCCGCCGCGCCCGTTCCCGATTTGCCGGACCAGACGCCGCGCTGGCGCGACGCGGCGGCGCTGGCGCGGGACTGGGGCTTGGGACGGCTGGCGGAGCGGCTGGAGCCGATTGCGGGGTAGGCCGCTCAGCCCGCCGCGCCAAAGGAAACCGGCAATCCGCCGGCAAGCGGCGTGACCTCGGCCTCGGCCGCGTCGCGCAGGATGAGCACGAGGAATGACTCGTTGCTGTTCCATGAAGCAAACGGGCGCGGCGCGCTGAACATGGTGCCGACGCTTTGAATCAGCAACGGCGCCGGCGCGCCTTGCACGCGAACAACGCCTTTCACCCGCAGCAGCCGCTCGCCGCAGAAGCCGGCGAGGTCGTCGAGAAAGGTGGCGAGCGCCTCGTAGGGAACCGGCGCGACGAAGCGCGCGAGCAGGGGCGTGATGCGCGGATGCGCCCCTTCCGGCAGGTCCGCGACGAAGCGCGGCGCGGCGGCGTGCAGCGTGAAGGCGGCGCGGGCGGCGGCGGCGCGTTGCGGTTCGTCGATCAGCGCCGCGAGCGGGCCGACGCCGCGCGCCTCTTTCCGCGCGCGCTCCAGGCAAACCGCGTCCACCAGATCGCGCTTGGTCAGCACGATCGCCTGCGCGCCGGCCCATTGCGCGGCGGCTTCCTCGAAGTCGCCCACGGCAAGGCCGCGGGCGCAGTCGAACGTCGCCACCACGCCGACGCGCAGATCGAGCGCGGGCAATGAGGCGAGCGAGCGTAGGATCGGCGCCGGTTTCGACACGCCGCTGGTTTCCAGCACGATCCGGCGGGCGGGTGGCAGGTTGGCGCGGGCGCGCGCGGCGATCAGGCGGGCGACGCTGCGCTCCAGATCGCCGCCCAGCGAGCAGCACACGCAGCCATTGCCGAGCAGCAGCACCGGCACGTCGCCGCCTTCCGCAAGGATCGCGCCGTCGAGGCCGATCGCGCCGACTTCGTTGACGATGACCGCCGTATCGACGGCTTCCGGCAGCGCAAGGAAGTCGCGCAGCAGCGTTGTCTTGCCGCTGCCGAGGAAGCCGGTGAGGACAAGGAAGTCGGTGGTCATATTATCCCCGGCAACAAAATTTTTGCCTCCTCAACGCGGTGATCGCGAACGCCGCGAGAGCGGCGCGACGCTCGTCCGCCGCCGACCAGCCTGACGGCGTGCGCGATCGCCTCAGGCCCAAGCCGCCCGCGGCGGCGGCCCTGCGGGTCGGGCTTGAGGCGATCTGCGCGCGCCGTCGCGGCCGAAACGGCAGTCGGGACGAAGAGGCCGTCGCCGTCGAACCAAGAGGTGGCTTAGGCCCTCCCAACATGCAAAATCCAGGGGCGCCGCGCCGTGCGGTGGCCCTGGATTGCTTCGGCCCGCTTGCGCGGGCCTCGCCATGACGGGCGAGCAGCTCAGGGAGGGGTCCGTGGCGATCAGTGCGGACGCCCTTCCGGGCGCGCGGCTGGCGCCTCGGCGTAGCTTTTCGTCACGAGCGCGCGCACATCCGCAAGCAGCTCCTCCACATCGTAGATCACGCCGCCCTTGATCGTGTGGCGCAGGGCGCGGTGCCACTCGACCTTGCGCGTCTCGTCGTTGAGCCGCATCGCGCCGGTGCCGTAGAGCAGTTTGAAATCCGTCAACGGGTTCTCATCCAGCACCAGCAGGTCGGCCTTCTTGCCCACCTCCACGCTGCCGATCTCGTCCTGCAGCCCGATCAGCTCCGCGCCCTGCGAGGTCGCGGCGCGGATCACCTCCAGCGGATGGAAGCCTGCTTCCTGCATCAGCTCCAGCTCGCGCACATAGCCGAACCCAAAAAGCTGGAAAATGAATCCCGAATCGCTACCGGTGCACACGCGCCCGCCGCGGTTCTTATAGTCGTTGATGAACTGCATCCAGAGTCGGTAGTTTTCCTTCCACTCGACCTCGTTGGCGGTGGACCAGCGGAACCAGTACGAGCCGTGCGCGCCACGCCCCGGCTGGAAGAAGTCCCACATCGACTTCCAGGCATAGTCGTGATGCCAGTCCGCCTGGCGCGCGCGCATCAGGTCGCGGTTGGCATCGTAGATCGAGAAGGTAGGCACGAAGGTGAAGCCGAGTGCGAGATAGCGGTCGAGCACCGCGTTCCATTTCGCGCTGCCGGGCGGCGCCGCCTGACGGAAGCTCTGGCCGGCGTAGGCGAAGCGGAAATACTCGTCGCCGTAGTCGTAATCGGCCGGATAGTTCTGCACCACCCGGTCCTCGAATAGCGATTCCGGCAGTCCGTAATAATGCTCGGCGCTGGTTAGGCCCCATTCGGCGGAGGTGAGCGCGTTCATCCGCGAGACCGCCATCTGCGCGTGATGGCAGCCCGAGCGCAGGCCGAGCGCGCGGCACTCCTCCAGCGCCGCGCGCATCAGCGCGGGCGGGGCGCCGAAGAACTTCACCCCGTCGGCGCCGCGCGCCTTGATGCGTCGCAGCCACTCGCGCACCTCGTCCGGCGTGTGCAGCGTCTTCAGCATGTCGTTCACGAGCGGGATATAGGCGTAGGCGAGCAGCCGCGGGGCGGCGATCTCGTTCGCCTCCGACGCGGCGCGCTGCTGGAGCATCCAGCCCAATCCATTGAACGAGCCCATCTCGCGCACCGTCGTCACGCCGTGCGCGAGCCAAAGTTTATAGACGTAATCGACCGGTGGCACCCAGCCGTGCACCCAGTGGTAGGGAACTCCGGCATGGGCATGGCAGTCGATGAAGCCCGGCGTGACGAAGCGACCGTGGCAGTCGATCTCGTGCTCGCCCCGTGGGGGCCGCCGCTCTTCGTTGATCGGCGCCTTCGGCACGCCAACCTTCCGCATCTCCGCGATGCGCCCCTTTTCCACCACGATGTCGATCGGGCCGATCGGCGGCGCGCCGGTGCCGTCGATCACCGTGGCGCCGCGCAGCACGAGCCGCGCGAACGGTCCGATGCCGCGGTCGCGCTTGCCCGCAGGCTGGAGCGGCGGCATTCCCTGCTTGGCGCGTAGCGCCGTCAGTTCCTCGCCCGCATCCGGCTTGTCCGTCATATGCCGTCTCCCGCGCGGAGCGGCAGGTCGATGCACGAGGCGTGCGCGCCGCCGCTATGGATGGTGAAGATCGGCGGGCGCCCGTGCGGCACCTGCCCGTAATGGTCGCAGTCGCCGCCGCCGATGGCGAGTCGGATGCGGCTGCCTTTGGCGAACCGCCAGGCGGTCGGCAGCAGCGCGAAGACGAGTTCAGCGGGGACGCCGGGGACGAGCATCGCGGCATCGGCGCGATGGAAGGAGCGGAACGGCCAGCATGCGCGGTAATTGGCCGGCGGTTCGCTGAGCTTCCGATGCAGCGCGCGCAGCACGCCTTCGGTCACATAGCGCAGCGTGCCGTCCGCCTCTTCCTCGGTGAGATAGACGTGCACGGCGGCATCCGCCTCGGTCGCGGAAAGCCAGAGCGTGACCACGGCGTGTCCCGCCAGTTCGGCCGCTTGCGGCAACGGTTCGGACCGCCAATGCGGCAGCGCGGTCTCGGTGCGTCCCCAGTCGGGGTAGTAGGCCCGTGTATCGAACCCGGCGAGCCGTTCGTAGCGCGTCGTCTCGCCGGTGCCGAAGCCGAAATCGACCGCGTGGCGCGTCTCGCTCGCGCGAGGGGCGGCGGCGCGGAGGCTGGCATCGGAATCGAGATAGAGCCGCGTCGTCTCGCGCACCGGCGGCCACGAAGGCGCAGCGCGCCATTGCTCGGCGTGGCAGGCGAAGTAGTGGACCCGCGCTTCGTCGCGCAGGCCGGTGTGGCGCTCCATCAGATATTCGTCGAAGAAGCGCAGGATCGCGCCGTCCAGCGCGAATGCGGGCGATTCCTCGCCCCGCCAGGGCGAGACATTGATGCGCGCGCCGTGATCCCACGGTCCGAGCAGGAGATGGTGGTCGGGGTTTGGCAGCGTGAGATAGCGCGCGATGGCGCCGTTCATGTAGCCCGCGCCATCCATCCAGCCGGAGACGGAGAACACCGCCACGTCCTCCGGGATTCTGTCGGCGTAAGTGCAGGGGCTGAACGCGGCGGGGGTGAAGCCCGGATCGTACGGCAGCGCGTCGTCGCGATAGCGGAACTCGGCGAGGAGCTCCGGCATCCGGAAATTGCCGCGATGCGCGCGCACCGCTTCGTCGCGCAAGCTGCCGTCCGCGTCCTCGTCCACCGGCTTCGGCCCGGCGAGGTTCGGATCCTTGAAGTAAGCGAACTGCTCCAACAAGTCGCGGCGGTCGTGATCGAGCGCCATCATCAGCGCGTCGTAATTCACCGCCAGCCGATTGAGCTTCAGGCCGCCGGGAAAGTAATGATCGGAATAGGTGTCCCACACGGCGAACAGGGGTGCGACCGCGCGTACCGCTTTGTGCCCGGTGCTGGCGAGGAAATCGCTCGCCGCGCCGCCATAGGAGATGCCGACGCCGCCGATCCGGCCGTCGCACCAGGGCTGGGCGACGATCCAGTCGGCGAGCTCTCGGTAGTCGTCGCGCTCGCGCGGCGAGCGGAAACTGTCGCGCGTGCCGAAGCTCGCTCCGGTGCCGCGCACATCGGCCGCGACCATCGCATAGCCGCGCGGGACGAACAGGTCGCGGTAGCGCGCGACCATCGGCGCGTCCTCGGTGCCGGCGGGCGCGCCGGCGCGCAGCGCGAAGCGGCGGTAGTAGGGTGTGGGCACGAACATCGCCGGCACCCTGCCGCGCGCGCCCGGCGGGAGGTACACATCGACCGCGAGCCGGCAGCCGTCGCGCATCGTCACATAGTGCGAGCGCGGCGTGCCGGCTGGCCCGGCCGGCGGGCGCGTGGCGAGATAGGCCGAGGGCGGCGTGCGCCACGCGCTGCTGTCGCGATCGCTGTCGGACATCGTTTTCCTTTCTATGCGGGCCGGTAGCGGCGCGGCACGGCGACGTTGGCGAGCGCCGTGAGACCGAGCGTGGTGCCCATCAGGACAAACGCCAGCACGCCGGCGAACGGCCAGTTGTTGTTGTTGGAGAACTCCCAGTACAGCAGCGGCCCCATCATCTGAAAGCGCGGGCCGCCGAGCAGCAGCGGCGTGGCGAAGGCATTCATGCTGAGGATGAAACAGAGCGCGCCGGCGATCAGCACGCCAGGCATCGCGAGCGGCATGATGACGCGCCGGAAGCGCGCGCCGGGTGCAGCGCCCATGCTGGCGGCGGCTTCCTCTAGTCTGGGGTCGATGCCCTCGAACACGCTTTGCAAGGTCAGGATGGTGAAGGGCAGGTTGATCGAGATGATGCCGAGGATGACCGCGGTTTCGGTGTACATCAGGTCGAGACCCTGTACGCCGAGGATTGCGCGGCTCGCGATGTCGATCATGCCGCCGCGGGAGAACAGGATCATCCACCCGGCGGTGCGCGTGACTGAGCCGATGAAGAGCGGCAGGATCAGCGCCACGACGAAGGCCGATTTCCACCGGCTTTGCGTGCGCGCCAGCCGCCACGCCATCGGCACGCCGATCAGGAGGCAGGCGGCGGTGACGATCGCGGTGACGCGCACGGTAGTGACGAGAACGCCGAGATAATAGGGATCAGAGAAGAAGCGCGTATAGTTTTGCAGCGTGAGCGCCGCGATCATCAGCTCGGTCGGGTCGAATTTGTTGAGGCTGTAGCGGGCGAGCAAGGCGAGCGGCGCCAGCAGCATCAGCACGGCGAGGACTGTCGCCGGGGCGAGCAGGGTGGTGGCGGCGAGCCGGTCTCGGCCTGCTTCGTTCATTCCGCCACCTCATCCCGCCCCGGAGTTGATCCGCGGCTCTCCGTCCCCGGGGGCGGAGAGGGGCCGCGTGAGGTGGCGGGCTGCACGCTTACTTCCGCAGAATGTTTTTCAGCCACCAATCGTTCAGCTCCGGCGTCAGCGCAGCCACCTTGGCGTAGTCCGACTGCACGAGCTTGGCGTTCTCCGGCAGCGCGAGCTGCTGCGCAGTCTTGCCCGTCAGATCCGCATCGTTCACCGTCGGGATATAGCCCATATGCGCGGCGAAGCCCTGCTGCGCCGACGGTTCCAGGAGCGCGTTCATGTATTTGTACGCCGCTTGCTTGTCGGGCGCGTTCTTCGGCATCACCATGCCGGAGATGTAGATGATCGCGCCCTCCTCGGGCACCAAACCGGCCACCGGGAAATCGGCATTCTGCCACATTACGGTGCGCGCGAGCCAAACCACGCCGACCTCGATCTCTCCCGACTTGAAGGCGGGCGCCATGTCGTCAGTTTCGGCATAGACGCGCAGGCCGTTCGCATTGAGCTTCAGCAGGTATTCCTTGGCCTTGTCGAAATCGTCCGGGTTGCCACCCACAGCGAGCGCCGCGCCCTGCATAATCCAGGTGCCGGCGGTTGCCAGCATCCCGACCTTGCCCTTCCACTTGGGATCGAGCAGGTCGGTCCAGCTTTTCGGCGGCGTCTGCACGGTCTTTGGATTGTACGCGATCCCCTGCACGCTGTAGATGTGCGGCACGAACTGATCAGGCATGAACGCGCCATTGTGCAGCACGGGAATGACGTGCTTGAGGTTCGGCACCTTGGTCTCGTCGAGCGTTTCCAGAAGACCCGCCGCCGCCATCCGGTAACCGTTCGGCGCGCCGACGCAGGCGATGTCGAGCGTGCCGCGCGGCAGCGCCTTCTGCGCGAACACCTGCGCGACGCGCGGGGTTTCGTCGGCAACCGTCTGCACCACCTCGACGCCCTGCTTCTTCAGGATCGGATCGTCGATGTTCTCGCGCAGGAGCCGCGCATAGTCGCCACCCCAGGTGCCGACAACGCAGCGCTCGTCCGCCCACGCGGCGCGGCCGAGCAGCGCCGGCGCGGCGAGCGCGGCGGCGCCGCCCAGCACGGTGCGCCGCGACAGGTGCACCGAAACGCCGTTCATCTTGCCCATGTTTGCTGTCCCCCTGTCATCGCCGGCTCCGCTTCGGCGAGCTGCGCCGCCGGCCGGTCGTCCGCATCGAATACACGTTCCGCCGCAGCACTCCAGATCAGGCTGACGCGCGCGCCGGCCTCGTGGCGCTCGCCGGCGCCGCGCACGATCAGGTCGGTGCCGTCCTCGAGCCGCACCACGTGCTCCAGCACCGCACCGAGATAGGTGCACAGTCGCACCACCCCGCCGGCGCTCCCACCCTTGGCGGCCAGCCGGATGCTCTCGGGGCGCACCGCGAGACACGCCGCGCCCGCACCCGCATAGCGCGCGGCGAGTGCCACGCGCGCGCCGCCCTCCGTCACCAGCGTGCCCGCGTCGGCCAGACGCCCGCGTATGAGGTTGCTCTGGCCGATGAAGCTCGCCACGAAGGGCGTGGCGGGCCGCTCGTAAACCTCCTCTTGGCTGCCGACCTGCTCCACTACGCCGTCGCGCATGATGACGAGTCGGTCGGCCATCGCCATCGCCTCGCTCTGGTCGTGGGTGACGACGATCGAGGTGATGCCGCCCTCACGCTGCAGGATGCGGATCTCACGCGCCATCTCCTGGCGCAGCGCCGCGTCGAGATTGGACAGCGGCTCGTCGAGCAGCAGCAATCTGGGACGGATCGCGAGCGCGCGGGCGAGTGCGACGCGCTGCTGCTGACCGCCGGAAAGCTGGCGCGGCAGGCGGTCGGCGAAACGGTCGAGCTTCACCAGCCGTAGCATCTCGGCCACGCGCTCGTCTGCCGCCGCGCGCGGCACGCGGCGCATCTCCAGGCCGAAGCGGACATTGCGCGCCACGCTGAGATGAGGAAACAGCGCATAGCTCTGGAACACGATGCCGATATCGCGCCGGTGCGGCGGCAGGGCGGCGATGCTCGCACCGTCGAGCAGAATGTCGCCCGAGGAGGCGGAGAGGAACCCGGCGAGCATCCGCAAGGTGGTGGTCTTGCCGCAGCCCGACGGGCCGAGCAGCACGATCATCTCACCCGGTGCGACATCGAGATCGACGCCGCGCACGGCGTAATGCGTGCCGAACTGGCGCGAGAGCGCGCGCAACTGAAGCGCGGCGGCGCTCATCGCACCACCTGTCCGAGCCGCACGAAGCGGTCGAGCACCAGCAGCAGGAGTGCGATCAGCACCATCTGTGCCACCGCAACCGCCGCGACCAGCGGATCAATATGGTATTCGAGATATTCGAGGATCGCGACCGGCAGCGTGGTGACGCCGGGTGCCACCAAAAAGAGCGCCATCTCCAGATTGCCGAAGGAGGTGATGAAGGCAAAGAGGCCGGCGGCGATGATGCCTTGGCGCATCGCCGGCAGGGTGACGCGCCAGATCACCCGCACGGGCGAGGCGCCGAGGCTGGCGGCGGCTTCCTCGGCGGCGCGGTCGTGGTTGACGAGGCTCGCCACCGACAGCCGCACCACCCAGGGCATGGTAACGATCAGGTGGGAGAGGATAAGGCCGAGCAGCGAGCCAGTGAGCGGCCAGCCGGTGCCGATCTCGATCAGCACCAGAAAGAGGTAGATGGCGAGGCCGAGCGCGATACCCGGCACCGTGAGCGGCGCCAGCAGCAGCGTGCTTATGATGCCGGCGCCCCGGAAACGGTAGCGCGAGAGCGCGATGCCCGCCGGCACGCCGATCAGCAAGCTGCCGATCACCGCGCCGAAGGCGAGCTCCAGGCTGACCAGCACCGCGCCGCCGAAATTAGGGATGATGGCGGGATACCATGCGAGCGTGTAGCCGCGCGGCGGAAAGAGGATAAGTTTCTCGTCGAACAGGCTGAGATAGAGGGTGAGCAGCAGGGGCACGAAGATGATGAGCAGGCCGGCGGCGATCAGCGCGAGCACGGCGGCGCGCCCGAGCGCGGCGGCGGGGTCGGCGTGGGGTTGGGAGACGACGGCGGTGGCGCTCAAGTGTGCCTCCGCGCCATCGATGCGGCGCGGACCCCTCCGCCTGACCCTCTCGCGGAAGCGGAGCGGGAACGCTGCCTAGAGCGCATTTTTTACGAACCGCCCGCCCAGCATGATCGCGGCCAGCCGCTCCCCGCCCCCGGCGAGGACCGAGAGGTCGCGGTAGGGGTCGCCCTCCACCACCAGAAGGTCGGCATGCGCGCCGGCGACCAGTTCGCCGAGCTTGCCTTCCTGGCGGAGAATGCGGGCGTTCACGATGGTCGCCGAGCGGATCACGTCGGCGGCCGGCATCGCCTGGCCGCGGATGGAAAACTCGTTGCATTGATCGCCTTGCAGCGGCCCCAGGAGGTCGGTGCCGAAGCCGATCTCCACGCCCGCCGCGCGGCAGATTTCCAAGGACTGCAAACCGGCGTGCAGCACGATCTCGTTCTTGGCGAGGCTGTATTTGGACATGCCGAAATCGGCGCCGCGCTGGCGCATGGAATCATAGGTGACGAGCGTCGGCACGATGAAGGCGCCGCGCTCGGCCATCAGCCGCGCCGAAGCTGCGTCGATCAGATTGCCGTGCTCGATCGTGCGCACGCCGGCGCGCACTGCGCGGGTGATCGCCTCGGCGCTGTAGGCGTGGGCGCAGACATAGGTGCCCCAGCGGCGCGCCTCGTCCACCACCGCCTCGATCTCGTCCTCGCGGAACTGCAGACTCTCCAGCGGATCGAGCTGCGAGGCAACGCCGCCCGAGGCCATGATCTTGATCTGATCGGCACCCTTGCGGAGCTCGTCGCGGGTGGCGCGGATCACCTCGGGCAGCCCGTCGGCGATGCGCGAGACGAACGACACGCCGGCGCAGCAGGCGCACTCGAAGCGGGTTTGCGTGCGCTTGCGGAAATCGCCATGCCCGCCGGTTTGGCTGATCGGCGCGCCGGAGATGAAGAGGCGCGGCCCCTCGAACAGGCCCTGCTCGAACGCCGCCTTCAGCCCCCAGTCGGTGCCGCCGGTATCGCGCAGCGTCGTGAAGCCGCGCATCAGCATCGCCCGCGCCGCAACCGAGCCCTTGGCGGCGAGCAGGGTGAGGGGAATGTCGGAGAGGGTTTGCAAATTCACCTCGGTGAGCACGAGGTGGATGTGCGCGTCGATCAGGCCGGGCATCAGCGTGCGCCCGCCGAGCTCGATCCGCGTGGCGCTGCCGGCGCGGATCGGCCGGTCGGCCACTTCCTTCACCAGCCCGTCCTCGACCAGCACGTCGATGCCCTCGCGCAGCGCGTCGGCGCGCGGATCGAGGAAGCGGCCGCCCGCGAAGAGGAACGACGCCATCCCCACCCCCCTGGTTGCTGGGGGCGGAGGATAGGGGGATCGGGGGAGCGGCGCGACCCCTGGGGCTCAGAGCGGAATGTTGCTCAGATCGCTCAGAATCGTCGCGCCTGCGTCCAGTCCGTACTCCGGCGTGAGCCCGGTCCGGTTCACCCAGAACACCTGGAAGCCGAAGCACATGGCGCCGAACGCGTCCCATGGGTTGGAGGAGAAGAACGCCATGTCCGAGGCGGGCAGCGCGAAACGGTCCGTCACCAGCCGGTAGACGCGCGGATCGGGCTTGTACACGCCGGCCGCCTCGGCGCTGATGTTGGCCTCCAGCAGCCCCGCGATGCCGGCCTGGGTCGCGGCCTCCGCCAACAGCGCGGGATCGCCGTTCGAGAGGATCACCGGCTTGATGCCCTTGGCCCTGAGCGCCCGCAGCGCCGCCGGCACCTCCGGGTAGGTGTCGAGGCGCCGGAAGCCTTGCAGCAAGCGGTCGAGCAGGGCGCGGTCGGCAATCTTGTTGCGCGCCGTGACCACCTCCAGCGCCTCGGCGGCCAGATCCCAGAAGCTGCGGCGCGGGGCGCCCGCGAGCGTGCGGACCCAGGTGTATTCGATGTGCTTGCTGCGCCACTCGCTGCTGATGCGCTGCCAATCGGGGCCGAGCCGGGCGGCTTCGGCGCGCATCGGCGAGTGCACGTCGAGCAGGGTGCCGTAGGCGTCGAACACCGCGACCTGCACCATCTGCCTACTCCTGACGGTAGTTCGGCGCCTCGCGCGTGATGGCGACGTCGTGCACGTGGCTCTCGCGCAGCCCCGCGCCGGTAACGCGCCGGAAGCGGGCATGTTGCTGCAACTCGCCGATGGTGCGGCACCCGGTGTAGCCCATGCCGGCGCGCAGGCCGCCGACGAGTTGGTGCACCACGGGCGCTACGGGGCCCTTGTAGCCGACCCTTCCCTCCACGCCCTCGGGCACGAGCTTGAGCTGGTCCTTGATGTCCTGCTGGAAATAGCGGTCGGCCGATCCCCTGGCCATCGCGCCGATGCTGCCCATGCCGCGATAGGATTTGTAGGAGCGGCCCTGATAGAGGAACACCTCGCCGGGCGCCTCGTCGGTGCCGGCGAGCAGGCTGCCCATCATTACGCAATCGGCACCCGCCGCGATCGCCTTGGCGATGTCGCCCGAGTTCCGCATCCCGCCATCGGCGATCGCCGGCACGCCGCGCTCGCGGCAGGCGGCGGCGCACTCCATGATGGCGGTGAATTGCGGCACGCCGACGCCGGCGACGACGCGCGTCGTGCAGATGCTGCCCGGACCGATGCCGATCTTCACCGCATCCGCCCCGGCCTCGATCAGCGCTAGCGCGCCCTCGGGCGTGGCGACGTTGCCGGCCACCACCTGGACGGAATTGGACAAGCTCTTGATCGCCTCCACCGCGTGCAAGACGCCCTGGGAGTGGCCATGCGCGGTATCGACCACGATCACGTCCACCTCGGCCGCGATCAGCGTCCGCGCCCGCTCGGCGCCCGCTGCGCCGACACCGGTGGCGGCGGCGACCCGCAGCCGGCCCATCGCGTCCTTGTTGGCGAGTGGATGCTCCTGCGCCTTGTCCATGTCCTTGACGGTGATCAGACCGACGCAGCGATAGGCGTCGTCCACCACGAGCAGCTTTTCGATCCGGTGGCGATGGAGCAGCCGGCGAGCCTCCTCGGCGCCGACATCGGCGCGCACGGTGACGAGGTTCTCCCGCGTCATCAGCTCATAGACGCGCAGGCCGGGATCGGTCGCGAAACGCACGTCGCGATGGGTCAGGATGCCGACCAGGCGGCCGGTGCCGCGCTCCACCACGGGGATGCCGCTGATGCGGTGCGTCGCCATCAGCGCGCGGGCATCGGCGAGCGTCTGGTCGGGGTGGATGGTGAGCGGGTTCACCACCATGCCTGATTCGAACTTCTTGACCTGCCGCACCTCGGCGGCCTGGGCCTCCGGCTCCAAGTTCTTGTGGATCACGCCGATGCCGCCGAGCTGGGCCATGGCGATCGCCATGGCGCTTTCCGTGACCGTATCCATCGCCGCCGCGACGAGCGGAATGTTCAGCGGAATCTCGCGGGTCAGGCGGGTGCGCGTGTCGGTTTCGCTCGGCAGCACCTGCGAATAGGCGGGCACCAGCAGCACGTCGTCGAAGGCGAGCGCCTCGTCGATGCGCGAGAGCTGGAGCGGGTCCGGGGTATCGAGTGCCATGGGCGGCGGCCTTTCGCGCGGGGCGGCCGGCGCGACTCGCGCAGGCCAATTCCGACCTTGGCGGCCCCACATAGGCCGCGGGCGGGAAAGCCGCAAGGAGAGCGGCGCCAGCCGGCTTTGCGGCGCTTGCCCCTCCCCCTGACCCCGTCCCGCAAGGGGAGGGGGACTTCTGCTTCCCCTACCGCCGCGCTTTCTCCCGCTCGGCCGCCGCCTCAGCGGCCTCCTGGGCGCGCAGCTCCGCCGGCGCGGTCTGGAACATGCGGGCGAACTGATAGACCGTGTCGTCCTGCTGGTTCCAGCATACATAGCCGCGGCAATCCCGGGGCCGCGCCGCATAGACCGTGCACAGCCGGTCCTCGCCCAGGAACTGGCAGACCGTGTAGCCCGACTTGATGCGCTTGGCGCCCTTGCGCGTGCGCTCGACGATGTGGCGGCGCTCGAACTCCGTCACCGTCAGGCCAAGGAACTTCGCCAGCCGCCTGATGTCGGCGCGGCTCACTTCGACATAGCCCGCCATCCGGCAGCACAGGCTCGGGCATTTCAGGCAGTCGAGGGTGGGCGCGTCCATGCGTGCTTATAGCGCGTCTTGGGCGTTCGGCGCCCGCGCCGATATGAAGAAATCATGCGCGCCTTCGCCGAGCTTCTGGAGCGGCTGGTGTTCACGCACGGGCGAACCGCCAAGATCGCCCTCTTGCGCCGCTACTTCGCGACCGAGCCCGATCCCGATCGCGGCATCGGGCTGGCGGCGATCGCGGGGGAGCTTGCGTTCACCGCCGCCAAGCCCGGGCTGATCCGCGATCTGGCCGCCGCGCGGACCGATCCGGTGCTGTTCGGCTGGTCCTATGATTATGTGGGCGACCTCGCCGAGACGGTGGCGCTGATGTGGCCCGCGCCGCCCGGCCCGGACGAGCCGCCGTCCCTTGCCGAGATTGTCCGCACGCTGGAGACCGCGCCCAAGGGCACGCTTGCCGGGGTCGTTGCCGGCTGGCTCGACCGCTGCGACGTGGCGGTGCGCTTCGCCCTGCTCAAGCTGATCACCGGCGGCTTGCGCGTCGGCGCCTCGGCGCGGCTCGCCAAGATCGCGCTGGCTGAGATGGGCGGCGTGGAGCCCGACGAGGTGGAGGAGGTGTGGCACGGGCTCGCGCCGCCCTACCTGCCGCTGTTCGCCTGGATCGAGGGGCGCGCGGCGAAACCCGATCCCGCGGACGCGCCGGTGTTCCGCCCGCCGATGCTTGCCCATCCGCTGGAACCGGGCGACCTCGAAGGGCTCGACATCGCGCAGTACCGCGCCGAGTGGAAATGGGACGGCATCCGCGTGCAGCTCGTTGCTGCGCCGGGCGGGCGGCGCATCTACTCGCGCGGCGCCGACGACGTTTCGGCCGCGTTTCCGGAAATCGTCGAGGCGATGGAGTTCCGCGCCGTCGTGGACGGCGAGATGCTGGTGATCCGGGGCGGTGAGGTGGCGCCGTTCGCCGACCTGCAGCAGCGGCTCAACCGCAGGCAGGTGACGGCTTCGATGCTGCGGGATTTCCCGGCCGCGGTGCGACTCTACGATATTCTTTTCGATGGCGCGGAGGATCTGCGGCCGCTGCCGTTCGACGCGCGGCGGGCGCGGCTTGAGGAATGGTTCGTGCGGGTGCGGCCGCGGCGCATGGACCTTTCGCCGCTCATCGAAGCGGGGTCATTCGACCAACTGGCGCGGCTGCGCGCGGGCGCGCGCGCGGCGTCGTTGGAAGGGATCATGCTGAAGCGCGCCGACAGCCCGTATGTGCCGGGGCGGCCGAAGGGGCTGTGGTGGAAATGGAAGCGCGACCCGCACAGCGTCGATGCAGTGATGATGTACGCGCAGCGCGGGCACGGCAAGCGCAGCAGCTTCTATTCCGACTACACGTTCGGGCTTTGGCGCGACGGTGAGCTTGTGCCGGTCGGCAAGGCTTACTCCGGCATCACCGACGCCGAGCTCGCCTGGCTCGACCGCTGGGTGCGGAACCACACGATCGCTCGCTACGGCCCGGTGCGCGAGGTGGAGAAATCGCTCGTGCTGGAGGTGGCGTTCGACGCCGCGCAACGTTCCGCGCGGCACAAGTCCGGGGTGGCGATGCGCTTCCCGCGGATCGTCCGCATCCGCACCGACAAACCGGCCGCCGAAGCGGATCGGCTGGAGCACCTTATGGCGCTGGTGGAGAACCGGGGCGGCTAGGGGCCGGAAGTGCAGGGCGCAAAACGTACTCGCGCTAGGCGCGCTCAACTTCCGGTGAGAGCCGCCTTGGAACTAGGCCCCGCGGGCAAGCGTTGATAAACGCAACATCACGGACCATGACAATGCCGACGCGGCCCATCTGGCGGGGCCATCTGCGTCTCGCCCTCGTGACATGTCCGGTGGCGCTGCACACGGTGCACCGCGCCAGCGGCGAGCTGCGCTTCCACCTCATCAACCCCGAGACCGGCAACCGGGTGCGGATGGTCACGGTCGATACGGAGACCGACGAGAAGCTGTCCCGCTCCGACCTCGTGCGCGGCTACGAGTTCGAGAAGGATCGCTACGTTATCCTGGAAGACGAGGATTTCGAGAAGGCGCGCATCGAATCCTCGTCGGTGATGACGATCGAGAAGTTCGTCGATACCGCCGAGATCGAGCCCGTGTATTACGATGCCAGCTATTACGTGGCCCCGGACGGCGAGGCGGGGGTCGATGTCTATGCGGTCCTGCGCGCGGCCCTCGCTGAGACGCGCAAGGCGGCGCTGTCGCGCGTTGTTATATCGCGCCGCGAGCGGGCGCTCGTGCTGATGCCGATGGGCGCGGGTATGGTGGTGCACACGCTGCACGACAAGTCCGAGGTGAACGACCCGAGGGCGCTGTTCGAGCCGGCGGCGGGCGAGAAGCCGGATGCGGAGATGGTGAAGCTCGCCAAACAGTTGATCGAGCGGCAGGTGGCGCCGTTCGAGCCGGCCGACATCGAGGACCGCTACGAGAAGCGGCTGCGGGAGGTAATCGCGGCCAAGCTCAAGGGCGAGGGCATCACGCCGGAACCCGAAGGCGTGCCGCGGCGCGACAACGTGGTCGATCTGATGGCGGCGCTGAAGGCGAGTCTGGGTCGCGGGGCGGAGGCGGCGCGCGTCAAGCCCAACTCCGCGGCCACAAAGGAGGCGCCGAAGACGCGAGCCGCCGCGCGCGGTGGAGGGCGGAAACGCGCCTAAAGCCCGAACAGCCCGGCGCGCGTCACGGCGAGCCGGTCCGCAAGCGTGCGATAGGGCGCGAAATGCGGGGCGCGGCCGAGATCGCGGGCGGCGAGCACGGCCGGCAGCGCGGCCGCGAGCGCAGGATCGCCGCGACCCGGATGCGGTGCGCCGGCGAGAAATCGCCGCGCCTCATCGGCTAGAGCCGCAATGGCTTGCCCGACAGAAGGCGCGGCGGGCGCGGCGATCACGTCGTAGGGTGTCAGTCCGTGGGCCGCGAGCACCTCGGCGGGCAAGAGGCACCGCTGCTGGCGCGCCAGCAGCGTCGTGCTGCGGAGCACGCCGGCGGCGCCGAACGCCGCGCCGAGCGGGCGGAACGCCTCGGGCGACGCCGCCCTCAGCAGGCGCGCGGCGGCGACGGCCACCCCGCCGGCGCTGCCGAGCAGGTAGGCGCGCCAGTCATCGAGCGTCTCGATGTGCGGGTCCACCTCGACCTCACGCGCGTCGATCACACCGAGCAGATCGGCCTCGGCGAGCGCGCCGGCATCGAGCGCCGCGCGCAACGGAGCGGCGACCTCGTGGGCGCGCTGCGCGCCTTGCACCACCTCGCGCCACCAATGCAGCCGGATCAGGGCGATCGCGGGTTCCTTCGTCACCTCGCGGGCGCGGGCGAGCTCGTGATTGAAGGCATAGAGCGCGAACAGCGCGGGCCGTTGCTCGGCGGGCGCGAACAGCGCGGTCAGGAACCGGTCGGGGTCGTGGCGGCGCACCAGTGCCGCGAGCGGCCACGTGCTTGACGGGGTACGGGGCGGGCCATAGCTAACCCGTCTCGAGACCATCGCTGACCCCGACTTTCCCTTCAGACGGCGGAGAACGGTCATGGCGTTCGAACTTCCCAACCTGCCCTATTCGCACAATGCGCTCGCCGGGCGCGGCATGTGCCAGGAAACGCTGGAGCTGCATCATGGCAAGCACCATCAGGCCTATGTGACGGCGCTCAACGGGTTCGTGGAGAAGGATGCGAGCCTGCAAGGCAAGTCCCTCGACGACATCGTGAAATCCTCGCACGGCAAGCCGGACATGGCGGGCGTCTTCAACAACGCCGGCCAACACTGGAACCATATCCTGTTCTGGCAGGCGATGAGCCCGAACGGCGGCGGCATTCCCGGCCGGCTCGAGAAGAAGATCAATGAGGATTTCGGCTCGGTGCAGGCGTTCAAGGATGCGTTCAAGACCGCGGGCGCGACGCAATTCGGCTCCGGCTGGGCGTGGCTCGTGCTCGCTCCGGACGGCAAGCTCAAGGTCACGAAGACGGCCAACGGCTCCAACCCGCTGGCCGAGAACCAGGGCAAGGCGCTGCTCGGCTGCGACGTGTGGGAGCACAGCTATTATCTCGACTTCCGCAACCGCCGGCCGGATTACCTGGCGAACTGGCTGGATAAGCTCGCGAATTACGAATTCGCGCAGGCGCAGCTCGGGTAGAGGACGTACCCGGCGCGTTTAGCGGTATCGGGTTCCGAATATCTTCCGTGATTTTGGATCGTCATGACCGATCCCGCGTACGCGGGACCGGCCATGACGAGAGCAGTGCACGCTACTTCGTCACCAGGAACGGGTGGCTCATGCCCTGCATGAAATGGCCTTCCTGGTTGCAGACCATGAGATATTGGCCCGGCGGGACCCTGACGGTCTTCGTTACTGACTTGCCGGGCTGGACGTCGTCGGAGTCCTCCAGCTTCACGACATTCGCCTCGATCAGCCGCTGCGACTTCGCGTCATAGGGAAGCTGCTGGCCTGGCGGCGGCGCCTTGATCAGCAGCATCTCGTGCACGAGCCCTTTCGACTCGTTGTGGATGGCGAAGGTGATTCGGCCGGCCTTGGCGTGATCGGGCGAGGGGATCAGCTCCATTTTGGTGACGCCATTGCCGGTGGACGGATCCTGCAGGACCACATTCACCGTTGTCGCAGCGTTGGAACTGGACGCGACAAGCGACAACGTGAGTCCAGCGATCGCGCCGAGAGCCGGATTTTTTGACATTCGGAGATCTCCCCTGCCGTTATCGGCAAAGGAGGAAAACCCAGCCGAGGAACGGATTGCAAGTGTAAATCAGGAGGCTTTCGTCGCCTTGCTCGCTGCCGGCTTGGTGTCGTTGGCGGCGACCGGCCTTATCACCTGGGTGATGGTGTCGCGCAGCACCATGACCTTGATGTTGGGCGCGATCTCCACCTCCACCTCCGCGCTCGGCGCCTCGCCCGCCGCCGGCACGCGGCTGATGACGCCGACGATGCCGCCGCCCGTCACCACGCGGTCGCCGCGTTTCAGCGCCGCGATCATCTGCTTCGTCTCCTTTTGGCGCTGCTGCTGGGGGCGGATCAGCAGGAAGTAGAAAACGACGAAGATGAGGACGAGCGGCAGGAACTGGGTTGCGCCGCCGAGCGCGCCGGTAAGGTCCTGCGCGTAGGCCGGAGTGATGAGCATGGGTCTTTCTCGCTGGGCGCCGCGCCTTGCGGCGAACCGGGCGGGACCATAGTTTGCGTGCCCTTCCCGTCAAGCATAACTCGTTTGTCATGGACCCGCGCCTGATCGACCTGCTGAGCCGCGTCGCCGACGCGCTGGACCGGCTCGCCCCGAAGCCGGCGCCGCCGGCCGACCTCGACGCGGCGGATGCGTTCGTCTGGCACCCCGAGCCGCCGCATCTGGCGCCGGTGCCGAAGGTGGCGCGGGTCGCGATCGACCTGCTTAAGGGGGTCGAGCGTCAGAAGCAGATCATCCTGGAGAACACCGAGCGGTTCGCGCAGGGGCTGCCGGCCAACAATGCGATGCTCTGGGGCGCGCGCGGGATGGGCAAGTCCTCGCTGGTCAAGGCGGTCCATGGGGTGATCTGCGACCAGCGGCCGGGCGCGCTCGCCTTGATCGAAATCCACCGCGAGGACATCGCCTCGCTGCCCGAGCTGCTGAACGTGCTGCGCGGGCGGGCGCGCCGCTGCGTGATCCTGTGCGACGATCTGTCGTTCGAGCGGGAGGATGCCGACTACAAAGCGCTGAAATCGGTGCTCGACGGCGGCATCGAGGGGCGGCCGGAGAACGTGCTCTTTTACGCCACCTCCAACCGCCGCCACCTGATGCCGCGCGACATGATCGAGAACGAACGCTCGACCGCCATCAATCCGTCGGAGGCGACCGAGGAGAAGGTCTCGCTGTCGGACCGCTTCGGCCTTTGGATCGGCTTTCACAATTGCGACCAGCCGACCTATTTCGAAATGGTGGAAAGCTATGCCGCCGCGCTCGGTTTGCCGATCGGCGCCGAGGAACTGCGAGCGGCAGCAAACGAATGGTCGGTCACGCGCGGCGCCCGCTCGGGGCGCGTGGCGTGGCAGTTCATCCAGGACCTGGCCGGCCGGCTCGGGGTCGCAGCCTAGCGGGAACCGCCGCCGCCGCCCTATGATCCCTGCAGCAATACGGGGAGTCCGCCATGAACGTAGCCGCGCAGCCGGTCTATGACCGCACCGTCGAGGACCTGGGTAACATCGTCGAGCTGGGGCATGTCAACGTCACGGTGCCGGATCAGCGGCTGGCGACGCTGTTCTACGTCTCCGGCCTCGGGCTGACGCGCGATCCCTATCTGATGACCAGCACCGACAATATGTGGATCAATGTCGGCCGGGCGCAGTTTCACCTGCCGACGCGCGCGCCGCAGGTGGTGCGCGGCACCACGGGGATCGTCGTGCCCGATCTGGAGGCATTGAAGCGCCGGCTGGAGCGCGTGGCCCCGCAGCTCGAAGGCACTAAGTTCACATGGCGGGCGACCAACGACGCGGTGGAGGCGACCTGCCCCTGGGGCAACCGCATCCGCCTGCACGCGCCCGATGCCGCACGCTGGGGGCGCATCACGCTTGGGATGCCCTATGTGGAGTGCGACGTGCCGCAGGGCACGCCGCTCGCGGCGATCGCGCGCTTCTATCGCGAAATCCTCGACGCCATCGCCGGCGTTTCGGAGGACGGGCAAGGCGCCTATGCCTGGGCGGTGCTCGGCGACGGCAACCGCATCCTGTTCCGCGAAACCAAGGCCAAGCTGCCGCCCTATGACGGGCACCATATCCAGATCACGCTCGCCAACTTCTCGGGGCCGCACAAGAAGCTGCTGGAGCGCGGTCTGATTACAGAGGAAAGCGATCAGCACCAGTACCGCTTCACCGACATCGTGGATGTGGACAGCAACAAGCCGCTGTTCACGATCGAGCACGAGGTGCGCTCGATGCGCCATCCGCTGTTCGCCCGGCCGCTGGTGAATCGCAACCCGGCGCAAACCAACCGCGACTATGCGCCGGAATGGGATTCCTGGCGCTGGGCGATGCCGGCGACCTGAGCCGCTATCGGGGCCACCCCGGACGTTCGACCGCGTTCCGATCAGGCCGGCGCCTGAGGCCGCGGAAAGTGCGGCATACGGCGCCGTGAGGACGGTCAGGCGGAGCGGCGACGTGCGAAAAGGAAGGTCCAGCCGATCAGCAGGCCGACGGTCGCATAGCCGATGGCCGGGCCGATCACCAGGAAGCGCGCCACCGGGATCGAGAAGGCGAGTAGCGCGCGCACGCAGGTCTCCGCCACCAGCCCGCAGCCCCAGACGATCGTGATGATCGTCATCAGGCGCTTGAAGCCGGGCGCCTCGGCCTCGGCGCGCAGCTCTGCCTGCTCCGCCGCGCCGCGCCTTGCCGCGGCGGCGTGAGCGAGGATATAGACGAGCGGCCGGCCGACGAGTGCCGAGCCGAGGAAGATCAGCCCGATCAGCCCGGTGATCAGCGACTCCCGCATCAGCAGCAGCCGCGGCGAGCCGCCGAGTGCGAAGCCGATCAGCGACAGTGCGATGCCGCCCAGCACCATCACCGAGAGCGCGTCCACCACCCGCCGCCGCGCGAACTCGGCAAGGCTCCAGGCGGTCGGCGGAATGGCGGACACCATGATCGCGCGCGCCTCGCCCATGTACGGCTTGGCGAGCCGGTAGAAGGCCCAGGGCAGGGCGAGGTTGACCACGAGCTCCAGCGCGAAGAACACGCGCTGGCGGGTGATCCGGCGGCGATACTCGGCCAGACGCTTAGAAAGTGACATTCGTCCGCAGCCCGAGCACCAGCTCGTTCTTGATCTTCTCGGTTGGGTTGAGCGGATTGAGTATCCCGCCGCTCGGGTTGATGAAGTACTGTATATCAGGCTGCACGATCCACCACGGCGCGAGCTGTGCCTGATAAGTGGCTTCGATGAAGGTCTCGGCGCTACGGATCGGAATCGCCGTCCCGGTGTAGAATGCGAGTTGCTGGTCGTGCTGCGCAGCGGCGCCGCTGATGCGGGCATAGCCGATGCCGATCCCCGTTGTGTCGTTGTCACGTCCGGGCAGCGGCGCCTTCAGCGTGACACCGGCGTTCATCGAGAAATTGACGAGGTTGCGGTCGCCGGGAGCGCCCATCGCGCGCAGGAACAGGCCGAGCGCGCGCGCGCCTTGCGGATCCGGTCGCCAGATGGTTTGGTCGATCACGCCGTAGAGGCTGAAGTTGTTCCAGAGCATCTGCGGGATGCCGGTGCTTGCCGAGCTGGCGAGGGGCAGGCCGTCGCTGGCGATGTTCTGGCTCGGGAACGCGCCGGTGTCGTACCAGAAGCCCAGTTTATACGTGCCCGGGAGACCGGGCGGCGGCGCCCCGGCCGAGGGCGGAGAGGCCGGGGGCGGGTTCAGCGCGTATTGCACCTCGGCGATGAACAGCGCGCGGGTGCCGAGATTGAAGCGATGCCCCCCGGCTTCCGACCCGTTGAGTTGGTTGTCGTTATAGAACGGACCGCCGGGCGGATTGTCGTCGAACACGCCCCCGAGCACGGTGACCGTGTCCGATGGCTCGGCGCGCAGGCGGATGCCGAGCGAGGAGAGCGGATAGGCCGGCCCGCCCGCGTACATGTCGACGGTGGGTAGGGCCGGCCAGCCCATCACCGCGTTGATGAACAGCCCCGACTGGGCGCTGATGAGAAACTCCTGATCGAGGCTCTGCTGGCCCAGCTTGAGATCGGCCTTCCCGCCGAGAAAGGATTGCTGGTACCAAAGCTCCCAGATCCGGGTCGTGCGCTCGCCCGCGATGCTGCTGGCCGGTTGCAGCACGTAAAGATTGTCGGTGCTGAGATCGCGCCCGTGGATCTGCAGCGCGCTGATGTTGAGAATGCCGCCGTCCCAGCCGAAGGCTTTCGACGTATCGACGCCGAGGCTCATCATCGTGACCCCGTCATACGCGGCGCCGGTGTGGACGCCGCCGGTGACGTTGCCGAGCACCTCGCTCGTCTCGCTCAGGCCGAAGCTGAGGCCGCGATCGGCGAGGGCGCTGCGAGCCCCGAGCGGATCGCCGAGCAAATTGGACCGCTCCCACAACCCGGTCGGCGCCTTCTGTTGCTGCCCGGACGGTCCCGGGGCCGGGTTCTGCGGCATCGGCGGCGCGGTCTGTGCCGATGCCTGCACGGCGCCCAAAACGGCAAGGCAAGCGGCCCCGGCGAGCCGCGCCAGGCTCGCAAACGCGCGCATGGCGAGGGCTTCTACAGGCCCGTGGCGACCTGCACCACCTTCACCGCGACCAGCGCCACCGCCAGCACGAGATAGGCGCGCAGGACCAGCATCCAGAGCCGCGTCCCGCGCCCGAGGGCGGGAGCAGGCAGCAGATGAAGCGGCGGCATCCGCCACGCGGTGCGCGCATCCGGCGCCGCGGCCCCGGCCATCGCGGGCGCGCCGCGCAGCAGCGCGAACCCGGCATAGCCCGCGAGCCCGAGCGCGCTGCCGGCGCCGAGCCCGAGCAGCATCGCGCGCCCGGATAGATCGGGGAAGATCGTCGCGGCGGTGAGCACGAGGGACAGCATCACGAGCACCCAAATCACCGCGCCGGTGAATAGGTTGAGCCAGCGTCCATTAACCCACGGGCCAAGCACTGCCTTGTCGTTGCAGAGCAGCAGCAGGAACACGGTTGCCGACGGCAGCAAAACGCCCGCGAGCGTCTGCACCGCATTGGTCAGCAGCCCGAGCAGCGCATCGTTGCCGAAGCCCACGAGCGCCGCGGCGAGCGCGATCAGCCCGGCATAGACGGCATAAAAGCCGCGCGCCTCGAAAGCCTTGCGGTGCAGCGAATGGCGCAGGCTCAGCACGTCGCCGATCGCATAGGCAGTGGAAAGCGACACGGCCGAGGCGCCGATGATGCTGGCGTCGAGCAGCGCGAGCGCGAACATCACCCCGGCAGTGCGCCCGGCATAGGCCTCCAGCCCCTTCGCCACCGCGCCCGCGTCGGTGAAGTGTCCGAAGCCGGGGGTGCCGTGGAACGCGGCGGCGGTGAACGCGATCATCGCCACTGCGCCGATCACCACAACGCCGATGCCGATCCAGAGATCGGCCTTCTCGTAGGCCATGAACTGCGGCGTGATCCGCTTGTCGATGACATAGCTCTGCTGGAAGAAAAGCTGCCAGGGTGCCACGGTGGTGCCGACGATGCCGATCACCAGCAGCATCACATCGGAAAGCTTGGCGCCCTGCGGAAAGGCGGGCGTGACGAGATCGCGGCCGATCTGCGCGAGCGGCGGGTGCGCGAGAATAAAAATCGGCACCAGCAGCAGGCTGAAGAAGCAGAGCGCGAGCGAGAACCGCTCGAAGCGGCGGAAACTGCCGGTGCTCGCCGCCGAGATGATGATGCCGGCGGCGACCACGATGCCCCAGAAGCGCGGCACGCCGAGATAGCCGAGTGCCAGATTGATGCCGATGAACTCGGTGACGATGGTGAGCCCGTTCAAAAGGAACAGGTCGATCACGCTGAACGCGCCCCAGAACTTGCCGAACCGCTCCAGGATCAGCCGTGCGTGGCCGACGCCGGTCACGGCGCCGAGGCGGACCACCATCTCCTGGTTCACATAGAGGACCGGGATCAGCAGCAGGAGCGTCCAAAGCAGCGCGGTGCCGTAGTTCTGGCCGGCCTGGGTGTAGGTGCCGAAGGCGCCCGCGTCGTTGTCGCCCACCATCACGATCAGGCCCGGGCCGAGGATCGCGGCGAGCGTGCGCAGCCGTGCGCCCCAGCCGCGCCCCTGCCGCCATTCGCCCTGGCGGATCGTACCGAACGCTCCCTGGATGTCGCCGACATGGGCGGAGTCGAGGACGGCGGAGGCGGTCGGGTTGTTCAGAACGAGGTCGGACATGACGAGATCACCAGGCGGCGGCGGAACTGGCGCCGTGCGGGATCAACCCGCGCGGCAGACGGCAATCGGCCGGCGCGGACGCGCCGGGTCAGCGCCTGGGTTCGGGGTCCGTCTCGTCGTCGGCGCGCCAGCGGCACAGCGGGCGCGCGGTCGCGGCGCGCCGCGGATGCTTCCGGCGGTCCAGGGGCGCAAGGCGCGCCAAGCGGGCATCAAGGGTGAGGAAGCCGGCCATGGCCCTCTCCTTCGGCTCAAGCGGTTGCTCGAACCCGGGAGGGCCGGACCGTTCAGCCTAGCGGGTCAAACCCCGCCGGCCTTGGCGATCCATGCGCAACCCGGGCGACGATCCAGCCACGCAAAGCGGTCACAGGCGGCGGCAAGCGCCTACTGTGGCTCTCCGTTGGCTGGCTGCTAGATCGCGGGTTCATGTGATCCCTAGTCGGTTGATCCAAAGCCGGCATGACAGCCGAACGGCGCCGCCATGTCGCCCGGCCGATATACGCCGATGCGCGGGGCGTTCAAGTGCTATCTCGGACCCCGCATCAAATCGCGCTCAATGCGGCGGGGCCGTCAGCGCCCTCGCGAACGCATAGGCGACGATCGGGATGGCGATCAGCACATAGATCCGCAGCGCCACCAACAGGAACACCGCGAAGCGCCCCAGCTTGCGGCGCGGCAGGGGTGTTTCAGCGGCGAAGGTGAACTGGGTCGGCTCCAGCGCCGAAAGCGCGTTTGGATCGAACTTCATCGCCGCCACCTTCATTTGCCGAGCAGGCCAGGAAACACGGTGATCACGCCGTAGAGCGCGCCCACGAGCGAGATGCCGACCACGATCGTGCCGCCGGCGAGGTTGCCGCGCCAGGAATTGGCGAGGGTGCCCATGATCTCGCGGTCGTTGACCAGCAGCAGCAGGAACAGCAGGGCCGGAGCCATCAGCAGGGTCGCGATCACGTTGACCGTCAGGGTCATCGCGAGCAGGGGCGCGCCCGGGATCAGCACGATGCCGCCCGCGACCAGTGCCGAGACCACTGCCGCGCCGTAGAACAGCCGGCCACGGGCGAAGTCGAGATTGAGGCTGTGATGGGTCCGCAAGGTCTCGGCGAGCGCGTAGGAGGATGAGGTCGAGATCGTCATCGTCGCGACCAGCCCGGCCTCGATGAAGCCGAGCGCGAACAGGGTGGCGCCCGTTTCGCCGAGCATTGGGCGAAGCGCGCTGGCGAAATCCGCACCGCTCGCGAACTGCGACACGTCCACGTGGGCGGCGAACAGCGGCGCGGCGGCGACAACGGTGGCGATCGCGGCGATCGCGGCGATCAGCGCGCCCATCGCCGTGTCGATCCGGCCCTGGCGCAGGTCGGCGCGGGTCAGCCCTTTGTCCACCACAGCGCTTTGCTGGAAAAAGATCATCCACGGCGTCACCGTGGCGCCGATATTGGCGAGGATCAGCGTGACGAAGCCGGTGCCGAGAGCGCGGGGCAGCGGTCCCCAGGTGGCGATGGCGCGGGCGAGCGCGGCGCCGCTCGGGTGGGCATAGAGCGCGGCCGGGACAAAGAGCAGGTTGAAGGCGGCGAGCCCCATCGCCACCCGCTCCCATGTCGCGTAGCGGCGCAGCGCGAGCGAGGCGATCACGACGAGGACGCCGAAGGCGACCGAAAGCGCCGCCGGGATGCCGAAATAGAGCCCGCCCGCCTGGATGGCGATGAACTCCGTCACCAGGGTCAGCACATTGCCGAACACGAGGTCGGCCATCGCGAAATAGCCCCAGAACGGGCCGAACCGCTGGAAGATCAGCTCGGCATGGCCGCGATGGGTCGCCGCGCCGAGGCGCACCGTCATCTCCTGCACGATGAAGGCCATGAGGAAGGTGAGCAGGATGAAGGGAACGAAGAAGCCGATGCCGTAGGTCGCCCCGGTGGTGGCATAGGAGACCATGCTGGGGCCGTCGTTCTCGCCTAGCATCACGAGCACGCCTGGCCCGGCCAGCAGCCAAAGAAGGCGCAGGCGGCGGCCCGAGGCCCGCGTCCGCAGCACACGCAGCCGGTCCTGGGCGCGCAGCATGTCTTCGCGCGTAATCTGCTGCCCCGGCGCGGCGCCCGGCGGCTCGGGCAGTCCGAGGCGCATGACGTCCTGGCTCATGGTGGCTCCGGCACCCTCCTGCTTCACGGCGAAGCTGAGGCCGCATGATGTAGCTGTGGCTACATTTAGGTCAATGGACTTCACGTGGAAGCTGCGGCTATAAATCCGCGAGAGGGCGGCGAATCGAACGGGGAAGGGAGGCCGGGTGGCCCGAGAGTTGATCGCGGTGCCAGCCGGCGCGATGCCGGCGGAGCCGACCCAGGCGGTGCGGTTCGGCAAGGCACGGAGCGCGCAGGCAACCGCGTTGCAGGAGGATTATGTCGAGCTGATCGACGACTTGCTTGCCGCGCACGGCGAGGCGCGGGCGACCGAGGTCGCCAAGCGGCTGGGAGTGACGCACCCGACGGCGCTGAAGGCGATCGCGCGGCTGAAGCGGGAGGGTCTGGTCACGTCCCGCCCCTATCGCGGCATCTTCCTCACGGAAGCGGGGCGTACATTGGCCGAACGGGTGCGCGCGCGGCACCGCCTGGTGGTGGCGCTGCTGCGCGCTGTCGGCGTGCCGGCCGAGGTGGCGGAGCAGGACGCCGAAGGGATGGAGCACCACGCCTCGCCCGCGACCTTGGAGGCGTTCGCGCGGTTCTTGCGGCGGGCGCGCTGATCGGCCGGGCCGCCTTCACTCGCGGCGCTGCGGGCCGCGGCCTCTCCTGCAAGCGGGAGAGGCGGCCGCGTCAGGCGGGTTGCAGCGGTCGCTTTGCAGCAACGGGCGCGAGCAAGTCGAGGCGGGTCTCGTCCTCGGGCGTGCCCTGAGCGAGCGCGGCATCGGTGTAGTGCCGGGCGCGCGGGTCGCGGAGGATCGCGCGGGCCACCAGCCGCAGCTTGATGTCGGCACAGATGAGCGCGGCCGACTTCCGCAGCGTCTCGGCGCTGAAGGCGGGCCAGAACAGCAATGGATGCGGCTGCTTGAGGCCGGGCCGCCGCTCGCTCGGGTGCTTGAGGCGCACCACCCCGCCTTGCAGCGGATGCACATTCTCGATCGGCACCGTGGTGGAAAACGTCACGAGAATGCGGTGCAGGCTGCCCATCGGCAGGCCGGTCGCGGCGCCGCGACGCAGCAGCGTTCGCAGGTGCTGCGGTGAATAGTACAGCGACCACGCCTCACGATAGATCGACGCCCACTCCGCGCGGGTCATCTTGGAGTGCTCGGCGCAGATATGCTCGAGATCGTAGCGGTTGAGGTCGGGCTCCATGGCTGCGCCGCGCCGCCACAGCGTCTGGTGGTCCTCGGAACCGGGCAGCGGCGTCAGGTTGAAGAATTCGAGCACGTCGATCGGCAGCTCGCGCTGGATAATGTGGATGTCGCGGCGGATCGACTCCGGCGTGTCGGCGGGAAAGCCCAAGATGTAACCGGCGAGTGTCATGATGCCCTGCGCCTTCCAGGCGAGCAGCATCCGCCGGTACTCGGCGATCTTGTTCTGCCGCTTCTTGGCGGCGAGCAAATTGTCGGGGTTGATGTTCTCGAGTCCGATGAACACGCGCGTTACGCCTGCCGCCTTCGCCTTCTCGATGAAGCGCGGGATCTTGTGGCAGAGCGTGTCGACCTGGATCATCAGGCCGAGCGGGATGCCCTCGGCACGCAGCGCGGCGAGGCGGTCGAAGATCGCCTCCCAGTTACGGTTGCGGGCGAAATTGTCGTCGGTCAGGAAGAACTTGGCGATGCCTTCGGCCCAGTTCATCCGTACCAAATGCTCGACATCGTCGGCCGAGCGGTGGCGGGACTTGCGGCCCTGCACGTTGATGATCGTGCAGAAGGAGCATTGATAGGGGCAGCCGCGCCCGGCATCGAAGCTCGTGCTGGTGCCGTAGGTGCGAGTGACGTAACGGCGCGGCAGGAACGGCACCGGGGTCTCGCTGATCCCGGGCAGGTCGTCGCGGAAGTCGTAAAGCGGTTCGAGCCGCCCGGCGGCGGCATCGTGCAGCACGCGGTCGAGCCTGCCTTCTAGCTCGCCCGCGAACATCGCCACGCCCATCGCCCGGCATTCGTCGAGGCCGAGCGCATGCGGGTCGATCATCGCCAGAACGCCGGAGACATGAAAGCCGCCGATCGCGACCGGGATGCCCGCCGCGCGGAACGGGCGGGCGATGTCGAGCGCGCGGGGAAACTGGTTCGACTGCACGCCGATCAGGCCGACCATGCCGAACCCGCCATGCGCGCGGAAGCGGCGCAGCAGCGCGGGGATATCGACGCGCGTGTTGGTTTCGTCGATCGCCTGGATGTCGATCGCGACATCCGGGCCGAGCACCGCGCGTGCCGCGCAGTCGGCGGCGATGCTATAAACGGCGGCCAGCGAGTTCGACGGGATGATCGAGCGCCACCAGCGGATCACATAGCCGTCGTCGTCGTAGTGCGACGGCTTGATGAGCACGAGCTGGAAGCGGCGGGCCGGGGTCGCGGGCATGAGCCTGTTCTGTCCTCGGTTTCCCGGGCGCGAGCGCCGCCCGGCTGCTCGCGTTACAGTGAGCGGGGCGATCCGGCAACCCTGAAGACCGGGCTGTGCTGTCTCCTTGGGCGGGGAGCGGCCGGTTCAGTCCCGTGCCAGGGCGTCCGCGACCGCTTCCTGCAAGTCGGCGACCCGGAAGGGCTTGCGGAGCACCGCGGTGCCTGCGCCGAGGACGCGCTCGATCGCCGCCGTGTCGGAATAGCCGCTAGCGAACACGATCGGGAGGTCGGGCAGGCGCTCCCGTGCCAGCCGTGCGACCTCGGCGCCAGTCATGCCCGGCATGGCGAAATCGACCACCATGACATCCGGCCGCTCCCGTTCGAGCGCCGCCAGCGCGGAAGGCCCGTCCTCCGCCGCCTGCACGCGGTAGCCGAGCGACTCGAGCGAATCGACCAGGAAGCGCCGCACGTCGGGGTCGTCGTCGATCACCAGCACGGAGGCTCGGCGCCGCGGCCTGTCGGCTTCGGCCTCCGGCGAGGCGCTGCTCTCGGCCGGCGCCTGTTCGGTGCGGCGGAGAAACACCCTGACGGTGGTGCCGCCGCCGGGGCGGCTCTCGATACGGGCGGTGCCGCCGCCCTGGCGGGCGATACCGTAGACTTGGCTCAGCCCGAGGCCGGTGCCCTGGCCCTGCGGCTTGGTGGTGAAGAACGGATCGAAGGCGCGCGCCGCGACCTCGGCGGTCATGCCCGCGCCGGTATCGGCGACGCTCAGCTCCACATACTCGCCCGGAGCGAGCTCCGCGTCGCCGGCGATCCGGCGGCGGTTTGTGGCGATCGTCAGGGTGCCACCGTCTTTCATCGCGTCGCGCGCGTTGATCGCGAGATTGAGCACGGCCATCTCGATCTGCGTCCTGTCCGACAGCACCGGCGCGCAGCCGTCCCGCAAATCGAGGCGGATCGTCACGAGCGGCCCTAGCGTGCGCTCGAGCATCTCGCGCATTCCGGCAACCAGATCGGCAAGGATCAGCGGCTTGGCCTCGATCCGCTGGGCGCGGGAGAAGGCGAGAAGCTGGCCGGTAAGCTTGGCGCCGCGCTCGACGGCGTTCAGCCCGGCTTCGGCCCACCGGCGCACCCGATCGGCCTCGCCCGGACGGCGGCGGATCAGGTCGAGGCTGCCGGCGACACCCTGAAGCAGATTGTTGAAATCATGCGCGATCCCGCCGGTGAGCTGGCCGACCGCCTCCATCTTCTGCGCCTGTTGCAGCGCCGCTTCGGCCTCGCGCAGCCGCGCCTGCTCGGCCAGCCGGTCGGTAACGTCGTGGACGAGCTGGTATGCGCCGCTGATCGCGCCGTCCGGCCCGCGCAGCGGGCGGACCCGGATCTCGAAGCACCGGCGCTCGCGCGCGGGATCGCCGAGCTCCCCGATTTCGACGAATTCCTCGCCCGCCAGGGCACGCGACCACAGCGTTCTCGCCGCCGCAAGGTCATCGGGAAAGCTCTCCAGCAGGTCGAGCAGCGACTCGCCCACCTGCGGGCGGCGCACGCCGAACAGGCGCACGAAAGTGTCGGCCGCGGCGCGGTTGATGGCGAGCCAGCGGAAGTCGCGGTCGGCTGCGAGCACCAGCACATCGCTCGAATCGACGATCTCGGCGAACAGCCTGCGCTCGGCGAGTGCCTGCGCCACGCGCCGCTCTAGCGTTTCGTTCAGCTCGCGAAGCCGCGCTTCGTCGGCCTTGCGGCGGGTGATGTCGATCGCGGTGCCGATCACGCGCACGCAGCGTCCGTGCTCGTCGAACACGCCGCGGCCCTTGGCGGCGACCCAACGCACCACGCCGTCCTCGATGCCGACGGTGCGGTATTCGACATCGTAGAGCGCACGCCTCTCGGGGTCGATCGCTGCGGCGTAGGCGGTGCTCACCCATTCCCGGTCCTCGGGATGCAGGCCGGCATAGAAATGTTCGGTCATGTTCACCGGCCGGTCCGGCGAGATGCCGAACATCGCTTTCACGCGCGGCGGCCAGTAGAGCGTGTCCGTAACTGGATCGACGTCCCAGAGGCCGATCTCGGCCGCTTCGGTGGCGAGCCGGAGCCGCTCCTCGCTCGCCAGCAGCGCCGCCGCGTCGTGCGCCTGGCGGCGCTCGGCGAGCACGCGCTGGGTGGTTTCCACCACGATCGCGATCACGCCCGCGGGCCGCCCGTCCTCGCCCGGCACCGGCGAATAGTCGAGATTCATCCAGACCTGCTCGGCCACGCCGTGGCGGTAGAGCGTGAGTTCCTGATCGCGGTAGGCGAGCCGGCCGCCGGCAAGCCCGACGCGCATGACATGGTCGTTGAAGTCCGCGACCTCGGGCCAGCCTTCGCGCACCTTGGAGCCGAGGAGCCGCGGATGACGCCCGCCGGCGAAGCGCGAGTAGGCGTCATTGTAGAGCATGACGCCGTCCACGCCCCACAACATGACGATCGGCACTGGGGAGAGCAGGATCATCGCGAGCGCGGTGCGAAGGCTGGGCGGCCATGTTTCGATCGGCCCGAGTGGAGATTGCGACCAGTCGCGCGACGCAATGAGTTGTCCCGCTTCGCCGCCGGAGGCGGAAAGGAAGTCGGAGAAGGGCGGGGCCTCTAGGGCGGCCAATGTTTGTCCCCAAGTGCTGCGATGGCTCGCCAATCGCAAGTTGATTTCCTTAGCGCCATCGCATCTCAAGCGGAACGGCCAGGCGACTCACGGATGCGTGTGCCGGCGCTGTTGGGCAACGGCCGGACGGGCATCAGTCGTTCGGCGCGTCGGTCTTGTTCTGGGGCAGCGCCTTGTAGGCGATATAGGCGACCTGGCTCACCGTCATGATGCCGATGAAACCGGGATCGAGCGCGGGGAAGACCATGGTCGGATGCTGCGCCGGCTTCGCGCCGGCAAGCACGGTGCCGATGGCGATCGTATAGACGCCAATCAGCACCAAGGTAAAGAAAAACTGCTGCACCTTGCTGAAATCGACCTGATCGGCGTTGCCGGTGTCGTCACCGTAAAAAATGTCCCACCACGCATACTCGCCCTCGGCCTTGGTGTGCAGGCAAGTGCCGGCCTTCGTTTCCAGCACCATCGGTGCAGCGACGAACGAGGCCGAAGAAAGCCCTAGCAAAATCCACAATTCATGCGGAATGTTGAGCGCCAGCGGCTTGGGTGAACCCCAGAGGGCGTTGAGCATCCCGAATGTGGTGACGGCGGAAATCACGAGGAGCGACCACAGCACGAGTTGCAGGCGCGACAGGCTGATCTTGTTGCGCTGGTCGATCAGGATGCGGCGCCAGTCCGGCCGCGCCGGCTGGCCCGCGGCGCTGACGGGCATCCCGCCGACGATCGCGCAGCAGCCGACCAGGCATGCGACTGTCGCGCCCCAGGGCAGCAAGGCCCACCCTGACGGGTCCGCGTTCGCCGCCGACATGAGGCCGGCGAGCAGGTTAACCGCGACGATGCCGCCGATAAGCAGGAGGAACCAAACCCCCCACTTCATCATGCTACCGCCGTTGACGGGCGGGGTGACGGTGACGCTCATGGGTCTCCGGGGCGATGGAGGTTTGGCGCACTATCGCGCGGAACCTCTCAACTTTGCCAGTGTCGTGCCCGGAGGGAACGATATTGCGTGCCCCCACCGCCAAGCGGAGGGGGCTTGCATTTGGATTTCGGAGGTCCCCGAGCCCCAGCGGCGAAGGGGGAGAGCCAGCTACCGCGCGGCGCCGAGTACCCAGGCGAGCACGCCCTTTTGGGCGTGCAGGCGGTTCTCGGCCTCGTCGAACACGACCGATTGCGGACCGTCGATCACCTCGGCCTCCACCTCCTCGCCACGGTGGACCGGCAGGCAGTGCATGAAGATCGCATCGCCGGCCGCCTTGGCCATCAGCGCGCGCGTGACGCGGTAGGGTGCGAGCAAATTGTGGCGGTTCTGGTTCGGGTCGTCCGACATGCTGACCCAGGTGTCGGTGACGACGCAGCGCGCGCCCGCTACCGCCGCCGCGGGATCGGAAACGAGCTCGATCCGGCCGCCCTGCGCGCGTGCCCACGCAACCAACTCCGGCGGTGGGCGCAACGCATCGGGGGTGGCGAGGCGCAGCGTGAAACCGAAGCGCACCGCGGCCTCGATCCAGCTCCGCGCGACATTGTTGCCGTCGCCGCACCAGGCGACCACCTGCCCCGCGATCGGTCCGCGATGCTCCTCGAAGGTCAGCACGTCGGCCATGAGCTGGCAGGGATGGGAGGTGTCGGTGAGGCCGTTGATCACCGGCACCGTGGCGTAGCTGGCAAGCTCGTGCAGCTTGGAGACGCGATCCGTTCGCAGCATGATCGCGTCCACATAGCGCGACAGGACGCGCGCCGTGTCGGCCACCGTCTCGCCGCGCCCGGTCTGCATGTCCTTGGCGTTGAGCACGATTACCTCGCCGCCGAGCTGGCGCATCCCGACCTCGAAGCTGACGCGGGTGCGGGTGCTCGGCTTCTCGAAGATCAGCGCCAAGGTCTTGCCGGCGAGCGGGCGGGAGGAGATCCCGCGGGCCGCCTTGAAGCCCTTCGCCACGTCGAGCATCTGGCGCAGCGTGCGCGCGTCGAAATCGCGCAGGTCGAGGAAATGGCGCGGCGGTGCCGCGCCTTCCCCTTGGTTCTCGGTCTGCCGCAGCGAGGCGCTCATTTCGCCGCCGCCTTCGCCGCCGAGGGCTGGCAGCGCCGCGCCGCGCGATCGAGCATCTCGAGCGCCGCGGCGATATCGTCGTCGCTGATGATGAGCGGCGGGGCCAGCCGCAGCACGTTCTCGCCCGCCGTGATGGCGAGCAGCCCTTCGGCCACGCACGCGGCCTGCACCTCGTTCTGCGGTATCGCGCACTTCATCCCGAGCAGCAGGCCCTGGCCGCGGACGTTCTCGAACACCGACGGATAGGCGCGGGCGATGTGTTCAAGCCCGAGGCGCAGCTCACGGCCCTTGCGCACCACCTCGTGAAGGAAGCCGGGTTCCAGGATCACGTCCAGCACCGCGTTGCCCGCTGCGCAGGCAAGCGGATTGCCGCCGAAGGTGCTGCCGTGCGTGCCGGGCACCATGTTCTTGGCGATGAACTCCTTCGCCAGCACCGCGCCGAGCGGGAAGCCGCCGGCGATGCCCTTGGCGAGCGTCGCCACGTCCGGCTCGATGCCCGACCACTCATAGGCGAACAGCTTGCCGGTGCGGCCCATGCCGGACTGCACCTCGTCCATGCCGAGGATGATCCCGAACTCGTCGCAGGCGGCGCGCAGCCCGCGCAGGAAATCGGGATCGGCCGGACGCACGCCGCCCTCGCCCTGCACCGGCTCGACGATGACGCCCGCGGTCTGCGGCCCGATGGCGTCGCGCAGCGCGTTCAGGTTGTTGAACGGCACATGATCGAAGCCTTCGACCTCCGGGCCGAAGCCGGCAAGGTATTTGGCGTTGCCGGTGGCGGCGAGCGTCGCGAGCGTGCGGCCGTGGAAGGCGCCCTCGAAGCAGATGATGCGGAAGCGTTCGGGCTTGCCGCCTTCGGCCATCGTCTTGCGGATCATCTTGATCATGCCCTCGTTCGCCTCGGCGCCCGAGTTGCAGAAGAAAACGCTGTCCGCGAAGCTGTGCTCAACCAGACGCGCCGCCAGCCGCTCGGCCTGCGGGATGCGGTAGAGGTTGGAGACATGCATCACCTTGGCGGCCTGCTCGGCGATCGCCTGGGCGAGGTGCTTGTTGCCGTGTCCGAGCGAGGCGGTGGCGATCCCCGAACCGAAATCGAGGAATCGTCGCCCGTCCACCGTCCACAGCCAAGCTCCATCGCCCCGCTCGAAAGCGAGGTCGGCCCGGGCGTAGTTCGGCATCAGGGCGGGGATCATCTTTGTCCTCTGTTCGGTTGCACCGATGGTTTTCCCCGCCGCACGCCGCCGGCCGGCCGCGCGCCGCGGAGGAAACGCGCATGATCGGTTGCGGGAGGAATGCTGTCAAACCGATCAGTGCGGCGCGAGCCGCGGCGCAGCGGCGCGCTCGGCGCGCAGCACGCGGCGCGCGACTTCGGGATAGAGCATCGTCGTCAGCACGCCGCCGCCGACCAGCGCGGCGGCCTGCGAGCCGGCCATCAGCCCGCGCTCAGTGGCGATCGCGGTGATCGCTACCACGAGCGAGATCTGGGTGCCGAGATGGAGCGCGAGCGAGGCACGCTGCCTCGGGCCGAGCGCGCCGCGGTAGAGCAGCGCCGCCGGCAGGCCGCGCACCAGCAGCATGAGCAGGGCATAAAGCGGCACCATGAGGAGCGTCCGCCAGTCGGAGAACAGCGCGGCGACATCGAGCCGGGCGCCCGAGGCGATGAAGAACACCGGCACGACGAAGGCCGAGCCGATGCCGTCGAGGCGCGCGGCCATGTGGGCGCGGTGATCCTCGCCGAGTGCGGCCCGCATCACCGCCCCGGCGATGAACGCACCGAGCACGAGGTCGATGTTCAGCCGCTCGGCGAGTACCACCAGCAGGATCATGATGGCGAGCGCGAGCCGCATGGGGAGTTGGCCGGAGCTGTGCATCGTGCGGGCAAAGAGGGCGCGCAGATAGCCTGCGCGGGCGCGCGCGGCGAGCAGCACGGCGGCGGTGGCGCCGGCGGCGAAGGCCAGCATGATCAGCGCCTGCCAGCCGAAATAGGCGCGGGCGAGCAAGAGCGAGAGCACGATCACCGGCGCCGCCTCGCCGATCGCCCCCGCCGCGAGCACGAACGGCCCGTAGGGCGGGCCGAGCAGCCTTCCGTCGCGCAGCACCGGCATCAGCGTGCCGATGGCGGTGGTGGTGAGCGTGAGCGCGGTCAGCGCCGGCGCGCCGGCGAGACCGGCCGCGGCGAGCAGGAGGGAAGCGGCGAGCGCCAGCACCGCCGAGCAGAGCCAGCCGGCGAGCGCGCGATTGATCGGCGGTCCCCGCATCACCGCCGGGTCCATCTCGAACCCGGCCATCAGGAACAGCACGGCGAGGCCGAAATCGGAGAGGAACCGCGCCACCGGGCCGGGATGCGCCCAGCCCAGCACCTGCGGCCCGACCACGGTGCCGGCCAGCACCTCCAGCACCACGCCCGGAACCGGCAGGCGTGGGAGGAGCGCCGGAAGCCCCGCCGTGAGTGCGAGCACGACGGCGAAGATGATCAGGTTGCCGAGGTCGGCGTCTCCCATGCCCTTCCGCTCCGCTTCCGGTGCGCGACGGCGCGGAGCTAAGCCCGCGCGGCGGCGCGCCGGAAGGGCCGCGGTTGAGCGACGCCGATAGCGCCGTGCTATGCACGGCGGATGCAGCAAGCCGGGCGCAGCTTCACGCGCGGAACCGTCGGGCGCGCCGCGCCGTGCGTCGATCCAGCCGCGCTGCACGAGGCGGCGCTCGCCTATCTCGCGCGCTATGCGGCCACGCGGGCGACGCTCGCGCGCGTGCTCGAGCGGCGTATCGCGCGCTGGGCGCGCGGCGCCGCCGCCGATGGCATGGCGGCGGAGGCAGTGGACGCAGGAGTGGCGGCGGCACGCGCCGCGGCGGCGGCGCTGGTCGCGAGGCTCGCCGAGGCAGGCGCGGTCAGCGACGCCGCGTTCGCGGCGGCGCGCGCGCGACGGCTGGCGCGCGCCGGGAAGTCGCGCCGCGCGGTGGCGGCGCATCTCGCCGCCAAGGGCGTCGATGCGGCGCTGGCGGCGCAGGCGCTTCCCGCCGACGAGCTGGGATCGGCCCTGCTGTTTGCGCGCAGGCGGCGGATCGGGCCGTTCGCCGAAGCAAGCCCCGAGGAGCGGCGGCGGGCGCTCGGGATGCTGGCGCGTGCCGGCTTCGCCGCCGAGACCGCCCGGCGCGTTATGCGGACCACAAGGGAGGAGGCGGAGGCGATGATCGCAGCCGGGCGCGATCCATGAGCGCACAATATGACAGCCGCGCCGATCATCTGGCGCACATCCACGCGGTGCGCGACCGGCTGGAGATATTCGCCGCTGAGCTGATGCGGCGCGGGCGCGTGCATGACGCAAGCAAGTTTAGCGCCGAGGAGAAGCCTGTTTACGACGCTGTGTATCCGATGCTGCGCGGGGTGGCATACGGCTCGGCGGAGTGGAAGGCGGCGGTGGAGCGCGCGCGCCCGGCGCTCGACCATCACTATCAGCGCAACCGGCATCATCCCGAATATCACGCGGAGGGAATCGCGGGCATGGACCTGTTCGACGTGGTGGAGATGCTGTGCGACTGGATGGCGGCGGCGGAGCGCAATCCCGCCGACGGCGTGCGGCTCGATCTGAATGTGACGCACTACGGGATCGACAAGCAGCTCGCGCGCATCCTGGAAAACACGCTCGCCCGCTGGCCGGTGGCGCTATGAGCCGCCCGCCCCGCGTCCGGATCGACCGGGTGGTGACGCGCGGCGGCGATCGCGGCGAGACCTCGCTCGGCGACGGCTCGCGCGTCGGCAAGCAGGATGTGCGGATCGAGGCGATGGGCGCGGTGGACGAAGCCAACGCGGCGATCGGGCTGTTGCGGTCATCCGGGGTGCCGGCCGCCTACTATGCGGCGCTCAAGCGGATCCAGAACGACCTGTTCGACGTCGGCGCCGATCTTTGCGTGCCGGCCACCACCGCATCGCCCTCGCGGATCGACGATTCCATGTCGCTCCGCCTCGAGGAGGAGATCGCTTCCCTCAACGCGGGGCTGGCGCCGCTCAACAGCTTCGTGCTGCCGGGCGGCACGCGCGCGGCGGCCGAGGCGCATTTCGCGCGCACGGTGGTGCGCCGGGCGGAGCGGGCGGTCGTGCGGCTATCGTTTCAGACGAGCGTCAATGGGGCGATCATCCGCTACCTGAACAGGCTCTCCGATTACCTGTTCGTGCTGGCGCGGGTGCTGAACGGCGGCGCGGATGTGCTCTGGAAGCCGGGAGGCGGGGCTTAGGCTTCATATCGGCCGCATATTCCTGACTTAGCGGCGAAGCACGCGCGCCTGCCACCGATTGCACCCCGTCCCACACCTCTCCAGCATGAACCACGCCACCTCCAGGGGACCGGACCCTTGTTCTTCGACCGCACCTTATGGGCCATGACGGCGGGGCTGCGCGGGCGGATCGCGCTCGCCATCGCTCTCGGGCTGGCGGCGCTCGGCGTCGGCATCGCGCGGTTTGTGTTCCTCGGCCAGTTCCTCGCGCGTGTCTTCCGCGGCGCGCCCGCGGGCGCGCTCCTCGCGCCCCTGCTCGCCGCCGCCGCGGCGATCGTCGTGCGCGCGCTGCTCGATCACTCCCGCACCGAAATCGCGCACCGCACCTCCGCCCGCGTGCAGGAAAAACTGCGCGGCGCGCTCTACGACAAGATCGCCGCCCTCGGCCCCGCCTGGTTCGGCGCCGAGCGCACCGGCGGCGTCATTCTGGCGCTCACTGATGGCGTCGAGCAGTTGCAGACCTTCTTCGGCCAGTACCTCCCGCAAGTGGCGATCGCGCTCTGCGCGCCGCTCGCGATCTTCGCGGTCATGGCCGCGTGGGACGTGCCGGTCGCCGCGGTGATGATGGCCGCCGCCTTGGTCTCGTTCATCCTCCCGTCCGTCATCCAGCACCGCGTCGGCCAAGCCTCTCGCGCCCGCATGGCGACGTTCAAGGCGTTCGGCGAGGAGGTGCTGGACGCCATCCAGGGCCTGCCGACGCTGAAGGCGTTCGGCCAAAGCGGCACCTATGGGCGGATGCTGGCCGAGAAGGCGCGCGCTCTGTCGGACAGCACCTTCTGGGTGCTCGCGGCCAGCGTGATGGGGCGCCTGTTCACCGATCTCGGCGTGGCGCTGGGCGCGGCCGCGGCCTTGGCGCTTGGCGCATGGCGCGTCCGGCACGGCGCGATGAGCCTGGAGGCGCTGCTGATCGTGCTGATGGCGGGCACCGAGATCTTCCGCCCGCTGCGCGATCTGCGCGCCGTGCTGCATCAGGGGATGGTCGGGCAGGCGGCGGCCGCCGGCATCACCGCGCTGCTCGACACGCCGGTCACCGCGCCCGCCGCGCCGCCCGCGCCCGCCGCGCCGCCCCACCTCGCCCCCACCATCCAATTCGAACAAGTCGGCTTCGCCTATCCGGGCGGGCGTCGCGCCGCCCATCAGGCTTTGGATTTCACCATCGAAGCGGGCGAGCGCGTCGGCATCGTCGGCCCGAGCGGCGCCGGCAAATCCACCATCGTCCGCCTGCTGCTGCGGCTGCACGATCCCGCCGCCGGCACGGTGCGGATCGGCGGATGCGACCTCCGTGCGCTCGACCCCGCGCAAATCCGCCGCATGATCGCGGTGGTTGCCCAGGACACCTACCTGTTCCACGGCAGCGTCGCCGACAACATCCGCCTCGGCCGCCCGGACGCAAGCGAGGCCGAGGTGATCGAAGCCGCCCGCGCCGCCAACGCGCACGAGTTCATCGCAGCACTGCCCGAGGGCTACGAAACGCTGATCGGCGAGCGCGGCACACGCCTATCGGGCGGCCAACGCCAGCGCATCGCCATCGCCCGCGCCCTGCTCCGCGACGCGCCGATCCTGGTGCTGGACGAGGCGCTCTCGTCAGTCGATGCCGAGAACGAGGCGGTGATCCAGCGTGCGCTCGACCGGCTGATGCAGGGCCGCACCACGCTCATTCTCGCCCACCGCCTTTCCAGCGTGATCGGCGCCGACCGCATCCTGGTGCTGGAGGAGGGCCGCGTCGTGCAGTCCGGCACACACGCGGCGCTGATCGCGCGCGAGGGCCCGTACCGGCGGCTGATGGGACCGCAGCTCGCCGAGCACGACGACAGGATCGACGCCATGCCCGCGACGGCGCCCGAGGCGGCGGAAGCACAGGAAGTTGCGACCGTGCCGGTACGGCGTCCGCTGTCGGAGGACGCCGCCGAAATCGGCTGGCGGCAGACGCTCGCTACCCTGCTCGGCTTCGTCTGGCCCTGGCGCGGCCAGCTTGCGGTGGTGGTGATCTGCGGCATCGGCCGGGTCGCCGCCTATATCGGCGTCGGCGTGCTGGGCGCGCTTACCATCGGCGCGGTGAAATCCGGCGCGCCGGTGCTCGCGCTTATCATCGCCCTGCTCGTGGCCGGGCTGACGGCGCCCGTGCTGCACTGGCTCGAATCATGGCTCGCGCACGCGATGGCCTATCCGCTGCTTTCGGAGATGCGGATCGCGCTCTACCGCAAGCTCGACGCGCTGGCGCCCGCTTATCTCCTGCGCCGCCGCTCCGGCGATCTGGTCGCGCTGGCGACGCAGGACGTGGAAACGGTCGAATATTTCTACGCCCACACCGTGGCACCCGCCTGCGTCGCCGTCCTGGTGCCGCTCGGCGTGCTCGTGACGCTCGCGGCGATCGCCTGGCCGCTTGCGCTCGTGTTGCTCCCCTTCCTCGCCTATGCCGGCGCCTCGCCGCTCGTGGGGCGCAATCGCATCGACCGCCTGGGATCGGAGGCGCGCGGCGCGCTCGGCGAGCTTGGCGCCTACGCTACCGAGACCGTCCAGGGTCTGGCGGAACTGGTTGCGTTCGATGCGGTCGCGCGGCGGCGCGGCGGCTTCATGCGGATCGCGCGCCGCTGCCAGGAGGCGCGGCTCCTGCTGCTGCACGACCTGTCGGCGCAGGCGGCGGGCCTGGAGGTCGCCACCGGCCTCGCGGGCCTCGCCGTCGCCGCGCTCGGCGCGCCGCTCGTTCTGCACGGCTGGATCGCGCCGCCGATGCTGCCGCTGCTCATGCTGATTTCGGTCGCCGCGTTCCTGCCGGTCGCCGAGATCGCGCAAGTCGGCCGCCAGCTTGCCGACACCATAGCCTCCACGCGCCGCCTGCACGTTGTCCATTCCGAGCGGGTGGAGATCACCGACGGTCCCGCGCCACCGGAGGCACCTGAAGGCGGTTCGCAGGTGGAGTTCGCGCATGTCACCTTCACCTACCCCGGCCGCCGCGCCCCGGCGCTGCGCGATATCAGCTTCGTCGCCCCGGCGGGCGCCACGGTGGCGCTGGTTGGTCCCTCGGGCGCCGGCAAAACTACCATCGCCAATCTGCTGCTGCGCTTCTGGGACCCCGATACGGGCGCGATCCGGCTCGACGGCGTCGATCTGCGCCGCCTCGTGCTCGATGGTCTGCGCGGGCGCATCGCGCTGGTTGCACAAGATACCTATTTGTTCAACGACACGCTGGAGGCAAATGTTCGCCTCGCCCGCCCGGACGCGACGGCCGAGGAAGTGCGGCGCGCGCTCCATCAGGCGGCGCTCGCGGATTTCATCGCGGGTTTGCCGGACGGTTTGCAAACCCGCGTCGGCGAGCGCGGCGTGCAGCTATCGGGCGGCCAGCGCCAGCGGGTCGCCATCGCCCGTGCCTTCCTGAAGGACGCGCCGATCCTCGTTCTGGACGAAGCGACCTCGCATCTCGACACGATCAGCGAAATGCAGGTGCGCGCGGCACTCGGCGCGCTGATGCGCGACCGCACGACGATCGTGGTGGCGCACCGCCTCTCCACCATCCGCCATGCCGACTTGATCCTGGTGCTCGATTCAGGCCGCGTGATCGAGTCCGGCAGCCACGCCGAACTGCTCGCCCGCCGCGGCGCCTATGCGCGCCTAGTGGAACGCCAGATGGCCGGCGTCCAACGGGCGGCGGAGTAAGGCAGAAGCGGCGAGGCGAGAAAAGCGTCCCCCCTCCCTCTGCGGCGGCCGTCAAAGGGGAGGGGAGGAGCCCAGGGGCCGGTCTCCGAGGTTGTGTGTTGCGCGAGAAACGCGGCGGACCGGGCCGCCGCGCCGCTAACGAAGTATCAAGTTCTTTATGCTCTACTGGGCGGATGGAGCTGGCTGCTGCCTCCTCGCCTGAGCGGCTGATCGAATGGACGCGGGTCCTGTTTGAGGATCTGCGCCGCAACGTGGCTGAGGCGCACCGCACCATGCCGCCGGGGTTGGTTCTGCTGATCTGGAACCGGCTCGGGCTGATGATGCGGACCTTCCAGGCGCTGATCGTGAAGAGGGCGGCGGGGAAGCTGATGGCCCCGCGCCCGCGCCCGCGCGCCGCGCGCGCCGCGCCGGCCGAGGCGGCGGAGCCGGCGGCGGAGGCGGCGGCGGCAGGGGCGGCGCAGCCCAGGCGTGCGGTGCCGGCCTCGCCGCTGCCGCGCGGGCGGTGCTGGCTGCTCAAGCTGGCGCCGAGGGTGGCCGAGCTTGGGATGCGGGTGCAGATTTATCTCGCCGATCCTGAGATCGTGGCGCTGCTGGAGGCGAGCCCGGTGGCGCGGCGGCTGGCGCGGGCGCTCGTGCGGATGATGGGCACGCGGGCCGAGCCGGCGACGGCGCAG
>DASRBI010000011.1:0-145027 GCA_035685165.1 Acetobacteraceae bacterium
CTCGGACTCCTCCAGCACCTGCACCTTGTAACCGTGCTGCTCGGCCCAGCGGATGTACATCCGCATCAGCATCTCGGCCCAATCCTGGCTTTCCGTGCCGCCGGCGCCGGCGTTGATCTCCACGTAGGCGTCGTTGGCATCGGCCTCTCCGGACAGCAGGCTCTCGATCTCGCGGCGCTTCGCTTCCTCGGCGAGTGCGCGGAGATTGGCCAGCGCCTCGGCCGCCAGCTTCTCGTCGCCGTCGGCCTCCGCCATGCCGAGAAGCTCGGTCGCATCGGCGACGTCCGCCTCCAGCCGCTGCACGCCCTCGATCCGGCTCGCCAGATGGTTCCGCTCGCGCATGAGCTTCTGCGCCGCGGCGGCGTCGTTCCAGAGCGCCGGGTCCTCGGCGCGGTTGTTCAGCTCGGCGAGCCGGCCCTGCGCGGCATCCCAGTCAAAGATGCCTCCTCAGCAGCGCGAGCGACTGCTTGATTTGCTCGTTGAGGGCGTCGGATTCGGCGGACATCGCAAGCGGCTCGGCTCAGGAAGGCCGCGGCTAATACAGCCCGCCGAGCGACGTGTCCACGCCGGCCGCCCCCGTGCGAACCGGCTGCGGCGCGCCCGTGGCGTCGGTCCCGCCCGCCACTTGGTCGCTCTCGCCGCCGAGCGGCGCCGATGCCCCAGGCACCTGGCCCGGCTTGAAGGCGTCGGTCACGCGCCCCGTGCCGGTGTCCCAGCTTGCCATCGTCACGCCGTCGGGCTGCGGGAACTGCAGGCGGGGCTTGTCCTTGAGCGCCGCCGCCATGAACGCGTGCCAGATCGGGCCGGCGACCTGGGCGCCCGTTTCGTTATGGCCGAGCGTGGAGGGGTTGTCGAAGCCGACCCACACGGTCGTCACGAGCTGCGGGCTGAAGCCGGAGAACCAGGCGTCGTTGAAGTCCTGGCTGGTGCCCGTCTTGCCCGCGAGCACATGGTCGATTCCCCGGCCCACGTCCTTGCCGGTGCCGCGAGTGACCACCCCTTCCATCATGTTGATGAGCTGGAACGTGCTTTGCGGGTCGGCGATTTCCGGCCGGTCGTCGGTCAGCGCCGGCGGGTCAGCCTGATTGTCGCAGGCGCAGCTTATGGCCTGCGGACGCCAGACCACGTGCCCCTCACGGTCCTCCACGCTGTCGATCAGCGTCGGTGTGACCTTGCGGCCCAACTCGTCGATCGAGGCATAGGCGCCGGCCTCGCGCAGCACCGTGGTGTCCACCGCGCCGAGCGCGGCCGGCAGAACGCGCGGCATGGTGTCGGTCATGCCGAACGCCTCGGCGGTCTTGGCGACGGCCTCCATGCCGACCCTCTGCGCGACGCGAACCGTGACCAGATTGAGCGACTGCTCGAGCGCGACGCGCAGCGGGGTAGGACCGCCGAAGTCCATCTCGAAATTGTTCGGCCGCCACAGCCCACCGCGGCCGTCCGGCAGCGAGAGCGGCGCATCCAGGAACCGGTCCGACGGCGAGACGCCCTTCTCCAGTGCCGCCAAATAGACGAATGGCTTGAAGCTGCTGCCGGGCTGGCGCTCGGCCTGGGTGGCCCGGTTGAACTGGCTGGCGGCAAAGCTCCAACCGCCCACCATCGCCAAAACCCGCCCGGTGGTCGGGTCGAGCGACACGAGCGCCCCCTGCACGGTCGGCACCTGACGCAGGAATGCGTGCGCCGGCCCGTCGGGCTGCACCATCACGACGTCGCCCGGCTGCACCATGTCGCCCATCCGGCGGAACGGCGCACCTTGGTGGCCCTCGCTGTCCATCGGCCGGTTCCAGCTGAGATCGGAGAGCCGGATCACCCCGGTCTGCGGCGCGGCGGCGGGGGCGGCATCGGAACCGCCGGGATTGAGCCACCCGACATGCGCCTCGGCCGGGGTGACGGACAGCACCACGGCGAGCCGCCAATCGCTCAGCATCCCAGGTGGGGCGGCAACGCCCGCCAGCGCCTTCTGCCAATCCGCCGTGGTGCTGAGGTGCGTCACCGGACCGCGCCAGCCGCCCATCGTGCGGTCATAGCGCATCAGCCCGTCGCGCACCGATTGCTCGGCCAAGGTCTGCAAGGCCGGATCGAGGCTGGTGCGGACCGAGAGGCCGCCCTCCTCCACCGTCTGCTCGCCGAAACGCTGGATCAGCTCCTGGCGGACCTCCTCGGTGAACCAGTCGGCGCCCGGCACCGGGGCTTGGTCCGGGCTCGCGGTCGGCACGAGTGGTTCGGCCTTGGCGGTGGCGGCCTGTCCGGCGGTGATCGCGCCGTCCTCGGCCATGCGGTCGATCACCCAGTCGCGGCGGGCGCGCGCCGCATCAGGATGCCGGTACGGGTTGTAGTTCTGCGGCGCCTTGGGCAGTGCCGCCAGCATCGCCGCCTGGGCAATCGTGAGCTGGTCGAGCGGGCGACCGAAATAGGCGTGCGCGGCCACCTGCACGCCGTAGGCACCCTGCCCGAGATAGATTTCGTTCAGGTAGATTTCGAGTATCCGCTGCTTGCTGAGCACCTGCTCCATGCGGACAGCGAGAATCGCCTCCTCGATCTTCCGGGTCAGGTTGATCCGGTTGTCGAGCAGCATGTTCTTGGCGACTTGCTGGGTGATGGTCGAGGCGCCGACCGGGCGTCTGCCGTCGCCCAGGTGCATCAGGTCCGTGATCCCCGCGCGCACGATGGCAGCCGGGTCGATCCCGCCATGATGCCAGTAATCCTTGTCCTCGGCCGAGACGAATGCCTGCACGACGAGCGGCGGGATCGCCGCGTAAGGCACAAACACGCGGCGCTTCTCGGCGATCTCGGTAAGCAGCCGCCCGTCGCCCGCATAGACGCGGGTCAGCACCGCCGGCTCGTAGCCCTGCAATCCCTGCACGTTCGGCAGGTCGGCGGCGATCCGCTGGTAATAGAAGAAGGCCACGCCGGCGGCAGCGGCGCAGCCGAGGATCGCCAGCCCGAACAGGCCGGCGATCAGCCCCCCGATCCAGCCGAAGCGCCGCCGCCTTCGCGGCGCCGCGGCCGTGCGCCCGCGCGGCGGCGGCAAAGGCGGCCGGCGTCGGCTCCGTGGCCCGGGCTTGGGCGTCAACGGGTCGCCCGCGGTAAGGGGTGCGCTCATTGGGCTCCGATATGGCGTGCAAAGCGGCCGGGGGCCAGCGCCGGTCGCGTCAGGCCGGGTTCTCGATCCCGATTGCGGCGGCGATTTGGCGTGAGGCGAAATAGGCGTCCACCGCGTCGCGCATGGCACGGGCCACTTGGGCGCGGTGCTGCGGCTGGCGCAGCTCGGCCTCGTCGCGCGGGTTCGACATGAACCCCATTTCTACCAGCACGCTCGGGATGTCGGCCGATTTCAGCACGACGAAGCCAGCGTGCCGCTCGGGGTTCGGCAGCATCGGCACGCTGTGGTCGAGGCTGCTGACGAGGCGGTTGGCGAGGCGGACCGAGTCGACCCGGGTCTCGCGTTGCACGAGGCTCGCCAGGATGCGCGCGACCTCCGGCGAGACGCCCTTGAAGCCCGGCCCAGCGAAGCGGTCGGCGCTGTTCTCGCGCGCCGCGAGCTGCGCCGTCTGCGCGTCCGAAGCTTCCGGGGCGAGCGTATAGACGCTCGCGCCGCGCACGCTGTGATCGTTCAGCGCGTCAGCGTGCATGGAGACGAACAAGGTGGCGCCATGCTCCTGCGCCCGCGCCACCCGCTCCTCTAGGGGCACGAACCGGTCGGTGGTGCGGGTCATCAGCACCCGGTAGCGGCCGCCCCACTCGAGCAGCCGCTGGAGCTCGAATGCGGTGGCCAGCGCGACGTTCTTCTCGTAGGTGCCGGAGACGCCGATCGCGCCCGGGTCTTTCCCCCCATGCCCCGGATCGAGCATCACCAGCGGCGCCGGCGGCTTCGCCCGCCCGGCGGTGGTGGCGGGAGACGCCACGGACTTATGGCCGGCGGCAGAGCCAGGGCGCGGCAGCAGGAACGTGCCGACCACGGCAAGCCCGCTGCCGGCCCGTCCGAGCAGGAGACGACGCGTGAGCAGAGCAGCCAACATGCCGCCCCTTTTAACACGGCGTCTCCGGGTTCGCACGTTTCCCGTTGATGAATAAAGCTCATGCTGGGTATGGCTTGCGGTGCGGCGTGCTTTGCTCCATGGTTGCCGCGCCCGGCAAAGCAGCCCTGGCGCCGCCCGCTGACGGTTGGCGCATGGCGAGCGGGCGATCACGCGACCCGTCGACCTGTGTGGCGTTGGATTGCCGCCGAGCTGGTCCGGGCCCCCGGTCGCCTTCTTCTGGCCCTGCCGGCGCCGCGCCCCGCGTCGGCGTGCCGCAACCGGCCCCCATCCGGCGGCCGGAGACGTATTCCGAGGCCGGCCCGACTGGCCGCGCCGCTATTGCTGAGGACGGATGACCGAGGCCGCGTTTTTTTATCTGGCCGTCCCGATCGGAGCCTCCGTCCCGACGCGCACACTTTGCCGCACGCGGCCCCTCGCCCTCCGACCGAGCGCGCGAGGCCGTCCGCCGGCGTACCGGAGTTCCCTACTCGATGACCAAACGAATGCTGATCGACGCCACGCACGCGGAAGAGACCCGTGTCGTGGTGCTGGATGGCAACCGGCTTGAAGATTTCGACGTCGAAACCTCGACCAAGCGCCACCTCAAGGGAAACATCTATCTCGCCAAGGTGATCCGCGTGGAGCCCAGCCTCCAGGCGGCCTTTGTCGAGTTCGGCGGCAACCGTCACGGGTTCCTCGCCTTCAGCGAGATCCATCCCGACTACTACCAGATCCCGGTCGCCGACCGGCAGCGCCTGATCGAGCTGCAGGCCGAGGAGGCAAGGCGCGAGCAGGAGGAGGAGGATCGCGCCGCCGCCGCCGAGGCGCCCGACCCGGGCGGACTGCCCGAACGGAACGGCGAAGCCGACGAGGACGCACCGCCCGCTGCCGCCCGCGAGGAGAGCGACACCGCCCGAGCCGCGAGCACCGAGGCCGCGGCCGAGACCGAGACCGAGACCGAGACCGCTGCGGCCTCGGACGAGATTGGCGAGGCCGCGCCGATCGAACCGATGTGGGCGCGTCCGGCCGTTATCCCGATCGAGATCGTGCAAGGGCCGCCGGCGGATGCCGAGCCGGCGCCTTCGCCCGCCGAGGAGAAGGTGCCCTTCGCCTTCTCCGCGCCCGCCGAGGCGCCGGAGGAGATAGAGCAGAACGTCCCGCCCGAACCCTCCGGGTTGCACACCGACCCGGGCACGCGCGAGGCGGAGGAGGCGGACGGCGCCGAGGATCACAACCGCGAGGACGAGGTTCCGGAAACCCCGCCGCCCGAGACGATGGGCGGCGAGGCGGACGCGGCGGAGGAGCGCCAGGAGCACCGCATTCCGCCGCGCTTCCTCAGGAACTACAAGATCCAGGAGGTCATCCGCCGCCGCCAGATCCTGCTCGTGCAGGTGGTGAAGGAGGAGCGCGGCACCAAGGGTGCGGCGCTCACCACCTACATCTCGCTCGCCGGCCGCTACTGCGTGCTGATGCCCAACTCCCCGCGCGGCGGCGGCATTTCGCGCAAGATCACCGCCCCGGCCGACCGCCGCCGCCTGAAAGAGGTGATCGCCGAGCTCGACCTGCCGGATACGATGGGCCTCATTGTCCGCACCGCCGGGGCCAACCGCCCGAAGCAAGAGATCAAGCGCGACTGCGAATACCTGCTGCGGCTCTGGGACGAGATCCGCGACCTCACCCTGCGCTCAGTTGCCCCGGCGCTGATCTACGAGGAAGCGAGCCTCATCAAGCGGGCGATCCGCGACGTCTACTCGCGCGACATCGACGAGATCATCGTCGATGGCGAGGCGGGCTGGAAGGCTGCGCGCGAGTTCATGCGGATGCTGATGCCGACGCACGCCAAGAAGGTGCAGCTCTGGCAGGAGCCGCAGCCCTTGTTCGCGCGGATGCAGGTGGAGGCGCAGCTCGACGCGCTGATGAGCCCGACCGTTCAGCTCCGCTCGGGCGGCTATCTGGTCATCAATCAGACCGAGGCGCTGGTCGCGATCGACGTCAACTCGGGCCGTTCCACGCGCGAGCGGAACGTCGAGGAGACCGCCCTTCGCACCAACCTCGAGGCCGCCGACGAGGCGGCGCGCCAGCTTCGGCTGCGCGACCTCGCCGGGCTGATCGTCATCGACTTCATCGACATGGAGAGCCGCAAGCACAACGCTTCGGTCGAGAAGCGGCTGAAGGAGGCGCTGAAGTCCGACCGGGCGCGCATCCAGGTCGGCCATATCAGCCATTTCGGCCTTTTGGAAATGAGCCGCCAGCGCCTGCGGCCGAGCGTCGCCGAGACGAACTTCATCCTCTGCCCCCATTGCGGCGGCACCGGCCATCTGCGGAGCACCGAGAGTGCGGCCGTCCACGTGCTGCGGGGCGTCGAGGAGGAGGCGGCCAAGCGGCGCTCCGCCGAGGCGGTGGTCCACGTGGCGCTGCCGATCGCGATGTACATCCTGAACCACAAGCGCGACCGGCTGAGCGCGATCGAGGACCGCCACGGCCTGCACGTCACCTTCGCCGCCGACGACACGCTGATCGCGCCGCAGTTCCGCATTGACCGCGTACGCCCGCTGATGCCGGGCGACCTGCCGGAAACCGTGCGCGCCGAGGCCGCCGCTCCGCCGCCGGAGACCGAAGCCGAGGAGGCCGAGGCCGCGGAGGCCGAGGACGAGGAGATGGCGGGGGCGGACGCGCCGCGCCCCGGCGAGACCGCCGAGGAAGCCGAGAACCGCCGCCGCAGGCGCCGCCGGCGCCGGCGCGGCGCCCGCCGCGAGGATGGCGCGCCAGAGTCCGCGCCGGCCGCCGGCCCCTCGGGCGAGGAAGCCCTCGTCGAGGGCGTGCCCGAGATGGTGGATTCGATGCCGGCTGAACCGCGCGACGAGGAGCGCGACGCGCGCCGCCGCCGGAGCCGGCACCGCCGCCGCGGTCGACGCGACGAGGTGCTGCCTGAAATCGCCGCGCCCGGCGCCGAACAGCCGGACGTGCCGGCGCTCGGCCTCTACACCGGCCCGACCCCAGCCAACCCGTTCGGCGGCCAGGGCTTCGACATATTCGAGGCCCTGGAGCAGGCCGAGCAGCAACGCTCCGCCGCGCCCGCCCGGCCGATGCCCGAGCCCGCACCCGCCACGGTCACGCCCGAGGCGGACATGCCGCAAGCCCCGCATCCCGAGCCCTATGGAGGCGCCGGCGACGCGCCGGAAGCGGGGCAGCCTGAGCCGGCCCCGCCGCCGCCTGCGGCCAGCGCGCCGGAGCCCTCCGCCGGTAACGGGGCCGAGCCCGTGCCCGCCGAGGAGGAGCCGCCGCCCCCGGCCCCGGCGGTGCTGCCGATCCTGGTCGGCGCCGAGCCCGAGCCCCCCGCCGAGCGCAAGCGCGGCTGGTGGCGCCGGTAAGGCAGCCCCATCATCGCAAGCCGCGGAAGGGCGGCGCGGCGCTCCATGGGAGTGTACACCCGACACCACCCGGGGCTGAAAACTCGTACGAAACCGCGCCGGGAGGCCGCGGACTTCGTACGAAAGCCCCTCGATACTCCCGCCTCTTCGTACGAAACGCCCGCCGCGCGGCCGAAACCCGGTACAATCCTGCGCCGCACCTCACCCCATGAAGGCGCCGCCGTTCACGTGGATCACCTGGCCGGTGATGAACCGCCCGTGCGGCCCGCACAGGTAGCGGACCATCTCGGCGATCTCGTCGATCGTCCCCCGCCGGCCGGCCAGGTTCTCGGGTAGCTGGGCGAGCCCCGCATTGCCGCCGGCGGCGTGCCCCCTCTGCGTGTCGATTGCGCCCGGCGCGACCGCATTCACGGTGATGCTTTCAGGTGCAAGCTCCCGCGCCAGCGCCCGCGTGAGCCCGACCATCCCCGCCTTGGCGACCGCGACATGCACGCGCCCCACGGGAGCGGCGTGCGCCGAGATGCCGCCCAGATTGACGATGCTGCCGCCGCCCGCGCGCGCGATGTGCGGCGCGGCGGCCTGCGCGCACCAGAAGGCGCCGTCGAGCGTGCTGCCCAGGATCCAGCGCCATTCCTCGACGCTAATGTCGGCGAGCTTCGACTGCCGCCGCACCGAGGCATTGTTGACCAGCACGTCGAGCCGCCCGAACCGCGCCACCGCCGCCGCGACCAATTCCCGCGCCGCGACGGGATCGGAAATATCGGCCAGATGCACCGCCGCGACCGACCCCGCCTCGGCAACCAGCCGCGCCGTTTCCTCGCACGCGTCGCGCGAGTGGCGCGCCGTCACCATGATCCGGTAGCCGTCCCGCGCCAGCGCAAGCGCGATGCCGCGTCCGATATTCATGGCACTTCCGGTAATCAGGGCAACCTTCGCTTCGCTCATGTGCGCCTCCCGTGCGCATTGGACTCGAAACCGGCTTTGCTGTGCAATGGGCCGGCCACGACGGGAGATACAAGCGATGGCCAAGGCACCCACTACCGAAGCGCGCGACCGCGTGCGCGCGACCGTTCCCAAGCTGATCGACGTCACCGAGAAGGTGCTGTTCGGGGACATCTGGGAACGCAAGGAACTCTCGAAACGCGACCGCAGCCTGATCACCTGCGCGGTTCTCGTCGCCACCTACCGGCCCGAGCAGTTGCGCGGCCATCTCAGCCGCGCGCTCTTCAACGGCGTGACGAAGGAGGAGCTTTCCGAGCTGATCACCCATGTCGCCTTCTACGCCGGCTGGCCGGCCGCCATGACGGCGGCCAACGTGGCGCGCGAGGTGTTCGCCGCGCAGGAGGAATAGGCCATGGCGCAGGTCGGTTTCATTGGCCTCGGCACCATGGGCGCCGGGATGGTGGCGAATCTGCTCAAGGCCGGGCACGCACTCGTCGTGCACGACGTGCGGCCGGGCGCGGCGGACCGCTTCCCCGCCGCGAAGGCCGCGCCCTCGCCGCGCGCGGTCGCCGAGCAGGCGGAGGTGGTGTTCACCTCCCTCCCCGGCCCGCCTGAGATGGAGCAGGTGGCGCTCGGTCCTGACGGCTTGCTTGCAGGGATGCGCCCGGGTGCCGCCTATTTCGACCTCAGCACCAATTCGCCCACCTTGGTTCGCCGCGTGCACGCCGCCTTCGCCGAGCGCGGCGCGCACATGCTGGATGCGCCGGTCAGCGGCGGCCCGCGCGGCGCAGCCAGCGGCAAGATGGCGATCTGGGCGGGCGGCGAGCGCGCGGTTTTCGACCAATGGAAACACGTGCTCGACGCGATGGGCGATCAGGCGCGCTATATCGGCCCGATCGGCGCCGGTTCGGTCGCCAAGCTCGTGCACAACATGTTCGGCTACATCATGACGACCGGCTTGGCCGAGGTGTTCACGATGGGCGTCAAGGCCGGCATCGAGCCGTTGGCGATTTGGGAGGCGGTGCGCCAGGGCGCGATCGGCCGGCGCGGCGCCTTCGACGCCCTGCCCGACCAGTTCCTCATCAACCGCTACGACCCGCCTGCGTTCGCGCTGCGCCTCGCGCACAAGGACGTCTCGCTCGCCTGCGCGCTCGGGCGCGAGATGGGCGTGCCGATGCGGCTGGCCAACCTCGTGCTGGCGGAGATGACGGAGGCCCTCAACCGCGGCTGGGGAGAACGTGATTCGCGCTCGGCGATGCTGTTGCAGGTGGAACGGGCCGGGGTGGAGATCGCCGTCGATCCGGAGAAACTGAAGGCCGCGGCTGCGTCGTAGGGCGGATGCCAATTCGCCGCCGCAAACTGCGCCGGCGCATTCCGCTGCGCTGCACCCGCCTATGCCTGCTTCAGCTCGATCAAGCTGCGCCTGATCTTCCGCCCGCGCTCCACCTTGTCCTCGATATAGGCGGCATCGCCCCAGCGCACCGCGCGCGCCATCGCCTGCGCATCCTCGGTGAAGCGCGCCAGCATCTCGAGCAGCGCCTCGCGGTTGTTGAGGAAAATGTCGCGCCACATCGTCGGATCAGAGGCGGCGATGCGCGTGAAGTCACGGAAGCCCGAGGCGGCGAAGCGCAGCACTTCCTGGCGCGTCTCGTCGGCCAAATCATCCGCGGTGCCGCAGATCGTGAAGGCGATCAGGTGCGGCAGATGGCTCACGATCGCCAGCACCCGGTCGTGATGGCCGGGCTCCATCACCTCGACCATGCTGCCGCAGCGCCGCCACAGCTCGGCGATGCGCTCCACCGCCGCCTCGTCGGTGCCGGGCGGCGGGGTGAGCAAGGTCCAGCGGCCCTCGAACAAACTCGCGAAGCCCGCATCCGGGCCCGAATGCTCGGTGCCGGCCAGCGGATGGGCCGGTACGAAATGCACGCCCGCCGGCACGAACGGGCCGACATCGCGGATCACCGACTGCTTCGTTGAACCGACATCGGTCAGGATCGAATCGGGCGCGAGATGCGGCGCGATGATCCCCGCCAGATCGGCGAACGCGCCCACCGGCGCGCACAGAATCACGCAGTCCGCACCCTCCACCGCACGGCGCGGATCGAGCTCCACGCGATCGGCGATGCCGAGTTCGCGCGCGCGAACCAGGCTGCGCTCGGTCCGTGCGTTCGCCACGATCTCATTGGCGATCCCGCCCCGCTCCTTGGCCACGCGCGCGATCGAGCTGCCGATCAGCCCGATGCCGAGCAAGGCGAGCCGCCGGAACAGCGGTTCAGCCATTCGCGGCGGCCATGAAGCGGGTCAGGTTCTCGATCACCAGTCCCACTTCCTCCTCGGTGCCGACCGTGATCCGCAGGCAATGCGGCAGCCCGTAGGCGCCAACCGGCCGGACGATCAGCCCGCCCCGCCGCAGATGCGCGTCGGCGGCCTTGGCGCGTTCCGGCGTGCCGAAATCGGCGAGCAGGAAGTTCGCCTCGGTCGGCCAAACTTTGATGCCGGCGCGCCGCAGCCCCTCGGCCAGCCGCGCCCGCTGCGCCGTGTTGTGGGCGCGGCACTTCTCCACCCAGCCCGCCTCGCCGAGTGCCGCGATGGCGGCGGCCTGCGCAACGGCGGAGACATTGAACGGGCCGCGCACGCGGTTCAGCACGTCGATCACCGATGCCGGGGCATAGGCCCAGCCGACGCGCATCCCGCCCAGGCCGAACACCTTGCTGAAGGTGCGGGTCATCACCGTGTTGTTGCCCGCATCAACCAGCTTCACGCCGGGATCATAGTCGGGCCGCTCCACATATTCGGCATACGCCGCGTCGATCACCAGCAGCGCCTCGTCGGGCAAGCCGGCGCGCAGCCGCGCCATCTCCTCCTGCGGCAGATAGCTGCCGGTCGGATTGTTCGGATTAGCGAGCAGCACGAGCCGCGTCGCCGGCGAGACGTGGGCAAGCAGCGCATCGACATCCGTCGTCAGGTCGCGCTCGGGCGCCTTCACCACGCAGCTGCCGGACCAGGTGCCGGCGATCGCGTACATGAGGAACCCGTGCTCGCTCATCAGCACCTCGCGCCCCGCCCCCGCATAGGCGATGCACAGCTGGGCGATGATTTCGTCCGATCCGTTGCCGCAAATGATGCGCGCCGGATCAAGCCCGTAGCGGCGGCCGATCGCTTGGCGCAACAGCCGCGACTCGCCGTCGGGGTAGCGGTGCACCTCGGCGGCCGCCTCGATCAGCGCGCGCTGCGCGTCGGGCGGTGGGCCGAACGCACCTTCGTTGGACGACAGCTTGAACACGCGGTTGACGCCCGGCACGTCGGCCTCGCCGCCGACATAGGGCGAAACCTTCAGCACTTCCGGTCGTGGCATCGGGCCGGTCATGGCGCGTTTCCTCCATTGCCGATCGGCACCGCGTAGGCGCCGAGCACGACCGCGCGCACAACCGGCGCTTCCAGCCGGGCCAGGCGCGGATCGTCGTCTTCCACCAAACCCCGCACATCGGCGAGCGCACGGGACTGTCCAGGATCGCGCCGCATCAGCAGCGTGTCGCTTTGCAGATCGGCCGATGCCAACGCCGCAGCGAGGCGCGCGCGGCTGACGCCTTCGGCCAGTTCAAGGCCGATCAGGGAACGGTCTTCGCCGCTCGCATCGGGCATCAGCGCCCCCGCCACCAGTGCCGCGACTGCCGGCGCGCCCTCCGGTCGCACCGACCAGAACGGCAGGCGAGCGATCACGCGAATGCGCGCGCCTTGCGGCATCAGCGCCGTCCACCAAGCAGCCTGGGCACTCTCATCCTCCGAGGGCAAGGGCAGCACCGCGATCGAGGCGGTGCCGGCGGCGATCTCCGCCAGCGCCTGCGCCGGGCCGGAATGGACGTGCAATGGCGTCAGCGCGCCGTATTGCTCGCGCGCGAGCTGCGTATAGGCGCGCGCCGGATCGGGATCGCAGACCGCGATCACGAACGGACGCTGCATGGCCGTCGTGCCAGCCAGCAGTTCGCGCCAGATCCGCACCACCGCCTGCTGCGGCAGCGCGCCCGCGTGCCGGGCGAGCAGCCGGCGGATGATCGACGCCTCGCGGCCCGGCCGGAGCGCGACCGCGCTCTTCGCTGCGCCGACGCGCTCCACCACTTCGGCCCGGCGCATCAGAAGATCGTGGATCGCGTCGTCGAAGCGATCGAGCTCGCCGCGCAGGCGTGCCAGATCGCCGGCCAGGGCACCTTGTTCTCGGTTTTCGCTCATGGCGCTCGTTCGGCCGGAGGGGGGCCGAACAGATAGCGGAACGCCGGCCGGCTGGAAACCCGCGGTTGCGGCCCGCATGGCACCGTCTTATGCAAACGCGGGATGAACGAAATCCTCAGCCTCGCGGAACCGGCGCATCAGCATGTCGCCTTTGCCGACGGCATGACGCTGGAGTGCGGCGCGCATCTGCCGGTGCTGGAGGTGGCCTATCGCACCTACGGGCGGCTGAACGCAGCGCGCAGCAACGCCGTGCTGGTCTGTCACGCGCTCACAGGGGACCAATACGTCGCCGAGCGCCACCCGCTCACCGGCAAGGAGGGCTGGTGGAATGCCGTGGTGGGGCCGGGTTTGCCAGTCGATACCGACCGGTTCTTCGTCATCTGCGCCAACGTGCTCGGCGGCTGCATGGGCAGCACCGGCCCGCGCAGCCGCCGCGATCCCGCCGACCCCGCCTCGGCGCCGTGGGGCACCGATTTCCCGCCGGTGACGATCCGCGACATGGTGCGGGCGCAGAAGCGCCTGATCGACCATCTCGGCATTACCCGCCTGTTCGCCGTGATCGGCGGGTCGATGGGCGGGATGCAGGTGCTGCAATGGGCGGCCGACTACCCCGATGCGGTGTTCGCCGCCCTGCCGATCGCCTCGGCGGCCTACCACACGGCGCAGAACATCGCCTTCCACGAGGTCGGCCGCCAGGCGATCTTCGCCGATCCCGACTGGCAGGGCGGCCGCTACTGGCAAACCGGCGCCGTCCCGGCGCGGGGGCTGGCGGTGGCGCGCATGTGCGCGCACATCACCTATCTCTCCGAGCAGGCGCTGACGCGCAAGTTCGGGCGGCGCTTGCAGAACGCGCCGAAGGATCCGGACGAGGCGCTGTCGCTGTTCGGCGGCATGTTCGAGGTGGAGAGCTATCTGCGCCACCAGGGCAGCACGTTCGTGCAGCGGTTCGATGCGAATTCCTATCTCACCATCACCCGCGCGATGGACTATTTCGACTTGGCGGCCGATTACGGCGGCGATCTCGCCGCGCCGTTCCGCGGCACGCGCACGCGCTTCCTGCTGGTCTCCTTCACCTCGGACTGGCTCTTTCCGACGCCGCAGAGCCGCGCCATCGCGCGGGCGCTGAACAGCGCCGGCGCCAATGTGAGCTTCGTCGAGATCGGAACCGACAAGGGCCACGACGCCTTCCTGCTCGACGAGCCCGATTTCCACCGCACGCTGGCCGGCTTCCTCGCCGGCTGCGCGGCGCACGCGCGCCTTTGATGCACGCCCTCACCCGGCGCTGCGCGCCGAGCTCTCCCGCAAGCGGGGGAGGTGGCACGGGTCGCGTCTCCCGCTTTGCCGGATGAGGGCGCCCATGCCGCTCGACACCGCTGAAGTCCGCTATATCGCCAAGAACATGCGCGTCGATCTGCGGCTGATCGCCGACATGATCGCCCCCGGCGCGCGCGTGCTCGATATAGGCTGCGGCGACGGCACGCTGATCGAGCACCTGTTCACCACCAAGGGGTGCGATGCGCGCGGGATCGAGATCGACATGGCGCTCGTCACGCGCGCCATCGGCCACGGCCTGCCGGTGATGCATGGCGACGCCGACACCGACCTCGCCCATTACCCGGATGCCGCCTTCGACTACGTGGTGCTGTCGCGCACCTTGCAGGCGGTGGAGCGCCCGCGCGAGGTGCTGCGCCAGATGCTGCGGATCGGCACCCGCGCGATCGTCAGCTTTCCCAATTTCGGGCATTGGCAGGTCCGCGCGCAGCTCCTGCTCAAGGGAAGGATGCCGATGACCGCCACCTGGGATCGGATGTGGTACGAGACCCCCAACATCCACCCCTGCACGATCCGCGACTTCACCGCCCTCTGCGCGGCGGAAGGCTATGCGGTGGAGCAATGGCTGGCGGCCGACGAGGCGGGGCGGCGCGCGCCCTGGCGCCGCGCCGAACGGCTCGCCAACCTGTTCGGCGAGCAGGCCGTCTTTCTGCTGCGCAAGACCTAGTCGAGCGGCCGCCGGCCCGCCAAGGCCGACAGCCGGCCGGACTTACATCTTCCCCTTGGAGGGCGTCGACGGCGGCGGCGGGTTGAAGGCCTGCCCCTTCTGCGCCGCGGCGAGGCTCATCGCATTGAGCTGCTCCACGGCGGCATCGCCGGACGTCATACCCCTCTTCGCCGAGGCATGATGCATCGAGGCGCTATGGTGCATCGGCTTGGCATGCTCCATCGCCTTGGGGGCGTTCCCGGCAGCGGGCGCGCTGCCGCCCGATTGCTGGGCGAGCGCGGGCGCGGCGGCGAGGCAGAGCGCAAGGGCAACCAGGGCCGGGTAGGTTCGCATCGGTGAGGTCTCCTCCTGGGGGCAAGCCGTTACTGCGCCACAATATACCGCGCGCAACAATCGCCTCAAGCCGCAATTCGCGGATTCGGGAGGAGAATCGGCGGATGTGGTCGGAGTGAGAGGATTTGAACCTCCGGCCCCTGCGTCCCGAACACAGTGCTCTACCAGGCTGAGCTACACTCCGGCCGAGGCGCGGCATATACAGATCGCCGTCCGGGGCGGCAAGCAGCGCGTCAGCCGACCCCGTGGAACTCCCTGAACCACGCTACGAAGCGCGGAATCCCCTCCTCCAGCCGGGTGCGCGGCTGAAACCCTGTCAGCGCGCGGATGCCGGCAATATCGGCAAACGTCTCCTCCACATCCGCCGCCGGCCGCGGTGCCTCGCGCACCACAGCCAGGCGCCCGAGCCCCTCCTCCAGAAGGCGCACCAGGGTCAGCACCTCCTCGGCGCGGTGATTGCCGATGTTCAGCACCCGCGGCGAACGCCCGTCCTCAGGCGGGCGGTCGAGCACGCCCAGCACGCCCGCCACGATGTCGTCGATATACGTGAAATCCCGCTTGAGCCGTCCGCCGTCATAGAGCGTGATCGGCTCGCCCGCGGCAATCGCGCGGGCAAATCCGTAATAGGCCATGTCCGGCCGGCCCCAGGGGCCATAGACGGTAAAGAACCGCAACCCGGTCTGCGGCAGGCCGAACAAGTGGGCATAGGCGTAGCTCATCAACTCGTCGGCGCGCTTGGTGGCGGCGTAGAGCGAGACGGGCCGGTCCACCCGATCGGTCTCGGTGAAGGGCAGTTCGCGATTGGCCCCATACACCGAGGACGAGCTGGCATAGACGAGGTGCCGCAGCCGGGGCAGCCGGCGCGCTACCTCCTGAATGACGAGATGGCCCATGACGTTCGACTGCACATAGGCGAACGGATCAACCAGCGAGTGCCGCACGCCCGCCTGCGCCGCCAGATGCACGATCCGGTCGATCTCGGCTCCAGCCAGCGCTGCCAGTTCGGCATGGTTGGCGACATCCGCCTGACGGAAGGCAAATCCGGGCCGGCCCTCGAGGCGCGCGAGCCGGGCGCGCTTCAGCGCCGGATCGTAGTAGGCGTTGAGATTGTCGATCCCGAGCACCGCCTCGCCGCGCGCGAGCAATGCCTCGGCGACGTGCATCCCGATGAACCCGGCGGCGCCGGTAAGAAGGATCATTCCGCGCTCCGATCAGCGAGCCGAGGCTACAGCCCGGGCGCGGCGACCGCCACCGAAGCTTCCTTCGCCGCGCCGACGGCGAGCAGCGCGAACATGCGCGCAGGCCAGCTTCGAGGCGAACGCGGGCAAATCAGCACCGCGTGTGCCGTGGTTAGAACGTGAAGCGCGGCCGGGAGCGAAGGCTCGGCAGCAACGGCGTGGAGCAGTCGAAGACCGGCTGCGCGCGCAGCCCCTGCGGCGTCGGCTCCGCGCGCACCACAGAGGCAACCGGGCCTGCGCTCGCCTGCACGCCGACGAGCCGCCCGGTATCGGCCCGCAACTGCGCGGCAAAGGCGGCCGGGAATTGCTCCACGGCCCCCTCGACGAGGATGATGTCGTAGGGTGCCTCGGGCGGCCAGCCGGCGGCGAGCGGGCCCTTCACCAGCCGCACGCCAGCCGCGAACTCGGCGAGGCTGCGCTGGGCCATCGCGGCGAGGTTCGGATCCTCCTCGAGCGCGATCACCCGCACCCCGCAGCTCGCGAGCACCGCCGCGCCATAGCCGACGCCGGCCGCGACCAGCAGGGCGCGTTCGCCCTCCACCGGCGCCGCGAGCTGAACCAGGCGGGCGAATACTAGCGGCTCCATCAGCACGCGCCCGCCGCCGAGCGGGATGTCCTCGTCGATATAGGCCAGGTAGCGCAGTGCGGGCGGCAGGAACCGCTCGCGCGGGATCGTCCGCATAGCGGCGAGGATCCGCGGGTCGGTGATGCGGTTCGGGCGCAACTGGCTGTCCACCATCCGGTTGCGCGCGTCCGCATAGTCGAAGGAATCAATGTCCATCCGGCTTCCCGCCACGTTCAATCGGCGCGCGCCTTATAGGGGCGCGGCCGCGACGGCGCCAAGCGGGCCGGCCGGCTACCAGGTGGCCAGCGCGTCCAGCGCCTCCACGTGGGCGCCGCGGACATAAAGCGGGTTCACTTCCAGCGCGTCCCACCCCTCGCGCAGCGCGAGCGCCGCGTTGCCGATGGCGGCAACCGCCTTCGCCACTGCGTCGAGATCGGCCGGCGGCATTCCCCGCGCGCCGTGCAGCAGCTTCGCACCCCGCAGCTCGGCGAGCATCCGCCTTGCCTCCTGCGGCGCCACCGGAAGCGGGCGCAGCGCCACATCCTGCAGCACCTCCACCCACACCCCGCCAAGCCCGACCGCGATGACCGGACCCCATTGCGGATCGCGCGTGCAGCCGACGAACAGCTCGATCCCGCCGGTCCGCATCGGCGCGACCAGCACCCCGTCCACCCGCGCGCTTGCCGGGGCGGCGGCGCGGATGCGCGTGAAGGCCTGAGCGACGGCCTCATCGCCCTGCAGGTTCAGCGCCACGCCGCCGATCTCGGTCTTATGCTTGATGTCATCGGAGGCGATCTTCAGCACCACAGGCCCGCCGATGCGCCGCGCCGCCGCGACTGCCTGCTCGGCGCTGGTGGCGAGCTCGGTCGGGATCACCGGGACGCCACGGGAAGCCAGGAATGCCAGCGTCTCCCGTTCCGAAACCGGCTTGGCCTCGCCCGGCGCGACGGCCAGCCGCCGCGCCGGGACGCCGCGCCGCACCTGCTCGGACCAGGAATAAAGATGCGCGAGCGCGTTGACGCCGTGATGGATGCCGGCGCCCACATAGGGCAGAGCGGTTTCCTGCAACACGCGGTAGGAGACGTCCGTCACCGGCTTCACCGTGTGGCTGATCATCAGCGCCGGAATCGGCGCCGCCTTGAGGCCGGCGGCGATGTGCTTGAGCGCCAGCACGACGAACTCGCTGGCGCCCTCTTCGAGCGTCGGCACGTCGAACAGGCAGGCGAGCGCCGAGAACTCCGGCTGCGCGCCCAAGATCCGCAACCCCTGTTCGAACAGCTCGGGCTGCAACACCGCGCCGCCGGTAATATCGAGCGGGTTGTGCGGCGTGCCGAAGGCGGGCAGCGCGGCGCGCAGCTCGGCGCGTGCGCTCTCGCTGAGCGGCGGGATCGGCAGCCTGTTCACGCTCGCTCGGTCGGCAAAGATTTCGCACGCGCCGCCCGAGACCGAAACCACGGCCACGCCCTTGTCGCCGATCGGGCCGGTGCGCGTAATGACATCGGCGGTGAACAGCAAGTCCTCGATCGATTCGACGCGCACCACGCCGAGCTCGCGCGCCACGCCGCTGAACACGCGGTCGTCGCCCACCAGGGCGCCGGTATGCGCCTGGGCGGATTTGGCGGTGATCTCCGAAATGCCGATCTTCAGCGCCACGATCGGCTTGCGCGCGGCGAGCGCCTTGCGTGCCGCTTCGGTGAAGCGGGCCGGATCGCGCACCGTCTCGGCGAACAGCGCGATCGCCTTCACGTCGGGATGGTCGAGCAGGTGGTCGATAAACGTCGCGGCATCGAGATCGGCCTCGTTGCCGGTGGAGATCATGTGGCTGAGGCCGATTTCGTGCTGCTGGGCGAGTGCCGCGATGAAGCTTGCGGTCGCCCCGCTCTGCGCGATCACCGCGATCGGACCGGGCTGGCGCGGCGAACGGAAGCCACCTGTCCAAAGCGGCACGTTATCGAGGAAGTTCACGAGGCCGAGACAGTTGGGGCCGAGCAGATTGAGCCCGTACTGCCTGACCAACGCGGCGAGCTTCTGCTGCAGATCCTTCCCCTCGTCTCCGGTCTCGGCGAAGCCCGAGGTGAGCATGATGGCGCTCTTGCCGCCCGCGGCGGCGAGATCGGCCAGCGCCTCCTCGATCCCGGCGGTTGGCACCATGATCAGCCCGAGATCGATTTGCTTGCCGATCGCAGCGCACGAGGTGGCGGCCGGCCGGCCGTGAACCACCCCGCCGCGGCGGCTGACCAAATGCAGTTCGCCGGCGTATTTCCGGTTGACCAGATTCTCGAACGTGCCGATCGACCAGCGCGAACGGTCGGTTGCCCCGATCAGCGCGACCGAGCGCGGACGGAGCATGGTGCTGAGATCGCGCGCCGGCGCGGCACGTTCATTCATGGCGTTTCCTCGTCTTTATTCGGGCACAGCCTCGCACGGCGTGCCCGCAAGCACTACCCCGCGGCGGCGCATTACTCCGATGCGCCGAGACGCAAGGCGGATCTCTTCAGGTGGCCCAGCACCTCCCAAAGCTGGCGCGCCTCCTGCCGGCTGAGCCCGGCCATCGCCGCCTCGATCCAGCGCGCATGAGCCGGCGCCATGCGCGCAAAGAGCGCGCGCCCCTCCGCCGTCATGCCAATCAGCGTGCTGCGGCGGTCCTGCGGATGGCGCATCCGCCGCACCAGCCCGTCCCGCTCCATCGCGTCGATCAGGCCGGTGACATTGCCGCTCGTGACCATCAGCCGCGCCGAGAGCGCGCCCATGCTGAGATCGGCGCCGGCGGCATCGAGCGCGGCGAGCACGTCGAAGCGGGCGAGCGTGGTGTCGAATTCGGCACGCAGGCGCGCGCGGATTATCGCTTCGATCCGGTTGGTGCAGGTGAGCAGGCGCAGCCAGGTCCGCAATGGCAGGCGCGCGTTATCGGCTGCCGCCGCCTCACGGTCGGGGACGGCGATGTCACTCGCCGGCACCGCGCCGCCTCTGACCGAGATAGGTTTCGTGGATACGCGGATTTTCCGCCAGCTCGGCGCTCGGGCCTTCGGCGGCGATTTCGCCGGTCTCGAGCACGTAGCCGTAGTCGGAAACCTGCAACGCCGCGCGCACGTTCTGCTCGACGAGCAGGATCGAGAGCCCGCGCGCGCGAAGCTCGGCGAGCACGCGGAAAATCTCGCGAACGATCAGAGGCGCGAGACCGAGGCTCGGCTCGTCGAGCAGCAGCAGCACCGGCTTGCCCATCAGCGCGCGGCCGAGCGCGAGCATCTGCCGCTCGCCGCCCGAGAGCGTGCCGGCGCGCTGCCTTCGGCGCTCCTCGAGGCGGGGGAACAGTTGGAACACCTCCCTCATCGAGGGGCGCGCATCGCGCTCGCGCTGCCGGCGTCGGCGATAGAAGCCGAGCAGCAGATTGTCCTCGACGCTCATATCGGCGAACAGCGCGCGCCGCTCGGGCACCATCACCGCGCCGGACGCGACGAGCGCCTCGGTCGTGCCGGCCGGAGCGCCCCGGTAGCGCACGGCGCCCGACCAGCGCGGCAACAGCGCCATGACGGCGTTCATCAGGGTGGTCTTGCCCGCGCCGTTCGGCCCGACGATCGCGACCATCCGTCCTTCGGGCACCGCCATGCTGACCCCGTGCAGCACCTCGACATGGCCGTAGCCGGCGCGGAGCTGCTCGATTTCCAGCAGCGGCGCGTTCATACGACACCGCCGAGATAGGCTTCCATCACCGCCGGATCGGCCTGCACGCGCTCGGGCGGCCCCTCGGCGATTTTCTGGCCGAAATCCATCACCACCACGCGGTCGGCAAGCTGCATGACGAAATCCATATCGTGCTCGACCAACAGCACGCCCATGTTCTCGGCACGCAACTGACGCAGCAGCGCGGCGAGATTCTGCTTCTCGGCGAGCCGCAGGCCCGCCGCCGGCTCATCGAGCAGCAGCAGGCGCGGCCGGAGGCAAAGCGCGCGCGCGATCTCCACCACGCGCTGCTGGCCGAGCGGCAGGTCGCCCGCCGGCCGCTCGAGCACATGATCAAGACCCACGCGGGCGGCCTGCACCCGCGCTTCGGCGAGGATCGAAGCTTCCTCGCTTCGGTCGAGACGCAGCATCGCACGCAGCACGCCGGCGCGGCCGGAGAGGTGCGCGCCGAGCGCGACGTTCTCCAGCACGCTGCGCGAGGGCAGCAGCTTCACGTGTTGGAAAGTGCGGGCAAGGCCGCGCGCGGCGATGCGGCGCGTGGGCTCATGCGACGACGTTTCCCCGAACAGCCGCACGCGCCCGCCGCTCGGTTCCAAGACGCCGCTGATGACGTTGAACAAGGTGGTCTTGCCGGCGCCGTTCGGGCCGATAAGGGCGACGATTTCGCCCGCGTGGACGGCGAAGCTCACGTCTTGGTTGGCGAGGAGCCCGCCGAACCGGCGCGAGATGCAATCAAGGGCAAGCAGCTCCGGGCCGGGTTGCGTAACGCGCACCGGCGCGGCCGCAACGGCGGGAGGAGCGATCTTCGCTGCTTCAGAGGACGGCGGCGGGCGGCGCGGCGGGCGGCGCGGCGCGCGCGCGAACAGCGCCAGCAGCCCCTCGGGTGCCCGCTGCAACAGCACGATCACGACGATCGCGAACACCAGCGCCTCATAGTTTCCCGCCTGCCCGGTGAGGCGCGGCACCCAGTCGTTGAACTGGTCGCGCAGCACGACGACGATCGCCGCGCCAAGCGGCGCGCCCCACAGCCATTCGGCGCCGCCGATGATCACCATGAACAGGTAATCGATGCTCGCGCCGAGGCTGAACGGGGTCGGACTGATGAACCGCTGGAAATGCGCGAACAGGAACCCGCTGAGGCCGGCATAAAGCGCGGCGATGACGAACACGGTGCGGCTGAGGCGCACGGTGTCGATGCCGACGCTTTCGCCCATCAGCCGCGCCCCGTTCAGCGTGCGGATCGCGCGGCCCATGCGACTGTCGAGCAGGTTCGCCGACATGACCATGAGAAGCGCCACCGCGGCAATGATGACGGCAAGGTCGATGCGCCGGCTTTCCGCCATCAGCCCGCCCAATCCCATGGGCGGGATGTTGCCGATCCCATTGAACCCGTGCAGCCAAGGCAGCGTGCCGAACAGCGAAAAGAACGACAGGCCCCAGGCGACCGAGACCAGGGCCAGGAAGTGGCCCGAGAGCCGCGCCGTGATGAGCCCCAGCAGCCAAGCGGTGAGGCCCGTCACGGCAAGACCGGCGAGCAGCCCCACGACCGAGGGCATGTCCGCGAACTTGGTGAGCAGCGTCGTCGCATAGGCGGCGAGGCCGACGAAGCTCGCCTGCCCGAACGAGGTCTGTCCGCTGATGCCGGTGAGCAGCACGAGTCCGAGCGCCACCAGCGCCGCGAGCCCCACATAGCCGAACAAGGTCACATAGAACGCCGGCAAGAGCCCCGGCACCGCGACGATCGCCAGCACCGCGACGACGACGGCAAGCAGGTGCCGGCCTTGGGTCAAGCGCGGTCCTCGGCGGTGCCGGTGCGGAGCGAGAGCCAGACGAGCACCGGGATGAGCAAGGTGAACACGATCACGTCGCGGTAGGCGCTCGCCCAGAAGCTGCCGACCGATTCGAGAACGCCGACCAGGATCGCGCCGGCGGCGGCGACGGGAAACGAGGCGAGCCCGCCGATGATGGCCGCCACGAAGCCCTTGAGGCCGATCTCGAATCCCGCGTCATAGGAAAGCGGCGTCAGCGCGCCGATGAGAACGCCCGCGAGCGCCGCGATGAAGGCGGCGAGCCCGAAGGCGAGCGCGCCCGTCTCGGCGGTGTCGATGCCGCAGAGCCGCGCGCCGAGGCGATCGGAGGCAGCGGCGCGCAGCGCTTTGCCGTGAATGGTGGCGCCGAAGAACCAGCGCAGCAGGATCACGAGCAGGGCGCAGCAGCCGAGTACCCAGAGCGACTGGCCCGAAACCGAGAGGTTGCCGATCGCGACACTCGCGTCGCTCAGCGTCGGCGCGCTCGCCTCCTCCGGGCCGAAGAAGACGAGGCCGAGGCCGACCAGCACGAAATGCAGCGCCATCGCCAGGATCAGCAGGGCCAGCACGGAGGCGTCGGCGACGGGACGGAAAGCAAAACGCCAGATCAGCGGTCCCAAGGGGGTGACGATGGCGAGCGTCAGCAGGATCGAAGCGGCGGGCAGCATGAGCGGTGCCAGCCCGCGGGCGAGCAGTGTCACGACGAGCGGATAAGCGCCCCAGCAGAGAAGGCCGCGCAGCGCCGCGCGCCGCCCCTGAAACAGTGAATGGGCGAGCGCCAGCGCGGCGAGCGCATCGAGCAGCCAGAGCGTTCCCGGCAAGCGCCCGGCCTGCAATCCGGCAGCGGTCAGCGTGCCGAAGGCGAGCAAATCGCCTTGCGGGACGAAGATGACGCGCGTGACCGAAAAAACGATCAGCAGCCCGATCGCGAGCAGCAGGTAGATCGCGCCGGTGGTGATCCCGTCCTGCAGCAGCGAGAAGAATATAAACGGATCCATGCGGTCAGGCGCCGGCGCAGCGGATCAAGGCGGCAGTCCGGCTCTGCTCAGTGGATCGCCATCCAGGCGCCGTCCTTCACCTCCACCAGCACCGCCGCCCGCTCGTCCTGCCCGTTATGGTTGGTCGGCGACATGTTGTACACGCCGCTGACGCCGATCAGCTCGTGCGTCTTTTCCAACGCATCGCGCAGCGCTACGCGGAACGCCTCGGTGCCCGGCTGCCCGGCCTGCAGCGCCGCGGGGATCGCATTCTTCAAGAGCAGCATGGCGTCGTAGCTGTAGCCGGCGAACGGATTGACGCTTTGCGGACCGAACTTCTTGGTGAACTCCTCCATGAAGGCGGTCGCCACCGGCTTGATCACGTTGCCGGGCGGGAGCTGATTGTAAACCACGACCGGCGAGGTATCGGCGATCACGCCGTTCGCCGCCGCGCCGCCGACCTTGATGAAGGCCGGTGTGACGATGCCGTGATTGCCGTAGATGCCGCCGCGATAGCCGAGGTGGCGCAGCGCCACCACGGGCAGCGCCGCGGGCGTGGCCGAGTTGCCCATCATCACCGCTTGCGGATGCACGCTGAGCAGCTTGAGCGCCTGTGCCTCGCACGAGGTGTCGGTGCGCGCATAGCGTTCATCGGCGAGGATTTTCATTCCGTCGGCCGCCGCTGATTGCTTGGTGGCGGAAAGAACCTGATCGCCCCACCCGTCCGAGAAGCCGATATAGCCGATGTCCTTCACGCCGTGCTGCTGCATATATTTGAATACGACAGAAACCATCAGCGAGAGCGGCTGGGCGTCGTTGAACGTGTACGGCTGCTTCTGCGGATCGTATTCATAGGGCGCCATCGCGATCATCGGCACCTTCGCCTGGTTGGCGAGCGGCGCCACCGCGGCATCCGAGGCGGTGAGCGACGGCCCGATGAAGGCATCGACGTGGTCCTCGGAAATCATCTTCTGCGCGATCGTGAAAGCCGTGTTGGCATCCGTCGCGTCGTCGCGGATGATGTATTCGACCTTCTGGCCGGCGATCTCGGTCGGGAAGAAGTCGAACGCGCCCTTGTAGCCAACGCCCATCGCCGCGGCCGGGCCGCTGATCGAGAGGATGGCGCCGATCTTGATCTGCGCCTCAGCCGACGCGGCGGCAGTGATCATTCCGAGGGCGGCGACGGCCCCGAACAGATGCGCTTTCATCCGACTCTCCCTGTCCCGATTTGGCCCCGCGCCAAACTCGCGGAACGGCCCATCACAGGCGCCATTAGTTTAGGTGTCAAGCTTTCGTGCCCCGCCTGGGCGGCAGCACCGCCGTGGCCTCGATCTCGACGAGCGCCTCGGACTCGACCAGTTGCGAAACGCCGATCACCGACATCGCCGGGAAATGCTTGCCGATCACGCGCCGGTACGCGGCGCCGATCGCGGCCTGGCTATCCCGGTAGGCCGGCATGTCGGTCACGAACCACGTCATCCGGACAATGTTCTGCGGCGCGGCTTCTGCCTCGGCGAGTAGCCGAACGATGTTGCGGAGCGCCTGTTCGACCTGACCCGCCATCCCGTCGGCGAACCGGCCCTGCTCGTCCCACCCGATCTGGCCCGCGAGCACGATCATCGTCCCGCTGGCCATTACGCCATTGGCGTAGCCGCGCGGGCGCGGCCAGGCGGCCGGCTGGAGGACGCGATAGGCCAGTCCGGTATCATCGGTCACCCGCGTCGTCTCCTCTCAGATTTCGCCGCAAGCCACGACAAGCGCCTGCCCGGTCATCGCCGCGGCCTCGCGCCGGCACAGGAATGCCACCGCCTCGGCCACCTCCTCGGGCCGGACGAGGCGGCCGGCCGGGTTGCTGCGCGCGAGCAGTTCGCGCGCCTCCTCGGCGGAGCGGCCGCTGGTCGCGGCGATCGTCGCGACCGATCGGGCGACCAATTCAGTATCGGTGAACCCGGGGCAGACCGCGTTGACCGTGATGCCGTCCTTCACCGTCTCCATTGCCAGGGCGCGCGTGAACCCGACCAGCGCGTGCTTGGCGGCAACATAGGCGGTGGCATAGGCGTAGCCCTTCAGCCCGGCGGTACTGGCAATGTTGACGATCCGCCCGAAGCCGCGCGCGCGCATGGCGGGCAGCACGGCCCGCGCGGCGGTGACGGCGGAAAGCAGGTTCACCGCCAGCATCGCCTGGAAGTCGCGCGGCTTGTGCTTGAGGAAGGGCTTGGAAAGCGCGGCGCCGGCATTGTTGACCAGGATGTCGCACGGACCGAGCGCCTCCAGCGCGACGCGCAGCGCATCGCGGTCGGTGACGTCGGCAACCGCATGGCGCGCGTGCAGGGCGGCGGCGGCCTGTTCGAGCGCCGCGGCGTCGCGGCCGATCAGGGCAAGCGCCGCGCCGTCGGCGGCGAGCCGCGCGGCGATGGCGCGCCCGATCCCCTTGGCGCCGCCGGTGACGATGGCGGTCAGCCCGTGCAGCGCCCCCTCACCCGGCGCGGCTGTCGCCGCGCTGGCCTCTCCCGCAAGCGGGAGAGGTGAGTCTTCACCCCGCCCGCTTGCGGCAGAGAGCCTGCCCCGGACTTGATCCGGGGGTGCGGACGGCGCGCGAGCCGGGTGAGGGCCGTCGTTCATATCACCGCCGTGTAATCGGATTCGGCGCGGCGCACGAGGCGTTCGATCTGCGCCTTGCCGGCGAGATACTGCTTCGGCCACCATTGCTCGGCATAGCCGAGCGCGGCGGCGCTGCGCAGCGCGAAATGCGGGTCCGACAAGTGCGGGCGCGCCAGCGCGCAGAGGTCGGCGCGGCCGGCGGCGATGATCGAATTGAGGTGATCGGGTTCGGTGATGTTGCCAACCGCCATCGTCGGCATCCCGACCTCGTTGCGGATGCGGTCGGCAAACGGGGCTTGAAACATCCGTCCATAAACCGGCTGGGCGCGAGTCGAGGTCTGGCCGGCCGACACGTCGATCAGATCGGCACCGGCTTCTTTGAAGGCGCGCGCGATCTCCACCGCGTCGTCGCCGGTGATGCCGCCTTCTACCCAATCGGTTGCGGAGATGCGCACCGACATCGGCTTGGCCGCCGGCCACACCGCGCGCATGGCGCGGAAGACTTCGAGTGGAAAGCGCAGCCGGTTGGCAAGCCGGCCGCCATACTCATCCTCGCGGATGTTGGTGAGCGGCGAGATGAATGCCGACAGCAGATACCCGTGCGCGGCGTGCAGCTCCAGCATATCGAAGCCGGCCTGCTCGCCAAAGGTGGCTGCGCGCACGAAAGCGTCGCGCACGGCGTCCATGTCGGCGCGGCTCATAGGGCGCGGCACCTGGTTGCGTGGGCTCCACGGCACCGGAGAGGGCGCGATCACCTCCCAGTTCCCCGCCGGCAGCGGCGCATCCATCTCCTCCCAGCCGAGCTGGGTCGAGCCCTTGGGGCCCGAATGGCCGAGCTGCAGGCAAATCTTCGCGTCGCTCTCGGCGTGCACGAAATCGACGATGCGCTGCCAGAGCCGCATCTGCCGCTCCTCCCACATCCCGGCGCAGCCGGGGGTGATCCGCCCTTGCGGCGTCACGCACACCATCTCGGTGAACACGAGCCCGGCGCCGCCCAGCGCGCGCGCGCCGAGATGAACCAGGTGGAAATCGTTCGGCATGCCCTCGCGCGCGCTGTAGGTCGCCATAGGCGAGACGACGATGCGGTTATTGAGCCGCATCCCGCGCAGTCGGAACGGCAGGAACATCGGCGGCACGGGGCGGTTGCCCTCGTGCCCGGCGCGCGCGGCGAGCCAGGTTTCGATGCCCTCAAGCCACGGCCGGTCGCGCAGGCGCAGATTCTCGTGGCTGATGCGCTGGCTGCGCGTGAGCAGCGAATAGGCGAACTGCTCGGGCTCCAGATGCGAGTAGCGGGCGACGTTCTCGAACCACTCGGTCGAATTGCGCGCCGCTGACTGAATCCGCAGCACGTCGATCTTGCGTTCGGCCTCGTACGCGGCGAGCGCGGCGGGGACATCGGTGCCGTGCACATCGAAAGCACGCGCGAGCGCGATCGCGTCTTCCAGCGCCAGCTTGGTGCCGGAGCCGATCGAGAAATGCGCCGAGTGCGCCGCATCCCCCATCAGCACGGCGTTGCCCATCACCCAGGTCTCATTGGCGACCCGTGGAAAGCTGATCCATTGTGAGCCGCGCAGGTGCGCCGCGTTGGTCATCAGAGGGTAGCCGTCGAGCCAGGGCGCGAACAGCTGCTCGCAGAACGCGACGCTGCCCGCCGCATCGAGCTGATCGAGGCCGGCAGCGCGCCAGTTCGCCTCCGTCGTTTCGACGATGAAGGTGGAGGTATCGCGGTTGAAGCGATAGGCGTGGGCCTGGAACCAGCCCCATTCGGTTTCCACGAAGATGAAGGTGAACGCCTCGAACACGCGGTGCGTGCCGAGCCAGATGAACTTGTTCTTCCGCACGTCGATCTGCGGCTTGAAATGCAGCGCGTGGCGGGTGCGGATCCTGCTGTTGATGCCGTCGGCGGCGACGATCAGGTCGGCGTCGGGAAACTCGCCGACGTCCTCCACCTCGCGCTCGAACACCAGCTCGACCCCAAGCGACTCGGCGCGGTGCTGGAGGATGTTCAGCAGGTGCTTGCGCTCGATGCCACAGAAGCCGTGGCCGCCCGAGGTGATCACGCGGCCCTTGAAATGGATGTCGATATCGTCCCAGTGGGCGAAGCTGTCGAGGATCTCCTGCTTGCTCGGCGGATCGGCACCTTCCAGGTTGCGCAGCGTCTCGTCGGAGAACACCACGCCCCAGCCGAACGTGTCGTAGGGTCGGTTGCGCTCGATCACGGTGATGCGGTGGGCGGGATCGCGCCGCTTCATCTGGATCGCGAAATAGAGCCCGGCGGGCCCGCCGCCCACACACACGATCCGCATGGCCGAGTTCGTCCCCTGGTCAATATCTTATATCTCAACTAATTTGCCGGCGGCAAGGCCGGAGGCGGGACATGGGTGGTCTGGTGCATCCGATGCGGGGGCCGAACCGGCTCAAGCTCGGCATTTTCTCGGCCAACGCCGATGGCGGGCTCACCTTGACGCGCGTGCCCGAACGCTGGCGTGCCGAATGGCCCGACATCGTCGCGGTCGCGCAGATGGCGGATCGCGCCGGGCTCGAGTTCTTCCTGCCGATCGCGCGCTGGAAGGGATTCGGCGGCGCCACCAACTCGCGCGAATGGTCGTTCGAGACGCTGACGGAGGCGGCGGCACTCGCCGGTCTGACGGAAAGGATCGCGCTGTTCGCCACCGTGCACGTGCCGATGGTGCATCCGGTCTTCGCCGCGAAGGCGCTCGCCACCATAGATCACGCGAGCGGCGGACGCGCGGGCCTGAATATCGTCTGCGGCTGGAACCCCGAGGAGTTCGCCTGCTTCGGCCTGCCGATGATCGAGGACCGCTACGGCCAGGGGCTCGAATGGTTCGAGATCCTGACACGCATTTACACCGAGGACGCGCCCTTCGACTTCAAGGGCCGATACTATGACCTCAAGAACGTCTCGGGGAAGCCGCCCCCGGTGCAGCGTCCGCGCCCGATCACTCTCAATGCGGGGTTTTCTCCGCCCGGGCGGGAGTTCGCCGCCCGCGCCGCCGATTGCCTGTTCACCACCTTCGTCGAACTCGCGGACGGGCGCGCGCACGTGGAGGACATGCACCGACGCGCCGCCGCGGCGGGGCGGCAGGTCGGCGTTTTCACCACCTGCCACGTGGTCTGCCGCCCCTCGCAGGCCGAGGCGGAGGATTATTACGAGCACTACGCGGTCGCGATGGAGGACACGGCGGCGGCCGATTTCTACATGGGCAACAAGCAGAAGTTTTCCGGCTCCCACGATCCCGAGGCGTACCGGCTGCACCGCAAACGCTTCGTCGGCGGCGCCGGCACTTATCCCCTGATCGGCACGCCGTGGCGCATCGCCGAGGAACTGGCGGCGATCAGCGAAGCGGGGTTCGAAGGCGTGGCGATCTCGTTCGTGAACTACCGCGATGAGCTGCCGTATTTCGTGGCGGAAGTGCTGCCGCTGCTCACGCGGGCTGGCGTGCGCGGCTGACCCGCTCGCGCAGCAGTGCCTCGAAGGCGGCGAACACGCGCCGCATCTGCGGCTGCTTGTAGGGAAACAGGGCGGGCGGGTCCATCAGATGGACGATCGCCGCCACATCGGCCTCGAAGATCAGCAGCCGACCGTCTCGGGTCTCGGCGCAGTCGATCTGCGCGTAATCGAGGCCAATCCAGCGCGCGACGGAGGCCAGGGCCTGGGCGTGACGCATGGCGAAGCCATGGTCGAACGCCGCCATGGCGTGGGCCTCGTCCTCACGCCGGTCCGCGTGCTCGCTCATCCCGGCGTTCAGGTAGTGCACCATCCAGTGTTCCGACACCGCCTGATGGCAAAGCATCGGACGGTTGCCGATGAACACCAGGCGCGATTTGCGGAACAGGCCGTCGGCGCTGCGATAATCGACGAAGCGGGCGAGGAAGAACGCCTCACCCGGGGTCGCGGCGAGATAGGGGGCAAGCTCTGAGGGCGCGTCGATCTTGCAAAGATCCCTCCCCGCATGTGACCCAACCGGCCGGATGACCGCAGGCCAGTGGGGCCAAGTCTCGATTGATCGCTCCAGCTCGGCGCGGCTGAGCCGCACCAGCTCCGGCACGCAAACTCCCGCCATGCCAGACATGCCGCGTGCCATCTCGTCGCGCGCGAGCCGCATGACGCGCGCGGGGTCGTTGAGCGCCGGGCGCGGCCAGGCGGCGAACAGCGCCGAAAGCCTCGCCAGCAGCTCCGGCCCGGCCTCGCTCACGGCGAAGAATGCGACGTCGTGGTCGGGGATCTCCGCCGGCAGCCCCTCGCCCGGCAGCACGAACAGGAGGTCGAGCCGGACGTCGAGGTGGGCGGTGATGAAGTCCAGCGGGGTATTGGTCATCAAATCGCCGGGGACCACCAAAGCAAGCACCCGCAGCGGCGCCGCCGAGCGGGGAGCGAAGCCGGTGCCGACGCGGAAGACTCGGCAGTGGGCAAGGGCGGCGTGCTGCAACGCCGCCGCGAGGCGCGGCCGAAAGCTGAGCTGAAAGACGGTCGCGAGGTCGAGCGCGAATGCGGCCTGCTCGGCGGCGCTCTCGCCGCACGGCCCGATCTCGCCGATGAGCGCACCGAGCCCGGCTCCCTCGTAGGCCCGATGGGTCAGCGCCGCCGTGCCCCGGATCGTCGGCGGCGAGAGGTGGGAGACGAGCCTGGGCACCTTCTCGGGCACGCCATCCTGGCGACGTTTCATCGGGGCACTCTGATTTCGGGCCCGTCTCCTCGCAGAAAATGTTGAGCAGGAGGTTAATGCCGCCTGGTCAGCCGGTTGGAGTCGCAGCCGACCCTTTCTGCCGCCGCACCTCGAACCGGCAGCTGGGCGCGCCCATGGCGGCGCAGGCGGTCTCCGCCACGCTGACCGCAGCGTGCGTCATCTCGCCGACCGCCGCCAGCATTCCAAGGATCGGCGCGCAAACGGCGTGTGTGCTCGGGCCGGCGCCGGCGGCGAAGGGGCTGTTCTCCACCGTGACCACGAATCCGTCCGCATCCGCGGCGATCCGCCACCGTCCCCAGCCGAGTTGCGGGGCGGTCTCCTCGATCACGTGCAGGAGTGCCGATGCCTCGGCAGCCCCGGCGTCGCGGTAGGCGCGCGCCGAGCGGCCGCCGAAGCGGCGGATGGAGCGCGCGAAGGCGTCCATCGCATGAACCCGCATGTGCTCGGGCAGCTCGGCGATCATGCCCATCAGCGCATCGGGGCGGATCATCATGTAGCGGATGTCGCCGTCGCGGTACTCGCCGCGAGCGGGATCGAACACCAGTCGCGCGCGAAACCCGCTCACAGGCTCAGGCTCCCCACGCTCGTGCCGCCGCAGACGAACAAGGTCTGGCCGGTGATGAAGCTACTCGCGGGGTCGGCGAGGAACAGGACGGCATGGGCGACATCCTCCGGCCGCCCGAGCCGGCGCACCGGCACGCCAGCGGCCATCGCGGCGATGCGCGGATCGCCTTCGGGAAGCACGTCGTGGAACATCGCCGTGCCCGCGATCGGGCCCGGCGCGACGGCATTGGCGGTGATGCCGTCCGGTCCCAGCTCCAGCGCCCAGGTGCGAACGAGCCCGATCAGGCCCGCCTTGGTCGCTGCGTAGGCCGAGCGTGTGGCGAGCCCGAGCGCCGCGCGCGAGGAGATCAGCACGATCCGCCCGAACCGCGCCGCGCGCATCGCTGGGAGCACCGCCTGCGCCAGGATCAGCGCCGCCGAAAGGTGCAGCCGCGACAGGGCGGCGAGATCGGCGGACTCGGCCTGTTCGAGCGGCGCCGCCCGGATGGCGCCCGCGTTGTGTACGAGAATCGTCACGTTCTCCGCCATCGTCGCGCGCGCTGCCGCTTCGGTGGCACGTTCGTCGGCAAGATCGACAAGGATCGTTTGCAGGCGCGGATCGCTCCCGGCCGGCGGCTGGCGATCGAGCGAGATCACGCGGTCGCCGCGCGCGAGGAACCCCCGGCAGATCGCAAGCCCGATGCCGGAGCTGCCGCCTGTTACCAGAACCGTGCTCATTCGGCCTCCAGCAGATCGTCGGCGCCCATTCGAACGCGTACGTCCGCGCCAGCAACCGCCTGTTCCGCAAGGAAGCACAGCGCGACCGGTCCGGCGGCGAACTGCACCAGCCCGAGCGTGAGCGGCAGGCGGGCGCGAAAGCGCGGCTCGTTGCTGTGATGGAGACGGGAGCGCGCCAGCACGCGTGCGGGCAGCGCATCCGCCTCCTCCCACATCACCGCGTCGGACAGGCAGGCGCCGCAGAAGGCGCGCGGCGGGTATTGCGACGTGCCGCAGGTTGCACATCGTTGCAGCCGGATCATACGCGCCCCAGCACGGCGGCCGCCGAGCAAAGGCCGCGATCGTAGTTGATCATACCGAACCCGCTGACCAGCGCATGGCGTGCCTTCGCCACCTGCCACCCGTGCGCGGCGCCGAGCAACTGCCGCATCGCTTCCACGAGCCCGAGATAGCCACCGGCCGCCCCCGCCTGCCCCATCGACAGCTGTCCGCCACCGGTATTGTGCGGCAGCGTGCCCTCCACGGTGAAGTCATGGCGGCGCACGAAGGCCGGCGCCTCGCCCTCGGCGCACAGGCCGAGCCCTTCGAATTGCAGCATCGCGATCACCGGATAGTCGTCATAGGTTTCGACAAGCTGCACATCGGCCGGGCCGATCCCGGCCTGCGCCCACAGCGCATCGCGATCCTGCGCCCAGCCGCCGCGCAACTGCACCGGATCGCCGGGGAAGGCGTTGTGCCGCTCGATCGCGCCGCACACGGCGACGAACGGAAGCCGCAAGTGGCGCGCGCGATCCTCGGACATGACCAGGAACCCGTCCGCCCCGGCGCAGGGCATGACGCAGTCATAAAGGCAGAGCGGCTCGGCGATCATGCGCGCGGCGAGGAACTGATCGAGGCTCAGGTCGCCGCGCAGCAGGGCGAGCGGATTGCGCTGCGCGTTGCGCCGCTGCGCCACGGCGAGCTTGCCGAAATCGGCACGCGTCGCGCCGGTCGCGCGCATATAGGCATCGGCGATCAGCGCGAAGCTCGCATTGGGTCCGCCCGCGCCGTAGGGATAGACAGCTTCGCGGGCGAATGTGCTGAACCCGGCGAGCAGATCGCGAAAGCTCGTCTCGTTCGCGGTGTCGCCGGCGATGCACGCGACGATCTCGGCATCGCCAGCCTGCACCGCGCGCGCCGCGCGGCGCAGCGCAACGATGCCGCAGGCGCCGCCCATCGGCAGCCATTCCAGAAAGCGCGGCGAGACACCCACATGCTGCGCGAAGGCAACCGACGTATCGGGAAGCAGCGTGAAGCTGGAGGCGCACAGGCCGTCGATGTCAGTCTTGGCGATCCCCGAGGCTTGCAGCAAAAGACGCAGCGCGCCTGCAAGAAACCAAGCCGCACCGTGCGGCGAGCGCCGGAGATAGGGCACCGTGACCGGGCAGCACAGCGCGACACCCCGATAGTCGCGCGCGGTCACGCGCGCTCCGCTGCGGCGTGCGCGTCGCGGCGCTTGAGATGGCGAACGTCCACGCAGTTTCCGTCGGCAACGAGCTGGGCAGCCAGCGATTTCAGCTCCCCGCGCGCGACCTTCTGGCTGGCGGTGATCGGCAGCGCATCAAGGAATGCGATCCAGCCGGGAACCTTGAAGTAGGACAGCTCGGCGAGTGCCGCGCGCGTGATCTCGGCGGCGGCGGCCGGCTTGTCGGCAATCGCTTCGCGCGGGACGATGCAGGCGAGCACCTCCTCGCCGCGCACCGGATCGGGGGCGGCGGCGACCGCCACCTCGGCAACGAGCGTATGGCGGCGAAGGACGGATTCCACCTCGACCGCGCTGATGTTCTCGCCGCTGCGCCGGATGATGTTCTTCTTGCGATCGACGAAGTAGAGGAACCCCTCCTCGTCCCGGCGTACCAGATCGCCGGTGTGGAACCAGCCGCCCGCCCAGGCGGCTTCGGTCGCCTCCTTGTCCTTGAGATACTCGGTGAAAAACCCGGCGCGCGGATCGGGACCTGCGGCGCGAACCAGAAGCTCGCCGTCCGCCTCAATCCGCGTCTCCACCTCGGGCTCCGGCCGGCCAAAACAGCTCGTGCCGACATGGCGCAGCTCGCGGTTGGCGATTACCACCGCGCCGGCGCCGGTCTCGGTCATCGCCCACGCCTCGATCAGCGGGAAGCCGAAGCGGGCTTCGAAAGCGGCGTGATGGCGCCGATCCACCCCGGCGCCGAAGCCGAAGCGCACCGCATGGTCGCGGTCTTTCGGATCGGGGGGGGCGTTGAGCAGCATCGACGGCATGACGCCGAGATAGTGAACGATGGTCGCGCCGCTCTCGCGCACCGAATTCCACCAGGTGCGCGGGTGGAAGCGGTCGAGCTGCACGATGCAGCCGCCCGTGACGATCATCGCCATGCTCGAATAGGCCATGGCGTTCATGTGCGTGAGTGGCAGCGGGGTGATCAGGCGGTCGCCTTCATGCAGCGCGCACAATCCGCCGATGCGGGCGTACCAGAGGCCGGCACGCAGATAATAGTCGTTGGAAAGCACGCAGCCTTTGGGCTTGCCGGTCGTGCCGGACGTGTAGAGAAGCGCACACTCGCTGTCGCGGCCGACGCTGTGCGCCTCGGCCGCGCGCCCCACGGCAGGCGGCGCATCGCCGTCGATGATCGCGGGAACGCTCATGCCGGCGAGCCTCTGCAGATGCGGCGCGGCGGTGACCGCGAGCGCCATCTCGCTATGGGTCACGAGATAGGCAAGCTCGGCAGGCCGCAAATCCGGATTGAGCGGAACCACGGAGACGCCGAGCCCGTTCAAGGCAAGCCAATGCAGGAAGAACGCGGGCCGGTTCTCCAGCATCAGGCCGACGCGATGGCCCGCACCGTAACCCGCTGCGGCGTAGCCCTCGCGCAGCCGCGCCACCTGCCCGGCAGCCTCGCCGTAGGAGATCGTGCCCGGCGCGATGCCATAGGCCCTTGCTGTGTCCGGCACCACCAGCAGGAACGGGCGGCCGGAATCGAGCGAGGCGGTTGCGGCGAAGCGGTCCGCGACTGTCTGATGCGCGTCAGTCATCCCGCCCGACCCTAAGGCCGGACGGCGCCGACACAAGCTAGGCGGCCTGGCGCAGCCGGGGCACCGCCGCCAGCGCCGCCTCGGGGCTGATCCGCGCCATGCCCGCGACCTTGTGCGGCGACAAGCAGCACCGGCGCGCCGGACCAGCCGGCTAAGGCGCGAATATGCGGCACGTGCCAGACCATGTCGCCGATACCGGGCAGCGGCTGGATGACGGCCGTCTCAAACGCCAAGCCCGTGCTCACAGGGCAGCGCGGACCATCTCGAAGGCATGACGCACCGCCGCTTGCCTGATCGCGGCGCGATCGCCGGGGAAGATGCGTGAATCGGTGCGGCAAGCGCCATCCGCCCGGGCGAGCCCGAACCACACCAGCCCCACTGGCTTCTCGGCGCTGCCCCCTCCGGGGCCGGCGACGCCGGTGACGGACACCGCGATCCCCGCGCGCGAGCGGGCGAGCGCACCCTCCGCCATCGCCCGCGCCACTTGCTCGCTCACGGCACCATGCCTGCGGATCAGCTCGGCGGGCACGCCCACGAGCTCCGTTTTCGCCTCGTTCGAATAGGTCACGAACCCGCGATCCACCACGTCCGAAGAGCCCGCAACCGCGGTCAGCGCGGCGGCGATGAGACCGCCGGTGCAGCTCTCTGCTGTCGCAAGCATCACGTTCCGCGCGCGGCACCGCGCCAGCAATTCGGCAGCCGCTTCGAGAAGGGCGGGATCATTCAGCACGGCCCCAGTTAGCCGGATCACCCGGAGGGCGCGAGTCCGTTTGTTTTCAGCTCGATCGGGCGGGTTTCTAGCTCGCGCGCCCGTTCCCAGAACTCCAGCTCGCGTCCGGCCGGCCAGCCGTCCGGCTCCTACAGATAGTAGGCTCGCTCACGCATGCGTTGCCGGCGGGCGGGGTCGCTCTTGTCGAAGGGACTCGGCGACATCAATGACTTACCCCCAACTGTTGCGCCTAAAGCGGCGCCGCTTGCCCCCCGGGTTGCCCGCCCTCACGTTCTGCTGCGATGCAGCAAAGCCACGGACGGCGTCCTATATTGGGGCAATGTTCCTGACGAAGATTGCTGCCCCTCGGGCCATTCCGGCACGACCGGGTCTGTCCTTGGCGCTTCAGGGAGGCGGCTCGTTCGGCGCCTTCACCTGGGGCGTGCTCGACCGTCTGCTGGAGGAGCCCGGGCTCCCCTCGGGGCTCGACATGATCAGCGGGGCGAGCTCGGGGGCAGTGAACGCCGTCCTGCTCGCTGATGGGCTCGCCGCCGGCGGGCCGGAGGCGGCCCGCGAAAAACTCGGCCGGTTCTGGCACCATGTCGGCGCCTCGGGCGTCGGACCGACCCTGACAAGGGCGGCCGCCACGCTGCGAAGCAGCGGCTATGTCTCTCCCTTCGCGGTGAACCCGTTCGGGATCAACCCGCTCCGAAGGTTGCTAGATCAGGAAATCGATTTCGCCCGGCTGCGGCAATCGTGTCCCGTCCGGCTGCTGATCTCCGCGACCCGCGTGCGCGATGGCCGGCCCCGGCTCTTCCGCGAGCACGAGCTCACCTGCGATGCGGTGCTCGCCTCGGCATGTCTGCCGACCATCCACCCGCCGGTGGAGATCGAGGGCGAGACGTACTGGGATGGCGGCTTCAGCGCCAACCCGCCCCTGCGCCAGCTCGTCATCGACACCGAGAGCGCGCATATCCTGCTGGTGCGGCTGCTGCCGGACGGACATGCCGTGCCGCATTTTTCCTACGAGATCGCACAGCGGGCGAGCGAGATCGCCTTCAACGCGCCCCTATTGAAGGAGCAGGAAGCGGTGCAGGACATGCGCCGGGCCTGCGGCGAAGCGGGGCGGGCGGTCTCGCCGCTCTGCCGCAAGCTGGAGCGGCTGCGCTTCTCCACCATAGCCGCCGAGGCGGAAGTGCCCGACCTCGCCGACCGCAGCGCCGCCGACACCTCGATCCCGTTCCTGCTGCGGCTGCGCGATGCCGGCCGCCGCGCGGCCGAGGCATGGCTCGCCACGCAATGAGCGTCTTGCCGGGCCTCGGCCCGCAGGCTACATCGCGCGGCTTCGCCGGCACCCCTGGAGGCCGGCTTTCGGTGTTGGCCCCGGAGCGGGGCGCTAGGAGCGGATCATGGCCAATTTCGTGACGATCGAGGCCGAGGTGCGCGCGCGGGCCGGTAAGGGGGCGGCGCGCGCGACCCGGCGGGCGGGCAAGGTGCCTGCGGTTCTTTACGGCGCGCATCAGCCGCCGGCGCCGATCGCGCTCGAGCCCCGCGCGATCCTGCGTGAAATCCAGCGGCCGGGCTGGCAATCGCGGGTCTATGAGATCAGGACGAACGGCGGCGCCACCCGCGCGCTGATCCGCGACGTGCAGATCCACCCGGTGACCGACCTGCCGGAGCACGTCGATTTCCAGCGGCTTGCCCCCGGCGAGCGGATTCGCGTGGCGGTGCCGGTGCATTTCGAGAACGAGGGCCTCTCGACCGGTCTCAAGCGCGGCGGCGTGCTGAACGTCGTGCGCCACGCGGTGGAGGTGTACGCGCAGCCCGAGAACATTCCCGAACAGTTCGTCGCCGACCTGACGGGGCTCGACTTCAACGACAATATCCGCTGGCACGATTTGAAGGGGACCGAGCAGGTGCGTCCCGTCATCACCGACCGCGACTTCGTGGTTGCGACGGTGGCGCCGCCGACCAAGGCGGCGGAGCCCGCGGCCGAGGCGCAGGCCGCCGCGGCGCCGGCCGCCGCCGCCACGCCGGCTGCCGCCGCATCCGCCACCCCGGCCAGGGGTGCGGCCAAGAAATAAGGCTTCGGCAGGCGCCCGCCATGCTGCTTTGGGTGGGGCTCGGCAATCCCGAGCCGGGGCAGGCGCGCAACCGCCACAATGTCGGCTTCATGGCGATCGACACGATCGCCATTCGCCACGGCTTCGCGCCATGGCGGAGCCGGTTCAAGGGTCTCGTTTCGGAAGGCATTGTTGGCGGCGAGCGGATCATCGCGCTCAAGCCGCAGACCTACATGAACGAGTCTGGCGCCTCGGTGCAGGCCGCCGCCGCGTTTTACAAGCTGCCTGCCGATGCGATCACCGCGTTTCACGATGAGCTCGACCTGGCGCCCGGCAAGGTGCGGGTGAAGCGGGGGGGTGGCGCGGCGGGACATAACGGGCTGCGGAGCATGGACCGGATGCTCGGCACGCCGGACTACTGGCGGGTGCGGCTCGGTATCGGCCATCCCGGCGACAAGGAGCGCGTGCTCGGGCACGTGCTCGGCGATTTTGCGAAGGAGGATCGCCCCTGGGTGGTGGCGATGCTGGATGCGGTCGCGGAGTCCGCCGCGCTGCTCGCCGAGGGAAAGCCCGAGGAATTCATGACAAGGGTGGCCGCCCTCACCCGCCCCGCGAGCGCGAGAGGGGAGTAAAGGAGCAACGCAACTCTCGCGCTTGCGGGAGAGGTCGCCCGCGCGGCAGCGCGGGCGGGTGAGGGCCAGGAGAGATCATGGGATTCAACTGCGGCATTGTGGGCCTGCCAAATGTCGGCAAATCGACGCTGTTCAATGCGCTGACCGCCACCGCCGCGGCGCAGGCGGCAAATTATCCGTTCTGCACCATCGAGCCGAATGTCGGCCGCGTCGCGGTACCCGACCGGCGGCTCGAGACGCTGGCGGCAATCGGCAAATCCGCCCGCATCGTGCCGACCAGCCTGGAGTTCGTCGATATCGCGGGCCTCGTGCGCGGCGCCTCCAAAGGCGAGGGATTGGGCAACCAGTTCCTCGCCAATATCCGCGAAGTGGACGCGATCATCCACGTGCTGCGCTGCTTCGCGAACGCGGACGTGACGCATGTGGAAGGCGCGATCGATCCGGTGCGGGATGCTGAGATCGTCGAGACCGAGCTAATGCTCGCCGACCTGGAAAGCCTGGAGAAGCGCATCCCCGCGCTGCAAAAGAAGGCGCGTGGCGGGGACCGGGAGAGTGCAGCGCAGCTCGCTCTGATCGAACCGATCGCCGCCGCGCTGCGCGACGGGCGTCCGGCGCGCGCGGCAATTCCGGCGGGCGCGGAGGAGGCCGCGCGCCGCTTGCAGCTCCTGACCTCCAAGCCCGTGCTTTACGTGTGCAATGTGGAGGAGGACGCAGCGGCGGGCGGCAACGCCCTGTCGGCACGCGTCGCCGAGCGCGCGGCGGAGGCGGGCGCGCGCATGGTGGTGGTGTCGGCGGCGATCGAGGCGGAAGTCGCGCAATTGCCCGCAGATGAGCGCGGTGAGTTCCTGGCCGGGCTCGGGCTTTCCGACAGCGGCCTCGATCGGGTGATCCGCGCCGGCTACGAGCTGCTCGATCTGATCACGTTCTTCACCGTCGGGCCGAAGGAGGCGCGCGCCTGGACGGTCGTGCGAGGCACGCGCGCGCCGCAGGCGGCCGGCGTGATCCACGGCGATTTCGAACGCGGCTTCATCGCCTGCGAGACGATCGCCTACGACGATTTCGTCGCTTGCAACGGCGAGGCGGGCGCCAAGGAGGCGGGGCGGATGCGGGTCGAGGGGAAGGACTACGTCGTGCGCGACGGCGACGTGCTGCTGTTCCGGTTCAATGTGTAGCGATAGCGCTCCGCAATCATTGTATTTGGCGGCATTCAGAGTTCGCCCTCCGCTCGCGGGAGGGGGTCAGGGGGAGGGGAACAAGCCGGACAGCCATTTGTCGGCTCGCCTGTTCCTGTCGCGAACGTTCCATAGCGCCGCTCGGCCCCCTTCCCTCTCCCTCCCCCAAGGGGAGGGGAACTCCATTCCGTCCGCTTGTTCGGACCTGAAGCCGAACGCGAGCAGCGACACTACTGCCCGGTGAAATTCGGCCGGCGCTTGGCGGCGAAGGCCGACACCGCCTCCTGGTGATCCTTCGTCAGATTGGATTGCGTCTCCAGGCTGAGGCTGAGGTCCATCATCGAATGCGCGAGCTGGCGCAGCGGGATGTTGATCACCTGCTTGGTCCAGCGAATCGACTTCATCGCCCCTGACGCCAGCTGGCGGGCAAGGCCGTAGACTTTCGCATCGAGCTGGTCCGGCGGCACCACATGGTTGATCAGGCCGATCCGGTGCGCCTCGGCCGCCGTCATCAGCTCGCCGGTGAACAGATATTCCTTCGCGCGCGCGAAGCCGATGAGCTGCGGCCAGATCAGCGCGCCGCCGTCGCCGGCAACCAGCCCCGCGTTTACGTGCGGATCGCCGATCTTCGCCGACTCAGCGGCAATGATGATGTCGCACATCAGCGCGATCGTGGCGCCGAGGCCGACCGCATGGCCGTTCACCCGCGCGATGATCGGCTTGTCGCATTCCAGCATGCGGAAGATGATACGTTTGGCTTCCGGCAGGCTGGTCGCGTCCCACAGCGCGGGGTTGTCGATCTTCTCCTGCATGGCGATCACATTGCCACCGGCCGAGAAGGCGCGCCCCGCGCCGGTAAGCACGACCACGTTCACCTCGGGATCGTCCTGCACGTCGTCCCAGATGCGCGACATCGAATAGTGCATCTCGGCCGAAAACGCGTTCATCGAGTCCGGCGCGTTCAAGGTGATCGTCATCACCTTGTCCGCTTTCTCGACGCGAAGCCCGCCATAGGGCGTGTAGTCGTACACCTTATCGAGCGGCGGCATTGCGGTGCTCCTTCCCTGCGGCCCGGCGCGGGCGCAAGCGCGATGCTGAAACGCGCCCGCCCGCCGATCAAGCACGGGCATCCCGTTGCGTCTGCAATCGTCCGCCATGGGTCCACCAGCCCGGGCGGCGCAGCGCGGCGGCGGCGGCACGCGCCTCGGCATCGGTGTCGAACAGGCCGAAGCAGGTCGCGCCGGAACCGCTCATCCGCGCGAACCGGCACCCCGGCACCGCGCGTAAGGCGGCGAGGACGCACCCGATTTCCGGGCAGAGCCCGATCGCCGCCGGTTCAAGATCGTTGCGCGTGCCGGCAAGAAAGGCCGCGAGGTCCGCGATGCTCCCCCACAAACCAGGCAGCGGCACCGCAGGCGAGAACGGCCCGGTGCGCGCGCGAAACACCGCTTGGGTGGGAACGGGAACGCCCGGGTTCGCCAGCACAAGCCCGCCCGCCGGAATCTCCGGGGCCGGACTGACATCCTCACCGATCCCCGCCATGCGCGCCGGCACGCCGGCGAGGCAGACCGGCACGTCGGCGCCGAGCGCGAGCGCGACGCCGTGCAGGTCGGTCGCGTCCCCGGCGATGCCCCAGGCGCGGCATAAGAGGCGCAGCGTCGCGGCCGCGTCGGCCGAGCCGCCGCCGATCCCGGAGGCGACGGGCAGCGTCTTGCGGAGCCGCAGCGCCCCGCGCGCGGGAAGCGAGGCGGCGGCGGAAAGCGCGCGGGCGGCCCGCAGCACAAGGTTGTCCGCCGCCGCCTCCAGCGCGGCGGCGAACGGTCCTTCAACCGCCAGCGACAACGGTGCCGCCGCATCGTCCAGCGCCAGCGTGTCGGCCGCCTCGGCGAACACCACGAGACTATCGAGCAGATGATACCCGTCCGCCCGCCGGCCGGTGACGTGGAGGTAGAGATTGACCTTGGCCCGGGCGGATTCGGCGTGCGGCGCGCTATCCAATGCCGATCGCGGCCGGCTTTGGGCCAGCCGCATCCCGGGAAGTCTCGGGCGTACCGGCCAGACGCAGGCCCTGGGCGAAGATGTCGCGATCCACCTCCCGCGCGAACGGCGCCGCGGCAAGGAACTTGCTGACCGTGAAGTCGGGCTCCAGCGCGCGCAAACGCTTCAGCACCGCGGCGGCCTCCTGCCGCCGGCCGAGATGGCCGAGTGCCGCGAGATAAGCCTTGTAGCCGGCCGAAAGCCCGGGGTTCATCTGCGTCACGTTGCGCCCGGCCGTCACGGCGGCCTCAAAGTCGCGCTGCAAGAGACGGATGATGGTGAAGAACCCGTCGAAGATGAAGGCGTAGGGATCGAGCGGCGACAGCCGCTTGTAGCGGGTGATGCGCCGCTCGGCCTCGGCGATGTCGCCGAAATAGGCGTGCGCGATCGCCGACAGCGCCCAGGCCATGGCGAGGTTCGGATTTAACGCGAGCGCGCGCTCATGCAGCGCGATGGCATCGAGCAGCTCGCGATCGAGGAAAGCCCGCACGTGGCCGGCAATGGTGAGCGCGCGCGCATCCATGGGGTCGAGCTGGATCGCGCGCTCGGCGAGCTTGCCCGCCTCCGCCATCGCCGCCTCGGGCTCCGCGGCCCAGCCCTGACCGACCAGGAACACATGCCAATAGGCGCGCCAGGCGTGGGCGGCGGCATAGTCGGGATCGGCCTCGATCGCCTTCTGCAGATAGGCGCCGGCCTGGGTGAAGGGCTCCCGCTCCATGCGGTTCATCTGCGGCAGAGCGCGGAGCAGCAGATCATAGGCGCTGGCCGCCGAAGGCGCCTGGGCGGCGCTGCGCCGGGCCTCGATCAGCAATATCTCGGGGTCGATCTGCGCCACCACCTCGGCGGCGATCTCGTCCTGCAGCGACAGCAGATCGCTCGCCGAGCGATCGAACCGGCGCGCCCAGACGACTTGGCTGTTGGCACGCAGATCGAGCAGCCGCGCGGTGATCCTGAGACGGTCGCGGACCCGCTGGACCGTGCCGTCGAGCACGAAATCGAGCCCGAACATGGCGCGCAGCTCGGCCTCGTCGCGGGACTCCTCGGCGAAGCGCGCCAGCGAGCCGGAGGAGACCACGAACAGCCAGCGCAGACGCGAGAGTGCGTTGGTGATCTCGTCGGCAAGGCCGGTGGCGAGATGGCCGTCCTCGCCGGATGTGCCGACCAACTGGAACGGCAGTACGCCGATATGCGCCCCGCCCCTGTTGCCGGATTGCAGCGAGGACGCATCCGCCGGGGTCTCAATGCGCGGCGGCGGCAGCGGCGGCGGACGCAGCGGCAGGCGGGAGCCGGAGGGACCGCGGATCTCGGCCAGGAGCTTCTGCGTCTCCTGCGAGGGTGCGGCATCGAGCAGGTCGGCCAGCACGGCGCGGCAGCGGTCATAGGCCTGAATTGCCATGCCGCGCTCGCCGCGGGCGGCGTGCGCACGCATAAGAGCCCGCCAGGCCCCTTCATGCGCACGGTCGATCGCGAGCAGCCGCTGCGCGGCCGGGATGGTGGATTCCGGGTCGTCCTTCTCCGCCAGCAGACGCTCCGCCAGGGCGCGGCCACGGTCGCGCAGGCGCTCGCGCTCGGTCGCGAGCCACATGTCGAAGGTGGGATCGAGCCCATCGAGGTCTTCGAGCAGATCGCCTTCCAGTAGCCCGAGCGCGGCGGGATGCTCCACCGTGGCGCGCATGACCTCCTCGACGTCGATCCACGCCGCGCCCGGCCGGAGGCCGACGTGATCGCGCGTGACCTGGAGGACATCGGGTCCGGCGGGGGCGAGCGTCTCCAACAGCCGGTGCAGCTCCTGGCGGAGCGAGGCACGCGCCTGCTCCTCCGGCCGGCGGCTCCACAGCATCTCGGCAAGGCGCCCGCGCAGGGCGGGACGCGGCGAGGAGAGCGCGACGATGGCCAGCAGGGCGCGCGTCTTGCGACCGGTCGGCAGCACGCTTTGCGAGCCGAGGGTCCACGCCTCCATCTGGCCGATCAGCCGCAAGCGAAGCACGGCACCGGGTTGGACCGCGGCCGGCCGCGTCGGGATATCAACCATCACAATCTTGTATTTGTGCCGATCGCAGTTGCAAAAGCAAGCCGAGGTGCACGCGGCGCGGAGCGGAATCGTCCCTAGACCGCTGCACCCGCGAAGATCGGCCGCACATCGCCACCCCAGCTATCACGAAACCGTGACAGCCAGAACTCGGCTTGCGAGGGCGCGCCCGCTGCCAGCGCATGCAGCGGGTCGAGATAGACCGATTCGTCCGCGCCCGCGGCGTTGCGGCGATCGCGCGCGCGCAGCCCGCCGGCGGCGATGGCGAGCGCGTCCCGCGCCCAGTGGCGCAAGGGCCGGCCCCGGAGGGGCGTATCCAGGCCGAGTCGCGGCACCGCGTCGCGCGCGGCGACCGCATCGAGCCAGCCGATCCCCCGGGTCAGCGCGACCGCCGCCTCCAAGGCCGCCCCGTCGTAGAGAAGGCCTACCCAGAAGGCGGACTGCGCCAACATCATGGCCGGGGTGCCGGCATCGGCGCCGCGCATCTCCAGAAATCGCTTGATCCGCACATCGGTGAACACGGTGGTCACGTGGTCGGCGAAGTCGCCCACCGTCGCGGCCTCGCCCGCCAGATTATGCAGCCGCCCTTCCATGAAGGCGCGGAAGGAGGCGCCCGCGACGTCGATGTAGCGGCCGTCGCGATAAACGAAATACATCGGCACGGAGTCGATCAGCCACTCGGCGTAGCGTTCGAACCCGAATCCGTCCTCGAACATCACCGCGGGAATGCCGGAGCGGTCGTTGTCGGTGTCGGTCCAGGCATGGGCGCGGGTGCTGAGAAACCCGGTCGGCCGGCCGAGCGCGAAGGGGGAATTGGCGAACAGGGCGGTCGCCAGCGGCTGCAACCGAAGCCCGACCCGCAGCTTGCGGACCATGTCGGCCTCGGAGGCGTAGTCGAGGTTCACCTGCACCGTGCAGGTACGGGTCATCATGTCGAGCCCGAGCCCGCCCACGAGCGGCATGTAGCGGCGCATGATCGCGTAGCGGCCCTTCGGCATCCAGGGCATCGCCTCGCGCGCCATCGTGGGATGGAACCCGAGCGGGGCGAAGCCGATGCCGAGCGGCTCGGCGGCGGCGCGCACCGCAGCGAGATGCGCCTCCAGCTCTGCCTTCGTCTCGTGCAGCGTCTCGAGCGGCGCGCCGGAAAGCTCGAGCTGGCCCGCCGGCTCCAGCGCGATCGAAGCGCCGCCCGGCAGTTGCAGGCCGATCGGGTTGCCCCGGTCGAGGATCGGCGTGCCGCCCTGGCGGCTCAGGTTCTCCAATAGAGGGCGGATGCCGCCCTCGTAAGGGGGCGGCGCGAGGTCGCTCAGCCGGAAGCCAAACTTCTCGTGCTCGGTGCCGATGCGGAACGCGCTCGCCGGCTTGCAGCCGGCCGCCACCCAGTCGGCAAGCTGGCGCACGGAGGCGATCGGGGTGGCGTCAGCGTCGCCGGGGTTCGACATGTGGCTCGGGGCGTCTCGGGGTTGATGGCAGAATATTCAGTCGCGCCCTTCGGCCTGCAACAGCGCGAGCCCGGCGAACGCGGCGGTCTCCGCCCGCAGGATGCGCGGACCAAGGCTGACTGGGCGAACAAAGGGGACGCGCGCGAGCGCGTCAAGCTCGGCCGGGGTGAACCCGCCCTCGGGTCCGATCAGAAGCCCGGCCGCGCCGGTGGCGGGCGGCGGGCGGGCACCGTCCGTCCGTTCCAGCGCGGCGTAAAGCGGTCGCTCCGGGGGCCAAGTCTCCAGCAAGGCGGCGAGGCGTTGCGGCGGATGGATTGCCGGGACGGTCAGCCGTTCGCTTTGTTCGGCCGCCTCGGCGGCGATGGCGGCGAGCCGCGCTTCGTTCACCCGTGCGGCGTTGGTGCGCTCGGTAATCAGGGGAAACAGCGCGGCCGCGCCGAGTTCGGTCGCCTTCTGCACGACGAGATCGGTGGCATCGCGCTTGAGCAGGGCGAAGACGAGCCAAAGGTCGGGCTCCGCGCGCTGCGGGCGCAGCCGGCGCTCGGCGATCAGGCCGGCCGCGCCACGGCCGAGCGTTGCGATGCGCGCCAGCCATTCGCCGTCGGCGCCGTTGAACAGAAGGACGTGATCACCGACCGCCCGGCGCATCACCGCGCCGAGATAGCGCGCCTGCTCGGGCGTGGCCGCGACGGCGGCGCCCTCGGCCAGCGGCGCGGCGACGAACAGGCGGATTGACCCCGGCATGACGCCGCGCAGATTAGCCGCGATGTCCGCCCATACCGATATCGTCGCCGATGGCTGGGTCGCGTGCCTGCCGCGCGCGGCGCGGCCCTATGCGCTGCTGGCGCGGCTCGACCGGCCGATCGGCGTGTGGCTGCTGTTCCTGCCCGGATTGTGGGGCATCCTGCTGGCCCGGCCCGGCGCGGCGCGCGCGGCGTGGCTCGCGTCCCTGTTCGCCGTCGGCAGCGTGGTGATGCGCGCGGCCGGTTGCGTCGTGAACGATCTCTGGGACCGCGACATCGACGGCAAGGTGGCGCGCACGGCGAACCGGCCGCTCGCTTCGGGGATGCTGTCGCCGTGGCAGGCGCTCGCGTTTTTGGCCGTGCTGCTGCTGGCAGGGCTCGCAATCCTGTTGCAACTGCCGCCGCTCGCCGTGGCGCTGGGCGTGGCGTCGCTCGTCTTGGTCGGCACCTATCCGCTGGCGAAGCGGGTGACATGGTGGCCGCAGCTCGTGATGGGGTTCACGTTCGGCTTCGGCGCCCCGCTCGGCTACGCGGCGGCGGCGGAGCGCATCGACTGGGCCTGGGCCGCTTTGTACGCGGCCTCGGTGTTCTGGGATCTCGGCTTCGACACGATCTACGCCCACCAGGACCGCGAGGACGACGCGCTCGCCGGGGTGAAATCGACCGCGCGCCTGTTCGGCGAGCGGACGCGCCCGTTTCTCGCGGTTTGCTATGCGCTCTGCGTGGCTGCGCTCGCCGCGGCGGGGCTTGCGGCGGGGCTCGCGCGCTGGTTTCTGCCGTGCCTCGTTCTGCCCGCCGCGATGCTCGGCTGGCAGGTAGCGCGGCTCGACATCCACGACCCGGCCGGATGCCTGCGGCTCTTTCGCTTCAACCGCGAGACCGGACTGGCGATCGCCGCGGCGCTGCTGGCGGGGTGGGTGTGAACGGATCTCCGGCCCGCCCTCACCCGAAGCGCGTTGCGCGCCGGCCTCTCCCGCGAAACGGCGGAGGCGACCGTTAAACCTGCCGCTCGACGATAAGCTGCTTGATCGCCGCGATCGCCTTCGCCGGGTTGAGGTTCTTGGGGCAGGTATCCGTGCAGTTCATAATCGTGTGGCAGCGATAGAGCTTGAACGGGTCCTCCAGCGCGTCCAGCCGTTCGCCCGTATACTCGTCCCGCGAATCCGCGATCCAGCGATAGGCCTGGAGCAATACGGCGGGGCCGAGATAGCGGTCGCCGTTCCACCAGTAGCTCGGGCAGGAAGTGGAGCAGCAGAAGCAGAGGATGCACTCCCAGAGCCCGTCGAGCTTGGCGCGCTCCGCGTGGCTTTGCAGCCGCTCCCGGTCGGGCGGCGCGGGCGTGTCGGACTTGAGCCACGGTTCGATGGAGCGAAGCTGCGCGTAAACCTGGCTGAGGTCGGGCACGAGGTCCTTCACCACCGGCATGTGCGGCAGCGGCGTAATGCGCACCGCACCCTTCACCTCGTCGATCGGCTTCAGGCAGGCGAGCGTGTTGCCGCCGTCGATGTTCATCGCGCAGGAACCGCAGATGCCCTCGCGGCAGGAGCGGCGGAACGTCAGCGTCGGATCGACCTCATTCTTTATCTTGATGAGCGCGTCGAGAACCATCGGCCCGCAGTTGTCGAGGTCGATTTCGTAGCTGTCGGTGCGCGGGTTCTCGCCGCTGTCGGGATCCCAGCGGTAGATGCGGAACTCGCGCACGCGCTTGGCGTTCGCGGGCGCCTTGTAGGTCTTGCCCGCCGTGATGCGGCTGTTGCGGGGGAGGGTGAAGGCGACCATTGGCGGGTCCTTGCTCTCTCGCTCTAAGGAACGGTTCGTTAAGGCTCGACTGCCATAACGTCATCCCCGCGAAAGCAGGGACGCATCGCCAAGCAACCGAGATGTCCGGGCCTTGCGTCTGTATCCCCGCTTTTGCGACGGTGATGACGTATTGGGGAACATTCCTCTCAATAAACCCGCTTCTTCGGCGGAAACACCGAGACCTCGTTGGTCAACGTCCGCATCTTCACCGGACGGTAATCGAGGCGCACCGTGCCGTCCGCGTCGAGCCACGAAAGCGTGTGCTTCATCCAGTGCTGATCGTCGCGCTCGGGATAGTCGTCATGGGCATGCGCGCCGCGGCTTTCTGTGCGGGCCTCGGCACTCGTCATCGTGGTCATCGCGTTGCCCATCAGGTTTTGCAGCTCCAGCGCCTCCATCAAGTCGCTGTTCCAGATCAGGCCGCGGTCGGCAACGGACATGTCGCCGAGACCATCCCAGACCCGCTTCATCTGCGCCACACCCTCGGCGAGCGTCTTGCTGTTGCGGAACACCGCGGCGTGGGTCTGCATGGTGCGTTGCATGTCGAGCCGCAGATCCGCGACGCGCGTGCCACCGCGCGCATGGCGCGCCTTGTCGAACCGTTCGAGCGACTCCTCGCCGGCCTTCGGCGGCAGCGGCGCCTGCGTCGCTCCGGGGCGGATCGTCTCGGCGGCGCGGTGGGCGGCGGCGCGGCCGAACACCACGAGATCGAGCAGCGAATTGGTGCCAAGCCGGTTCGCGCCGTGCACCGAGACGCAGGCGCACTCGCCGACCGCCATCAGGCCGGGGATTACGGCATCGGGATCATCGGCAGTCGGGCGCAGCACCTCGCCGTGATAGTTCGTGGGGATACCGCCCATGTTGTAGTGCACCGTCGGCAGCACCGGGATCGGGTCCTTCGTTACGTCCACGCCCGCGAACACGCGCGCGGTTTCCGAGATGCCGGGCAGACGCTCGTGCAGGATGTCGGCGCCAAGATGCTCGAGATGCAGCAGGATGTGGTCCTTGTTCGGTCCGCAGCCACGGCCCTCGTTGATCTCGATAGTCATCGAGCGCGACACCACATCGCGCGACGCCAGATCCTTCGCGGTCGGCGCGTACCGCTCCATGAAGCGTTCGCCTTCGGAGTTGGTGAGATAACCCCCCTCGCCGCGCGCGCCTTCGGTTATCAGGCAACCGGCGGGGAAGATGCCCGTCGGGTGGAACTGCACGAATTCCATGTCCTGGCAGGGCAGACCCGCGCGCAGCACCATGCCGTTGCCGTCGCCCGTGCAGGTGTGCGCCGAGGTGCAGGAGAGATAGGCGCGGCCGTAGCCGCCCGTGGCCAGCACCACCGTTTGCGCGCGGAAGCGGTGCATCGAACCATCTTCCAGGCACCAGGCGGTGACGCCGCGGCAAGCGCCCTCCTGATCGATGATGAGGTCGAGCGCGAAATACTCGATGAAAAACTCCACTTCGTGCTTGAGGCATTGCTGATAAAGCGTGTGCAGGATGGCATGGCCGGTGCGGTCGGCCGCCGCGCAGGCGCGCTGCGCGGGTTCCTTGCCGTAGTCCTTCATGTGGCCGCCGAACGGGCGCTGGTAAATCTTGCCGTCCTCGGTGCGGCTGAACGGCACGCCGAAATGCTCAAGCTCGTATACGGCCGGGATCGCCTCGCGGCACATGTACTCGATCGCGTCCTGGTCGCCGAGCCAGTCCGATCCCTTCACGGTGTCGTACATGTGCCAGCGCCAATCATCTTCGCCCATGTTGCCGAGGGCGGCGCCGATACCGCCCTGCGCGGCGACGGTGTGGCTGCGCGTGGGGAAGACCTTGGTGATGCAGGCAGTCTTGAGCCCGCCCGCGCCCATTCCGAGCGTGGCGCGCAGGCCGGAGCCGCCGGCGCCCACCACCACCACGTCATAGCTGTGATCGACGAAATTGTAGGCACGCTGCGAGGGCATGGTGATGGCGTTCATCGAAAATCCCCTACAGGCCGAGACGGAGTGCCGAGATGATGCAAAGCAGCGCGGCGACGACGCAGATGCCGCGGATGAGCAGCAAGAGCGACATACGAGCCGCCTCGTGGTGCACATAGTCCTCCACCACGACGCGCAGGCCGAGATCCATGTGGCGGAAGGTGGCGACGATCAGGCAGAGCATGAGCACGAGCGGCAGCGGCGCGTGCAGCCACGCGATCATGCCGGCGCGCGTCGTGCCCTCGAGCGAGACCGCCGAGGCGATGAACCAGAGCGTGAGCGGCACCAGCGCGATCGAGGTAAGGCGCTCGGCCCACCAGGTGCCGGAGCCGGCGCGCGCCGCGCCGAGGCCGCGCACGCGGCCGAGCTGCGAGCGGAGGATATCGACGCGGACGGTCTTGCCTGATGCTGCCATCACCACACCACGAAGCCGATGATCCAGACGATCAAGGTCAGCACGACAGTGGCGGCGACCACCGCCCAGCCGGTCGTGCGGTAGATGCGGTTCTCGAACCCCCAGCCGGCGTCCCACGCGAGATGGCGGATGCCCTGGAAGAAGTGGAACACGAGCGCCGCCGACCAGCAGAGCAGCAAAAAGACGCCGAAGCCCGAGCCGAGGAAGGCCTGCACGGTGGCGAACGCCGAATCGGATGCCGCCGCGGCCACCAGCCACCAAGTGAACAGCAAGGTGCCGACCGCCACGCCGACGCCGCTGATGCGGTGACCGATCGAGAGCGCCATGCTGACCGGCCACCTATAGACTTGCAGATGCGGCGAGAGCGGCCGCACGGCCAGCTTGCCGTCACTGGTGCGCCCGAGCATGAGCGCGTCGCGGACATCCTTCACGGCAGCCCCATTTAGTTCGATGCCTAATGCTTCGATATCGTCCTATTACGGCCTATTTACTCTGGGGACCGCACAGCGTCAATGGCGTCGTTGGCGGTCAATGCGAACAGTGGACGCACGTCAGCCATAACGCGCGCGAGGTTCCGCCCGACGCGGACGAGCGCCTCATCCCAGGCGAAAATGCCGAAGCGGTCGAATTCCGGCAGCACCGCGCCGTCGCGGGCGGTGTAGCAGGAGGCGCAAACCAGCGCGGCGGGATCGGGCAGCGCCCGCACGTGCCACGCGAACAGCGCGAGATCCTTGGCGGGCAGGTAGGCGTGGCGGCCGAGATCGCGAAGCTGCTCGGGGTCGGCGCGCAGGCCGGTTTCCTCGGCAAGCTCCCGGAGCGCTGCGGCGCGCGGCGACTCGCCGGGTTCGGCAATGCCCTTGGGGATGTCCCAGCGTGGCGAGCGGCTGGCATGGCCGAGGAGCAGGCTGGGTCCGTCGGTGACGAGAACGCCACAACTTAGCGCACGCGGGCGATGCGGCTTGGGCGGCATCAGGTGCCGCCGACCGCCTCCAGCGCGCGGGCCGCCGCGGTCTCCGCCTCGGCGGCAATCGCGGCGATCATCGGCCACCTCGCCCCCGCATCCCTCCAGCACCGCTACGCCCAGCAAGAGCGACACGCCTTGCTTGGCGCGAGTCGCTGCGTCCTGGTCGGGATCGAACGCGACTTCCACGCGGCGAGGCACGGCTTAGCCGTAGCGGCTTCATACGAGCACCCGCTCCACCGCCGCCGCGATGGCGAACAGACGGGCATCGCCCATCGGCGCACCCATCAGCATCAAGCCCACCGGCGGGGCGCCGGGCGGCGTGCAGGGCAGGCTGATCGCGCAGCGGTCGAGAAAATTGCCGAGCATCGTGTTGCGCAGCGACGTCAGATTGACCCGGTTGTATTCGCGCTCGTCATCGAGATCGGCGATGCGGGCGGGGAGAATAGGACTGGTGGGCATCACCAGCGCGTCGAACCCGGCGGTGCGCGCATCGAAGCCCGCGATGATCCGCTCCCGCGCTTCGCGCAGGGCGATGTAGTCAGCCGCCGTCATCACCGCGCCGCGCTCGATGCGTGCGCGGATGCGCGGGTCGTAGAGCCCGCCTTTCGCGGCCAATAAGCCGCGATGCCACGCATAGGCCTCGGCGGCAGCGAAGCCGCCCGTGGCATTGGCGGTCATGATATCGGCGAACTCGGGAACGTCGATCCGAGCGACCCCTGCGCCTGAATTTTCGAGCCGCGCGAGCGCGGCGTCGAACGCGGCGGCGACCGCCGGCTCCATGCCGTCCAGCACGAGCCTTTCGGGCACGGCGAGGCGCAGGCCCGCAAGGTCGGCCGGCACGGGCGGCCTCGGCGGTTCGCCGGCTAGGATCGCATCGACGATGGCGCAGCAGGCCACCGAACGGGCGAGCGGCCCGACCGAGTCGAGGCTCGGCGCGAGCGGCAGCACGCCCGTGATCGGCACGCGCCGTGCCGTGGGCTTGTAGCCGACCACGCCGCAATAGGCGGCAGGGATGCGGCAGGAGCCGCCGGTATCGGTGCCGATGCCGACCAAGGCCATATCGTCGGCAACCGACACCGCCGCGCCGGACGAGCTGCCGCCCGGGATACGCCCCGCCGCGCGGTCCCAAGGACTGCGCGGGGTGCCGTAATGCGGATTGATGCCGAGGCCCGAGAAGGCGAACTCGCTCATGTTGGTGCGGCCCACCGGCACGAAACCGGCGGCGAGCAGGCGCGCCACCACAGGGGCGTGACGCTGCGCCGGGGCCGCATCGGCGAGCGCGCGCGAGCCGGCCGGGGTCGGTTCGCCGGCAACGTCCAGCAGATCCTTCAGGCTGACGGGAATGCCCGCATAGGGGCTGGGCGCCCGGCCCGCCTTGCGGAGCGCATCCATCGCATCGGCGGCGATGCGTGCCGACTCGGCATAGATCTTCACGAAGGCGCGCGCGCCCTCGCCGTCGCCATCGGCGATGCGCGCGAGCGCGGCATCGACCAGCGCGCGGCTGGTGGCGCGTCCCGCCTCCAGGGCCTGGGCAGCCTCGGTAATCGTCCGCATCATGCCCTCCTGCGATCCGAGGGAGAGTGCCGATGAGCGACAAACCCGCCAAGCCCGTGCTAATCACCGGCGCATCGGGCAATCTCGGGCGCCAGCTTGCGCAGGGGCTGGGCGCGGCCGGCTGGGCGCTGCGCCTGACCGACATCAAGCCGTTCCCCGATGCGCTGCCGGCGGGGGCTTCGTTCACGCAAGCCGACCTGAACGACGGCGTGACTGTGCTGCGCCTCGCCGAAGGGTGCGGCGCGATCGTGCATCTGGGCGGCGTGTCGGTGGAGCGGCCGTTCGAGGAGGTGCTGGGGCCGAATATCCGCGGCCTCTATCACGTGTACGAGGCGGCGCGGCGCGAGCGGGCGCGTGTCGTGTTCGCCTCCTCCAATCACGCGATCGGCTTTCATGAACGCGCCGAGACGATCGCCGCCGAGGATGCCTTCTTGCCCGACGGCTATTACGGGCTCTCCAAGGCCTATGGCGAGCTCATGGGGCGGCTTTACTGGTTCAAGCACGGTGTGGAGAGCGTCGCCGTTCGGATCGGCTCCTGCTTTGCCGAACCGACGAACGCGCGAATGCTGGCGACGTGGCTTTCCTTTGCCGACTTCGTGCGGCTGGTGAGCGCGGCGGTGCTGGCGGAGCGGGTCGATTGCGCGGTGATCTGGGGCGCCTCGGCGAACGCGCGTATGACCTGGTGGAAGGACGATGACCGCGCGCGGATTGGCTGGGCGCCCCAGGACAGCGCCGACGGGTTCGCACGCCAGATGGAGGGGAAGGTTTCGGGCGATCCGGTGGAGGAACGCTACATGGGCGGCGCCTACACCGCGATCGACTACACGCGCCAGACGCCCGCGCCGCGCTGGCGCGGGTAAGGGCGGGCTCGACAAGCCAGGCGGGGCGGGCGCAGCGTGTGCGCCGCGAAGCAGGAGGAGGAAGCATCATGGCAAAGACGCTGGCCCATCCGCCGCAACGGCTTCACCACCACGCCTATGTGGTGAAGGATCAGGAACGGAACCGGCAGTTCTTCGAGGACGTGCTGGGCATCCCGCTGGCCGCCACGTGGTGCGAGAAGCACTTCAACCCGTGGGTCGGCCGCGAAGTGGCGTTCTGCCACACCTTCTACACGCTCGCGGACGGCGGGGCGCTGGCGTTCTTCTCGTTCGCCGACGAGGAGGTCTACCGCAAGACGCAAGCTGAAAAGCCCGCCGAGATCCGCAACTTCGACCATGTGGCGTTCAAGGTGGACGACGCGGGCTACGACGAGCTCGTGCGGCGCGTGAAGGCGGCGGGCATTCCGCTGCGCGAGACCGATCACGGCTATTGCCGGTCGATGTACTGCGAATCGCCCGATGGGCTAATCGTCGAATTCACCGTCGATCCGCCCAACGCCGCCGAGATCGACGCGCTCCGCCGCGCCGACGCGCACGCGGAGCTGGCGCGCTGGGTGGCGGGCGATCACCGCACCAACAATGATCTGCGGGTGCGGGAGACGGCTTAGCGTCCTCCCTCTCGCACCCTCTCCTACCTCGCCATTGCGAGCGCCCGGCGAGCGGCGCGAAGCGATCCCCCGCGGGAGATTGGCCGCCGCAATGACGCCGCTACGTCACGGGTGCCCCAGCGCGCACCCGGTCTCGTCTAGCGGCATGTAGGCGTCCTTGCCGGGAATCTCCCCGACGCGCTCGTAGAAGTCCCATGGGTGGGCGGCTTGCGATGCGGGCTTCACGCGCCAGACATAGGTCGGATCGAGCACCTGCCCGTTCGGCTGGATGGGCACATAGTCATGATAGAAGTCGCGCACCGGCATCGCGCGCATCCGCGCGGCGACACTATCGCCGTCGAGCGTCCCGGCGGCCTGGACCGCGCGCATCCAGTGCAGCGCGCCGGAATAGTTGGCCGCCTGGACCATCGTCGGCGGCGCCTCCATCCGGCTGGCGAACCGCGCCGACCAGGCCCGGGTCGCGGGCGTGAGGTCCCAGTAAAACGAGTTGCTCAGCACCAGCCCCTCGCAGACATCCTGCCCGAGCGCCACCACGTCGGTGATCATCATCAGCAGCGTGGCGAGGCTCTGCCCGCCCTTGACGAGACCGAATTCGTGCGCCTGCTTGACGCAATTGCGAAGATCGGTGCCGGCATTTGCGAAGGCGACCACCTTGGCGCCCGAGGCTTGCGCCTGCACGAGCGCGCTCGAGAAATCCGCCGTCCCGAGCGGCGCCTTCACGCTGCCCAGCACCTTGCCGCCCGCTTCGGTGACGAACTTCGTCGTGTCCGCCTCCAGCGAATAGCCGAACTGGTAATCGGCGGTGATGAAGAACCAGGTCGTCCCACCCGCGCGCGTCAGCGCGCCGCCAGTGCCTTTCGCGAGCGAATAGGTATTGGCCCAGAAGTGGAAGCCGTAGGGCGAGCAGAACTTGCCCGTGAAATCGCTCGCCGCCGGGCCGTTGCCGATGAAAATGGTCCTCTTCTCGCGCGCCACCGCCTGCACGGCGAGACCCGAGGAGGTCGCGGCGCCGTCCATCAGCATGTTCACGCCGCCGTCGATCCACTCGCGGGCGCGAGCGCTCGCGACGTCGGGCTTGTTGAAAATGTCGGCCTGCATCACCTCGATGGGCCGGCCGAGCAGGGAGCCGCCGAAATCCTCGACGGCAAGCTCCACCGCGACCTTCCCGCCCGGACCGCCGACCTGGCGGTAGGGGCCGGTGACATCGCTCAAGAGGCCGATACGGATCGGGGCGGAGGATGTTTGCGCCCGGATGATCGCCGGGCGGCTCAGCGCCGTGACGGCGGCTCCGGCAACCAGCGCGCGGCGCGAAAGCGCGATGCCACTCATCGGCCCTTCCCTCCGCGCGCCGGCAGGGCGACCGTGCCGCCACCCACGACGGAAAGCTCGCCGTCCTGGTTGCGCGCCTCCTGCTCGATATCGACCAAGTATCGTCCGTTCTCGATACGCTTGCCCGTCACCCTGCCGCCGATGACCAGCAAGTCTCCCTCCACGTTGTGCCGCCGCAGCTTGCAGTGCGCGCGGACGAGAAAGCCCGTATCGCCCATCCAATTGGTGAGGTGGTGGGTGAGCCAGGAGCAGCGCTCCGGGCCGTAGTCGTAAAGGCCAGGCGCGCCGACCTGCAGCGCCAGATCGGCCTCCCAATGCACGCGCTCGGGGCAATCGGGAATGCCGAAACGGTTCTTGATGCCGAGTGCCGGATGATTGCGGAACTGCTGGTAGGCGAGCTTGTTGGCGCGGATATAAAGGCCGCCCCATCCTTGGGCGAAGGCGATGAAGCCGGTCGCGGTCATCGGCCCCTTCGCCATGCTGGGAAGCGACTGGCCCACGGATACATCTTCCCAGTAGCGCGGTTCGGCGCCGCGTACTTCCTCCGCTTCGTAGAGGCGATAGAGCTCTTCCAGCTCGTTATCGGCGTAGCGCCGGGTCGGCTTCTTCTTGACCTCGGTGTATTTGGTGCCCTGCTCGCGCGCGATATCGCGGTCGGTGCGAAAACACCAGCTCTCGGCGTCGGCGACCAGATCGCCGTTCGCACCGTAGAAATCGACATGATACACTTGTCTGATGGCGCGCCCGGCGAACGTCGTGGTGTGCTCGACGATGTCCGACAGCCACGCCTCGGTGCGGATTTCCTCGTTGCGCCGCACCCAGCGATGCCATCGCCAGTCCGCGCCGGACCACATGGCGTGCACGCCCGGCAGCCCGCCGACATAGCCCGAGATGATGCGGCTGGTAGCGAACAGGAAGCTCGGCAGCGCCACGATGCCGCCGAGCGCGCTGCGTGCCGCGTAATTCGGGTCGCACCAGAGCGGGTTGTCGTCGCCGATCCCGTGCGCGTAGTGGCGGATATTGTCGCGCGTCGCCTCGTAGCACCACGGCTCGACCGTGTTCTCGATCCGCTTGCCGATGCGCGCGCGCAAGCCATCCAGCGCCTGTTCGGTGATCTTGGGAAAGAGCCGATTTTCTGGCTCGGCGGTGGCAGTGGCGGACATCGTTCCCTCGTGCTTGCGGATGGATCAGGCGGCGGCCTCGGGCCGCGCGGCTTCGGCGTCGCGGAGCGCCTTGCGGTTCACCTTCCCCGCTGGCGTCTTTGGCAGCTCGGTCACGAAGGCAACTTGGCGGGGGTATTCGTGCTGGCTGAGCCGCTGGCGCGTGAAGTCCTGCAATTCGCGCGCGAACGCCTCGTCGCCCGCGCGGTCGCTGACAATGAACGCCTTCACCACCTGCCCGCGCAGCAAATCGGCAACGCCGATCGCCGCCGCCTCGCGCACATCCTTGTGCATGAGCAGCACGTTTTCGATCTCGACCGCGCTCATGGTCCAGCCGGCCGAGATGATCACGTCATCGGCGCGGCCCGCGTGATAGAAATAGCCGTCCTCGTCGACGCGCCCGAGGTCCTTGGTCGGTAGCCAGCCGCCGCGGCGCCACAGCTTGATTTCCCCGATCTGGCCCGGCACGCAGGGGCGCCCGTCGGCATCCTGCACCTCGACGCGAAGGCCTGGCACCGGCTTGCCGAGCGAGCCAGGCTTGACCGGGAAATCGCGCGCGCCGGGGTAATTCACGAGCACGACGCCGACCTCGGTCGTCCCGTACATGCTGCACGCAGGCACCCCGAAGACCTCGTCGATGAAAGCAAGCGTTGCCGGGTCGATCGGTTCGCCTGTGTAGGAGAGCTTGCGGATCGCGAAACGGAACTCAGTTGCCCGGCTGCTGGTTCGCATCATCCGATAATGCGTGGCGGCGGCGGCGAGATTGGTGATGCGGTAGTCCTGCAAGGCGCGCATCAGGCGCACGGGATCGAACTTGCCCGCGTAGGTGCCGGTGGTGACGCCGAGCGCGAGCGGCGCCAGCGTGCCATGCGCGAGCCCGTGGCCCCAGGCGGGCGAGGACGGACAGAAGAACTCGTCGCCGGGACGGATGCCCGTGCCGTAGAGCGCGGCGCCCATCAGCAGGACCACGGCGCGGTGCGTGTGCTTCACCGCCTCGGGCAGCTCGCGTGTGGTGCCCGAAGTGTATTGAAAGAGTGCAAGGTCATCGGCCTTGGTACTGGGCGTGTAGGCGGCGGGGAACCGTTCCAGCTCGGCGAGCCAAGCGGGGTCGGTGCAGACGATCTCGGTGGTCGCGAACGAGCCGATGGCGCCAGCCTTCCCGGCATCGGCAAGCAGAATTTTGGGCACGCAGTCGGCGACCCGCAGGCGCGCGCCCTCGGGGCCGAACAGGGTGAACAGCGGCACCGCGATCGCACCCCGCTTCATCGCGCCGAACATCGCCGCGTAGAAGATCAGCGAGGGATCGAGCATGACGGCGACACGATCGCCCGGCGCGACACCGCGCGATTCGAGCCAATGCGCGAAGCGGGCGGACCAGGCAGCGATCTGGCGGAACGTGAGCGACTCGTCGCGCCCGTCGGCACGGGCGATCCGCACGGCGACGCGGGCCGCGTCGGTCGCGTGCCGGTCGATGCACTCGTGGGCGATGTTGAGCGCGGCTTGATTGCCGTCGAACAGCTCCCAGGCTCGGTCGCGGGAGAAGTGCGCCTGGGCGAAGGCGTAATCCGAACTGTCGGTGAGTGTCGGCATCAGACGGAGGCTAACCGCACCGAAGATATTGTCAATATGTCACTTATGTTGTCTATAGGCAATACACGCCGGTATGAGAGACAGCAATGAACGATCGACCGCTCGCTCGAACCGGGCTGCAACGGCGCAAACCGGGCCGCTCCGACAAAACGGAGGCGCACACCCGCAGCGACCCCGCCGCGCCCCGCAACGCGGCACCGCGCGCTGCGGCGATCCGCCGTGTTCCGGCCGTGACGCGCGCCGTGGCGATCCTGCGGCTGCTGTCGCGCAGCGACACCCCGCTCGGGGTGCACCCGATCGCCCGCAGCCTTGGGCTCGTGCCGAGCACCTGCCTGCACATCCTGCGAGCGCTGGCCGCGGAGGAGCTGGTGTCCTTCGATCCCGAGACCAAACGCTACGCGCTCGCGGGCGGCATTCTCGCGCTCGCGCGCGCCATGCTGCGCCACGACGCCTTCGCCAACCTCGCGCAGCCGATCCTGAATGCGCTGTCCGCCAAATACGGCGTCACCGCGATCGGCGTGGAAGCCGCTGGGCTCGATCATTTCACGGTGACGGCGATCTCGCGTCCGGGACGCGCTTTGCGGCTGCAAGTGGATATCGGCAGCCGCTATCCGACGCTGATCAGCGCCAGCGGCCGCTGCTTCGCCGCCTTCGGCGGTTATGCGTGGAGCGAACTCGAACGGCGCTTTCGCGCCCTACGCTGGGACGACCCGCCGGAGCTCGCCGCGTGGCGGGCCGAAATCGAGGCGACGAGGCGGAACGGCTACGCTGTCGATGAAGGCCGCTATATCGCCGGCGTGACGATCGTCGCCGCGCCCGTGATCTGGCGCGAGCGCGCCTCGCACGCGCTGGTCGTGGTCGGAGTGAGCGAGCAGTTGCGCCGCATCGGGGTCGATGCCGTCGGCAACGAGTTGCGCGCGCTGGCCGGCGGGCTCTCGCGTCAGCTTCAGAGCGCGTGAGCCTGGGCCGATCGATATCAGGCTGCCCGGTTCATGGCTCACCAACGCCGTCATTGCTATGTCTATGCGTAGTATAAGCCTCGCAATGACACTGGAATAGGTCGGACTTCAGACGCGTCGGTATCAGTCGGCTAGCGCCCGCTTCGCGGTCGCCGCCAGGTAGGTCGCGGCGGCGGGCAGAATCTCGTCATTGTAGTCGTATTTGGAATTATGCAAGCCCGCGGTCGGACCATTGCCGATCCACACGAACGCGCCCGGTTTCTCACCGAGATAATAGCTGAAATCCTCGCCCGTCATCGACGGCGCGAGATCCCGCCGCACCGTCAGCCCGGCGGCGGCGCAGGCCTTGGCGGCAAGATCGGCCTCGGCGGGCGTGTTGGCGGTGACGCCATAGCCGAGCCGGACGTTGGTTTCGATCTCCACGCCGAACGCCGCGGCGATGCCGTTGGCGACGCGGCGGATCTGCTCCAGCATCGCCGCGCGCACCTCGGGGCTCAGGCAGCGCATCGTGCCGCGCATCACCGCCTCGTCCGGGATCTGGTTGATCGCCGAGCCCGCCTCGATGGTGCACAGCGAAATCACCGCCGCATCCAGCGGGCTCGTCTCGCGCGAGACCACGCTTTGCAGCGCGATCAGCAGGTGCGCCGCAGCGAGCATCGGGTCGCGCGCCTGGTGCGGGATGGCCGCATGGCCCGAACGGCCGCGCACGCGGAACTCGAGCCGCCCGCCGGAGGCCATCACCGCGCCGGAATGCACCTGCACGGTGCCGGCCTCGAGCCCCGGCCAGTTGTGATAGCCGAAAATCCGTTCCATCGGGAACCGCTGGAACAGCCCGTCAGCGATCATCGCCCGCGCGCCCCCGCCGCCTTCCTCGGCCGGCTGGAACACGAAATGCACCGTGCCGTGCCAATCCGGATCGCGCGCCAGCAGCGCCGCGGCGCCGAGCAAACTTGTCGTGTGCCCGTCATGGCCACAGGCGTGCATCACGCCCGGATTGGAGGAGGCGTAGGGCAGGCCGGTCGCTTCCACGATCGGCAGCGCATCCATGTCGGCCCGCAGGCCGACGCTACGGTTCGAGTTGCCCCGACTCAGCGTGGCGACCACGCCGTGCCCGCCGATGCCGGCGGTGAACGGGATACCGAGCTCGCGCAGCCGCTCGCAGACGAAGGCCGCCGTCTGCCGCTCGTGCAGAGTGAGTTCGGGATGGGCGTGCAGGTGGCGGCGCCAGGCGGTGAGCCGGGCATGGAGGTCGCGGTCGATCATCCGGCCAGTATTTACATCAGCCGCGCGGGGCGACCAGTCCGACCCGAGGACCCGGGCCTAGTCCCCGTTCAGGGCTTCCTCGACCGTCCGGACGGCGGCAAGCGGCACAGCGGCGCGGCCGACCACGCGCTCGCCCACGCAGGCCAGCCAGTCCGCCCCCTCGGGCGGCGTCGGGCGCAGCTCCACGACCTTCGCCTCGTCGTCCAGCGCCACGGCCCGGTATTGGCGCCAGTTCGCCCAGATCGGCCCCTTGAGACGGACGACGCGGGCGATGGCCTTGCCCGCGTCGTCCAAACCGATCCACTCCAAGGCCCGGGCGATCCCCGGCCCCTCCTCCGAGCGGCCCCGCATCCAGTGCAGACGCGGCGCCGACATCTCAGGAAACCGCGTCCATCAGGCGCTCTTCGCCATGATCTCGTCCGCGATGTTCCGCGGCACCGGGTCGTAATGGTGGAATTGCATCGTGAACGAGGCGCGCCCCTTGGTCATGCTCCGCAGGTCGGAAATGTAGCCGAACATCTCCTTGAGGGGAACATGGGCGCGGACGATCACGGTGGAGCCCGAGCTCTCCTGGTTCTGGATCATGCCGCGGCGGCGGTTGAGGTCGCCCACCACGTCGCCCACGTGGTCCTGAGGCGTGGTGATCTCCACGTCCATCACCGGCTCCAGGATGATCGGGCTCGCCTTCTTCATACCATCGCGGAAACACGCCTTGGCGGCGATCTCGAAGGCAAGGGCCGAGGAGTCGACGTCATGGTACTTGCCGTCCACCAGCGTGAATTTGAAATCGACCGTGGGGAAGCCGGCGAGCACGCCCGTTTCGGCCTGCGCCTTGATCCCCTTCTCGACCGCCGGGATGTATTCCTTCGGCACCGCGCCGCCGACCACGGCGTTTTCGAACACCACCCCGCCGTTCCGCTCCAGCGGCTCGAAGGTGATCTTCACCTCGGCATACTGGCCTGAGCCGCCGGTCTGCTTCTTGTGGGTGTAGGTCTCGGTGTGGGCGCGGGTGATGGTCTCGCGATACGCCACCTGCGGGGCGCCGATATTCGCCTCCACGCCGTATTCGCGCTTCAGCCGGTCGATGATGATCTCCAGATGCAGCTCGCCCATCCCCGAAAGGATGGTCTGCCCGGTCTCCTGATCGGTGCGAAGCCTGAGGCTCGGGTCCTCGGCCGCGAGCTTCTGCAGGCCGATGCTCATCTTCTCGATCGATTCCTTGGTCTTGGGCTCGACCGAGATGTCGATCACCGGCACCGGGAACGCCATGCGCTCCAGCACCACCGGGTCCTCGGCGGCGGCGAGCGTGTCGCCCGTGCCGGTGTCCTTGAGGCCGACGAAGGCAGCGATGTCGCCCGCCACCACCTCCTTGATCTCCTGGCGCTTATCGGCGTGCATCTGGAACATCCGCCCGATGCGCTCGCGATGGCCGCGGGTGGTGTTCAGCACGGTGTCGCCCGATTTCAGCGTACCGGAATAGACGCGCACGAACGTCAGCGTGCCGTATTTGTCGTTGATGATCTTGAACGCCAAGCCCGCAAACGGCGCGTTCGGATCGGCCTTGATCCGGCGGCGCTCGGCGGTCTCGTCCTCGCCCTCGCCGGCGGCGACCTTGATCCCCGGCACATCGACCGGGCTCGGCAGGTAATCGACCACGGCATCGAGCAGGGGCTGCACGCCCTTGTTCTTGAACGCGGTGCCGCACAGCACCGGGCGGAAGGCGCCGGAGATGGTGCCGGCCTTGATGCAGCGCTTCAGCGTCTCCACCGAGACGTCGCCCTTGTCGAAATACTCCTCCATCGCCGCGTCATCGACCGCGAGCGCGGTATCCAGCAGGTTCTGCCGGTACTCCTTCGCCTGCTCGATCAGGTCGGCCGGAATCGGCTCGTCGTGGTACTTGGCGCCGAGCTCACCGCCTTCCCAGACGATCGCCTTCTGCTCGACCAGATCGACGACGCCGATGAACTTGTCCTCGATCCCGATCGGGAGCTGCAACGGCAGCGCCACGATGTCGAGCTTCTCCTTGAGTGTGGCGAAGGCGCGGAAGAAGTCAGCTCCGGTGCGATCGAGCTTGTTGATGAAGATGATCCGCGGGACGTTGTAGCGGTCGGCAAGGCGCCAATTGGTCTCCGACTGCGGCTGCACCCCAGCGACGCCCTCGATGATGAACACCGCGCCATCCAGGACGCGGAGCGAGCGGTTCACCTCGATGTTGAAGTCGATATGGCCGGGCGTGTCGATGATGTTGATGCGGTGGTTCTTCCACTCGCACGTCACGGCGGCAGAGGTGATCGTGATGCCCCGCTCGCGCTCCTGCTCCATGTAGTCGGTGGTGGTATTGCCCTCGTGCACCTCGCCGATCCGGTGCGACATGCCCGTGTAATAGAGGATGCGCTCGGTCGTCGTCGTCTTTCCGGCATCGATATGGGCTGTGATGCCGATATTGCGGATACGGGCTAGGTCAGTGGCGGCCATGTGTTCGGGGTCTCCATACCACGACGGGCGCGGCAGGGCCTTTCCTCCCCGCGCGCCCGCGCTGTCGGCCGCGCTCGGAGCGGCCTCTCGTCGAGGCGCATGTGCTCTTTCAGCCACGGTTTTGCAAGCGGCGAATTGATGACGCAGGGCGGACATGCAGGCCCACAGCGGGCCTGATCGAACCTGGCGGGACGCCTCGGCGATGCAGCGGCAATCGTTCCCTCTCAGCGGTTCTACACCCTCGCGATGGCGACCGGCTTACGCTCCGGACTGGGGTTCCGCGGCAGGCGCGCGCGCAGCCAACTCAGCATCGGGCGGTGACGCTTCGTTACCCAAGGCAATCCGCGGCCGCGCTAATAGTCGTGCATGGACGTGACTGCGGCACAGGCGCTGGTCCGCTTCGGCCTTGGCCCGCGCGCCGAGGAGGCGCCGCCCGGCGATCCCCGATCCTGGCTGCGCCGCCAACTCCAAACACAGGCGGCCTCGGACGGGCCGACCAGCACCGAAGGGCTGGAGGCGCTGCGGGCCGACCGGGAGGAAAAGCCGCTGCCGCAGAAGTCCCGTTCGCGCGCCTTGTTCATCCGTGACGCAAGGGCCGCGATAACCGCCGCACTCACCACCGAAGCGCCATTCCGCGAGCGGCTGGTCTGGTTCTGGGCCAATCATTTCACCGTCTCGGTGCGGCGCGGCCAGTGCGCGGCGCTGATCGGGCCGTTCATCGCCGAGGCGATCCGCCCGCACGTAACGGCGCGCTTCGCCGACATGCTGCTGGCGGTGATGCGGCATCCCGCGATGCTGCTTTACCTCGACAACGCCGGCTCGGTCGGGCCGGACAGTCCGGTCGGCCAGCGCACGCATCGCGGCCTGAACGAGAACCTCGCCCGCGAATGCCTGGAACTGCACACCGTCAGCCCGGCGGCGGGCTACACGCAAGCTGACGTCACCAGCTTCGCCCGTGTGCTGACCGGCTGGTCGATCGACCTGCAACAGAGCCCACCCGGCTTCCGCTTCCGGCCGTTCACCCACGAACCCGGGGCGAAGATCGTCATGGGCCGGACCTTCCCCGAGGGCGAAGAGGGCGGCATCGAGGCGCTGGCCTTTCTCGCCGCGCACCCCGCCACGCACCACCATCTCGCCCTTAAGCTGACGCGGCATTTCGTCGCCGACGATCCGCCGCCTGCGGCGGTGCGCCTGGTGGAAGGGCGGCTGCGCGACACCGACGGCGATCTCGGGGCGGCGGCAGCAGCTTTGCTCGACATCCCGCAAGCGTGGCAGTCCGATACCAAGATTCGGACGCCGGCGGACTTCCTGATCGCGGCGGGGCGGGCGACCGGCATGTCGGACGCACCGGAGCGCGCGCTCGGCGCGATGCGGATGCTGGGCCAGCCGATGTGGGCGGCGCCGCAGCCCGACGGCTGGCCGGATCGCGCCGCCGACTGGCTAAGCCCAGAGGCGATGCTGCGCCGAGCCGACGTCGCCTATGCGATCGCCGGAATGCAAGCCGAGCCCGATCCCAGTCAGCTCGCGGAGGCGCTGGGACCGCTGGTGCGTCCGGCCACGCTTAGCGCCGTGCAGCACGCCGGCTCGCGCCGGGAGGCGCTCGCGTTGCTATTGGCCGCCCCGGAGTTCCAGCGTCGATGACCCCACCCGTGAAAACCAGCCGGCGCGCCACCTTGCTCGGTCTTTCCGCCGCCATCGCGCTCGGGCCGGTCCGGCTCGCTTTCGCCGCCGGCGCCGTGGAACGCCGTTTCGTCGTGGTGACCCTGCGCGGTGCGATGGATGGGCTGGCCGCGGTCGTGCCCTATGGCGACCCCGCGCTTGCCGGATTGCGCGGCGACATCGTGCCGCCCGAGCCGGGCCAGCCGAACGGCATGCTCGATCTCGGCGGGTTTTATGGGTTGCATCCCGCCCTCGCCGGCCTGCACCGGTTCTACACCTCCGGGCAAGCCCTGCTGCTGCACGCGATCGCCGGCCCGACGCGGGTACGGAGCCATTTCGAGGCGCAGGACTGCCTTGAAAGCGGCGCGGATCACCGGATGACGAGCGGCTGGCTCAACCGCGCCGTCTCCGCCCTGCCGCGCGCGGCGCCGAAGACCGAGGGCGACGCGATGGCATTCGGCGTGGATATGCCGCTGCTGCTGCGCGGGCCGGCGCGGGTCGGCAGCTACGCAGCCGGCCGAATCGGCGCCGCCGCGCCCGATTTCTACACCCAGCTCGCCGCGCTCGCCGCCGGAGACAAGCTCATCGGCCCGGTCATCCACCAGGGTTTGCGCGAGCGTGGCTACGCGCAGGCGGTGCTGGGGACGGTTCCGGCCGCGCCCGAGAAGGCGAGCGCGTTCGCCCTTCTCGCCCGCACCGCCGGGGAGATGCTGGCGCGGCCGGACGGCCCACGCGTTGCCGCCTTGGAGCTCGACGGATGGGACACCCATGTCGCCCAGCCGCAACGGCTCGATGCCCAGTTCCGTCAGCTTGACGCGGGGCTCGTTGCGTTGCGCGAGGGTCTCGGGACCGCCTGGGACAAGACGGTCGTGCTGTGCATGACCGAGTTCGGCCGCACCGTCCGGGTCAACGGCAATCGCGGCACCGACCACGGCACCGCCGGGGTTGCGTTCCTGCTGGGTGGCGCGGTGGCGGGCGGAAAGGTGCGGGCGGACTGGCCGGGCCTCGGCCCGGGGCGGCTGCTGGACAATCGCGACCTCGCACCCAGTGCCGATTTGCGCGCGCCGGCAAAATCGGTGCTGACCGCGCATCTCGGCGTGCCCGCGCAGGCGCTGGGCGCCGTGTTCCCCGACAGCGCCCAGATCGCGCCGATGGCAGGGCTTCTGCGCGCCTGAGCCTCAGCCGCCGATAATAATCTCGACGCGCCGGTTCTGCGGTTCACGCACGCCCGGCCCGGTCGGCACTAAGAGATGCGTCTCGCCAAAACCGCGGATCACGATGGCGTTCTTCGGCACGCCGTCGCGCACCAGCTCGGCGGCGACATTCTGCGCTCGGCGCAGCGAGAGCGCCTGATTGTAGGCGGCGGAACCGGAGGTGTCGGTGTAGCCGTTCACGTGGATCTGCGTATACTGCACATGTGTCGAAGCCTCCGCAGCCGCGCGCACTATCTCGCGGGCACGGTTAGTGAGCGTCGCCTTGTCCCAGTCGAAGAACACGAGATAGCTCCGCGACGGCGCCGGGGCGGGCGCCGCGATCGGTGTCGGCGCGGAGGGCGGCGCCGGCGGGGTGACATGGAAGGCGTAGCGCACGCCGAGAAGGAATGTGTGGCTGTACTGCGAAGCGAGCTTGAGCGAAGCGGGTGCGACGCCGGCGCTGGAGACCTGCGTGCCGGTGAATGTCTCACCTGATGTGATGTCCATGAAGCGGTACTGGGCGAGCAGCGAAAGCCCCGGTGTGTTCGGTACCGGGAACGAGAGCCCCGCGATGAGCTGCCAGGCGAAATGGCCGGTAGTGCCGAAATTGGCCATCGAGGCGAATCCAGGCCGGGGCGGCGTCGCGGCGAAGATCACATTGTTGAACCGACTCCACATGTAGCCGGCGCCGGCCCCGAGATAGGGGAACACGTAGCGGCTGCGGATGTCGAAATCAAAAAGCGCGTTCGCCATCAGGCCGTAGGTATGCACGTTGCCGCTGGTCGCGACCGGAAACGTCGCGCCGCTCAACTGGCCGATACCGTTTTGCAGATAATCGCCCTCAAGCTCGAACCGCCAGCCGTCACCGAGCGCGTAGCCGACACTGCCGGTGCCGTCGATGCCCCAGGCCCGGTTGAGGCTGCCGTCCAGCGGCGGACGAGTGCTGCTGTTGGCGTGCACGCTCTGTGGCCGGTTGGCGCCGATGCCGGCACTCACATAAAGTCCTTCGATCGGCTGCGCCGAGGCGAGGAAGGGCGCCAGCAGCAGCCCGGTTGCAAACAGGATCAGGCGCAGACGCATCGGCTTCTCCGTCCAGCGCGCGGCGCGCCCAACGCTTTCGTTCGGCACCGCACGGGCGGCGCAATAAGGCGTAATTGAGCCCGTTTATGCAAGCTCTTGCGCGCTCACGCTCGCGTGGTGCGCGAGCGGCTAAAAGAAAGGGGCGCCTTTCGGCGCCCCTCGTAGGCGATAGGAAGCAAACTCCGGTCTTAGCGGATGATGATCTCCACGCGCCGGTTCTGCGGCTCGCGCACGCCGGGGCCCGTCGGCACCAACAGATGCGTCTCGCCGTAACCGTGGATGCTGATGACGTTGCGCGGCACGCCGTCGCGCACCAGCTCGGCCGCCACGTTCTCGGCGCGGCGCACCGACAGCTTGAGGTTGTAGGCCGCGGTGCCCGAGGTGTCGGTGTAGCCGTTGACCTCGATGACGGTGTACTGCACGCGCCGCGAGTTCTCCGCCGCCTCGCGGATGATCTCCCGCGCGCGGTCGGTGAGCGTCGCCTTGTCCCAATCGAAGAACACGAGGTACGACCGGGCCGGAGCCGGAGCCGGAGCCGCCACCGGAGCGGGTGCGGGCGCGGGCGGCGGGGTGACGCCGAAGGTGTACTTCACGCCGACCAGGACGGCGTTGTTGAACTCCTGCTTGAACTGGATTTTGCCGGGAGCGCCGGCGCCGGGAGCCTCACCGGCAAAGGTGAAGGTCGCCGGGACGGTGCGCGCAAGCACACCCATGAAGCGGTACTCGAGGGTCAGCGCCAGGCCGGTGTAGCCGATCGGGTACTGGGCGCCGAGGATCACGCCGTAAGCGAACGCGCCCTCGGTTCGATTGTTGACGTTGACGTTCGCGAGATTGCCGGGAGCGAGCACAGTGCCCGCGAAGTTCACGTTGCGGTAGAGGCTCCACTGATAGCCGACGCCGAGGCCGGCATAGGGCGCGATGCCCATGAAGTTCATGTAGGGCGAGAGGTCGAACATGACGTCCAACATCGCGCCCTGCTTCTGCTCCCAGCCGCTCCCGTGAGCGATCAGGGCGCCAGAGCCGGTCTCCACCTTACCGAACTGGTTGCCCATCACGTCGCCGTCGAGACGGAGGCTCAAGCCGTTGCCGAGCGTGTAGCCCACATAACCGACGCCGATGGCGCCCGGATTGGTGTTGATCCGGCTGTCAAAGGGGCTGTTGCCGTTCTCGCTCGCGATGCCCACCGGGATCAGGAAGTTCGCACCAGCCTCCGCGCCGACGTAGAAGCCGGTCAGGTTCGGCATGGTCATCTGTGCATGCGCCGCGATCGGCAACGCCAACACGGTGGCAGCCAGGAGCGCACTCCGAAGCTTCATCTCGTTTTCTCCTCACGTCGTTCCGCGCCGGCGGGTACGGCCAACGGCTACCGTACGAGACTGCGCCGTTTGCTGAGCAGAACCATAACCATAAGGACGGAATAAAACGAGGGGGCCGGGCGCTCTTTGTCGGCGCTGTTGCGGCGGCGCCACAGGTGGCACGCAGGCGAGACACAGAGACGTCCGCTCGCTCCAGGCCGGCGGAAGAGAGCAGGAGTCGAACCTGCCCGGGGCCGCGCAGCGGCCCCAACCGGCTTTGAAGGCCGGCCGGCCCACCGGGACCGCGTCTCCTCCGCCCCGAATATCAGTCCGGCCGCTCAGACCGCCAATACGGCAAGGAACGCCGCCTCGTTAGGCTCTTCGAGGCAGCGGCAATCCAACCACAAAAGCCGGTGAGCGATCCGCCCGATCACCGGGACCGGGAGGGCGCGCAGCGCCGCGGCAACCGTTTCCAGATCGGCACCTCCGACCGTCACCGCGAACGAGGGCAGGCGCTCGATCGGCAGCGAACCCGACCCGATCTCGCTCGTGCACGCCTGGATGTGGACGGGCCGACGGGGGAACCGCGCCCGCATCGCCGGTAGGATTCGCTCGGCGGTCGCCCGGATCGCGGCTTCGGCGCGCGTAAGCAGACGCAGCGCCGGCAGCCGCTCGGCCAGCCGGTCCGGGTCGAGATACAGGCGAAGCACGGCCTCCAACGCCGCCAGCCGCATCTTGTCGAGCCGCAGCGCCCGCTTGAGCGGGTTGGCCGTCAGCAGCCGAACCAGCTCGCTGCGCCCGACGACGAGACCAGCCTGCGGGCCGCCCAGGAGCTTGTCCCCCGAGAAGGTGACGAGGTCGGCGCCGTCGGCCAGCGCCTTCTGCACGGTGCGCTCCGCCGGCAGCCCCCAGCGGGAGAGGTCGATCAGGCTGCCGCTGCCGAGATCGTCGATCACCGGCAGCCCCGCCGCGTGCGCCGCCTCCGCCAGCGCCCGTGCCGGCACGGCGGCGGTGAAGCCCTCGATCCGGTAGTTGGACGGATGCACGCGCATCAGCGCCGCCGTGTCCGGGCCGATCGCGCCGGTGAAGTCCCGCAGATGGGTCCGGTTGGTTGTGCCCACCTCGCGCAGCCGCGCGCCCGCTCGGGCCATGATCTCCGGCATTCGGAAGGAGCCACCGATCTCCACCAGCTCCCCGCGGGAGACCACGACTTCCCTGCCGAGCGCGAGCGTGTTGAGCGCCAGCAGGACCGCGGCGGCGTTGTTGTTCACCACCAGCGCATCCTCGGCGCCGGTAAGCTCGCACAGCAGGCCCCGCACATGGTCGTCGCGCTCGCCGCGCCGTCCCGCCGCCAGATCGTATTCGAGGCTGGTCGGACGGGCGGCTGCCTCGGCTGCCGCTTCGGCCGCTTCCGCCGGCAGCGGCGCGCGGCCCAGATTGGTGTGCAGCACGGTGCCGGTGAGATTGAACACCGGCCGCTGCGAGGAGGCGAATCGCGCCGCCAGCGCATCGGCCGCCTCGGCCAGCAGATCGGCCGCCTCCGCCGGGGCCGGGCGCCCGCCGGCGCGGCGGCGCTCCAGCACGGCACGCAGCGTGTTCACCGTCGCGCTGCGCCCGAACCTTGCTTCCAGCACAGAAGCCGCCGGGTGGCGTAACAATGCGTCGATGGACGGCAGCGGGCCCGTGCTCATTGGCCGAGCATAGGGTCTATCCGGTTGCCGCCCGCAACCGCCGCGCCTCGAAGAGCTGCCAGAGCAGCAGCACCGGCACGCCGATGGTGATGTCGCGGGCCCGGCGCAGCAGCGAGACGGCAAGCGAAAGATCGGCGGGGATGCCGAACAGCGCGCCGAACCCGGCATAACCGGCCTCCTGCACACCGGCATTCACCGGCACCAGGAACGCCGCCGCCGACACGCCCGAAAGCAGCGCCTCGATGGCGATGGCGTTGTCCACGTCGATCGGCAGCCCGATCGCATGATAGGCGACCCAGTCTCCCATCCCGCTCAGGATCCAGCCGACGAAATGCAGAAGGAAGCAGACGAGCAGGCGGCCGGGACGGCGGTAAAGCTCGGCCAGCTCCTCGTTGAGCGCCGCCATGCCCCGCCGGGCACCGCCCAAACGTCGCGCGGCGATGCGCGCGGCGATCCGCTCGAAGGCCGGCGCCGCGCCGCGCTGGGCCCAGACGAACAGCACGATGCCCAGGATCGCGAAGCCGAGCCCAATCTCGACCGAGGCTGAGACGGCATGGGCGTGGGGCACGTGCGCCAGCAGGATGATCACGCCGAGGGCGACGAACCCCACTTCGGCCAGGAACTCCGCGGTGATGTCGACGACCGTCGTCGCGGTGGCGACCGGCCAGCCGATGCCGTGCACGGTCAGCGCCCGGGCACCGAACACGAACCCGCCGATCGTGGAAAAGGGCAGGATGTTGGTGGCGGTGTCACGCACCATCCGCGCCCAGAGAAAGACGAGCGGGCGTGCGGTGCCGCGGATCCGCGCGAGCTGGTCCCACGCCAGGCCGAGCGGCACGAAGATCACGAGCTGCCACACGCAAACCGCGGCCAACCCGCGCCATCCGGCCGAGGCCACCGCCTGGGCGACGTCACGGAAGCCGAAGGAGCCAACGAGCGCCGTCCCGACGGCAAGCCCGACCAGCGCAAGGGCGACCGAGAGCTTCTTCACCGATTGATCCAGACCCTCGATGCCAAGCCGGGCTGCGGCGGCCCGCCCTCTACACCGCGGCGGCGAGCGGCGGCTATAGATCCCGCGGCATAGATTAGGAGCGCGCGTGGCGGAAGCGGCCGGACCGACACTCGTAACCGGGGCAACGGGTTTTGTGGGCTCGGCGGTCGCGCGCGCCCTCGCCGCGCGCGGGCACCGGCTGCGGCTGCTGGCGCGCGCCTCCAGCAGCCGCGCCAACCTGGAAGGGCTCGCGGATGCCGAGATCGTCGTCGGCGACCTGACCGAGCCGGCGAGCCTCGCCCGCGCGGCGGCGGGCTGCGCGTCGGTGTTTCACGTCGCCGCCGACTATCGCATCTGGGTGCCCGACCCATCGGCCATGCTGCGTGCCAATGTGGACGGCACGGTCGCCATGATCCGTGCCGCGCAGGCGGCAGGAGCGGCGCGGATCGTCTATTGCAGCTCGGTCGCGGCCCTCGGGGTCAGCGCGGACGGCACCCCGGCGGATGAGGCAACGCCGGTCGCACCTGAGAGCATCATCGGCCCCTACAAACGCTCCAAATACGAAGCCGAGCAGGCCGCCCGCGCGCTTGCCGCCCAGGGCGCGCCGGTGGTGATCGTCAACCCGGCGGCGCCCGTGGGTCCGCGCGACATCAAGCCGACGCCGACCGGCAAGATGGTGCTCGATGCAGCCGCGGGTCGGATGCCCGCCTACATCGAGACCGGGCTCAATGTCGTTCATGTGGACGACGTGGCGGAGGGCCATGTGCTCGCCGCCGAGCGGGGCCGGATCGGCGAGAGCTATATCCTGGGCGGTGAAAACCTGCGGCTGCAGGAGCTGCTGACCCTGATCGCCTCCGAGGCGGGCCGGCGTCCGCCTTCGATCCGCGTTAATACCGAACTGGTGTGGCCGCTCGCCACAGTTATGGAGGCACTGGCGCGGATCGTGCCGTTCGAACCGCCGTTCACGCGCGACCATCTGCGGATGGCCCGCAAGCTCATGTTCTATTCCGCGGCCAAGGCCGAACGCGAGCTCGGCTACCGCGCTCGTCCGGCGCGCGAAGCGGTGCTCGACGCCATCGCCTGGTTCCGCGCCACGGGGCGGCTGCGCGCATGACGGTCCTCGCCGCGCTGGCGCTGGCGATCTGGCTCTATCTGCTGTCGGCGCATGGTCGCTTCTGGCAATCCGGCCCCGCACTGGCGCCCGTGCGGCCAGAGACCGCCCCGCCGGCCGCGATCGTCGTGCCGGCGCGCGACGAGGCCGCGAGCATCGAGCCCGTGCTGCGTTCTCTGCTCGCCCAGGATTATCCGGGACGCTTTCGGGTCATCCTTGTGGACGACCAGAGCACGGACGCTACCGGCCTCGAGGCACGCGCGCTCGCCGATCCGCGGCTGGCCGTCCTCGACGGCACGGACCGGCCGACGGGCTGGAGCGGCAAGCTGTGGGCGGTCGCGCAGGGGGTGGAGGAAGCGAGCCGCGGCGGCGCCGAGCTGATCCTGCTCACGGATGCTGACATCGTCCACGACAGGCAGCACCTAGCGACACTGGCCGCGAAGGCGGAGCGGGATCGCCTCGATTTGGTCTCGGAGATGGTCGCGCTGCGCTGCGAGGCACTGCCCGAGCGGGCACTGGTGCCGGCCTTCGTCTATTTCTTCCAGCTTCTTTACCCGTTCGCGCGCGTGAACGATCCGCTGTCGCGGACCGCAGGCGCGGCGGGCGGCACCATCCTGATCCGCCGCGCGGCGCTGGACCGGATCGGCGGGATCGAGGCCGTGCGCGGTGCGCTGATCGACGATGTGGCGCTCGGGGCGGCGGTGAAGCGCGGTGGGCCGGTCTGGCTCGGCCATAGCGAGCTTGCCCGGTCCGTGCGGCCCTATCCGGGATTTGCCGACATCTGGCGCATGGTGGCCCGCACCGCCTATGTGCAGCTTCGCTTCTCCCCCCTTCGGCTGGTGTTCTGCGTGCTCGGGATGACGCTCACCTTCATCGTGCCGCCGCTCGCGGCGCTCGCTTGGCGCGGCGCGGCGGGCTGGATGGGTGCCGCGGCCTGGGCCGGGATGGCGGCGTCCTATCTGCCCACGCTGCGCCGCTATAGGCGCTCCCCGCTCTGGGCGCCGTTCCTGCCGATGATCGCCCTGTTCTACACGGCCGCCACCATCGGCTCGGCGCTCTCGCATCATCTCGGCCGCGGGGTGGTGTGGAAGCACCGCGCCTACCAGGGCGCGGCATGAGCGAGGCGCTGAGCGTCGAAGCGTGGTCGGGCAAGGACCGCGGCGACGAGAATTTCCCGGTCGGCTCGCTGTTGATCTGCCGCGCGCTGCGCCCGCACGTGCACGCCTTCTACGCCTTCGCCCGCAACGCCGACGACATCGCCGACAGCCCGGTGCTGGCACCCGCGGACAAGGTGGCGCGGCTCGATCTGATGCAAGACGTGCTGCTCGGGCGGCGGGAGGCCGGCTCGCCATCTGCGCTGCGGCTGCGCGCGAGCCTCGCCGAAACGGGCGTCACCACGCGGCATTCGACCGACCTGCTGATCGCCTTCCGCCAGGACGCCACCAAGCGGCGCTACGCGAGCTGGAACGAGCTGCTCGATTATTGCCGCTACTCCGCTATGCCCGTGGGGCGGCACGTGCTCGACCTGCACGGCGAGGATGCGGCGACACACGCGCCCTCGGACGCGCTCTGCGCAGCGTTGCAGGTGCTCAACCATCTGCAAGATTGCGCGAAGGATTTGGCCGCGCTCGACCGCTGCTATTTGCCGCTCGATCTCATGAGCGAGCACCGCACCGGCATCGACGATGTGCGCGCGCCTGCGACGAGCCCGGGATTGCGCCGTGTGTTCGACGCCCTGCTCGATCGCGTCGCCGCGCTGAACGAACAGGCGCTGCTGCTTCCCGCGCGCTGCCGCGACCGGCGGCTGCGGCTGGAGACCGCGGTCATCGTCGCGCTGTCGCGGCGGCTGGCGCGGCGGTTGCGCGCGGGCGATCCGCTCGCGACCCGTGTGAAGCTCACCAAATCGGACGTGCTCGGCGCGCTCGCCGAGTCGCTTAGATATCTCGTGTGAGCACGCTCGATTGCGCCCCGGAGGACTTGGCGGCCGTGGAGGCGGCCGTCCGCAACGCCGGCACCTCGTTTTATCAAGGGATGCGCGTGCTGCCGCCGGACCGGCGCATGGCGATATACGCGATTTACGCCTTCTGCCGCGACGTGGATGACATCGCTGACGAGCAAGGCACTCTTGCAGAAAAGCGGCGCTGTCTCGATGAATGGCGGGAGCGCATCGCCGCTCTCTATCGCGGCGAGGCGGCGGATAGCGCGGTCGCGCGCGTGCTGCGCGCCGCCATCGGCCGGTTCGGGCTGCGCCAGGAGGATTTCCAGGCGGTGATCGACGGGATGCAGATGGATGCCGAAACCGCCATCGTCGCCCCTGCCCTCGCCACGCTCGATCTTTACTGCGACCGGGTGGCCGCCGCGGTCGGGCGCCTGTCGGTGCGCGCCTTCGGCGATTCGTCCACGGCAGCGGACCGTGTCGCCTACAATCTGGGCCGGGCGCTGCAACTCACCAACATCCTGCGCGACTTGAAGGAAGACGCGGCGCGCGGCCGGCTTTACCTGCCGCGCGAATGGCTGAACGAGGCCGGCGTGCCGGCCGAGCCGCAGGCCGCCCTCGCCTCACCGGACCTCGGCGTGGTGTGCGAGCGGATGGCAGCGCAGGCGGCGGAGCATTTCAGGGCCGCAAGGGCGGCGATGGCGGCGTGCGACCGGCGGGCGATGAAGCCCGCAAGGCTCATGGCCGGAAGCTACGCGGGGATCCTGGCGGCGCTGCGGCGGCGCGGCTGGAGGCGGCTCGATCAGCCGGTTTCCCTGCCGCTCTGGCGGAAGCTGTTGCTTGGGTTGCAGGCGCTGGCGCCCTGAACAGGGCGCCGAGGAACCCGGTCAGCCCCGCCCATTGCTGGCTTGCGTAGCTGCCGCTCGCCAGCGCCTCGCGCGCGCCGGGCACGCCGGTCGGCACAAAATCGCGGGAAAAGTCGGCAGTCCCGAACAGCATGTCCCACCAGGGCAGCACCGCGCCGTAATTGCAGCTCCGCCGCCCCGCCGCCCGCACGCCGTGATGGGCGCGGTGAAAGCGCGGCGAAACCAGCAGCCGCTCGCCGAACCAGCCGAAGGAGATGCGGGCATTGGCGTGCGACAGGCTCTCGATGAAGCGCAGCACGAGCACGAGCAGCGGGAACTGCATCGGCGGCACGCCGATCACGAGCGCCACGGCAGTGAACCAGAGGAAGGCTATGACGTCATCGAGGATGTGGTTCCGGTCGTCGGACCAGAACGTCATCTGCCGCTGCGCGTGATGCAGCGCGTGCAGCTCCCACCACCAGCGGAAACTGTGCGACAGCCTGTGCCGCCAGTAGTCGGCGAAATCGAGGATCACCGCGTAGCAGAAGAAGGTCAGTACTGGCTTGCCGAGCAGGAATGGTGCGGCCGTCTCCAGCATCGGCGGCACCCAGCCGTGATCGGCGAGCCAGCCGTTCATGCTCGTCTGCACTTGATAGAACAACACGAACGTGACGAGCGGCAGCACGCCCACGCGCGCGATCAGCGTGTAAAGGACATCGACCGTCACCACCCGCCGGTCGGGCCAATGCTCCACGGGGCGCCAGCGTTCGAGCGGCAGGCAGATCGCATAGGTCAGCGCAACCTGCACGAGCCCGTATACCGCAAACAGCGCCCAGCCGAAGGAGATTTCCTCCCAGCGCATCAGGCCGAGCGCGTAAAGCGCCGGGAGCACCAAGTGCTCCTGTACCCATCCAGCAGTGAGATCGAACGGGTTCACTGGCGTCTCAGCCCCCGAGCGCGACCTTGGCCGGGGTCGGCGCGCGCGGATTGAGGAAGATGCCGTGCGGAGAGCGGCCGACCGGGATGTCGGTGATCGCCCCGGTGGCCGGGTCGAGAACGGCGACCGATTCGGCGAAGCGGCGCGTGATCCAAACCTTCCCGTCCGACGCGAACGCCAGATCGTCCGGCCCGCCGGAAATCTGGAAGGAGCGGATCGGCGTCAGCGTATCGGCGCGCAGTTCCTCCGTCGTGCCGGCGACGCGGTTATTGACCCACAGCACCTTGCCGTCCGGCGAGAGGAACAGATTGTGGGCGCCGCGGCCGGTGACGACATGGCGCAGCACCTTGCCGTCTGCGGGATCGAGCTCTGCCAGGTAATCGGTGCCCATGTCGGCGACCAGCAGCTTGCCGTTGAGCCAAAGCACGCCGGCCGGGGTGTTGCCGACCTTCACCTGCCACAGCTCCTTCATCGCGCCGAGGTCGAACGCAATCAGCGCGTTGGCACCCTGAAGGGTAACAAAGACGCGGCGCGAATCGGGCGAGAAAGCGAGGTGGCTCGGCATCGAGCCGGTGCGGAAGCGATGCAGCAGCGTGTAGGTGGCGGCGTCGTACACGTCCACCTGATTGCGTGCGAGACCATTAACCACGAGCAGCTTGCCGTCCGGGCTGAAGCCGAGTTGATAGGGATCGGCGCAGACAACGCGGCGCTCGAGCGCGCCGGTCTGCGGATCGAGCAGCAGCAGCGCGTTGCCTGCCGAATCGCCCACGACCAGCGACTTGCCATCGGGCGACAGCGCCCAATGGTGCGGCTCGCGCAAGGCCGGCACGCGCCCGATCTCCTTCTCGGTGCTCATGTCGATCAGGCTGAGCGACGCCGCCCCGGAGTTCATCACCACGGCGAGTCCGGCCGCGGCGGCGGGCAGCGGCGCCAGCGCGGCGCAGGCGAGGATCAGGCGGCAGAGCAGGCCCATGCAATCTCCGGCTACCTAGCCCGACTCGGGCGCCCGGCTCCCGGCCGCGCCGCGCGCGAAAACCGCGATGCAGAAGGTGAACAGGACGCTGGCCGACGTCGAGATCAGCACGTTGTCGGTCCAGGCATGGCACGCGAAGGCGACAAAAACCAGCCGCATGATGACGCGCTCGGCGAATTGCAGCCTGCGCGTATGGCGCCAGGCCCACAGGGCGAACCAGAGGACGAGCAGCGCCCGGCCGATCTGCCCGCCCTCCACCTCCATCCGCAGCCACTCGTTGTGCGCGGCCCAGGTGTGCATCAGCTGGATCACCTCAGACCGAGGCGGCACCACCAGGTTGCCGGCGCCCACCCCCCATCCGAACCAGGGAGAGCTCTGCGCGGCGCGGGCGAAATAGGGCCAGAGCGCCGCGCGCCCGCTGAGATCGCCCGCATCGTCGTTCAGCAGCAGGTTGAACACGCGGAGCGACTCGAGCGAGGCGGCGGCGGCCAGGAACACCGGGATCGCGGCGGCGCCCGCCAGCAGCACAAGCCGGCGCGCGGAGGGCGAAACCGCTGCCGACGGCACGAAGGCAAGCGTCGATCCGACTACCAGGGCGCCATAGAGCAGCGGCGCCCGGGCACCGGTCAGCAGCAGAACGGCAAAGTTCGCGGCCAGCAGGGCGAGATCGCGGTCGCGGCCTTGGCGGTAGTATTCTATCAGGCAGGCATAGATCGCGGTCAGCGCGGCGCCCGCCAGGAAGGCCGGATGCCCGGTCGCGGCAAGGCGCAGCCCGCCCGAGTCGATGAACAGGGGGCGGAGGCCCGCCACATCGAGCGCCGCGCCGGCCGCAACCGCGACCAAAGGGGCGATTTTGGCGGCGCGGATGATCCCGGCGCACCAGCGCGGCCCGGGCCGGGCGAAGGCGAAGGCATAGGGCGCGGCGGAACCGACCAGCGAGCGCAGGCTGTCGGCGACCGTGAGACCGGGAAACAGGCCGTGCGCCAGTCCGGCCACGAACATCGCGGCGAAGGCGAAGCCCGGATTGAACGGATCGGCGGCGGGGCCGAACCGCATCGCGCAGAAGAGCGCCAGCAGAAGCCCCGTGCCTTTCACCGCCGCGATGGTGGGCTGAAACGCCTCCGGGCCGATCCAGTCGTGCAGTGCCATTTCGGGCGTGCAGGCGGCGAGCACGAACCAGCAGGCGCTGACCAGTTCCAGCCGCCGCCAGACGACCAGCAGCGCACCCGCCGCGAGCCCGCCCGTCATAAGCACCCAGAACGCCGCGGGAAACAGCCCGGCGCAGATCGCAGCGGCCCCCAGAAACATGGCCAGCGCGACAGCGGCGGACTGGCGGAGGGCGAGATCGCGCATCCGCGCAGCCTGCCACGTCCCTGTTTAATGCCGGGTTTACCGGCTACGGTCGCCGCAATGGTGAGGGAGGAGAGGATGGACGGTCATCGCGTTGTCGCCACTGGGCTGAGCTTCCCCGAGGGGCCGGTCGCGATGCGGGACGGCTCGGTGGTACTGGTCGAGATCGAACGCCAAAGCGTCAGCCGCGTGCTGCCTGACGGCCGCGTGGAGGTCGTGGCCCGCACGGGCGGCGGCCCGAACGGCCTCGCCCTGGGGCCGGGAGGCAGTTTCTATGTCTGCAACAATGGCGGGTTTTCCTGGCGCTATGACGGGCGGATGCCGATCCCGGGCACCGCCTCCACCGATTACGAGACCGGCCGCATCGAGCGCGTGGATCCGGCAACCGGCGTTGTCAGCCGCCTCTACGACCGCTGCGGCGTCCATCCGCTGCGCGGCCCGAACGACCTCGTGTTCGACAACCAGGGCGGATTCTACTTCTCCGATCCCGGCAAGCGCCGCGCCCGCGACCGCGACTGGGGCGGGCTCTACTACGCGAAGGCCGATGGCTCGGCGATCACCGAGGTGGCCTACCCGATCCTGACGCCGAACGGCGTCGGCCTGTCGCCCGACGGGCGCACGGTCTATGTCGCCGAGACCGAGACGGCGCGGCTCTGGGCCTTCGACCTGGAGGCGCCGGGTGTTGCGCGCAAGCAGGGCTTCCCCTCGCCGCATGGCGGGCGGCTGATCGCGGGCCTCGGCGGCTTCTGCCGCTTCGACAGCCTCGCCGTGGACGCCGCCGGGAATGTGTGCGTCGCCACGCTCGTGACCGGCTGCATCAGCGTCATCGCGCCGGACGGGCGCATCGTGCGGCAGGTGCCGACGGGCGATCCGATGACCACCAATATCTGCTTCGGCGGCCCGGATCGGCGCACAGCCTTCATCACGCTCTCCGGCAAGGGCCAGCTCATCGCGATGGACTGGCCCGAGCCGGGCCTTGCGCTGGCGCACGAAGGTTGAGGCTCGGACACGCGGTGCGCCACTGATGGCGGCTCGATCCCGGCTGGCTCTCTGCGGGTTCCTCTCCGCCGCGCCGGCCAGGCTTGGCCTAGCCAAGCACGGCATGACTGACAAATATGACGGGTGGCTCAGGCATAGAGCCGCCGCAGCGCGGCGGCGTTCGCGTGGACCGCCATCGCCCGGCGGATCTTGTGCGAGGCGGTGAGCAGCCCGTTTTCGATCGTGAACGCCGGCACGAGCAAATGCTTGCGAATGCGCTCGTGCACCGAGAGACGCAGGTTCACGCGCGACAGCGCCACCGCAATCGCCATGTCGTCATAGCCGTCGGCCGGCACGATCAGCGCGGTAAGGCCCGTCCTGCCGTCTCCGGTCACGACCGCCTGGGCGATTTCCTGCTCGGCCATCAGCATCGCCTCGATCTTAGCGGGCGCGACCTTCTCGCCGCCCGAGAGCACGATGATGTCTTTCTTGCGGTCGGTAATGGTGAGATAGCCTTGGGCGTCCAGCGTGCCGATGTCCCCGGTGTGCAGCCAGCCGTGCTCGATCGCTTGCGCGGTCGCTTCGGGCCGATTCCAGTAACCGAGCATGACGAGATCGCCCTTCACCAGGATCTCGCCGTCCTCGGCGATCCGCACCTGAACCCCGCTGAGCGGCTTGCCGACCGTCTCCAGGCGGATGCCGAAGGGCGGGTTGACGCTGATCACCGGGCCGGCCTCGGTTTGCCCATAGCCCTGCAAGACACGGAGCCCGAGGGCAAGGAAGAAGCGGCCGGTCTCGGGTTCGAGCCGCGCGCCGCCCGAGACCACGGCGCGCACGCGGCCGCCGAACCGCGCGCGCACCTTGGCGCGCACCAGAACATCGAGGAGCGGATCGACCAGTCGCTCCGCGAGGTTCAGGCTTCGTCGGTCGATGCGCTTGCCGCCGAGGTAGAGCGCCTGCGCGAAAAGAAGGCGCCGCCAGCGAGCCTCGCGTTCGACCTGCGCCATCACGCGCGCCCGGATCACGTCCAGGATGCGCGGGACCACGGTCAGCAGCGTCGGGCGGATCGCCGCCATGTCCGAGGCGAGGTGCTCCACGCCGCGGGAATAAACCACCTCCACGCCGCAACTCGGGAAGAAGAACAGGCCGACCGTATGTTCGAAACTGTGGGCGGTCGGCAGATAGGACAGATAGACGTCGTCGCGGAGGCCGATCTGCTGCAGCACCTCGAACGCGCCGGCGCAGTTCGACAGGATGGCGCGATGCGCCAGCATCGCCCCGCGCGGTGTACCGCCCGTTCCCGAGGTGTATATGAGGCAGGCCAGGGCATCCGTGGGGATCGCGGCGGCTTCGCGCGCGATGTCGTCGGGCTCGGCCGACGCATCCGCCAGGAGTTCGGCGAAGGGCAGCCGGCGCGGCCGGCCGCCAGCCCCTTCCGGCGGTCCGTCGATCACGACGAGCAGGTCGAGTCCGCCCGCCTGCCGTCCCGCCTCCAACAAACGCCCCGCCAGCAGCGCGCTCGAGACGATGGCCGCGCGCGCGCCGCTGTCGCGCAGGATATGCGCGTGATCGGCGACCGTGTTGGTGACATAGGCCGGCACCGGCACCGCGCGGATCGCCATCAGCGCCGTTTCCGCGAGCGGGTACTCGGGACGGTTCTCGGAGACGATCACAACGCGGTCGCCCGCGTTCACGCCCGCCGCCCGCAACCCGCGCGCGACCGAGGCGGCCTGGCGTCCGAACTCGCTCCAGCTCGTCGAGACCCATTGGCCGCCGCGATAGGCGCGAAGCATCGGCTTCCCGCCCCAGGTTCGCGCAAGCGTCAGCATCATGGCCGGAAGGTTCGGCCAACTAGGGTAGCTCTCCACCTTGCCTCGCAGCCCCTCGCCCCCTTGCCCTTTGAAGCGGTAGCAGTCGGCTTACATGACGCGCGCACATAGCAGCGAAGGCACGCATACGCGAATGGCATACCCCGCCAAGACCGCCGCCGCCCCCGCCGGGCGGCAGGACAGCCACGCCGACCCTCTGCCGCAATGGGATCTGTCCGACCTCTACCCCGCGCCGGACAGCCCGTTGGTCGGCCAGGACCTCGACGCCGCCGAGGGGGAAGCCAAGGCCTTCGCTGCCAGCTACGCCGGGAAGGTGGCGCAGCTATCGGGCGAGCAGCTTGCGGGGGCGATCGATGCCTACCAGCGGATCGAGGAGCGACTGGGGCGGCTGGCCTCCTATGCCCAGCTTCTCTTCGCCGGCGATTCCACCGATTCGGCAATCGGCAGCTTCTATCAAACGCTGAACGAGCGGGTCACGACGATCGGCACCCACCTGATCTTCTTCACGCTCGAACTCAACCGGATCGACGAGGCGGCGCTCGAAGCGAAGCTCGCCGCACCGGCGGCGGCACGTTGGCGGCCGTGGCTGCGCGACTTGCGGGTGTTCCGGCCGCACCAGCTTTCCGACGAGCTGGAACGCCTATTGCACGAGAAAGAAGTTACCGGCCGCAGCGCCTGGAGCCGGCTGTTCGACGAGACGATCGCCGGGATGCGCGTCGCGGTGGCGGGCGAGGAGCTGACCGTCACTGACGCTCTCAACCAGCTCTCCGACCGAGATCGCGGTGTGCGCGAGGCCACCGGGCGCGCCATCGGCGAGGCGTTCGGCAAGCACCTGAAGCTGTTCGCGCTGATCACCAACACGCTCGCCAAGGACAAGGAGATCATCGACGCGTGGCGGCACTATCCGCGCCCGGGCAGCTACCGCAACCGCGCCAACATGGTCGAGGACGAGGTGGTCGATGCGCTGGTCGCGGCGGTGACGGAAAGCTATCCGGCGCTTTCGCATCGCTATTACGCCCTGAAGGCGCGCTGGCTTGGCCTGCCCAGGTTGCAGCACTGGGATCGCAACGCGCCGCTGCCGGAGGACGACGACCGTGAGATCGACTGGGATTCGGCGCGGCGCCGCGTGCTCGATGCCTACGCGGCGTTCAGCCCCGAAATGGCGGAGATCGGCAGCCGTTTCTTCGAGCGGCCGTGGGTCGATGCCGCGCTCAGGGCGGGCAAGGCGAGCGGCGCCTTCGCGCACCCGACCGTGCCCTCGGCGCACCCATACATCCTGCTCAATTACCACGGCCGCGCGCGCGACGTGATGACGCTCGCGCACGAGCTCGGTCACGGCGTGCACCAGGTGCTCGCCGCGGGACAAGGGTATTTGCTATCGGGAACACCGCTCACACTTGCCGAGACGGCGAGCGTTTTCGGCGAGATGCTGACCTTCCGCGCGATGCTGGACGCGGAAACCGACCCGCGCCGGCGCCGCGTGATGCTGGCCTCCAAGGTCGAGGACATGCTGAACACGGTCGTGCGGCAGATCGCGTTCTACCGCTTCGAGACACTGCTGCACGACGAGCGACGCCGCGGGGAGATCCTTCCCGAACGCATCGGCGCGATCTGGCGCCAGGTGCAAACGGAGAGCCTGGGGCCGGCGTTCGAATTCACACCCGAATACGACGTGTTTTGGGCCTACATCCCGCACTTCATCCACTCGCCCTTTTATGTCTATGCGTACGCCTTCGGGGATTGCCTGGTGAACGCGCTATACGGGGTCTTCCGTTCCGGGCATCCGGGGTTCCAGGCAAAATATCTGGACATGCTCCGTGCCGGCGGCACGAAGCGGCACAAGGAGCTCCTGGCGCCATTCGGGCTCGATGCATCCGATCCTTCTTTCTGGCGCAAGGGCCTGTCCGTCATCTCCGACTTCATCAACGAGCTGGAAGCCGCCTTCTGATGGCGCGCACCGAGCAGCCAAATCTATTTGGCGAACTGCGCCGCATGGCGCGCACCTCGGGTGCGGTCGGCGGCATCGCTGCGCGGGTGGCGAGCGAGCGCGTGTTCGGAATCAAGACCAACCGCAGTTCGCACGCGGAGGATCTGCGGGCGATCCTGGGCGGGCTGAAGGGGCCGCTGATGAAGGTCGCGCAGTTCCTCTCCACGGTGCCGGACGCGCTGCCCGCCGAATACGCCGCCGAGCTTGCCCAGTTGCAGGCCAATGCTCCGCCGATGGGGTGGAACTTCGTGCGCCGGCGAATGGCGAGCGAGCTTGGCCGCGACTGGGAGAGCCGCTTCGCCGCCTTCTCGCGCGAGGCGGCCGCCGCGGCGAGTCTCGGTCAGGTGCACCGCGCCCGCCTGCCCGACGGCACCGAGGTTGCCTGCAAGCTGCAATATCCCGACATGGCGAGCACGGTGGAGGCCGATCTGCGCCAGCTACGGGTGGCGATGGCGATCTATCACCGCATGGACAGCGCCATACAGAACGACGAAATCTATAAGGAGCTGGCGGAACGCTTGCGCGAGGAGCTCGATTACGAGCGCGAGGCCGCGCAGATGCGGCTTTATGGGATCATGCTGGCCGATGAGCCGCGCGTGCATGTGCCGGAGCCGATCGAAGGCTTGTGCACCAAGCGGCTGCTGACGATGACCTGGCTCGATGGCCGGCCGCTGATGCAGCGCCTCGCGGAGCAGCCGCCGCTCGAGGAGCGCAACCGCATCGCCGAGGCGCTGTTCGCCGCTTGGTATGTGCCGCTCTACCGCTACGGCGTGATCCACGGCGATCCGCACCTCGGCAACTACCAAGTGCGGCCGGACGCGAGCGTCAACTTGCTCGATTTCGGCGCCATCCGCGTGTTTCAGCCGCATTTCATCCGCGGCGTCATCATGCTCTACGAGGCGGTGCGCGACGGCGACGAGGAAAAGGCGCACCAGGCCTACGAGATGTGGGGATTCAGCGAGCTGACGAAGGCGAAGCTGCAAGTCCTGAACATGTGGGCGCGCTTCCTCTACGAGCCGCTCTTGCAGGACCGCGCCCGGCTGATCCAGGAAACCAACGATCCACAATATGGGCGCGAGGTCGCCGAGCAGGTCCATGCAGGACTGAAACGAACCGGCGGGGTACGGCCGCCGCGCGAATTCGTGCTGATGGACCGCGCGGCGATCGGGCTCGGCAGCGTCTTTCTGCGCCTCGGCGCGGAATTGAACTGGTGCCGAATGTTTCATTGTCTAATCGACGATTTTGAGGAGCGGACATTGGCGGCGCGCCAGGCCGAGGCCCTGGCGCGCGCTGGGGTGCCGCCCGCAAGCTAGGAACAGGATCCTGATCCGACCGGCTCGCATGGCGGCTCCATTCACGTTTCCTCTCGACACGAGCGGCGGTTGAGCCTCAGACTGGGTTTACCTTTCGCTTACCAATCTGCGGTTGAACTCCCCGCTGTACCGGCCGGCTCGGCAAGAGCCAGGTCGGAGCAAGGGCAAGAGCGATGACGGGGCAGGTCTCTTCCGGCGCCGCGGCTTCCGCGCCTGGGCTGGAACTACTGCTGACGGCGGATGCCAGGATTACCGGCGTCAGCGGCTCGCTGGCCGAGGCGGCTCCCGGGGTCCTGCTGGCGGCCGGGGACGTACTGACCGCGCATCTGCATCCCGACGATGGCGGCGAGCTTCTCTCGGCGCTCACGCGCGTGGCCCAGGGGGCGGCGCCTGCCGCCGAGACCCTGGTGCGGCTGCGGAACGGGCAAAATTGCTGGCCCGTGCTCGCCACCCTTCAGCGGGCAGAAGAGGGGGCAATCGCGGCTTCGATGGTTGCGATCCGGGAGGAACGGCCGGCCCCGGAACAACTGAGCGAAATCATCAGCAAGTGCCTGAGCGCGGTCCTGGTGCACCGTGACGGTAGAGTGCTGTTCGCCAATCAGGCCTATGCCGCGCTGCACGGCTACGCCTCCGTGGCCGAGACGATCGCGCGCCACCAGGTCGGAGCGAGTATCCACCCGGCTGATCGCGAGATGGTCGCCCGGCGAATGGCGGCGCGCCTGCGCGGGGAGAACCCGCAATCGCAGTATGAATTCCGCCTGCTGGGACCGGATCGCGACGTGATCTGGGTGGAATGTCTCGCCTGCCGCATCGACTGGTCGGACGGGCCGGCGCTGCTTGCCATCTACCACGATGCGACAGCCCGCAAACGCGCCGAGAACGCGCTGCGCCGCTCCGAACGGCTGTTCAGCACCGTGTTCGCCAACAGTCCCGATGCCATGCTGCTCAGCACGCTCGACAGCGGGCGCGTGCTCGATACCAACGACGCGTATCTGAGGATGCGCGGGCTCAGACGCAGTCAGCTCATCGGGCGCACGGGACTGGAGCTCGGGCTTTGGTCCAGCGCGCGGGAGCGGCAGGAAACCGTCAATCGGCTGCGGCTGGCGGGGAAGCTCGTCGATGAACCGCTGCAGTTGAACTCGCCGACCGGGCAGACCCTCGAGCTGCTGGCGTCGGCGGAAGTGCTTCACCTCGAAGACGAAGAGCTGATCCTGTATCGCTTCGTGGATGTGACCGAGCGCAACCGGGCCGCGCCGCGCATCCGGCACATGGCGCATCACGATCCGCTCACCGGCATCGCCAACCGGATCCTGTTCCAGGCCGAGCTTGAGAAGGCACTCGCCGCATCGCGCGGATTCGCCCTGCTCTCGATCGACCTCGACCGCTTCAAGGAGGTCAACGAGAGCTTCGGCCACCAGGTGGGCGACAAGGTGCTGCAACAGGTCGCCGGCCGGCTCGGCGCCTTGGTGCGCGACCGCGACACGCTCGCGCGCCTGGGCGGCGATGAATTCGCGATCATCCAGCGCGCGCCCCGCCAGCCTCAAGCGGCCCACCGGCTTGCCGATGCAGCGAGCAAACGGCTGAGCGAGCCCTTCGATGTCGACGGGCGCTCGATCCTGATCGGTGCCAGCATCGGCCTCGCCATCGCACCGCGCGACGGCAAACTCGCCTCGAAGCTCCTGCAATCGGCCGATCTCGCGCTTTTCCGGGGGAAAAGGCTCGCACGGGGCGGCGTTCTGGAGTTCCGCCCCGAGATCGCCCAAGAGGAGGAGGCCCGCACGCGACTTGAGCACGAGCTGCGCCGGGCCGTCTCGGTCGGGGAGTTCGAGCTGCACTACCAGCCGGTCGTGGCGCTGCGGACCCGGCAGCCGGCTGGCTGCGAGGCGCTGCTGCGCTGGAACCATCCGGGGCGGGGACTGGTCAGGCCGGACGAGTTCATCCGGCTCGCGGAGGAGAGCGGCCTCATCCTGCCGCTCGGGCGGTGGGTGCTGGAGCGGGCGTGCCGGGACGCCTCACTGTGGCCGGAGGGCTGCAAGGTCGCCGTCAACGTCTCCCCGGCCCAGCTCCGCCGCAGCGGCTTGATCGCGGATGTCGCCCATGCCCTCGAGCGGTCGGGACTGGATCCCGGGCGGCTTGAGCTGGAGGTGACGGAGTCGGTGGTACTGCAAGACACGCAAGACGCGCTCGCGATCCTTCGGCAATTGAAGAAGATGGGGGTCTCCCTGGCGCTGGACGATTTCGGCACCGGCTATTCGTCCATGTCGGCGCTCGTCCGTTTCCCGTTCGACCGGGTGAAGATCGACCGCTCCTTTGTCGCCGGGCTCGGGGTTCGGAGCGACTGCACGGCGGTGGTTCGCGCCGTCACCGGGCTCTGCGCCTCGCTTGGGCTTGCCGTCACCGCCGAGGGGGTGGAGACCGAGGAGCAGGCGAGCCTTCTCCTCGACGAGGGCCTGACCGAAGCGCAGGGCTATCTCTTCAGCCCCGCCCGTCCCGCGGAAGAAATTCGCGGGTTGCTGGCCGCCGCCGCCCGGCCCTGAGCCGCGCCGGCCCTTGCGCGGCCGGGCGAGAGGCCCGATTTAGCGGCAGCGGGGACCGTTGCCGTCCTCCTCTCCCTCCTTGTTAGGCGGACGCCCATGTTTATTGAGACCGAAGGCACACCCAATCCCGCGACCCTGAAGTTCCTGCCGGGACGCTGGGTCATGCAATCCGGCAGCGCCGACTTCGCCTCACCGGAGAGCGCCGAGCGCAGCCCGCTCGCCACCGCCCTGTTCGCCCTGCCGGGCGTGGCGCGGGTTTTCCTCGGCTCCGACTTCATCAGCGTCACCAAGACCGAGGAACTCGGCTGGCAGCAGCTCAAGCCGCAAGTGCTGGCGGCGATCATGGATCATTTCGTCGCTGGGCGCCCCGTGCTCGACAACGCCGATGCCGCGGAGGACGACCTGATCGAGGAGGTTCGGCCCGAGGACGAGGAGATCGTGGCGCAGATCCGGGAGCTGCTCGATACCAGGGTGCGTCCGGCGGTGGCTGGTGACGGCGGCGACATCGTGTTCCGCGGCTACCGGGACGGCATCGTGCGGCTGCACATGCAGGGATCGTGCTCGGGCTGTCCCTCGTCCACCGCCACGCTGAAGCACGGGATTGAGAATATGCTGCGCCATTACGTGCCGGAGGTGGTCGCCGTGGAACAGGTCGAAGTTTGATGCTCGATGAAACTGCCCTATCGCGTCTGTTCCGCGAAGCCCGCACACACAACGCTTGGCGGGATGAGCCGATCTCCGACGAAACGCTTCACGAGCTTTACGCGCTGCTGAGCATGGGGCCGACATCGGCGAACTCCTCGCCGGCGCGGTTCCTGTTCCTTCGCACGGAGGCGGCGAAGCAACGGCTGGCCCCGGCGCTGTCCTCGGGGAATCTTGAGAAGACGATGAAGGCGCCGGTGGTGGCAATCGTCGCCTACGATCCGCGCTTCTATGAGAAGCTGCCGCGGCTTTTTCCGCACAATCCCGACGCCGTCGGCTGGTTCACGAGCAACGAGGCGCTTGCCGCAACGACGGCGTTTCGCAACGGCACGCTGCAAGGCGCGTACCTGATCATCGCGGCCCGTGCACTCGGGCTCGATTGTGGACCGATGTCGGGGTTCGACAACGACATGGTCGATGAGATTTTCCTGTCCGGCTACGGCTGGCGGTCGAATTTCCTCTGCAATCTCGGTCATGGCGATCCCGTCGGGCTCTATCCCCGTTCGCCGCGTCTTGCCTTCGATGAGGCGTGCGTCCTCCTCTGAGCGCCTCGCGACGGTTCTGACCCTCGATGCCGCGCTCGGCCGCGTGTCGGCCGGCGTGGTGGTGCGGGGTGCGGTCATCACCGAGCTCGCGGAGCCGGCCGCGCACGGGCAGCCGGCGCGGCTCGCGGCGATGGTCCGCGAGCTCCTGGCCGGCGGCGCCTGGAGCGGCGCGGAGCGCATCATCGCGGTCACGCTCGGGCCGGGCAGCTTCACCGGGATCCGCGCTGCGCTCGCGCTCGCGCACGGAGTGGCGCTTGCCGGGGCGGCGGAGATCGTGGGCGTCAGCGTCGGAGACGCTTTGCGTGCCGGCCGCGCCGAGACGGCGCTCGTCGCCGTCGATTCGCGGCGCGGGCATGTTCATCTCGACATCGGCGGGGAGATCAAGGCGATCCGTGATGACGCTCTGCCCGGTCTGACCGGGCCGGTCGAGGTCGTCGGCGATGCGGCCGAAAGGGTAGCGACAGCCTGGCGCGCCCGCGGCATCGCGGTCCGGGCGGTCGAGGCCGTCCCCGAGCCGCTCGGGATCGCGATCGCGGCGGAGGCGCAGCGCAGCGGCGCCCTGCCGCGGCGGCCTTTGGTGCCGATTTACGTCGACCCGCCGGCGGTCCGGCTGTCGCTGCGCCGACCGCGCCCTTCGCCCACTGCCTGATGGCGGAACTTCGCGCGGCCGGGACGGGCCATTCGGCGCTGCTCGCCGCCATCCACAAGCAGGCTTTCCCGGCCGACCCATGGAGCGGCGATGCCTTTCGCAGCCTGCTCGCCCTGCCCGGCCTGTTTTGTTTTCTCGCCGACTCCGACGGACTGGTCGCCGGCCGCGTAGCGGCCGATGAGAGCGAGATCCTGACCCTGGCCGTGGTCCCCGAGGTGCGGCGGCGGGGTGTCGGCCGGGCCTTGCTGGAACGGGCGATGGCGCACGCACGCCAGCTCGGCGCGCACCGGATGCTGCTCGAGGTCGCGGTCGGCAACCAGGCGGCGCTGGCGCTCTATGCCAATCAGCGATTCCGAATCGTCGGACGACGCAACGCCTATTATCCGAACGGCGAGGCGGCGCTGATCCTCGAAGCCACGCTCAGCGGGCCGGCTTGCGGAGCGCCAGGCGCGTGATGCCGTCGCTGCCCTGGGTCTGGCTGAGCACCTCGTAACCCTGCTCCACCGCGTTGCGGGGCACGTTGCGGACGGGTTCAGCCCCTTTCAGGAGCACGAGCAAGGTCTGGCCTGGCTCCAGCCCGTCGAGCGCCAGCCGGGTCCGGACGAACGTCATTGGACAAACCTCGCCGGTAATGTCCAGGACTCTCTCAGTTCGAAGTGTTTCGGTCATCTTATTTGCGTTCTACTTGGCCCTGGAGAGAACAGTTGCATGGAACCACCGCGTTCGACTAAAGTCCGCCATACGTTCCGGGAAGTCTTGTTATGGGCGATTCGCCCGCCGATATGGGTGTGCTGGGGCTAACGGCGCAAATCGTGTCGGCGCATGTATCGAACAACCCCGTCCCGTCGGAGGCCCTTCCCGCGCTGATCCAGGAGGTGTATCGCACGTTGGCCGGGGTCGGGCGGGCAGCAGTCGAGCCGGATCGTCCGCAGCCGGCAGTGCCGGTTCGCAAATCGGTGTTTCCGGACCACATCATCTGCCTGGAAGACGGCAAGAAGCTCAAGATGCTGAGGCGGCATCTGAAGACCGCCTACAACATGACACCTGAGCAATACAGGGAGAGATGGGGGTTGCCGGCGGACTACCCGATGGTCGCGCCGAACTATGCGAAGCACCGCTCGTCGCTCGCCAAGCGGATCGGGCTCGGCACCAAGCCGCGAGGCCGTCGTAAGTAGTGCCGGCCGGCCTTGCCTGAGGGCGACCACCGGTTGGACATCGCCGCCGCTGATCGGCTAGGTGCCTGAGAAGGGGTAGGATGGAATCGCGCATCGAGCGCCTGTGCATCGAGCGGGGCCTGAAGATGACCGGGCAGCGGCGGGTCATCGCCCGCGTGCTGTCGGACTCCTCGGATCATCCCGATGTGGAGGAACTCTATCGCCGAGCGACGGTGCTTGATGGGCGGATTTCGATCGCGACCGTGTACCGGACCGTACGGTTGCTGGAGGAGAAGGGCATTCTCGAGCGCCGCGATTTCGGCGGCGGGCGCGCCCGCTACGAACCAACCGAGCACGGCCACCATTATCACCTGATCGATGTCGAGACCGGGAAAGTGGTCGAGTTCCAGGACACGGAGCACGAGAAGCTGATGCAGGTCATCGCCCAGCGCCTGGGTTTCGAATTGGTCTCGTTGCGGCTGGAGCTGTTCGGCCGGCGCCAGAAGGCGGCGCGCCGGCCGCGCGAGCCCGAGGCCGAGCGCGACGCGACGGGACCCGAACAGGCCCCGGCGTGACAATCCAGCAGCCGATCGGCCCGCGCAGCCCGCCGGGACCGGGGTTCGCCGAGCTTCGCGCCGGCAATCTCGGGGTCCGCCTCGCCTCCAGTCCGGCTGAGCAGGACGCGGTGCAGGCGCTGCGGTATCGCGTGTTCTATCGCGAGATGGGAGCCGTTCCCACGCCGGAGGCGGCCGCCCTCGGCCGCGACCGCGACGATTTCGATGCCGTCGCCGACCACCTGCTCGTGATCGATCATGCGCTCGGCGCGGGCCCGGAAGGGGTGGTCGGGACCTATCGCCTGATCCAGCGCGAGCATGCGGAGAAGATCGGCGGGTTCTACTCGGCGTCGGAATACGACATCGCGCCGATCGAGCGTTTCCCCGGCCGCATCCTCGAGCTCGGCCGGTCGTGTGTGGATGCGGCGTACCGCAATCGGGCAGTGATGCAGCTACTTTGGCGCGGCATCGCGGCCTATGTGTTTCATCATCGCATCGATCTGATGTTCGGGTGCGCCAGCCTGCCTGGGACCAATCCCGATGCGCTGGCGCTGGAGCTCACGTATCTTTACGACAACCATCTGGCGCCCCCGGCGCTGCGACCGCGCGCGCTTCCGCACCGGGCGGTGGAAATGCGCCGCCTGCGTTCTGCCGACGTGGATGTTCGGCGCGCGCTGGCGCAATTGCCGCCGCTCATCAAGGGCTATCTCCGGCTTGGCGGATTCGTGGGCGACGGTGCCGTGATCGACAGCCAGTTCAACACCACCGATGTCGCGATCGTGGTTAAGACCGACCTTGTGACCGACAAATACTATCGGCACTACGAACGCCAGCTTCGCGACGCGCTGGATTAGCACCGCGCCAGGAACCGTGCGGCCGCAGTTTCTGACCTCACGCCCGCTGTCGCCGCCGCTCGCCCGAAGCGGCTCCGGCATGGGGGTCGCCGCCCGACCGGCGGGGCCGCGGAGCTGGCTCGCCGGGCTCCGGGGCGGGCGTGCGGACCTCACCGCATGGGCCGCGGGGCTGCTCGCCGCGCTCGCCTTGCCGCCCATCTTCCTTTTGCCGGCGCTCCTTCTCGCCGTGCCGGTTCTGCTTGTCTTGGTCGGCAGCGCCCCTTCGCTCGCAGTCGCGTTGCGGCGTGGGTGGTGGTTCGGCCTCGGGGTCAATTTGGTGGGCCTTTACTGGATCACCGACGCCATCATGGTCGAGGCGGCGCGATTCTGGTGGTTCATCCCGATCGCCGTGCCCGCCTTGGCCGCGGTGCTCGCGCTGTTCATCGCCTTCGCCGCCGGGATGGCGTGGCTCGCCCGTCCAGGCTGGCCGCGCGTGGCAGCGCTGGCCTCGGCCTGGGTGCTCGGTGATCTCGCCCGGCAATTCATCGCGACCGGCTTCCCCTGGAACCTCTGGGGCAGCGTTTGGGAGTTCCCGGGCCGGGCCGGCGACGTGATGATCCAGCCCGCCGCGTTGGTTTCTATTCACGGCCTGACCCTGGCGACGCTGGCGCTCGCGGCCCTGCCGTTGCTCGGCTGGCGCTTTCGCCTCGCCGGTGTGGCTTTGCTGGCCGCCTGGGCGGGATTCGGCATCCACCGTCTCGCCGCAGCGTCGGCTCCGGCGCCGAACCTTACGGCCGTGCTCGTCCAGGGCGACATCCTGGAGGGCCAGAAATGGAGCCCGGCGCTCGCGCAGGCGATCTTCGCCCGCTATCTCGACCTCACCCGCGAGGGTGTGCGCGAGGCCGGGCCCGGCCCGAAGCTCGTGATCTGGCCGGAAACCGCGAGCCCCTATTTGATCGAGCGCGATCCGGTGGCCCGCCAGATGATCGCCCATGCCGCCGGCGACGCCACTTCGCTCATCGGGGCGGTGCGTTTCGATCCGCGCGGCAGGCCGCGCAACAGCCTGTTCGCGCTGGGCCCGACCGGCGCGATCGAGGATGTTTACGACAAATGGCACTTGGTGCCATTCGGGGAGTATCAGCCGGGCTGGTTCCCGCTGCCGGTGCAGATCGTTCCGGGCGACGGTTTCGCCGCCGGCCCGGGCCCCGAGACGATGCACGTTGCCGGTTTGCCGGCGATCGGCCCGCTGATTTGCTACGAGGCGATTTTTCCGGGACAGGTCGCCGACGAGGCCGACCGGCCAGCGCTGTTGGTGAACATCACCAACGATGCCTGGTTTGGCAACTCGACCGGACCGCACCAGCACCTCGCTGCCGCGCGGATGCGCGCGGTTGAAGAGGGCCTGCCGTTGCTGCGTGCCGCCAATACCGGCATCAGCGCCGCCTTCGACGGGTATGGGCATCAGCTCGCGCGCCTCGGCCTCGGCCGTGCCGGCACGCTGATCGTTCGTGTCCCGGGGCCGTTGCCGGCAACCCCCTTCGCGCGCTTCGGCCTTTGGATACCGCTCACCTTCGCATTGATCGGGCTGGGTGCCGGCTTGGCACCCGGCCTTCGGCGCGGCTAAGGCGCTCAGTTTGTCTCTCGTTCCGAGACAAAAAGGGGGGTATGCTCATTTCCATTGACAATTCGCGGTTGTAAGTGCCAGGTTGAGCAGCTACCGTTAAAGAAATCGGGGTCGCGGGATTCGCGACATAAGCGGCGGAGGGATCCGGTATGCTGGACGAGACCGACGGAGCCGGCCGGGGCCCGGGGGCGGAGCCGCCTGGCGAGCGCGAGTCGCGTCCCAGCCCGATCGACGTGCATGTCGGCTCGCGTATCCGGCTGCGCCGGACATTGCTCGGCATGTCCCAGGAACGGCTGGGCGATCAATTGGGGCTCACCTTTCAGCAGGTGCAGAAATACGAGCGCGGCGTGAACCGGGTCGGCGCCTCCCGCCTGTTCGATCTCGCCCGCGTGCTCGACGTGCCAATCAGTTTCTTTTTCGACGACATGCCGGACGGGGTTGCCGGCGCCGGCGGCAAGCGCATGCCTGCCTTCGCCGAACACCAGGATCCGTTCGGCGATGACGCGATGACGCGGCGGGAAACGCTCGAACTTGTACGTGCCTATTACCGCATCCCCGATCCGATGCAGCGCAAGCGCATCTTCGAGCTCGTGAAGAGCATGAGCGCGGCGGAGTAGGCGGCCCTACCCCGCCCGCGCCGTAGCCTTACTTCTTCACCGGTTCGACCTGCCCCCTGATTTCGCCGGGCGGATTGGCGGCGGTGTGCACGTTCACATACCACAGCCCATTTTCGAGCTGCTGCTGCTGCTCAGGCGTCAGCGTCACGCTGCCCTTGATCGGGCTCTTGGGGTTGTTGCCGAGGGGAACGACGATCCCGGCATTCTGACCGGCCGGTGCGGGCCCGTGGAAATGCGCCATCGTGGCCGGGCCGCTGAGCCCTTTCCAGGAGACGTCGTAACTGAACCTGTGGGTGGTCGTATTCAGCGTCCCGGTCATGGTCCCGGTGCCTTGAGTCTGCTTGGCCGGGACCTCGTTGGCACCGTTCAGGGTGGCGTGGAACCGCTCGGTGGCGGCGAGGGCTCCGGTGGCGAAGCCTACCGCCAGGACGGCGGCGAGCGATGCAGGGCGAAACATCCACTGTCTCCTCCGGCGGAGCCGGCCGGGGCCCTCCCCGCCCTGTCGGAACGCTCCGCCGGGGCAGCAATCTAGGTGCGTCCTTAGCCGCGTCCAGCCGCTCGGTTTCCAATAATCTCCATCAGCTCGCCCCATTCGCGGCGGGAGAGGCCGCTTTCCCCCGGCTCGACGCTTTCGCCGTTCAGCAGCCGGCGCACGACCGCCAACATGCCGGCCGAGAGCGTGGCCGCGCCGAGCCGGTACTCGCGGAATGCCGCGAAGGCGAGCGGCACCCAGGCTTCCAGCGTCGTCATCATCGCCTCGGCATAGGCGCGGATTTCGTACTGGGCGTGGGCATCGGCCCGGAGCGACAGAAAATGCAACAGGTTGTGCAGGTCGATTTTCCAGTACCACTGCGTATAGGTGTTCAGGGTCAGGTTCATCCGCGCGAGCTCGCGCGCCAGGCCCTGGCGGGCCGGGTCGGCGATGTGCCCGTCCGCCGGCTCGTTCAGCATCCAGGCGTAATTGTCGTAGCAGCGCGCCGCGTCAGCACGCAGCAGATCAAGCACCTGGGCCGCTTCCTCCCCGCCGAGTACGGCGCCGCGCCCCTGGCGGTTGGCAGCCGACTGCGCCGCGAGGTGCTCGGGGGCGGGGAGGTAGAATTCCCGATCGAGCACCGAGTAGCGCGCCGAATATTCGTTCACGTTTGCGGTGCGGTGCCGGATCCATTGCCGCGCCACGAAAATCGGCAGCTTCACGTGGTATTTGATCTCGCACATCTCGAACGGGGTCGAGTGGCGGTGGCGCATCAGGTAGCGGATCAGGCCCGCATCCTCCGACACGCGCCTCGTGCCGCGCCCGTAGGAGACCCGCGCTGCCTGCACGATCGCGCCATCGTCGCCCATGTAGTCGATCACCCGGACGAAACCGTGATCGAGCACCGGGAGCGGGCGGTAGAGCAGCGCCTCCAGCGCCGGGACTGTCGGCCGGGCGGTCTCGGCCCGCCGTTCGCGGGCAGCGGCGATCTCCTGCTCCTGGTCGGCGGTGAGGCGCATTTCCCGACTCCACATTTGCGATCCGACGCCTTATATGCCGCCCGCCGGCGACGGTCGGCTATGGCGATAAACGGCGCGTGGAATAAGCGTAGTGGACCCGGGGGCAGTGCCCGGCGCCTCCACCATCCTTTCGGGCTGGGCTGTCCGGCCGGCAGACATGGGGGCGAAACAGGCTCGACACGCGCGGTAAAGACACGCCTTTCGCCCGGCATGGTTCCGCCGTTATCGGGCCGTTTCACAAGTGCCAACGACAACGAGGCACTCGCTGTCGCTGCGTAAGCGATAAGCGCGGTTCGGGGGGCACCGGGCAACAGAAGCCCCCCATCGTCTCCCCATCGTCCCCTGGAAACACGAGGCTGCGCGCTCTATCAATGAGGCGATGACGGACGAACGGGAACCGACGGTCGAGAGCCTGCTGCCGTACGATCAATGGACCGACGAGGCGATGCGTCAGGTCATGGTGCGCGCGCTCGCCCATGCCGCGGCGAACGGACTTCCCGGCGAGCATCATTTCTACCTGACCTTCCGCACCGATCATCCCGGCGTGGTGATGCCACCCCGGCTGCGGGCCCAGTATCCGCAGGAGATGACCATCGTTCTCCAGCACCAGTTCTGGGATTTGAAGATGGACGAGGAGGCGGGCCTGCTGAGCGTGGGCCTCTCGTTCGGGGGCGTTCCGTCCAAGCTCGTGATCCCGGTGGGTGCGATCGTGGCGTTCGCCGACCCGTTCGTGCGCTACGGGATGCGGTTCCGTCCCGCGTCGGCGGAGGCCGCGCCGCCGGAGTCCGAACCCGCCGCCAAGCCGCCGGCGCCGGTGTCCGATCCGAAACCGGAGCCGGAGGCCGCTCCTGAGGCGCCGCAAGTGGTGAGCCTCGACGCGTTCCGCCGTCGCAGCCCGCCCAAGACTTGATCCGCCGCGCGGGCCGCTGCATGGCTCCCAGGCCCTCCACGACCGACCCGCATCGATGATCACTTCTCCCCGACGGCGCGCCTGCGGTGTTTCCCCCACCCCTCCCGGCCTCTCGACCCCCAAGGGCGGAGAGGTGGTCGCTATCCGGCTCCCTCGCCGCCCCGTGGGGACGGAGAGGGTCGGCGAGAGCTGGGGAGAGCCAAAGAGTGCGAGTCGGTATGAGACCAGCGGAGGATCAGCGCCATGAACGCGCCCGTCGCCAAGCCCACCAACTTCGCTTACGCGCCGATGTTTCCGCTCGGCCCCGAGGCGACCCCCTGGCGCAAGCTGGAGGCCGAGGGCGTGCGGACGTCGGTCTGTGACGGGCAGAGCGTGCTCAGGATCGCGCCGGCAGCCCTGACCGAGCTTGCGTTCCGCGCCTTCCAGGACGTGTCGCACCTGCTGCGCCCGGGGCACTTGCGCCAGCTTCGGGCGATCCTCGATGACCCCGAGGCGTCCGACAACGACCGGTTCGTGGCGTTCGATCTGCTCAAGAACGCCAACATCGCCGCCGGGCGCGTGCTGCCAATGTGCCAGGACACCGGCACGGCGCTCGTATTCGGCAAGAAGGGCCAGCGCGTCTGGGTGGAGGGCAACGAGGAGGAGGCGCTCGCCTTTGGGGTGCATCGCACCTACACCGAGACCAATCTGCGCTATTCGCAGATGGCGCCCCTGTCGATGTTCGAGGAGGTGAATACCGGCAACAATTTGCCGGTGCAGTTCGACATCATGGCGGCGCCGGGCGAGGACCATGCCGACGAGTTCCACCTGATGTTCGTCGCCAAGGGCGGCGGCTCGGCCAACAAGAGCTTTCTGTTTCAGGAAACGCGCGCGATCCTCTCGCCCGAGCGGTTGCTGAAGTTCCTGGAGACCAAGATCAAGACCCTCGGCACGTCGGCCTGCCCTCCGTATCACCTCGCGATCGTCATTGGCGGAACGTCGGCGGAGCTGACGCTCAAAGCCGTCAAGCTCGCCTCGACACGCTATCTGGACGCGCTGCCGACGCGCGGAAGCCGGGCTGGGCACGCTTTCCGCGATCTGGAGATGGAGGAGCAGGTCCACGCGCTGACGCGCACGCTCGGCATCGGCGCGCAGTTCGGCGGCAAGTATTTTTGCCACGATGTGCGGGTGATCCGGCTGCCCCGCCACGGTGCGAGCCTGCCGGTCGGGATCGGTGTCTCCTGCTCCGCCGACCGGCAGATCCTCGCCAAGATCACCCCGGAGGGCGTGTTCCTGGAGCAGCTAGAGACCGATCCCGCCAAATACTTGCCGGAAACCACCGACGCGCATCTCGGCAGCGAGGCCGTCGCCGTTGACCTCGACCAGCCGATGGCGGCGGTCCGTCGGCAACTCTCGCAATATCCGGTCAAGACCCGACTCGCGCTGAGCGGGACGATGGTGGTCGCGCGCGACATCGCGCACGCCAAGCTGAAGGAGCGGCTCGATCGCGGCGAGGGGCTGCCCGCCTACATCAAGGACCATCCGGTCTATTACGCCGGCCCCGCCAAGACGCCCCAGGGCTATGCGACCGGCAGCTTCGGCCCGACCACGGCCGGGCGCATGGACAGCTACGTGGCGGAGTTCCAGCAGGCGGGCGGGTCGCTGGTGATGCTTGCGAAGGGCAACCGCTCCCGCGCGGTGCGTGAGGCGTGCAAGACCTATGGCGGGTTTTATCTCGGCAGTGTCGGCGGCCCGGCGGCGCGGCTCGCCCAGGACTGCATCCGCAAGGTCGAGGTGCTCGAGTATCCCGAGCTCGGGATGGAGGCGGTCTGGCGCATCGAGGTGGAGAATTTCCCCGCATTCATCGTGATCGACGACAAGGGCAACGATTTCTACGAGGGGCTCGAATAGCGCCATGCGCTTCGCGGTAGATCGTCTCGATCACATCGTGCTCAACGTGCGCGACGTGGAGGTCACCGCCGCCTGGTATGAGCGCGTGCTGGGCATCAAGCGCGAACGGTTCGGGCGCGACGGCCGCACGGCGCTGAAGTTCGGCCAGCAGAAGATCAATCTGCGCCCGGTCGATGCCGACAAGTCCTGGATCACGGGTGCGTCGGATGCGCCCGGGGCGGGCGATCTCTGTTTCATCACCGCACTGCCGCCGGACGACGTGGTGGCCCATCTGCGCGGTTGCGACGTTGCGATCGTCGATGGGCCGGTGGAGCGGGAGGGCGCGCTGGGTCCGATGCGCTCGGTTTATTGCCGCGATCCCGACGGCAATTTGGTGGAGATTGCGACGTATAGCACGGCGTGATCCGTTCCGATTCGATCCTTCCGTCATGCCCGGGCTTGGCCAGACTTGCCCGGGCACCCCGACTTCCTTGCGCGCGGCAAAGCCGTGGGTTGGCCGGGTCGTTCCCGCCTACGCGGGGACGACCATGACGATCGAAACCAAGCGGTCGCAACGGGACAGGACATAGGACAGTCCCGCTGATTACCTGACGAGAGCGAACGCTTCTGTTCTCGTGCCGGCGCGCGTAAGCGGCGACAAGCGACCCGGATCAAACCGGCAGCCGTGCCGCGGCTTTCACCTCGATCCTGTCCCAGATCGCCTTTTCAAGATACACGCCGTCGAAACGCGCGATCTCCTGGATTCCCGTCGGCGAGGTGACGTTGATCTCGGTCAGGTAATCCCCGATCACGTCGATGCCGACAAAGATCAGCCCCTGGTCGCGCAACGTCGGGCCGATCGCGGCGCAGATTTCGCGGTCCCGCTGGCTAAGCACCGCCTTCTCCGGCCGTCCGCCCACATGCATGTTGGAGCGCGCCTCGCCCTCGGCGGGCACGCGATTGATTACGCCCATCGGCTCGCCATCGACCAGGATGATGCGCTTATCGCCCCGGCGCACCGCCGGCTCGTAGCGTTGGATCATTAGCGGCTCGCGCGAGCGCGCGAAGTGCATTTCCAGCAACGCCCCGAGATTCTCATCGTCCGGGCGGATGCGGAACACGCCGGCCCCGCCATTGCCGAACAGCGGCTTGACGATGATGTCGCGGTGCTCGGCACGGAACGCGCGGATCGCCTCCGCATCCCAGGTGATGATCGTCGGCGGCATCAGCTCAGGGAAGCTGGTGACGAGGATCTTCTCCGGCGCGTTCCGCACGGCGGCCGGATCGTTCACCACCACCGTGTCGGGCTGGATGTGCTCCAGCATGTGGGTAGCCGTGATATAGGCCATGTCGAAGGGCGGATCCTGGCGCATCAGGACAACGTCCATGGAGCCGAGATCGAGGCGCGCTTCCTCACCGAACGTGTAATGCGCCCCCCGCCTCCGCTGCACGCTGACTGGGCGCGCCCGCGCGAACAGCCGCTCGCGCCGCCGCCCGCCCGGCCGCAGCGTTCCCTCCTCCAGGGTCATGTGGCGGACTTCGTAGTGCCAGAGAAGGTGCCCGCGCGCCTGAGCCTCCAGCATCAGCGCGAACGTCGAGTCCGCATCGATGTTGATGCCTTCGATCGGGTCCATTTGGACCGCCACTTTCAGCGCCATGCCGCCTCCGAGTGATTGGCCCGGAGCTCTCTAATGCGAGATCGCCTCCAGCGCGAGGCCGCGGGTGCGCGGCCCGAACAGGCCGATGACGAGCATGACGATCACCATGCACGCGGCGATGAACACGAACACGGCGGGGGTGCCGCCGACGCCGAGGAAGAAGGCGATCGCCAGGCCCGACAACGCCGCCGACAGCCGGCTCCAGGCATAGACAAAGCCCACGGCGCGGCTGCGGATGCGGGTCGGGAACAGCTCCGCCTGGTAGTTGTGGAACGCAAACGACAGCAGGTTGTTGGAGAGCGTGATCAGCACGCCGAAGATGATCAGCCCGGCCTCCGTGGTCCGGCCGGCGAAGAGCAGCCCGAACACCGCGATGCCGAGCGCGCCGAGCACGATCTGCCATTTGCGCTCGATCCTATCGGCGATCAGCATGCCGAGCAGCGGCCCGATCGGGTTGGCGACCGCGATGATGAAGGCGTATTCCAGGCTGCGCGTGACGGTGATTCCCTTGGCGATCAGCAGTGTCGGAACCCAGGCGGCGAAGCCGTAATAGCCGTAGGTCTGGAAGAAGTTGAATATCGACATCACCACCGTGCGGCGCCCGTAGGGCGGCTTCCACATCTCGGCGAAGCTGGCGTCGCCGACCTCCTCGATCGCCTCGCCCGGCGCCGGTAGCGAGCGTCCGTATTCCCGCTCGACCTCGGCCTCGATCCGCGCCACCACGACCTCGGCCTCCGCGAGCCTGCCGTGCCGCGCGAGCCAGCGGGGGCTCTCCGGCAGCCCGAGACGCAGCCACCAAACGACCACTGCACCAAGCGAGCCGATCACCACGACCCAGCGCCAGTTGTCGGCACCCAGCAGCCAGGCGATGAACGCCACCACCGGCACGGCGCAGAACGTCACGAACTGGCTGTAGGCAAACGCCTTGCCGCGGTGCGCGCGGGGGATCAGTTCCGAGACGTAGGTGTCGATCGTCACCAGCTCGACGCCGATGCCGATACCGGCGATGAAGCGCCAGATGTCGATCCAGAAGCCGTTCGGCATTGCCGCCATGATCAGCGTGCACACCGAATACCAGACCAGCGAAATCGTGAAAACGCGCCGGCGGCCGTAATGGTCGGAAACCCAGCCGAACAGGATCGTGCCGACGAACAACCCGGCGAAGAGCGCGAAAACGAAGGTGCCGGCCCCCTGCACCTTCAGCCCGGAAAGCCCGCCGAACACGCCGAGCGATTCCGGCGTGAACAGCTTGTCCCGATCCATGCCGGGAACGACATAGGCGGTGAGGAACAAGTCGTAGAACTCGAAGCAGCCGCCGAGCGAGATCAGGGTGATGATGCGCCAGATATGGCCAGTGGCGGGAAGCCGGTCGATCCGGGCGCCGAATTCAGCCGCCGGAGTATTGGCCATCTGGGTTCCTCCGCTACCGGCCCGCCGCTTGCGGGCGCTTATTTCGCTTTCCACCGGTTTAGCCTGATCCGAGCCGGGGGCGTCAAGTCGCGCCGCAGCCTTGCCGAGGCCGTGCTGCCGGACCATCTGAAGCACCGCTATGCAAACATCACCGCTTGTTCAGCCCGACCCGGTCGGTTGGCATGGAACCACCATCCTGTGTGTGCGGCGGGCCGGCCACGTGGCGATGGCGGGCGACGGGCAGGTCACGCTCGGGCAGACCGTCATCAAGGGCAACGCCCGCAAGGTGCGGCGGATCGGGCCGGGCGGCGCGATCATCGCCGGGTTCGCCGGCGCCACGGCCGACGCCTTCACCCTGCTCGAACGGCTGGAGGGGAAACTCGAACGGTTCCCCAACCAGCTCGAGCGCGCCTGCGTGGAATTGGCCAAAGACTGGCGCACCGACCGCTATCTCCGCCGGCTGGAGGCGATGATGGCGGTCGCCGACCGCGAGCGCAGCTTCACGCTCACCGGCAACGGTGACGTGCTGGAGCCCGAGGACGGCATCATCGCGATCGGTTCGGGCGGCAACTACGCGCTCGCCGCCGCCCGCGCGCTGTTGGAGATCGACGGGCTATCGGCCGAGGAGATCGCGCGCCGTGCCATGCGGATCGCCTCGCAAATCTGCGTCTACACCAATGAAAACATCATCATAGAGTCTCTCTAATAATGGACGTTCCTACCTATTCGCCACGCGAGATCGTCTCCGAGCTCGACCGCTTCATCGTCGGCCAGCACGACGCCAAGCGCGCGGTGGCGGTCGCTCTGCGGAACCGCTGGCGCCGCCAGCAGCTCCCCGAGGAGCTGCGCGAGGAGGTCGTGCCCAAAAACATCCTGATGATCGGTCCCACCGGCTGCGGCAAGACCGAGATCGCGCGCCGCCTCGCCAAGCTGGCGCAGGCCCCGTTCCTGAAGGTGGAAGCGACCAAGTTCACCGAGGTCGGCTATGTCGGGCGCGACGTGGAAAGCATCGTGCGCGACCTAGTGGAAGCGAGCCTGAACATGCTGCGCGACGCTTCGCGCAAGGAGGTCCAGGCCAAGGCCGAGCTGGCCGCCGAGGAGCGGCTGATCACCGCCCTGGTGGGCGAGGGTGCCGCCGCCGACACGCGCAGCAAGTTCCGCCGGATGCTCCGCAACGGCGAGTTCGAGGACCGCGAGATCGAGATCGCGGTCAGCGACTCGTCAGGTTTGCCGATCGGCCAGCTCGACATCCCCGGGATGCCGCCGGGGCAAGTGATCAATATCGGCGAGATGATGAAGGGCATGTTCGGGCGCCAGCCGCAGCAGCGGCGGATGACGGTGCGCGCCGCCCGCCAGGCGCTCGAGCGCGAGGAGGCCGACCGGCTGCTCGACAACGACCGGCTCGCCAAGGACGCGGTGGCGCACGCCGAGAACAACGGCATCGTGTTCATCGACGAGATCGACAAGATCTGCGCCCGCTCGAACGAAGGCGGCTTCCGCAGCGGCGATGTTTCGCGCGAAGGCGTGCAGCGCGACCTTCTGCCGCTGATCGAGGGCACCACCGTCTCCACCAAATACGGCCCGGTGAAGACCGATCATGTGCTGTTCATCGCTTCCGGCGCCTTCCACCTCGCCAAGCCGGCCGATCTGTTGCCGGAATTGCAGGGCCGGCTGCCGATCCGCGTCGAACTCGCACCGCTGTCGCGCGAGGATTTGCGGCGCATCCTGACCGAGCCCGAGCATTCCCTGCTGAAACAGTACCAGGCGCTGATCGGCACCGAGCAGGTGCGGCTCGAATTCACCGACGACGCGGTGAACGCGCTGGCCGATCTGGCAGCCGACATCAACGACCGGGTGGAGAATATCGGCGCCCGCCGCCTGCATACGGTCCTGGAGCGGCTTTTGGAGGACATCAGCTTCACGGCGACCGACCGCGCGGGCGAGGTGGTCACGGTGGACGCGGCCTATGTGAACGAGCGCGTGGCGCCCTTGGCGCAGAAGGGCGATCTGAGCCGGTTCATCCTGTAGCCCGTTATAACCGACGTTGGCATCATCGGGGCCTCCGCTAACTCTCCGCAAGAAGGAGGGTCGGAATGACAACGCTGGAGCTCACCCAATCGGGAACTCCGTCGGAGTCGTTCCGAACGAGCTTCTCGCGCGCCTTGGCGTGCAGCAGGGCGACACGCTGCACATGATCGACACGCTGGATGGGGTCCGGCCGTCCACCGCCGATCCCGAGTTCGAGGCGGAGATGGAAGTCGCGCGACGCTTGATGAAGAAGTGGAATCCTGTGCTGCGGGAGCTTGCCAAGTGACCGTCTGGGTCTCCCGCAAATCTATCCTTGCTGTGCATGACGAGATGCTGATCCGCTATGGCGGCGCAATTGGGATGCGGTATGCAAGGCCGCTGGAACGCGCACCCGCCTAGCCTTTGAACCTCGACCGCGCCTACCTTGTTTCTGTCCCTGAACGGCCTTGAGCCGGAGGCGCCGGGAACAGAAGCCGCCGATACTCTACTGAAGATGGCGGCTTAGTACCTCTCGGACGAAGAATGCGCGAAGTGGGTAAAGAAGCACGCAATGGGCAAGCCGGCAGGCGAGTGAGCAAGGAGGAGAAGGAATGGAAAAGACTGCCATAGTGACCGGTGCCGCCAGCGGGATCGGACGGGCCATTGCCCTTGGCCTGCTCGGCGCGGGTATCAACGTCGCCGGCGTTGACCGCTCGGCGGAGTGGCTGGCGGAGGTCGCGCGCGCGGCGGAAGGGCTGAAAGGGCGGTTCGTCTCCATTCTCGCCGACCTGGCGGAGCCCGGCGCCTGCGACAAGGCGGTCGCGCAGGCCGAAGGCGCGCTCGGCGCGATCGAGGCGCTGGTCAACAATGCCGGGATCGGCCAGGCGTCGGTGCGGCCCGGCCAGCCGCGCTGGCCGATCAAGTTCTGGGAGATCACCCCCGAACAGTGGCAGCTCTTTCTCGCCGTCAACGCCACCGCGCCCTTGATGATGGCGCGCGCCGTCGCACCCAAGATGATCAGGGCGGGCAAGGGGCGGATCGTCACCGTCACCACCAGCCTCGGCACCATGATCCGCGGCGGGTATGTGCTCTACGGCGCCAGCAAGGCCTCGGCCGAGGCGAGCGCGGCGGTGATGGCGGCCGACCTCGCCGGCACGGGCGTTACGGTGAACGTGGTCGTCCCCGGCGGCATGACCGATACACGCATCATCCCCGATGGCCAGGTGCAGGACCGCAGCAAGATGATCCGTCCGGAGGTGATGGTGCCGCCGCTCCTGTGGCTGCTGTCGGACGAGGCGGCGGACGTCACGGCGCGGCGCTTCCTCGCCGTTCACTGGAACCCCGCGCTGCCGCCGGCTGAGGCGGCCGAACGAGCCGGGGCGCCGATCGCCTGGACCAGCATCGCCACGATGCCGATCGAGCCGGACTGACAGATCAGGCCGCCCGATCCTCGGACCGGCGCTCGAACCGCTTGCGCGCATGCGGATCGAGATGGCGCTTGCGCAGCCGGATCGCACCGGGTGTCACTTCGACGAGCTCGTCGTCTTCCACATACGCGATCGCCTGTTCGAGGCTCATCCGGCGCGGCGGGGTCAGCAGCATCGCATCGTCCTTGCCGGCAGCGCGGATGTTGGTGAGCTTCTTCTCCTTGATCGGGTTCACGTCGAGGTCGGTGCCGCGGTTATGCTCGCCGAGGATCATGCCGACATAGACCTTGTCGCCCGGGCTCACGAACAGCGCGCCGCGCTCCTGCAAATAAAAGAGCGCGTAGTGAACCGCCTCGCCGTCGGCGTTGGAGATCAGCGAGCCGGTGCGCCGGCCCTCGATCGGGCCCTTCCACGGCCCGTAACCGGCATAGAGCCGGTTCATTATGCCGGTTCCGCGCGTGTCGGTGAGGAATTCGCCGTGATAGCCGATCAGCCCCCGGCTCGGGATCAGGAAGGTGAGCCGCACCTTGCCACCGCCCGAGGGCCGCATGTCCCGCAACTCGCCCTTCCGGCGGGTCAGCTTCTCGACCACGACGCCGGCATAGGGCTCGTCTACATCGACGAGCACTTCCTCCATCGGCTCCTCGCGCTCGCCGCTCTCGGCGTTGCGGCGCGTCAGCACGCGCGGGCGGCCGATCGTAAGCTCGAAGCCCTCGCGGCGCATCGTCTCGATGAGCACCCCGAGCTGCAATTCTCCGCGGCCGGCCACCTCGAAAGCTTCGGTCTCGGTGCTCTCGCTCACCCGGATCGCGACGTTCCCCTCGGCTTCCCGAAACAGCCGCTCACGGATTTGCCGGCTCGTGACCTTGCTCCCCTCGCGGCCGGCCAGCGGCCCGTCGTTGATGCGGAAGGTCATGGCAAGCGTCGGCGGATCGACCGGGATGGCCGGCAACGGGGCGGCCAGTTCGGGCGCGCCGATCGTGTCGGGCACGGTCGCCTGCGAAAGCCCGGCGACCGCGATGATGTCACCCGCCTCGGCTTCCTCCACCGGCACCCGGTCCAGCCCGCGGAACGACAGGAGCTTGGTCATCCGACCGGTTTCCACCACCCGCCCGTCCGCATGCAGCACCTTGACTGGCATGTTCAGCCGCGCCCGGCCCTGCTCCACGCGGCCGGTCAGCACTCGGCCAAGGAAGTTGTCGTATTCGAGGATCGAGGCGACCATTCCGAACGGCGCCTCGGCATCGAGCACAGGCGACGGAACATGACGGCACACGAGGTCGAATAGCGCCGAGAGGTCCTGGCGCGGTCCGTCCAGGCTGGCGTCGGCCCAGCCCTGGCGTCCCGAAGCATAAAGCATCGGAAAGTCGAGCTGCTCATCGGTCGCGCCGAGAGCGGCGAACAGGTCAAAGACCTCGGTATGCACCTCGTCGGGCCTGGCGTCGGCGCGGTCCACCTTGTTGACCACGACAATCGGGCTCAGCCCGCGCGCGAGCGCCTTGCCGACCACGAACTTGGTTTGCGGCAGCACCCCTTCGGCGGCATCGACCAGCACCAGCGCGCCATCGACCATGTTCAGGATGCGCTCGACCTCGCCGCCGAAATCGGCGTGTCCGGGCGTATCAACGATGTTGATCCGCACATCGCGCCACACGACGGACGTGCACTTGGCAAGGATGGTGATGCCGCGCTCGCGTTCGAGATCGTTGCGGTCAAGCGCCCGCTCGGCGACCTGCTGGTGCTCGCGGAACGCCCCCGATTGGCGGAGCAACTGGTCGACGAGCGTCGTCTTCCCATGATCGACATGGGCGATGATGGCGATGTTGCGGATATCCATGCATCCTCGTGGGGCGGGCGCGTCGGTCGGCCCGGACGCGGGTGCTGCGGCGCACACATAGGACGGCGCCGGCCGCGATGCGAGTGGGTACCGGGGTTCAGTCGGGCGCCGACGCCCCGTCCGGGGCGGGAAGCCGCTCCGCCAGAAGCAGCAGCTCCTCTTGAAACTGCCGCGCCCGGCGGACCGCCGTCTCGCCGAGTTCCCGGGCCAGCGCGCGCAAGGCGTCCGTTAGCTCAAGGCCCGCGCCGGGCTGGTTAGCAAGGTAGGCAGCCAGTTCCCGCTGCCGGGCCGCACACGCGCTCGCCATCTCTCCGGCGCAGCGAAGCCCGGCGGCGACGGCAAGAAGATAGGCTTCCGCGATCGCGCCGATCTGCGGCGTGACGGCGCCCATGCTCGCCGGGCTGGCGCGCCGGAGCTGCTCCACCAGCGCGTCGACCGCGCCGCCGGCCTCCAGCCACAGGGCGAAGGGGGAGCTATCGGCCATTGCCCGCCAGCCGCCGCGCCGTGCGAAGAAGGAGCTGCCGATCCTCGGCCGAACATTCGCGGTAGAGCCGCAGGAGGGCGATCTCATCACCGCGCGTCGCGACCGGTGCGACCTCTCCCTCCCCCCCATGCATGAGAAACTCCACGCCGACACCGAGGCATTCGGCGATGCGGGACAGATTCCCCGTGACCTGACCGGAGCGCCCCGTCTCCCACTGCGCGACGGCGCTCCGCGACACGCCGACCGCCGCCGCCAACCCCTCCTGCGTCATGCCGCGCTGCTGACGGATGATCCGGATGCGCTCGCCGATCTCGAGAGGGCTGCTCATGTGCCGTCACGTAAGTCTTTCTAACACCCCTTAGCGCTGACGCCACCGCCGATCAAGCGGCGATGCCGATGCCAGTCAGTTAGAATTATTGACTGACATGGTTATTTATGCTAACTCGCCCCCGCAAGGAGGGCACCATGCGGGCAACCTGGACGGAGGCACTCGACCATCGCTTGCGGCGGCTTCGCAGCGAAGGCCGGGACTGGGAGGAGATCGCGCGCGCTCTTGGCCGCTCCCGGGCGGCGATCATCGAACGAGCCCGGCGCATCGGCGCGACAGCCCGGCCCTGCGCGCCCGATCCGGACTCCGCGCAGCCGGAGGTTCGCGAACCGCTGCCCGCCGGCCATCCCGATACATGGGGGGCGCTGATCAAGGGAACGCCGCTCGACGGCCTGCCCTATCCGCTGCCGTTTTTCGACCGTTAAGGAAGGAAGTTCCCTTGGCTCCTGATTGCCTCTCCGACCCCGATCAGGTGGTCGATGCGAGATTCGTGACGTACCGGTTGGAAGAGGCGGGCATCACCCTACTCTCCCTCCCATCGCAGGGCTGGAGCACGCGCTTGCGGACCTCGGCGATCGAGGTGGTGCGGGCGGCTGCCGAGGGGTACGGGTGGGGAGCGGCCCGCGTGCGCCCGGCCATTCCCTCGGCAGCTGCTATTTCGCGCATGGACGAGGCGTTCAGCTGGCTCCAGCTCATCCCGGTCGAGCGCTATGTGCTGCGGCGGATCGTGGGCGCGCGCAGCCTGATCAATCCGCTTACGGAAAAGCACCTCTTTCCGTGGCGCCGGCTGGGGACCGCGCTCGGCGCGGATCACAAGGCAATACAGCGATGGCACGCTGAGGGCATCGCGCTGATCGTCGCCGCGCTGCTCCGCGGCAAGGCTCACGCCGAAACATCTCCCGCAACGCCGGAGGCAGCCCGCGCGCAGGCCCGGACGACGCGCCGCCGCGGGCGCCCGCCCCTCGCCGCGGCTGCGCTGCCGACCTGACGGGTCCGAGTTTCGTGGCGTTCCGCAGCGATCGCCGTCCATGCCGCCGCCGGGACTGCACGCCCGGCGGCGGCGACGTCCCGGCGATCAGGCGTTCGTCATGCCGCCGTCCACCGTGATCGTCTGCCCGGTGACATAGGAGCTGTCGCGCGCGCAGAGGAACCGGATCACGCCCGCCACCTCCTCCGGCCGCCCGATCCGGCGGAGCGGAATCCCCGCCGTCGCATTCTCGCCACGCGCGGCGAGCACGGGGGCGGCCATCCTGGTGTCGATCAGTCCGGGGGCAATGGCATTGACCAGAATGCCCGGCGCCAGCCGCCGCGCCAGCGCCCGCGTCAGCCCGACGATCCCGCCCTTCGCCGCGCTATACGCGGCGTAGTCGCCCGCGCCGCGGCGAAACGCGACCGAGCTCGTCAGCACGATGCGTGCCGGCTCGGCGGTCTCGGCACGCGGCGCGAAGGCCACCGCCATGTCGTAGGCGGTCGTCAGGTTCACCCCGATCGCGCGGTCCCAAACGCCGTGATCCGATGGATCGAGCGCATCGGCCTCGAACAGGCCGGCGAGATGCACCAGCGCGTAGATCAGCCCGCCCGCCTTATCGAGCGCCTCGGCGCAAGCGGCCGGCGTGGCGAGGTCGGAGCGCCAGAGTGCCACCCGCGCGCCGCCAACCGACCCGCGCAGCTCGGCGAGCCCCGCATCGTCCTTGTCGATCAGCAGCACATGCGCGCCCGCCTCGAGAAAGGCGCGCGTCGCCGCCCGCCCGATCCCGCCGGCCGCACCCGTGATCACGACGCGCCGCCCGGCGAACTCCGAGCCGATGGGTGCCGGCATCAGCGGGCGAGCGCAGCGTAGTCGAGCGTCGCCATCACCTGGATGCGCCGCATGTAGCGCGGCTCATCGGGCATGTAGTCGGCGACGGCGTTGTGCACCGTGCCGATATTGTCCCACATCAGCACGTCGCCTTCGGTCCAGTGATGCGCGTACAGGTACTCGGCGCGCTCCTGGTGGCGGAACAGGAAATCGAGAATTTCCCCGCTCTGCTGCGGGTCCATGTCATCGATGAACATCGTGTATCCGGGATTGGCGTACAGCACCATGCGCCCGGTGATCGGGTGGCGGCGGAAGATCGGCTGATGCACCGGCGGGCGCTTGGCGCGCTGCTCCGGTGTCAGCGGCGGGCGCGTGGAGCCGGGGCGCGCGCGCATCATGTCCCAGAACTTGGAGAAGTCGTGCGTCGCCGTGCGGCCCTCTAGCTTGTGCTTATACGCGTCCGGCAAATCCTCATAGGCGGCGTGCATGTTGCGGAACTGCGTCTGGCCGAGGGACTTGCCGTTGCGATAGGGCACGCGCTGCGCGTGCAGGATGTTGGCGAGCGCGATTTGCGAGGCATAGGACATGTCGGTGTGCCAGCCCTGCCCGGCGTCCGACAGGCCGATCGGCTTGCCCTGCGCGTTCTTCATGTTGGAGAGGATCATCACCTCGGGATGACCCGGCTCGTGGTACATGTTGGCGACATTGACCTCGGGCTCGCCGAAGCGGCGGCCGAAGGCGGCGAACGCCTCCACGTCGAAGGTCTGGCGCGGAAAGCAGAGCACGCCGTACTCGCCGAGCGCGCGAAGGATCTGGCGGAAGTCGGATTCCGACAACGGCGCACCGAGATCGATGCCTTCGATGCGCGCGCCGAGTTGTCCAGCGGTTCCGACGATCCTCATGCCGGCCTCCTGTCGATGGCGCCGCAGCTTAGAACGAGGCCGGCCGAGCGTCACGCCGGGCTGGCTTAGTAGGCGCCGCCCGGCTCGGCGATGAATCCCGTGCTCTCGCTGATAATGACCGTCGCTCGCCTACCGTAGCCGAGGCGCGGCCGAGGCACGCACTCTTGACCATTGGGTTGCACGCAACCCACTTGTATGCGGCGCCCCGGACGGAAGCGCGGCGGCGGGGACTAGGGGATGGACGACAGCGAGCAGGTTGACCGTGGGGCGCTCGATCGGTTCGTCGGCCTGATCGGTCCGGACCGCTGGGCGCGCCGCTTGTCCGCGATCCGGGCGCAGGCCGCGGCCGGGCCGCGTGTCGGCCGCGCCGTTCTGGGGCGTCACGCGATTTTCGTTGCCATCGAGCGCCTGCGCCGGGGGGTGGAGGCGCCGACCGAGGGCGAACGCCAGGTCGCGCGGCTGGCCGCGGAGGCGGTGGCGCTGATGGGAGCGCTGCCGGCGCCCGGCCGGCGCCGCTTGCAGCGGATGCTGCGCGACGCGGCAGGCGGCGACGATACGCTCGTGCCGCTGTTCCACCTGCTGCGAACAGCGCGGCTGCAGCGCCGGCGTGGCTACGATGTGCGGTTCTCCGGGCTATGCGACGAGGCGCCCTATTCGCTGCTGATCGCGCGCGACGGCGCGGCGGCGGAAGTGGCGTGCGAGGTGTTCTCGGCCGAACTCGGCCGCCAGCTCCATCGTGGCGCCTGGTTCCACCTGGCCGACCGCATCGACCCCGACCTGCAATCCTGGCTCGCCGCCCATCCCGGGCGCTACCTGCTGCGCGTCAGCCTGCCCGACGGGTTGCAGGACGAGCAGGGTTTGGCGCGGCTTCATGCGCGCATCCGCGAAATGCTGAGCACGGAGCGCCGCTCGGAGCAGGACGCCGCCTGCGTCTTGCGGCTCGATCGGCTGCTGCTGGCCGGGGCGCAGGCAAGCGAGCTCGGCCTGATGTCGAGCCTGCGGCGGGAGTTCGGGCCGGATGCGCATCTCGCCGTCACCACCTGCGGCGAGGCGGTGTTCGCGATGGCGGCGCGCGCCGGGCGCGAGGACGAGATCGCGCGCGCGGTCTGCCGCCGGATGGAGGAGATCGCGCCGACGCGCTTCAGCGGGCGGCATCCTGGCATCCTCGCGATGTTCATCGACGATATCGAACGCCAGGAATGGCGCGGGCTGCGCGAGCGGCTGGAACTGGAGGGCGAGGCGAGGCAGTTCCTCACCCGCCCCGAGGCGGCGATGGTCGCCGCCGTCGCCTTCGCCTCCCGCATGGAGCTGTTCGGCACCTCCGACAGCGAGGCCGAGGGCGAGTTGCGGTTCCGCAATCCGGCTCACAAGGCGGCCCGCGCTCCGGCATTGGCGGGAGCCATCGCTTCGTCGGTGTGAAGCCGTTGCTCTCTGGTTAGTCTAGCAGCGATCCCCACCGCACTTGCGGCCTACCGCCCGGTGGCCAAGGATCGGCCCACCCGGCGCGAGGTTTCCCATGACCGCACTTCCCTTCCAGCTCACGGACGAGGCGGCGCTTGCCGCGCTGTATGGCGAGCCCAGTACCGCTGCGCTCCGCAAGGAGGTCGCGTTCATCCATCCCGCCTACCGACCCTTCATCGAGAAGGCGCCGTTCATGGTGATGGCGACCTCGGGCCCCGGCGGGCTCGACATTTCGCCGCGCGGCGACCCGCCCGGCTTCGTCGCCATCGAGGATGAGCGCACGCTGCTGATCCCGGACCGGCGCGGCAACAACCGCATCGATAGCCTGCGGAACCTGATCCACGACCCGCGAATCGCGCTCTTGTTCCTGATCCCGGGCGTGGGCGAGACCCTGCGGGTCAACGGCCGCGCCGCCATCTCGGCCGATCCCGCGCTCTGCGCCCGTTTCCCCGCTCAGGGCAAGCTGCCGAGGGTGGTGTTGGTGGTCGCGGTGGAAGCGGTCTATTTCCAGTGCCCGAAGGCGCTGGTGCGCTCCGAGCTCTGGAACCCGGCCCGTCACGTCGCGCGCAGCGAGCTCCCCAGCACCGGCGCGATCCTGGCTCAGCTCACGCAAGGCGACATCGATGGGGCGAGCTACGACGCCGCCTATCCGCAGCGGCTCAAGGAAACGATATACTGATCGTTTCGCATCCGTCTCGCCCCTCGCTCCGTATCGGAGATGCGAGCCCTGCCTCGCGTCAACCGAACAGGAGCTTCAGATGCGTCATATCAGCCGAGCCGCCCTGCTCACCGGCGCCCTCGCCATCAGCGCGGTTCCCGCCGCCTATGCCCAAGGCAGCGCGAACGCCGCAGAGCAGGTCGTCATGGTCGGCGGCGCGCCGATGTATCCCTCGAAGAACATCGTCGAGAACGCCGTCAACTCGAAGGATCACACAACGCTCGTTGCGGCGGTGAAGGCCGCGGGGCTCGTCTCCACGCTCGAGCAGCCCGGACCCTTCACCGTGTTCGCGCCAACCAACGAGGCGTTCGACAAGCTGCCGCCCGGCACGGTGCAGACCCTGCTCGAGCCGCAGAACAAGGACACGCTGGTGAAGATCCTCACCTACCACGTCGTCCCGGGCCGCTACACGACACAGGATCTGATGCGGATGATCGACCAGGGCCACGGCAAGGCCATGCTAAAGACCGTGGAGGGAGAGGATCTGACCCTCAGCTCCGACAACGGCCATATCTGGGTCGAGGGCGGCAAGAGCGGCGTCGGCGAGATTACGGTTCCGAACGTGATGCAATCGAACGGCGTGATCCAGGTGGTGAGTTCGGTACTGCTGCCGAACTGAGTCTGTGCCGCGCCCCCGCCCGGCTTCGGGCGGGGGCCGGCCCGCCGTCAGGCGGGGTTGAGCGCGACCTCGACCACCCCTTGACGGGTGATCCCGAGCCGCCGCGCCGCCCCGACCGAGAGATCGATGATCCGGCGGCTATTGCCGAGCCGGTCGGTGATCGTCACCACCACCGAGCGTCCGGTGCGCTCCACCGTGACCCGGACTTTCGTGCCGAAGGGCAGCCAGGGATGCGCCGCCGTCAACGCCTCCGGGTCGAATCTGGCGCCGCTCGCGGTGCGCCGGAACTTGCTCATCGGCCGGCCGTAGAACGAGGCCTTGCCCACCTGGGGCTGCCACGCCTCCCGATCGCTCGCGCCTTGCGCGAAAGCGGCGCTATGTGTCAGCGCAATCAATCCGGTGGCCAGCAGCCCGGGCAGGCAGGGCCGCAGGTACCGGACCCAATTCCGGTGCGTCATGGTGATATACCTCCGGTGCAATACGGCTTTGCGAAAACAAGATCGCGGCTATGTGGGGGAAGAAGCCGCCGAAAGCAACCTTCGGCTGGCCGGCGCCCGCGCGGGACGCCCGGCGCCGGGGCCGCTGCGAAGCCGATCCGGCCGAGTCCGAGTCATATGAGACCATATCGTAGGATACCGTCGCGCGCGATGCCGGCTTTGCCGAATGAAACGACGCGCCTGCTGCGCGGCTGCGCGGGCGGCGACCGGGCGGCGTTCCGCCGCCTCTACGAAATCTGGGCCGCACGGCTGCTCGGCATCGCCCGCGCCATCACGGGCGACCCGGCGGCGGCGGCCGACGCCGTGCAGGAGGCGTTCGTCCAGGCTTGGCAGCAGGCGGGCGGGTTCGACCCCGATCGCGGCAGCGCCGAAGCCTGGCTCGTAAGCCTCGTGCGCTACCGGGCGCTCGACATTCTCCGCCAGCGCGGCAGGGAGACCACCGGCTACGAGGCGCCCGACGAGGCCGACGACAGCCCCGGCGCGCTCGACCGGCTGGTGGGCGATGCGGAGACGGAGGCGCTGCGCCGGTGCCTGGGGCAGCTCGAGCCGGAGCGGCGGCGGCTGATCACCCTCGCCTTCGTCCACGGGCTCTCGCACGGCGCGCTCGCGCGTCGCCTCGCCCTCCCGCTCGGCACGGTCAAATCCTCGATCCGCCGCGGCCTCGCCGCGTTGCGCGGGTGCCTCGAGTCATGAGCGGCTCGGATCGCGACATGCTGGCGGCCGAGTATGTGCTCGGAACGCTGGACGGCCCGGAACTGGAGGAGGCGCGGCGCCTGGTTCTCGCCGATCCGGACTTCGCCCATGCCGTTCGTGCCTGGGAGCGTCGCCTCGCGCCGCTTTCCCGGCTTGCCGAGACGGCGGACCCGCCGCCCGACCTCTGGGCGCGGATCGAGGCGCGGATCGGCACGCCCGTGCTCGCGCCCGAAGCCGCGCGCCTGCGCGGGGCCCTGCGCCGCTGGCAGCTCGCCGCGGGCGTCGGGCTGGCGCTCGCCGCCGTCTTCGCCGGCCTGGCTTTCCTGCGACCCGCCGCGCCGCCGGAAGTGGTCGCGCTCGCCCCCGTCAAGCCAGGCGCGTTCCTGCTGGCGCTCGACCGCCAAGGCGGCGCGCTCGCCATCCGCCCGGCCGCGCCGGTCGACGCGGCACCGCCGGATCGCGACTACGAACTCTGGACCCTTCCGCCCGGAGCGAAGGCTCCCCGCTCGCTCGGCGTGCTGCCGCCCGGCGGAATGCGGCTGGCCAGCGCGATCCCGCCCGGCACGCATTTGATGGTGAGTCTTGAACCCAAGGGCGGCTCGCCCACCAGCGCGCCGACCGGCCCGGTTCTGTATGACGGCGTCGTGCAGGCAACGAGCGATTAGGAACGCCGCTTGCTAATGATGTTACGCTGTGCCCGCCGAATTTGAAATTGAGGGCACGCGCGAGCCCGCCAGCCGGTACTCTCTTTCTCACGCTTGGTCGCGGCGTTTCGGCGCGCGTCGTTGCGTTTCAAAGCCTTGCCGCTCCACGGGCCGGGCGCTACGAACGGGCCGCCAATTGGGGAGGGGAGCGCATGGCCCAGGCAGCCGAAAAAACGCGGCGCGGCAAGGCGCGCGCGTCGGCCGACGTCGACCTGCTGCGGCGCGCGTTCCGCACCATGGTGCTGATCCGCCGCTTCGAGGAACGCGCCGGCCAGCTTTACGGCATGGGTCTGATCGGTGGTTTCTGCCATCTTTATATCGGCCAGGAGGCGGTCGTCGTCGGCGTGCAGCTCGCGCTCGGCGAGGGCGATCAGGTCATCACCTCCTATCGGGACCACGGCCACATGCTCGCCTGCGGGATGGACCCCAAGGGCGTGATGGCGGAGCTGACCGGCCGGGCCGGCGGCTACTCGCACGGCAAGGGCGGCTCGATGCACATGTTCAGCAAGGAGAAGAATTTCTTCGGCGGGCACGGCATCGTCGGCGCGCAGGTGAGCCTCGGCACCGGGCTCGCGTTCAGCAACTGGTACCGCAAGAACGACCGGGTCAGCGTCACCTATTTCGGCGAGGGCGCGTCCAACCAGGGACAGGTGTACGAGAGCTTCAACCTCGCGGCGCTGTTCAAGCTACCGGTCATATATGTGATCGAGAACAACCGCTACGGCATGGGCACGAGCGTGGAGCGCGCCTCCGCCTCGCACGATTTGTCGCAGAACGGCGCCGCATGGGGCATTCCGGGCCGGAAGGTGGACGGGATGGACGTGGTCGCGGTCAAGGAAGCCGCCGACGAGGCGGTGGCGCATTGCCGCGCCGGCAAGGGCCCGATCCTGCTCGAGATGCTGACCTACCGTTATCGCGGCCATTCGATGTCCGATCCCGCGCGCTACCGCTCGCGCGAGGAAGTGCAGGAGATGCGCGAGCATCACGACGCCATCGACCTCGTACGCCGCCGGCTGGCGGAGGCCGGCGTGAGCGAGGACGAGCTTAAGAAGATCGAGGACGAGGCGCGCGCCGAGGTCACCGCGGCGGCGGAATTCGCGCAATCGAGCCCGGAACCCGATCCGTCCGAGCTTTGGACCGACGTGCTGCTGGAGGGCTGAGCTTTGTCCACCCAGGTTCTCATGCCCGCCCTCTCGCCCACCATGACGGAGGGCAAGCTCGCCCGCTGGCTCAAGAAGGTCGGCGACGAGGTGAAGGCGGGCGACGTGATCGCCGAGATCGAGACCGACAAGGCGACGATGGAGGTGGAAGCCGTCGACGAGGGCAAGCTCGCGAGCATCCTCGTCAACGAGGGCACCGAGGGCGTGCCGGTGAACACGCCGATCGCCGTGCTTGCCGCCAACGGCGAGGACGTTTCCGCCGCCCCGCCGCCGCCCGCGCGGGAAGCGCGCGCGCTGCCGAAGGGCGCCGCCGAGGCGGCCGACGTGAACGCGATCGCCATGCGCGGCGCGGAAGGCCAGCGCAAGCCGGAGGTCGCCGCCGTGCCTGCGCCGCAGCCCGAGCGCGACTGGGGGCCGACGAAGCCGATCACCGTGCGCGAGGCGCTGCGCGACGCGATGGCCGCCGAAATGCGGCGCGACGAAAGCGTGTTCCTGCTGGGCGAGGAGGTCGCGCAGTATCAGGGCGCATACAAGGTGAGCCAGGGCCTGCTGCAGGAATTCGGCGAGCGCCGCGTGATCGACACGCCGATCACCGAGCACGGCTTCACCGGCATGGCGGTCGGCGCCGCACTGAATGGGCTGCGCCCGATCGTCGAGTTCATGACCTTCAACTTCGCCATGCAGGCGATCGACCAGATCATCAACTCGGCGGCGAAGACGCTGTACATGTCCGGCGGCCAGATGGGCTGCCCGATCGTGTTCCGCGGCCCGAACGGCGCCGCGGCGCGCGTCGCCGCCCAGCACAGCCAGTGTTATGCGAGCTGGTACGCGCACGTGCCGGGGCTCAAGGTGGTCGCGCCCTGGTCCGCGGCGGACTCCAAGGGCCTGCTGCGAGCCGCGATCCGCGATCCGAACCCGGTGATCGTGCTGGAGAACGAGATCCTCTACGGCCAGACCTTCGAGTGCCCGATCGATGAGGATTTCATCGTCCCGCTCGGCAAGGCGAAAATCGAGCGCGCCGGGGACCGGGTGACGATCGTTGCGTTCAGCATCATGGTCGGCGTGGCGCTGAAGGCGGCCGAGGCGCTGGCCGCCGAGGGGATCGAGGCAGAGGTAATCAACCTCCGCAGCCTGCGTCCGCTGGATACCGCGACCATCATCCAGAGCGTGAAGAAAACCAACCGCATCGTCTCGGTGGAGGAGGGCTGGCCGTACGCGGGCATCGGCGCCGAGATCGCCATGCAGGTGATCGAGAACGCCTTCGACTGGCTGGATGCGCCGCCCGTGCGCGTGCATGGCGCCGATGTGCCGCTGCCTTATGCCGCCAACCTGGAACGGCTCGCGCTGCCGCAGCCCGAGTGGGTGGTGGATGCGGTGAAGAAGATCGTCTGAGCGCACGCCCTCACCCGAAGGAAACAGCGAATGGCCACCAACATCCTGATGCCGGCGCTGAGCCCGACGATGACCGAAGGCACGCTGGCCCGCTGGCTGAAGAAGGAAGGCGAGCCGGTGAAGGCGGGCGACGTGATCGCCGAGATCGAGACCGACAAGGCGACGATGGAAGTGGAGGCGGTCGACGAGGGCGTGCTCGGCAAGATCCTGGTCGGCGACGGCACCGAGGGCGTGAAGGTGAACGATCCGATCGCGGTGCTGGTCGCGCCCGGCGAGAAGGTGCCCGACGGCGCCGCCGCACCCGCGTCCGCGCCGAAGCCGTCCGCCGCCGCGCCCGCGCCGGCGCAAGCCTCGCCGGCGCCTTCACCGCAGGCCGCCCCCGCGCCCGCCGCGCAGCCGCGGCGCGGCAACGGCCACGATGCGGCGGCGGAAGGCGAGCGCATCTTCGTCTCTCCGCTCGCCCGCCGCATGGCGCTCCAGGCCGGCATCGACCTGCGCGGCCTGAAGGGCAGCGGCCCGAACGGGCGCATCGTCAAGGCCGACATCGAGGCCGCGCTGCAAGCGCCCCGCGCCGCGCCCGCCGCCGCAGCCGCCGCGGCTCCGGCCGCCGCGCCGGCACCCGCCCCGACCGCGCGCGCGCCCGCCACGCCGATCACCGCGCCGCACCAGCTCGTGCCGCACACGACGATGCGGAAGGTCATCGCCCGGCGGCTCGCCGAATCGAAGCAGACGATCCCGCACTTCTATGTCTCGATGGACATCGAGCTGGATGCGCTGCTGAAGCTTCGCTCGGACCTGAACGCGAAATCGCCGAAGGAAGGCCCAGGCGCGTTCCGCCTGTCGGTGAACGACCTCGTTATCAAGGCCGCCGCCGTCACGCTGCGCCGCGTGCCAAAGGTGAACGCGAGCTACACCGAGGAAGGCATCGTGCTCTACGACGACGTGGACATCAGCGTCGCGGTGGCGATCCCGGACGGGCTCATCACGCCGATCATCCGCAAGGCCGACCAGAAGGGGCTGGCGGCGATCAGCAACGAGATGAAAGACCTTTCAGCGCGCGCCAAGGCGGGCAAGCTGAAGCCCGAGGAGTTCCAGGGCGGCGGCTTCTCCATCTCCAACATGGGCATGTACGGCGTGAGCGAGTTCGCCGCGGTCATCAACCCGCCGCAGGCTGGCATCCTGGCGGTCGCCGCCGGCCAGCAGCGCCCAGTGGTAAAGGACGGCCAGATCGCCGTTGCCACCATGATGACCTGCACGCTGTCGGTCGATCACCGCGCGATCGACGGCGCGCTCGCCTCGGAATGGCTCGCCGCCTTCAAGGCGGTCATGGAAGACCCGCTGAGCCTGATGCTGTGAGCGGCTTCGTGCTGCGCGACGCCGTGCCCGCCGATGTCGGCACGGTGCACCGGCTCGTGCGCGGGCTCGCCGAATACGAGCGGCTGCTCGATCGCTTCCACGCCACCGAAGCCGATTTCGCCCGCGTGCTGTTCGGATCACGGCCGCTCGGCCATGCCGTTATCGCCGAAGCGGGGGGCCGGGCGGTCGGGGTCGCGATCTGGTATTTCGTGCTCAGCACGTTCAACGCGCGGGCGATCCTGTTTCTCGAGGACATCTTCGTCGAACCCGAGCACCGGCGCGGCGGCATCGGGCTCGCCTTCATCCGCCATCTCGCGCGCATCGCGGTGGAAGCCGACTGCTGGTCGATGGACTGGCGCGTGCTCGAGTGGAACGAGCCGGCGCTTGCCTTCTACCGCCGCATCGGCGCGCGCCCGGTGACGGACTGGATCGGCCAGCGCCTGCAGGGCGATGCGCTGCGCGCGCTGGCGGCGCCTACAAGGTAACGATCTGCCCCTCGCCCACCTCCGCGAGGAACGTCGCCACCCCGGCAACCTCCGCGCCCGCGGTGAGCATGCTGTGGTCCACCCCGGCGACGCGCATCCCTGCCTCGCAGACGATGCGGCGGATGCCAAGCTCGGCGGCGGCGGCGCGCAGCTCGTTGAGCGTGCCCACACCGACCATGCGCCGCAGCGCCTCGCCTTCCTGCATCCCTGGCACGCTGGAAAGCTCGGCGCGCAGCGCGTGCACGCCATCGTTGGTTGCGAAGAACACCACCTTGCGGCCGAGCGCGGCGGCGCTGGTGGCGAGCACGAAGGCATAGTGCGCGCGCGCGTGCCCGCCCGAGATCAGCAAAACGCCGAGCGGCGGCACCTCAGACGGCACAGGAGACCGCCTCGACCGGCGCATCGCGATGCGCCGACAGGTCGGTGATCGAGGCGTTATCGCCGCACAGGGGGCAGGCCGGGTCGCGCGGCAGGCGGATCGTGCGGAAGCGTGTGGCCAGCGCATCCCAGATCAGCAGCCGCCCCGACAGCGTCTCGCCGATCCCGAGTATTTCCTTCAGCACCTCGGTCGCCTGCAACGTTCCCATCACCCCGGTGACCGCGCCGAGCACGCCCGCCTCGGAACAAGACGGCACCATGCCCGGCGGCGGCGGCTCGGGATAGAGGCAGCGGTAGCACGGGCCGCCCGCATGGAGGTGCGGCTTGAACACCGACAACTGCCCCTCGAAACGCAGCACCGCCGCGGAAACCAATGTGCGCTTCGCCAGCACGCAGGCATCGGCGACCAGGAAGCGGGTGGCGAAATTATCGGTGCCGTCGCAGACGATGTCGTAACGGCCGATTGTCTCCAGCGCGTTCGCCGCGTCGAGCCGCCGCGCGAGGGGCTCGACGCGGACCAGGGGATTGATCGCGCGCGCCGCTTCCGCCGCCGAGCGCGCCTTCGCCACGCCGAGCCGGTCGGTCGTATGCGCGATCTGCCGTTGCAGGTTCGATAGTTCCACCTGATCGTCGTCCACCACGCCGATCGTGCCGACGCCGGCCGCGGCCAGATATAGGACGAGCGGGCTGCCCAGCCCACCGGCGCCGATCACCAGCACCTTCGCGGCACGAAGACGCGCCTGCCCGACGCCACCCACCTCGCGCAGCAGGATGTGGCGCGAGTAGCGAAGGATTTCGCCTTCCGAGAAATCAAGGTCCATGGCCGGGAAATACGCCCGCCGCGCCGAAACCGCAAAGAACGGAAAAAAACGCGGCGCCCCGGAAGGGCGCCGCGAAGTTTAGGGAGGAAACGTCGAACACAGCGACCGGGACTGCCCAGCCCGCTGCAACCCGGCATATGGAGCGGAGGCGGGAAGCCGCAAGCCCCTGACAAGGGCTGATTCGACGGCCAATTTCGCGACTACGCCCGGACCGTTCTTCTGCCGTGGCGTGATCACGGGCATCGGCCCGTTTGCTGCGGCTTTGCTTCCATCGTCGGGTCGGTCGGCGGCAGCTGGATCGTGCCGTTGCTCTGGGCGAGCTTGCTGCTCAAGCTCCGTTGCTGATTGCCGGTTCGAGCGGGCGGCTGATCGGCGGGCTCCGGCGCTGACTGAGCCACGCTTCCCGCCAGCAGGGCGGCGCCGGCCAGGGTGGCAGGGCGCAACACCGGATCACCCGAGTGACAGGACTGCACATTGGCAACGATCCTCGCGCCCGCCGGCTGCGTCGCATTGCCAGCGGTGCGGCCCCGAGCGTAATGAGCGCCTTCTTTGAAACGTGGGAGTTGCAGCATGAGCGACACACCAATTCGCGTCCTGGCGGTCTCCGGCAGTTTGCGACGCGGCTCCTTCAACACGTCGGTGGTTCGCGCCGCGCAGGAGCTCGCGCCGGCGTCGATGAAGATCGAGCGGTACGACATCGCCGACATTCCGCTCTACAACGAGGACGTACGCGCCCAGGGCTTTCCGGCTCCGGTCGAGGACTTCCGCCGCAAGATCAAGGAGGCGGACGGGCTGCTGATCTCCACCCCCGAATACAATTACGGCATTGCCGGGGTGCTGAAGAATGCGATCGACTGGGCCTCGCGCCCCCCTGAGCAGCCATTCGATGGCAAACCGATCGCCATCATGGGCGCCTCCGGTGGCGCGCTCGGCACCGCGCGGGCGCAGTACCAGCTTCGCCAGTGTTTCATCTTCCTCAACGGCCATGTGCTGAACCGGCCAGAGGTGTTCATCGGCGCCGCGCAGACGAAGTTCGACGCCGAGGGCAAGCTGACGGATCAGCCCACGCGCGACTTCATCGGCCAGCTTCTGACGGCGTTCGAGGGCTGGATCCGACGGATGAAGGCGGGGCGCTAGGCGCCCCGCTTTCCCCTTCGTTCTCGGGGGCGGAGATGGAGTGTGCCGGGGTCCGTCCAACTTTACCCACCCAACACCGCCTCCGCCGCGCGCCTGCCGGAACGGATCGCGCCCTCGATCGTCGCGGGCAGGCCGGTGGCGGTCCAGTCGCCCGCCAACGCCAGGTTGGCGAGCCCCGGCACGCGCGCGCCCGGCCGCCGCCGCTCCTGCGCTTCGGTAGCGGCGAAGGTGGCGCGCTTCTCCTTCACCACCCGCGAGGGCGGCAGCGGACCTTCGGGCAAGCGGAGCGCCGCGTACGCCTCGGGCCAGACCGAAGCCGCGAGTTCCTCGGCGGGGCGTTCGACCAACCGGTTCGCGGCGCTGATGGTGATGGAGACGTGGTCGGACTTGACGAACACCCATTCCGCCGTGCCGCCCACGAGACCGATGAGGCCGGCCTCGCCCGGATCGGCGCGCGCCGCGAAATGGATGTTGAGGATCGCCTGAAAGGCGTCGGGCACCGCGAGCCCGGGCAGCAGGTCCGCCGCCACCCAGGGCGGCACGGCCAGCACCAGCGCATCCCCCGCCGCCAACGCCAGCGTGCCCTCGGCTGTACGCAAAGCGGCTACGCGGCCGTCCACGATGTCGAGCGCCGCCACGCGCCGCCCGAACCGCAGCTCCGCGCCGCGCGCGCGCAGCGTTTCGATGGCGGGATCGACGAAGGCATAGGACAGACCCGCGCGCGGAAAACGGGGCAGACATGCCGCCCCGCCACGCAACAGCGACTCCCGCATCACCGCACCGAGCAGGCGCGCCAGCCCCTCCTCGGGCGGCGTGTTCAAGGCGGCGACCGCCAGCGGCGCGACGAGCCGCCGGTAGAGCGCGCCATCCGGCATCGCGCCGGCCACCGTGGCATCGTTACCTATCCGTGCCAGCGCCAGCATCCGCACATAGTCGCCGAGCCGCGTCTCCGGCACGCGCCGCGCCGGGGCGAACAGCCACCACGGCATGCGGCCCGCGCTCAGCCGCAGCGTCCAGCGCCGCCCGGAGCCCGGCTCGAAGAACGGAAATATCGGCGCCGCCGGCCCACCCAGGCGGTCCGCCGCGCCGATCTCGCGCAGGAAATCGAATGCCGCCCGATTCCCGCTCAGCAAAAGGTGATTCCCATTGTCGATCGTGAGCCCGAGCTCGCGGTCGAAATAGGACCGGCAGCGCCCCCCGGCGGCCGGGCCCGCCTCGTGCACCGTCACCGCCATGCCGCGTGCCGTCAGGCTGAGCCCGGCGGCCAGCCCCGCCAACCCGGCGCCGACGACGTGAACCCTCATACGCCCACCTGGACGCCCGCAGCCGGATGGGTCAATGCGGCGCCGCTCACGGTTCCGTGATAAACCATAAGCTGGCTTATTATGTCGCCGTCTCCGATTCTCAAGCCCCTGGCTCCGCATGGCTGGGGGTGGGAGCCCGGGCGTTCTGCAGTGCAGCACAGGCCACACATAGCCGCTCGCGTTCGGACTTCGGACGCGCCTTCGCCCCGGACGGAAGACACGGGCGGCGAGGCGGAAGAAAAAGGAACGGAGATCAGCGATGAAGACTCTTCTTGCGGGCTTCCTGGCCCTCGGCATGATCGTTTCGACCGGCATCGCCTTCGCCGGCAGCGCTCATGCCGCCAACGCCTACGTGGGCGACCGGGTGACGGTGAGCGGCGACAACGCCGGCTAGTCCCGACCCGCATTATCATCAGCGAATTCCCTGGGGCGGCCTTGCGGCCGCCCCAGGCTTGTACGGGCGGCGGTCATGCGGCGGCGCGGCAGAAAACCTCTTGCGCCGCCGGGGGTGTTTGACCATGTTCCGCCCTCCTTTGGCCCCAGAGGGCGCTCGCCGCCCGCAAGGCTGTCTACTGGTAGGAAAGGGGTGGCCCATGGAGGCACTTCTCCCGCTGGGGATGGTCTCGGATGATCCGAGCGCGACCCAGGACTTAGGCGGCGCCGACGCACCGAAGGATTATTTCGTCCAGAAGGACGGCGTGAAGTTCGCCGGCACGCATCTGCTCGTCGATCTGTGGGGCGCGCGGAACCTATCGGATCCGGACTACATCGACCGCCACCTGCGCGACGCCGCCGAGGCGGCGGGGGCGACGATCCTGCACAGCCATTTCCACCATTTCGCGCCGAACGGCGGCGTATCGGGCGTGATCGTGCTGGCGGAAAGCCATATCTCGATCCACACATGGCCGGAGCGGGATTTCGCCGCCGTCGATATTTTCATGTGCGGCGCCTGCGACCCGTACAAGTCGCTGCCGGTCCTGAAGCAGGCGTTTGGCGCCGCACACGTGCAGCTCAGCGAGCAGCGGCGCGGCCTGATCCCCTGATGACCGCCGACATCTGGGTCAACGAGACGCTGTATCCCGACTGGGGCCAGCGGTTCCGGGTGGTGCGCGAGCTCGCGCGCGTGAAAAGCGCCTTCCAGGATATCGCGATCCTGGAAACCGCCACGCATGGCCGCGTCATGCTGCTCGACGGCGTGGTGCAGATCACCGAGGCCGACGAGTTCGTCTATCAGGAGATGCTGACGCACGTGCCCCTGCTCGCGCATGGCGCGGCGGAGAACGTGCTGATCATCGGCGCGGGCGATGGCGGGGTATTGCGCCGCGCGCTCCAGCATCGCGTGCTGCGGCGGGCGGTGATGGTGGAGATCGACGGCGAGGTGATCAGGCTCTCCAAGGAGTTCCTGCCGAAGATCGGCGGCGACGCCTGGGACGATCGGCGCGCCGAGGTGATCGTGGGCGACGGCATCGACTACGTGAAGCGCGCGCCGGACGGTGCCTTCGACGTGATTATCGTTGATTCCACCGACCCGATCGGCGTCGGCGAGGTGCTGTTCACCGATGAGTTCTACCGCAACTGCGCGCGCGTGCTGACGGCGCACGGACTGGTGGTGAACCAGTGCGGCGTGCCGTTCATGCAAGCGGACGAACTGCGCGAGACGAGCCGGCGCCGCGCCCGCTTCTTCCCGCATGTCAGCGCCTATGTGGCGGCGGTTCCGACCTATGTCGGCGGCTTCATGACGCTCGGCTGGGCAGCCAAGGACGCGGCGATGGCGCGCCTGCCCGCCGATGAGCTGCGTACCCGCGCGAGGGCGGCGGGCATTCTCGGCAGCACGCGCTACTGGACGCCGGAGGTGCACGTGGCCGCGTTCAGTTTGCCTCCGTATATTGCAGCCTGCCTCACGCCGTAGCGGCGAGCGCGGCGTCGGTTTCGGCCGCAACCGGCATGGTCGCCTGGCTGCCCGCCCGCGTGCAGCAGAGCGCCGCAGCGACGTTGGCCCGCCGCAGCGCCCATTCTAGCCCCGCGCCGCCATCGAGCGCGGCGGCCAGCACGCCCGTGAAGCAGTCGCCTGCCGCGGTGGTGTCGACCACCTTGACCGGGCGGGCGGGTAGGCGGACCGACAAGGTGCGATCGGCCGCTTCCACGCCCCCGGCGCCGAGGGTGCGGACGACGGCCGGGCCGGACAGCGTGTCGGACAGCGCGGCGGCCTCGCCCGCGCAGCCGAGAGCGCGCCCAAGCCAAGCCGCTTCCGCCTCGTTCACCACCAACACATCGAGCGCGCGCAGCGCATCGCGATCGAGCGTGCCCGCCGGGGCGAGATTCAGCACCAGCCGCGCCCCGGCGCTGCGCGCCCGATGGATCAGCGCGGCGTTTTGCGCGGGCGGCACTTCCATCTGCATCACCACCGTCGTGGTCGGGCCGAGCAGCGCGTCGTCCACCTGGGCCGCATCCGCCATGAGATTGGCGCCCGAGCCGACGCCGATCACGTTGCGGCCCTCCTGATCCACGAATATGCCGGCGCAGCCGGTCGGCGCGTCGGCACGGGCCACGCGCGACAGATCGACACGAGCCTCGCGGAGCAGCCGCAGCGCGGCATCGGCGAGCGCATCGCGTCCCACGGCGCCCGCCATCACCACGCGCCTCCCATCCCGCGCCGCCGCGAGCGCCTGATTGGCGCCCTTGCCGCCGGGCTCGATGCGAACGGCGGGGGCAAGCAGCGTATCCCCCGGCTGCGGCAGCCGCGGCAGCGGGAAGATCAGGTCGAGGTTGATCGAACCGAAGACGACAATCACGGCACGGTTTTCAGCCAGTCCGCGATGGCAGCGCCGATCTCCGGACCGGAATCCTCCTGGATGAAGTGCTTGCCCGCGACCGTGATCTCTTTCTGATTGGGCCAGGTGCGGCAGAATTCGCGCACCGCGCCGGTCAGGATCGCGCCCGGATCGGCGTTCACGAACAGTTTGGGGATGTCGTTGCCTGCCATCCAGGCGGCGTAGTCCGCCACCAGCGCCGTCAGGTCGGCGGGCTGGCCGCCGATCGGGATCGCGCGCGGCCAGGCGAGCGTCGGCCAGCGATCCTCCGGCCGCGCGAAGGGGCGGCGGTATTCCGCCATCTCGACCTCGGACAGCGTGCGGATCACCGATCCCGGCAGCACCCGTTCGACGAACAGGTTGCGCGCGAGAATCAGCTCCTCGCCCTGTGCGGAGCGGAAGCCCTGGAAGATCCGCACCGCGTCCGGGTTCCACTCCTCCCAGCCGGCGAACGGCCGCACGATCGCCTCCATGTAGGCGAAGCCGCGCGCCCGCCCCGGATGTCGCCGCGCCCAGTCGAAGCCGAGGGCGGAACCCCAGTCGTGCAGCACGAGCACGGGCCGCGCGGAATCGTCCAGCACCGCGGCGATGAAGCCATCCACGAAGGCGCTGTGGACCGCGAAGCTGTAGGTGTCGGCCTTCGCCGGGGTCAGCTTTTCCGAATCGCCCATGCCGATCAGGTCGGGGGCGATGCAGCGCGCTCCAGAAGCGGCGACCGGCGGCATCACCGCGCGCCAGAGGAAGGAGCTGGTCGGGTTGCCGTGCAGGAACAGCACCGGCGGCCCCGCGCCCATCTCGGCGAACGCCATCTCCCGCCCCAGGACGCGCACGCGCCGCTTCTCGATCCGTCCCATCGCCCGCTTCTCCTCCGCCCGCGACAAGCCGCCCCCCGCATGTCAGGATAGGCACGATGCGGCAGCTTCTGCTCCTTCGCCATGCCAAGGCCGCCCAGGCCGCCACTGGCCAGGACGACCGCGACCGCCCGCTGAACGAAGCGGGCCGCGCCGCGATCGCGGCCACGCGGGCGCGCATGAAGGAACTCGGACTGGCACCCGACCTCGTGCTCGTATCGCCCTCCCGCCGCACGATGGAAACGCTGGAGGGGCTCGAGCCCTGGGACGAGACGCCGCTCGTCGAACCCGTCGACGCGCTCTATCTCGCCCCGGCCTCGGGCATCCGCGCGGTCCTGAACGGCGTCGCCGAGACGGTGCGGAGCGTGCTGCTGATCGGCCACAACCCCGGGCTGCACGACTTCGCCGCCTCGCTGCACGATGGCGGCCCGGCGCCCGCGCCGGCGCTCGAACAGCTCGCGCGCGGCTTTCCCACGGCGGCACTCGCCGAGTTCTCCGTCCTCGGCCCCTGGTGGCAGCTCGATGCCAGGCGCGCGCGGCTGGTGCGCTTCCTTTCCCGCAAGAAGCCCTGACCTCACTCAACAAAGGTTGAGGCATCTACCGCCATTGCGGGGCGGCCTCACTTCCCTGCGGTCGGAGCGTCGGGGACGGCGCATGCTGAGGCATGGACTACGCATTGCGGCGGCGCTCCTGCCGATGCTCGGCGGCTTGGCTGGGCCGGTGAGCGCGCAGCCGCCGGGCGCCACCGCGCCGCCGCCGGCTGTGGTGGTCGCGCCGGTGGCGGTCGAGAATGTCGCCCCGTCCAGCAGTTTCGTCGGCCACGTGCAGGCGATCCAGTCGGTCGCCATCGTGCCGCGCGTCACCGCCTTCATCGAGCAGGAGCCGGTCAAGCAGGGCAGCGACGTCAAGAAGGGCGAGGTGCTGTTCGAGCTGCAGAAGGCGCAATACCAGGCCGCCGTCGAGCAGGCGCAGGCGCAGCTCGATTCGGCGAACGCGGCGCTCAAGAACGCCCAGCTTCAGTACCAGCGCGCCGCGCAGCTCGCGCACCAAGGGTTCGAGGCGCAGTCCAATCTCGATCAGGCGATCGCCACGCGCGACCAGGACCAGGCCAATGTGCTGGCGGCGCAGGCGAGCCTCGCCGAGGCGGCGCTCAATCTCAGCTATTGCACGATCGTCGCCCCGATCGACGGTCGTATCGGCGCGATCGCGCCGACGGTCGGCAACCTCGTCACCCCATCCACGCCGGCGATGGTGACCATCAACCAGATGGACCCGATCCGCGTGGTGTTCCCGGTGAGCGACCGCCAGATCGTCAGCGTGCAGCAGCAGACCGGGGCCAGCGTGGACAAGATCGCCGCCGGGCTGGCGGTGACGCTCACGCTGCCGGACGGCAAGCCGTACGCGCAGGCGGGCAGGATCGCCTTCCTCGGCAACGAGGTGAGCACAGAGACCGGCACGGTCAGCGTCTATGCCGATTTTCCGAACCCCGACCGGCTGCTGCTGCCCGGCAGCTACGTCACGGTGAACGTGCGCCGCGCTCAGCCGCAGGAGCGGCCGGTGGTGCCGGTCGCGTCGGTGATCACCGACCAGCAGGGCAGCTACGTGCTGGTGGTGGATAGCAACGACGTGGTGCAGCAGCAGCCGATCACGCTCGGGTGGCAGGTCGCGCAGAACTACATCGTTGAGAAGGGGCTGACCGGCGGCGAGCGCGTGATCGTGGCCGGGATGCAGAAGGTGCGCCCCGGCGAAAGGGTGGCGCCGCAGCTGGCGCGGCCGCAGGCGACGGCGCAAACCGGGCCCGGCGCGGCCGGCGGCGGGGAAGGCGGCTAGTGCGTAGGTTCGCCGCGGCGGGCTCGGATCCCCCTCCTCCCCTCAGCCCTCCGCCCCCGCAGGCGGAGGGGACAAGCATCCGCGGGCACTAGCCTGTGTTCTCCGCCTTCTTCATCCGGCGGCCGAAGTTCGCGATCGTCATCTCGATCGTCATCACGCTGGCCGGCCTGCTCGCGCTGTCGGCGATCCCGATCTCGCAATATCCGAACATCACGCCGCCGCAGGTGGTCATCAGCGTCGCCTATCCGGGCGCGAGCGCCCACACGATCGCCAACACGGTCGCAGAGCCGATCGAGGAACAAGTGAACGGCGTGCCCGACATGCTCTATATGCAGAGCACGTCATCCTCCGCCGGCACCTATAGCCTGGTCGTCACCTTCGCGATCGGCAGCGACCCGAACATCGACCAGGTGAACGTGCAGAACCGGGTGCAGCTCGCCGAGGCGCTGCTGCCTGCCGAGGTGCAGGCCGAAGGCATCACGGTGCGCGCCGCGTCCAGCAACTTCGTGCTGGCGGTCAATCTCTTTTCGCCGGACCACAAATACGATCAGGTCTTCATCTCGAACTACGCGTACATGCATCTCCAGCAGGAGATCGCGCGCATCAGTGGCGTCGGCAACACGCAGATTTTCGGCCAGCGCCAGTACGCGATGCGGATCTGGCTCAATCCGCAGCGGATGACCGCGCTCGACATCACCGCGAGCGACGTGATTGCCGCCATTCAGGCGGTGAATGTGCAGGCGGCGGCCGGTCAGATCGGGGCGCCGCCGATCGGCGGCGAGCAGCAGCAGGAGCTGACCGTTCTCGCCCCGGGGCGGCTGAGCGATCCGAAGCAGTTCGCCAACATCATCGTCCGCGCCACGCCGAACGGCATCGTGCGGGTGGGTGACGTGGCCCAGGTGCAGCTCGCCGCCCAGCAATACAGCTCCGCGGCGGCGCTGGACGGCAGCCCGTCGGCCACGCTCGCGGTCTATCAGACGCCGAACGCGAACGCGCTGCAGCTCGCCGCCACGATCGAACGCGACATGAAGACGCTGTCGCGGCAATTCCCCGAGGGGCTGAGCTACGCCATCGTCTATAATGCCAGCAACTTCGTCCGCGCCAACATCGACGAGATTCTGCGAACACTGGCGATCACGCTCGTGCTGGTGATCGCCGTCGTTTACGTGTTCCTGCAGAACTGGCGGGCGACCCTGATCCCGACCATCGCCATTCCCGTGTCGCTGATCGGCGTGTTCGCCGTCCTCTATGTGCTCGGATACTCGGCGAACACGGTGGATCTGTTCGCGATCGTGCTGGCGATCACGCTCGTGGTCGATGACGCGATCGTCGTGGTCGAGAACGTCACCCGCACGCTCGAGGACCATCCCGAAATGCCGCGCGCGCAGGCGACGCGGCAGGCGATGGCGGAGATCACCGGGCCCGTGGTCGCCACCACGCTCGTTCTGGTCGCCGTGTTCGCCCCGGTGGGCTTCATCTCCGGCGTCACCGGCGCGCTCTACCGCCAGTTCGCCGTCACCATCTCGGTCTCCGTGGTGATTTCGGCGATCAACGCGCTGACGCTCAGCCCGGCGCTTTGCGCGCTGCTGCTCCGACCGCCAAGGCCGGCCGGTTTCTTCGCGTTCCGCTGGTTCAACCACGGCTTCGAAGTGGCGCGCAACGGGTATGGCCGCACGGTGCGGTTCCTGTCGCGGCGGCTCGCACTCGCCGCGCTGTCGATGATCGCGGTTTTCGCCGCCGCATGCCTGGTGTTCGAGGGCACGCCGACCTCGTTCCTTCCGGTCGAGGACCAGGGATATTTCTTCGTCAACGTGCAGCTTCCGGCCGGAGCCTCGCTGACGCGCACCGAGCAGGAGGTGGCGGACATCGGCCGGCTGGTGCGCCAGACGCCCGGCGTCGCGCATGCGATCGAGATCGGGGGATTCAGCCTGGTTGCCGGCGCGCAGGAGCCGAACGCCGGGTCGGTCATCGCCATCATGAAACCCTGGGCCGATCGCCCGGCCAGCCAGTCTGTGCCGGCGGTGATCGCGCGGCTGCAGCCGCAGTTCAACGCGATGCCGCAGGCAACGGTGGTGAGTTTCGCGCCGCCGTCGATTCCGGGGATCAGCACGACCGGCGGCATCAATTACGTGCTGGAGGCGCGTGCCGGGCAGAGCTTCCAGCAGCTCGCGCAGGTGGCGCGCGGGCTGATCCTGGCGGCGAACCAGAGCAAGAGCCTTAGCAACGTCTTCACGACGTTCTCGGCCGACGTGCCGCAACTGATGGTGCATGTCGATACCGCCAAGGCCGAGCTGTTGGGCGTGACGCCGGTGGCGATCTACCAGACGTTGCAGGCCAATCTCGGCAGCGAGTTCGTCAATGATTTCAACTATCAGAACTTCGTGTTCCAGGTGATCGTGCAGGATCAGCAGCAATTCCGCGACCAAGTGAGCGACATAGACCAGCTCTACGTTCGCAGCGCCAACGGCGGCATGGTGCCGCTCTCGTCGGTGGTAACGATCACCACCGTGCAGGGCGCGGATGCGATCTATCTATACAACCTTTATCCGGCGGTGCTGATCAATGGCTCGGCCGGGCCGGGTGCGAGCAGCGGCCAGGCGATCGCGGCGATGGAGCAGGTCTCGAAGCAGCATTTGCCGCCAGGCTACGGCTATGACTGGACGGCGATGTCCTATCAGGAATTGCAGGCGGCCGGGCAGGAAGGCGGCGCGTTCCTGTTCGCCATCGTGTTTTCCTACCTCTTCTTGGTGGCACTCTATGAAAGCTGGACCCTGCCGCTCTCGGTCATGCTGCCGACCGCCTTCGCGATGCTGGGCGGGCTGGCGGCGATCCGGCTGCGTGCCATGTCGCTCGACGTTTACGGGCAGATCGGGCTCGTGCTGCTGATCGGGGTGTCGGCGAAGAACAACATCCTGATCGTCGAATTCGCCAAGGACCGCATGGAGCGGGAGCGCGTCCCCGCGCGGCAGGCCGCCGAGGAAGGCGCGCGCATCCGCTACCGGCCGGTGATGATGACTGCACTCGCCTTCATCATCGGCGTGGTGCCGCTGATGATCGCCAGCGGCGCCGGCGCGGGCGGGCGGCAGTCGATCGGCACGGTGGTGTTCGGCGGCATGGCGGTCGCGAGCTTCCTTGGCGTGCTGCTCGTGCCGGCGATGTTCACCGGCATGGAAGCGATGCTCGCCCACTGGCGCGGCCTGTTCCGCCGCAGGCGGGTGCAGCATCCGGCGGAATAGATCAGCCGCTGATGTCTTGGGCTTCGCCGGCTCCACCTTTTCGGCCCCGGTTCGGTGCCGCCGAAGCAATCGGCCCCCTTCTCCGCGGGACTGCCCGGCTTCTTGTGGTTGCCGGTATCCGGCTGCCCCTCGCTGTGCGCGACGTCCGGCTCGGTGTGGCTTTGCTGCATGGGCGGCGCTCCGTGGCGTGATGGCCGAGCCCGAACGCGGCGCGGCGTGAAGCCTTCACGCCGCCGGAGCCGACGAACACCGATTGCTGATCGTGCAACCACCTGGCGCGCCTGCCGTTCGGCGTAACATATCGGCGGTTCAACCAAAGGAGGTCGGAATGAGCGACAAGGTTCAGGGCATGGCGCGCGAAATGGCGGGGCGGGCGCAGCAGATGGTCGGCGAGACGCTCGGCGACGCGCAGACCCAGGCGAAGGGCATGTATAACCAGGCCGCCGGCCAGGCGCAGGAGCAGCTCGGGCGGCTGGCGGAAACGGTGCGCGACCAGCCGATCACCGCCACGCTGATCGCGCTCGGTCTCGGCTATATCCTGGGCCGGCTCACCGGCTGATTGCTGCGTTGTGTCATGCGCCTCCGGCATGGCGGAGCTTCGGCGTGAGGCGTAGCGGCATTCGCAAAACGGGTTAATGTATCGCCATCGGTTACGGCGGATTGTTCGCCAGTGTTCCGGTGGTTGATCCCCCGGAAAAGGGCCTTCGGGTCCTACGTCTCCCAGACGTGAAGCCTCCCTGTTACTTGCCCCCGGGCCATGCGCCCGGGGGCTTTTCTTCATACCGCGGAAATAACGCTGGCATCACGCCTCGTCACTCGCCCCGCGCTGCACGCACTCCCCTCGTTTTATTTGCAGATTTCAGTTGCCGGACGTCATGCCGAGCGCCTGAAGCACGCCCGGATCGAGGCGGGGCGCCGGCGGCGGCGGCCGGGGCAGATCAAAGCCCATGACATCGTCGTAGCCCCACAGCGCCCAGCCGAAACCCGCGGCCTCGCACGCCTGCCGCACGGCGCGGAGCCACGCCTCGCGCGCCTCCCGGTTGAGCGCCGCGCTGGCACCGAATTCGCTCACCAGCACGACGGAACCGTTGCGCTGCCCCCATGCGCGCGCTTGCGCGATGCGCGTGGCGACGCGCGACGCATCCCAACGCTGCGCGCAAACGAACGCGGCGAGTGACGCCGTGGCCGCGTCCTTGCTGGCCGCCGCCGCGCTGCACGCACGGGGATCGGTCATCGGGAACGGCAGCCGCCCGAGCGCCGCCCGGTCGAGCCCCGGCCGATAGGCGGCGAGCGAGGTGAGTTCGGGCGGATCGTAGTAGTGCACCGAGTAGACGACGTTCCGATCAGCAAGCGGCGCCGTCGCGAGGAGCCCCTCGATGCTGCTCCAGTCCGGCCCGCTCAGGATCACGGTCGATTCCGGCAAGGCGGCGCGAATGCGCGCCAGTAGCGTGCGTTCAAGCGCATTCCACGCCTGCGCTTCCCCGGTGAACACCGGCTCGTTCACAAGCTCGGGGAAGGTCAGATCGGTGGGCAGGTCGCGCAGGGCGGGCGCCAGCGCATCCCAAAGCGCGATCAGTGCCGCCCGATCCGCCGCGCGCGATTCGAGCCGCCACGACGAAGATCGGGGCACCAGCATCACCGCCAGCCCCGCTTTCTCCAGCCGCCGGGCCTGGCTGATCAGGAGCCGGCGCAGCGCGGGCGTGGCGCCGAACCCCGGATCGAACGGCAGGCGCACGAAAGTAAATCCGGCCGCGCGCAGGCCGCGGATCGCGGCGCCGCTCAGATAGGCGACCGTGGCCGCTGGGCCGCGGTCGCCGATGGCACGGAACCAGCCGGTGATGTTGATCCCCCGCCGCAGCGCCGCGATCCGCCCGGGCGGCGGCGCGGCGTGCGCGCAGGCCGTTGCTGCGAGAACCAGCAGCAGTGCCGCGCCGACCGCCCTGAGCCGAGATGCCACGCGCTGCAACCGATCCTTAAGCCTTGGCCCCGATGCTCGCGGAATGATCCTCCGACGAATCCCGTTAGCAACCGGTAAATGCGCGACGGTACTTTTGCTCGCCGGCACGGTGCTGATCCTTGTCGCCACGCAGCGCAGCTTCGAGTACGATGAGGCCTACAGCGTCTTCGTCACCTCGCCGGCACCGCGCCCGCGTTGGCCGGAGAACGTTTTCCGCGTCGGCGATGTGCGCGGGTTCTTCCACCTTCATGCGGGACCGGCGGCGATCGCGGCGGCACTGCGCGCGACCGACGTGCATCCGCCGCTTTATTTCTGGGCGCTTGGCGCGTGGCGCGCAGTCGTAGGCGACGGGCTGGTCGGGATGCGGCTGTTGTCGATTCTATTCGCCCTGTGCGCGCTCGCGCTGGTCGGCGCCATCGCGCGCCGCGCGGAGCTGCCGCCCGTGCCGGCGATGCTGCTCACGCTCGGCTCCTACGGGTTCGCCTACACCGCGACGGTGGCGCGTGGCTTCGCGCTGGCGCAGGCGCTGGCGCTGCTCGGCGTGCTGCTGGCGCTGCGCGCCGAGCAGCGGCGCGCAGCGGCGGTTGCGGCGGGTGCGGGCGTCGCGTTCGGCACGGCGATGCTCGCCAATTATCTGGCCGCGTTCGTCGCCGCCGCCGCGCTCGGCTGGCTCGCCTTGGCCGCATGGGGCCGGCCCCGTATTTGGCTCGCGGCCTGGGCGGGTTTCGCCATCGCGCTCCCCCCGGCACTCTGGTTCTTCCTCGCCCAGCGCAACAGCCGCACCGGGCAGTTTCCGCCCTTTCATCTGCTCGGCGCGGTGCGCCGGCTCGCTCTGTTCGGCGCCGCCGACCTGCTCGGCGGCTTGCCGGAATATGCCGAAGGCCCGGGCCGCATCGCGCTCGAAGCTGTGCTCGCGTTGCTGCTCGCGCTGCTGGCGCTGGCGGTCGCACGCGTTTGGCGTCGCATCGGAACGCCGGGCGCACGTCTCCTCCTGCTCGCCTCTGCTGCCGCGCCGGCGGCGGGGCTGCTGCTGCTCGGCGCGGTGTTCGGCAACACGCCCGTGGAGCTGCGCTATCTCTGCTTCGCCACGCCCTTCGCGGCGCTGCTGCTCGCGGGCGCGCTGGCCTGGCGGCGCTGGCTGCTCGGCCCGCTGCTTGCGGTGCAAGCTGTTTCGATCGCGGGTCTCGCCACGCAGCCGGCAACCATGCAGCCCTTCCGCGCGGTTGCCCGCGCGGCGTTCCGGCAGGCCGGCCCGGACGGCGTGATCCTCGCCCCGTTGGGCAATGACGGGGTGGGCGCGGTCGGGCCGCTTCTTGCCGAACTGCCGGACGCGGCGCGCGTGCTGCTGATCCCCGCGGGCGCCGAGGCGGTGCGGCTGGGCGCGCTGCCGCCCGGCACGCATGCCGTGCTGGCGCCGCTCGGGGTGGACGAGGCGAGCCGGGCGGTATCCGCCGCGCTGGCCGCCGCCGTTCCGGGGATCGGCCCGGAGCCGCGCACGATCATCATCGAGATGCCTGCGTCCGCCCGCTAAAGGGACGCACCGAGCCCCGCCTCCATCCGCCGCGAGACCTGCGCCACCAGCGCCGCATAGGCGGGATCGAGCCGGGTGGCCGGTGCGGGCGCCAGCGCCGAGCGAATCTCCTCGGCGACCCGCCCAGGCCGCGGCGTCATCAGCAGGATCCGGCGCGCGAGGAACGAAGCCTCGTAGATCGAGTGCGTCACGAACACCACCGTGCAGCCGAGCTCCTGCCAGAGCCGCAGCAGATCCTCCTGCAGCCGGTGGCGGGTAAACTCGTCGAGCGCGGCGAAAGGCTCGTCCATCAGCAGGAGCTTCGGGCGCGTGACGAGCGCGCGCGCGATCGAGACGCGCATCCGCATCCCGCCGGAGAGCTGGTGCGGGCGGGCATCGGCGAACCCCTCCAGCCCGACGCGGGCGAGCGCCGCGCCCACCTCCTCCGCCGCCGCGCCGCGCGGCGTCCCGCGCAGCCGCAGCGGCAAATAGACGTTCTCCGCCGCACTCGCCCACGGCAGCAGGGTCGCGTCCTGAAAGACGAAGCCGATCTCGCCCGGACCCGGCGCCCTGCCGCCCTCCCAGCGCAGCGCCCCCGTATCGGGGCGGTCGAGCCCGGCGATCAGGCGGAGCAAGGTGGATTTGCCGCAGCCGGACGGTCCGAGCAGGGCGAGGAAATCCCCGGCCGCAATCGCGAGCGAAACCTCGCGCAGCGCCTCGGTTCCGTTGGGGAACCGCCGGCCGACCGCATCGATGCTCAGCAGCGTTCCCGCCATCCGGTTGCCCCGCCTCCCCGCGCCTCCTACCGTTCCCACCCTAGCCGCGAAAAGAGGAGAGCAGCGATGGCCGAGCTTCCGAACCGTCCCGAATATCAGAGCGAGCTGTTCAAGCAGGGCCTCAAGGTCCGCCGCGAGGTGCTGGGCGCGGACTACGTGGACGGCTCAATCGCGCGCGCGGACGATTTCAACGCCGCCTTCCAGCAGCTCACCACCGAGATCGCCTGGGGCATGATTTGGACCCGCCCCGGCCTGCCGCGAAAGACCCGCTCGATGCTGAACCTCGCCATGCTGGCCGCGCTCAATCGCGGCGCCGAGCTGCGCCTGCATTGCCGCGCCGCGCTGACCAATGGCGTCACCAAGGACGAGATCAAGGAGATCATGCTCCAGGTCGGCGCCTATTGCGGCATCCCGGCGAGCCTGGAGGCGTTCAAGATCGCCTCGGAAGTGTTCAAGGAAGCCGAAGGCAAGTAACTCCAGAACCGCAGGAAGCCCGCGCGATGCCGGCACCCGAAAGCAAACCCGAGATCGGCTTCGTCGGCCTCGGCAACATGGGCTGGCCGATGGCGGCAAGCCTGGTGCGCGCCGGTTTCAGCGTGCACGTGAACGACATCCGCCGCGAGGTCGCCAACAATTTCGTCCAGCAGATCGGCGGCGACGCGCCCGACAGTCTGCGCGAGATGGCGGCGCGCTCCGACGTTATCATCACCATCCTCCCGACCAGCGCCATCGTGGCGCAAGCGCTGGAGGCGGGCGATGACAACATCCTCGCCGGGATGCGTCCCGAGACCGTGATCATCGAGATGAGCTCCGGCGTGCCGACACGCACGCAGGAGATGGCCGAGCGCGTCGCCGCCCTCGGCGGGCGGATGATCGACGCGCCGGTTTCGGGCGGCGTGCCGCGCGCGCGCACGGGCGAGCTCGCCATCATGGCGGGCGGCGAGCCAGCGGTGATCGACCGCGTAATGCCGGTCTTGCGCGCGATGGGCACGCAGGTGCTCCGCACCGGCCCGATCGGCTCGGGCCAGGCGATGAAGGCGCTGAACAATCTGGTTTCCACTGGCGGTTTCCTGATCGGCATCGAGGCGCTGCTGATCGGGCAACGGTTCGGGCTCGATCCCGCGGTGATGGTCGACGTGCTGAACGCAGCGACGGGAATGAACAACTCGACGCAGAAGAAGTTCAAGCAGTTCGTGCTGTCGCGCCGCTTCGACGCCGGCTTCACCTTGGGGCTGTTGCACAAGGATGTCTCGATCGCACTCGAACTCGGCCGCGAGACCGCCACGCCCGCCCCGGTCGCGGCACTCTGCAAGGAGCTGATCGCCGCCGCGCTCAACATGCTTGGCGGCGATGCCGATCACACCGAGATGGCACGCGTGCTGGAGCGGCTGGCGGACGAGGAGCTCGGCATGCGGGGCGGGTGAGATGCGGAGCGCGGCGCCGCAGGACATCTTCCCCGACCTGCCGCCCGACGCCCGGCGAGGACGCGGCGCGGGCCGGCGCCACCCGCCGGGCGCTGCGCGCGGAAGCGGCCGAACGCAACCATTTGCTGTTGCCCGCCCATTTCGGCGTTCCGCATGTGGGGAGGGTGCAAGCGGACGGGGGCGGCTTCGCGTTTCCGCCGGGGATCTGAGGAACCTATCGGGCCAGCGCTTCGTCCCGCGTCAGCCGGCAGTCCCGCCGGGAGCGGATCAGCCCTGCCGCGCCTTCATGCGCGGGTTCTTCTTGTTGATCACATAGACCCGCCCGCGCCGGCGCACCACGCGGCAATTCTTGTCGCGGGTCTTGGCGGAACGGAGGCTGTTGCGGATACGCATGGCGGAACGAGCTCGACCGGGGCTGGCAAGGAAGGGCGCGAGATAGGGGGTGAGCCCCGGGAAGTCAACGCACCGGCCGCGGCGGGGCGGTCAGGTCGCCAGCTTGCAGCCGCCCTCGTCCATCGGGCGGAAGGCGTCCTTGCCGGGGATGACCTGCACGACGTTCAGCAAGTCCCAGGGGCCGTGCGATTCGGCGGGTGTCTTGGCCTGCAAGAGCAGCTCGTCGCGGATCACGGTGCCGTCGGCGCGCAGATAGCCGTTCTTGGTCATGAAGTCGTTGATCGGGATCGCCCGCATCTTGGCGATCACCGCCGGGGCGGTGTCGGTGCCGGCCGCCTGGATCGCCTTCAGATAGTGCGTGACGGCGCCCCAGGTGCTGGCCTGGAAGGCGGTCGGCGGCCGGCCGACGCGCTTGGCGAAGCGTTCGGCGAAGGCGCGGCTCGGCGCGTCGCGGTCCCAGTAATAGGGCTGGCTGAACAAGAGACCCTGCGCCACCGGCAGGCCGAGCGAGTGGATGTTGGTGAGCGAGCAGTTCAGCGCCGCCGGCGTGATGCCGCTGCGGATCAGCCCGAACTCGCCCATCTGCTTGGCGCAGTTGATGAAGTCCGCCCCGCCGCAGCAGATGCCGACCACGTCGGCATGGGTCGCCGCCGCTTGCGTGAGCTGCGCCGAGTAGTCGGTGGCGCCGAGCGGCACCAGCGCGTGGCCGAGGATCGTGCCGCCGAGCTTGCGGACGATCGCCGCCGCGTTGTCCTCCAGCGAATGGCCGAAAGCGTAATCGGAGACGACGAAGAACCATTTGGTCTTGCCCTGCTTCATCAGGGCATCCGCCGGCCCCTTCGCCGCCGAGTAATTGTCGTAGGTCCAGTGCACGCCATAGGGCGAGCAGGCCGGACCCGTGAGGTCGGTGGTGCCGGCGGCGATCACCACGTCGATCTTCTTGCGTTGGTGGCAGAGATTCTGCACCGCAAGCGCGACGGCGGAGTTGCCGAGGCCGAAGATGGCATCGACCTGCTCCTCGTCGAACCAGCGCCGCGCGATCGAGAGGCCGACGTCGGGCTTGTTCTGCAAGTCGGCCTGGATCACCTGCACCGGCGCGCCGAGCACGCTGCCGCCGAAATCCTCGGCCGCCATCTGCGCGGCCACGAAATCGCCCATGCCCTGCTGGTCGGCAAACACGCCGGACATGTCATCGAGCACGCCGATCTTCACGATGCCGTCGGAAATCTCCGCCGCGGCATGGGCGCGGGCGGCCGCGAACGGCAGCGCGGCGGCGGCGGCGGCGAGCAGCGTTCGGCGCTTCATCCCGTTTCCTCCGTCTTGTTGTTTCACAGCGACAGCCCGCGCGCGGCCAGCGCCTTCAGGAAATTGGGCTCGGGCGGGGGCAAGGGCGGCAGTTCCCAGCTTCCGGTGCCGATCGGGCGAATCTCGCGATCGACCGGCACCTCGATCAGGTAGGGGCGGTTGGCGGCGATCGCCGTCGCCAGCGCGTCCTCCACCTCGCCCGCGCGGCTGACGCGGTGCGCGGCGACGCCGAAACTGCGGGCCAGCGCCGCAAAGTCCGGGCTGTATGGCTCGCGCGTGCGCTCGGAGAGGAAGCTCGTCGCCAGTTCGCGCCCGCCGAACATGCCGTGCTGGATGTCGCGGATCGAGCAATAGCCGCAGTTGTTCCACACCAACCAGACCACGGGGATCTCGTATTCGGCGGCGGTGGCGAGCGCGTGCGGCGTCATCAAAAACGAGCCGTCGCCCACCACGGCGACGCACGGACGGTCTGGCGCCGCGAGCTTGGCGCCGAGAATGCCCGAGGTCGCGAACCCCATCGCCGCGAACCCCCAGGAATGGATCAACTGACGCGGCCGCACCGCGTCGAAGAGCTGGATGATCCAGTTATGATGCACGCCGACATCGCTGGCGACGATCGCCTCGGCCGGCAGCACGCGGGCGAGGGCGCGCATCAGCCGCTCCGGGCGCAGCGGCACCTGATCGGAGGCGGCGAGCCCCTCCTGGTATTCGCGCCAGACCGCGCGGCCCCGCCGGAGGCGATCGAGCCAGGGCGTGGCGCCGCTGCGCGCGCCGCCGGTGCGGGATTCGGCCATCGCGCACAGCGCTTCGAGGCTCGCGCGCGCGTCGCCCAGAATGCCGAGTTCGGCCGGGTAGTTGCGGCCGATCTCGGCCGGGTCGATGTCGATCTGAACGAGCCGGCTCGGCGGGATGGCGAGCGTGTAGCCGTCCACCCAGGCGCTGGTGGCGCGGTCGTCGAACGAGAAGCCGAGCGCGAGGATCACGTCGGCGTTCTTGGTGGCCTCGTTGGCGGCGTAGCTGCCGTTGCGGCCGATCGAGCCGAAGGCGAGCGCGTGGCGTTCGTCGATCGCACCCTTGCCGTTCGGGCTGGTGACGACCGGGATCTGCATCGCCTCGGCGAAGCGGGTGAGCGCGGCTGAGGCTTCCGCCAGCAGCACGCCCTGCCCCGCGATGATAACGGCCCGCTCGGCGCCGAGCAGCAAGTCGAGCGCCGCCGACAGCGCGGCGGGCGCGCCGGGCGCGCCATTGGCGACGCGCGTGACGGGCGACGGCGCGGCATAAGGCGTCTCCTCCACGAACACGTTGAGCGGCACGTCAAGGTTCACCGGACCGGGGCGGCCTGCGGTCAGCATTTCCCACGCCTGCCGCACCGCGAGCGGCACCATGTCGGCGCGCGTCGGCTGGTAGCTGCGTTTGACATAGGGACGGATCACCGAGGGGAAGTCGCCCTGGTAGAAGCGTCCGGTCTCCTGGAACGGCTGGCGGTTGAACTGGCTGGTCGGCACGTTGCCGGTGACGGCGAGGAAGGCCGAGCTGTCCATCATCGCCGCGGCGAGGGCCACGACGAGGTTGGCCGAGCCGGGACCGCAAGAGGTGAAGGTCGCCACCGGCTCGTGGCGCACCTTGAAGTAGGCGTCCGCCATGTGTCCGGCGGCCTGCTCGTGATGCACGGAGATGGTGCGGATGCGGTTCTGCGCTTTGAAGGCGGCGTCGAGGAAGCCGACATTGCCGTGCCCGCAGAGGCCGAACAGGTACGGCACCTTCTGCCGCACCAGGAAATCAACGATGATGTCGGCGCCGTTCATCGTGGGAATCCCTTTGCGTCGGGCGGCATGATGCGCGCGGGCGGATAGTGCCGCGGCGCCCCCCTGTCTCCCGTTCTTGCACGGCGGCCGGCCCGGGTCATGCCCGCCCCGCGAGCGCCGGCTTGCCCGCCCGCGGCGATGCTGTCGCCGGCGCCGTCGCCGCGACCTGCACGGCAGCGGCGGCGAGGACCGCCAGCGCCTCATCCAGCCGCAGCGCGGCCTCGAACTGGTCGATTGCGATGTGCCCGGCGCGATACGCCTCCGTCGCGGCCGCCTGCGCGCGGGCGAGCGCGTCGCCCGACGCCGACGGGCGCGGCGCCGACCCGCTCCGCACCGCCTCGGCCGCGCCGGCGACGGCAGCGCCCGCAGCCCGCAGCGCCGCCGGCACGCCCGCCGCGACGCCCGGCAGCAGCGGCACGAGCTGGTCGATGTAGAGCAGGCAGCGCCCGATCCGGCCCGCCGCGATCACGCGCCTTCGCACCTCGGCGAGCTTGTGGCGCAGCAGCAGCGCCTCGATGCCCTCGGCTGGGCTCAGCCCGGCGATCGTCTCGGCCAGCGAAGCCGCCGCGGCGGCGCGGAACGGACGCGCATGCGGGCCGGGCGCTTCCAGGAGTGCCGCCGTGTCCCCCAGTTGGCGGGCGGCGTCCTCGAGCAGCGCCACGATCTGCGCGCGCACCGCATCGCCGGTGCGGACCGGCAGCAGCAGCATCGTCACGACCACCGCGATCGCCGCGCCGATGAGCGTGTCGGCAAGTCGCGCGACGTAGAAGGCGCGCGGCGCGTCGGCAAGATGAAACAGCAGCGACAGCAGCGCCGTTATCCAGAACAGCATGGTGCGGTAGCGGGCGGTGCGCTCGTAATAGATGGCGAACACGCAGCCGAGCAGCCCGGCGAGCGCGAGCACCGGCACGGCGGAGGTGGCAAGCCAGAACAGCGTGCCGGCGATCAGCCCGAGCACGGTGCCGACGATGCGCTCGAGCGATTTCTGCGCCGTCTCGCCCGAGCTGTTCGCGGTCACGATCAGCGCGGTCAGCGCAAGCCAATAGGGCTTGGGGAAGGGCAGCAGCCACATCACCGCGCAGGCGATCGCGAGGCTGACGACGCATTGCAGCGCCAGCCGCGACTGCGTGCCGCCGAGCGCTGCGCGCCAGCGCGCCAGCAGCGCGCTCATCGTGCCGTCCCGGTCGTCGCGGACAGCAGATCGGACAGCATCAGCGCGAGCCCGAGCATCCGCGCCGCCGCCGCCGCGGCGGCCTCGGAGGCGCCGCGCACCGCTTCCGCCCGCAATGAAGCGAGCGCGCGTGCGGCGCGCTGCGGCGCGTCGGCGCGGATTGCCTCGGCCAGCGCGGGCAGTGCGGCGCCGATGGCGCGCGCGCGGCCGGCGGCGAGGGCGGCGGGTTCTGCCCGCAGCGCGGCGGCGCAACGGAGCACGGCCTCCAGCATCGTATCCACAGGCAGGGTCGCGGTGCCGGGCGGCCGGAAGGGCGCCATCTCCTCGCGCATCGCGCGCACCCGCGCGAGCCGCGCGGCGAGCGGCGGTGACGGCAGGCTCGCGCCGGCGCGCCAAGCCTCGGCCAGCGCATCGAGATATGCTGCGACCTCGCGACGCAGCAGGGCTTGGTCCCAGCCGGGCATGAAATCGCGGATCACCAGGTTGATCAGCGCATCGGCGATGCCGGCGAACAGGGTGCCGCTGACCGCGGCGATGGCGCCGAGCCCGATCAGCTCGGGTCCGCCGCCCAGCACCAGCGGGATAAGCAGGTTGAGCGAAACCAGGGTCGCGAGCGGCGCCAGCGGCGGCCCGCGCGGCCGTGCGAGCACCGCGATCCCGGCCGCGGCGATCAGCGCCAGATCGGCGAGCGCGACGCTGATGCCGTAGAGATAGGGCGCGAGCGGCAGCGGCACGAGGTTGACCAGCAGCCCGGCGGCAAGCCGCGCCGGCGGGCGCGTGAGCGCGCGCGGCGGGAACAGCAGCAGCAGGTTGAACGCGGTGATGCCGCCATAGACGGCGGCCAGCGACCGCGCCACGCCCGAAGGCGCCACGACCGCCACCGTCGCCGCCGACAGCGCGACCGCCAGCGTGCAAAGGAAGGCGCCGAGGAAACGCGCCGGCTGCAGCACCGCCGCCCGCAGGGCGAGAGTCGGCGCGGCGGCGATGCTCATGCCAGCCGCTATGAGTGTTGGATCACCTACGCGGCGCGTTCACGGCATCGGCTTCATATGGCACTCGCCGACATAGGCGTCGGGGTGGTCGGAAAACACCTTCTCGACGATATGTCGCACGTACTGGCCATCGGCATCCTTCGCGATCTTGAGCAGGTAGAAATCCTCGATCGGGAAATGGTTGGTGTTGTAGCGGAAATGCCCGCGCACGGTGGGGAAGGCCGCCTGCTCCAGCCGCGCGATCATGCCCTTGGTGTCGGAGAGGTTGCCGTGCACGGCGCGGAGCGCGTCGTCGATGGCGAAGATCGCATCGAATTGCTGCGCCGCGTAATAGGACGGGATGTAGTTGTATTTCTTGCGGAAGGCGGCGACGAATTCCTTGTTGCGCGGGTTGTCCAGGTCGATCGACCAGAAGCTCGCCTCGTAATTGCCCGCCGCCGCGCCGTCGATCGCCGGCAGCGTCACCTCGTCCACGGTGAAGACGGAGTAGAGCGGGATCTTGTCGCGCAATCCGGCCTCGGCATATTGCTTCACGAACTGAATGCCCATGCCGCCGGGCAGGAACACGAACACGGCCTTCGGGTTGGCGGCGCGGATCTGGCTGAGCTCCACCTGATAATCGGCCTGTCCCGGCTGGGTGTACTCCTCGGCGGCGATCCTGCCCTTGAAATACCGCTTGAAACCGTTGATCATGTCCTTGCCGGCGGCGTAGTTGGGCGCGACCAGATAGACATCATTCATGCCCTTGTCCTGCATGAACTTGCCCATCGTCTCCGGCGTCTGGTCGTTCTGCCACGAGAGCGAGAAATAGTTGGGCGCGCAGTCGCTGCCGGCGAGTTCGTGCGGCCCGGCATTGGCGCCGAGCAACAGCGTGCCGGATTTCAGCACCACGGGGGCGGAGGCGAGCAGCACGTTCGACCAGATGTAGCCGGTGACGAAATTCACGTGGTCGCGCTTGAGCAGCTCTTCCGTCACCTGGCGGCCGACATCGGGACGGAACTGGTCGTCCACATAGATGATGCGCGCCGGCATCCCGCCGAGCTTGTGACCCAGCATGTCCATCGCGAGGTCGGCGGCATCCTTCATGTGCTTGCCGATCACGCCAGCGGGCCCGCTGAGTGTGGTGACGAGGCCGACGCTCACCTCCTGCTCTGCCGCCGCCGGTCCGGTGGCGATCCAAGCCGCCAGCACGCCGGCCGCCGCGCACGCCAACAGCCTCTTGAGCATCCGATCCCCCCCGCCTTTCTTTGCGCCACCTTAGCGTCCCGTCGGGGCGCACGAAACCGCCGCGGGCTCGCCGACCCTCACTCTGCTCGGCGGCACCGCGTGGCCGGCCGCCTGACAGGAGCGGCCGGCGCTGATAGAAGCCCCGCCCATGCCGCATCCAGCCTCCATGACCGGGTTCGCCCGCACCCAGGGCATCCAAGGCGACGCCGAATGGATCTGGGAGGTGCGGAGCGTGAACGGGCGCGGGCTCGAGCTGCGCTTCCGCCTGCCGCCGGGCTTCGATTTGTTGGAGCCGGCGCTGCGCGAGGCGGGTGCGGCGGTGCTGAAACGAGGCAATGTCTCGGCGACCTTGACCCTGCGGCGGGAGGCGCCGGCCGGCGTGCGCGTCGATACGGCGGTGCTGGAGCAGATGCTCGCGCTGGTGATGGATTTGCACCGGCGCGTGCCCGGGAGCGAGCCGCCGCGGGCGGAGGCGCTGCTCGCGCTGCCCGGCGTGCTGCGCCCCGCTTCCACCGAGCTCGAACCCGCCGCCGAGGCGGCGCTGCACGCCTCGGTGCGGGAGGGCTTCGCCCGCGCGGTGGCGGCGCTCGATGCAATGCGGCGGCAGGAGGGCGAGCGCATCGCCGCCGCGATGCGCGCGCTGCTCGACGAGATCGCCGATCTGCGCAGCCGCGCCGCGCAGGAGGCTGCCGGCCAGCCCGCCGCGCAGCGCGCGCGCATGATGGAAGCGGTGAAGGCGCTGCTCGGCGAGGTGCCGGCGCTGCCCGAGGAGCGGATCGCGCAGGAGGTGGCGCTGCTCGCCGCGCGCTCGGACGTGCGCGAGGAACTCGATCGGTTGAAGAGTCATGTGAAGGCGGCGCGGGCGCTTTTGGAAGAAGCGGGGCCGGCGGGACGGCGACTCGATTTCCTGGTGCAGGAATTCAACCGCGAGGCGAACACGCTGTGCAGCAAGTCGGCGTCGCCGCCGCTGACCGCGACGGGGCTCAAGCTGAAGGCGGCGATCGAGCAGCTGCGCGAGCAGGCGCAGAACATCGAGTGATGATCCCCCGCCGCGGCCTCTGTCTCGTGCTCGCCGGGCCCTCGGGCGGGGGGAAGAGCTCGATCGCGCGGGCGCTGCGTGAAGTCGAGCCGGGGCTTGCCGTGTCGGTGAGCGTCACCACCCGCCCGCCGCGTCCGGCGGAACGGGACGGGGTGGATTACCGCTTCGTCTCCGACGCAAGGTTTCAGGAGCTGGTGGCTTCGGGCGACTTGCTGGAATGGGCGAAGGTCCTGGGGCGCTATTGCTACGGCACGCCACGCACCCCGGTGGAGGCCGCGCTGGCGCAGGGCGGGGACATGATTTTCGACATCGATTGGCAGGGCTTCCGCAGCCTGCGCGCCGCACTGCCGGGCGACGTGGTGGGGGTGTTCCTGCTGCCCCCTTCGATGGCGGCGCTGGAGGCGCGGCTGCGCGCACGCGGCGGCGAGGCGGAGGCGGAGGTGGCGCGGCGGATGGCGCGCGCCGCCGACGAGATCGCCCATTGCGGCGAGTTCGACCATGTGGTGGTCAATGACTCGTTCGACGTCACGGTGACCGAGGTGCGCGCGGTGCTGCACGCGGCGCGCAGCGCGACGGCGCGGCTATCGGGGCTCGGCGCGTTCTGCGCGGCGCTGCCGGCGCGGTAGACACAATTCCACCGTCATGGCCTGGCCGTCGCCAACCCGGCGCCTTGCGCGATGGTGCCGCCCCCGCCGGAGGTCCCGCGCAGCGGGAGAAAGGGGAGGAAGGAAGGCCGCTGCCGTTGACGGTTAATCAACCTTTTTATGCTCTACTGGGCGGATGGAGCTGGCTGCTGCCTCCTCGCCTGAGCGGCTGATCGAATGGACGCGGGTCCTGTTTGAGGATCTGCGCCGCAACGTGGCCGAGGCGCACCGCACCATGCCGGCGGGGTT
>DASRBI010000012.1:0-47358 GCA_035685165.1 Acetobacteraceae bacterium
CGCAACCAGCCAAGCCGATACGCCCGGGCCGCCAAGGCCGGGAGCGTTCTGTCTTTGGGCCACCCATTCGAGGATCGGGCCGAGATCGCCGTGCGGCAATCCTTCCGGCGATAGATGCCGGCAACGTTGGGGTGAATTCCGTATCCGCCCAGTGACGACCGCCTTGCGGATCTGAATCTGGTTCGTTGAGCTTCGCGGCATTGAGCGAGGCAAGATTGAGGCTGCCACTGTGGCAGCCACAGCGGCAGATGCCGTGCATCGGATCGAGATCGTGTCGGATCGGCTATCTCGGCCGCGCCGAGAGTTGGGCAGATGCGCGCATCGCCGCCCCCGGCTGCGGCAGGATCAACGCCGGCCCACGCGCGTTGGCAGAGCAGGACATTCTCACCGATGGTGGAGAGGTGCTTCGGCTGCATAACGACGGCACTTCCGTCCCGTTCGATGCGACCCTGTCGGCGACGCCGCAGCGCTGGGCCGAAATGCGCGCACATCTCCTCGAGAGGTTGAAGAGCAAGAATAAGAGCGAGCGAAGCCTCGCCGAAGTGACCCTGCCTGAGCGTCTGGCGGACGCGCTCGCCATTGATACATCCGACTGGCGCAAGGCCGGCTGGTCGAACCCGCCGCCGCTTCGGAAGGTCGTCTATGACAGGCCGGCTGTCGGTCCTTTGCCACGGGGACGCGGAGCGAAGCCGACTGCCTCGCCAGAGAAACAGCCGGGCCATCCCGAAGTCGCCCGCTTCGTTCTCGCCGGCCGCCCGCAGCCGCGCATCGAAGAGACGTTGCGCATCGCGGAGATTGCCCGCGTGGCGCTGATGAGCATCAAACAAGACGACGAGCGTCCGCCGATCGAACTCTCCGGCCGCGACGAAAATGGCCCATTGAGAGACGATCCCGAGCACGCGCACGCTTTCTATCTGCCCGAGGACGCCGACGGCGACGGACGGATCGATCACCTGATCATCTATTGTCGCCGCGGATTCTCGGCAAGCACAAAATGGCGGCTTGACCGCCTCACGAAGCTGTGGATCGGGCACGGCCGTGCTGATGAGGACAGCGAGCGCGGGCGCAAGGAGTGGCGGCTGGCGTTGGAGGACATCGCCGCGCCGAAAGCCTTTCATGATGTCAGCGGTTTGCTGCGCCCGGCGCACACTTGGCGCTCGGCAACGCCGCTCCTCAAGAGCCGGTTCGACAACGAAAGGCCGCGCGCATTCGGAGGGCTGGTGGAAAGTTATCGCAGCCAGATAATCGAAGAATGGGCGAAGCGCTTTCCTGGCCTGCCGCCCCCACGTGTCGAGCCTCTCGTCGATGCGCGGAACGCTTCACGCTTTGTAGTTCAGGTCGGTGGACGCTCGCTTTCCACTCTCGCCTTCGCGCGCACGCGCCGGGGCCGTGGCGGCGTCCAACCGGATGCAGCAGGCGGAGGGTTCCGACTGACTTTTGAGAGGAATCTGCCCAGCCCGCTTGCGCTCGGCTGGGGTGCGCATTTCGGTTTGGGCTTGTTCGCGGGGGATAATACGCTGGGAGGATGCGAGGTTTCACCTGCATGGTAGGTCAGTTTGCGTGCGGCACTGGCGACAGCGCCGTTCTAGAAGGGACTTCATAGGGCGATGGCGTAGACGTAGTTCTCATCATCGCCTGTCGCAGCGCCCCGAAGACGAACGTGTGGCTCGGAGGCAGCGGTGGCAAGGCGGGCTCGACCCGATCGCGGCGTGGCGATGGGTGCCCCGGGCCTGGCGCGCGCTCTATTGCCCGCGTCTCGATGATTAAATCGCTACGATAAGCAAATGTCAGTCTAGGCCGATGCGTGCCTTCGCAACCAGCGTTCCCGTTCCCCAATCCAAACACACGCCCGCGCCCCATTCCAAGAACGGCGGACAGGACGTCTGCAGCGTCAGGCCGCCGGGATCAGCTGCAGCGCGGCTCCTTTGCCTCGGACCTCCGACTCCTCGTACTCGGCGGCCGAGATCGCGCGGTCGAGCGCGGCCCGCAACTCGCGAGCCGTCTCCAGGGTCAGTTCGATGCCCGCCCGTGCGCCGGGATCGAGGCCCGTGTTCATGAAATCAAGCGTGATCACGTCTCCGAGCGGCGCGTGACGCGCGTGATCATAAGCAACCACCGTGTGCGAGAGCGGGAACCATGTGTCGCCGCGCTTGGCCATGCCCTCGGCTCGGGCGATTTCGATGATGGACGTGCACATGCGCTTGTCCCCTAGGCCGCCAGGTGCTTGCCGAAGAACGCGAACACCTTGCTCCACCCGTCCATCGCCTGCTCGGGCCGGTAGAGCGGCCGGTGCCAGTAAAAGAAGCCGTGCCCCGCGCCGTCATAGCGGTAAAACTCGTAGCTCTTGCCGTGCCTCTTCAGCTCGGCCTCGTGCTGGTTGACCTGCTCGGGGCTCGGCGCGCGATCGTCGTTGCCGAACAGGCCGAGCAGCGGACAGGAGAGATCCTTCGTCATATCGATCGGTGCGACGGGCGTCTTCGCGTTCAGCTCCTCCTTGCCCATCACCACGCGCCCGCCCCAGAGATCGGCGCAGGCATCCACGTCCTTCCGCTGGCACGCATAGATGAAGGCGTGCCGCCCGCCCGAGCAGGAGCCGAACAGGCCGACCTTGCCGTTGTGATCGGGCTGCGCGCGCATCCATTGCACCGCACCCGCGGTGTCGCCGACCATCTGGGAATCCGCGATGCCGCCTTCCGCCCGCACCTTGGCGGCCACGTCGTCGGGATTCGCGTCGCTGCCGCCTTCGCGGTGGTAGAGGTTGGCGCAGATCGCGAGATAGCCGTGATGGGCGAACCGGCGTGTCGTCTCGATGTAGAGTTCGCTCCAGCCCGGCAGATGGTGGATCAGCACCACGCCCGGAAAGCGCCCTGGGCCCGCTGGCCGCGCGACATAGGCCGTGATCGGCGTTCCCTTGTCGCCCTTGATGGTCACGTTCTCGCAGCTCATGCCTCGGTAGAACGACATGCGACCTCCCTCCCTGGACGGATGCAGGCCAGTATTCGATGGCTGCCCGCCGCACGCAACAGAGGGAGCGGACCGTTCAGCGATCATCCTGGGTGGAGCTGCGGGGCTGGAGGTCCGGGCGGGAATCGAACCCACATTCGCGGATTTGCAGTCCGCTGCATCACCACTCTGCCACCGGACCCCGGTCCGCATTCCTATAGGGAGGCCGCGCCGGTTTTGCTAGGCCCGGCGCGGTGCGCTGCCGGCGCGCGGCGGATGGACCTGCGGCCGCGCCGGCAGTAGCGTCCGGCGCGCATCGGCGGAAGGAAAGGCCCATGCTGAAGCTCGGCTACAAGGCGTCGGCGGAGCAGTTCGCGCCGCGCGCGCTACTCGATTTTTCGGTGCTCGCCGAACGGCTCGGCTTCGATTCCGTGTTCGTCAGCGACCATTTCCAGCCCTGGAAGCACACTGACGGCCATGCGCCCTTCGCACCGGCCTGGATGGGTGCGCTCGGCGCGCGCACCGAACGGATCCTGATGGGCACGAGCGTGCTGACCCCGACCTTCCGCTATCACCCCTCGGTCGTTGCGCAGGCATTCGGCACGCTCGGCGCGATGTTCCCCGGTCGCGTGATCCTCGGCGTCGGCACTGGCGAATCGCTGAACGAGGTGCCCTCCACCGGCATGGAATGGCCGGAGTTCAAGGAACGCTTCGCGCGCCTCCGCGAATCCATCCAGTTGATCCGCAGGTTGTGGGCCGAGGAGCACGTCTCCTTCGAGGGGCAGTATTACAAAACGCGCGACGCGACGATCTATGATCGGCCGGAAAAGCCGGTGCCGATCTATGTCGCCGCCGCGGGCGCGCTGGTGGCGAAATATGCCGGACGGCAGGATGGCTTCATCTGCACGAGCGGCAAGGCGTGGACGCTCTATACCGAAACGCTGCTGCCCAACGTCGCCGAGGGCTGCAAGGCAGCGGGGCGCGACGATCTCGGCTTCGAGCGAATGATCGAAATGAAGGTCTCGTTCGATACCGACCCCGAACGGGCGCTCAACGATACGCGCGAATGGGCCGCGCTAGCGCTGTCGCCCGAGGAGAAGGTCTCGGTCCACAATCCGGTCGAGATGGAGCGGCTGGCCGCCGCGCTGCCGGCCGAGCGCGCGGCGAGCCGCTGGATCGTCTCCACCGATCCCGACGAGCACGTGGAGAAGCTGAAGGCTTACATCGACCTCGGCTTCAACCACCTCGTGTTCCACGCGCCGGGTCGCGACCAGGAACGCTTCCTGCGGCTCTACGCGGCGCAGGTGCTTCCCAAGCTGCGGCAACGCTTCGGGTGAGTGCGCGTCTCGAGCTGATCGCGCTGCCGGACATGCCGCTGGTTCGTCCGGGCGACGATCTCGCGGCGCTGATCGCCGAGGGGCTGGCGCGGGCGGGCATCTCGCTCGCGGAAGGCGACGTTGTCGCGGTCGCGCAGAAGATCGTCTCCAAGGCCGAGGGCCGGTTCGTCCGCCTGGATACGGTCGTACCATCCGAGGCGGCGTGCGCGCTCGCCGACGAGGTTGGCAAGGACCCACGCTTGGTCGAGGTGATTCTGTCGGAGTCGGTGCGTGTCGTGCGCTCGCGCCCCAACCTGCTGATCATGGAGCACCGGCTCGGCTTCGTGATGGCGAATGCCGGCGTCGATCACTCCAACATCGCCGAGCCCGGCGCGCCCGATCAGCTCCTGCTGCTGCCGGCCGATCCCGACGGGTCGGCGGCGGCGTTGCGCGCTCGTCTCGCCGCGCTGTGCGGTATCGCGCCCGGCGTGGTGATCACCGACAGTTTCGGCCGCGCCTGGCGCCGCGGCACGTGCGGTGTCGCCATCGGCGCGGCAGGACTCCCCAGCCTGATTGACCTGCGCGGCAGCCCGGATTTGTTTGGGCGCACGCTGGAGGTCACCGTGGTTGGTTATGCCGACGAGATCGCGGCGGCGGCCGGCCTGCTGCAGGGCCAGGCGCGCGAGGCCCGCCCCGTCGTGCTGCTGCGCGGCCTGCCGCCACACGCCGCGCCCGAGCGCAGGGCGACCGAACTGGTCCGGCCTGCGGCCGAGGATTTGTTCCGGTGATCGTCGCGCTCTCGGGCGGCATCGGCGGGGCCAAGTTGGCGCTCGGGCTGAGCCGCATACTGCCGCCGGGCGAGCTCATCGTTGTCGCCAATGTGGGCGACGATTTCGAGCATCTCGGTCTCGCCATTTCGCCGGATATCGACACGCTGACCTACACCTTGGCCGGCCTCGACAATCCCGAACTCGGCTGGGGGCGGCGCGACGAGAGCTGGGCCTTCATGGAAACGCTCGCCGCGCTCGGCGGCGCTTCCTGGTTTCGCCTCGGCGACCGCGATCTCGCGCTGCACGCGCTGCGGACCGAGCGGCTGCGCGCGGGCGAGAAGCTGTCCGCCATCACCGCCGATATCGCAGCGCGGCTCGGGATCGTGGCGCAAATCGTGCCTGCGACGGACGACACGTTGCGGACGCAATTGCTGACCGGCGAGGGCTGGATGGACTTCCAGCCCTGGTTCGTGGGCCGCCGCGCCGCCCCCGCCGTGCGGGCGCTGCGCTATGTGGGGGCGGAGAGCGCCGTTCCGGCGCCTGGCGTTGCCGAGGCGATCGCGCGCGCGGACGCGGTGGTGATTTGTCCCTCCAACCCGTTCATCAGCATCGAGCCGATCCTTGCCGTCGCGGGAATCCGCCGCGCCCTGGAGCTGACGCGGGCGCGCGTGATCGCGGTCACGCCAATCATCGCCGGGCGCGCGGTGAAGGGGCCGACCGCGAAGATGATGGAAGAGCTCGGAATGCCGCCAACCGCAAGTGCCGTCGCGCAGCGGTACGGGACGCTGATCGACGTTTTCATCGCCGACGCGGCGGATGCCGGCACGCTCGATGGGCTTGCCTGCGAGGTCCGGTTCGCGCCCACCCTGATGACGACGCTTGCGGAGAAAGAGGCGCTGGCGCGGTGCGTGCTGCGCGCGGCGGAACAGCGGTGAGGGGCGTATGGGCCGCCGTGCCGGTGAAAGAGTTTGCCGGCGCCAAGCAGCGCCTGGCGCCACTGCTGAACGAGGCGCGGCGGCGGGAACTTGCGCGCGCCATGCTGGACGATGTGCTGAGCGCGCTCTCCGCGGCGCCGCTCGCCGGCATCTTGCTCAACAGCGTCGAGCCGGAAGCGACCGCGTTGGCCCGCCGCTACGGCGCGCGCGTGACCACAACAGAGGCGCGTGCGGGGCACACGAGGGCCGTGATGGCAATGGCGGCGCTGCTGAAGGCCGAGGGCATCGGCGCCATGCTGACCTGTCCGGGCGACATCCCAGCCGTGACCGCCGCCGAGATCGGCGCGGTGATCGCCGCGCATCCGCCGGGGCCGGGCTTCACGATCGTTCCCGCGCATGACCGGCGCGGGTCCAACACGATCCTGATGACGCCGCCCGACCTGATCGCGCTGCGATTTGGCGACGACAGTTTCCTCCCGCACCTCGAAGCCGCGCGGCAGCAGGGTTTTCCGCCGACGATCGTCGAGCAGCCGGGGATCGCGCGCGATCTCGACGGGCCGGAGGATGTGCGTGCCTTTCTGCGCTCGGACCTCGGCCGCGCCACACGGGCGCGGGCGTTGCTCGAGGACTGGCTGAGCGCCTAGCAACGGAGCAAGGCCGACATGACAACCCGCATCGCCGCCGAGGACTATCTGGAAGCCCTCGCCGCGCACGGCATCGACTATTTGTTCGCCAATCCGGGGACCGATTTCGCGCCCGTGATCGAGGCGTTCGAGCGCGCCGCGCACGGCAACCGCAAGGTGCCGCGGCCGATCGTGGTTCCGCACGAAAACGCCGCGGTCTGCATGGCGCACGGCTTCACGATGGTCAGCGGCCAACCGCAGGCGGTGATGACGCACGTGAATGTCGGGCTCGCCAACGCGCTCAACGCGCTGATCGACGCCAGCCGCGACCGCGTGCCGATGCTGCTGACCTCGGGCCGCACGCCGATCACCGAGCGCGGCGCCGAAGGCACCCGCAATGTTTACATCCACTGGGCGCAGGAGATGTTCGATCAGGCCGGGATGCTGCGCGAGGTGGTGAAGTGGGATTACGAGCTGCGACGGCCCGATCAGGTGAACGACGTGGTGGCGCGCGCGCTGGAAATCGCCACCGTCTCGCCGCCCGGCCCGGTTTATCTCTCGCTGCCGCGCGAGGTGCTCGGTGCCCCCGCGGCCGAGCAGCCCAAGCCCGGCCCGCGCGCGCGCCCCGCGCCGCCCGCCGCGAGCGCCGCCGAAGCCGAGCGGCTGGCGGAGTGGATCGCCGCGGCGCGCCTGCCGCTGATTGTCACCGGCACGCTCGGGCGCGATCCGCGCGAAAGTGCGCTTCTCGCCGACCTTGCCGAGCGTTTCGCGCTGCCGGTGGTGCCGTTCAACACGCGCTACTTCGCGCTCTCCTCGGCGCATCCGATGTTCCAGGGCTCGCTGCCCGGCCCGCTGCTGGCCGAGGCCGATCTGGTGATCGTCTGGGAAAGCGACGTGCCCTGGTATCCGAGCAAGGAAGGCCCCGCACCCGGCGCGCGCGTGGTGCAGATCGGTGAGGATCCGCTCTATGCGCGCTACCCGATGCGGAGCTTTCCGTCCGACCTGACGATCCGCAGCGCCAGCCTGCCGCTTCTGCACGCGCTGGATGCCGCACTGACCGCGCGCCGCCCCGAGGTCGATGCACGGCGCGAGAAACTGGCCGCGCGCGCCGCCGGGCAACGCGCCTCCTGGCAGGCGGAGGCCGAGCGCGATGGCGCCGGCAATGCCTGCACGCTCGCCTGGCTGAACCACTGCCTGCGCGAGATTGTTGACTCCAATACCATTATGGTCAGCGAGTATTCCTTCCGCCAGGAATACTGCCCGCTGCCGGGGCCTGGCAGCCTGTTTTCCATCAGCGCGGCGGGCGGGCTCGGCTGGGGGTTCGGCGCGGCACTCGGCGCCAAACTCGCCGCGCCCGAGAAGACCGTCATGGCCGTGCTAGGCGACGGCGCGTACATGTTCGCCAATCCCACCGCCTGCCATTTCGTGGCGCAGGCGCAGACCCTGCCGGTGCTGATCGTGATCTACAACAATAGCCTCTACGGCGCGGTGCGGCGCGCGACGCTCGACATGTTCGCCTCCGGCGCCGCCGCCGCGCGCGACGGGCGCTTCCTTGCCGATCTCGGCCCGGCACCCGCATTCGAGAAGATCGTCGAGGCGCATGGCGGGCACGGCGAGCGCGTGGAGCGTCCCGCCGACCTGCGCTCGGCACTGCGCCGCGCCGCGAAGGCGGTGCGGGAGGGGCGGCAGGCGCTGGTGAACGTCCTCTGTCCCGCATGAGCGTGCCCGCGCGCACCGAGGTGCTGATTGCGGGCGGCGGGCCGGTGGGGATCACGCTGGCACTCGATCTGCACCGCCGCGGCATCGCAGTGCTGGTATTGGAGCAGCGGGCCCGCGCCGAACCGCCAAGTGTCAAGTGCAACCATGTCGCCGCGCGCACGATGGAGGCATTCCGCCGCCTCGGCATCGTGCGCGCGATCCGCGATGCGCCGGGGCTACCGCCCGATCACCCGAACGACGTCGCTTTCCGCACCACGACCACCGGTATCGAGTTCGCCCGCATCCATATCCCCTGCCGGCGCGACCGCTACACCGACCGAAGCGGGCCGGACGGGCATTGGCCGACGCCGGAGCCGCCGCACCGGATCAACCAGATCTACCTGGAGCCCGCGCTGGTCGCCGCCGCGACCGCGGCCGGGGTGCGCGTGCTGAACCGCACGCGGCTGACGGGCTTTGCCCAGGACGAAACCGGTGTGCGGGCCGAGGCGCGCGATCTCGACACGGGTGCCGTGTGGGAAATCCAGGCCGACTATCTGATCGGCTGCGACGGGCCGCATTCCGAAACGCGGCGTGCGATCGGCGCGCGGCTCGCGGGTGATCCGGTCGTGCAGCGCACGCAATCGACCTACATCCGCGCGCCCGGGCTGATCGCGCGGATGCAGGCGCCGCCCGCCTGGTCCACGCAGTCGCTCAATCCGCGCCGCAGCGCCAACATGTTCGCGATCGACGGCCGTGAGACCTGGCTGATCCACAACTATCTGCGCCCGGACGAGACGAGCTTCGATGCGGTGGACCGCGACGGCTGCATCCGCGCGATCCTCGGCGTCGGGCCGGATTTCGAGTACGCGGTGCTCGGCAAGGAGGACTGGATTGGGCGGCGCATGGTCGCCGACCGGTTCCGCCGCGAGCGCGTGTTCATCTGTGGCGATGCCGCACATATCTGGGTGCCGTTCGCGGGCTACGGCATGAATACCGGTATCGCGGATGCGACGAATCTCGCCTGGATGTTGGCCGCCGTGCTGCGCGGCTGGGCGCATCCCGAAATCCTCGCCGCGCACGAGGCGGAGCGGCAACCGATTACCGAGCAGGTCTCGCGTCACGCGATGGGCACGGCGCTCGCGCTTGCCCGCGCGCGCGGCAGCGTGCCGCCCGAGATCGAATGGCCTGGGCCGGAGGGTGATTTGGCGCGCGCCGAATTCGGACGGAAGCTGCTCGCGCTGAACACGCCGCAATATTGCTGCGGCGGCCTCAATTTCGGGTATTTCTACGACCGCTCGCCGATCATCGCCTATGACGGCGAGGCCGCGCCCGGATACACGATGGACGGTTTCACCCAGTCCGACGTGCCCGGCTGCCGCACGCCGCATCTTTGGCTCCCGGATGGCCGCTCGCTCTATGACGCACTCGGCGCTGGATTCGCGCTGCTGCGGCTCGATCCGCGCGCCGACGCCGATCCGATTATCCAGGCGGCGGCGCGGGCGCACGTTCCGCTATGTCTGGTCGATCTCGATGCGGACGCCGCTTCGGCGGCCGGATATAGTCGCAAACTCGTGCTGTCGCGTCCCGACCTGCATGTCGGTTGGCGCGCCGATTCGCCGCCCCCCGATCCCGCCCGCCTTCTCGCCCATCTCACCGGATACCGCATGTCATGAGCTTCGAGCCTGCCCGCTTCGATCCAAACCAGCGTGTGCGCGTGAATCTTTCGTCCGACACGCAGTCGCTGCCCTCGCCCGCGATGAAGGCGGCAATGCTGGAAGCGCCGCTCGGCGACGAACAGGCAGGCTCCGATCCGACCGTGTGGGCGCTGTGCGACCGCGTGGCCGCGCTGCTCGGCAAGGAAGCGGCGATGTTCCTGCCCTCGGGCACGATGGCCAATCAGGTCGCCATCGCCACCCATTGCCGCCCGGGTGACGAGGTTTTGGCGCACGAGGAGAGCCATATCATCACGAGCGAGGCGGGCGGCTGTCAGGCGATCGCCGGCGTGATGGTGCGCGGCATTGCGGGCGCGCGCGGCCAGTTCGACGCGGCGGCGCTGCAAGCGGCGATCCGGCCGCGCTCGCGCTATTCGCCGCCGCAGACGCTTCTCGAGGTTGAGCAGACCGTCAATCGCGGTGGCGGCGCCTGCTGGCCTGTCGCCGCGCTGAACGAAATCGCCGGGATCGCGCACGCGAACGGCATGGCGACCCACATGGACGGCGCCCGCCTCTTGAACGCCGCCGTGGCGCTCGGCGCCCCCGCCGCCGAGATCGCCGCCGGCTGGGATTCCGTCTGGCTCGATTTCACCAAGGGGCTCGGCGCGCCGCTCGGGGCGGTGCTGTGCGGCAGCCGCGCCTTCATCGGCCAAGCGTGGCGGTGGAAACAGCGGCTGGGCGGTTCCATGCGCCAAGCCGGCATGTGCGCCGCCGCGTGCCTCTACGCGCTCGATCATAACGTCGAGAGGCTGGCCGAAGATCACGCCAACGCCCGCGCGCTCGCGCGCGGCATGGCGCAGATCGAGGGCATCCGGGTGGAGACGCCGGAAACCAACCTGGTGTTTTTCGATACGCGCGAGACGGGCCGCACCGCGACGGAGCTTGCGGCGGCGCTGCGAACAGAGGGCGTACTGATCTCGGTGACGGACCACTGGCGCGGCCGGGCGTGCCTTCATCTCGACATCTCAGCGGCGCAGGTCGAAGAGGCGCTCGCGGTGATGCGGTCCGTGCTCGGCTGAACGTGATCGTCCTGACGGGACTTTGCCTCGGCGTGGTGGCGCTGGCCGGCATCTCGCTCGCCATCATCCGGATATCATGGACCGCGCGCGTGCGGCTGCCGTTCGACCTGATGGGCGCGATTTGCGTCATCTCCAGGGAGCGCGAATTTGCTCTAACAGCCTGTCGGGTTCGGGGCGATCGGGTCATGGGTCGGGAGTGAAGGCAGTCGGCATCAGAACTCCCGCCGGAACGTCACCACCAGCACGTCGCGGAAGCCCGGTTCCGACGGATTCTCCGGCAGCACGGGCGTCACGCCATGCATGACCCGGTTGTCGTCCACGATCGCCGAGTCGAACGGCTGGGCGAGCGTGAAGCTGCCGAGCGTCCGCCGCGCGAGGTCGGCCACGGCGGTCACTCCCTCGGCGACATTGCGCCGCCCAATCAGCAGAACCAGGACGTGATCGACACCGTCCTGGTGCATCCCCTCGGGCGTCGGCTGGCCGGGCTCCGTCGCGCGCGCCTCGATGCGGAACTGGTGGATCTCGATGTGCCAGCGCAGCACCTCGCCGGGCGGCGCCTTGGTCAGCCGCTCGAACAGCACCCGGCAGAAAGACAGGATCGTGGTCATCGTCGGCCCGGCGCCGATTTCCGGCAGGATGGGGTCGAACCAGCGTGCGATCCCGCCATTCAGCTTGTTGTAGTCGCGGCTCTGGTAATGGGCCTGGTGCGGCTTGCGCCGGATGCCCTCGGGCCCGGCGCCGAACACGGCGTGGCGGCGCTTCCGGTAGCGCCCGCCGTCGGCCATGTAGGTGTCGAGCCCGAGATCGTTCCAGCTCGCGGCGAACTCCTCCCAATCGGCAAGCGACCCGAAGCTCGCCAGGGCCGGCCGCATCTCCCCGCCTGGCACGAAGGCATATCCCTGGTCGGCCACGATACGCGCGAGCTTGGCGATCGCTGCCCCGGGGCTCATTGGCCGCCTCCCATCCCCGCCTGCCGCAGCGGGCGCGGCGAGGCGGCCGGCCCGGCGGCCGGGACGGTCTGTATCAGGATGCTACGTGCCGGATTGTAGATCGGCACCCCTTCCTCCTCGAAGCGCAGCTTCATCCGCCGGTTGAACTCCCGCTGCACGGGCCAGCGTCCCGCATCGGTGCAGACGATCTGCCCGGCGATGGTGACGCTCGCACCGTCCACCTTGTCCACCCCCCACAATTGCAGATCAGACAGCATCTTGTCGGCGTAGTCCGGCTCGGCGCGCATCGTGCTGGCGATCTCCTTCAAAAGCGCGCAGGCGCGGTCGATATCTGCATCGAACGCGACGCTGACAGTCACGGCTGCGTTGCCCAGGCCGCGGTTGGTGTTGGTCACGCTCGTGACGGAGCTGAATGGAATGATGTGCACCGAGCCGTCGGAGGCGCGCAGGCGGATGGTCCGCACCGACAAGGCCTCCACCGTCCCGGACAGGTTCGAGACCGTCACCCAGTCGCCTACCTGCATCGCGTTCTCGAGCAGCAGGAAGATGCCGGTGATCAGGTCCTGCACCAGTTTCTGCGACCCGAAGCCGATCGCCACACCGACGATGCCGGCGCCGGCGAGCAGGGGTGCGATATTGATTCCGATTTCCGAGAGCACGGTGAGGCCCGCGATCACCGCGAGGGCAACGAACAGCGCCGAGCGCAGCAGGGGCAGCAGGGTCTTCAGGCGCGCGGCGCGCGCCGCCTGATGCTCCTCGGTCAGCCGGGCGACGTGCTGGCGCAGCGCGGCGTTCGCGATTTCCCAGATGACGATCGAAAAGACGAGCGTGACGACGATCGTGCCGAGACCGGCCGCGATCCGCTGGCCGACGAAGCTCTCGCCGAACCAGCTCAGGACGGGAATGCCGAGGAACTCCAGCAGCGCAATCAGCGCGACCGCGTACACCACGGCGCGGGCGGTTCCCTGCACCAGCGGCTGATAGCGCTGCAGCCGCTCCTGCAAATCGGGGTGAGCTTCGGCGAGGTGCGAGGGCACCCGCCCCGCGCGCTCCAGGACGCCGAAGAGAACAATATTGGCGAGCCGCGCCAGCAGCAGCACGGCGGCCAGCACGAGCGCGAAGTGCAGTACCTTCATGAACCCGTCGCTGACCTCGAACGCCCAGGTCAGCCACGTGCCGGCGATCACCAAGAGGGCGATCCAGTGCCAGATCGGCGCTAGCGCGTTCCGCAGCCGCGCCAGCGGCCCGGTCTGGCCGGCCGGGGCGCGGATGCGGTTGCCGATCGCCCGTCGCTTCTGGATCACCATCAAGGCCAGGAAGGCGTGGCTGATGAACCCGTCGATCTTGAGCAGGCCGAGATAGGGTTCCTGCGCCATGCCGAGCGCTAGCCCGACCTGCGCGATCGCGAACCCGAACACCGTCACCGCCACCAGCCGGCGAATCCAAACCGTCGCCCATATCGCGGTCCGATCCGAGACCCGCAGGAGCCGTATGGCGGGCCGATCGGGCTGCAGCAGCATCCGGGCAACCGCCATCGCCGCCCCGGCCGCGACATAGGCGTCGGTCATTGCCAGCAGAATCAGCCGGTCCTGCTCGTTCGTGCCGAGCGGCGTGGCGGTGAGGATGTGAGCAACCAGGGCGAACGCCAGGATCGGCAGCAGGTCCAGCACCAAGCGTCCGAGGACGAGCGGCACGCGCCGCAGCAGGTTGGCGGCGCCGATACGGCGCTTCGGTCGCGCACGGGCTGGCTCTTCGCGGTTCTCCTCATCCGCGGTCGGCTCGGGGTTGGGGGGCGGGGGGCTGCCCGCGATCGCCGCGACGGGACGGCGCAGGAGCCGCCGGACGCCCGCCTCCGCCAGCAACCCGACGGCGAAGACGACGGCAACCCGCCAGATCGCCTGGGTGAGGATGGATTGCGCGAGCGGGTTGGTGGCGATGACCACGATCCAGCCCCAGAGCAGCGGCAAGTCCCGCACCCGCTCGGTGGTGGTGAGAAGCCGGTCCCAAATCGTGCCGAGGAAGCTTGGCGCGCCCGTAAGGACGACCGCGCCCAGGCTGCCGGGAGTGAGCTTCAGCTTGGTTTCATTCGCGGCGGCGGATGCAGGAGCCGCCGCCGGTGCGGCGGCGCCGGTCGCCGGCGCGCCGGCCGTGGCGGGGGCGGAGGGGGCGGAGGCCGGAGCGGCGGCTGGCGCCGCTGGCTTGGCCGGCGCCGGCTGCACCCGGGCGATCGCCTGGAGCGCCGCAATGACCTGTGCCCGGAGCGCCGGATTATTGAGCACCTCGAGCGCCTGGCGGGCCTGTTCCGGGCTCAGCGGCGGGGGCGGCTCCGCCGCCCACGCTCCCTTTGGAAGGGCCGGCGCCAGCAGGAGGAACAGCAGGAGGGCGCAGGCGCGCGCGCGCGCCTTGCCCGGACGGGCGCTCTGACCGATGCTTGCAGGTGAAGAAGGGCGCCCGCACCCCATCTCTACCTCGCTTCTCCTACCTGTGTGACCGCAATGAAAGTCATCCTTCCCTTCATCGTCGGCATTCTGATGATGGCAACCCTCGGGGTGCTGTTTGCAGGGCTGATCGGCGTCGCACGCGGCGGCGGGGACCCGCGCCGGTCGAATCGGCTGATGCGCTGGCGCGTCATACTCCAGGCGAGTGCGCTGCTCATGTTCCTTCTCATGCTCTCGCTTCTGCGAAGCTAGGCACCGGGGCGCGCGCCGTTTGACAGCCGACGGGGCGGATGCATAAGGTCCGGCCAGTCTATTGCAGGTGCGAACAGTCCGCTCCCCGCCGGGGCGGATGATCGCGCCATCGCGTTCTCTGGAAGCAGCACGGTCTCATGAAAATCCTCGTTCCGGTCAAGCGTGTCGTTGATTACAACGTCAAAGTACGCGTCAAGGCCGACGGCACTGGCGTTGAGACGGCCGGTGTCAAGATGTCCATGAATCCCTTCGACGAGATTGCGGTCGAGGAAGCGGTCCGGCTGAAGGAGAAAGGCATCGCGACCGAAATCAGCGTCGTGTCGTTGGGCGTGGCGCAGTGCGCCGAGACCATTCGCACCGCGCTCGCCATGGGCGCTGACCGCGGCATCCTGGTCGAGACCGATGCCGATCTGCAGCCGCTCGCGGTCGCCAAGATGCTGAAGGCGATCGCCGATCAGGAGAAGCCGGGGTTGATCATCCTGGGCAAACAGGCGATCGACGACGACATGAACGCCACCGGGCAGATGCTCGCCGCCTTGCTCGGCTGGCCGCAGGGAACGTTCGCGAGCAAGCTCGCGATCGAGGGCGAGACCCTCACCGTCACCCGCGAAGTGGACGGCGGTCTGGAAACCGTGGCGCTCCGCCTTCCCGCCATAATCACCACCGACCTTCGGCTCAATGAGCCTCGCTACGCATCGCTGCCGAACATCATGAAGGCGCGGAAAAAGCCGATCGCGACCATGAAGCCCGCGGATCTCGGCGTCGATCCGGCGCCGCGGTTGATAACGCTCAAGGTATCGGAGCCGCCGAAGCGGAAGGCCGGCGTGAAGGTCGCCTCCGTGGCCGAGCTCGTGGCCAAGCTCAAGACCGAAGCGAAGGTGATCTGAGCGATGACGTGCCTCGTTCTGCTGGAACATGACGGGACGGCGATCAAGCAGCCCTCCCGCAGCGCGGTCGCGGCGGCGGTCGGCCTCGGCGAGACGCACGGGCTCGTGCTCGGCAAGGGGGTCGATCAGGCTGCGCAGGCCGCCGCCAAGCTGCCGGGACTGACCAAGGTCCTGGTGGCGGAGTCCGACATTTTCGCCCACATGCTGGCCGAGCCGGTGGCCGCCCTTCTTGTTTCGCTGGCGCCGGCCTACACGCACCTGTTCGCGGCGGCGACCTCGGTAGGAAAGAACATCATGCCGCGGGTCGCGGCGCTGCTGGACGTGCAGCCGATCAGCGACATCGCCGCCGTGGTGGACGAATCGACCTTCGTGCGGCCGATCTATGCCGGCAACGGGCTCGCTACCGTGAAGTCCTCCGATTCGAAGAAGGTGATCACGGTGCGCGCCGCCAGCTTCGATCCGGTCCCATCCGAGGGCGGCAACGCAACGGTCGAGAAAGCTCCGGGGGTCGACGACCCGGGCCTATCGCGCTTCATCGGCGCGGAGCTTTCGAAAAGCGAGCGCCCCGAACTCACCGCCGCCCGCGTCGTCATCTCGGGCGGGCGCGGGATGCAGAGCGGCGACAATTTCAAGCTGCTCGAACCAATCGCCGACAAGCTCGGCGCTGCCATCGGCGCGTCGCGCGCTGCGGTGGATTCCGGCTTTGTCCCGAACGATTATCAGGTAGGACAAACCGGCAAGGTGGTCGCCCCCGACCTATATATTGCTGTCGGAATTTCCGGCGCGATCCAGCATCTCGCGGGAATGAAGGACAGCAAGGTGATCGTGGCGATCAACAAGGATGAGGAAGCGCCCATATTCCAGGTCGCCGACTACGGCCTGGTCGCCGATCTTTTCGTGGCCCTGCCGGAGCTGGCGGCGGAACTGGAGCGCTCCTAGACAATGAACATCGACGTGAAGCCGACCACATCCGCCAGCCCGCTGCTGGCGGATGTTCCCGATCTCGCGCAGATCGGCGTTATCGGGGCCGGTCAGATGGGCAACGGTATCGCCCATGTGTGCGCCTTGGCGGGCTTGGACGTGATCCTGCTCGACGTCAGCGCCGAGCAGCTGCAGAAGGCGCTCGCCACGATGGCCCGCAACATGGGCCGTCAGGTGAACCGCACTATCATCAGTGCCGAGCAGCGTGACGAGGCGCTGGCGCGGGTGCAGACATCGACCGACTACGCAAGCTTCGAGGACGCCGACCTGGTGATCGAGGCGGCAACCGAGAAAGAGGAAGTCAAACGGGCGATCTACAAGACGCTCACGCCGCACCTGAAACCGTCCTGCCTCATCGCCTCGAACACGTCCTCGATCTCCATCACGCGGCTCGGCGCCGCGACCGACCGGCCCGAGAAGTTCATCGGGATGCACTTCATGAATCCGGTGCCGGTGATGAAGCTGGTCGAGGTCATCCGCGGCATCGCCACCGACGAGCCCACCTTCCTGGCGGTGGAATCGCTTGCGCACCGGCTCGGCAAGACCACGGCGGTGGCCGAGGATTTCCCGGCCTTCATCGTCAACCGCATCCTCGTGCCGATGATCAACGAAGCGGTGTATGCCCTCTATGAGGGCGTCGGTTCGATCGGCGCGATCGACACCTCGATGCGGCTGGGCGCCAACCATCCGATGGGGCCGCTGGAGCTCGCGGACTTCATCGGCCTCGATACCTGCCTGTCGATAATGCAGGTCCTCTACGAAGGGCTTTCCGACAGTAAATACCGCCCCTGCCCGTTGCTCGTGAAGTATGTCGAGGCGGGCTGGCTCGGCCGCAAGAGCGGGCGTGGCTTCTATGACTACAGCCAGGACCCGCCGCGGCCGACCCGGTAGCGGCGAAACGGCGGCCGGACGGGGCGCGACACGATCCGCGCTCCGTCGGCCGCTACACGAAGGCGTCAGAGGATGCCGAGCGCCTGCTTGCGCCTGGGCGGCGGAAAGGCGGCATCGATCGCGGCGAGGTCGTCGTCGGTTAGGTGCAGCGCCAGCGCGCCCGCGTTCTCGCGCACATGCTCCGGCCGCACCGCCTTCGGGATGCAGATCACGTCGGGATGCCGCAGCCCCCACGCGAGCGCCACCTGCGCGGGGGTTTTCCCGTGACGCTTGCCCACGTCGATGAGCGCCCGGTGCCGCAGCAGGCTGCCCCCTTGGCCGATCGGCGAATAGGCCATCAACGGGATCCGACGGGAGCGGCACCAGGGCAGCAGATCGAACTCGATGCCGCGCGTCGCGGGATTATAGAGCACCTGGTCGGTGGCGCAGGCATCCCCTCCCGGCACGCCGGCCAGCTCGCGCATGTCCTCGGTATCGAGGTTGGACACGCCCCAGTAGCGGATTTGGCCCTTCGCGCGCAGGGCCTCGAAGGCTGTCACGGTTTCGGCGAGCGGCACCGATCCCCGCCAATGCAGCAGGTAAAGGTCGATGCGGTCGGTCCGCAGGCGTTTGAGGCTGCGCGCACAGGCGGCGAGCACGCCACGTGCCGAGGCATTGTGGGGATAAACCTTGCTTACGAGGAAAACCTGGTCGCGCCGGCCGGTGATCGCCTCGGCCACCACTTCCTCGGCGCCGCCTTCGCCATACATCTCGGCGGTGTCGATCAGCGTCATGCCGAGATCGAGGCCCAGGCGCAGCGCATCGGCCTCGGCCCGGGCTGCGCTCCGGCGCTCGCCCATGTGCCACGTGCCCTGCCCGAGCGCCGGGACAAGCGTGCCGTCCGGCAGCGACACTGTGCGGCTCATCCGGCCGCCGCCTCGGCTTCTCGCAGGACGCGCAGGAAGTTGCCGCCCCAGAGCAGGGCAAGCTCGGCCTCGCCATAGCCGCGGCCGAGCAGTTCGGCGGTGATGCTGACGCTCTCCGACGCGTCCATCCAGCCGGAGAAACCGCCGCCGCCATCGAAATCCGACGAGATGCCGACATGGGCGATGCCGATGCGGCGCACCACGTAATCAACATGATCGGCGAAATCGGCCGGCGCGACCTGGCCAGGCTTCGCGTCCTTCTTCAGAAACGCCGAGACGGCGGTGATCTGGACGACGCCGCCCACGTCCTTCAAGGCATCGAGCTGTTCATCGTCGAGGTTGCGGGGATGATCGCAGAGCGCCCGCACGCATGAGTGCGTGGAGACGACCGGCGTGCGCGAGCAGTCGGCTGCTTGCAGCATGGTGGCGCGCGAGGCGTGCGCGATGTCGACCACCAGCCCGAGCCGGTTCATGGCCGCGATGGCGGACCGGCCGAGCTGCGACAGCCCGCCATGTTCATCCGCCGGCTCGCCCTTGCGCGGCATCGCGGAGTCGGCAAGCGCGTTGTGCCCATTGTGCGTCAGCGTCATGTAGCGGGCGCCGAGCGCGCGAAAGGCGCCGAGCCGGTCGAGCTCGGCACCGATGCAGAACCCGTTTTCCACCGCCGGGACCAGGGCGAGAACGCCATCCTGCCACGCCGCCTCGATCTCGGCGGCGGCGGAGGCGACGCGCGCCTCGATGCCGCGCTCGGTTCTGCCCATCCCGCGGATCGTCTCCAGCATTCCGAGCACGCGTGCATAGGCGGCCTGTTCGTTCTCGGCAGTCCGATCGGTCTGCGGGGCATAAGCAACAAAACAGCCGCCCGAGACGCCTCCGCGCAGCATCTTGGGGAAATCGACCCGGCGGCTCGTCTCGCTGAACGGATCGGGGCCGTTGGGCCAAGGAATGTCGATATGCGTGTCGAGCGTCAGAAGACGGCGGTGCAAAGCGGCGGCATCGGTCATGCCGGCGAACCTCCGGACGTCGCGGCGCAGCGTCAAGAGGCGGTGGACGGGACCTTCAGGAGCGGAGGTCGGATTGCTCCTCCGGGCCGATCCGCTGCACAGCGGAGCGACGCAGATCGCAGATCGCCGCGTAGATCGCCTGCCAGCGGTCCAATCCCGCCGCGTCGCCCTGGAGGCGCATTTCCTGAACACGCTCGAGCGCCACTGCCTGTGCGCGCAAGCCGTGGCGCTTGATCATCAGCCGTGCTGTCTCTTTGGTATCCTGGGCGGCTACGCGCATCGGCTCGCTCCTACACTATGTGCCCGGCCAGGATTAGGCGTCGCGACGCGACAGGAGCGAATCCCACCCCCGCGAGGCGCCTCAATTCCTGTTTAGAGCGGGGACGGCGGAACCCTAGCGTCTCCTGGCGGCCTCGGCCTCGTAGCGCGCACGGGTTTCGGCGTTGGGCGGATAGAGACCGGGCAGGGCGGCGCCCTGCTCGACCTCGCGCATGATCCATGCCTCAAGCCGCTCCTGCTCGAGGCCGGCGCCGGCTACCTCCTCCACGGATGCCTGCGGGATCACCACCGCCCCATCGCCATCCACCACGATCACGTCGTCGGGAAACACGGCGACGCCGCCGCAGCCGACCGGCTCCTGCCAGTTCACGAAGGTGAGCGCGGCGACCGACGGCGGGGCCGCGGCGCCGGCGCACCAGACCGGAAGGTTCGTCTCCAAGACGCCCGCGAGATCGCGCACGGCGCCGTCCGTCACCAGCGCGGCGATGCCGCGCTTTGCCATCCGCGCGCACAGAATGTCGCCGAAAATGCCGGAATCGGTGATGCCCATCGCGTCCACGACCGCGATGGCGCCCTCCGGCATGTCCTCGATCGCCGCCCGCGTCGAGCGAGGGGAGGACCAGGATTCCGGGGTGGCGAGATCCTCGCGCGCGGGGATGAACCGCATGGTGAAGGCACGGCCGACGAGGCGCGGCGGGTTCGGGCGGAGCGAGCGGGGACCGCGCATCCAGACATTCCGCAGCCCCTTCTTGAGCAATATGGTGGTGATCGTCGCGGTGGAAACGCGCGACAACGCCTCGTTCAATTCGCTCGCCAGCGTCATGTCTCGCCCCCGTCCTGGATAAACCGGAAGCCCGAGCCGGCGCGCTCCACGCGGCCCAGCCCCGGCCAGGGCTGGTGGTAGCCGATCACACGCAGCCGGTCACTTGCGAGGCGCTCCAGCACGCGCCGCCGCGTCGCCGCCGCGACAGCGGGGTCGGCGTCATAAAGGCTGTGGCTGTCCGGAAAGGCAAAGGAGAGCGGGTCGAAAAAGGCGACATCGCCTGCGAGGCAGAACGCCTCACCGCCGCCGCCCGTGAACAGGTAGGCCATGTGCCCCGGCGTATGGCCGGGCGTGCTCCAGGCCTGGATGCCTGGCACCAACTCCTCGCCATCGGCGACGAATTTGATCCGCTCACGCAGCGGGATGAGGTGCTTCTTGACGCCTGCCACGCTTCGGCGCCCCTGGCCGGACGGTTCGGACTCCCAAAACGCGAGCTCGGTGCTGCTCATCACGATGGCGGCGTTCGGAAAATTCGGCACGCCGTCATCGCGCATCGTGCCCCAGCAATGATCCGAGTGCGCGTGCGTCAGGACCATGTGCGTGATGAAGTCGGGCGCGATCCCGGCCTCGGCGAAGCTCGTCAGCAGCCGTCCGCTCTCCTCGCCGAACAGCTTCGAGGTGCCCATCCCGTTGTCGAACAGCAGCCGCTGGGCGCCGGTGTCGATCAAGAGGCAGTTCTGCTCGACGCGAACCCTGTCGGTCGGCAGTCCAGCGCCGCTCAGCGCGCGTCGCAGTTCCGGCTCGGCGACGCCCGAGAAGATAGCGGAAGGGGCGGGCAGGCTGAGCGGACCGTCGGATAGAATAGTCGCCTGCCAGGCGCCGATCCGGAAGCGGTGAAACATCGGCCGCTCCCTAGTCGATCGGCGCGCAGGCCTGTTGCAGCCACGCGCGCTCGGCCCGTTCCAGCCGCGGACCGACCTCATCGACAACGCGCGCGTGATAGGCGTTCAGCCAATCGCGCTCGGCGGCTTCGAGCAAGCTCGGCTCAATCAGCGCGCGGTCGAACGGGGCGAGCGTGAGGGTCTCGAAGCGCAGGAAGGGGCGGGTCGCCTCGGGCGGGGCGGCAGGCTGGGTCAGCAGCAGGTTTTCCAGACGGATGCCGTAGGCCCCCGGGATGTAAAGGCCCGGTTCGTTCGACAGGATCATGCCGGGGGCGATCGCCATCGGCTTGGCCTGCCGCGAGAGGCTCACCGGACCTTCGTGCACGGACAGATAGCTGCCGACTCCGTGGCCGGTGCCGTGGTCGTAATCGAGGCCGGCCTGCCAGAGCGCGCGGCGGGCGAAGCCGTCGATATGCAGCCCGGTGATGCCGGCCGGGAAGACGAGCGTCGCGATGGCGATGTGACCCTTCAGCACGCGCGTCGCGTGCGCCCGCACCGCCGCGGGCGCGGCGTCCGGGCCGGTCCAGATGGTGCGGGTGACGTCCGTCGTGCCGTCCGGGAATTGCGCGCCCGAGTCGATCAGATAGATCTCGTTCGCCCGCAGCTTCCGGTCGCTGGCTTCATCGACGCGGTAATGGATGATCGCTCCATGCTCTCCCGCGCCCGAGATGGCCGGGAAACTCTCGCCGCGAAACCCCTCCAGTTCCGAGCGCAGGGCCAGCAATTTCTCGGCCGCGCCGCGTTCGGTGAGGTGGCCGCTGGCTGCTTCCTGCGCGAGGAAATGGAGAAACCGGCACAAAGCGACGGCATCGCGCGCGTGGGCGGCGCGTGCGCCGGCCTGCTCGACCTCGTTCTTGCAGGCTTTGGGCAGCGCGCAGGGATCGGGGCCGGCGACGACGTCGGCGTGGGCGGCGCGCAGGCGCTGCCCGAACCAAACGGACGAACTGGCGGGGTCCACGCGAACGCGCTTGCCCGTCAGCCGATCCAGAGCCGGGCCGAGCGCCTCGGGCGGCGCCACCGTGACCTCGTTACCGAGCCAAGCACGGGTTTCCGGGCCGAGCTTGGCGGGGTCCATGAACAGGTCTGCCCGTCCGTCCGAATGGACAAGTGCGAAACCGAGCGCGACCGGCGTGAAGAACAGATCGCCGCCGCGAATGTTGAACAGCCAGGCGATCGAAGCCGGATCGGAAACCACGGCGACGTCCTGGCCGGCCCTGCGCAATTCCGCGGCGATCTCGGCCCGCTTGGCGGCCGACGCGCGCCCGGCATAGCGGAGCGGGTGCGGCACCGCGGCAGCGCGCGGCGGCGCCGGCCGCTCGCGCCAGATCGCGTCGACCGGATTGGCCGCGAGCGGCTGCATGTTTAGCCCCTCGGCGGTGAAACGGCCGAGCGATTCCTCGCTGATCAGCGTCGGGTCGTAGCCGATCGGGGCGCCGATCGGTACGTGCGCGGCGAGCCAGGACGGCGGCGGCTGTTCCGTAATGTGGCAGCGTTCCCAGAGGGCGGCATCGGTCTGCTGTGCGAGCTGCAAGACATAGCGGCCGTCTGTGAACACGGCTGCGCGATCGGGCAGCACGACCGCGATGCCCGCGCTGCCCGTGAAGCCCGTGAGCCAAGCGAGCCGCTCCGCCGAGGGCGGGACGTATTCGCCGAGATGCTCGTCGGCGCGCGGGATGATCGCGCCGGTAACGCCCTGGCGGCGAAGCTCCGCCCGCAAGGCCTGGAGCCGCGCGGCGGGGGACAGGTCAGCAACCATGCCCAATTCGCATGTCAGGCGAGATTGTTCTGAGGTTCATCCGCGGCCTTCCGGTCTTATGTTGCGCTGCACAAGCGCGGGGGCGCCCTGCCGCAATGACATCGCGCCAGACCCGTGGCTGGCCCAATGGGGAGCAACACCCATGACCGCACAGACTTCCAGGCACAACCTGGCATTCAGGCTTCCTGACATGCTGTCCTATCACAGCACCTGGGACGACGCCGACTATGCGCCCCAGGTCCCACCCCGGCGGCCTGGACTGATCGCGCGCACCTTCGCGGGATTGCGGGCCCGATTTCAGGCTCACCGCGAGCGCCAGGCAGCGGTCGCCGAACTCTCGGCCATGTCGGATCGCGAACTCGCGGATATCGGCATCAACCGTTACGACGTGAACCGCCTGTTCGACCCCGCCTTCGTGCGCGAGTACGCCAACCGCGGCATGTAGACGAACGCGACGGCGATCATTCTTCGCTCGCCACCGTGCCGATCGTGGTGCCGCCGTCGATCACGAGCGTGTGGCCGGTGGTGAAGCTTCCCGCCTTGGAGGCGAGGAACACCGCCGCGCCCGCGATCTCGTCGGGCTCGCCGATGCGCTGCAACGGGCTGGTGCGCGTGCGCCTTCGGTAAAGTTCGGGGTTCTCCCACAGCGCGCGCGCGAAGTCCGTGCGCACGAGGCCGGGCGCGATGGCGTTGGCGCGGATGTTCTTCGGCCCCCACTCCACCGCGATGTTGCGGGCGAGCTGCATGTCGGCCGCTTTTGAGATGGCATAGAGCCCGAGCTGGGCCGAGCCGCGCAGCCCGCCCACGGACGATATGATGATGATCGAACCGCCGCCGCGCTCGGCCATCTGCGGCAGCACCATGTTGCACAGCCAGAAATTGCTGCGGACGTTGGCGCCCATCACCCGCTCGTAAACCTCGTCGGACGCTCCGGCCGCCGGGCCGAGATACGGATTGACCGCTGCGTTGCAGACCAGGATGTCGATGCCGCCCCAGTGGGCGATCGTCCGGTCGACGAGCTTTTGCAGTTCCTCCTTGCGCGCGATGTGGCAGGGAACCACGATCGCCTCGCCACCCTTGGCGACGATGCCTTGCGCCACTTGCTCGCAGACGTCGGCCTTGCGGCTGGAAATCACCACCTTTGCCCCGTGTTCGGCCATCCGCTCGGCAATCGCGCGGCCGATGCCCTTGGACGATCCGGTGATGACCGCGACCTTGCCCGTCAAATCAAACAGCGACGACATGCGTTCCCCCCGCTTCAAGGCAGGCGGAGTATGCGCGCGCGCTCGGTGCGGTCAAAGCCGCGGGCGCGACATCCCGATCCGCCGGCCCACGGCCGGCGGGACCGGCAGATGCGCCTGCGCGGCGACGGCGGCCTCTAGCTTCGCCTGCTGCGCCGCCGGCCAGGGCGCGACGCGGCGGACCTTGAGGTCGATGTGCAGGCACATCTGCTCGTGGGTCGCGACCAGGAAGTCCGCCGTCGCGTGGCGCATCTCCTGGAAGATATGCAGCCGCTTGGCATCGGCGGCGAGCGCGCGCGTGCTCACGCGCACCGGATCGCCCTCCGTCACCTCGCGTTCGTAGATCGTGTGGGTCTCCGCTGCGAAGGTGGAGAGGCCGGTCTGCTGGCGATAGTCCCATCCGATCCCGAGCGCGTCGAAGGCGAGATCGAGCGCGTGGTCGAAAACCACGATATAATAGGCCAGGTTCATATGGCCGTTGGCGTCGATCCACTCGGGGCGAATCTTTTCTTCGTGCGACGGCAGCTGCATGGGCGAGATGCCTAATGGTCCCCCCACTCGGCGGTCAAGCTAGAGCACATTCGCGCTGACTGGAGATAGGCCGCGTCCAGTAGACGGTCATGCCCGCGAAAGCGCTCCGCGGATTCCCCAGTCAGCGTGACTGCACTCTACCCGGCGAACCCGCGGAGAAAACATTGATGCAAGCCACCGCGTAGGCTTCTGCCTCGCGCATGCTGACAGTCGTCGAGGTGAACACTTCGCGACGCGCTGACAGCTTCAAATTATCACTCGAACGGCCCGAGCTACGGCAAGTGATCATTTAGGCGGGTCCGGGAGGGGCCATATTGTCAGCTGGCGGCGGTGCGGGCAGGGCAGGTGTATACATCCGCACCGCGTAGCGCCGTTGCGTATCGTCTCACCGCCCCCGCGCCAGCGCGCGCTCGATGGCGGCGGTGGCTTTGTCGGCGTTCGCGGCGTCGATCTTGGTCCAGGTGATGGCGCCCGTGTCGGCGGCGGCGGCGCGGTGGAGGACGTCCACGGTGGCGTCGGAGGCATCGAACCGGCGGGCGGCGACGCGGGCTTCCAAGGCGGGGAGCTTGGCGTGGAGCCAGAAGCCGCGGAAGGCCCGGCCACCCGCGAGGGCGGCCTGCTCGGCGGCGGCGCGGTGGGACGGGTCGATGAAGGTGGCGTCGGCGATCACGGCGTGGCCGGTCGGGGCCAAGTCCTCGATCGCGGCGAAGATCGCCGCCATCACCGCGCGGTTCGCCGCTTCGTCATAGGCTTCGGGCGGCAGGCGCTGCTCGGGCAGGACTCCGTGCTGGCGCTTGCGGATCTCGTCGCTGCGGAGAACCACGGCTCCCGGTGCCGGGCCGAGGCCGGGCGCGAGGGCGCGGGCGACGGTCGTTTTGCCGGTGCCGGGCAGGCCGCCGATGGCGAGCACGGGCGGGGGCGCCACGGGCTCGAGATGGCGGAAGGCGGCCTCGAAATAGGCGGTGGCCTCCGCCCGGCCGCCGCGGCGGAGCACGTGGGCGCGGATCATGGCGCGCAGCGCGAGGAACAACGGGAGCCCGACGACCAGTCCGACATCGCCCGTGCGGGCGAGGTAGCGGTTCAGCACCCGGTTCGCGTCCGGGCGGCCGACGCGCAAATCGAGGTCCATCAGCAGAAAGGCGAGGTCGTAGCCGAGATCGATCGTGGCCATCGCCTCGTCGAACTCGAGCGCGTCGAACGGCGTCGGCGTGCCCTGCCAGAGCAGGAGATTGGCGAGATGCAGATCGCCGTGCGTGCGGCGGACGAACCCCGAGCGGGCGCGCGCGGCGAGCCAGTCCCGCCGCGCCTCCAGGGCGGCGCCGGCCTTGGCCTCCCAGTCCGCAACGTCGGCTTCGGGGAAACCGGTCTGGCGGGCGCACAGCGCGTTCTCCGCGATGACGGCGCGGAGCCGGGCGTGGCTGTCCCAGCCCTCCACGGGGGGCAGGGCGGCGTGCATGGCGGCGATCAGATCGGCAAGCGCATCGAGCCGGGCAGGGGTGAGCTGGGCAATGGCGGCAGGGTGGTCGCAGAACTGCTCGGGCGCGACGGGGGCCATCCGCAGCACCCAGTCGAGCACCTCGCGGCCCTCGGGCTCGGGGGTGATGGCGAGCGTGTTGTGCTTGGTGCGGACGATGGCGGCGACGTCGCGGTAGATCCCCGGCGCCTGCGGCCGGTTCAGCTCCAGCTCGCGGCGCAGGAGGCGTTCGCGGTCGGCGAGGCGGGTGAAGTCGGCGAACGGCATCCGCACCGCCTTCTTGAGCTTCCAGGCGGTGAAGCGCCCGACGAACACCGCCGAGATCGGCGTCTCGATAGGCGGCTTGCGGGCGAGCCGCTGAAGGAAGGCGGCGGGCTCGGCTTGCTCGGTCGGCACGGTCACGCGCGGCGGTTCCGGCGTTGGTTCATTCGCATGTGGTGCGGCTTGGGGGATGCGTCATCCTTGTCTCCCCCACCTCACCCCAACCTTCCCGCCCGCGGCGCGGGGAAGGGGCTGTTAGGCGTCTGCCAGAGAACGGGCGCGGGCCGGGGTTAAATCGGCGAACAGGGCGCCGTGCGGGGCGAGCAGCGCCGCCTCGCCGCGCAGGTCGGGGGCGAAGCCGCTCTCGGGGAGCCAGCGCAGGCCCGGGTAAGCGCTGGCGTCCAGGACGGCGGGGCCTTCGGCGAGGTTGAACACGGCGAGCAGGTGCTGCTCCGGATGGCGGCGGACGAAGCCGATCAGGGGCTCGGGCAGGTGGAGCGGCTGAAGGTCGCCCGCGATCAGCGCGGGCTGGCGGCGGCGCCAGTCGAGGAAGCGGCGCCAGGCGTGCAGGAGGGCGGCTTCGTCGGCCTCCATGCGGTCGACCGCATAGGCGTGGTGGGCGTCGGGTAGCGGCAGCCAGGGCGTGGCCTCGGCGGCGGTGAAGCCGGCGTGCGGGGCGCCCTGCTGCCAGGGGATCGGCGTGCGGCTGCCGTCGCGGCCACGGAACTCCGGCCAGTAGGCGATGCCGAACGGGTCGCGCAGACTTTCGCGCCCCAGCTCGGCCTCGGTGAGACCCAGCTCCTCGCCCTGGTAGAGGCAGACGCTGCCGCGCAAGGAGAGGAGGAGCGCCATGAGCAGGCGGGCGAAGCCGGGATCGGGGGCCTGGCCGTGCGCGCGGCGCGGGTTCCAGCGGCTGACGGCGCGCTCCACGTCGTGGTTGCTGAAGGACCAGCAGGTCCAGCCCTCGGCGTTCGCGGCGGCGTCCGCCACCAGGGCGCGGACGGTTGGCCAGTCGAACCCGCCGCGCAGCGGGCGCAGCGTATAAGCCATGTGCAGCCGGTCGGTCCCCTCCGTGTAGGCCATCACCCGCTCGAAGGCGCCGGGCTGGCTGGAGACCTCACCCAGGGTGACGGTGCCCGGATAACGGTCGGTCAGCGCGCGGATGCGCGAAAGAAGCGCACAGATGCCGGGCTGGAGCATGTCGTGCAGGTGGAGCTGCAAGCCGAAGAGCTTGGCCGGGGTCTCGGCCGGGGGCGGCGCGGGCGGGTTCGGGCGCAGCGCCGGGTCGTGCAGCATGAAGTCGATCGCGTCGAGCCGGAAACCGTCCACGCCGCGCTTGAGCCAGAACTCCCCCGCGTCGAGCAGCGCCTCCAGCACGGCGGGATTGTGCAGATTGAGCGAGGGCTGATGGGTCAGGAAGTGATGCAGGTAGTATTGCCGCCGCCTCGGCTCCCAGCTCCAGGCCGAGCCGCCGAACACCGACAGCCAGTTGTTGGGCGCGGTGCCGTCCGGGGCCGGGTCGGCCCAGACATACCAGTCGGAGCGGGCGCCTGCGCGGCCGGCGCGACTTTCCAGGAACCACGGGTGGTGGTCCGAGGTGTGGCTCCAGACCTGGTCGATCAGCACCTTGAGGCCGAGCGCGTGGGCGCGGTCAAGGAGGCGGTCGAAATCCTCGAGCGTGCCGAACAGGGGATCGACCGAGAGATAGTCGGCCACGTCGTAGCCGAAGTCCTTTTGGGGCGAAGTGAAGAAGGGACAGAGCCAGATCGCGTCCACGCCGAGGCTTGCGACATAGCCGAGCTTGGCGGTGACGCCCGGCAGGTCGCCCACGCCGTCGCCGTTGCTGTCGAAAAAGCTGCGCGGATAGATCTGGTAGATCACCGCGCCACGCCACCACTCGGTGCGAGCCATTCGTGCCGCCCTCGCAGCCAGTTTGCTCACGGCCGCGTGAGATCGCAAGACATCAACCGATTAGGGAAGAATCGTGGCACGGGCTAGGAATTTTGCGGGTTGCGGCGGTTCGGCGGCGCGCTGTTGCTATTCCGCCGCGGCGCGCAGCGCGGCCCCGGCGGCGAGCGGGCAGAGCGGCAGGGCGGCGGCGAGCAGGGCGGCGAGAAACAAGAGGTCGGGGCGGGGGCTGAGCCCGGCGGAGAGCGCGTCCGGCGCGGCGGCGCCGAAGATCAGCACCGGGACCATCAAGGGCAGGATCAGCAGCGGCAGCAGCACCGCCCCGCGCCGCGCGCCGAGCACCACCGCCGCCCCGGCGGTGCCGAGCAGCGAGAGCAGGAGCGTGCCGGGAACGAGGCCGGCGACGAGCGCGGGGAGCGCGGCGTCGGGCAGGCGCAGCATGACCGCCCCGGGGACGGCGGCGAGCAAGAGCGGCAGGCCGGTGGTGAGCCAGTGGGCGGCGGCCTTGGCGGCGGCGATGCCTGCGGCGGGCAGGCCCGAAAGCAGGAGCTGATCGAGCGAGCCGTCCTCGGCGTCGGCGCCGAACAGCCGGTCCAGCGGCAACAGGGCGGCGAGCAGGGCGCAAACCCAGACGATGCCTGGGGCAATGTGGCCGAGCGTGTCGGGCGCCGGGCCGATGGCGAGTGGAAAGAGCGCGGCGGCAACGAAGAAGAACAGCAGGGCGGCAAGCGTATCGGCGGCGTGGCGCAGCGCGAGCCGAAGTTCACGGAGGAGGAGGGCAGGGAAGGCGGCGCTTGACCGCTCCCTCTCCGCCTCTGGGGGCGGAGAGGGCTGCGGTGCGGTGGGGGCTCGGGGTCGCTGGGTCGGTCTCTCCCCCGGCTCTCCCAATCGCTCCGCCCCCGGGGGCGGAGAGGGGTCGGACTGTGCGGTGGCGAGCCCAAGCACCGCCGCACCTTGCAGCGGCAGGGGCAGGTGGGTGGCGGCGATCACGATGCCGCCCTGGGCGCGGTGGGCTTCGAGCATCGCGCCGAGGCGGTCCACCGATGCCGCGTCAAGCCCGAGCGTGGGTTCGTCGAGCAGCCAGAGCGGGGCGCGGGAGAGGGCGAGCCGGGCGAGCGCGAGCCGCCGGCGCTGGCCGGCTGACAGCATCCGGGCTGGAACGTCGTGCAGATGGAAGAGGCCGACCGAGCTGAGCGCCGCCTCGGCGGAACCGCCGCCGACGCGGGCGGCGAAGGCGAGATTTTCGGCCGCGGTCAGGCCCGGCTTGATGGCGTCCAGATGGCCGACATAGGCGACGCGCGCCCCGTGCGCGGCGCGGTCGGCGAGCGCGTCCTCGCCGCGCCAGAGCACGCGCCCGGCCTCGATCGGCACGAGGCCCGCGAGGACGCGCAGCAAGGTGGATTTGCCCGCGCCATTCGGCCCCTGAAGCAGCAGCGCCTCGCCCGCGCCGAGGGTGAACGACAGGTCGCGCAGGACCAGACGCTCGCCGCGGAACGCCGCAATCGTTTCGACTTGCAGCAAGGAATGCCTGCCCGCGCGCAACACCGGGGCGCGGTTTACGGCCTCCGGCCCATATGGTTTAAGCCCGCCGCCAAACGAACCCGCCAGCGGCCCCGCGCCATACACCACGAGGCGGCCTCGACCAAGGACCGAAAGCCATGAATGCGACCGGCCACGACAGCCTGAAAACGCGCCGCACCCTCAGCGTGGACGGCAAGGAATACGACTATTTCTCGCTGCCCGAGGCGGCCAAGCAACTGGGCGACATCGCGCGGCTGCCGGTGACGCTGAAAATCCTGCTCGAGAACATCCTGCGCTTCGAGGACGGGTCGAGCTACAAGGTCGAGGACGCCAAGGCGATTGCCGGGTGGCTGAACGGCGCGCATTCCGATCGGGAGGTGCCGTTCCGCCCCGCCCGCATCCTGATGCAGGATTTCACCGGGGTGCCCGCCGTGGTCGATCTCGCCGCCATGCGCGACGGCATCACGAGGCTCGGCGGCAGCCCGGAGAAGGTGAACCCGCTCGTGCCCGTCGATCTGGTGATCGACCATTCCGTCATGGTCGATGTGTACGCGCGGCCCGATGCGTTGCAGCGCAATGTCGATATCGAGTTCGAGCGCAACGGCGAGCGGTATCAGTTTCTGCGCTGGGGCCAGGACGCGTTCAACAATTTCAGCGTTGTGCCGCCGGGCACCGGCATCTGCCACCAGGTGAACCTCGAATATCTCGGGCAGTGCGTCTGGACGGGCAAGGACGGGGCGCGGACGCTGGCTTATCCCGACACGCTTTACGGCACCGACAGCCACACGACGATGGTGAACGGCCTGGGGATCCTCGGCTGGGGCGTCGGCGGCATCGAGGCGGAGGCGGCGATGCTCGGCCAGCCGATCGCCATGCTGATCCCGGACGTGATCGGCTTCCGGCTGACCGGCAAGCTGCCCGAGGGCGCAACGGCAACCGACCTCGTGCTGACGGTGACGCAGATGCTGCGGCGCAAGGGCGTGGTCGGGAAATTCGTGGAGTTCTTCGGGCCGGGGCTCGATGATCTCGCGCTCGCCGACCGCGCGACGATCGGCAACATGGCGCCCGAATACGGCGCGACGTGCGGATTCTTCCCGGTCGATAGGGTGGCGCTCGACTATCTGCGCCTGACCGGGCGCGACCCGCACCGGATCGCGCTGGTGGAGGCGTACACCAAGGCACAGGGCCTGTTCCGCGAGACCGGCCAGCCCGATCCCGTGTTCACCGACACGCTGGAACTCGATCTTTCGACCGTGGTGCCGAGCCTTGCCGGACCGAAGCGGCCGCAGGACCGGGTTGATTTGAAGAACGCCGCGAGCGCCTTCAAGGCGGAGCTGACCAAGGGGCTCGGCGTGCCCGCAAACGAGGTCGGCACCTCGGTCAAGGTGCAGGGCAAGAATTACGAGCTGACGCATGGCGACGTGGTGATCGCCGCCATCACCTCCTGCACCAACACCTCCAACCCGTCCGTGCTGGTGGCGGCGGGGCTGGTGGCGCGCAAGGCGCGGGCGAAGGGGTTGAAGCCCAAGCCCTGGGTGAAGACCTCGCTGGCGCCGGGCTCGCAGGTGGTGACGGAATATCTGGAGAAAGCGGGGCTGCAGCAGGATCTGGACGCGCTCGGGTTCAACTTGGTCGGCTATGGCTGCACCACCTGCATCGGCAATTCCGGCCCGCTCGACGAGGCGATCGCGGACGCGATCGAGGACCACAAGCTGGTCGCGGTAGCGGTGCTATCCGGCAACCGGAATTTCGAGGGCCGGGTGCACCCGAACGTGCGGGCGAATTACCTGGCGTCGCCGCCGCTGGTGGTGGCCTATGCGCTGCTCGGCAAGATGACCGAGGACATCACCACCGCGCCTCTCGGCACCGGATCGGATGGCAAGCCCGTCTATCTCAAGGATGTCTGGCCGTCGAACGCGGAGATCGCGGCGACCATCAAGGCCGCCGTCAGCCGCGACCAGTTCGTGAAGCGCTATGCCGAGGTGTTCAAGGGGCCGAAGCAGTGGCAGGCGATCGCGGTGGCGGGCGGTGGCACCTACCGCTGGAACGACGGCTCCACCTATGTGAAGAACCCGCCCTATTTCGAGGGGATCACGATGGAGCCCCCGCCAGTGCGCGATATCAAGGGGGCGCGGGTGCTGGCGGTGCTGGGGGATTCCATCACCACCGACCATATCAGCCCGGCCGGCTCGATCCGGAAAACCTCGCCCGCGGGCGAATATCTCTTGGAGCGGCAGGTGCTGGAGCGGGACTTCAACAGCTATGGCTCCCGCCGCGGCAACCATGAGATCATGATGCGCGGCACCTTCGCCAACATCCGCATCCGCAACGAAATGGTGCCGGGTGTGGAGGGCGGCTACACGAAGCACCTGCCATCAGGCGAGCAGATGCCGATCTACGACGCGGCGATGCGCTACAAGAAGGAGGGCGTGCCGCTGGTGGTGTTCGCCGGCAAGGAATACGGCACCGGGTCCTCGCGCGACTGGGCGGCCAAGGGCACGTTCCTGCTCGGGGTCAAGGCGGTAATCGTGGAGAGCTTCGAGCGCATCCACCGCTCCAACCTGGTCGGCATGGGCGTGCTGCCGCTCGTGTTTCAGGAGGGGATGGACCGCAAACGGCTCGGCATCACCGGAGACGAGGTGATCGATATTCTCGGCCTCGACGATCTGCGGCCGCGCATGGAGTTGTCGCTTGTGGTGCACAGGGCGGACGGCAAGACCGACAAAGTGCCGGTGATCTGCCGGGTCGATACTGCCGACGAGGTGAACTACTACCGCCACGGCGGCATCCTGCATTACGTGCTGCGCGGGATGGCGAAGGCGGCGTAGGCCGTGAAACGGGCTGCCCCCTTGCGGATGACGCGCGCGCAGTGGCACTGCCGGTCGGAGACGCAGCGAGGCCGGGTCGAGCGCGTGCATGGCGAGGTGGTGGCCCTAGCGCGCTTTCTCCTCGGATGTGCCGGTATCCTTCAGGGCATCGCAGAGCTCGGTCACCATGGTCGTCATGGGACCCTCCAAACTAGGGTGCGATAAGCGGGCCGCCAGCCGGACTAGCGGCGGAGCCGCACCTTGCCGGTTGACTCGTTGCTGATGCGCTAAGCCCTGGAGCTGAGATGAACACCGACCTTGAGATCGCCCGGGCGGCGCGCCTGCTTCCGATTGCCGAAATCGCGGCCCGGCTCGGCATTCCTGCCGACGCGCTCGAACCCTATGGCCGCTACAAGGCCAAGATCGGGTTCGACTTCATCGGCTCGGTCGCGGACCGCCGGGACGGCGCGCTGGTGCTTGTGACGGGCATCAGCCCCACGCCAGCCGGCGAGGGCAAGACCACGACCACGGTCGGGCTCGCCGACGCGCTGAACCGGATCGGCACGCGGGCGGCGATCTGCCTGCGCGAGCCCTCGCTCGGGCCGAGCTTCGGCCAGAAGGGCGGCGCGGCGGGCGGCGGGTATGCCCAGGTGGTGCCGATGGAGGAGATCAACCTCCATTTCACGGGCGACTTCCACGCCATCACCGCTGCGAACAACCTGCTCGCCGCGATGATCGACAACCATATCTACTGGGGCAACGCGCTCGGCATCGATCCGCGCCGGGTGAGCTTCCGCCGCGCGCTCGACATCAACGACCGCGCGCTGCGCGCGATCGTCAACGGCTTGGGCGGCGTGGCCAACGGCCAGCCGCGCGAGGACGGGTTCGACATCACCGTCGCCTCGGAGGTGATGGCGGTGTTCTGCCTGGCGCGCGACCTGGCCGAGCTTCAGGAACGGCTCGGGCGCATCATCGTGGCCGAGACGCGCGAGCGGCGGGCCATCACCGCGCGCGACCTGAAGGCCGACGGGGCGATGGCGGTGCTGCTGCGCGACGCCCTCCAGCCCAACCTCGTGCAAACGATCGAGGGCTCGCCCGCGCTCGTGCATGGCGGACCGTTCGCCAATATCGCGCATGGCTGCAACTCGGTGATGGCGACGCGGCTGGCGCTCAAGCTCGCCGACATCGTGGTGACGGAGGCCGGGTTCGGCGCCGATCTGGGGGCCGAGAAGTTCCTGGACATCAAGTGTCGCGCCGCCGGGCTGACGCCGGCGGCCGCCGTGGTGGTGGCGACGGTGCGGGCCTTGAAGATGCACGGGGGCGCGGCGCGTAGCGACTTGGGGCAGGAGGACCGGGCGGCGGTGGCGCGCGGCGTGGTGAACCTCGCCCGGCATGTGGAGAACATGCGGAAGTTCGGCCTGCCGGTGGTGGTCGCGATCAACCGCTTCACCGCCGATACCGACGCCGAGCTGGACGTGATCCGCGATGCGATGGCCGCCCTCGGCACCGAAGTGGTGCCCTGCACGCATTGGGCGGCCGGCGGGGCGGGCGCCGAGGCGCTGGCCCGCGCGGTGCTGGGCGCGGTCGCGAGCAAGGCGGCGCGCTACCGCCCCCTCTACCCGGCCGAGATGAAGCTCGCCGACAAGCTGCGGACGATCGCGCGCGAGATCTACCGCGCCGCCGACATCGCGCTCGCGCCGCCCGTGGCGCGGCGGCTGGAGCAGTTCGAGGCGGACGGGTTCGGCTCGGTGCCGGTGTGCGTCGCCAAGACGCAATACAGCTTCAGCGCCGACCCCACGCTGCTTGGCGCGCCGGAGGGCCATATTCTGCCGGTGCGCGACGTGCGGCTTTCCGCCGGCGCGGGGTTCGTGGTGGCGATCTGCGGGGACATCATGACCATGCCGGGCCTGCCGCGCGTTCCGGCCGCAGAGGCGATCCGGCTTGACGCGAAGGGGCGGATCGAGGGCCTGTTCTGAACAGATTCTTTGCCGTTTCCTCCCCTGGCGCGGACAATTGGCCGGAAGCGCGCGCAAGACGTTCTGAGCCGCATTATCGGCATCGGCGCGCTGGCCGTGGCGATGCTATGGCCGGCTGGCGCCGTGATGCGCGGCGTTGATGTGCGGCTGGCGTTCCCGCCGCTCTTGATGGCGCAGCTTCAAGGCTGCGGGTGCGACAGGCGCGTCACATCGTCGCGCCGATCACCCAGGGCGCGAATTCGGCGGCGCCGAAATCGAACTGCTCGCTCTTGGTGCGCTCGCCGGACGCGACGCGCAGCATCAAGTCAAAAATGCGCGCGCCACATTCCTGCACACTCTCCTCGCCGTCGAGCACGGTGCCGCAATTGACGTCCATGTCGTCCTCCATGCGGCGATACATCGGTGTGTTGGTGGCGAGCTTGATCGAGGGCGCGGGCTTGCAGCCGAATACGCTGCCGCGTCCCGTCGTGAAGCAAACGAGATTGGCCCCGCCCGCCACCTGGCCGGTCGCGGCCACCGGGTCGTAGCCGGGCGTATCCATGAACACGAAGCCCTTGGCGGTGACGGGCTCGGCATAGCGCACCACGTCCACGAGGTTGGTGCTGCCGGCCTTCGCCATCGCGCCGAGCGATTTCTCGAGGATCGTGGTCAGCCCGCCCGCCTTGTTGCCGGGCGAGGGGTTGGCGTTCATCTCCGCGCCCTCGCGCTTGGTGTACTCCTCCCACCAGCGCATGAGCGCGACGAGCTTCTCGCCCACCTCGCGCGAGACCGCGCGGCGGGTGAGCAGATGCTCCGCGCCATAGGTTTCGGGGGTCTCGGACAGGATCACCGTGCCGCCGTGGCGCACCACGAGATCGCTCGCCGCGCCGAGCGCGGGATTGGCGGAGACGCCGGAATAGCCGTCCGAGCCGCCGCATTGCAGGGCGATGCAAAGCTCGCTGGCGGGCACCGGCTCGCGGCTGACCTCGTTCGCTTCCGCCAAAACGTCGTGGACGAAGGCGGCGCCTGCCTCGACCGTGCGGCGCGTGCCGCCGAGGCTTTGGATGTCCATCGCCTTGAGCCGCCCGGCGAGGCGCTGCTCCTGCATCAGCCCGCCGATCTGGTTCACCTCGCAGCCGAGGCCGAGCATGACGACATGCGAGAAATTGGGATGCCGCGCGTAGCCCGCGAGCGTGCGGCGCAGCAGGCTGAGCGGCTCGCCTTCGGCCATGCCGCAACCGGTCTTATGTGTCAGCGCCACCACGCCATCGACATTCGGAAAGTCGGCGAGCGGATCGTGGCCGGTGAACGGGTTGCGGCGATAGAGATCGGCGATCAGCCCGGCGACATGCGCCGAGCAGTTCACGCTGGTGAGGATGCCGATATAGTTGCGCGTCGCCACGCGCCCGTCCGGGCGGCGGATGCCGAGGAAGCTGGCGGGCGCGTTCGCGTAATCGGTCGGGCGGGCATCGGTGCCGAAGGCATAGTCCTTGTCGAAGTCGCCCATGCCGCAATTCTGCACGTGAACGTGCCGGCCGGGCGCGATGTCCTCGGTGGCGAAGCCGATGATCTGTCCATAGCGGCGCACCGGCGTGCCGCGCGAGATCGGCCGGATGGCGGCCTTGTGCCCCGCTGGGATGCGCTCGGCGGCGGCGACGCCATCCGCGAGCGGCGTGCCGGGGAGCAGCGTGGCACGGGCGATGACGACATTGTCCGACTCATGCAGGCGGATAACGACGGGCGGGGACATGGCTTCATCTCGCGGCTGAGGCATGGCCGCGTTCTACACCCCGGCGGGAACGGTCAATAGACCGGGCCGGCGACCTCCTGGCCGAGCAGGAGCTTGCCGACCACCTCGAAATTGGCGATCCGGGCCTGGATCTGCTGCGAGACGGTGAGCAGGTCACGCAGGCGGCGGTCGAACGGGCTGCCGGTGCGGATCGCGTCCGTCCCCGCCGCGCGCCAGACCCAGAGCGCGACATGTGTCGCCTCGTCGAGAGCGTGGGTGACGGCGAGGCGAAGCCGCGCGCGCTGCGCGACCGAGATCGGCACCGCGGGATCGGGATCGGCCCAGATTTCCTCGAGCGTTGCCAGCACCAGGGCGCGGGCGGCGGCGAGCCGCGCCTCCTGGCGGGCAAGCTCGGTCTGCACCCAGGGCGCGCGCGCGATCAGGTCGAGATTGCGCGGCGATTTGCGGGTGGCGAGGTCGCCGAACGCATCCAGCATCCCGCGCACGAGCCCGGCGGCGACGGCGGCGGCGCCGACCGGATAGAGCGTCTGCTGGGGAAAGGAGTAGAGGCGGCCGCGCTCGCGCACCGCTTCCGGCTCCTCGCGGGTGCTGCTGTGCGCCTCGGGGACGAACAAATCCTCGACCGTGTAGGAGACGCTCGCTGTGCCGCGCAGGCCGATCACGTCCCAATCGTCGTGCAGGCGGGCCGCCGCGACGGGGAACAGCAGGGTGCGGAGCAGCGGCTTGCCGCGCGCGTTGAGGCGGAGCGAGCCATCCGGTTCGACCACCGGGCAGTGCGCGCCCATCCAAGTGGCGTGACGGCAGCCGCTGGCGAAGCTCCAGGTGCCGCTGACGCGGTAGCCGCCCGGCACGGCGCGGCAGCGATCGGCACCCGGCGGTCCCCAGGCGATCGAGGCGGCCGGATCGGCGAAGATCGCGCGGGCAGTTTCGGGTTCCATCCAGGCCGAGATCAGGCAGGCGCTGTTGGCGACGAACATCAGCCAGCCGACCGAGCCGTCGTGGCGGGAGATTTCCTCGACCGCGTTGAAATAGTGCCAGGGCTCGATTTCCTCGCCGCCGAAGCTGTGCGGCAGCAGGAGGCGGAACAGGCGGGCGGCGTGGATGGCTTCCATCAGAGCGAGCGGCAGGCGCTGGTCGCGCTCGATCGCCGGGGCGCTTTGCGCGATGAGCGGCCCGAGCGCGCGCGCCCGCGCGAGCGCATCCGTGCGAACCGCCTGATCCATGCGCTGCCTCGCTGCGCTGTTCAGGGGGATTAGCGGACGGGGGCGCGGGCGGTGTCAATCGGAGGCGGCGCCGGTCGGGCGCATGGAGCGCGGCGGCATGCGCGACGGATTGCATCCGACGACGCTGGAGGCGTTTCGTCGCGCAGGGCGAGATAACCATCAGGCGCCGCAGCGCGACCGCAGGGCGCGACCGACGGCGGCGATCACGGCGTTCCAATCGCCGGGAGCGGGCTGGCGGAACAAGCGCAGGCTTGCATACCAGGGCGTATCGTCACGGCCGAGCAGCCAGCGCCAGTCGGGCGCGAAGGGCAGCATGACCAGGGCGGGGACGCCGAGGGCGCCGGCGAGATGCGCCACGGAGGTATCCACCGAAACCAGAAGCTCAACGTTGGCGAGCGCGGCGGCGGTATCGGCGAAATCGGTGCACGAAGCCGCCGCGTCATGAAGGCCGCAGCGGGTCGCTTCGGACGCGCGCTTGCCTTGCTGAAGGCTGATCCAGGTGAGCCCCGCCTGCCGCCCGGCCTCGACCAGCTGCGGCAGGAATCGCTCCGGAAGCGAGCGGCGCCGGTCGTTGGAATGCAGCGGATTGCCGGCCCAGACGAGGCCGGCGCGCCGGCCGGGCGGCAGCATCGCGCCGATCCGGGCGAGGGCGGCGGGATCGGCGCGGAGCCAGCCTTGCGCGAAGGGGATCGTGCCCGGCGCGGTGCCGAGCAGGCCGGGCAGCGACATCTGATCGACCCAGCAATCGTAATCGGGCAGCTCCGCCGTGCGATCCACCGCGCGTTCGATGCCGGGACAGGTCGCGAGCAGGCGGATCAGGCTGCGGTCGCAGGCGAGCATCACGCGCGCGCCGAGCCCGGCCAGAATGGAGGCGTAGCGGCTGAGCTGGATCGTATCGCCAAGGCCCTGCTCGGCTTGGATCACCAGCCGGCGCCCCTGCAACGGCCCGCCGCCCCAGCGCGGGCCGGGGAGATCGATGAAGTCGCGGCGGAACCGGTCATGGCGCTTGCGCCATTCATATTCGCGGAAGCCGGTGGCGTAGTCGCCTTGCAGCAGCGCGGCGGTGGCGAGGTTCCAGTGCGCCTCGGGAAAATCGGGATCCTGCGCGATCGCTGCCGCGCAGGCGGCGCGCGCCTCGTCCAGCCGGCCGAGGGAGGTCAGCACGAATCCGAGGCTTGCGCGGGCTTCCAGAAGGTGCGGATCGAGGCGGATCGCCTCGCGGATATGCCGCTCGGCTTCCTCGAGCCGGTCGAGGTCGGCGAGCGCGTTGCCGAGGTTGAGCCAGCTCGGGGCGTGTCGGGGATCGAGCGCGAGGGCGAGAGCGAAGGCCCCGGTCGCCGCCGCCGGCCGTCCGAGGCCATTCAGCGCGGTGCCGCGCAGAAAATGCAGCTCGGCGATCTCGGGAAAGCGCGCGCAGGCGCTTGCCGCAGCGTCATGCGCTGCGGCGAAGCGTCCGGTGGCGAGCAGGGCGCGCGGCAGGTTGACCGCCGCGCCCGCGTGGTCCGGCGCGCGCGCGAGCGCCTGGCGAAAGAGGCTCGCCGCTTCGTCCGCGCGTTCGGTGCGCAGGCAGACAAGGCCGGTGAGAAAGAGCGCGCGCGGATGCGGGCCGTGCAGCCGCAGCGCGTCCCGGTATGCCGTCTCGGCCTCGTCCAACCGGCCTGCCTGCTGGCGGGCGATGCCCGCCAGCAGGATCGCCTCGATGCTCTGCATCCGGAAAGGCTAGGCGGGGGGATGCTAAGCAACGATTAAGCGAACGGGATCAGCCTTGCTGATTGTGCCGGCGCGCGATGTGGCGCTCCGCATCCTGGGTGAAGAGGCGGCTCGCGTTCTGCTGCTGCGCGGGCGTCATGCTGGCATAGAGATCATGGAACGCGGCCGACAGGCGCTGCATGTCCGCTGCGTGGACCTCGGCGAGGTGCGCGTAGGAGTCCATGTCCTGCGCGGCGTTCATCGAGCGCAGGCTCGCTTCGCGCTGCATTAGCGCCGTGCGCATATCGTGGGCATTGTCCCACATGATCTGCGCGAAGCGGTTCCATTGCTGCTCTTGCTGCGGCGTGATCTGCAGTTGGGCGTGCAGCCGCGCGATGTGCTGCTTGACCCTCTGATCCATCTGCGATGGCGATGGCTCGGCATTGCCCGCCGCGTTCTGCGCGATTGCGGCGGCGGGCAGGGCAAAGGAGGCCGCGAGCACGGCGGCCGCGGCGGCGTGGCGCAGTTTCATCGTGCGAACTCCGTAAGCCTCATCCGTAATAGGGGTACCCGGCGACCGGCGGCGGCGCGTATTAGGCCGGCGGCGGCGGCGGGTAGGGATAGGTCGCGACCGGGGGCGGGGCGTAGACGGCGGGCGGCGGTGCGGCGAATGCTCCGCCCAGCAGCGCGCCGACCCCGAGGCCGAGCAGCGCGCCGCCGATCACGGCGCCGGCATCGTTATCGCCATGCTCGTAACGCCAGTGCCCGCGGTCGGGCCAATGCTGCGCGGCGGCCGGCATGGCGGTGGGCCCGAGGAAGGCGGCCGACAGCGCCAGGGCGGCGCACGACCGCGCGAGGGTGCTTGTTGTCACGTCATTCTCCGTCGGAACGATCGCGCGGAGAACGCCGGGGCTTGCTTTCGGTGGCCTGTCGAGCGACCTCCGCTCAGTCTTGTGTGATCAGGCAGCGAGGCGCCGGCGCAGCGATTTCAGGCTGCCGCCCATCTTCACGGCGCCGGGAAGCGGATGGCCGACAATGTCCTCGGCGAGCCGCGCCGCCGCGATCAGCGCGTCGAGGTCGATCCCGGTCTCGATGCCCATCTCGTCCAGCATGAACACGAGATCCTCGGTGCAGACATTGCCGGCCGCGCCCTTGTGGGCGGCGAACGGGCAGCCGCCGAGCCCCGCCACGGTCGCATCGTAGATGGCGACTCCCATCTCCAGCCCCGCATAGGCGTTGGCGATGCCGAGCCCGCGCGTGTCGTGCAGATGCAAGGACAGCGTCATGTCCGGCCAGCGGCTGCGGACCTTGCCGACCAGCTCCTTGACCGAGCGCGGCGTCGCCCAGGCCATCGTGTCGGCGAGCGAAAACACCGCCGGCGTCTCGCCATGCTCGGCGGCGATGTCGAGCAGGAGTTGGATCATGTCGAGCACGCGCTGGTGCGGGATGTCGCCCTCGAAGTTGCAGCCGAACGCCGCCATGATGCCCGCCCGGTCGAACTTGATGCCGAGCCGCTTGTACATGGCGATGGTATCGTGCGCGGCGCGCACATTGTCCTCCATCGTGCGCTGCTGGTTGCGTTCGAGGAATTTCGCCGAGGCGGTGAGCGAGAAGGAGCCGTGGATATCGAGCCGGCCGGTGGCGATCGCGCGCTCGAGCCCTTTCAAGTTCAGCCAGAGCGCGGTGTATTCGACGCCGGGCTTGCGCTTGAACCCGGCCACCACTTGGTCGGCATCGGCCCAGCCCGGCACGCGGTTCGGGTTGACGAAGCTCGCGACCTGGATGTGCTTGAGGCCGGTTTCCGAGAGCGCGTCGATCAGCGCGATCTTGCGCTCGGTCGGGATCGGACCCTTTTCGTACTGAAAACCCTCGCGCGGACCTTCTTCGTTGATCCGCACAAACGACGGCATGTCGGACATGGCTGGTCCCCCGCTGGTCCGGCGGGGATAGCGGATTCCGCAGGGGAGCGGCAACGGGGCTTCCGCCGTCATGCCCGGCGAAGGCTGAGCATCCACGTCCCTATTGGCACGCAGCAAAGACGTGGATGGCCGGGCCAAGCCTGGCCATGACGAACGCAACTACTGGAGCAATTGCCTCGATGGCGTCACGCGTCGAAGAAGGCCAGCGTGCGAAGCTCGATGCTTTCGCGCGGCGGCGCGTCGGGAGGAGTGGCGGGATCTTCGAACGCCGTGTGCGGCATGAAGCGGGCGCGGCCGTCGCGGGCGGAATCGTAGCATTTCAGAAGCAGCGCCTCGTCGGCGCGCATGGCGGGCGCATAGAACCAGCGGTGGCGCGGGTTGTATTTGAGGGCGTAAATCTCGCCGGTGCGGTCGCGATAGACGAGATCCTGCTCCGCCCAGTCCTCGGGCGCCACGCTGCCCGCCTCGCAGAGCGCGAGCGGCATGTCGCGCAACGGGCCGCGGATCGGGCGCCAGAGATTGACGATGGCGAAGCGTCGGCGGAGCAGCGTCTCGGCCTCCTCGCCCATGATGTCGCGCACGCGCTGCGGGCCGGATTTCTCGGTATAGTCGCCGTGGATGCGCGAGGCGGGCTGGCGGGGGATGCCGGGCGTGCGGTCCTCCACGCCCGGCGTGCGGCGGCGGATCGTGTGATCGAACACCACCACGCGCGCCGCACCGGTCGCGGCGGCAACCACCCGTTCGGTCTCGGGATAATAGACGCGGCGCAATTCGTCTTCGTCGTAGAAATCGCGCACCTCGCTGCGGTGCTCGACCAGCGCGAACCCCTCGCCGTCGAGCGAGACGGCATCGCGGATCGGGCGCATGTCGCGCACCGGCACGCGATGGGTCTCGTAACGCATGTTGGTGCGAGGCACGCCCGGTCCCGGATCGTAGGCGAGCGTGCGCGCCCGTTCCTGCATCGGGGCGAGATAGGTGAGTGCGCCTTCCACGAAGGGCAGCGCCCGGATCGTTTCATCGCCAAGGGCCATGCGCCGTGCTCCCGATAGGTGCCAGGACTTTGGCGCCGTCCCGTTACGCTTCCAGCGGCCGAGACATGCGCCCCGGTCAGCGCAGATGCGCGGGGAAAATCACGCTGCCAAACGCCGCATCTAAGGTCAGTGCGTCCACAGCTCCCGGCGCGTGTAGGCGAAATTCTCCGCATAGGCTTTCGGCCTGACCCGCCGCTCGTGCGGGATCTCCACCTCGTAGGCGATCCCCTGCCGCTCGGCGAAGGCGACCGCCTCCTCGCGCGTGTCGAACTGCAGGCGCACCTGCGGCTGGGTGTCGGCGCTGCCGATCCAGCCCATCAGCGGGTCGGGGCGGTGAGGCGACTGCGGCTCGAACTCCAGCACCCATTTATCGGTGCCGGCGCGGCCCGATTGCATGGCGGTCTTCGGCGGCTGGTAGATGCGTGCCCGCATCGGCCCTCTGCTCCCTGGTCAGAATCAGTCGCTTTTAGCCAGGACGATGCGGGCTGGATAGGCTCGGCTCAGACCTTGATCATCGGGCAGCCGCCCTCGGCGAGCGGCCGGAATGCCTCCTCGGCCGGGGTGGAGCCGATCAGCTTGTATTGGTCCCATTCGTGCTTGCTTTCCGCCGGGGTCTTCACCTCGAACAGATAGGCCGGATGCATTTTGCGGCCATCGGCGCGGATATAGCCTTTGCCGAAGCAATCATCGTCGGTCGGCATTTTCTTCATCGTCTCGACCACGGCGCGGCCGTCCTTCGCCATCGCCGGGCCGCCCATCGCCGCGACCGCTTTCAAATAGTGCAGCGTGCCCGAGTAGTTGCCCGCCTGGGTGGAGGCTGGCCAGACGGTCACCTTTCCCTGCACGCGGCTCTGGAAGGCGCGGGTGCGGTCGTTCAAATCCCAGTAGTAGGTCTCGGTGAGCCGCAAACCCTGGGCAAGCTGCAGGCCCATCGAGTGGACGTCGCAGGTGTAGCAGGTGAGCGCGGCGGGCTTCATCTTCTTGCTGACGCCGAACTCGGCGGCCTGCTTCATGCCGTTGATGAGGTCGGCGCCGGCGCTGCAAAAGCCGAGCACCTTGGCGCCCGAGGCTTGCGCCTGCACGAGCAGGGAGGAGAAGTCCGTCGTGTCCGGGAACGGATAGAGGCGATAGCCGAGCACCTTGCCGCCCGCCTGCTCGATGAAATGCGTGGTGTCGCGCTGCAAGGCCTGGCCGAAGGCGTAGTTCGGGGTGATGAAATACCACGTCTCGCCGCCGGCTTTGACCATCGCGCCGCCGGTCGATTTGGCGTCCATGTAGGTGTCATACACCCAGTGGATATGGTTGGGCGAGCAGGCCTTGCCGGTGAGATCCGAGGTTGCGGTGGAGGTGGGGATCATCACCCGGTTCTTCTCGCGCACCGGGCCGGCGAGCGCGAGCGCGCAGGACGAGGCGGTGATGTCGATGATCATCGTCACGCCGTCCTGGTCGAACCACTGGTTGGCGATCGAGACGGCGAGGTCGGGCTTGTTCTGGTGATCGGCGTTCAGCACCTCGACGTCGAAGCCGCCCGCGGCGAAGTCCTGCACCGCCTGCTTGGTGCAGGCGAGCCCGGTGGGCCCGGCGATGTCGCGGTAGGTTCCCGACATGTCGCAGAGCACGCCAATCTTCAGCACCGGCTTGGCTTGCGCGCGGGCGCGGCGGCCGGGCAGGACAGAAAGCGCGGGCACGGAGGCGGCGGCGCTGAGCAGCGCCCGGCGGCTTATGGTCATTTATTACCTCCCTGTTTTGAGTGCGTTAGGGAACATATTGCCCTTATGCCCGCATTCGCGCAAACGCACCAACATAGCAGAGAGGCTCGCGCCACACCTCGTCATTGCGAGCGCCGTGAAGCGGCGCGGAGCAATCCTGGGGTGCAGCACCGTGCGGCGGCCCTGGATCGCTTCGGCCCGCTGCGCGGGCCTCGCAATGACGGGTGAGGGCTAAAAGTCCAAGTCGGCGTAATGCTCGGGCGGCGTCGTGCCGGGCAGGCGGTCGGACAGCACCCCGCGGAAGCTCGGGCGCGACTTCATCCGCGCGTACCAGTCTTTGGCGGCGGGCGCGACGGTCCAGTCCACATCGCCGATATAGTCGAGCGCCGAGAGGTGCGCGGCGGCGGCGAAATCGGCGAGCGACATGGCTGCGCCCGCCAGCCACCGGCGATTCTCCGCCAGCCAGCCGATATATTCGAGATGATATTTGATTGCCGCATAGCCGGTACGCAACGCCGCGCCGTCCGGATTGCCGCGGCCGAGCAGGCGCTTGAAGTGCTTCTCGCCGACCAGGTTGCGCGTGACCTCGGTGGCGAACTTGCCGTCGAACCACGCCACCAGCCGGCGCACCTCCACCCGCTCGGCGAGCGTGTGGCCCAAGAGCGGCGTGTCAGGATAGGCTTCCTCCAGATATTCGCAGATCACGCCGGAATCGGGGATCACCATGCCGTTGTCCTCGAGCAGGGTGGGCACGGTGCCGGCGGGGTTCAGCTCGAGATATTCGCTGCGCCGCTCCCAGACCTTTTCGAGGCGCAGCTCGAAGGGCAGGCGTTTCTCGGCGAGCACGAGGCGCACTTTGCGCGAATAGGGCGAAAGCGGGAGATGATAGAGCGTCCGCATGGGGCGGGGTTTACGACCCGACGCCGCGCCGCGCAAAGGACACGCGCTGGCTGGCCAGAGAGGTCGAGGCCGCGGCGGGCTGGACGGTGCTGGCGCCAGTCATGCTGCAATCCCGCGCGTGCGCCGCGAACCGCCGGGCGACGGACCGGGAGCACGTGGCGTGGCTGTGGACGGCGATGCGGGCGGAGGCTGAGGGCTGAAAATACCGAGTGTGCAGGCGCATCTCTTCAATCAAGACGATTGATTAAGGTTCCGCTTCGGAATAAACTCGGACCCGCATTTGGGGAGTTGCGTTCCGTGAGGCGGTTCGCTCTGGCGCGTGCCAGCCCTGGCCGCTCGACCGGAGGCCGCGCCCGGCGCTCGGGTGAGGCTCCAGGGGCCGCTCCTCTCCACAAAGGCAGGCGGTCAGGCTCCCGAGTGCGGGGCGCCAGCGGGCCCGGCAGGACGCCGCCGTGATCCGCCCGATGACCTGTATCGCGTTCATGTTGGCCTGCGCGTCGGCGTTCAAGCTCTATGACGAAAGTCACCGCGTCAGCGTGCTGGACCAAGAAATCGGGAGCGTGGTCCGCCAAATTCGCCCCGTCCGCGAGCAGACACGCTTTCTAAAGGCTGAATGGGCTCTCCTCGCTCGGCCGGACCGGCTGCAAGAACTTGCTGATCAGTTTTCCACGCTCAAGCCGACCGACTCGGCGCAGTTTACCTCGCCGGCGGCTCTCGACAGCCGGCTGCCTCCGGTCGCGCCGGCAGGCGCACGGGACGGTCCTCCGGCTACAGGCATCGCGCCGCCCGCTTCACCGCGCGCCGATCCGGCGACGGAACTCGTCGCCTCGGCCGCGGCCGATCCGATGGTGCCCTCTGTTGGTGCGGGCGCACCCTCGTCCGCGGCGGCGATGGGGCAATCCTCAAATCCGGGCGCGCCGCCCACCCGCCTCCAAGCCGAACGCGCGCCGGGTCAATCGCAGGGCGAGGCCGGAGCGGGCGGCAGTCAGCCGCAGGATGCCGAAACCGGCCTCGCGCTTCCCGCGACCGCGCCCCCCGCTCCCGCAGCGATTGACGTCGCTCCGGCCTCTCCACCCCGAGCCGCAATGACCGCCGCGCCTTCGCCGCCCGCGGTCGCGGCCCCCGCGCAGCCCTCGCGCGAGCAGGCGGAGGCGGCCCGCCTCTCCAGCCAAATCGCGCAACTCAGGCAACAGCGGGACGCCGAAGCCGCCAGGGATCAGCAGATGGAGGCCGAAGCCGCCCGCCTCGCGGTTCAGATCGCGCAGCAGCACAAGACATTGGACGCGATGCGGGCCCAGGCCGCCGCAGCCAAGCCACCGTCCATTCCCACTCCGTCACCGCCGCCCGTGGCGGCCACGAGCCACCCCTTTGCGCGGGAGATGCAGGCTGCCGCGCTTGCGGCCGAACTCGGGCGGCTCAAACAGCAGCGCGAGGCAGAAACCGCCAGGACCCGCCAGCTCCAAGCCGAGGCGGATCGGCTCGCCGCGCAAGTCGCGCAACAGCAGAAATCCATGCAGGCGCTGCGTGCGCCCGCCGCTGCTCCAAAACAGTTCCGGCCGGCCATGGCATCCCGCATCGCGCCCGCCGCGGCCAGCAATTTCGACGCGGTACGGAATGTCCTCGCCCGCCTGCGGAAGCACCAGGTTCAGACTGCCCGGGCGAGGCCCGATGACCTGGAGGCTCATGATGATCCGTCGTCCTCCGCCGCCGAACCGGCGTCGCCCGGCATTCTGCCTCTTGTCCCGAGGCCGTCCCCGCCGGCAGCGCCGGTGCAATATCTGCCCAGAACTCCTTTCCTTCCGCCTTGGCGGGACCTGATGGGCGCTCGGACGGCTCTGCAAGCGGGCGATTCGTATCAATCCATGCGGCGCCTGGAAACCGCCCGATCGAAGCTGCTCTTCGATCCCAGCGGGCCGCATCTGCTGGCGGCCACCCAAATCTCCCGCGCGATGGCCCTGATCGGCGTCGGTGAGGACGGCTCGGCGCTCTACTTCGTCGATCAAGCACTCGCCAATGCCGGCACTGCCGGTTCCTACCCCGCTCCTTATGCCGCCTACCGCAGGGGGCCGCCGCTGCAGCCCTATCCGCCCTGGAGCTACCGCTGATCCTTGTCCGCGACCGGTGCGGCGCACTGCGAAACGCGCGTGGAGATTCGCGCCGCGCCCCCGGACGACGCCGAGGCCGCGTGCGCTATGGCCCGCTTGGTGCGCGCAGCACGCGCCCGCTTAACGGCTTATCAACCTTTTTATGCTCTACTGGGCGGATGGAGCTGGCTGCTGCCTCCTCGCCTGAGCGGCTGATCGAATGGACGCGGGTCCTGTTTGAGGATCTGCGCCGCAACGTGGCCGAGGCGCACCGCACCATGCCGGCGGGGTT
>DASRBI010000013.1:0-172947 GCA_035685165.1 Acetobacteraceae bacterium
CTGCGCCGGCGGCCGGGCGAGCCGGGGGAGCGCAAGGCGCGGCCGCGCAAGGAGCGGATCCGGCGGCTGAAGAAGAGCGAGCTGTGGCGGCCGACCAAGGGCGGCTTGTGGCCGGCGGGGTCGGCGGGGTTGGCGCGCGACTGCGCGCATATCACGCCGCGCCCCAAGGAGGAGCTGCTGCGGCAGCTGGCGGAGGTGCGCGCCTGGCTGCGGAGCGAGGCGGCGGCGGGGCGCCCGCCCAAGGCGGCGGACGACGGGTTTACGTGAGCGGGCGGGATGGCGGGGCGGTGGCGGGGCCCGGGGCTGCCCATATTAGTAACGTTGTTAACGTATGTAATAGCCGCCAGGCGAGAGCCCCCCTGCCGTTGCGGGAGGGGCGCCGTTGGTTGCGCGATGCACGGGGCGAAGCCCGCGGCTTGCGGTCGCAAACACGCCTCCCCGTGGCCGAATCCCGACAGAGCAGGGGGAAACCCGCTGTTGCACGATGCAAAGAGCGGAACCCGCGGCCTGCTGCCGCGCGCAGCCCTTTCCCCGGCGCCTGCCCGCAAGGGAAGGGGGCGCTCAAACATGCTGGCCGCCGTCGATGAAAATCTCCGAGCCCGAGATGTAGCGTGCATTCTCCGAGCAGAGAAAATAGAGCAGCTCCGCCACCTCCTTCGGCTGGCCGACGCGTTTCATCGGGATTTGCCGCTCCACGATGGCATCGGTTCCGGGCGACAGGATGCCGGTTTCGATTTCGCCGGGCGAGACCGCGTTCACGCACACGCCGGTGGTGCCGAACTCGGCCGCCAGCTCGCGCGTCAGCGCGGCGAGCGCGGCCTTGGAGCACGCATAGGCGGCGGAGGCGAAGGGATGCACGCGCGAGCCGACGATCGAGGTGATGTTCACCACGCTGCCGCGCGAGGCCACCAGCAGATCCTTCATGCCCTGCACCAGCACAACGGCGGCGAAGAAATTGACGTTCAGGATATGCAACCAGTCGGCGTACGGCATTGCGAGCGCCGGGATTTTCGCGCCCTCGCGCGTCTTGGGCGAGATCGCCGCGTTGTTGATCAGCGCGTCGAGCCGCCCTTCGGCGATGTCGCGGATGCGCGGGATCGCCGCCGCCACCTCCGCGATGTCCGACAGATCGAGCTGGATATGGTTGCGCGCGCCCCCCTCCCACGGGCAGCGTGGATCGAAGGGCTGGCGGGAGATGGTCAGCACCCGCCAGCCGCCGTCGCTGAAGCGTTTCACCGTCGAGTGCCCGATGCCCCGGCTCGCGCCGGTCAGCAGCAGCACTTTTTGCGCGTTGGCCATAGTCTGCTCGGTTCTCACTGATCGGGCGGGATGGGGCGCGGAATGCGCCCACCGGTCAAGCCCGCGCGGGCGCAGACGCCAACACAAGGATGGGGGCGGGGAGAATGTCGCCGCTCCCTCGCCCGCTCGTGCGAGGGCGCCCCGCGAATGCGGGCACGCTCAACGTCGCGGCGGGGCGATGTTGCGCCAACCACCGCCCTCATGCGACCACGGCGCCGTCACCCGAGCTGCGGAGATTGACGGAGATGGCTGAGGCGTCGAACACCCAGGTCAATTCCGGCCCGCTCGCCGGCATCCGCCTGATCGAGATCGCCGGCATCGGGCCCGGCCCGATGGCGGCGATGATGCTGGGCGACCTCGGTGCCGACGTGATCCGCGTCGACCGTGTGCAGCCGGGAGGCGTCGAGCTCGTGCGCGAGCCGGGGTTTCAGGTGCACAACCGCAGCCGCCGCTCGGTCGCGGTTGACTTGCGCAAGCCGGGCGGAGCCGAAGTCGTGCTCCGCCTCGCCGAACGCGCCGACGGGCTGATGGAGCCGTTTCGCCCCGGCGTCGCCGAACGTCTCGGCATCGGGCCCGAACCCTGCCTCGCGCGCAATCCGCGCCTCATTTACGGGCGGATGACCGGCTGGGGCCAGGAGGGCCCGCTCGCCAAGGCGGCCGGTCACGACATCAATTACATCGCGCTCGCTGGCGCGCTCCACGCGATCGGCACCCCGGAGAAACCGATCCACCCGCTCAACCTGGTCGGCGATTACGGCGGCGGCGGAATGCTGCTCGCCTTCGGCATGGTGTGCGGCCTGCTGGAAGCGGTGCGCTCCGGCAAGGGGCAGGTGGTGGATGCCGCGATGGTGGACGGCACCGCATTGCTGATGGGTGCGGCGTTCGGGATGCACGCTGCCGGGCTTTGGTCCGACCGCAGGCAGGACAACATGCTGGACGGCGGTTCGCATTTCTACGGCAGCTACGAGACGAAGGACGGCAAGTTCGTCGCCATCGGCTCGATCGAGCCGCAATTCTATGCGCTGCTGTTGGAGAAGCTCGGCCTCGACCCGGCGCACCTGCCCGACCAGCGCGATCGGCAAGCCTGGCCCGCCATGAAGGAGCGGCTGGCGACGCTGTTCCGCACGAAGACGCGCGAGGAATGGTGCGCGATCATGGAAGGCACCGATGTGTGCTTCGCGCCGGTGCTGACGATGACGGAGGCGAAGGAGCATCCGCACGCCAAGGCGCGCGCGGCCTTCGTCGATGTGGGCGGCGTCGCCCAGCCCGCTCCGGCACCGCGCTTTTCGCGCACGCCCCCCGCCGCGCGCCTCGCGCCGACGCGCGGGCAGCACACGGACGAGGTGCTGGCGGAGGCGGGTTTCAGCGCCGATGAAGTTCGCGAGCTCCGTCGCGAGCAGGTGGTCGGCTGAACAGCGCGTTCGAAGCCCGCCGGCTCACTCCGCCGCCACATACGGGCCGACCATCTTCGCCGGATCGACCACCCGGTCGAACTCGGCTTCGTCCACATAGCCGAGCTTCAGCGCCGCTTCCTTCAGCGTGAGGTCGTGGTGCATCGCGTAATGTGCGATCTCGGAGGCCTTGTCGTAACCGATCACCGGCGCCAGCGCGGTGACCAGCATCAACGACCGCTCGACGTATTCCGCGATCCGCTTTCGGTTCGGTTCGGTGCCCTCGATGAGGAATTTGCGGAAATTGGTGCAGCCATCGGAGAGCAGCGTGATGGACTGGATGATATTGTAAATCATCAGCGGCTTGTAGACGTTCATCTCCAGATAGCCACCGGCGCCGCCGAATCCCACGGCGACATCGTTCGCCATCACCTGCACGGCGATCATCGTCAGCGCCTCGGCTTGGGTCGGGTTCACTTTGCCCGGCATGATCGACGAGCCGGGTTCATTCTCGGGTATGTGTAGCTCGGCGAAACCGGCACGGGGTCCGCAGGACAGCAGGCGAATGTCGTTGGCGATCTTGTAGAGCGACACGGCGAGCGTCCGCAGCGTGCCGGAAAGCTGCACCAGCGCGTCATGCGCGCCCTGCACCGCGAACTTGTTGGGCGCGCTGACGAAGGGAAGGCCGGTGATCTTGGCGACTTCCGCCGCTGCCGCCGCGGCAAAGCCCGGGGCCGAATTGATCCCGGTCCCGACCGCCGTGCCGCCGAGCGCCAAGCAATAGACGCCCGTGAGCGACGCCTCCAGCCGTCCAAGGTCGTCGGCGAGCATCCCCGCATAACCCGACCATTCCTGACCGAGCGTCAGCGGCGTCGCGTCCTGCATATGGGTGCGGCCGATCTTGATGATGTCCTTCCATGCCGCGGCCTTGGCTGCGATCGCGTCGTGCAGTGCCTGCACCGCGGGGATGAGCCGTTGCTTCACGTTCAACGCCGCCGCGATGTACATCGCTGAGGGGAACGTGTCGTTCGACGATTGCGCCATGTTGACGTGATCGTTCGGGTGCACCGGCGTCTTGCTGCCGAGCGGCGTACCGGCAAGCTGGCAGCTTCGGTTGGAGATCACTTCGTTCACGTTCATGTTGAACTGCGTGCCGCTGCCCGTCATCCAGACATGCAGCGGAAACATGTCGTGGTGCTGGCCGGCGAGGATCTCGTCGCAGACCTCCACGATCAGCTTGTGCGGCTGCTCGGCCAGCCGCTTGCCGGCGTAATTGGCGTTGGCAGCCGCTTTCTTCAGGATCGCGTAGGCGGTGATCATCTCGCGCGGGATCAGATCCCGGCCGATGCTGAAATGCTCGAGCGAACGCTGCGTCTGCGCGCCCCACAGCTTGTCGGCGGGAACCTCGACTTCGCCCATGCTGTCCGTCTCTCTTCGCATTTCGGCCATCGTTCGACCTCCAGCACGAGGTGATTTCAGTCCCGGCCAGCGCCGGGAGGAGCGGCGCGGCTCGCCGCCACAAAGGCGCGGATCAGCGCGGGGTCCTTCCTTCCGTCCGTCCCTTCGACACCGGAGGATACGTCCACCGCCGTTGCGCCGGTTGCCCGGATCGCCTCCGCGACATTGCCGGGCCTGAGACCGCCCGCCAGGATCCACGGTCCCGGCACGCGCCAGCCGGCGAGAATAGACCAGTCGAACCGCGCGGCGTTTCCGCCCGGCCGGTTAGCGCCCTGGGGCGGTTTCGCTTCCAGCACCAGACGGTCGCAGCCTTCGAGCCCGGTCGGAAGATCGGCGGCTGAGCCAATGCCGATCGCCCGCCAAACCGGGCGACCGAAGCGGTTGCGGATCGCCGCGCAACGCCCAGAAGCGGCGTACACCTGCAAAACATCGAGCGGAACTGCCTCCAGCACCGCTCCGATTTCCTCGTCGGTCGGGCCGACGAATAGACCGACGCTGCCGATCCCCGCAGGGACGCGGCGAGCGAGCGAAGCAGCCATGGCGATATCGACATACCGCGGCGAGGGGGGAAAGAAATTGAAGCCTACCCAGTCCGCGCCTGCTTCGGCGGCGGCATCCAGCGCCTCGAACGTGCTGATGCCGCAAATCTTGACGGCGACGCTCATCCGATCGCGCCGGCGATGTCTCGCGCCGCCGCTGCCGGGTCGGGCGCACCGGTAATCGGCCGTCCGACGACGATCCGGTCCGCACCCGCCGCGATCGCCTGCGCCGGCGTCATCGTGCGCGCCTGGTCGCCCGGCGCGGCACCTTCGGGACGGACGCCGGGAACAACGAGCAGGGGATGCGGGCCAAGCTCTCGCCGCAGCAGCGCCACCTCGCGCGGGCTGCACACCACGCCGTCCGCGCCGGCCGCGAGCGCGAGACGCGCCAGGCGCAGCACCTGCAGGGCGGCGCCGCCGTCGATGCCCGTTGCTTGCAGCGCGGCATCGTCGAGGCTGGTCAGCACCGTGACCGCGAGCAGCATCGGGCGCGCGGCACCGGCAGGGTCGGCCGCGGCGCGCGCCGCCGCGATCATCGCCGCCCCGCCGGACGCGTGCAGCGTAATCAGTGCCGCGCCGAGCGGCAGCACGGCGCGCACCGCGCCCGCGACGGTGTTCGGGATGTCGTGCAGCTTGAGGTCGAGGAATACCGGCAGCCCGCCGGCGGCCTGCACCGCACGCACGCCCTGCGGCCCGTTGGCGGCGAAGAACTCGAGCCCGAGCTTGAGAACCCCGCAACAGGGGCGCACGGCCGCCGCCCACTCAACCGCGCGCGCGGGATCTGCGGTATCGAGTGCGACGATCAGCCGCGAACCGATCACGCGGGCGGCGGCAGCGCGGCGCCGCTCCGTTCCTGCTCGCGCGCGCGCAGCACGCGGACTTCCTCTTCCAGCATGTGCAGCCGCGTTTCCGCCCGCCGCGCGCGCCTGCGGGCGCGCAGCTCGCCTGGCCAGACGATCAGCCCGCCGATCAGAAAGGCAGCCGCGGCCGGCACCAGCACCGCGCCCGCCAGGGGTACGATGAGATCGAGATCGGTGGGCCAGAAGCCGACCGCGACATGCTGGCGGTTGGAGACGGCGAACAGGATCAGGACAAGCAGCACCGGAACGGCGATGACGAGGCGCATCGGGTCTTTCAGGCGGTAACGGGGCTCTTCGTCCGCACCGCCGGGGCGGGCCGGCCTTCCGCCGCCTTGTTGACGCGGGCGCGAAGCTCCTTGCCGGCCTTGAAGAAGGGCACCGCCTTCTCGTCAACCGGCACCGGCGCGCCGGTCCGCGGATTGCGCCCGGTGCGCGCGTTACGGCGCTTGACCGTAAACGCGCCGAAGCCACGCAGCTCCACGCGGGCGCCGCGGGCGAGCGCGCTCGTGATCTCGTCGAAGATCGTGGCGACGATCATCTCGATGTCGTTGGCGCGCAGATGCGGATTCTTCTCCGACAAGTCGGCGATCAGCTCGGATCGTGTCACCCGATCCTCCAGCGGCGGTCACTCGCCCGGACGCTGCCAGAGCGACCATACGCCGTCAAGGCTAAGCCATTGCGACAGCAGGGATTTCCATGCTTGCTCCACGAGCGTGGAAAGACTGTCGCCGAACGTGCGCGCGGCGAGACTCGCACGCGAGATGTCGCGCCAGGGCAGGCTCGTCGGCACGCCCGCCGCGCTGGCAAGCCACGCGCGCGCGTCCTGCTCGTCGCCGAGCTGATCGACGAGGCCGAGGGCGACCGCCTGCCGCCCCGTATAGGGGCGGCCGTCGGCGAGCGCGCGCACCTTCTCAACATCCATGTGCCGCCCAGCGGCGACCATTGCCACGAACTGATCGTAGTAGTCGCCGACGATGCCTTGCAGCATCTGCCGTGCCTCGGGCGAGGTTTTCTCGAACGGGCTCGGCTCGTCCTTGAGCGGGCCAGATTTGAACACCTCCGGCGTGACGCCGATCTTGTCCAGGAGTCCCGTCACCTCGAAGCTCTGCACATAGACGCCGATCGAGCCGGTGAGCGTGCCCTCGCGGGCGAAGATGCGGCGCGCCGGCACGGCGATCATATAGCCGGCCGAGGCGGCGATGCCGCCCATCACGGAGACGACCGGCTTGCGTGCAGCGACCGCGGCGATGGCGTCGTGTAAAACCTCTCCGGCGTTCACGCCGCCCCCGGGACTGTCGATCTCCACTACGAGCGCACGCGCCGCCTTGTCGGTGGCGAGCTTGCGAAGCTCGGTCGCAAGCTCATCCTCACCGGCGATGATGCCGTTGACCCGCGCGCGCGCCACATAGGGGCCGCCGAACCATATTCCGCCCTCGCGCCCGCGTAGCGCGACCAGGATGATGCCGATCAGCGCCAGCACGGCGAGCGTGCGCCAGACGACGACCCGGCGCTTGAGGCGCCTTCGGTCGATCAGCAGGTCGGTCTCGAGGGACACGCCCTCACCCGGCGCTGCGCGCCGACCTCTCCCGCCAAGCGGGAGGAGTTATCCCGGTACGCCTCTCCGGCTTGCGGGAGAGGCCGCTGCGCCGCGAGCGGCAGGTGAGGGTGGTTATTTCAGTTCTCCTGCTGCGCCTGCTGGTTGCGCCGGCGGATCGCCGCACCGAGGATGTCGCCGAGCGAGGCGCCGGAATCGGACGAGCCGTATTCGGCCATTGCCTGCTTCTCCTCCTCGACCTCCTTGCCCTTGATGGTCAGCGTGAGGCGGCGCGCGGCGCGGTCGATCGACTGCACCTTGGCGTCCACCTTCTCGCCCACCGCGAAGCGATCCGGCCGCTGGTCGGACTTGTCGCGGGCAAGCTCGGAGCGGCGGATGAAGCCAGTGAGCACATCGCCGACCTTCACCTCGATGCCGTTCGCCTGGATCGCCGAGACGACGCAGGTGACGATGTCGTTCTTGTGCACCGATTCGAGCACCGAGGCGGCCGGATCGTCCTTGAGCTGCTTGATCCCAAGGCTGATGCGCTCCTTTTCCACATCGACATCGAGCACCTTGGCCTTGACCACGTCGCCCTTGTGGTAGTGCGCGATCGCCTGCTCGCCCGCCTCGTCCCAGGAGAGATCGGACATGTGCACCATGCCGTCGAGGTCGGGGCCGAGGCCGACGAACAGGCCGAACTCGGTGATGTTGCGGATCTCGCCCTCGACCACCGAGCCGATCGGATGCTCGTCAAGGAACTGCTCCCAGGGATTGCGCTGCACCTGCTTCAAGCCGAGCGAAATGCGCCGCTTGGAGGCATCGACGTCCAGGATCATCACCTCCACCTCCTGGCTGGTGGAGACGATCTTGCCGGGATGCACGTTCTTCTTGGTCCAGGACATTTCGCTGACATGGACCAAGCCTTCGACGCCCGGCTCCAGCTCGACGAACGCGCCGTAGTCGGTGATGTTGGTCACGCGGCCGGTGAACTTCGCTCCCGGCGGATATTTGGCCGCGACACCCTCCCACGGATCGGCCTCGAGCTGCTTCATGCCGAGGCTGATGCGCTGCGTTTCTGGGTTGAAGCGGATCACCTGCACGCGGACCGGCTGGCCGATCTGCAAGGCCTCGCTCGGGTGGTTGATGCGCCGCCAGGCGATATCGGTGACGTGCAAGAGGCCATCGACGCCGCCGAGATCGACGAAGGCGCCGTAGTCGGTGATGTTCTTCACCACGCCATCCAGGATCTGGCCTTCCTTTAGGCCCTGGATCAGCTCGCTCCGCTGCTCGGCGCGGGTTTCCTCGAGCACCGCGCGTCGGGAGACGACGATGTTGCCGCGCGCGCGGTCCATCTTAAGAATTTGGAAGGGCTGCGGCGTGCCCATGAGCGGCGCTACGTCGCGCACCGGGCGGATATCGACCTGACTGCCCGGCAGGAACGCGACCGCGCCGCCGAGATCGACGGTGAAGCCTCCCTTCACCCGGCCGTAGATAGTGCCGTTCACCCGCTGGCCGGTCTCGAAGGCTTTTTCGAGATTGGTCCAGGCCTCCTCGCGCCGTGCCTTCTCGCGCGAGAGCACGATCGAACCGTCGCGGTCCTCGTAGCGTTCGATGAACAGCTCGACAACATCCCCGGGGTGCACCTCGGGCACTGCGCCGGGGGGGCCGAACTCCTTCAGCGCCACGCGCCCCTCGGACTTCAGGCCGACATCGACGATCGCATATTCGTCGGTCAGGCGGACGACGCGGCCGGTGACGACCGAGCCTTCGAAGCCGCTGTCGCGGCCGAGCGTCTGGTCGAGCAGGGCGGCGAAGTTCTCGCCCCTGAAGTGGTCGTGCGCGGGTTCGAGCGAGCGGGCGCTGGCGGATGCTGCCATGTGGGGTTGGGTTCCGTTGACGGGGCCCCGGCTTGGCCGGGCGAAGGGCCGTTCGGTTGGCGCATTCCGGTCCCCGGAACACGACTTGCCCGCGGCGAAGCACCGCGGGCCGGGTTGAGGGCGATAGTTCTTACCGCTTTCAGACGGGCTATGGGAGAGATACGCGGCGGGAGGGGGGTGTCAAGAGAGAGAGGTGCCTAGCCGTCTGCGTCGCGGTCCCGAGCACACGGTGATCCGGGGCTATGCCCGCGCCAGCACCGTCTCGCCTGCGGCAAGATGCCGGTGCAGGAAATAGGCGGGGAAGGCGAGGGCGGAAACCAGCCCGGCGGCATACATCGCCCCGGATGGCGCGCCGGCGAAGTCGGCCGCCCGGCCGCAGAGCGCGGGGATCATGGCGCCGCCGAGGTAATAGACCGTATAGAACACCCCCATGCCGGCGGCGCGGCTGTGCGGGCGAGCCGACAAGGTGCCGATCGCCACGATCACGCCCGACTGGATCGAGCCCGGAATGCCGAGCAGCGCCGCCCAGGTGAGCGGCAGATCGACCATTCCCATCCCGAGGATCGCTATCGTCATCACCGAGGTGCCGACGAAAAACGCCGGTCCCGGGCCGAAACGGGCCGCCATCGCGCCGCCGATCAGCGTGCCCAGCACGTTGCCCCAGGTGGCGAAGGCCATAGTCACGCCGGTCAAGACCAGTCCTTCGCCGCGCACCGCCATCAGCGAGGGCGTGTAAGAGAGATAGCCCGAATAGGCGGCGGTGTAGGCGGTCCAGATCAGCCCGGCGACGATCAGCAGCCAGCACTCGCGCCGGCCCGGCAGGGAGAAGCTGCGGCGCACCGTCTCCGTTCCTGGTGCTAGGCGATAGGCGGCCAGGAACAGCACCGTCACCGCCGCCATCTCGGCGCCCCCGATCAGCAGCGCGCTCTGCCAGCCGAGCGCGGCGGCGACCGGCGGGGCGATGATCTGCGCCAGTCCGATGCCGACCGGATAGGCGCCGACCGAAATGCTGAGCGGCAGCATCAGCCGCGTGCCGGGGAACCAGTCGGCGATCACCTTGCTTTGCAGCACGGTCATCGCCACCGCCCCGACGCCCGCGATCAGGCGGCCGATGGCGATCCCCTCCGGTCCGCCCGCGAGCGGGGCCAGGAGCCCGCCCGCTGCCATCAGCGCGAGGCCGCCGCCGAGCACCAGCCGGTCGCCGAACCGCCGCGCCGCCAGCCCGAGCGGCAGGGCCGTCACGATGCCCGCCGCCATGTAGGCGCCGATCAGCGAGCCGAGCCCGGCATAATCGAGATGGAACCGCGCCATCAGGTCGGGGCCAAGGCTGGCGACGCTCTGGAACTGGTAGCCGAAGCCGATGCGCGCGAGCGAGATCGCCGCCAGAATCACCCAGCCCCGCATAGAGCGAACGTTCCCCCGGTCTTGCGCCGCGCCGGCCCGGACCGGCGGGGGCGGCACCCTAGTCGAGTTGCTTCGCCATCTCCACCGAGGTCGGGTGCGCGTAGCCGGGATGTGCGGTCATGCCGGTCTCCACGAACCCAGCCGCGGCGAACAGCGCGCGGTTGCCGGTGAGCACGAGGCGGGTGCTGAGGGTCATCGCGCCGAGCCCTCGATCGCGGGCTAGACGCTCCGCTTGCGCGAGCATCCGGCGCGCGATCCCAAGCCGCCGCCAGCCCGGATCGACCGCGATGCGGCTGAGATGGAGCGCGTTCCCCTGCCGCTCCCACAACAGCCCGCCGACCAGGCGCCCGCCCGCCTCGGCGGCGATTCCGCCCGCGCCGGCCGCGAAATGCGCCGCCACGTCCGCGCCACTAAGCCGCAGGGCCGACATCGGCGGGTCGGGTGCGACAGGCTGGGCGGCGAAGGCGGCGCGCACCAAGGCGGCCATGGCAGCGGCATCCTCCGCGCGCATCGCGCGGAGCGTGAGCATCGCAGGGGCAGCGTCCGTCATCACGCCAACGGTAGCCCCGCCCCCGCGCCGTGCCTATCTAGCGGCGATGTCCGAAACCCCCGCCTTCCTCGACCCGCATCGCCCCGACGTGCCCGACATCGTGGTGCCGCGTGGCATCGTGCCGTTCCATCTGCCGAAGCGGCCGGTGCGCGGGCGGCTCATCCGGCTGGGCCCGCTCGCCGAGGCACTGCTGACGCGCCATGACAACCCCGAGCCGGTGACGGTGCTGGCCGGGCAGGCGCTGGCGCTGGTCGCGGGGCTTGCCGCGGCGCTGAAATTCCGCGGCTCGTTCAGCTTGCAGGCGAAGGGGGACGGACCGGTGCCGCTGTTGCTTGCCGACTGCACCGACGCGGGCGCCCTGCGCGGCTATGCGCGCTTCAACGCGGCGAAACTCGCCGCCCTTCTTGCCGAAACGCCCGAGCCCGGAGCGGCGGGCCTGCTCGGCGGCGGCTATCTGGCCTTCACGGTCGATCAGGGGCCGGAGCGGCACCGCCATCAGGGCATCGTCGCCATCGAAGGCGCGAGCCTCGCCGAGATGGCGCTGCACTATTTCGCCACCAGTGAGCAGCTTCGCTGCCATCTGCATCTCGCCTGCGCGCGTACCGAGACGGGCTGGCGCGCCGGGGCGCTGATCCTGGAGAAGATCGCGGGCGCGGGCGGCGTCGATCCAGGGCTCTCGGTGGCCGCCCAGGAGGAGAGCTGGCGCACCGCGCAGATGCTCGCCGCCACGCTGACGGATGCCGAGCTGCTGGACGACGCGCTGAGTCCGGAGCGCCTGCTCTACCGGCTGTTCCATGCGGAGGGCGACATCGCGCTGGATCGCACCCGCGCGCTCGCCTATGGCTGCCGCTGCTCGCGGGCGCGGCTTTCCGGGATCCTGGAGGGCTTTCCGGCCGACGATCTCGACCACATGACGGTGGACGGCGACATCGTCATGACCTGCGAGTTCTGCAATTTCGATTTCCGCTTCCCGCGCGCCGAGGTACGCGGGACCGCAGCCGGAGCCGCGCGGCATTGACCACGCCTCGCCGCTTTGTGCCTATGCGCGCCCACAGGAAGCTGAGCAGTCTCGGAACATGCGGGCACACATGAAATGGCTGCCGGCAGAACGCGCCCGCGAGATTTCGCGCCGGGCGATCGTGTTGGTCGCACTCGCCCTGGGCGGCTGTTTCGGTGGCGGCGAGCCGGAGACGCCGGCGAGCTATCCCCCCCTCGATTTCAGCTATCTTCTGCCGCTTCGGCTGAACGTCGCCGCGATCGACGTCGTCAACCGCTTCGTCCCGTCCGGCGAGCCGCCCGATGTCAGCCTGCGCGATCCAGTGCAGCCGGTGGCGGCGCTCGACCAGATGGCGCGCCAGCGGTTGCAGGCGCTCGGCACCACAAGCCGCGCGGTCTTCTCGGTCGACGACGCCTCGCTGACAAAGCTCGGCAACACGATCTCGGGCGTGATGCGCGTCGAGCTCACGATCCTCGATCCGGCCGGCGCCCCGGTAGGCTTCGCCCAGGCGACGGTGACGCGCTCGGTCGCCGGCGAGGACCGGCCCTTGCCCACCGTGCTCTACGATTTCACGCGCGCGATGATGGACCAGATGAACGTCGAGTTCGAATACCAGGTGCGTCATTCGCTCGGACAATGGCTGCTGCCCGCCGGCGCGGGCTTGGCCCCGGTGCAGGCCACGCCTTTGGAGGGAGGGCCACCCGGCGCCGCATCGCCGCCAACTGGCCCGACCACGCCGCCGGCCACGCCGCTCCCGCCGCCCACGCTCACGCCGACGCCGCTACCGGGCGCGCCACCGCCGCCGGTGCCGATGCCGGACACGTCCTGAACCGAAAAAGGCGGCCTCGGACTAAGCCCCTACCCGCTCCCTGACCGCCGCCAGCGCCGCCTCGGCGCGCGCGCCGTCCGGGCCGCCGGCTTGCGCCATGTCGGGGCGGCCGCCGCCGCCCTTGCCGCCAACCGCGGCCGAAGCCGCGCGCACCAAGTCGACCGCGTTGAAGCGCGGCGTAAGGTCGGGCGAGACGCCGACCACGATGCTCGCCTTGCCCTCGGCGGTCGAAACAAGTGCCACGATGCCGCTGCCGAGCTGCTTGCCGATCGCATCCGCCAAGCCCTTCAGCTCGCGCGCCGGCACATCGCCCAAATTGCGCGCGGCGAGCTTGATGCCGTTCACCTCCTCGATCTCGGGGGAACTTCCGCCCGTCGCCAGTTTCCTTTGCAGCTCGGCGTTCTGCCGCTCGAGCCGCCGCCGCTCCTCCATGATCTGCGCCAGCCGCTTGGCGACATCGAGCGGGCTCGTCCGCAGCAGGCCAGCGGCCTCGCTGAGCACGCGCTCGTTGGCGGCGACCACCGCTTCGGCCGCCTCGCCCGCCACCGCCTCGATCCGCCGCACCCCGGCCGCGACGGCGCTTTCGGCGAGGATCTTGAAATAGCCGATATCGCCGGTGCGCCGCACATGCGTGCCGCCGCACAGCTCGATCGACCAAGCGGGCTTGTTGCCCTCCGGCGCGCCCATTGAAACGACGCGCACCTCGTCGCCGTATTTCTCGCCGAACAGCGCCATCGCCCCCATCTCGACCGCCGCTTCGGGCGTCATCAGCCTTGTCGTGACCTCGCTGTTCTCGCGGATGCGGCGGTTCACCTCGGCCTCCACCCAGGCGAGCTCGTCGGCGGTGATCGGGCGGGGCTGGCTGACATCGAAGCGGAGCCGGTCGGGCGCATTCAGGCTGCCCTTCTGCGTCACATGCGTGCCGAGCTTGCGGCGCAGCGCCTCGTGCAGAAGATGGGTGGCCGAGTGGTGCGCGCGGATCGCGCTGCGCCGCGCGTGATCGACCTCGGCTACGACTGGCGCGCCGACGCGGACGGTTCCCGCCGCGACCACGCCGAGATGCACGAACAGGTCGCCCACGCGCTTCTGCGTGTCGCTCACGGCGATCCGTAAGCCGTCGGGGCCGGAAATCACGCCGGTATCGCCCACCTGGCCGCCGCTTTCGGCGTAAAAGGGCGTCTGGTTGAGCACCACCGCCACTTCCTCGCCGGACTTGGCCTCCTGCACGCGCACGCCATTGGTCACGAGCGCGACGATCTCGCCCTCGGCGGTCTCAGTATTGTAACCCAGGAACTCGGTCGGACCAACGCGCTCCTTGATCTCGAACCAGACCTGTTCGGTCGCCGCCTCTCCGGAACCCGCCCAGGCGGCGCGCGCGCGCGCGCGCTGCGCCTCCATCGCCGCGTTGAACCCGTCGAGGTCGACCGCGCGGCCTTCCTCGCGCAACGCGTCCTGCGTCAGATCGAGCGGGAAGCCGTAGGTGTCGTAGAGCCGGAACGCGACCGCGCCGGGCAGGGCCTGCCGCTCGGCTAGCTTCGCGGTTTCCTCGGCGAGCAGATGGAGCCCGCGGTCGAGCATCGCCTCGAAGCGCGTCTCCTCGAGGCGCAGCGTTTCTTCGATCAGCGCCTCGGCGCGGCCGAGTTCGGGATAGGCGGCGCCCATCTGGCGCACCAGCACCGGCACGAGTCGCCACATCACCGGCTCGGTCGCGCCCATCATGTGGATATGGCGCATGGCGCGGCGCATGATCCGGCGCAGCACGTAGCCGCGCCCCTCGTTCGATGGCAGCACGCCGTCGGCGATTAAAAACGAGCTGCTGCGGAGATGGTCCGCTACCACCCGGTGGCCGACGCGGAACTTGCCGTCCGGGTCCTGCCCGGTCGCTTCGGCGCTCGCCAGGATCAGCGCGCGCAGCGTGTCGGTATCGTAGTTGTCGTGCTTGCCTTGCAGAATGGCGGCGATACGCTCAAGCCCCATGCCGGTGTCGATCGAGGGCTTGGGCAGCGGCACCCGCGTGCCGGGCGGCCCTTCCTCGAACTGCATGAAGACGAGGTTCCAAATCTCGATGAAGCGGTCCCCGTCCTGATCAGCCGACCCGGGCGGACCGCCGGGGATCCCCGGTCCGTGGTCGAAGAAGATTTCGCTGCACGGCCCGCAGGGGCCGGTGTCGCCCATGCGCCAGAAATTGTCGGAGGTGGCGATGCGGATGATGCGCTCGTCCGGCAGGCCGGCGACCTTCTTCCAGTAGGACGCGGCATCGTCGTCCTCGGCGAACACGGTGACGAGCAGCCGCTCCTTGGGCAGCGCGAAATCGCGCGTCACCAGCTCCCACGCATAAGCGATCGCCTGTTCCTTGAAATAGTCGCCGAAGCTGAAATTGCCCAGCATCTCGAAGAAAGTGTGATGGCGGGCGGTGTAGCCGACATTGTCGAGGTCGTTGTGCTTGCCCCCGGCGCGCACGCATTTCTGCGCGGTGGCGGCGCGGCTGTACGGGCGCTTCTCCTGGCCGGTGAAGACGTTCTTGAACTGCACCATGCCCGCGTTGGTGAACAGCAACGTCGGATCGTTGCGCGGCACCAGGGGCGAGCTTTCCACCACCTGATGGCCGTTGCGGGCGAAGTAGCCGAGGAAGGCGGCACGGATGTCGTTGGACGAGAACATGAAGGCTGGGATGTGGTCCTGAAACGAGGCGGCAGGAGGGATTAGCGCAGGGTTCCTGACATGTCATCCAGGCCGGTGGTGCCGCGCCGCCTTGGAGGTTGACATAAGATAAATTGGCTCGAGCCACCACTTCCAATTGAGCACGGTCGGCGGCGCGGGAGTGATCTCGGTTAGCCGGAACGGCACCGCTTGCGGCACGGCGGTTCTGCAACTGGAGGGCAGCGGATCGCTAACCCCTTCGGGCCTGCTGGCGCATTCGATTATCTAGGCGGGGGGCGCCAGCGCCGCCACATAGGCGCGCACCGCCGCGGCGAAACCGAGCTCCAGCGCATCCGCCGTCAGCTCGTGGCCGATCGAGGCTTCGGCGAGGAAGGGGATGCGCGCGACCAACGGCGGGATGTTGCGAAGATTGAGGTCGTGACCGGCGTTTACCACGAGCCCCGCAGCGTGCGCCGCCTCGGCGGCCGCCGCGCACGCCTCGAGCAGCGCACCAGGAACGCCGGCGCGGAACCGTTCGGCATAGAGGCCGGTGTAAATCTCCACCCCGTCCGCCCCCGCGGCGGCGGCGCGCGGCACGACAACGGGATCGGGGTCGATGAACAGGATCACCCGCGCCCCGAGCGCCCGCATAGCGGCGATCGCTGGGCGCACCACCGCGTCCTGCGCCGTGTCGAGCTTCCAGCCCTCGTCGGAGGTGAACACGCCTGGCGCGTCGGGAACGAGCGTAATCTGCTCGGGCCGCACCTCGGTGACGATCCGCAGGAACCGCTCGTCGGGGTAGCCCTCGATGTTGAACTCGATCGCGGGCCGCACCGGCGCGAGCAATGAGGCGAGGGCAGGGACGTCGGCGGCGCGGATGTGCCGCTCATCGGGCCGGGGATGGACGGTGATGCCGCGCGCGCCGGCCGCGAGCGCGATGCGGGCGAATTTCAGCACGTCCGGCACGCCGGTGCGGCGCGAGTTCCGCAAGAGCGCGACCTTGTTCAGATTGACGCTGAGCCGTGCCATCGGCCCATGTCTACCAGGAGTTGCGCCCGCCAGCTACGGTCCGGCCATCGAGACGCCAGCACGAGGAGCGTAGCATGACGCACGCCTTGTTCACCGCCACGATCGCGGGCAGCCTGCCCAAGCCCTCGTGGCTCGCCGAGCCGCGCACGCTCTGGCCAGCATGGCGGCTCGAGGGCGCCGCGCTCGCCGAAGCAAAGGCCGATGCGACACTGCTTTGGCTCAAGGAGCAGGAGGATGCCGGCATCGACATCGTGACCGACGGCGAGCAGTCGCGCCAGCATTTCGTGCACGGGTTCCTGGAGCAGGTCGAGGGGGTCGACTTCGCCCGCAAGGTCCGCATGGGCATCCGCAACAACCGCTACGAGGCGATGGTGCCGACCGTAACCGGCCCGCTCGTCCTGCGCGGGCGCGTGCACCAAACCGAGGCGCGGCTGCTGCGCGCGCATACCGCGCGGCCGATCAAGTTCACCCTGCCGGGGCCGATGACCCTGGTCGATACGCTGGCCGACGGCTTCTATGGCGACCGGGTGAAAATGGCCTTCGCGCTTGCGCGCCTTCTGAACCAGGAGGCACGCGGGCTGGAGGCGGACGGCGTGAACGTGATGCAGTTCGACGAGCCTGCCTTCAATGTTTACATGCAGGACGCCGCGGCGTGGGGCATCGACGCGCTGCATCAGGCGGCTGATGGCCTGAGCTGCAAGACCGCCGTGCATATCTGCTACGGTTACGGGATCGAGGCGAATATAAGCTGGAAGCTCGGACTCGGCGAGGAATGGCGCGAATACGAGCAGGTGTTTCCGGCACTCGCCGCGAGCCGCATCGATCAGGTCTCGCTCGAATGTGTCAATTCCCGCGTGCCGCTCGCGCTGATGGAGCTGCTCGAAGGCAAAGACGTGCTGGTGGGCGTGATCGACGTCGCGACCGATGCGGTGGAAACGCCCGAGGCGGTCGCCGCCACGATCGCGGCGGCGCTGCGCCATGTGCCGCGCGAGCGGCTGTTTCCCTGCACCAATTGCGGCATGGCGCCGATGGACCGCAATGTGGCGGTGGCCAAGCTGCGCGCGCTCGGCGCCGGGGCACGGCTGGCGCGCGAGACGCTATGAGGCCGCGCGGATCGCCGCGTTGAGTTCCTGCACACCCGCTGCCGGCCCGTTCGGGTGGTTCCACACCGCGCCGATCACGGCGAGGAAATCGGCACCCGCCTGCACGAGCGGCGCGCAGTTCCGCGCGGTGATGCCGCCGATCGCGCAGCAGGGCAGCTCCATCAACTCCGACCACCAGCGCAGGATCTCGGGGTCGGCGCGGCGCGTGACCTCCTTGGAGCCGGACGGGAAGAACGCGCCGAAGGCGACGTAGTCGGCGCCGTCCTCCCCCGCCTGCATGGCGAGGTCGCGGCTCTCATGGCATGTCACGCCGAGCGTCGCCTCGGCGCCCATCACGCGGCGCGCCTCTTTGGCCGGCATGTCGGTCTGGCCAACATGGGCGCCGTCGCAGCCGGTTTCGCGCACCAGATCGGCGCGGTCGTTGAGCAGGAAGGCGACGCCGCGCGCCTGCGCCACCGGGCGGAGCGCGTCGATCGCGCGCCGCCAGGTGGTTTCGTCGGCCTCCTTTAGCCGAAGCTGCACCGCCGCTACGTCGCCCGCGTCGAGCGCGGCGGCGAGCAGATCGGGGAAGCGGGCGAGGTCGGGCGTGGGCGGGGTAATCAGGTAAAGGCGGCAGCGGTCGTGCAATTCCCCACCTCACCCCAACCCTCTCCGCCCCCAGGGGCGGAGAGGGGGATCTGGCACAGCCAAGGTCAGTCTTTGCCGAGATAGATGTCGATGATCTTGCCCAGCATCTCGAGCGCCTGCAGCTTCGGGCGCTGGAAGGTGTTGCGGCCGATGATGGACCCGTTGGCCCCGCCGTCGCGCAGGCCGCGTATCTCCTCGTAGATCGCGTCCAGCCCCTTCGCCTCACCGCCCGAGAACACCACTACCCGCTTGCCGTTGAAGGCGGTCTGCATGATGTGCGCGACCCGCTTGGGCAGGGTCGAAATGTCCACGTTCTCGTACGATTTGCGCGCGGCCTCGAGCCCGATATGCGCGGTCGGCGGCTTCACCTTGATGATGGTGGCGCCGAGCAGCGCCGCCATGTGCGCGGCATAGGCGCAGATATCGACCGCGGTCTCCGCCTCCTTGTTCAGGTTGGGGCCGCGCGGATAGCTCCACACGACAACCGCAAGCCCGGAATCCTTCGCCTCCTCGGCCAGTTCGCGCAGCTCCTCCATCTGCTGGAAGGCGTATTCGCTGCCGGGATAGATCGTGAAGCCAATCGCCGCGCAGCCGAGCCGCAGCGCGTCCTTGACGCTGCCCGTCACCGCCTGGTCCTTGGTGGTGGCGAGGCTGTTCGAGCTGTTGAGCTTGAGGATGGTCGGGATCGCTCCGGCATAGGTATCTGCCCCGGCGGCGATCATGCCGAGCGGCGCCGCATAGGCATTGAGGCCGGCCTCGATGGCGAGCTGGTAGTGATAGTGCGGATCGTAGGCAGCGGGATTGGGCGCGAAGCTGCGCGCCGGGCCGTGCTCGAACCCTTGATCGACCGGCAGAATCACAGCCTTTCCGGTGCCGCCCAGCTTGCCGTGCATCAGGATGCGGGCGAGGTTGGCCTTCACGCCCGGCGGGTCGCCCTCGTACCAGTCGAGGATCTTCCTGACACGCTCTGTCACGCGCATGTTCCCGCTCCTGTCGCCTGTGCCGAACTGTGCGTTCTGTTAGCCCAGCCCCAGCGGGCTGTCATCCGCGCCGCCCAACCAGGCGGCGAGCGTTCGCGCGGCTTTGCGGTCGGCGAGATCGAGCGCAGGCGGCGGGGCCTCGCGCAACCGCGCGCCGAGGGCGGCCGCAGCAGCGGCACACGCGGCGCGCCCCGGCGCCGGCGGCCACAGCACGAGATCGTGCAAGCCGAGGCGAAGCGCGCTGAAGGCGTAGCCGGTGGCATCGGCGCAATCGAGAATGTCGGGCGCCGGCACGGCGGGGTGCGCTGCGCGCGCGCGGGTCACGATCGCGCGCCAGGCTGCCACCCCCAGATAGAGCGCGGCGCCCGGGGCGGAGAGCAGCGTCACCGGCCGGCCCGGCGCGAGCGCGCGTTCGGCATCGGCAAGCCCATGCACGATTACGGCAGGCGGCTCACTCATTGCTTGACGTTGAACGCCCTGCTGCGTTGAGTGCAACCGGCATGCAAACGCGGATGCGGGATCAACCGCACCGCTGGTCGGGGGATCCTGTGGCAAGCGCGCCGGAAGACGCCGAGGCTGCGGTCGAGCGCCTGGAGGCGGCGCTGGAGCGAATCGCCCGATTGGCCAAGGGTGGCGCCGCCGCGCCCGATTCGGGGGCGGCGATGCCGGAGATCAAGCACCGGCTGGACCGGGCCATCGACCGCCTGCGCGCCGCGCTGGAGGGAGGCGGCTAGTTCGGCCCGCACAGCGGAAGGAGCGCGCGATGGGGCAGGTCACCGTACGGATCAACGGCTACGCCTATACGGTGGGCTGCCAGGACGGCGAGGAGGACCATCTCACCGCCATGGCGGGTGAGGTCGAGAAGCGCATCGAGAGCATCAAGGCGGTCGCCGGGCAGGCGGGCGAGTCGCGGATGCTGGTGATGGCGGCGCTCTTGATGGCCGATGACCTATACGAAATGGAGCGGCGGATAGCCGCGCTCGAGAAGCAGGCCGGAGAGCCGGCCGAGCCGAAGCTCGCTCGCCGAGTGAACCGGCTGGCGCGCCGGGCGGAGGAGATTGCCGCCGGGATGGAGCCCCACTAGATAGGCGGGGCGGGGCTGCCCGGTGCGTCAGGCAATTCATCCCCGGGGCCAGTAAGCATCCTCCTGGGAGCTGGCTCTGCCGGGATCGTGGTCTCGGTACCTGGCGCCCACCTGCACACGCAGGCTCTGGGAGGATGAGACGCCAACGGCCAGGGCGGCTCCGCAGCTTTCCTTCTTTGGATTTACACGGAGGACACGGAGATAGTTACGGAGAGCCTCGGAGCAGTATGTCTTCTCCGTGGCCTCCCGTGGTCTCTCCATGCCCTTGGTGTGAAAACTTGATGACACCCGACCCGCTCGCGGAGCGGAAGCAGCGGCTGCGCGCGCGGGCGCTGGAAGTGCGCGCGGGGTGCGATCCCGCGCTCGGTAGCGAGCTGGCGCGGCATGTCCTGGCGGAGTGCCCGCCGCCGGCGGGGGCGGTGGTCGCCGGCTTCTGGCCGATCCGCGACGAGATCGACATACGCCCGCTGCTCCATTCGCTGCACGACCGCGGCCACAAGATCGCGCTGCCCGCGACCGGAAAACGCGGCAACGCCCTGATTTTCCGGCAGTGGCGCCCCGGCGCCGCCCTCGAACCCGAACCGTTCGGCACGCTGCGCCCGACCGGGGAGGTGCTGCGCCCCGATTTCCTGCTCGTTCCTTTGCTCGCCTTCGACCGGCGCGGCGGGCGGATCGGCTACGGCGCCGGCTTCTACGACCGCACGCTCGCCGCGCTTCCGAGTGCCTTCGCGCTCGGCTGCGCCTTCGCAGCGCAGGAGGTGGCGGAGGTGCCGGTCGGACCCTATGACGTGCGGCTCGACGCCGTGGCGACCGAGTGCCGCGTCATCTTCTGCAAGGACCAGTGAATGCGGATCTTGTTCATCGGCGACGTCGTCGGCCGGACGGGTCGCGAGGCGGTCGGCGCCGCGCTGCTCAGCCTGCGCGCGCGGCTCGGGCTCGACCTCGTCGTCGTGAACGCCGAGAACGCCTCGCACGGCTTCGGCCTCGGCCCGGACATGGCCGACGCCCTGTTCGCTGCCGGGGCAGATGTGCTGACGCTCGGCAACCATGCCTGGGACCGCAAGGAGATCATCCCCTATATCGCCCAGCAGCCGCGGCTGCTGCGCCCGCTCAATTTCCCACCCGGCACGCCGGGCGCCGGGGCGGCGGTGGTGGAGATCGCAGGCGGGCGGCGGGCGCTCGTGCTTCAGGCGATGGGGCGTCTCTACATGGAGGCGCTCGACGATCCGCTGCGCGGCACGGCGGAGGCGCTGGCGCGACACCGGCTCGGCGTGACGGTGCAGGCGATCGTAATTGATTTCCACGCCGAGGCAACCAGCGAGAAAATGGCCTTCGCCCATAGTTTCGACGGCAAGGTCTCGCTTGTGGTCGGCACCCACACCCATTGCCCCTCTGCCGACCATCAGATTCTTCCGGGCGGCACCGCCTTTCAATCCGACGCCGGCATGTCGGGCGACTATGACAGTGTGATCGGGATGCAGAAGGACGCCGCCACGTTGCGCTTCTGGCGCAAGATGCCGGGTGAGCGTTTGCAGCCGGCCGAGGGCGAGGCGACGATCTGCGGCGTCTTCGTGGAAACCGACGATGCAACCGGTCTGGCCCGGCGCATCGCGCCGCTGCGTATGGGCGGACGGCTGTCGCAGGAGATGCCTCCGGTTTGAATAAGGCGCGCCCCGGCGGTCAGCGCGACGTTCGTCGGATGCAGGTAGCGTAACGGAGTCTCCGGTTCCGGGCGGCGGGCATTTACTCGTTGCGGAACGCTGTCCTCACGACTAAGGAAGTCCGGCGCTTCATTGCGAACGGGCCATGAACGACCGATCGGCGCCGACTCTTCCCTCCGCTCTGTCCTCGCCATCACGATCGGGAAACAGCGTCCGTTCGCTACCTGGGCAGGCCGTGGTCTATGCAGTGCCGCTTGCCCTCTATCTGCTGCTGCTGCGGCTGTTCTGGGTCGGCTTTCTGGGCTCCGACGACTCGCTCTACTGGCACGCCGCCGGCGGCTGGTTGAGGCACTTCCCGTTCGTCGGCGACAGCCATTGGGCGCTGCGGCATCCCCTCGTCCTGCCGATCGCGTTGTGCCGCTGGGTGCTGGGCGATACCCAGTTCGCGCTCGTGCTGCCGACGGTCCTTTACGCCAGCGGCATCATCATCGTGATGGTCGGGTGGATCGAGCGCCGTGCCGGTTACGCGGCGGCGCTGATCGCCGGCGTGCTGATTGCCTTCGATGTGCAGTTCGTCCTGCTCTCTTCCACCGCCGACATCGACTTCAGCGAGGCATTTTTCGTCTTGCTCGGCTTTTGCTTGTTCGACAGCGCGATTGCCGACCTCGGTCGCGGAGCGGCGGCGCGGGCCGGGCGGATGCTCGTCGCGAGCGGTGCCGCGCTCGGCCTTGCGATGCTCTGCCGCGAGACGGCGGCCTTTGCGTTGGTTGCGCTCGGCCTTCTGTTCCTCGCCGGGTTCGGGATGGAACGCTGGCGATACTTCGTTCAGGCGGCGGGCTTCGTCATTGTGGTGGGCGCCGACATGCTGTTCCTGTGGGCGGGGACCGGCGATCCGCTGCATCGCTGGCGGATCGCGGCGACCCACGACCTGCTGATCGACCGCTGGGCCGAGCAAGGGGCCGCCGTGCCGCTGATTCACCCGGCGATTGACCCGGTCACGATGCTCCTGATCAACCACAATTTCGGGCTGCTGACGTGGATCGGCGTGCCGCTTGTGCTGTGGCTGTGGCTCCGCAAGCCGGCCGGCCCGGCAACCGCCCGGCTGACCGCCATGCTCGGCCTGCTCGCCCTGGTCTGGACCGTCATTTCCGCTGCGCTGTGGACCGAGCTCGTGCTGTCCCCGCGATACTATCTGTTGCCCACGATCATCGTTTCTGCGCTTAGTGGAATCGCCCTCGCCTGCATCGGCGGCTTCGGCCGGCGCGCGCGTGCGCTCGGGCTCGGCGCCTTAATCGTGCTCGGCAGCCTCGCCGCGCTCATGCTCGACAACAAAAACCTGCGGTTCGGCGAACATGCGCTCACCGCGCTCGCGGCCAGCAGCGATCAGGTGATCCACACCGATCCCGCCACGTTGGCGCGTGCCTCGGTGGCGCTCGAATGGGAAGGCGCGCAGAATAAGGTCAGCGACGCCCCGCCCGCTCCGGGTGATTTGTACCTGTTCAATCCGGGCTCTACCGGCCACCCGATCCGGCCCGGCGCGGACTGGCAAATCGTGAAGTTGATCCAGGCCCCTGAGCCGTTGCTGGAGACCGTGCTGCAGCCACTGCTGGCTGGCTATGCGCCGGAAAGCGTATGGCTGCGGCTGCGCGGGCATCCGGGCGTCACGCTGTACAGGGTCGGCCAATGACTGCGCGCGCGAGCGATGCCGGACCCGTCCGCCCCGACCTCGGCACGCTCGCGATCGCCGTGCTTATCCCGTGCCACAACGAGGAAGTGGCGATAGGGCGCGTCGTCGCGGATATGCGGGCGGCGCTGCCGACAGCGACGATCTATGTTTACGACAACAACTCCACCGACCGCACGGTTGAAGTGGCGCGCGCGGCGGGCGCGGTGGTGCGGCGCGAGATCCTGCAAGGCAAAGGTAACGTGGTGCGGCGCATGTTCGCCGACGTGGATGCCGACGTGTACGTGCTGGTGGACGGCGACGACACCTACGACGCGGCGGTGGCGCCGCTCATGGTTTCGACGCTGCTGGAGGGCGACTACGACATGGTGAACGGCGCGCGGGAGGCGGCGGTCGAGGCCGCATACCGCCCCGGGCACCGGTTCGGCAATGTCGTTCTCACGCGGATCGTGACCTCGATCTTCGGCAACCGGATCAGCGACATCCTCTCCGGCTATCGCGTGTTCAGCCGCCGATTCGTGAAAAGCTTCCCCGCGCTTTCCGTCGGCTTCGAGACCGAGACCGAGTTCACCGTGCACGCGCTCGAGCTGAAAATGCCGATAGCCGAGGTGCGGACCGCGTATCGCGATCGGCCGGCGGGCTCGGCCTCGAAGCTCAGGACGTTCACCGACGGCATCCGTATCCTCCGCACCATCCTGGTGCTGATCAAGGAAGAACGGCCGCTGCAGTTCTTTGCGCTCACCGGCTTCGTGCTGCTGGTCGCCGCGGTGGCGCTCGGCCTGCCGGTTGTGGTCGAGTTCGCGCGCACTGGGCTGGTACCGCGTCTGCCGACTGCCGTGCTGGCGAGCGGGCTCGTGATCCTGTCGTGGCTTTCGCTCGTTTGCGGGCTGATTCTTGATTCGGTGGCGCGCGGGCGCAAGGAGATCAAGCGGCTCGCCTATCTGGCGATTCCGCTTTCGCGCGGGGCCGGCAGGGTTTGATCGAAAGCGGGGTGACGACCGGACGGTTTGGTTCCGTTCAGACCAGCTTGAATGCGCGATCCACCTTCACGTCCACTAGCACCGGCCCGTCGGCACGCAGGGCATCGGTCAGCATTCCGCGCGCCTCGTCGAGGCCCGTTGCGTGCTGCGCCATGAGGCCCATCCCCTTGGCGATCGACACGTAATCAACGGCCGGATCCTCGAGCTCCATTCCCACGAAACGGCCGGTCTGGGCGGCGAACTGCTGCATCGCGTTCACCCGCTGTTTCAGGATGCGGTAGGAGCTGTTGTTGATGATGACGAACACGAGCCCCGCCAGCCGCTCGTGCGCGGCGGTCCACAGGCCCTGGATCGTGTACATCGCGCTGCCGTCTCCGATCAGCGCCACCACCGGGCGGTGCGGAAGCGCGAGCTTGATGCCGATCGCGGCGGGCAGGCCCCAGCCGATCCCGCCGCCGCGCAGGCCGAAGAAGCTCTGAGGATCGGTCGACCGGAGGAAGCGGCGCAGGCCGGCGCCGGAGGAGACGGTTTCGTCCACCACCACCGCGTTATCGGGGAGCAGCGCGGCGACCGCCTCCATGAGCGCGAGCGGATGGATCGGCGTACGCCCGGTCACGCGTGCGGCCTCCTCGCGCAGCCGGGCGAGGCCGCGCTCTCCCTCGGCTGCCGCTTCGGCGCGGCGCGCTTCCGCCCGCGCCCGAGCCTCCGGCGTCATCGCCGATTCGATGCCGCGCAAAAGTTCCGGCAGCGTCGCTTTCGGATCGCCGAGGATCGCCACATCGGCCGGGTAGTTCTTGCCGATCTCCCAAGGATCGTTGTCCAGATGAACGATCTTCATGAAGTCTGGCATCGCCTCCACGGCGCCGGGCAATGAGAGCGTGAACAGATCCCCGCCGGCGCTGATCAGCAGATCGTGGTCCTGCAAAATGCCACGGATGGTCGCCGGCAGGCGGGCGAAATTGCCGCGGTAGAGCGGGTGCGTGGAAGGGAACATGGTGCGGCTCGCCATGCCTTCGTCATAGACCGGCGCGCCGACCGCCTCGGCGAGTGCGACGAGCTCCGCCAGCCCGCCGCTTTGCGCCACCGCATCGCCTGCGATGATGACCGGATGCTCGCTGCGCGCGATCAACGCCGCCGCGCTGGCGAGGGCTTCGGCATCGCCGCGGATGCGCGCGGCGATCCGCGTCGGCGCCCCGAGTTCGATATCGGCGCTCGCCGTCAGCACGTCGCCCGGCAGCGACAGAAAAACCGGCCCGGTCGGCGGGGCGAGTGCGGTCTTGGCGGCGCGGTGCACGGCGCGCGGCAGGTCTTCCAGCCGCCGCACCTCGTAGGACCACTTCACAAACGGCTGAGCGATCCGCGGCAGATCGGCCCAGAGAAGCGGCTCGGTGAGGTTGAAGGTCTGCTCGTGCTGGCCGGCGGTGACGAGCACGGGCGAGCCCGCCTTCTGCGCATCGTAGAGCATCCCGAGCGCGTTCCCGAGGCCTGGCGCCACATGCAGGTTCACGACGGCAAGCCCGCCCGAGGCGAGCGCGAACCCGTCTGCCATCGCCATCGCCGGAGCTTCCTGGAGTGCCAGTACGTAGCGGATGTCCTGCTCCACCGCGAGCGCATCCATCAGCGGCAATTCGGTGGTTCCCGGATTGCCGAACATCACGCGCACGCCCTCCTGCTTCAACAGCTCGAGCAGCGCCGTCTTGCCGAACATGGTGGGCATCGGTGAACTCCGCGTGAGGTGCATGGCAGGCTGCCCCGCCGCGCGTGATCGCGCAATATTGCCAGTGTGAATGCGCTATGCTTCTCCGCCGTCGCCGCGCATCCGGCACGCGCGGCCTGAGGAGATGCAACAATGAACACAAACTTCACGATGACGCGCCGCGCCGCGCTCAAGACCGCGGTGGCGGGCGCGGCGCTGCCGCTAGTGAATCTGCGCGCGGCACATGCCGCCACCACGCTCAAGGTTGGCCTGTGGGATCATTGGGTTCCCGGTGCCAATCCGGTGCTCAAGAAGCAGATCGACGACTGGGGGCAGAAGAACAACGTCACAGTCGAGGTCGATTTCATCACCAGCAATGGCAACAAGCTGCAGCTCACGGGCGCGGCTGAGGCGCAGGCCGGGATCGGCCACGACATCATGACTTTTGCGACCTGGGATGTGCATAACTATTCGGACAAGCTGCTCAACGTCGATGACGTGATCAAGGAGCTGGAGTCGAATGGGGGACCGTTCAACAAGGTGGCCACCTACCTTGCCAAGGGCAAGAGCGGATGGGCGGCGGTGCCGACCACGTGGGGGTCGCAAACCAAGCCCTGCTGCGCGCGCATCAGTCTGATCAAGCAATATATCGGCGTCGACGTGACGCAGATGTATCCGCCCCGGGAAGTCAACGAGGCCGGCAAGACCTGGACCTGGGACGGCGACTTCTTCAAGGCTGCCGAGGCCGCGTCGAAAGCGGGCGAGGCGTTTGGCCTCGGCCTCGGGCAGACGTCGGACAGCGTGGATTGGGTGGGCGCCCTGTTCGCCGCCTACGGTGCCGAGCTTGTCGACAAGGACGGCAAGCCGCAGGTGAATTCGGATGCGATGCACGCGGTGCTGGACTACGCGCAGAAGCTCGTGCCATTCCTGCCTGCCGATGCGGTAAGCTATGACGACGCCTCCAACAATCGCGCGCTGATCTCGGGCAAGAGCGCGCTGATCATGAACCCGCCCTCGGCCTGGGCGGTGGCCAAGAAGGACGCGCCGCAGATCGCCGCCGATTGCTGGACCTTCCCAAACCCGGCCGGGCCGAAGGGGCGGTACATTCCTTACCTCGGCTTCTTCTGGGGCATCTGGAAGTTCAGCAAAAACCAGCAGCCGGCCAAGGAGCTGATCGAGTACCTCATGTCGCGCCCGGTGGTGGAGGCGCGCGAACCGGCCACCATGGGCTACGACCTGCCGCCGCAGAACAGCATGATGAACTTCGATGTCTGGTCACAGGTGGAGCCCCCGAAGGGGACCGTGTTCAACTATCCGATGCGGCCCTGGTTCAACGCCGAATTCAGCATCGCCGCCGCACCGGCGCCGGCGGAGATCGCGGTGCAGATCTACAACGCGGCGGTCGGGCCAACGATGCTCGCCAAGCTGAAGGGCGGTTCGGCGATCAAGGACGTGATCTCCTGGGCCGATAATCAGGTGCAGGGGTTCATTCAGCCGTAGGCCCTCACCCGCCCGCGCCGAGGGGCGCGGGCGGCCTCTCCCGCAAGCGGGAGAGGCGATTTAAGGTCCAACTCTCCCGCTGCGCGGGAGAGGTCGTCCCCGCGAAGCAGGGGCAGGTGAAGGTCACAGGGAGGATCGGACCAATGGCAAACATAACGCGCCGGGCGGCGCTCGCGGGTTTGGCGACGGCGCCGCTGGCGCGGCCTGGGATCATCCGGGCGCAATCGAGCAGCGAGCCGGTGCGGATCGGGCTGTTGAGCGACATGAGCGGGCCCTACCGCGACGTCGGCGGGCCGGGGATGAAGGTCGCGACCGAGCTGGCAATCGCGGATTTCGGCGGCGCTGTCCTCGGCCGGCCGATCGAGATCCTGCAGGCCGACGACCAGAACAAGCCGAACGTAGCCGGTGCGCTAGCCCGCGAGTGGGTGGATTCGCGCGGCGTTGCATGCCTTTCGGACGGCGCGGCCACGTCCTCGGGGCTGGCGATCCAGCAGGTTTCCGGCGAAAAGAAGGTTCCTTATCTGATCACCGGGCCGGCGGCGACCGACTTCACGCAGAAGCTCTGCACGCCCTACGGATTCCACTTCTGCTACGACACCTATGCTCTGGCGAAGGGCACGGGCGGCGAGCTCACCAAGTCGGGCGGCGACACCTGGTTCTTCATCACCGCCGATTACGAATTTGGCTACTCGCTGCAGGCGAACACCGAGAAGTTTGTAAAAGCGGCGGGCGGCAAGGTGCTCGGGGCCGTGCGCGCGCCGCTCGGCACGGCGGATTTCTCCTCCTATCTCGTGCAGGCGAAGGCGTCGGGCGCCAAGGTCATCGGGCTGGCGAATGCCGGCACTGACTTGCAGAACTGCATCAAGCAGGCGGCCGAGTTCGGCATCGCCAAGGGAGGCCAGCGGCTGGCGACCCTGCTGATGTTCATCCTGAACGTGAACGCGCTCGGTCAGGACGTGTGCCAGGGCTTGGTCCTGACGAACAGTTTTTACTGGAACCTGACCGACGCCACCCGCGCCTGGACCAAACGCTATGTGGCGCAGATGAACAGCCCGCCGGGGATGCTGCACGCCGGACAATATGCGGCGGTGACGCACTGGCTGAAGGCGGTGAAGGCGGCGGGTAGCACCGACGGCACCGAGGTCGCGGCCAGGATGCACGCGATGAAGGTGAACGATTTCTATCACAAGGATGTCGTGATCCAGCCGAACGGCCGGGTGGCCGAGACGATGTATGTCTGGCAGGTCAAGCCACCGTCCGAGACCACGGTGAAGTGGGATTTCTACCGCCCGATCGCCACTCTGAGCGGCGCGGACGCCACGATGCCGCTTGCGGAAACCGGGTGCCCGCTGGTTCATTCGTAGTGGAGCAGCCGGTCCGACGAACCCGTCAGTTCCTGCACCGCGCAGGTCGGCCCATCCTCTGACGCGTTGGCCAACCTGCCTGTCCGGCGGCATGATCGTCCAAAGACAGAGGGAACGACAGGAAATGCCTGACGACCTCGGCGCGCCAATGCCAGCGGCGCGCTCGATCGAGAGCCGTGCCTCCTGGATGGCGGCGGGCGTGACGCTCGCCATCCTCTCGGTCGCGTACGGTGCCACCCTCCTGATCGTGGTCGGGCTCAGGGCGATGGAAGCCGATCTTGGGCTCGATCGTTCCGTGTTGGCATTGGCCGGGGCGCTCACCTGGGTCGGCACCGGGCTGGGCGGCATCGCGATGGGCTGGCTTGCCGACCGGATCGGGATGCGGGCGAGCGTGACGCTGGGTGCCGTGATGGTCTCGGCGGGGCTTGCGCTCTCCGCCGCCGGGCATCTCTGGGCGATCTATTTCGGCCACGGCATCCTTATCGGCCTGTTCGGCATGGGCGCGATCTACCCGCCGCTTGTCACCTATGTGAGCCGCTGGTTCGACCGCCGCCGTGGCACGGCGGTGGCGCTGATCTCGTCCGGCCAGTACGTGGCCGGCGTGGTGTGGCCGGCGGTGTTCGCGTGGGTGCTGGCCGGCCCCGGCTGGCGCGCGGCCTACCTGAGCTATGCCGGGGTGGTGCTGCTCTGGGTGATCCCGCTGGCGCTGTTGTTCCTGCGCCCGCCGCCTGCTGCTGCGCTGGCGGGACCGGGTGCCGACGGTCCGGCGCGAGGCGGCGGCGCCGTGCTGGGGCTTTCGCCCAACACCGTCCAGGCGATGCTGTGCGCGGCCGGGTTCTGCTGCTGCGTGCCGATGTCGATCCCGCAGGGGCATCTGGTCGCCTTCTGCGGCGATCTCGGCATCAGCGCGACGACGGGTGCGACGATGCTGTCGGTGCTGCTCGGCTGCGCCTTCATCAGCCGCCAGTTCTGGGGCCTGTTTGCCGACCGCAACGGCGGCTTGCTGGGTGTGTTCGCCGGCTCCTCCTGTCAGGCGCTCGCGATCCTGGCGTTCATGCTGACGCAGAACGAAGCTGGGCTGTTTAGCGTCGCCGCCGCTTATGGGCTCGGGTTTTCGGGGATCATCCCGTCCTACGTGGTGGCGATCCGCGATCTGTTTCCGTCGCGCGAGGCGTCCTGGCGTGTGCCGCTCGTGCTGTTCACCTCGATGGGCGGGATGGCGTTCGGAAGCTGGTTCGCCGGCCGGCTCTATGACTTGTTCGGATTTTACGAGCCGGCCTTCGGCATCGGCGTGCTGTTCAACCTCGCCAACCTGGCGCTCGTCGGCACGCTGGTCTTGCGCCAGCAGCGGCGCGGCGGCTACCGGCCGGCCGGCTTTGCTCCCGCTCCCGGCTGAGGCAGGCAGGCGGCGGCGAACTGGGCGAAGGCGCGGGCGCGGTGGCTGAGCGCGTGCTTCTGGCCGGGCTCCATTTCCCCGAAAGTCAGGCTGCTGCCTGCCGGGGCAAACATCGGATCGTAGCCGAAGCCGAGCTTGCCGCGTGGCGGCCAGACCGCGGTTCCATCCACCCGGCCAATGAAGGTCGCGCTCGTACCGTCCGGCGAGGCGAGGCAGAGGGCGGCGATGAACCAGGCGCGCCGGTCCTCGGCTGCGACCAGCTCGTCGTTCACCCGCTCCATTGCCGCGCCGAAGTCCTTGCCAGGACCGGCCCAGCGGGCGGAGTAGATCCCGGGGGCGCCGCCGAGTGCCGCAACACAGAAGCCGGAATCGTCGGCAAGCGCGGGCCGCCCCGCCGCTGTCGCGGCGGCCAGCGCCTTGAGGCGGGCATTGTCGGCGAAACTCGCTCCGGTCTCCTCCGGCTCCGGCAAGCCGAGCTCGCCAGCCGAAACAGCGCCGAGGCCGAACGGCGCGATCAGTTCGAGGATCTCCTGCAATTTTCCCGGATTATGGGTGGCGATGACAAGCTCGGTGCCGGCATCGAGCCGCCTCGCCATCAGGCCGCCTCGATGGCTGCGCGCTGAGCGGCGAAGAGTTCGGCCGTGCCTTTGCGCGCCAGCCCCATGAGTGCCAGCAACTCGGCCTCGGTGAACGGGGCGCGCTCCGCGGTCCCTTGAATTTCGACGATTCCGCCCGCATCGGTCAGCACGAAATTGGCGTCCGCGTCGGCGCTCGAATCCTCGGCATAATCGAGGTCAAGCACCGCCGTGCCGCCCGCCAGCCCGCAAGAGACGGCGGCGACCTGCCCGGTCAGCGGATCGCGCGCCAGCACGTTCATCTTCCGCAAATGGCGGAAGGCGAGCGCCAGCGCCACATATGCGCCGGTGATCGAGGCGCAGCGCGTGCCGCCATCGGCGTTGAGCACGTCGCAATCGAGCGTGACGGTGATTTCGCCCATCGCCTTGCGGTCTACCACAGCGCGCAAGGAACGCCCGATAAGACGCTGGATTTCCTGCGTGCGCCCGGATTGCCGCCCGCGCGCCGCCTCGCGGTCCCCGCGCGTGTGGGTGGCGCGCGGCAGCATCCCGTATTCGGCCGTGACCCAGCCCTCGCCCGCGCCGCGCAGGAAGGGCGGCACCCGGCCCTCCACGCTGGCGGCGCACAGCACCTCGGTGCGGCCCATGCGGATGAGGCAAGAGCCTTCGGCGTGATGGGCGAAACCGGTGACGAGCGAGACCTCGCGCAAGGCGTCGTTGGCGCGGCCGGATGGGCGCATGGTCGGGGCGGCTCCTGTGCTGGGCGGGCGGAACAAGCCAGAAGCCGGAGCCCCTGTCACCCTGGTTTGCAGGCACGATATGCTGCCCGGAGTTTGGTTCGGAGACGGGCGGATGAGCGAGCAAACGGCGACCCTTGGCGGCGGGTGCTTCTGGTGCCTGGAGGCGGTGTTCAAGGATTTGCGAGGTGTCTCGCGGGTGAAGTCGGGCTACGCCGGCGGGCACGTGGAGCGTCCGAGCTACAAGCAGGTCTGCACCGGACGCACCGGCCATGCCGAGGTCGTGCAGGTGGCCTTCGACCCCGGCCAGATCAGCTACGCCGACTTGTTGCGCGTGTTCTTCGCAATCCACGATCCCACCACCAAGGACCGGCAGGGCAACGATGTCGGCCCGCAATACCGCTCGATCATCCTGACGCACGACGAGGCGCAGCGTCGGACTGCCGAGGCGGTGATGAAGGAGGTCGCGGAAGCCGGACTCTGGGACGGCACGCTGACCACCGAGGTGGTGCCGCTGACTTCGTTCTGGCCCGCTGAGCCCGAGCACGACGACTATTTCGCCCGCAACCCCTGGAGCGGCTACTGCCAGGCGGTGGTGGCGCCGAAAGTGGCTAAGTTCCGCAAGCAGTTCGCCGACCGGCTGAAGAAGGCCGCCGCGGCGTAGGTCTCCCTTTCGCCGGCGCAGCCCCACAAACCGCTTGGCAGCGGTTCGGCGGTAGGCCGGCGCGCTATGAGCTCGAGTTCTGGATGGGCGGTGGCGGCGCCGGGCTGATCGCGGCAATGGGTGGCATCGCCGCCGCTGTGCGCCTGCGAGGGCATTGATCGGCTCGGCGGGCCCTAACGGGTCAGCGCCCGTGCGAGGAACGCCTCCACCGCGCGGTTGAACGCCTCCGGCTGGTCCAGGTTGGCCGCGTGTCCGGCTCCTTCGATCACCACCTTCTCCGCGCCGGGGATTTTCTTCGCCATGTAGTCGGTAGCAGCGAGAAAGTTGGTGTCCTCGCTGCCGACCAGCACGAGCGTGGGCACGGCGATCGCGGGCAGCGATTCGATCAGGTGCGGCCCCGATTGCGTCAGCATCCCCCGCGCCGCCCGCGCGAGGCCGGATGCGCCGCGGTGCTCCTTGGCCCGCGTCTCGGCCCGGGTCCCGAGGGCGGCGAGCCCTTGCCGTTCGAGATCGGTGGCGCGCTGCATAGCGCGCGCGTTCCAATCCGCCCGCGCGGCTTCGTTCTTGAAGCCCGGCCCGGTGTCGAACAGCATCAGTGCGCGCGTCATTTCCGGGTGGCGCAGATGCAAGGCGAGCGACATCACACCTCCGAGCGAAAGCCCGCCGATCACCGCCCGGGCTTCGCCCAGCTCGCGCAGGATCGCCGCCATGTCCTGCACGGTCAGCGCCTCGGAATAGAGCCGGTCCTCCTCGGGGTAGTCGCTTTGGCCGTGGCCGCGCATGTCCCAGGTGATGACGCGATAGCGGTCCTTCAGCGCGGCCACTTGCGCGTCCCACATGCGGCAGGTGGCGCTATAGCCGTGGCTCAGCAGCACCGCCGGCCCGCTTCCCGCCACCTCGTAGTAGATCGAAACGCCGTCCCGGCTGATGCGCGGCATGATGCGTTCCCCTCATTTTTACGCGGCTATTCCCCCATGCTCACCAAGGCTCCGCGCAGCCGCGCTTGGCGGAACTGGCGGGCGAACAATAGCGCCGCCAGCGCGATCCAGGCGAGATTGAGCGACGCCGCCATCGCCATCTGGTCCCAGCGCACGACGCCTTGCAGCATTAGCCCGCGCATCCCCTCGAACACGTGCGAGGCGGGTACGATGGCGGCGACCGCCTGCATCACCGGCGGCAGCACGGAAACCGGATAGAAAACGGCGGCAAACGGCGTGAGGCCGAACAGCACCGACCATGCCAGCGCCTCCGCGCCCTGACCGTGGCGCAGGATGAGACTGATCACGCCGAGCGCCACCCACCAGCCCATCATCATCAGGTTAGCGAAAAAAAGCACCAGCACCGGGCCGAGCGCGAACAGGTTGAACGCATAAAGCAAATAGGCCACGCCGATTGCCGGCAGGAGGCCCGCGAGCATCCGGATCACCGAAATGACGAGCAGCGCCGCGACAAGCTCCCACGGACGCAGCGGGGAGACGAAGATATGGCCGAGATTGCGCGACCACATCTCCTCCATGAAGCTGATCGCGACTCCCATCTGGCTCCGCAGCGCGACCTCCCACAGCAGCACGCCACCGAGCAGCGTGGCACCCGCCAGCGCCGCTGGGCCGGTGCCCATGCGGCCTGCGACGAAGCGGGCTGTGAAGCCCCAGATCAGCATTTGCAGCACCGGCCAGTAGGCGAGCTCCAAAAGCCGCGGCCAGGACGAGCGATAGAGCGCGAGATGCCGATACAGCATCCCCCAGATGCGCCGCACCGGACTTGCGCCGCTCATTACGCGGCTGCCGAGGCGGCGCGCTGGCGGTCGCGGGCGATGTCGAGGAACACTTCCTCCATGTCCTCGCGTCCGTAGCGGTCGAGCAGATCGGCCGGGCTGCCGCGATCCACGATGCGGCCGCGCTTCATGATCAATACCTCGGAGCAGAGTCGCTCCACCTCGGCCATGTTGTGCGAGGCGAGCAGGATCGTGCAGCCGGTCTCGACGCGATAGCGTTCGAGCCAGCTTCGCACCCAGTCGCCGGTGTCGGGATCGAGGCTCGCGGTCGGCTCGTCGAGCAGCAGCACGGCGGGGCGGTTGATCAGCGCCTTGGCGAGTGCGACGCGCGTTTTCTGCCCCGCCGACAATTCGCCCGCGCGGCGATGCAGGAACTCCGCAAGCCCGAGCTCCTGGGCAAGCTCCGCGATGCGCCGCTCGGCCTTCCGCACACCATAAAGATGGCCATAGACGCGCAGATTCTGCGCCACGGTAAGGCGGGAGGGAAGCGCCACATAGGGTGAAGAAAAATTCATCTGCGCCAACGCCGCATAGCGGTTGCGGGCCATGTCGTGGCCGAGCACCTCGATGCGGCCCGAGGTCGGGATCAGGATGCCGAGCAGCATGGAGATGGTGGTCGTTTTGCCTGCTCCGTTGCCGCCGAGCAGGCCGATGGTCGCGCCGGCCGGAGCGGCGAAGCTGATCGCGTCCACCGCCAGCACCTCGCCGTAACGCTTAGTTAGGCTCTCCACCCGGATCGCGTGCATGGCGCCCGGAGATAGGGGCACGGCGGCGGGGTGGCGAGTCCGCGCGCTCAGCCTGGCGTAAGGAGCTTCGTCCGGGCAGCGGAGAGGATCGTCTCCGAAAGCGTCGGATCGTCGCTGATGCGTGCCAGCACCACCGCGCCGACCATGGTGCAGAGCGCAGAGGTCGCCTCCTCAGCGCCGCCGGCGGGGATGCAGCGTTCGAGCGCGTCCAGCATGGCGCGCATCCCCTCCGTCACCCCAGCGCGGGCGGCGGGGCGCCGGGCGATCTCGGGGCCGAGCGCGGTGAGCGGGCAGCCATGATCGGGGGCCGCGACATGGGACATGCCGAGATAATCGAGGACGAGTTTCCGGTAGCCGGCGCCCGCCTCGTTCTCGCGCGCGATCGCCTGCCAGCGTTCGCCGGAGCGCCGCATCACCAAAGCCGCCACCTCGGCCACCAGCGCCTCCTTGGAGGCGAAATGCGTGTAGAAGCCGCCATGCGTGAGCCCGGCTTCCCGCATCACCGCATCCACGCCCACCGCGTCGATACCGTCCTTGCGGAACAGCCGCGCCGCCACGGCGAGGATCCGCGCGCGGGTTTCAGCCCCCCGCGAGCGCCGCGCCTCGGAAGCGTGACGGGCGTTCTTGTTGTGAGTTGACGTCTTCATGACGGTCGTCATAGTTACTGCTATCCGCCGCTGGAGTCACGCATGTTCGCTGAGCGCCTCGCCCGCCGCCTTGTGGGCCGCGTCCACTATGGCTGGATCGTCGCGTTCACCACCTTCGCGGTGATCCTGACCGCCGTCGGCGTGCGCGCCGCGCCCGGCGTGCTGATCGTGCCGCTTGAACGCGCCTATGGGTGGGATGCCGCCACCATCTCCGGGGCGATCTCGCTCAACATCGCCCTGTTCGGATTGGGCGGTCCGTTCGCCGCGGCGCTGCTTCGCACGCTCGGGCTGCGGCGGACCGTGGCGGCTTCGATGTTGTTTCTGGCCGCCGGCGCGGCGCTTTCGGGCTTCGTCACGCGGCCCTGGCAGCTTTATCTGACCTGGGGCGTGTTGGTCGGGCTCGGCGCGAGCGTGGGGATGCTGGCGCTGGCGGCGGCGGTGGCAAATGCGTGGTTCGTCGAGCGGCGCGGGTTCGTGGTCGGGATGCTGACCGCCTCCAACGCGACCGGACAGGTGATCTTCCTGCCCTTGCTCGCGCAGATCAGCGTGACGGCGGGTTGGCGCTTCGTGCCCTGGACGGGCGCGCTGGTGCTGCTCGCAATGCTGCCCGTCGCGTGGCTGCTGCTTGCCGAGTCGCCCGCCGCGGTCGGCCTCGCGCCTTATGGCGCGAGCCGCGTCGAGGCAGCGGGACCGCCGCCTTCGGGCAATCCGTTCGCCATCGCGCTCGCCGGTCTCGGGCGCGGCGCACGCTCCTTCGATTTCTGGCTGTTGGCGGTAAGCTTCTCGATCTGCGGTTTTTCCACTTATGGCCTCGTGATCACGCATCTCATCCCGTACTGCGTCGATCACGGCGTCTCCACCGTCACCGCGGCGAGCGTGCTGGCGGCGATCGGCGTGTTCGACTTCTTCGGCACGCTCGGCTCCGGCTGGCTGACCGACCGCTACGATTCGCGGGTGCTGCTGTTCTGGTACTATGCGCTGCGTGGTGTCTCGCTGCTTTGGCTGCCGTTCAGCGGATTCGATCTGTTCAGCCTGGCCGTGTTCGCCGTGGTGTTCGGCCTTGATTTCGTCGCCACCATCCCGCCCACAGTCGCCCTGACGACGCAGGCGTTCGGCAAGCGCGACACACCGGTGATCGTCTCCTGGATCGGCGCCGCGCATCAACTGGGCGGCGCGGTGGCGGCGGCCGGCGCGGGCGTGGTTCGAAGCCTGTCCGGCAGCTACCTGCTCGCCTTCACCGGCAGCGGCGCGCTCTGTTTCATCGCCGCCCTTCTGGTGCTGCGGATCGCCCGCCGCCCGGCGGCAATCGCCGCACTGCCGGGCTGAGACCGGGGTCACCGCGCCGCGCAGATTTTTCCTTTCCCACGCCGCTTTAAGATCGATTGCAAACCGGATTTCAGGCTATGCCGGCATGGCGCCCAAGGGGGGGGAGACGTCATGCGGAGCATGTTCCGGCGAGGCTGCTGCATCCTCGTTTCGGCCTCTCTCGTCGTCTCGCCCGTGCTGGCGCAAGCTCCGGCACCTCCGCCGGCGCCGCAGGCCACGAGCAGCGCGGCCGAGTTCAGCGCCGAGCAGCTCGACGCGCTGCTGGCGCCGATCGCGCTCTATCCCGATCCGCTGCTGGCGCAAGTGCTGATGGCCTCGACCTACCCGGTCGAGATCGTCGCCGCCTCGCGCTGGCTCGCCAGCGCCGACAATAAGGACCTCAAGGGCGATGACCTCGCGACCGCGCTCGCCGCGCAGCCATGGGATCCAAGCGTCAAGTCGCTAGTGCCGTTTCCGCAGGTGCTGGAAATGATGAACCAGCAGCTCGATTGGACCCAGCAGCTCGGCTACGCGGTCGCCACGCAGCAGGAGGACGTGATGGACTCCGTGCAGCGGCTGCGCCGGCAGGCGCAGGAAGCCGGCACGCTTCAGAGCACTCCGCAGCAGACGGTGACGACGGTGGCGACCACCACCGCCGATGGCACGCCGGCGCCCGAGCCCGCCATCGTCATTCAGCCGGCCGATCCGCAGGTGGTATATGTGCCGGTATACAACCCGGCGGTTGCGTTTGGCATCTGGCCGTATCCGGCGACACCGCCCGTCTATTTCCCCGCACCGCCGGGCTATGCGATTGGCACTGCCTTCGCGAGCGGGCTGGCTTTCGGGGCGGGGGTCGCGGTGGTGGGATCGCTCTGGGGGTGGGCGACGCCGCGCTGGGGCGGTTACGGCTACGGGTGCTGTGGCGGCGGGAGCATCAATGTCAATACCACCCGCTACAACAACATCACCGTCAGCAACATCAACCGTGCCAGCTTCCAGGGCGGGCGCTGGCAGGGGCCGGCCAACCAGCGCGGCAATCCGGCACTGCGTCCGGGCGCCGGTCCCGTCGGCCCGCCGCGACGAGGGAATGGGCTGCCGGCCAACGCCATTGGGCGGCCGAGCGTGAAAGTGCCCGGTCAGGTGGTGAACCGGCCGAACATCGGCGGTGGCCGCGCTACTAGCGGGCTCAACCGGCCCAATGCGGGCGGCGGGACGAACCAGCCGAACGCCGGCCAGGGGGGCCTCGCCGCCAACCGGCCCGGCGCGGGCTCGCCGCTAAGCCGGCCCAATGCCGGCGCGGGGACCAACCGCCCGGGACTGGCAGAGGGCGGCGGCAACCGGCCCAACGGCGGCTCGGCGACGAGACGGCCGAACCTCGGCGAGCGCGCCGTTCGACCGGCCGCCGCACCCGGTGCACGCTCGGGGATGCCGGCAGCGCGACCCTCGAGTGGCGCGCTTGGCGGGATTAACGACGGCGCGCGCGCCGCACAGTTCCAGCAGCGCGGCGCACAGAGCCTGGCTCAGCGACAGGCCCGTGCCGCGCCCCAGGGAGGGGCGCGCGCCCCCGGTGGCCGGGCGGTCGGCGGCCGGGTCGGCGGCGGCGGCCGGCCCGGCGGGCGGCAGCGTTAGGAAAGGGCGCGCACCATGAACCAGCACACGCGCATGGGCGCTCTTGTCCTCGCCCTCGCCTTCGCGCTGCCGGCGATGGCCGCACTCCGGCCGGCGGCCGCCGAAGCCGCCGTGCCCGCAAACGGAGAAAGTTTCGCCACGCCCGAGGCGGCCGTCGCGGCCCTGATCGACACGCTGCGCCGCGGGGATCAGGCTGCGATCGCAGCCACGCTCGGGCCGGGCACCGACAAGCTGCTGAGCTCGGGCGACGCCGCCGCCGATGCCGAGGCGCGACGCCGTTTCCTCGCCGCCTATGACGAGAAACACGCGCTGGTTGCGGACGGCCCGGATCGGATGGTCTTGCAGGTCGGCGCGAACGACTGGCCGCTGCCGCTGCCGCTCGTCAAGACAGAAGGCGGCTGGCGCTTCGATAGCCGGATCGGTGCGCAGGAGCTGGTGGATCGCCGGATCGGTCGCAACGAGATCGCCGCGATCCGCACCGCGCTTGCCTTCGTCGATGCCGAGAAGCTCTATTTCGCCATGGCGAGCCATGATGGCGCGGGCGAGTATGCGCAGCGCCTCATCAGCAGCCCCGGCAAGCATGACGGGCTCTATTGGCCGCCCGCCGGGGGCGAGCCGGACAGCCCGCTCGCGCCGCTGATCGCGCAAGCGTCCGACGCCGGCTATCCGGGCGAGCTCGTCTCCGGCCGGCAGATGCCGTACGAGGGCTACTATTTCCGCATTCTCAGGGGACAAGGCCCCGATGCGCCGGGCGGGGTGATGGACTATGTCGTGCATGGGCGCATGACCAAGGGCTTCGCGCTGGTGGCGTGGCCAGCGAGCTACGGCGCCTCGGGGATCATGACGTTCCTGGTCAACCAGGACGGCGTCGTGTTCCAAAAGGATCTTGGAGAGCACACCGCCGCGGTCGCCGGGGCGATGCAGCGTTTCAACCCGGACCTGAGCTGGGCACGGGTGGACGTGGTCAATCAGTAGGTTTCCGTCACCGAGCAAGGCAGCCCCGCAACGTTCCGCAGGACAGCGTGGACATTCTCGGGAAGCGACGCGACGGGGTTCATCCGGCAGTCGACGGCTTTCTAGCCGGCCCGTCTCGCTCTTCGTTTGGCTTAATTCATCTTGATGCCAAGCAACTTTACGGTGCTCGGATAGATCATCAAGGAACCGACGTGCCTGTTCTCAGTCCCTGGCTGCTTCCCAGAGAATGACCGCGCTGACCCTTGCCCGCCGCCTCTTGCGCGGTGGCGCGCAGGGGCTTGGCATCGTCGTGGTTTGCCTTGCGCTTGGCGTCGCGGCGATCGCTTCGGTGGGCAGCCTGCGCGCTGCGGTCTCGGCCTCGCTCGCTGCGAACGGGCGGGCGATGCTGGGTGGGGATCTCGACGTACAGACCGGAGCCGAGCTGCCGCCGTCCGAGCTCATCGCCTGGCTCAAGGCGCGCGGCGCGCGCGTCTCGGTGGTGACGCGGATGCGCTCGCTTCTCGCCGCTCCGTCGGGGGCGCGGACGCTCATCGATTTGCAGGCCGTGGATGCGAATTGGCCGCTCGTCAGCGCGCCGGTGCTCGATCCGAAGCTGCCGGTCGCGGCGGCGCTCGGGCGGCAGCCGGGCGGGCGCTACGGGATCGTCGTTGATCGGGTGGTGCTGGCGCGGCTTGGGCTGAAACCGGGTGCAGCCGCACGGATCGGCACCGAGACCTTCCAGGTCACGGCGGCGCTGGTGTCCGCCCCCGACCGGGCCAGCGGACCGGCCCTGTTCGGCGCCCCGGCGCTCATCGAAGCCGCAGCGCTGCCGCGGGCAGGCATCGATGTACCGGGCGCCTTCGTAAGCCACGACGTGCGCGCCGCCTGGGCCGATCCGGCGGCAGCGGCAGGGCAAATCGCGGCGCTGCGGAGGGCGTTCGCCGATCGCGGCTGGCGGGTGCGCGGCCCCGCCGAAGCCGCGCCGGGGATCGCGCGCTTCGTCGATCAGACGGCCCTCTTTCTGACCCTGATCGGACTGACCTCGCTGCTGGTAGGCGGGGTCGGGGCGGCGAGCGGGGTGCGGGCTTGGCTTGATGCGCGGATGGAGGCGCTGGCGACGCTGCGCTGCCTCGGCGCCTCGTCGCGGCTCGTGTTCGCGGTTTCGGCGATCCAGGTCGGCGTGCTGGCGGCGATCGGCATCGCCGCAGGGCTCGCGGTGGGCGCGGCGGCCCCGGCGCTAGCGCGCCACTGGCTCGGCACGCTGCTGCCGGTGCCGCCCGAGGCCGCGCTCTATGCCGGCCCGCTCGGGCTCGCGGCGCTGTATGGGGTGCTCACCTGCGCCGCCTTCGCGCTGCCGACGCTGGCGCGGGCGCTGCGAATCCCCGGGGCAGCGCTGTTCCGCGACCGGCTGATCCAGCAGGCGGCGCGCCCGCCGGCCGCCATCATGACAGCGACCGCGGTGCTCGGCTTGGCGCTGGCTGGCCTCGCCGTCGCCGCCGCGCCCGATCCTCTGTTCGCGCTGGGCTTCTGCGGCGCCGTTCCGGCCGCCCTCGGCGTGTTCCGGCTCGGCGCCGCCCTGCTAGTGTGGGGGCTGGGACGCCTGCCGGAGCCGCGCTTCGCCCCCGCGCGGATCGGGCTTGCGGCGCTGCGCGCGCCCGGTGCTGCGACGCCACTCCTGCTCACCTCTGTTGGGCTCGGCCTCGCCACGCTCGCCGCGGTGGTGCTGATCGAGGGCAACATCAGCCGCCAGGTGACGGAGGAGATGCCGGCCAACGCGCCGAGCCTTTACTTCGTCGATCTCCAGCCCGACCAGCTTGCCCGCTTCGATGCTATCGTGCGCGCCACGCAAGGCGTCGAGGCGACCGAGCAGATGCCGAGCCTGCGGGCGCGCATTGTTTCGGTGAACGGCGTGGCGGCCGAGCAGGTGAAGGCGACGCCGGAGACGCGCTGGGCGCTGCGCGGGGATCGTGGGCTGACCTACGCCGCCACCCCGCCGCCCGGAACGCAGCTCGTCGCCGGGCGCTGGTGGCCGCCCGGCTACGACGGGCCGCCGCTCGTCTCGTTCGACGAGGGGCTGGCCCGCGGCTGGGGGATCGGGATCGGCGCCGTGATACGGCTGAACGTCCTCGGCCGCGACATCGACCTGAAGGTGGCCAATTTGCGCCGGATCGCCTGGCGGCGGCTCGGGCTCAATTTCGTGTTCGTCGCCAGCCCCGGCCTGTTGTCGGCCGCGCCGCACACCGCGATCGCTACGGTGCGGTTGCCGGAGCGCGAGGAGGGGGCACTTTTGCGCCGCGTCGCTGATGCCCTGCCAAACGTCACCGCGATCAGCGTGACCGAGATTCTGCGGCAGGTGGGCGAGATTCTGGGCCAGCTTGCCGCGGCGCTCGCCGCCACCGCGTCGATGACGCTGGCCGCCGGGGTGCTGGTGCTGGTGGGGGCGGTGGCCGGCGAGCGGCGGCGGCGGATCGCCGAGGCAGTGGTGCTGCGGGCGCTCGGCGCGACCCGCGCCCAGCTCCGGCTCGCCTGGCTCTGGGAGTTCGGCGCGCTGGGGCTGGTAGCGGGGGTGCTCGCCGCCTTGGTGGGCCTCGCGGCGAGCTGGGTGGTCATGCGCTTCGTGCTGAACGCGCCCTGGTCCCCCGCGCCGGGGCGACTGGCGGGGACGGTTGCCGGCGCCCTCGCGTTGATGCTCGTCTTCGGCTATTCTGGCACCGCGGCGGCGCTGCGCGCCAAGCCGGCGGCCAGGCTGAGAAATGACTGACGCCTGAGCGGCTGTTACGCTTGAAGCGCAACCGCTTCTTGCCAATTTGGAGGCTGCGGGCCCCGCCCGCTGAAGAGGATCAAGGGAGACATGGCCTACAGTCCCGACTACCGGACCTATCCGGGCGCACCGGCGAGCGCGGCGGCCGCATCTGTCCTGGATGCGGGCCTTCGCGCCTACATGCTGCGCGTCTACAACTGGATGACGTCCGGCCTGCTGCTGACCGGCATCGTGGCCTACGCGATCGCCAATACGCAGCTCATCGACGCCTTCTATCCGGTGGTGTCGACCCCCTATGGCGTGACGCGCACCGCCAGCCCGCTCGCGCTGCTCGCGATGTTCGCCCCGCTCGCCTTCGTGCTGGTGCTGAGCTTCGGCGTGAACAGGCTCTCGCGCACCGCCGCGCAGACGCTCTATTGGCTGTTCGCCGCCGCCATGGGGGCAAGCCTCAGCAACATCTTCCTGCGCTACACCGGTACCTCGATCGCGCGGGTGTTCTTCATCACCGCGGGCACCTTCGCGGCGATGAGCATCTACGGCTACACCACGCGCAGCGACCTGAGTCGCTGGGGCAGCTTCCTCATCATGGGGCTGATCGGCGTGATCCTGGCGAGCGTCGTCAACATCTTCGTGCACAGCACCGGGCTGCAGTTTGTGCTGAGCATCGCGGGCGTGCTGGTGTTCACCGGGCTTACCGCCTTCGACACGCAGCGGATCAAGGCGACCTATGTTCAGTTCGCCTACGCCGAAGGGCCGGACGGCGCCGCGAAGCGCAGCGTCTATGACGCGCTGAGCCTATATTTGAACTTCATCAACCTGTTCCTGCTGCTGCTGCAGCTTTTCGGCAGCGAACGGCGCTAATCCGGCATCGCTTTCGTAGTTGCCGCGGGCGGCCTTGGGGCCGCCCGCTTCTTTTTGGGCTTTCGTGTTTGGCGCTGGAGCTCGGACGGGCGTCCGCACAGGCAAGAGATCGTCTCCCCGATGTCGTCATTCCCGCGAAAGCGGGAACCCAAACGAGCATCCTGCAGCCGGCCCGCGTGCCCCTACGCGGTGCGCCCTCATTCCACCGTCACCGACTTCGCGAGATTGCGCGGCTGATCTACATCCGTGCCTTTCAGCACCGCGACATAATAGGCAAGCATCTGCACCGGCACGGCGTGCAGGATCGGAGCGACGAACGGATCGACCTCGGGCAGCACCACGGTCTCCGTGGCGATATCGCGCAGGCGGGCGGCGCCGGCGGGATCGCTGAACACGACAAGCTGGCCGCCACGGGCCGCCGCCTCGTAGAGATTGGAAGCGGTCTTTTCGAACAGCGGGCCGGAAGGGGCGATCGCGATCACCGGCACGTCGCGGTCGATCAGGGCGATCGGGCCGTGCTTCATCTCTCCGGCCGCATAGGCCTCTGCATGGATGTAGCTGATCTCCTTGAGCTTCAGCGCGCCTTCGAGCGCGATCGGGAAGCAGTTGCCGCGCCCGAGATAGAGAACGTCGCGCGCTTGCGCGATGCGGGCGGCGACCTCCTGGATGCGCTCGCCGGCTTCCAGCACCTCGGCGGCGCGGCTCGGCACTTCCAGCAGCGCCGCGGTGAGCGAGGCTTCCTGTGCGGCGTTGATGGCGTCGCGCGCGCGCCCGGCGGCGATGGCAAGGCAGGCGAGCACGGAAAGCTGCGCGGTAAATGCCTTGGTGCTGGCCACGCCGATCTCGGGGCCGGCCACCGTCTCCAGCACCGCCTCGGACTCGCGCGCCATGCTGCTTTCGGGAACGTTGACGACCGAGAGCACGTGCTGGCCCTGCTCGCGCATGTAGCGGAGTGCTGCGAGCGTATCGGCGGTTTCGCCGGACTGGCTCACCAGCAGGCCGAGCCCGCCCCGCTCGAGCGGCGGCGTGCGGTAGCGGAACTCGCTCGCCACGTCGCCGTCGGCTGGAATGCGTGCCACCGCCTCGAACCACCAGCGCCCTACCAGCCCGGCGTAGAAGGCCGAGCCGCAAGCGCTCAGCGTGATACGCGGAATGCGGGCGAAATCGAACGGCAGGGCAGGGAGGTTCACCGCGCGCGTGCCGGGATCAACCATCCGGTGCAGCGTGTCGCCGATCACCGCCGGATGCTCGTGCAGCTCCTTTTCCATAAAATGGCGGTAGTTGCCCTTGCCGATCGCAGCACCCGTGAGGCGGGTGAGCTTTACCTCGCGCGCCACCTCCGCCCCGTCGCGGTCGAAGAAGCGGGCGCCCTTGCGATCGACCACCGTCCAGTCGCCGTCATGCAGGTAGGCGATGCGGCGCGTCAGCGGAGCGAGCGCCAACCCGTCGGAGCCGACAAACATCTCGTTGTCTCCGAAACCGACGGCGAGCGGTGCGCCGTTCTGCGCGCCGATGATCAGCTCAGGGTGGCCCGCGAAGATCATCGCCAGCGCGTAAGCCCCGTGCAGGCGGCGGAATGCCGCGCCCGCCGCGCTGACCGGGTCCATGCCGCGCTTGAGGTGCAGGTCGACAAGCTGCGCCACCGTCTCGGTGTCGGTCTCGGTGGAGAACTCCTGCCCCTCGGATTCCAGCTCGGCGCGCAGCTCGGCATGGTTCTCGATGATGCCGTTGTGCACGACCGAGACACGCGCCGTTCCGTGCGGGTGCGCGTTGCCCTCGGTCGGCGCGCCGTGCGTCGCCCATCGGGTGTGGCCGATCCCGGTGGTGCCGGGCAGCGGGACACGGTCGAGCACGGCGGCGAGATTGGTGAGCTTGCCCTCGGCGCGGCGCCGCTCGATGTGGCCGTTCACCAGGGTCGCCAGCCCCGCGCTGTCATAGCCGCGGTATTCGAGCCGCCGCAGCGCCTCGAGCAGCAGGGGCGCCGCGGGACGGCTGCCGATCACTCCGATGATGCCGCACATCAGCCTTTCTTTCCCTTGTTCATCTCGCGGAACATTGCCGCGCGCTCGGGCAGCACGGACTGCCGCGCGCGGGCGAAGGCGAGCGCGTCCGGCTCGACATCCTTGGTGATCACGCTGCCCGCAGCCACGATCGCGCCGTCACCGACAGTGACGGGCGCGACCAAGGCGGCGTTGGAGCCGATGAAGGCGCCCTTGCCGATCCGGGTGCGGTGCTTGGCGAAGCCGTCATAGTTGCAGGTGATCGTGCCGGCGCCGATGTTCGACCCACCGCCCACCTCGGAATCGCCCAGGTAAGCGAGGTGGTTCGCCTTGGCGCCGCGGCCCATCCGTGTCGCCTTCAGCTCAACGAAATTGCCGATATGCACCTGGGACTCCAGCTCGGCGCCCGGGCGCAGCCGCGCGAACGGCCCGATGATGCAGTCCTCGCCGATCGTGCAGCCCTCCAGATGGCTGAACGGATTGATCTGCGTGCCGCGGCCGACGCGCACGCCGGGGCCGAACACGACGTTCGGGCCGATCGTCACGTCCGCTGCGAGTTCGGTGTCAGCGCTGAGGAACACCGAGGCGGGATCGGTCATCGTCACCCCCGCATCCATCGCCGCCGCGCGCAGCCAGCCCTGCATGGTCGCCTCGGCGGCGGCGAGCTCCGCGCGCGAATTGATCCCTGCCACCTCAGCGGGCGACGCCTCCACCCATGCCACGCGCTCGCCTTCGGCACGGGCGTGCGCCACGACATCGGTCAGGTAGAATTCGCGGCTCGCGTTGTCGTTGCGGACGCTGTGCAACCAGCGCCGCAGGTCCGCCGCCGCGGCGCAGAACACGCCCGCATTGCAGAGATCGACCGCGCGTTCTGCGTCACCCGCATCGGCGTATTCGACGATGGCGTTGACGTAGCCTTGATCGGTCAGCACGCGGCCGTAGCGGGCGGGGTTCTCGGGCCGCATGGCGAGCAGCACCAGCGCGGCGTCGCCCTCGGCCCGCCGCTCGAGCAAGCGGCGCAGGGTTGCCGGGCGGATCAGCGGATTGTCGGCATAGAGCACCGCGACGTCGCCGTCCGCGAAGGCGGGCGCGGCCTGCTGGGCAGCGTGGGCGGTGCCGAGGCGCTCCTTTTGCACGAAGCAGCGGTGCGGCGCGGCCGCTTCGGCCACCGCCTCCATGCCGGGGCCGATGACGACGGCGATGCGATCGAAAACCTGCTCGCAACTCGTGATCAGATGCCGCAGCATGGGCCAGCCGGCGATCCTGTGCAGGGCCTTCGGCGCCGCCGACTTCATGCGCGTGCCGTGTCCGGCGGCGAGAATGACTGCGGTGGTCGTCATCACGTGTCCTTGAGAGCGGGATGGTCGGGTAGCGGGCCGGGCGAACTCAAGTCAAAGCGCAACTTATGACCAAAACATCATATCAAAGAGGAAACCGCGCTGACTGAGCTGCCGCCCACGCTTGTTCTGGACCTCGACGGCACGATCGTCGACTCCGCGCCCGATCTGGCCGCGGCGCTGAACCGGCTGATGCACGCGCGCGGGCTGGCGCCGTTCGGCCTCGAGGAGACCAAGCGGATGATCGGCGACGGGGTGGGGGCGCTGATCGAACGGGCCTTCGCGCGCCGCGGGCTGCGGCCGGATGCCGCCGCGGTGGCCGATTTCGTCGCCGATTACGGGCGGGCCTATGCCCGCGCGACGCGGCTCTTTCCCGGTGTCGCCGAAACCCTGGCCGGGCTGCGCGAACGCGGCTGGCGGCTTGCGGTCTGCACCAACAAGCTCGCGCAGCCGGCGCGCGATCTTCTGGATGCGCTCAGGATCGGCGGCCTGTTCGCCGCGATCGGCGGCGGCGACAGTTTCCCGGTACGCAAGCCCGATCCGGCGCACCTGCTCGCCACCCTGAAAGCGGCGGGCGGCAGTCCGGTGCGCGCCGTCATGGTGGGGGACCATCGCAACGACGTCATCGCCGCGCGGGGGGCGGGCCTGCCCTGTGTGTTCGCCGCCTGGGGTTACGGGCCGCCCGAGATGGCGGAGGGCGTCGCCGCGGTGGCGCACGCGTTCGGCGAGATTCCGGCGATTGCGGCGCATTTACTCTCCCTCTCCGCCCCTGGGGCGGGGAGGAAGAATAATCGCGAGGACAGAACCCCCTAGTCGCAGGGGCAGCCCGCGGTGGGGCCGCCGTCGCCGCGGATGACGTGATGGTCGATCCACTCCGAGACGAGCCGCCGCGCCTCGGCGATCGAGGCCTCCGGGTGGTGGATGCGATAGAGCGAGGTGCAGGCCTGGAACGCGCTCATGTCGTCGATGCCGCGCTGCCGCAGCTCGCGATAGGCGGTCACGACGGCGCGCTCGCAGCGGCGGGCGATCGGGGGGATGCTGTCGTTGCCCATCGGGCGGGCGGCTCCAGTTAAGAATTACTCGCAACTCGCGCCTAGACTACCCGCGCGCGGACCAGCAAGTAAATGCAAAACATTGCCGGTCGGAGCTAGTTCAGCTTGACCGAGAATCCGCGCGCCGTGGCCGGGCGGGCCATCATGCGCTCGTACCAGCGCCCCACGTTCGGATACTCGGCGAAATCGACCTTGTGCCGCTCGTGCCGCCATGCCCAGCCGAGAATCGCGAAATCGGCAACCGACACCTCGCCGGCGACGTACTCGACCTCGCCGAGACGCTTGTCGAGCACCGAATAGAGCCGGCGCGTTTCCTTGGAATACCGCTCCAGCCCGTAGCGCCGGTCCTGCTCGTTCTCGACCTGAAGAAAATGATGCACCTGTCCGGGCATCGGACCGAAACCGCCCATCTGCCACATCAGCCATTCATAGACAGGCACCCGGGCGCGCAGGTCGCGCGGCAGGAACCTGCCGGTCTTTTCGCCGAGATAAAGCAGGATGGCGCCGGACTCGAAAATGCTGATCGGCGCTCCGCCCGGCCCTTCGGGATCGACGATGGCCGGAATACGGTTGTTCGGGCTGATCTTCAGGAAGGCGGGGTCGAACTGCTCGCCCTTTGAGATGTTCACCGGATGGACGCTGTAGGGAAGGCCCATCTCCTCCAGCGCCACGCTGATCTTCCGTCCGTTCGGGGTGTCCCAGGTCCATAGTTCGATCGGCATCGCTTCATCCTTTTCGCGCAAACTCAGGCCCATACGCGCACATGCTCGGCCGGCTCAGGCCGCCGTGCGGGCGAGGCGCCGCCCGTTTCGGTGCCGATGTAGAGGAATCCCACGATCGCGTCGTGCTCGGAAAGCCCGAACGCGCGCTTGACCATCGGATCATAGGCCGGCCCGCCCGTCTTCCACATGGCGCCGAACCCGGCTGCCTGCGCCGCCAGCATCACGTTCTCCGCCGCCGCACCGGCCGAGAGAAGCTGCTCGACCTCCGGGATTTTGTGCCCGGGCTGCAGCTTGGCGGCGGCGACCACGATCACCGGCGCCCGCAGCGCCTTCGCCCGCTCGCGGGCCAGCTCTTCCTCCGGTGCATCGGGCTGACGCGCGTGCAGGGAGCCCGCGAGCACCTCGCCGAATGCCTCGCGGCGCTCCTCGGGGATCACGATGAACTCCCAGGGACGGAGCCGCCCGTGGTCGGGCGCGCGCAGGGCGGCGCGCAGGATGGCGTCGAGCGTGGGTTGGTCGGGGCCCGGCGGCCCGAGCTTGGTGGCGGAATAGCGGTTCAGCAGCAGATCCATCGCGTTCATGGCGGGGCTCCGTCGTTGCTCGCCTCTACCAGCCTGTCGGATTCGGGGTGATCGAGTAAGGAGGGTCCTCGGGGGCGGCGGGTCACTGGGCCTGTAGAAGGGCGATCCGCCGACAATTGTAGGCGAGAGCCGTCAGCGTCCACTCGGTGGTGACGTTTTTGATGCCGCGCAGGTGGAAGTGGGTGAACCCCATGGCGCGCTCGAGCTTGGTGCCGTCGATCGACCCCGTGCCAAGCCGCGGCAGCCGGTCTCACGCGCCAGATCGGCTCGCCGCCGGCTGGAAGCTTGCCGGCGCCGTTCCACCCGGCCTCACGGCATAGCTAGCGCGAGACTAGCGGGCGTTCCCGCCTGGGCTCAAGCAATCGTGGGAAGAGACCGGCCGCCTCTCAATAGCCGAGCGCCAGACCGTCCTTGCGCGGATCGGACCCGCCGATCAGGCAGCCGCGCGCGCGGTCGATCCAGATCGCCTGCGCGCCGCCGTGCGGGCGGTCGATCTGCCGCACGATGTGGCCGAGCCGTGATAGCCGATCGGACAGCGCCGCGTCGATGCCGCGTTCCGCCTCGATCGCGCCAAGGCGGGGAAACAGCCGCGGCAGGTCGATCGCGGCCTGAACATCGAGCCCGTAGTCGAGCAGGTTCGTCAGGAAGAGCGACTGGCCCATCGGCTGGAAATGCCCGCCCATGACCCCGAACGGCATCACGGCCTTGCCGTCCTGCATCAGCATCCCCGGAATGATGGTGTGCATCGGGCGCTTGCGCGGCGCGATGCAGTTCGGGTGTCCGCGCTGCAGCCGGAATCCGAAGCCGCGATTGTGCAAGAGCACGCCCGAGCCTTCGGCGACGATCGCGGAGCCGAAGCCCTCGAACAGCGAGTTGATGAAGCTGCACGCGTTCCCATCGCGATCGACGACGCAGAGATAGACCGTGTCCTTGTGCGGCGGCACCACCGCGTCCCCCGCCTTCGGCAGAGCGCGCAACGCACGCGTGTCGTCGATCAGCGCGCGCAACCGGGCGAGATAGGCGGGATCGAGCAGGCGGGCGACGGGCACCTCCGTCTGGCGGGGATCGGCGAGGAAGGCGTCGCGATCATTGTAAGCAAGGCGCGCAGCCTCGATGTGGCGATGAAAGCGGATCGCCCCCATCGGCCCGTCAAGTGCTGGACCGAGCCCTTCAAGGATCCCGAGAATCATCAGCGTGATCAGGCCTTGGCCGCTAGGCGGGCACTGGACGACCTCGTGGGCGCGGAATGCCCGGCGGATCGGCGCGACGAACTCCGCGGCGCTCAGCCCGTCGGCGAAGTCTTGCACGGTGTGCAGCCCGCCTCGCGCGCGCAGTGCGGCGACCATGTCGGCCGCGACCGCGCCCTCATAGAAGGCGCGCGCCCCGCCGCGGGCGACGGCGCGCAGGGTCTCGGCGAGCGCGGGATTGCGGATCAGGTCGCCTGCCTGCGGCACCTTGCCGCCCGGCAGCAGCGAGGTTGCCCCGGCGCGGCGGAGCTTCGCTTCGAAATAGGCGAAATCGAAGGCGACGCGGGGCTGCACGCGCCAGCCTTCCTCGGCGAGCCGGATCGCCGGCTGCAGCAACTCGTCGAGACCCTTCCGCCCGTGCGCGGCGAGCAGCGTCTCCCAGGCGGACAGCGCGCCGGGGATGGTAACGCTGTGGGCGGAGATGGGGTCGAGCGCGGTGATGCCCTGAGCCTCGAACCACTCGATGCCTGTGGCGGCGGGCGCTCGGCCCGCTCCGTCGAGCGCGATCACCTCACCCGTGCCGGCCGGGGCGTAGAGGCAGAAACAGTCGCCGCCGATCCCCGTCGATTCGGGTTCGACGACGCATTGCACGGCGCACGCCGCAATCGCGGCGTCCACGGCGTTGCCACCGGCCCGCAGCACGTCGAGCGCGGCGAGGGTGGCCTCCGGGGTCGAGGTCGCAGCCATCGCGTTGGCGGCGAAGACCGGGCCGCGTCCCGGCAGCTGGAAGTCGCGCATCGGCCGCTCCGTTCGAGACGGTCCGGAAACTGGCGGCTCATGCGGCGTATGACAAGCTGATGACGGTCGTCGCGGCTGGATTACAGCGCTGCATGCGGCTCAATGAATGCACGCGAGGCGGTATCGGAGCTGACTTCTGTGCCTGACGTGCTCGGCTGCATCGGAGCACTGCTGCTGGTATCGGGATTCTTCGGGCGCTCGCAGGCACTCCTGCGCGGGATCGTTATCGCCGCCAGTATCCTGTTTCGTGCCTATGCCGTTACGCTCCCGCTCTGACGGACAGACGCTGATTTCCGTGTTCGAACGCGATCCAAGATCGGCGCTCGCGCTGGTGCGGAGGCTGACGGGGCGGCTCGTGAAGAACCTCGAGCGGCTGGAGGCGGAGGGGCCGGTCGCCGCCGTTTGAACTTGCAGCGGGAGCGGGCGCGGAGCGATCATCGCGATAGATCGCCCGCAAGGAAACGTGCTCCCATGCTGGTCCAGTCTCTCGGGTACTTGGCCTCCGCACTGGTATTCTCGGCGTTCTACATGCGGACGATGCTGCCGCTGCGCTGGGTGGCGATCGCTAGCAACGTGGCGTTCATAGCGTATGGCCTGCCGCTTCGTCTCTGGCCGGTTGTCGCCCTGCATTGCGTGCTGCTGCCGCTGAATGTTGGCCGGCTGCTCCAGATCAAGCGGGGTCTGCGGGTGTTGCGGGCGGGAAGGCGCGGCAATCTGGAAGTCGGCGGCTTGGTGGCAACGCTGCGAACCGAACGTCACCGGAGCGGCACCGTGCTGTTCCGCCAGGGAGAGGAGGGCGAGTGCGCTTTCGTGATCGCGCGGGGCGAGATCGAGCTGCCGGAGCGCAAGGTGCGGCTCGGCCCGGGAGACTTGTTCGGCGAAATCGCGCTGCTGTCGGATGATCGCACGCGCACCGCTTCCGCCATCTGCGCGACCGAGGTCGAGCTTTACCGGATCGACGGCGCCGCCATCATCCGCGCGTTCTATCAAGACCCCGGCTTCGCGATGGCCCTGGTGCGGCTCGCGACCAACCGGCTCGTGCAGAACTTGCACCGGCTCGATCGCGAGCCGGCCGCGAGGAGTGCCGCCGTCATCGCGCCGCCGGCCGCCGCCTGACGCCCGCGCGGACATGGCGGAAGTTGAACTGCGCCGGGTCGGCGACCACCGGGCCGGGCGCGATGGCAACCAAAATCCGCGAGGCGATCGGGCCGAAATCGGCACGGAAATGCACCGAGGACTTGAGCGCGATGATCGGACATTCAGCAGGCTCCACGCCGACATGGCGGATGATCGCCTGATCGAGCGCCTGCACCTTGCGGCTGGTCACCATCACGCGCACGCCCTCGATGTCGATCAGCGCCGTGGGGCCCGTGTTGCCGGGATTGCCGGCGCCCATCGGGCCGGTGAGGGTGAAGCGCCCGTCGGTCAGGCGCAGCACGCGCGCGCTGCAGGGCAAGGGCATCCCGTCCGACTTGCCGCCGAGCGACAGCGGCACGATCGCGCCTTCGCCCGCCTGGTGGCAGGCGGCCGCGCTTTCCGCGTCGTTGATGAGGCAAAGGAATGCGCCCTCCGCCTTCTGGCGCACGAGCTCGGCAAGCAGGCCGGTGGTGTCGCCGTGGCCGCCGCCGCCCGGATTGTCCTGGGTGTCGGCGATCACCACCGGGCCGCCGTCGCGGGCGAGGCGCTTGGCCTCGGCAACGGCTTCCGCTGCCTCCAGCGTTTCTTGCACGAACTCGCCTTCGCGCGCGGTGACGTAGGCGGCGAAATCCTGGGCTGCCCGATCGGCCTCGGCCTCGGTGTCGGCGAAGACGGCGACCGCGCCGCCGCAATCGGGGAAATCAGCGTAAGGAAAGCCGAAGCAGAAGGCGAGCTCGGCGATTCCCGGTTCGGCGGCGCGCGCGGCGCGTTCCGCCATGACCGACTGCATGGGTTCCATCAGGGTGCATTGGCTGCCGATCGGCATCCAGAAATCGAGCTGGCGATAAGCCTTCGCCCAGGGGCGTCTGCGCGCGATCCGCTCGAGCAGCAGCCGCGCCGCCTGCGCGCCCGCGGCGGGCATATCGACGTGCGGATAGGTGCGGAACGGCACCACCGCATCGGCGCGCTCCACCATCGCGCGCGTGAGATTGGCGTGCGGATCGAGGCTGATAGTGAGCGGCAGGTCGGCCCCGACGATGGCGCGCACGCGGCGCAGCAACTCGCCTTCGGCGTCGCCGTGGCTCACGGTCAGCGCCGCGCCATGGAGATCAAGATAGATGCCATCGAGCGGGCCTTGGTCGAGCGCCAGCGATAGATGCGCACCGATCAGCGCGGCGATGCGTTCGAAGGCTTCATCCTCGATCGGCCCGGCGGGGCTGGCGAAGCACCAGGCGAGCGGGACGAGTTCGGCGTGCACGGCTTCCAGCACCTCGATCGCCCCGGCGATGGGGATCGAGCGGCCGCGCAGCGCATCGAGCAGGCCCCCGTTGTGCTGCAAGGGCGGAAAGCCGCCGGGCTGGCGGAAATCCTGGTAGGTGGTGGGTCGCGGGGCGAACGAATGGGTCTCGTGCAGGAAGCCGCCGACGGCGATGCGGTGGGACATGGATGCGTGGGCCTGCGGGGCTGAAAGGTGGCAGGAAGCGCGCTAGCCTCGCACGGTGTTCCCGCTTCCACCAACCGAGGAGGCAGAGGTGCGCGCCATGCTGCTGCGTCGGCCGAAAGCGAAGCTGGAGGCCGCCGAAATCGCCGAACCGCAGCCCGGCCCCGGCCAGGTGAAGGTGCGCGTGTGCGCCTGCGCCGTGTGCCGGACCGACCTGCATGTGGTGGACGCGGAGCTGCCCGACCCCAAGCTGCCGCTCGTGCTCGGGCACGAGATCGTCGGCCGCGTGACCGCGGCCGGGGCGGGGGTCGAGGGGTTCCGCGCCGGCGACCGTGTGGGCATCCCCTGGCTCGGCTGGACCTGCGGCGTGTGCGAGTATTGCCGCGCTGGGCAGGAGAATCTCTGTCCGCGCGCGCTTCACCGGCTATCAGGTCGATGGCGGCTATGCCGAATACGCCGTCGCCGACGCGCGGTTCTGCTTTCCCATCCCTGATGCCTATTCCGATGTGGAGGCCGCGCCGCTGCTGTGCGCCGGGCTGATCGGCTATCGCTGCCTCAAGATGGCGGGCGAGGGGCGGAGGCTCGGCATCTACGGATTCGGCGCCGCGGCGCATATCGTCGCCCAGGTAGCGCTGCATCAGGGGCGCGCGGTGTACGGCTTCACCCGTGCGGGCGACGAAGCCGCTCGCCAGTTCGCACTGTCGCTCGGCGCGGTGTGGGCGGGCGGTTCGGACGAAACACCGCCCGAGAAGCTGGACGCGGCGATCCTGTTCGCGCCCGTGGGCGCGCTGGTGCCCGCCGCGCTGCGCGCCGTGCGGCCCGGCGGCGTGGTGGTGTGCGGCGGCATCCATATGAGCGACATCCCGACCTTTCCCTACAAGCTTCTGTGGAAAGAGCGGGTGGTGCGGTCGGTGGCCAACATCACGCGGCGGGATGCGGAGGAATTTCTCTCCCTGGCGCCCGCAATACCTGTGCGCACGACGACACAACGATATGGCCTGGATCAGGCCAACACGGCGCTGTGGGCGTTGCGGACGGGGGCATTGACGGGCGCGGCCGTGCTTGTCCCTTGATGCAGCGCATTGCGCGGCGCTCACTTGCGTGATCGCCCGGCTGCTTGCAAGCGTAGAAGCATGATGCGGACCCCGCTACGGCCGGCGCTGCCGGCCGCTGTCATCCTTGTGTGCTGCACGCTGACGGATTGCTCGGGCGGGGTGCTGGACCCGCAAGGCCCGGTCGGTGCCGGCGATGCGAAAATCATGCTCGATGCGCTCGTCATCATGCTGATGATCGTGGTGCCGACGATCGTCGCGACCTTGGCGTTCGCCTGGTGGTTCCGCGCCTCCAACAAACGCGCCCGTTACTGGCCCGACTGGTCCCATTCCGGGCGGCTCGAGCTGCTGACCTGGTCGATCCCGCTGCTGACCATCATGTTCCTGAGCGGGTTGATCTGGGTCGGCGCGCACGAGCTCGATCCCTATCAGCCCATCGCGGCGCGCACGAAGGATCAGCGCCCGCTGACGGTGCAGGTAGTCTCGCTCGACTGGAAATGGCTGTTCATCTACCCCGAGCAGGGGATCGCCAGCGTCAACGAACTCACGGTTCCGGCGGGGACGCCGGTGCATTTCCTGCTGACCTCGGCGACGGTGATGAATGCGTTCTTCGTGCCGCAGCTCGGCTCGATGATCGCCACGATGAACCGGATGCAGACGCAGCTTTATCTGATGGCCGACCATCCCGGCGACTATCTGGGCGAGTCCGCGCAATATAGCGGCGACGGCTTCTCCGGCATGACCTTCACCCTGCACGCGGTGGCGCCGGATGCCTTTGCGGCGTGGGTTGACTCCGTGAAGAGGGGCGGGCCGGTGCTCGATCGCGCGGGCTACACCGCGCTTGAGCAACCGAGCGAGGACGTGCGGCCGTTCACCTACCGCGCGGCCGAACCGCATCTCTTCGAGCAAATCGTGCGCGACGAGATACCGCCGGGTCCGGGTCCGGGCAGGCCGGACGGCGGCGCTGTGTTGCCGCCCAATGGCCCACCCGCGTTCAATCCAGGGGGGAACAAGTAATGCTCGGCAAGCTCACCTGGAGCGCCATTCCGCTCGATCAGCCGATCCCGCTATTCGCGGGCGGCGGCGCCTTCATGATCGTGCTTGCCGTGATCGCCTGGGCGATCCTGAGCGGGCGCATGGGCTATCTCTGGCGCGAGTGGATTACCAGCGTCGATCACAAGCGGATCGGCGTGATGTACGTGCTGCTCGGGCTAGTGATGCTGCTGCGCGGGTTCGTCGACGCCATCATGATGCGCGGACAGCAGGCGTTCGCGTATCATAACAATGGCTTTCTGCCGCCCGAGCACTACGACCAAATATTCTCGGCGCACGGCACGATCATGATCTTCTTCGCGGCGATGCCGATCATGATCGGTCTGATGAACTTCGTGGTGCCGCTGCAGCTCGGCATCCGCGACGTGGCGTTTCCGACACTCAATTCAACGAGTCTGTGGCTGACTGCAACCGGCGCTCTCCTCGTGAACCTCTCGCTGATCGTCGGCGAGTTCGCACGCACTGGCTGGCTGCCCTACCCGCCGCTGTCGGAATTGCCGTACAGCCCGACCGTGGGCGTGGATTACTACGACTGGTCCTTGCTGATCTCGGGGGTCGGAACGCTGATGACCGGGATCAACTTCGTCACCACGATCCTGAAGATGCGTGCCCCCGGCATGAGCTATCTCAGGATGCCGATGTTCTGCTGGACCGCGCTCTGCTCCAACCTGCTGATCGTCGCCGCCTTTCCGATCCTGACGGCCACGCTCGCGATGCTGACGCTCGACCGCTATCTCGGGTTCCATTTCTTCACGAATACGGATGGCGGCAACATGATGATGTTCATCAATCTCATCTGGGCCTGGGGCCATCCGGAGGTGTATATCCTGGTATTGCCGGCATTCGGCATCTTCTCCGAGGTGATCTCGACCTTCTCCGGCAAGCCGCTGTTCGGTTATCGCTCGATGGTGCTGGCGACACTCGGCATCTGCATCGTGTCATTCGTGGTGTGGCTGCACCATTTCTTCACGATGGGCGCGGGCGGCGACGTCAACGCGGTGTTCGGCATCGCGAGCAGCATCATCGCCGTGATGACCGGGGTGAAAATCTACAACTGGCTGTTCACCATGTACGGCGGGATCATCCGGTTCACCACGCCGATGCTCTATTCGATCGGGTTCATCGTCACCTTCGCGCTCGGCGGCATGACAGGCGTCTTGCTAGCGGTGGTACCGGCCGACTTCCTCCTGCACAACAGCCTGTTCCTGGTCGCGCACTTCCATAACGTGATCATCGGCGGCGTGCTGTTCGCCGGGCTGGCGGGCATCACCTACTGGTTCCCCAAGGCGTTCGGCTTCCGGCTCGACGAACGCTGGGGACAGGCGGCGTTCTGGTGCCAGCTCGTCGGCTTCTACATGGTGTTCGTGCCGCTCTACGTCGCGGGCCTGCTCGGCATGACACGGCGCTTGCAGCACTACGATGTCGCCGCGTGGCATCCTTATGTGATCGCGGCGGGCTTCGGCATCTTCGTGCTGATCGGGGCTGCCATCTGCCAGGTGATCCAGATCGTGGTCAGCATCCGCGACCGCGAGAAGCTGCGTGACGAACTGGGCGATCCGTGGGACGGGCGCTCGCTTGAGTGGTCCACCACCTCGCCGCCGCCTGTGTTCAACTTCGCGGTGCTGCCGAACGTGAGCGGCGAGGAGCCCTATTGGGAGATCAAGCGGCGCGCTATCCTGTCCCAGCAACTCGCCGCCGAGCCCGACTACGAGGCGATCGAGCTACCGCGCAACAGCCCGACCGGGTTCATCACCGCGTTCTTCTCGACCATCACCGGGTTCGCGCTGATCTGGCACATCTGGTGGCTGGTCCTGCTCGGCATCGTCGGGGCCTATGCGGTGTTCGTCTGGTTCGCGTGGCGCGACGTGGAGGAATATGTCATCCCGGCCGAGGAGGTGGCGCGCCTCGAGCGCGAGCGACGGGTGATCCGCCAGCGCTGGCTCGATGAGCACAAGCAGCTCGCGCGGGTGGCGGCATGAGCAGCACCACCGACACGCTGTTCCAGGCGGTCGAACCGCGCCTCGACCCGTATCGGCTAGGCCGGCGCGTCCGCACCGACCATGGCGGGGACGGGCATTTCGAGCCGACCGGCCACGGCGAGGGCGGGCCCGCGTCGAAGCGGGTGGTCGTCGCCTACGGGTTCTGGATCTTCATCCTCAGCGACTTCGTGATGTTCTCGGCGTTCTTCGCCGCGCACGCCGTGCTGCAGAGCGCGACCGCGGGCGGGCCCTCGGGGCCGGAACTGTTTTCGCCCACCTCGATCGCCATTGAAACCGGGTGCCTCTTGCTGTCTAGCTTCACCTGCGGCCTGTCGGCGGTGGCGACGCGCGCGCGCAGCCTGCTGTGGACCGAGGCGGCGCTGCTCGTGACCGGGCTGCTCGGCGCCGTATTCCTGGTGCTGGAGGCGCACGACTTCGCCGCCATGGTCGCCGCGGGCGCAGGGCCGCAGCGCAGCGCGTTTCTTTCCTCGTTCTTTTCGGTGGTCGGGCTGCACGGGTTGCACGTGACGGCCGGGCTGCTCTGGCTCGGCACGATGATGGCTCAGGTCTTTGCCAAGGGGTTCCGGCCCAACATCCTGCGCCGGCTGCTGTGCTTCAATTTGTTCTGGCACGCGCTCGACATCATCTGGGTGGCGTTGTTCACCATCGTCTATCTGATTGGACTGGGCTAATGAGCGATCACGACCGCAATGTCGGGGACATCGGCCCCGGCGTGATGGAGGACACGCAGGAGAGCCTGCGCGGGGCGGTGTTCAGTTATTCCATCGGCCTCGTTCTCTCGGTGCTGCTGACAGGTGCCGCCTTCACGATCGGCTATAGTGGCCTCGTGTGGCGGCCGGGCCTGCCGAGTGCGCTGATCGTGCTGGCGGTGGCGCAGATCGGCGTGCACCTGGTGTTCTTCCTGCACATCACGACCGACCCCGACAATACCAACAACGTGCTGGCGCTGGCGTTCGGCGTGCTGATCGTGGTGTTGCTGATCGGCGGGTCGGTATGGATCATGGAGTGGCTGAACTACCGGATGATGATCCCGACCCCGGGCGGCATGGGACACGGCGGGATGTAGGGGCCGCGCAGCCAGGAGTTGTCGGACAGGGTAAGGCGGATGCCAAAACCGCCGACGCAACTTACTTGCTTCCGTCGGCGCATTCCGCTGCACTCCATCTGCCCTGTGCTGGCGCGGCGCTCGCAATGTCGAGATTTGCTACGGCGTTACTCTCTTATTTCAGCGCCTATGCGCGTATGCGGGGGATGGCCAGGCCAAGCCCGGCCATGACGATCGAAAGTGCGCGTCATCGTCAGGTATTCGGGACCGCTCTAACCGCCGCTCCGCCATTTCCGCTCCGCCTCGTCCCAGGCCGCGAGCGGCTGCAAATCGGGCACCCAGGCGAGGCCGGTTTTCGCATCAGACGAAACGGCCTCGGGCGTCACCACCACATCCAAGAGCGCGGGGCGGTTCGCTAAGGCGCGGCGGATCGCCGGGCCGAGCTGTTCCTCGGTCTCGACCCGTTCAGCGTGCATGTTGAAGGCGCGCGCCATCGCGGCGTGATCGCTGAACTGGAGGCTCGTTCCGACCACCTTGCCGTGCGTAACGCGCTGGTCGTGCACCTCGATCTGCCAGGCGCCGTTATTGGCGACCACGATTAGCACCGGCGCCTTGTGGCGCACGGCGGTATCCACCTCGATCGCGTTGAAGCCGAATGCCCCGTCGCCGGTCGCCACCACCACCTGCTTTTCCGGAAAGGCGAGGCTCGCTGCGATCCCGTACGGTACGCCGACGCCGATACAGCCGAACGGGCCGGGATCGAGCATCATCGGCGCGGCAAGTCCGATGCGCGCGAAGCTCAGGAAATCGCCGCCGTCAGTGATCACGATCGCGTCGGGCGCCAACGCCTCCTGCAAGGCAGCGAGCACGCGGTTCGGATGCAGCTTGCCGTCGCTGCCCGGCTCCGCATTCGTCATGCTCTCCTTCAGCCGGCGCGCGCGCTGCTCGTGCCCGGCGCGCAGCTTGGCGCGCCACTCAGAATCGACCGAGGAAGGGCGGTTGCCCGCCGCCTCCACCATCGCGCGCAATGTGGCGCCGGGGGAGGCCAGGATCTCCACCGCGCCGCGCCGGTTGTCGCGCAGCTCCGACCCGGTATCGGAGATGCGGACGAACTTCGCGGCCCCGAAAATCGCCGGCGAGCCATAGGCAAGCTGGAAATCGAGCCGCCGCCCGACCGTGAGCACCACGTCGGCATCGCCCATCACCGCCCCGCGCATCGCGCCGACGACGGCGGGGTGGGTGTCGGGCACCAGCCCGCGGCTCTCGCCGGTGTCGAGATAAACTGCGCCGAGCCGGTCGAGCAGCGAAACGAGCTCGGGGCCGGCGCCGCGCGCGCCGCGCCCAGAAATCACCAGGACGCGCTGCGCCGACCAGAGAAGATCGACCGCCGCCGCCACCTGCTTCGGGTCGGGAAGCTGCACCAAGCGCGGCTTGGCGCGGATCTGCTCCTCCAGTTGCAGGGGCTTCGGCACGATCCCGCGCAGCGTATCGACGGGAAAGTCGATATAGGCCGGTCCCGGCTCGCCGCCCTCGCCGAAAGCGCGTGCGATCGCCTCGTCGAGCTCCGCCAAAGCAAGCGTCGGTTCCCGCACCGTGCGCGCGTAGCGCGTGATCGAGCGCACGAGATGCGTGTGATCCAGATCCTGCAAGCCGCCGCGATTTTCCTGGGGGCGCGGACTGGCGCCGGCGACGATCAGCACCGGCACGCGCGAGACATGCGCGTTGGCGATGCCGGTCATGGCATTCGTCACGCCGGGCCCCGCCGTCACCAGCGCGACGCCGAGCCCGCCGGTCAGCTCCGCGTGCGCTTGCGCCATGTGAACCGCCGCGCGCTCGTCGCGCACATCGACGATGGAGATGTCGTGTGCGTCGAGGCGCATCCAGATCGGCATGATGTGGCCGCCGCAGAGCGCGAACACGCGCGTCACGCCGCGCGCTCTAAGGACGCGCGCGATGATGTCGGCAACGCTGTCAGGAGCCGGTTTCATTTGTTCCTCCTCCCCTGCGTCTCGTCGTCATGTTCCTCCGCTCACTAAGGCGCGAGGAACGGACGTTCCCCACCCGTCATTTCCGCAAAAGCGCGAACCCAGGAATACCAGCACCTTACCGCCCGCCTGGGTGCCCGCCGTCGCGGGCATGACGGATGGGCGATCGTTTGATGCGAAGGGGCACCATCACCCCTGCAGCTTCGCCTTGAGCACCCGGTGCAGGATCTTGCCGGTCGCATTGCGCGGCATCTCCTCCTCCTTGAGGAACGAGCAGGCGCGGGGGCGCTTGTAGCCGGCAAGCCGCTCCTTGCACCAATCCAAGAGCTCGGCTTCGCCGAGAGAGGCGCCGTCCTGCAACACGATCGCCGCATGGACCCGCTCGCCCCATTTCTCGTCCGGCAGGCCGACCACCGCGACATCCTTGACCAGCGGGTGCGCGCCGATCACCGCCTCCACCTCGGAGGGGTAGATGTTCTCGCCACCGGAGATAATCATGTTGCTCTTGCGGTCGACAAGAAAGATGTAGCCTTCTGCATCGCGGCGCGCCATGTCGCCGACCGTGCAATACTCGCCCCTGAAAGCTGCGGCGGTTTTCTCCGGCAAGCCCCAATACTCGCTGAAGGTGTACGGGGTGGAACAGTAAAGCTCGCCCGCCTCGCCGTCGGGCACTTCCTTGCCGTTCTCGTCGAGCAGCCGGATCGGCGCGGAGCCGACGCACTCGCGCCCGACCGAGCCAAGCTTGGTGTACTGTTCGTGCGGATGCAGCATCGTTGCCCACCCGACCTCGGTGGCACCGTAAAGTTCATAAAGGCCGGAATTGCGGAACATCTCCATCACCGCGCGCTTCGTGTCCTGCCGTGCCGGCGCCGAGGAGACCATCAGCTTCGTGACCCTGCTCAGATCGTATTTGGCGCGCACGGCAGGGGAGAGTCCGAGCATCATGATGCAGTGCGTCGGCACGAGTGAGGTGAATGTCGTGCCGCCCTCGGCGAGCGTGCGGACGCAATGCTCGGGATCGAAGCTCTTGCGCGAATAGACCGAAGTGGTGCCGCCGCAATAGGCCACGGCGGCGAAGAAGTTGAGCGAGTTGGCGTGGCACATCGGCATCACGAGCAGCGCGCAGTCGTCGCGGTTGAACCCCAACTCGATCTCGGTGATAAGCGCAAGCAGAGCGAGGCTGCGGTTGCTTTGCAGAACGCCCTTCGGATTGCCGGTGGTGCCCGAGGTATACATCATGGTCCACGGGTCCGACCGCGCCACGGCAACGGGCGGCTCGCTCGCGCGCCCGTTGCCGAGCAGAGCCTCGTAGTCGTGGTATCCGGGCGGGCATCGCCGCGCGCCGAAATGGATGTAATTGCCGGCAGGCACGGAAAGCTCGGCGCGGATTTCGTCGATCACACCGGCCAGTTCATCCTGCACGATCACGGCGGCTGTGCCGGCATTCTCGACAATGAAGCGAGCCTCGGGCGCCACGAGCCGGAAATTGATCGGCACGACGATCATGCCGGCCTTGGACGCCGCCATGTAGATTTCCAGCCATTCGAGGCTGTTGTAGGCGAGCACCGCGACCCGGTCCCCCTTCCTCAACCCGAGGCCGAGCAGGGCGTTGGCGAGGCGGCACGCGCGCTCGTTCCACGCGGCGAAGCTGAGCGAGCGGTCGAGGTCGCGCGCCCCGATCCGGTCGGGCGAAAGCCGCGCGTGAACCGAAAGCATCTGCCCGACCGTGAGCAGGTCCCTCATGGTGCGTCCTCCGGGCGGCCCAACCTGCCCGAGCTTAGGTTGTGACTATGTGAAAATGCAAAGCCCGCACGGAGCGCAAGATAATCGTAGGGCGGGTGGCGCGCAGCGGAACCCGCCAGCGCGAGCGGGGCCAAACTGTGCGTCGGCGGATTGCGCTTCGCTTCATCCGCCCTACAGTGGAGACGATAAGGCAGAGGAGGAGAATCGGGCCATGAAGGGCGCGTACGCCGTCGTATGGCCGCGCAGCGCGAAGGCGGTGGCGGCAAAGCCGCTCGCGCCGCGGCTGGAGACGCTGGAAGGCAAGACGATTGCCTTCCTTTGGGACAATCTGTTCCGGGGCGACGAGATCTGGCCAATCCTCAAGGCAGAGCTGTCGCAGCGCTATCGCGGCATCCGCTTCGTTGATCACGACGCCTTCGGCTCCACCCACGGCGACGAAGAGCACCTTGTGCTGGCGGAGATGCCCGAGAAACTCCGGGCGCTGAAGATCGACGCCGTCGTGTCCGGGATGGGCTGCTGAGGGAGCTGCACGCCCGCCGTGCTGCGGGCGAGCGCGGTTGCCGAGCAGGCAGGCACCCCGACCTCGTCGCTCTGCTGCGAAGGGTTCCTGGGTCAGGCGAAGACGATCTCGGTTGGGCTCGGTTATCCGAACCTCGCGCTCGCGAAGGTGCCGGGGCATGTCGATGTCCAGACGGCGGACGAGCTGCGGGCGAACGTGCTTGGCACCACTGTCGCGCAGGTGATCGACAATCTGTGCGGGGAAGTCGCGGCGATGCAGATCGCCACCGACCCGGACCCCGAGGAGATCGTGTTCGAAGGAAGCTTCGAAGAGGTCAACCGGCTGTTCCTGGAGAACGGCTGGAGCGACGGGCTGCCGATCGTGCCGCCGACCAAGGAAAAGATCGCTTCGTTCCTCGCCTTCACCGACCTGCCGCACGAACATGCCATCGGCAAGCTGCCGCCCGACAATCGCATTGCCACAGTGTGGAATGTCGCTGTCAACGGCGTGATGGCGGGCTGCCGGCCGGAATACATGCCGATCCTGGTGGCGCTGGTCGAGGCGATGGCCGATCCGCAATACGGCGTCGAGCATTCCGGCAACACGCCGGGGGCCGAGACGCAGATCGTGCTGAACGGGCCGATCATCAAACGGCTCGGGTTCAACTACGAGCAAGGAGCGCTGCGCGACGGGTTCCAGCCCAACACGTCGATCGGCCGCTTCTGGCGGCTTTATCTCCGCAATGTCGCGGGCTTCCTGCCGCACCAGAACGACAAGGGCACGTTCGGCAACACCTGGCGCGTCGTGCTGGCGGAGAACGAGGACGTGCTCGCCCGGATCGGCTGGCCGACGGTCGCGGCCGACATGGGCGTCGCCGCGGGCGAGAACGCCGTCACCATCTCGCGCTTCACCGGCGGCAATGTGATCGTGTCGGTGTTCGGCGACACCGCCGAGAAGGTGCTGCCCTATCTCGGCAACGCGCTGGTGTCGCACAGCGCCTGGGAACTGATCTTCACCGTCGGCATGGCGAGCGGCACCTATCGGCCGCTGCTGATCCTGAGCCCGCTGATCGCCGAGACGATCGCTAAGACGATGACGAAGCGGGACGTGCAGCAATGGCTGTTCGAAAATGCGCGGATGCCGGCCTCGCTGTTCGAGAAGTATCTGTGGGGCTGGACCAATCTCGTGCCGGGCAAGCGCACGCTGAACGACTGGGTGCGGCTCGGCAAGCTGCCCAAGGCGTTCGCCGGCAACGATCCCGACCGGCTGGTGCCGCTCGTCACCAAGCCCGAGCACTTCATGATCGCGGTCGCGGGCGATCCGCTGCGGTCCAACTGCTATCTGCTCATCCACAACGGCATCTTGGGATTCCCGGTCAGCAAGACCGTGCGGCTGCCACCTGGTTGGGCCGAAAAACTGCGCGACGCCCAGGGATGAGCGACGCGGGCAGCCTGTGGATCGTCATTCCCACGGGCCAGCTCGCCTCCGGCGCCTGGGTGGACGATTTGCGCGGCGCGCCGGCCGCTCCGTTTCCGCGGCAGCGTGTGGAGGTGGTGCGCGGACCGCGCGCCGAGGAACGCATCCAAGAGTTGTTCCAGCGGCGCGGCTGGAGCGACGGCTTGCCGGTGGTGCCGCCGACCCTCGCACGGGTGAACGCGGCGCTGGCGTTCGCTCCACGCGCGCCTGGCGACGTGCTGGGCGAAATCGAGCCGCTCAAGGGGCTGGCGACGGTCGAGAAGATCGCCGCCAACGCGGTGATGGCGGGGTGCCGGCCGGAATATCTGCCGGTCGTGCTGGCCGCGGTCGCCTGCCTGCTCGACCCGGCGTTCAATCTGCGCGGGGTGCAGACCACCGACGAGAACGTGGCGCCCCTGCTTCTCGTCAGCGGTCCCGTGGCGCTCGAATTGGACGTCAACGGCAGCTTCGGCGCGCTCGGCCCGGGCTGGCAGGCGAACGCGGCGATCGGCCGTGCCATCCGGCTCGTGATGCACAATCTCGGCGGCGGCCGGCCTGGAGTGGTCGGTTATGCGGGGTTGGCGCAACCGGGGCGCTACACGCTGTGCCTCGCGGAGAACGCGGAGAAAAACCCGTGGGAACCGCTGCATGTGGAGGCTGGGCTGGCGGCGAGCGCGAGCGCGGTAACGCTGATGCGCGCCGAGACGGTGATCAACGTCACCGGGGGACTGGCCGAGATCGCGAGTGTGATGGGCACCGCCGCCTCGGGGTTCGGGATTTTGTGGAGCGGGCGGCCGACGGTGCTGCTCGCCCCGGCAGTTGCCGCCGACTGCGCGCGGCGCGGGATGGGCAAGGACGCGGTGCGGCAATTCCTGTGGCGACACGGGCGGTGGCGGCGCGAGGAATGGCGGACCTCGTGGCTCGCGACGCGGATCGTCGCCGAGGGCGGCTGGCCAGACTGGGTGGAGGAGGCGGCGCGCACGGGCAATATTCCCGCTGCGCGGACGCCCGATGACATCGTGCTCTGCGTCGCGGGCGGCGACATTCCGATCCCGCAGAACGCCTATTGTCCGAGCTGGGGATTTCCGCCCGCCCGCATCACGCGCGAGGTGGCGCTGCCGCGCGATTGGACGGCGCTTCTGACCGCGGCGCGCGACGCGGCCGACGCCCTGGCCGCGAATTGAGGGACGGTCATGACGACAAGCCTATTCGACATCGCGGTGATCGGCGGTGGCATCACGGGCCTCACCGCCGCGCATCATGCGGCGCTGGCCGGGGCTTCGGTTGCGCATTTCATCGCGGGAGACGAACTGCCAGGCGGGCTGGTGATGAATGTCGGCGAGCTCGACGGCTGGCCCGCCACCGGGCCCACGGCGGGCGCCGAGCTTGCCGCCTGCTTGCTGCGGCGGAACCAGGAACTCGAAGTGACGGTCGCGGCGTCGCGCATCGACGCAATTGATGCGGGCGCAACCAAGACCCTGCGCGGGCCGGAGGGCGCGTGGCGCGCGCGGCAGGTGATCGTGGCGACCGGCGCGGCGCTGCGGAGGCTCGACGCGCCGGGCGCCGAGCGGCTTGAAGGGCGCGGCGTCTCGCAATGCGCCTGGTGTGACGGCGGACTTTATCGCGGCAAGGATGTCGTGGTCGTCGGCGGCGGCGATGCGGCGCTGTCCGAGGCGATCCAGCTCGGCAAGTTCGCGCGCACGGTGACCATCCTGACGCGTGGCGAGACGTTCCGTGCGCGCCGCGGTTATGTCGCGCGCGTCGCGGCGGATGAGCGTTTCCGGCTGCGCTGGGCGAGCGAGATCGTGGAAGTGCTGGGCGGGGATTGCGTGCAAGGTGTGCGCGTGCGCGATCGCGAAACGGGCAGCGAGGAGACGATCGCCTGCGACGGGCTGTTCGTGTTCATCGGGCTCGCCGCCAATACGGGGCTGCTCGGCGCGGAGGCCGCGCGCGATGCCGCTGGATTCGTGGTCACGAACGACAAGCTGGAGACCGGGATGCAAGGCGTGTTCGCGGCCGGTGCCGTGCGGTCGGGGTATGGCGGGCGGCTGACGCATGCGGTGGCGGAGGCGACGATCGCCGCGGAAGAAGCGGCGCGGCGGTGTGATTCTTGAATTCCGAGCGTCGTCATCCTTCGCTGGTCATGGCCGGGCCAGACCCAGCCATGACCATGCAAAGTAATGGCCAAGTATTCGAAACCGGACGCCGATCCGCCGCCGGGGCATGACGATAAACGCAGATTTTTGTATGCTGCGCGGTCGCGATCACGCCAAGCTTTAGCAAGAACAATCAGCGGCCTCGCTCCAGAGGCAAAGGGGAGACGACCAAAATGACACGCCGGCGCTACTGGGTATACGGCCTGCTCTTTCTGCTGAACACGATCAGCTACACCGATCGCGTCAACATGTCGCTCGCTGGACGTCCGGTGGCGCAGGAGTTTCACCTGTCGCCGGTTACGCTCGGCTACCTGTTCTCCTCATTCCTGTGGGCGTACGTGCTGATGATGCTGCCGGGCGGACGGCTGATCGATAGCCTGGGCGCGCATCGGGTGGCGGCGATGTGCTGCGCGCTGTGGTCGGTGGCGCAGATCTGCACCGGGCTGGCGGTCGGTTTCTGGACCATGCTGCTCGCGCGGCTCGGGCTCGGAGTGGGCGAGGCGCCCGTTTCGCCGATCAGCTATCGCAGCGTGCGCGACTGGGGGCCGCATACCGAGCACGGCACGGCAATCGGCGTGATCCAGGCGGGCACCTTGATCGGCCCGGCACTCGGCGCGCCGATCGTCGGCTGGCTGATCACCGTAATGACGTGGCGCGGATCGTTCTTCGTCACCGGCGCCGTCGGGCTTGTTTGGACGCTGGTTTGGATCGCGCTCGTCACCACGCCCGAGCGCACGCGCTGGCTGCCGGACGCGGAGCGCCAGAAGATATTGGCTGAGCGCCATGTGGGCGAGCCGCCGCCGGTTTCGGAGGGAATTGGCTATCGCGGCCTGCTGCGTTCGCCCACCATGTGGGGCGTGGCGATCTCGCAGGGCTGCGCGGTTTATTCGCTCTATCTCTATCTGAGCTGGCTGCCGAACTATTTGCAGACTACGCGGCATGTCTCGATGGTGGCGTCCGGCCTGTTCACCTCGGTGCCGTTTCTGGTCGGCGCGGCGGTGATCGTGATCGTGAACAAGATCGGCGATGCGATTTTGACGCCTGAAACGTTGCGGAGCGGCAAACGACGGCTCGTGGTCGCGACATGCCTTGTGCTGACGGCGGGCGGCGTGTTCATCCCCTACGCGCAGTCGCTCGCGCTGGTTGTGCTGCTCACGATCCTGCCGGTGAGCTTCAGCAACACCGCGACTGCGGTGAATGCCGCGCTGACCAGCGATCTGCTGCGATCGCCGGGCGATGCCGGACGTGCTTTCGCGTTCCTGGTGCTGGGGGGCAACGTGTTTGGCCTGCTCGCGCCGATCGTCACCGGCTACATCGTGCAGGCCACGGGCAGCTTCTCATCCGCCTTCGTGCTCGCCGGCATCCTGGCGCTGGTCGGGGCGGCAACGTCGCTCCTGCTGACGCGGCACACCTTGGGCGAGGACACGCCCACGCTGACGCGCGCACCCGTCGCGGCGGCGGGCGTGTAGCCGCCGCCCGATCCAGTGCCGCCCCGTCGGGCAGTCCCGCGACCGGATCGGCTTCCATCGGCTCGAGAGCGGGAGCGACTTCGGTTCCCGAACGCGCCGGCTGCGCATCGGGTTCGTTTATGGATGTTGCGGCCAGCGTCTGGTTAATCTAATGTTAACGAATGCGCCTCATTCTCCGGGCCATGATCGCGTCCAGTTCGCTCGCAGCGTTCTCGGCGTCCGTGATGAAGGCGGGCCTTGGGCCGGTGCAGGCGCCCGTTCCGCTGCGTCCGTTCGCCCCGGCACCCACAAACGCCCCCGCCTCGCCCCCTGTGTTGGTGGCGCCCGAGAAGCCCCCCTCCCCGCCGGCCACGGCGCCGCGGGGAAGCTTGCTTGATCTGACGGTCTGAAGTCCTGAGGGGAGACGGCTGCGGACCGCGCTCAACTACATAGTGACCGGCATCGCTCAATCCTTCGCCAAGCGAGCGTTCTGCGGAATGGGTCGGTAGCGGAGCGGGCATCTCCTTCTGCAAGGATGCAAACCGCCGGGAGGCGGTTCCCGGGCTGATACACGCGATGCTCGGGCCCTTTCATGTTGGTGACCTGGAGTTCGCCGAGGACGTGGCCGAGCGCAAGGTCGGCCGCGATCTGTCGGATGCGATCGTCGCGGAGGCCAACAAAACGAATGTCTCCACCCGCGTCCCATCGACGGGCGTCCTACGCCGCGCCGATCGCACCTATCAGCTCACTTTCGGCGGCAACACCGACTTCCTGAACATGCTGGAGCGGAACCAGCTGGAATCGAAAGAGCTCTCCAAGACCCGCGCGGTAACGAGCGAGGTCGGCGTACGGCTGCCGGAGGCGGCGGTGCATGTTGGACGGAGTGATTATGTCGCTTGGTTGAGCGACCGGAAATGGTGCTATATCCGCATGGAGGGCACCAGGTGCGGTAACGTGCCGATCACATGCGAGGTGAGGCTTGAGGTTTGGAACCTGCCCAATTCGGCGGGCGTCGTGATCGACGTGGTGCGGCTGGCCAAGCCCGCGCGCGTCCACGGCATTGCCGGCGCGCTCGCCGGACCCTCGGCCTACCTGATGAAGAGCCCGCCCCGGCAGTTCCCAGATGCGGAGGCGCGACGACTGACCGAGGCTTTCATCGCCGGGGACACGCGCTGAGCCGTGGCGGCGACCACCTTCCACCTGATCCGCCACGCCACCTACGAGTTGCTGGATCGCGGCATCCTCGCCGGCCGCACGCCGGGCTGGGGCCTGAACGAAGCGGGCCGCGCCCAGGCGGCGGCCCTCGGGCGGCTGCTCGCCGGAACCCGGCTCACCGCGCTGATCGCGAGCCCGATGGAGCGGGCGCAGGAGACGGCCGCGGCGATCGGCGATGGGTGCGGGGTCGCGATCGAGACCGATCCGGCGTTCGACGAGGTCGATTTCGGTGACTGGAGCAATCTGCCCTTCACGGTGGTGCGCGACGATCCGCGCTGGCCCGCGTTCAACCGCCTTCGCAGCCTTTGCGCCCCGCCCGGCGGCGAGACGATGCTCGATGTGCAGCGACGCGCCGTAGCCGCCGTCCGGCGGCTCGCGGAGCGATACCCCGGCGGCGAGATCGCCATCGTCACGCACGGGGACGTGGTGAAGGCGCTGCTCGTGCATGTGCTGGGTATGGCGCTCGACTTGTTTCACCGGCTCGACATCGCACCCGCTTCGCGCAGCACAATCGTGCTAGGCGCGGACTATGCGCGCGTGATAGCGATCAATCTGCCGCCGGATTGAACAGCAGGAAGGCGCGGCCGTCCCAGAGCGTGAAGGGTGCCTCTTCGTTCACGACGGACGAAGCCGAAGCGTTCCTGGAGAGCCATCAGGCCGCGAGCACGCGCCCGGTTGCCCGAACGGGACGACGGTGCTGCCGTTAGCCGCGGAGGAGGGCTGCGCATGGAACCGGAGATCGAGCAGCTCACGCCGAAAGGCGTGCTGAACGGAGAATCGCCTACCTGGAATCCGGCGACCGGCCGGCTGGCCTGGATCGACGTGCGGGGGGCGGCGCTGCATGAATACGATCCGGCGGACGGCCAGGACCGCGTCTGGGAGATGCCGGCCTGGATCGGCGCCTGCTACCTCACCCGCTCCGGCTTGGCCGTCACGCTGCGCGGCGGGCTGTTCACGTTCGATCCCGCCGACGGCGCGCTGCGGTTCGTCGCCGGGGCCCCCTATGACGCCCGCCGGCTGACGTTCAACGACGGACGATGCGACCGCCAGGGACGGCTGTTCGCCGGACCGATGACGGTGCCACTCTCGCCGACCGAGCAGACCACTCAGGGGCCGCAGACCGGGCCGCTCTGGCGCTATGACGGCGGCGGGAAATGGACGCCGATGACCGATCCGGTCCGCACGTCGAACGGTCTCGCCTGGAGCCCGGACGGGCGGACGATGTATCACGCCGACACAAGGCAAAGGACCGTCTGGGCCTATGACTATGATCCGGCGAGCGGCACGGTTGCGGGCAAGCGTGTGTTCGTGACGGTGGACCTGCCGGGCGCTTCCGGGCCGGACGGCGCCTCGGTCGATCGGGACGGGTTTTACTGGGTCGCCGTTTATGGCGGCGGCTGCCTGCTGCGTTTCGATCCGGCCGGCAAGCAGGAGCGCCGCATCGACCTGCCTTGCCGCTATCCCACGATGCCGGCCTTCGGCGGGGTGGGGCTGGACGAGCTCTACATCACCTCGGCGAACCACTCGGTGCCCGGGGCGGAACGCGCCGCGCGCCCGCAGGAGGGGGCGCTGTTTCGGATGCGGGCGCCGGTGGCGGGGCTGCCGGAGGCGATGTTCGAACCGGGGTGAGGCGGCTCAGGTCTCCTCGGCCTCGCTCTCTTCCTCCTGTTCCGCCTCGCGCTTCAGGCGGTGAAAACTGCGGACGCTGAACGGCAGCATCCCGAGATAAAGGAGTCCGACCGCCGCCAGCGCGGCCCAGGGCTCGGCGACCAGCACGGCGGCGAAGATCACGATGCCGAGCAGGAGGGGCAGCACATATTCGGCCGGCACCTTGAAGTTCTTGAAGCTCCAGATCGGCAGCGTGGAGACGCAGAGAAGGCCGGCGCCGACCAGAACGAGTCCGGCCACGATGGGGGAGCGCACCCCGATCTCCAGCCAATGCAGATCGAGCGCCCGGCCCTCCAGCCCGATGATGAGCGGGAGCAAGGCGATGCCCGCACCCGCGGGCGCGGGGACGCCGGTGAAGAAGTTGTAGGCGTAGGCCGGGCCGGGCGCCCCTTCCAGCGAAGCATTGAAGCGCGCGAGGCGCAGCGCCATGCAGACCGCAAAGAACAGGCAGGGGGAAAACCCGAGCGGGCCGACGCGGTGGAGCGACCAGAGATAGATTACCAGCGCGGGCGCGATGCCGAAACACATGAAGTCGGCGAGACTGTCGAACTCGGCGCCGAAGCGGCTGGTGGCCTTCAAGAGCCGTGCAAGGCGCCCGTCCAGCCCGTCGATGCAGCCGGCAAGCGTGATCGCCACGACGCTCGCGCCGAACAGGCCGTCGAGCGCGAAGCGCACGGAGGTCAGGCCGGCGCAGAGCCCGATCAGGGTCAGGATGTTCGGGATGATCCGATTGAACGACGGCCCTTTGAACCGGGGCCGCACGCGCGGGCGCAGCCGCGTCCGCAGCCGCCGTACGGTGGCGAGCCGGGGGCGCTCGCCGGGTTCGGACCGACCGAAGGCGTTCACCGTGGCAACTCCGCGATCACCGTCTCGCCGCCCACCATCGTCTGCCCGATCGAGACCAGCGGCAACACGCCCTCCGGCAGGTAGAGGTCAGTGCGGCTGCCGAACCGAATGATGCCGAATCGCGCACCGGCCTGAACCGCATCGCCTTCGTGGATATCGCAGCGAATCCGCCGGGCGATCAGGCCGGCGATCTGCACCACCGCAAGCTGCTGCCCGCCCGGCAGGCGGAGGGCGATCGCGTTGCGCTCGTTCTGCTCGCTCGCCTTGTCGACGCTCGCGTTCAGGAACGCGCCGTGCCGGTAGGAGATGCGGGTCACGACGCCGTCGGCCGGCACGCGGTTCACGTGCACGTTCAGCACCGAGAGGAAGATGCTGACGCGCCAGCGCGGCGCATCACCGAGGCCGAGCTCTACCGGCGGCGCCACGGGCGTGATCGAGACCACCTTGCCGTCCGCCGGGGCGAGGATCGCCTCGGCGCGGTCGGGGGGCACCCGCTCGGGATCGCGAAAGAAGTAGGCGGAGAAAAGTACGAAGGCGAAAGCGAGCCAAGCCAGCCAGGACGCCAGTACGAGCCCGAGCGCCAGCAGCACGATCCCGCCGCCGATGAAGGGCCAGCCGGCACGGTGCGGCGGCGCCACCACCAGCCGGAGCGTTTCCCCGAAAGACATGCGGGGCGGCTTATCGCCCGCCCGATGCTCCACCTTCAAGCTGCGGCGAGGCGGAGGGGACGGTGAACACCTGTCCGGGATAGATCAGGTTGGGGTCGCGGATGACCGCGCGGTTGGCGCCGAAGATGAGCGCATAGCGCAAGCCGCTGCCGTAGCTCTCGCGCGCGATGCGCCACAGGTTCTGACCCGGCTGCACCACGACGCTGCCGGGCGGGAGCGTGTGGCCGGCGAAATCTTCCTGGCGGAACGGCAGCTCGATGCGGCGGGCAACACGATCGCCCGCGCCGAGCTGATCAAGCCGCAGAGTGTGCGCGCCAATGGGAACATTCGCTTCGGGGGCAAGAGTCCAACGCCCGTCCTTGCCGGCCACGGTCTCCCCGAGCAGACGGTTCTCGACATAGATGCGGACATGGGCGCCCGGCGGCGCGGTTCCCGCCAGCCGGAGCTCGCCTTGCGCGTCGTATTCCAGCGCCTGCAAACCGAGTTCGCCCGGCGTCGCGGTGCCGGCGGCCTGCAGCACGCGCGGGGCACCGGCGCCGGTGGCGACCGCGAGGGGCGCCTGCAACGGCGCCCCCGAAGATGGTGCGACGGCCACCACGACCGCGTCGGCGCCCGCCAGCTCCGACCCTCCCTGCGGCGGCACGGCAGCAACGGTCAGGCTGTGCGATCCCGGCGCGAGCGGCTGGCCGGGCACTAGCACCCAGGCACCGTCGGCATCGGCGGTGGCTTCCCCGACACTCCGCGCGCCGTCGCGTACGATCACCTTGCTGCCCGGAAAGGCTCGGCCTGCGATCACGGCGGTGCCGTCGGGGGCCACACGCACAACGTCGAAGCTCGGAGCCTTCTCGGAGGCGATCGCAGAGACACTGGGTTGCGCGGCAACGGGCGATCCCGTGCGGACCGGGGCACCGCTGGTTTGGCTGATGGCGGCGCCGGCCAGCGTCGAAGGCGTTCCCTGTTGTGTCGAGGGGCGGACCAGGACGCCGATCAAAACGCCGGTTGCGATGCACAGCACCGCTGCCGCGGCGAGCGGAATCCAGCGCGGGCCAAACGATCCGGTTGCGGGCACAGCCATTGCGGCAACGTAGGCGAGCAGTGCCGCCGCGGACAAGATAACACCTATTGAGAACGCCGTCGCTTCGGTCATCTTGGCCACGCGGAGGGCACCTATGGCGGCAGGCGACATGCGGGTGCGGGTGTGGGATTTACCCGTCCGGCTGTTTCATTGGGGGATCGTTGCTCTGGTAATCGCTGCCTGGGCCACCCAGTACGTGAACCGGATGGGCGCGCACAGGATCTGTGGCTACTCCGTGTTCGCCGCCCTTCTGTTCCGGCTGATCTGGGGATTTGTCGGCAGCGACACCGCGCGCTTCAGCCATTTCCTCCGCAGTCCGGCCGCCGCGCTGGCGCGCCTTCGCTATTTCACGCGGCTCGATACAGGCGAGGAGATCGGCCACAACGCCGCCGGCGGCTGGATGGTCATCCTGATGCTGGTGCTGCTCGCGATCCAGGTCGGCACCGGCCTCTGCGCGACGAACGACGTTGATTTCGCGGGGCCGTTTTCCGACTGGGTCGGGCAGGACTGCAGCGACACGCTCACCACAGTTCATTCCTGGAACTTCACCGTGATCGAGGCCGCGATCGCGGTGCATGTGCTGGCCGTGATCGCCTATCACGTGGTGCGCCGGCAGAATTTGGTCGGGCCGATGATCACCGGGGTCAAGCGGATGCGTGTGCCGCCGCGGACGCCGCGCATGGCGAGCGCCTGGCTTGCCCTTGCGGTCGCGGCTTCTGCCGGCATCGTCGTGGGGTTCGTGGTTACTTGGCCCTGATCAGCGGGCCGCGTGCAGCGCGAAGCCGAACAGGCGGCCCTCGCCGAGCAGGAAGACCCGGCCACCGCGCGGAAACAGGCGTAGGATTGCCGGATCGCCGACGTCGAGCCCCCCTGTGTAGGCGCCGAAGGCGGGCATCAGCACGCGGCGCGCGTCGGCCACGAAGCAGGGACGGCAGATGCCGGTTCCGCGCGCGGCAATGGTCGCCTTCGGGTGGTAGTGGCCGCTGACTTCTCCGCCTTCCGGTTTCGCCGTCGCCTGATGGCGGAATACGAGCGGGCCGAGTGCGAAGACTTCGGTCGCCTCGCCGCCCAATCCGTCGGGCGGCAGCGGATCATGGTTGCCCCGCACCCAGATCAGGCGAAGGCCGGCGGCCAGCGCGTGCAGCCGGCTTGCCTCCTCGCGCGCGAGGCGCGTGGGGGCGTCCTGATCGTGGAAGGAGTCGCCGAGAAGAACAAGGATTTGCGGCTGCCAGCGGCGTAGCAGCACGAACAGCCGCTCGAGCGTCGCGCGGCTGTCCCAGGGCGGCAGCAGCATTCCCCGCCGCGCGTAGGACGAGCCCTTTTCCAGATGGAGATCCGACACCGCAAGGAGCCTGCGTTCGGGCCAATACACCGCGCCTGCCGGGTCGAGCATCAGCCGCTCACCGGCGAGGTGGAAGGGCGCGACAGCCGTCACCGACGGCTGCCGAACAAATCTGGCTGCATCCCGGGCCGCCGCCGCGCGGCGTTGCCGCGATGCAGCGGCGGCGGGGCGGGCAGGGGGGCGAGAGGCGGCTCCGCGTCGCCCATCGCTTCAGCGATGATCGCCTCCGCCTCCTCGAGGAGCCTCTCCTCGTCGGCAAGGGAGCGCACGCTCTCCCGCCCGATCTCCAACAGCACGGGCACGGCGAGCGGGGAGACGCGCGACAACGCCATATGCACGATCTGGCCGCGCACGCGGGCGAGCATCGCGGCGACCCGGGCGAGGTCGATCAGGCCCGAGGCGGCGTCGGCGCGGGTGGCGCGCAAGAGGACATGATCGGGCTGGTGGCGGCGCAGCACGTCGTAGATCAGGTCACTGTTGATCGTAGCTTGCCGGCGGTTCTTCTCGGCCCCCGGGTGGCGCCGCTCGATCAGCCCGGCGATGACCGCGACATTGCGAAAGCTCCGCCGCAGCATGGAACTGTCCGCCATCCATTCCTCGAGATCGTCGCCCAGCATGTCTTCGGCGAACAGCGCGGCGATGCCGGCCGGCTGGTTCGCCGACCAGATGCCGAGCACATAGTCGGTGGCGACGAAGCCGAGTGGCGCCATGCCGGCGCGCTGCATGCGCTTCGTGAGCAGCATTCCGAGCGTTTGATGGGCGTTGCGGCCCTCGAAGCAATAGGCGACCAGGAACCAGCGCCCGCCGCGCGGGAACGTTTCCACCAAAAGGTCGGTGCGGCCAGGCAGGCGCGAGCGGGCCCGTTGCAGCCGTAGCCATTGCCGCACCTGTTCGGGGAGCACGTCCCAGCGCGTCGGATCCTGGAGGATGCGGCGCACGCTGTCGGCGAGGTTGGTGGTGAGTGGCAGCCGCCCGCCCTCGTAGGCCGGCACCATCGGATCGTCGCCGCCGCCCTCGACCGCTTCGATACAGGTCTCGCGCAGGCGCAGGAAGCGCAGCAGGCGGCCGGCGAACATGAAACTGTCCCCCGGGCGCAGCAGTGAGACGAAATACTCCTCGATTTCCCCGAGCACCGGGCCGGGGCCGCGCTTGCCAGCGAGCCGCACCTCGATAAGCGGCGCTTCGACGATGGTTCCGATGTTCATCCGGTACTGGCGCGCGATCCGCGCAGAGCGAACTTGCACGCGACCCTCGGAGTCGCGGAACAGCTTGCGGTAGCGCTCATAGGCGGCGAGCGCGTAGCCGCCGTGCGCGACGAAATCCAGCACATCGTCGAAATCCTTGCGGGCAAGGGCGGCATAGGGTGCGGCGGAGCGGATTTCCGCGAACAGCGCATCGGGATCGAACGGCGCCGCGCAGGCCATGCCGAGCACGTGCTGGGCGAGCACATCGAGGCCCCCGGGGCGCGGCGGATCGCCGTCGAGAGCGCGCGCGGCCACATCTTCCAGCGCCGCCTCGCATTCGAGCACCTCGAAACGGTTGGCCGGAACGAGGAGGGCGCGCGAGGGTTCGTCCATTCGGTGATTGGCGCGCCCGACCCGCTGCATGAGGCGCGACACGCCCTTCGGCGCGCCGACCTGGATCACCTGATCGACGCCGCCCCAGTCGATCCCGAGATCGAGCGAAGAAGTGGCGACGACCGCGCGCAACCGGCCCTCGGCCATCGCCGCCTCCACCTTACGGCGTTGGGCGACCTCCAGGCTGCCGTGATGGAGGCCGATCGGCAGTACCGGATCGTCGTTGAGGCGCCAAAGCGCCTGAAACATCAGCTCGGCCTGGGCGCGGGTGTTGACGAAGACGATGGTCATGCCGGCGGCGCGGATGCGCGCCATGAGCTGTGCCGCCGCTTCCAGGCCCATGTGGCCGGACCAGGAGAGCTCGCCATCGGGCAGCATCATACCGATCTCGGGCGGGGCGCCGCCTGGTTCCTCGATCAGCCGCTCGGCACCCACGTAGGCGCGGATCGCTTCGGGATGCGCGACGGTAGCGGACAATCCGACCCGCCGGAGACGGGGGGCAAGGACCGAGAGGCGCGCGGCGCAGAGGGCGAGCTGGTCGCCGCGCTTGGTACCGGCCAGCGCGTGGACCTCGTCCATAACGAGCGTGGAGAGGCGGCCGAAAAGGGCAGGGGAATCCGGCAGCGAGAGCAGCAGGGCGAGACTTTCGGGCGTTGTCAGAAGAATATGAGGCGGGTTTTGGCGCTGGCGAGCACGGCGATTGGCGGGAGTATCGCCGGTTCGGGTCTCGATGCTGACCGGAAGCGCCATCTCCGCGACCGGACGCAACAGGTTGCGTGCGATGTCGGTGGCGAGGGCCTTCAGCGGGCTGACGTAGAGCGTATGCAGGCCTGGCTGGGGGGCCGCGGCGAGCGCGATCAGGCTCGGCAGGAACCCGGCCAAGGTCTTGCCGCCGCCCGTCGGCGCGATCAGCAGCACGCTCTCGCCGGCCTCAGCCGCCGCGACCATGGCGAGCTGGTGCGCGCGCGGTTGCCAGCCCCGGGCGGCGAACCAACGTGCGAAGGGCTGGGGAAGCACGGAGACGGTCATTCGGCCGGTTCCAGCCCCTCGAGCTCGCTGATGAGCGTGAGGTCGGCGCGCGTGTTGCCGTCCTTGTCGGAAACGACGGCGTCGGCGTAGCGGACGCCGAAGCGCACGTCGCGCCCATGATAATCGCGCGCGTCGTGCACGACCGCGCCGAGGCGGCGGTCGCGCGCTATCAACGTGACGAACACCCTAAGATCGTTCTCACGCAGCCAGTGAGCGTCCATGCCGTAGAGCGGGCTGTCGGGACCGAGCTCATGCATGAGCGTCCAGGCGATCGGGAACAGCGGCAGGTGCGCCCGCACGAGCTTGAGGTCGTGGAAGCGCCGGAAAACCTGGCCTTCCTGCGTGGTTTCGAACAGGAGCGCGCTCATTGTGGCATGGGCGTCGGTCAGGACGCTGGTGCGGCCGTTCGCCAGCCGCAGCATCAGCGTCGGAGTGCCGTTCACCAACGCGACGATGGGATTCTGTGCATAGACGAAACGCGGCTTGGGACGGGAAAACCGCAGGAACATCAGGCCGGTGGCGATCGCGTTGAAGGCGATACCAACGAAGATTTCCATCGTCGCGACGAGGTGACCATAGGCGGTGACGGGCGCGAATACGCCGTAGCCGACGGTAGCCAGAGTCTCGACGCTGAAGAAGAACGCATCACCATACGCGCCGGGCCGCGCATTGGCGATGCTGCCCGGAACGGCGAGATACAGCACCGCGAAAATCGCGTTCAGAGCGATCCAGGTGCCGAACAGGAGGGTCAGGAAGGCGGGCCAGGGGAGGGTGGCGGCGAAGTAGAACGGGTCGCGGGGGTCGTATCGCAAGGCGCCGCGGGTCTCTACGGAGTAGGCGCCCACCTGCAACCGCATCGTCCGCACGCGATGCGCGCGCTTCCTCGGGCGATCGCCCGCCAGCCTTTGCTCCGCCACGCTCTCAACCCTGCATCAAGCGCGGCTGGATTACCGTAGCGCCGGCCGCCCGTCATCGGTGCCGCGTCGCCTGGGCGGCGGCGCGGAGCCGAGACAAGCCTGCAGGCCGGGTTCAGCCGAGGGCGATGTAACGGGCCTGTGCCCGCGCGATCGCCTCGTCGAAGGCCGAGAGAACCTGCGCGTGCGTCGAACGGTCGTTCATCTTTTCGATGTCGTTGAATCCCCGTCCGTTCGCGACCGACAGCAGCATCCCGGTCGCCTCGCGCGGCGGGGTGCGCACGCCCATCAGGCGCGATGCGACGCGCAGCGCCCCGACGGCGCAGCGGCGCCCGTCGATGGTCTCATAACGGCCCTGGACCCAGTTCTCCTCGTCCGCGATCAGGGCGCGGGCGATGGTGAGCAACTGCACGGTGGCTACCTCGTTCGGGACCGCCGGGTCCGGCGAGAACGAGCGCAGCGCCGGCAGCGCCTTCAGGCGAGGCAGAAACGACTTCGTCGCGCTCCGGACCCTCTCCCACAGCGACGGATCGCTGGGCGCGGTCGGCGCCGGAGGGGCGATGACGGTGCCGGAGAATTCCCTTCCATCAAACGGCATATGCGGCTCCTGTCAGCACGATGCAGGGTGCCTCCCTAACGCCGCCGCGACGGCCTTGTTCGTCGATCATGGTCGTGTGACGGCGTTGTCCCGTCCCGCGTCGAAGCGCCGGCACGGAGATTGCCAAAATGGGCTACGGTCCTAATTCCGCCGCACACGTTACGGCGAAGGATCGTGAACGTGATGCCCCATCTGGCGCACGCCGTCCCGCCGCCCTATCGAGAGCGGTGACGGAGGATACGATGGACCATCACGGCGGCGATGTCGATCATTATGAGATCCGCGAGGAGGTGCGGAAGCTCTGCGCCCGCTTCCCGGGGGAGTATTGGCGCGAGCTTGACCGCGTGCGCGGCTATCCGACTGATTTTGTTCGGGCGCTGACCGAGGCCGGCTATCTCGGCGCGCTGATCCCCGAGGAATACGGCGGCGCCGGCCTCAAGCTTTCGGCCGCCGCGGCGATCCTGGAGACGATCCAGGCCGAGGGATGCAACGGCGCCGCCTGCCACGCCCAGATGTACATCATGGGGACGATCCTGCGGCACGGGTCGGAGGAGCAGAAGCGGACCTACCTGCCCAAGATCGCCTCGGGCGAGCTGCGGCTGCAGGCCTTCGGCGTCACGGAACCGACCAGCGGCACTGATACGACGAGCCTCAGAACTTTCGCGCGGCGGGACGGCGATCACTACGTCGTCAACGGCCAGAAGGTCTGGACCAGCCGCGCCGAACACTCCGACCTGATGCTGCTCTTGGCGCGGACCACGCCCAAGGAGCAGGCGAAGTCGCGCACCGACGGGCTTTCCACCTTCATCGTCGATATGCGGGAGGCGGTCGGCCACGGCATGACCATCCGCCCGATCCGTACCATGATGAACCATAACTCGACCGAGATTTTCTTCGACAACGTGGTGGTGCCGGCGAAGAACCTGATCGGCGAGGAGGGCAGGGGATTCCGCTACATCCTCGACGGGATGAACGCCGAGCGGCTGCTGATCGCCGCCGAGTGCATCGGTGATGCGAAATGGTTCACCGCCAAGTCGATCGCCTATGCCAAGGAGCGCAACGTGTTCGGCCGGCCGATCGGGCAGAACCAGGGCATCCAGTTCCCGATTGCGCGGGCCTATTCGCAGATGCGCGCGGCCGAGCTGCTGGTGCGCGAAGGCTGCCGTAAGTTCGAGGCGGGCGAAAATTGCGGCGAGGAAGCGAACATGGCGAAGATGCTCGCCGCCGAAGCGTCCTGGGCGGCCGGCGAGGCGTGCATCCAGACCCACGGCGGGTTCGGTTTTGCCGAGGAATACGATGTCGAGCGCAAGTTCCGGGAAACTCGGCTCTATCAGGTCGCGCCCATCAGCACCAACCTCATCCTGTCTTACATCGCCGAGCACGTGCTCGGCCTGCCGCGCAGCTATTAGCCCGGTTTTCCGCGCTGGGCGGTTCGGCTAGATTGCCGCGATGACGCTTCCCGCCGCTGCCATCTGTACACCCCTGATGGCCTGCATCCTCCTGGCGGCGCTCGCCTATTACAAACTCGATCCGGAGCGCCGTGTTCTTAGTGCCCCGTTCGCCTTCATGGCGGCGCCGCTCGTGATTCTGCTGGCCTATCTCGTCGCTTGGGTGGTCGGGCTCGCGGCGGGGCCGGTGTCGGTGGTGGTGTTCATCCTCGCGCTTGCCGATCTCGTCGGCACGGTCTGGCACGCGCGCTGCCTGCTGCCGCACACCCAGGTGAACTGACGCCATGCAGACCAATTTCACCGCCGAGCAGTTGCGCGATCCAGATATCGCCGCGAGCAATCAGGTGTTGCGGACTTGCGTGCATTGCGGGCTTTGCACCGCGACGTGTCCGACCTTCGTGCTGCTCGGTGATGAACTCGATAGTCCGCGCGGGCGAATTTATCTCATCAAGGACATGCTGGAATCGGGCCGGCCCGCCACCGAAGAAGTGGTGACGCACCTTGACCGCTGCCTCTCCTGCCTCGCCTGCATGAGCACGTGTCCATCGGGCGTCTATTACATGCACCTGATCGACCACGCGCGGCACTATGTGGAGGAGACCTATCGCCGCCCGTGGCAGGATCGCGCGCTGCGCGCCGTGCTGGCCCGCGTGCTGCCGCGGCCGAGGCTGTTTCGCGCCGCGTTGCAGGCGGCGCGGCTCGGCAAGCCGGTCGGTGGGCTCATCCCGTCCGGCAGCACGCTCGGCCGGCGGCTGCGGGCGATGCTGGCGCTCGCGCCGGCGCGGCTGCCGGCGGCGAAACCGCTGCCGCGCATCCAGCCCGCGAAAGGGGAGCGGCGCGCGCGGGTCGCGCTGCTGGCGGGTTGCGCGCAAACTGTGCTGGCACCCGGCATCAACGCGGCGAGCATCCGCCTCTTGAACCGTCTCGGCGTGGAGGTTGTGGTGCCGCCCGAGGCGGGCTGCTGCGGCGCGCTGACGCATCACATGGGGTGCCGAGACGCCGCGCTTGCAAGCGCGCGCGCCAATATCGAGGCGTGGCATCGCGAGAGTGAGCAGGGCGGGCTTGACGCCGTCATCATCAATGCGTCCGGCTGCGGGACGACGGTGAAAGATTACGGCTTCATGTTCCGCACCGCCGCCGAGCCGCTGCGCCGCAAGGCGGAGCGCATTGCGGCGCTCACGCTCGACATCACCGAATTTCTGACAAGGTTCGGCTACACCCCGACGCGGCCCGCGCCGGGGCTGACGGTCGCCTATCACAGCGCATGCAGCCTTCAGCACGGCCAGCGCGTCACCGCCGAGCCGAAGGCGCTGCTGGCGAAGGCGGGGTTCCGGGTGGTCGAACCGCGCGATCCGCACCTCTGCTGCGGCTCGGCCGGCACTTACAATATGATGCAGCCGGAAATCGCCGACCGGCTGCGCGAGCGCAAGCTGGAGACCTTGCGCGCGACGCGGCCCGACATGATCGCGGCCGGAAACATCGGTTGCCTGACACAGCTTGCGGGTGGGGAGATCCCGGTCGTGCATACCGTGGAGCTGTTGGACTGGATGGCCGGCGGGCCGTGCCCGGCCGCAATCGCAGGGCCAGAGCGTGCGGCGGCATAGGTTCTTGATGGCCGCTGTCGGGTTCGTCGCCGCGCTGCGGCTATGTCCGGCGATGGCGCAGGCCCCGCAAATCGACCCGCAGGCGGCGGCCGGGCGTTTGCTGGACGCGCTGCGGCGGGCGCCGGACGAGCAGGAAGCCGCCTTGGTCGAAGCCCATGTCGAGGAGCTTTGGGCCCAAGAGGGCTCGCCCGCCGTGCGGCTTCTCATGGCCCGCGGCACGCGCGAGCTCAAGGCCGGCGACGATGGCGATGCACGCGAGGATTTCGATGCCGCGCTGGCGCTCGACGACACGCTGGCGAGTGCCTGGTACGCGCGCGCCGAGGCGCGGGCCGCCGCCGGCGATACCACCGGCGCGGTTGCGGACCTCGCGCAGGCGGTCAAGCGCGAGCCGCGCGACTTTCTCGCTTACCGGATGCTCGCCGACATCGCGGCGCAACGACAGGATTGGAAATCGGCGCTCGCCGCCTGGCAGAAGCTGCTGGACATCGACCCGATGACGCCGGGCGGGGCGCACCGGCTCAAAGAATTGACGGTCAAGGCGCTCGGGCAGGAGACTTAGCGGGCCACCCGGGCGTTCACCCCATCCCCTGACCCCCTCCTGCAAGGGGACGGGGAACTCAAAATCGGCACCACACGCGCCGCCGGTGTAGCCGTGAATCTTGCGTCGACGGATTGGCATCCGCCTGACGATTCCTCCGACAAGCCGTCATGCCCGCGCAGGTGGGAATCTACGAAACGGACATAGTTTCAAGTTTATGCATGTGGATTGCCGCTTTCGCGGGAATGACGATAAGGGAGCGCCTGCGGCGTGCCTTGCGGTGACTCAGCGGCCCTCGAAAAACTCTTTCACCTTGCTGAAAAAGCCTTCGTGCTCGGGGCTGTGCTTCTCGCCCTTTTCCGCCTCGGCCTCGAACTCCTCCAGGAGCTCACGCTGGCGGCGGGTGAGGTTGTGCGGGATTTCCACCGAAACCTGAATGTACATGTCGCCGCGCGCGGCGCTGCGGAGAACCGAGAAGCCCTTGCCGCGCAGGCGGAACTGATCGCCGGTTTGCGTACCGGGCGGAATCTTCACCTTGGCGCGGGAGCCGTCGATCACCGGCACTTCGATTTCCGCGCCGAGAGCGGCCTGCGTCATCCTGAGCGGCACGCGCATGAAGACGTTGGCCTCTTCGCGCTGGAACATCGGATGGGGACGGATCGCGACGTGGACATAAAGATCGCCCGCCGGCGCGCCTTGTCCGCCAGCCTCGCCTTCCCCCGGCAAACGAATACGGGTGCCGTCTTCCACGCCGGCCGGGATGTTGACCTGCAGTGTGCGTTCGCGCGCGACGGTGCCCTGGCCGTGGCAGATGCGGCAGGGGTTGCGGACCACGCGTCCGGCACCGGCGCAGGTCGGACAGGTGCGCTCGACGAGGAAGAAGCCCTGCTGCGCGCGCACCTTCCCGGCGCCGTGACAGGTCGGGCAGGTTTCGGAACTGCGTCCTCGGTCCTCGGAGCCCGACCCGCCGCACGCCTCGCAAACGACCCGCGTCGGCACCCGCAACTGCACCTTGGTGCCGGTGAATGCCTCCTCGAGGCTGATCTCGACCTGTTGGCGGAGGTCAGCACCGGCGCGCGGACCGCGCCCGCCGCGCCGGCCGCCCATGAAGTCGCCGAACATCTGATCGAAGATGTCACCCAACCCGCCGCCGGCCGCGAAGTCGAACCCGCCGCCGAATGGCCCGGCCCCGCCGCCGCCATGTTCGAAGGCGGCATGGCCAAAGCGGTCATAGGCGGCGCGCTTCTGCTCGTCCTTGAGGATGTCGTAGGCTTCGTTGACTTCCTTGAATTTATGCTCGGCCTGCTTGTTTCCCGGATTACGGTCCGGGTGGTATTGCATCGCGAGCTTGCGGTACGCCTTCTTGAGATCCTCGGCAGAGGCGTCGCGCGCGACCCCGAGCGTGGCGTAGTAATCCTGCTTGGCCATTCTTTCTCAGGTCCCGTGCGGGGCGCGGACGCCCCCGATGCTACTCCGCGGCCTTCGCTCCGCGATGAAGCCTTGGCGGATCGCTCCCTCCCCCCGACCCCCTCCCGCAAGGGGAGGGGGAGTTTGGGCAGGCGAACGGAATTCCGTCACGAGACGGCCCGCTCAGGCGGACTTCTTCTTCGGCTCGTCCACCTCCTCGAATTCGGCGTCGACCACCTTTTCATCGGTGCCGGCGCCGGAGCCGGCGGCGCCCGGCCCGGCTGGGCCGCCGCCGGCATCGCCACCGGATGCAGCCTGCGCCTTGTACATCGCCTCGCCGATCTTCATCGCCGCCTGGCTAAGCCGCTCGGTGGCACGCTTGAGCGCTTCGATGTCGGAACCCTCCAGCGCGGATTTCGCCGCCGCCACTGCGGCTTCCGCCTCGCCCTTCTCCTGCGCGCCGACCTTGTCGCCGTGCTCCTGGAGATTGCGCTCGACCTGATGCACAAGGCCCTCTGCGTGGTTCTTCGCCTCGACGAACTCGCGGCGCTTCTTGTCGGCCTCGGCGTTCGCCTCCGCTTCCTTGACCATCCGCTGGATATCCTGCTCGGACAGTCCGCCGGACGCCTGGATGCGGATCTGCTGCTCTTTGCCGGTGGCCTTGTCCTTCGCCGAGACCGAGACGATGCCGTTGGCGTCGATGTCGAACGTCACCTCGATCTGCGGCACGCCGCGCGGGGCAGGGGGGATGCCGACGAGGTCGAACTGGCCGAGCAGCTTGTTGTCGGCCGCCATCTCGCGCTCACCCTGGTAGACCTTGATCGTCACCGCGGTCTGGTTGTCATCGGCGGTCGAGAAGGTCTGGCTTTTCTTGGTCGGGATCGTGGTGTTGCGGTCGATCAGGCGGGTGAACACGCCGCCCAAGGTCTCGATGCCGAGCGAGAGCGGGGTCACGTCGAGCAGCAGCACATCCTTGACGTCGCCCTTGAGGACGGCGCCCTGCACCGCCGCGCCGATCGCCACCACCTCGTCGGGGTTGACGTTGCGCGCCGGATCTTTGCCGAAGAACTGCTTAACGGTGTCGATCACCTTGGGCATCCGGGTCATGCCGCCGACCAGGATGACGTCGTTGATCTCGCCCGCGGTCACGCCCGCGTCCTTCAGCGCGGCGCGGCAGGGCTCCAGCGTTTTAGCGATGAGGTCGTCGACCAGACTTTCGAGCTTCGCGCGCGAGAGCTTCATCACCAGGTGCTTCGGCCCGGAGGCGTCGGCTGTGATGAAGGGCAGGTTGATCTCGGTTTCCTTGGACGACGAGAGCTCGATCTTCGCCTTCTCGGCCGCTTCCTTCAGGCGCTGCAGCGCGAGGCGGTCCTTGCGCAGGTCGATGCCCTGGTCGCGCTGGAACTCGCTTGCCAGCCAGTCGATGATGCGGGCGTCGAAATCCTCGCCGCCGAGGAAGGTGTCGCCGTTGGTTGACTTCACCTCGAACACGCCGTCGCCGATCTCAAGGATCGAGATGTCGAAGGTGCCGCCGCCCAAGTCATAGACCGCGATCGTGCCCGAGCCCTTCTTGTCCATACCGTAGGCGAGGGCGGCCGCAGTCGGCTCGTTGATGATGCGCAGAACCTCGAGCCCGGCGATCCGGCCGGCGTCCTTAGTGGCCTGGCGCTGGCTGTCGTTGAAGTAGGCCGGGACGGTGATAACGGCCTGCGTGACCTTTTCGCCGAGATAGGCCTCGGCGGTCTCCTTCATCTTGCCGAGGATGAAGGCGCTGATCTGGCTCGGCGAATAGTTCTGGCCCTTCACCTCCACCCAGGCGTCGCCGTTGTCGGCGCGGACGATCTTGTAGGGGACGAGGCCCTTGTCCTTCTCGACCATCGGGTCGTCGTAGCGGCGGCCGATCAGCCGCTTGATGGCGTAGAGCGTATTGGACGGGTTGGTCACCGCCTGGCGCTTGGCGGACTGGCCGACCAGGCGCTCGCCGTTGTCGGTAAAGGCGACCATGCTGGGCGTCGTGCGCGCGCCCTCGCTGTTCTCGATCACCCGAACGTCCTTGCCTTCCATGATGGCAACGCAGGAGTTCGTGGTGCCGAGATCTATGCCGATGACTTTGCTCATGAACTACTCCCTTCAGCGGACGCGGTTGGCCCGAAGCACCGCTTGCGTCCCTTGGATGAACATATGGCGACCGGGCATGTATTGAGCCGCCCGCGGCGCGGCAAGGTGCGGAACCGATTTTCGTGAGGCAGCCGCGACGGTTTTCGGTGGGCGGCGAAGGCGGGCGATCACGCGGCCGAGCCGCGCGCATCGAGCGTGCGCCAGACCCCGCTCGGGTCGCGCTGATAGACGTTGTGGCGGAGGTCGATCAGCGTCTCGATGCCCTCGCGCGTGCTGCGGCTCCAGCCGAGCACGTCGATCCCCCGCTCGAGCTTGTCCCACACGCCGTTCAGCCGCTGCTGCAAATCCGCATCCTCGGGCGCCTTGGCCACGATCACCATCGCCGGACGCAGCAGGCGGCCGTTCAGGGTCCAGCCGGGGGTCCAGGCCTGAACCACGGTGCCGGGCGGCTGGGTGCCGCTCGGTTGCTCGCCCATCGCCTGATGCAGATTGGGGTCGAATTTCTTGCCGACCGGATCCTCGCGGCGGATGCCATTGCGCTCCAGGATGGCGAGGAAGCTGCGCTCCACCCCGGCCAGGCCCTCGCGCATCTTGGCGATCACCTCTGGTTCGCCCGGCTCGGGCGGGGGCAGGGCGTCCAGACCGCGGCGCAGATTGTCGGCTGCCTCCACCACGTCGGCGGCGAATTTCTGCACCGCGTACTGGCGGGTTTCCTCCACCTCGCGGCGGGCGCGGGCACGGACGTTCTGGGTCTCGGCCTCGGCACGAATCCAGCGGTCCTTGAGGTCCGCCAGCTCCGCCTCGAGCGCGGCGATCCGGGCGGTGGCCGCTTCCATCACCTGTTCGGGGCTTTGGAACTCGGGGTCGGGCAAGGCAGCGCCCCCGGGTTCGGGGGCGGGCTGCGGATCGGAGAGGCTTTGCTCGGTGTCGCTCGTCATGGCGCGTTCAGTTAGGTCGCGGGCGTGAGAGGGGCAAGCGGGCCTCAGCCGAGAAGTCGCCCGATCACGCGGGCGGTGTAATCGACGACGGGAATGATCCGGCCGTAGTTGATCCGGGTCGGGCCGATCACCCCGATGGCACCCACGATCCGCCCGCTTCCCTCGCTGCGGGCCGGCGCCACCACCATCGAAATGCCGGAGGTCGAGAAGAGCCCGCTCTCGGCGCCGATGAAGATGCGGACCCCGTCGGACTGCTCGGCGAGGTCGAGCAGGCGGAGCATAGTCTCCTGCGCCTCCAGCCGCTCGAACAAGGCCTGGATCGCGGCCAGCCGGTCGATCTGGTTCACGTCGGAGAGCAGGCGGCCCTGGCCGCGCACGATCAGGCTGCCGCCGCGGCTGTCTGCCGACCAGGTGGCGAGACCGGCTTCAACGACGCTGGCCGCCAGCGCATCGAGTTCGGTGCGGTTGGCCGCCATCTCCTCGGAAACCTGCCGGCGCAGCTCGCTGATCGGCTTTCCGGCCACTCTCGCATTCAGGTAGTTGCTGGCCTGTTGCAGCGCCGAGGGGGGCAGGCCGGGCGGGGTGTCGATCACCCGGTTCTCCACATGGCCGTCGGCGGCGACCAACACGACCAGCGCCCGCCCGGAGCCGAGCGGCACGAATTCAATATGGCGAAGCGGCCCTTCGGATTTCGGGGCGAGCACCAGCCCGGCCGCCGAGGAGAGGCCGGCGAGCATCGAGCTGGCGTCGGCCAACGTATCCTCGAGCGAGCGGCCGGTGGCGGTGAGGCCGGCGGCGATCTGCTCGCGCTCGTCCTCGCTGAGCTCACCGAACTGCATCAGACCGTCAACGAAAAGCCGCAGGCCGCGATCGGTGGGCAGGCGCCCGGCCGAGGTGTGGGGCGCGAACAGCAGCCCGGCCTCGGTCAGATCGGCCATCACGTTGCGGATGGTCGCGGGCGAGAGATTGAGCGGCAGCCGGCGCGACAGCGTGCGGCTGCCAACCGGCTCGCCGATTTCCATGTACTGCTCCACGATCTCGCGCAGCACGGCGGCCGAGCGCGCATCGAGCAATGGCGGCGCAGCGCCGGTCCGCCCGAGCAGGCCCAGCGGTTCGACGGATGGGAAGGACTTGTTCATGGCACGTCCTTGGCGCCGCGAAGGTAGGAACGACCACTCAGCCGGTCAATTTTCGCACCCGAAAGTCGCAGAAGGAATATTATGGAAAGTGGCTCAGCCGGGGATGTGGAGGACCATGCCGTCATGGCCGGGCTCGATCCCGGCGGGCAGCCGAGCTTGGAGCCAGCCCCAGTCGAGGTCGGTGCCCATGTGCGTGAGGACGGTGCGCCGGGGACGCAGGCGCTCGACCCAGGCGAGCACCAGGTCCAGATGGGCATGAGTGTTGTGCGGCGGGCGGCAGAAGCAATCGACCACCCAGGTGTCGATGCCTTCGAGCGCGGTGAAGGCCGCCTCGTCCAGGCGAACCACGTCGGTCGAATAGCCGAAGCCGCCGGTCCGCAGGCCGAGCGAGGGACCGAAGCCATGGTCCTGCTCGAACACGCGAACCTTCATTCCGGCCATTTCGACCGTTTCGCCATAAGCGATCTCTTGCGCCTCCAGCACGGGACGGAAGAAGCCCGGCGGTTGCCAGGGCTGGAAGGCGTAAGGGAAACGGGACCGAATCTCGCCGAGGGTGCGGGCGGTCGCATAGGCGGGCAACGGTCGCTGGGCGATCCGGTTAAGGCCGCGCACGTCGTCGAGCCCCGTGATGTGGTCGGCGTGGGAGTGGGTGTAGAGGATCGCGTCGACGCCCGGGATGCGGCAGGACAGGAGCTGACCCCGCAGTTCCTGGGCGGTGTCCACCAGCAGGCGGCGGCCCTCGGCGCTCTCGATCACGATCGAGGCGCGGGTGCGGCGGTTGCGCGGCTCGGCGGGGTCGCAGGCGCCCCAGTCCCCTGCCCCGTCAGCGCCGCCGATCATCGGCACCCCCGCCGATCCGCCGGTGCCGAGCAAGGTCACGCGCATCAATCGGCCTTGCGAAACAGGCGCAGGAAGTTGGCGGTGGTGAGCGCGGCCAGCTCCTCGAGCGAGAGGCCGCGCAACTCCGCCAGCTTGGCGGCCGTGTGGCGCACATGCGCGGGCTCGTTGCGCTTGCCGCGCACGGGGACCGGGGCGAGGTAGGGCGCGTCGGTCTCCACGAGCAGCCGATCGACCGGAAGATCACGCGCAATCTCTCTGAGTTCGCTGCTTTTTGGGAAGGTCAGAATGCCCGAGAAGCTGATGAAGCCGCCCATCTGCACCGCGATCCGCGCGAGCGTTGCCCCCGAGGAGAAGCAATGCAGAAGGAACTCGAAATCTCCGGCGCTATCGCGTTCTTCCTGAAGGATTCTAGCGATGTCCGCATCGGCGTCGCGGGCGTGGATGACGATCGGCAGCCCGGCCATTCGGGCGGCCCTGATATGGGCGCGAAAATTCTCCTGCTGGGTCTCGCGCGGGGCGCGGTCGTAGAAATAGTCGAGCCCGGATTCGCCGATGCCGATCACCTTGGGATGCTCGGCCAGCCTCGCGAGCGTCGCCGGATGGGGGATCGGGGATTCGGCGGCGTGGTGCGGGTGCACGCCGATCGTGCACCAAACATTCCCGTTGGCCTCGGCGAGCGCGATCGCCCGCGCGGCCTGGTCCATCGCGGTGCCGATCGTGACCATCTCGTGCACGCCAGCGGCGGCCGCCCGCTCCAGGATGCCGGGCAGCTCGGCCTCGGTGTAATAGTCGAGATGGCAGTGGCTATCGACGAGCATTGCTCAGGCGGCCGGCTCCACGTAGCGCGGAAACACGCCCTCGGGTGGCGGCAGAGGCGTGCCCGGCGGCAGCGGCGCGGCGAGCGCGGCGATCCGGCGCGCGTCTGCGGGAACGCCCAATTGGTCGAGCATCCGCCCCATCGCTCCCGGCATGAACGGCTGCAACAGCGTGGCGAGCGCGCGCAGCGTGTCCGCCAGCACGCGCAGGACGGTTGCCATCCGCGCCGGGTCGGTGCGCCGCAGCGCCCAGGGCGCTTGGCGGTCGATATAGGAGTTGGCGGCACGCACCAGCTTCCACACTTCTTCAAGCGCCTCGTTGAAGAGCTGATAATCGAGCTTTTCCCGCATCGAAGCGGGCAGCGCCCCGGTGGCGCGTACGAGCTCCGCATCATCCTCGGAGAGCGCGCCGAGTGCGGGCAGCGCGCCGTCGCAGTTGCGGGCGATCAGGGTGAGCGTGCGCTGGGCGAGATTGCCGAGATCGTTGGCCAACTCCACGTTGACGCGCGTCACCAGCGCCTGGTGGCTGATCGTGCCGTCGCCGCCGAATGGCTTCTCTCGCATCAGGAAATAGCGCACCTGATCGAGCCCGTAGGTTTCGACTAGCTTGCGCGGCTCGATGACGTTGCCGAGCGACTTGCTCATCTTCTCGCCTTCGACGGTCCACCAGCCGTGCGAGGCGATGCGCCGTGGCAAAGCGATGCCGGCCGCCATCAGGAAGGCCGGCCAATAGACCGCGTGGAAGCGGATGATGTCCTTGCCGACCATATGCACGTCGGCAGGCCAGAAGCGCCAGCGCGCGGCGCTCTCGTCGGGGAAGCCGCAGGCGGTCACGTAGTTCTGCAAGGCGTCGAGCCAGACATACATGACGTGATCGGGCGCGCCGGGGACCGGAATGCCCCAGTTGAACGTCGTGCGGCTGATCGAAAGGTCGCGTAGCCCGCCGCGCACGAAGCTGATCACCTCGTTGCGCCGTCCTGCCGGGGTGATGAAATCGGGCTGGCTTTCGTACAACTCCAGCAGCTTGTCCTGGAATGCCGAGAGCTTGAAGAAATACGACGGCTCCCGCACCCAGGCGACCGGCGCCCCGCTCGGCGCGACCTTGCTGCCGTCGGGGCGGGTGGTGAGCTCCGCCTCGTCGTAGAAGGCCTCGTCGCGCACCGCGTACCAGCCTTCGTAATGGCCGAGATAGATGAACCCGGCTGCGTCGATGCGCCGCCAGAGCTCCATCGAGGATTTCTTGTGCCGCTCCTCGGTGGTGCGGATGTAGTCGTCGAACGAGACGCCCATCTTGAGCGCCATGTCGCGAAAATCGGCCGAGACCTTGTCCGTGAAGGATTGCGGATCGAGCCCGGCCTCGGCGGCGGCGCGTTCCACCTTCTGCCCGTGCTCGTCTGTGCCGGTGAGGAAGAACACGTCATAGCCGTCGAGCCGCTTGAACCGCGCCATCACGTCGGCGGCGATGGAGGTATAGGCGTGGCCGATATGTGGCGCGCCGTTCACGTAATAGATCGGCGTCGTGATGTAGTATCGTCGGCTCATCTGGTGCCCGGAAGCGGTTGGCGCAGCATCTCGAGGCCGGTCAGGATGGCTTGCCGCTTATCGAGCGCAAAGCGTTCGGTCTCGTCCTGCAGCCGCGTCAGCGCCTGCCATACGTCGCCCCAGGCATCAAGAGGACGCAAGGAAGCGAGCCGCGCCTGCTCGGGGTCGGCCCGCCCACGCGCTTGGGCGCGGACCGCAGCGGCGATCGTTGCCCGCAACAGGTCCATGAAGGTGCCGAACGCATCCTCGGTGCGGCCGAGCCGGTCGGCGATCTCGTAGCCGCGCGCCGGCGGCAGCTCGGGCAGTTGCCAGAGCACCGCATCGACCAGCTCGGCAAGCGCGATCCCGTCTTCTTCCGCCAGCAGCAGCGCGCGGCCGGGAGAGCCGTCGGCGAGTGCGATCAGCCGGCCGCGCGCCGCCTCGTCGAGTTCGGGAAGGTATCGCGCCAGCGCCGTCGCCATGGCCGCATCGGAGAGCGGATGCAGCCGCAGGTGCCGGCAGCGGCTGTGGATCGTCGGCGGCAGCCGGCCGGGCGCGGCGCAGGTGAGCAGCAGGATCGCCCGCGACGGCGGCTCCTCGAGGATTTTCAGGAGCGCGTTGAACGCCGGCGGATTCAGGTCCTCGGCGCCGTCCACGATCACCACGCGCCAGCCGCCCTCGGCAGGCGTGAGGCCCATGAAGGCGCTGATGCGGCGGACATCCTCGACCTGGATCACCCGCCGCATCCGCTTGCGCGCGGCATCGTAGGTCCGCTCGATCACGATCAGATCGGCATGGCCGCCCGCGGCAACGCGGCGGAACACCGGATTGGCCGGGTCGAGCGCGAGCGAGGGCGCGGCCGGCTTGCCCGCGAGCAGGTGGCGCGCGAAGCGGAAGGCGAGCGTCGCCTTGCCGACGCCCTCTGGGCCTTCAATGAGCCAGGCATGGTGCAGCCGGCCAGCGCGCATTGCCTCCAGCACCGCCGCCTCGGCGGCTTCGTGACCGATCAGGAACGGATTGGCGCGGGGGTCGGGCGCGGGCACGGGACGGTTCTGGACGAGTGGCGGGCCCGGTTCAACGCCGTTCGCTGGCCGGCGCGCGCCCCCTCCCCTACATGCGCGTCGATGAACTTGGCCGATTTCGATTTTCACCTGCCGCCGGAACGCATCGCGCAGCATCCGGCGCGCCCGCGCGATTCCGCGCGGCTATTGCATGTCGGCACGCGGCTGGAAGATCGGTTGGTGCGCGACCTCCCTGCCCTGCTCCGGCCCGGCGACCTGCTGGTCGCCAACGATACGCGGGTGATCCCGGCCCGGCTTGCGGCGCGGCGCGGCGCGGCGCGGATCGGCATTACGCTCGACCGCCCGCTGGCGGATGGGTCCTGGCATGCGCTGGCGCGCAACGCGCGCAGGCTGGCCGAGGGCGATGCGCTCGATTTCGCCGGTGCGCCCGAGTTGCGCGCCGTCGTGCGCGCCCGCGAACCCGATGGCGGCGTGCGGCTGGCATTCAACCTGGAGGGCGAGGCGTTCACCGAGGCGCTGCGCCGCGCGGGCGCATTGGCACTGCCGCCCTACATCGCCCGCCCGCGCGGGCCGTCGGCCGAGGACGCCGCGGACTACCAGACCGTGTTCGCCCGAAGCGACGGAGCGGTGGCGGCGCCGACGGCCGGGCTGCATTTCACCCCTTCCCTGCTCGCCGCGCTGGAGGCTCGGGGAGTCGGCCGCGTGACGCTGACGCTTCATGTCGGCGCGGGCACGTTCCTGCCGGTGCGGACGGGGGACGTGCGCGCGCACCGGATGCACCCCGAGCGGGGCGAGCTTTCGGCGGAAGCCGCCGCGGCGATCACGGCGGCGCGCGCGCGCGGCGGCCGCGTTGTCGCGGTGGGGACGACCAGCCTTCGTCTGCTGGAGAGCGCGGCCGATGCGGCGGGTGCGGTCCGCCCCTTCGCAGGCGAGACCGATCTGTTCATCCTGCCGGGTTTCCGGTTCCGCATCGCCGATCTGTTACTGACGAATTTTCACCTGCCGCGCTCGACCTTGTTCATGCTGGTCTGCGCCTTCGCGGGCACCGAACGGATGCGGGCGGCGTATGCGCACGCGATCGAAGCGGGTTATCGCTTCTACTCCTTCGGCGACGCCTGCCTGCTGCAGCGCCGGGATGCATAGGAGCGCCACGCTTCGCCTTGTTGCCGCTCCCGCCGCGCCGTATCTGAGCGCCATGCCTCTCCGATCGCGCTTCCTCCTCGCCCTCGCGGCCGGGCTGCTTGCCGTGCCCGCCGCCCGGGCGGCGCCGCACCACTCCTCTGCTACCAAGACCGCCGCCGGATCCGCCGCGCCGAAGGCGCTCGGCACGTTCGGGGCGTGGACGGCGGCGACCTACGAGCAGAACGGCCAGACCGTGTGCTACGCCTTCACCCGCGCCCACCCGGTCGGCACGGCGGGGCCCAACGGCCCGCTGCTCACCGTCACCGAGCGTCCGGCGAGCCGCGACGAGGTGGCGATCACCGGGACCAGCGAGTACCCGAAGGATTCGGAGGTGATGCTGCAGGTCGGGCAGGCGGGCGTGGAGATGTACACCGCCGGGCGCGACGCCTTCGCGCGCGACCCGAAGGCCGCCGTGGCGGCGCTGCGGCGCGGTTCGCAGGCCGTCGCGCGCGCACCCGATACGCATGGCGCACGCAGCGTGGACACCTACAGCCTGGATGGTTTCACCAAAGCGTATGATGCTATCATCAAGGCCTGCCCGGCGCGCTGAGATGGACGGTTTCGCCCTCAACGAGGCGGAACGTGCCCACATCCTCGCCAAGTCGGCGCTGTTCGACCCGCCGCCGGTGCAGTTGCCGGACGGACGGCGCGAGCTGATCGGATTATCGCGGGCTCAGCTGGAGGCAGAGCTTGCTGCGATCGGCGAGAAGCCGTTCCGCGCCCGCCAGCTCTGGCATTGGATCTATCATCGCGGCGAAACCGACTTCCGGCGCATGAGCTCGATCGCAAGATCATTGCAGGAGAAACTAACAGAAAGCTTCGTGATCCGCCGGCCACAAACCGCGCTCGTGCAGGAATCGGACGACGCGACGCGCAAATACCTGTTCCGCTTCCGCGACGGCGAGGAGGCCGAGACCGTCTATATCCCTGACCGGGAGGAGGGTCGCGGCACGGTCTGCCTCTCCTCGCAGGTGGGCTGCACGCTTGCGTGCCGGTTCTGCCACACCGGCACGCAGCGGCTGACGCGCAACCTGGGCGCGGCCGAGATCGTCGGCCAGTTCATGGCGCTGCGCGATGCCTACGGCGAATGGCCGAGCCCGGCCGGCGAGCAGCCGCGCTTGCTCTCCAACATCGTCCTGATGGGCATGGGCGAGCCGCTTTATAACTATGCGAACGTTGCCAAGGCGATGCGGATTGCGATGGACAACGAGGGCATTGCGCTCTCTCGCCGGCGCATCACGCTCTCCACTTCGGGCGTAGTGCCGATGATGGACCGCGCGGGGGCGGAGCTTGCGGTCAATCTCGCCGTGTCGCTGCACGCGGTGCGCGACGATTTGCGCGACGAATTGGTGCCGCTCAACCGCAAATACCCGATCGCCGAGCTGCTCGCCGCCTGCCGCCGCTATCCCGGCGCCTCCAATGCGCGTCGCATTACCTTCGAATACGTGATGCTGAAGGACGTGAACGACAGCATCGCGGATGCGAAGGAATTGGTGCGCCTGATTCGCGGCATCCCCGCTAAGGTCAATCTCATTCCGTTCAATCCTTGGCCGGGCAGCCGGTTCGAGACGAGCAGTAAGGCGGCGATCGCCCGCTTCGCCCAGGTGGTGATGGACGCGGGCTACGCCGCCCCCGTGCGGACGCCGCGCGGGCGGGACATTCTCGCCGCCTGCGGGCAGTTGCGGACGGCGGCAGGGGTGGCGGGATGAGGGCGGTTACTTGGGGCAGGCTATGCTTGCCGGTTCCGCATCCCGGTCTTCCCATCAGGGCCGGGCTTGGCCCGGCCATGACGATCCACAAGCAACCGCCAACCTTGACCTACCTCCCCTGAAACTTCGGTCGCCGCTTCTCCATGAAGGCGGTTCGCCCCTCGCGGTAGTCGGCGCTGTCGAAGCAGGCGGCGGTGGCGCGCTGCACCGCCTCCAGATCCCGCTCGGCGCGGTCCTTCAGCACCTCGGTGATCGTGAGCTTGGAGGCGGCGATGGAAAGTGGCGCGTTCTCGGCGATCGTGCGTGCGATCCTGAGCACCACCATGTCGAGCTCCTCGTCCGGCACCGTCTGGTTCACGAGCCCGATGCGAGCCGCCTCGGCGGCGTCGAACCGGTTGCCGGTGTAAAGAATCATCCGCGCGTGCGCGGGGCCGACCAACTGCACGAGCTTGGTCAGCCCGTCGAACCCGTAGGCGATGCCGAGCCGCGCGGCGGGGATGCCGAACTGGCTGCTCGCACCTGCGATGCGAAGATCGGTCTGCATAGCGATCGCCAAGCCGCCGCCGAGGCAGAAGCCGCGGATGCGGGCGATGGAGGGCTTGGGAAAGGCGCCGAGCTTGGCGCGCCCGCCGCTGGTCAGCCGGTCATATTCGCGCTGCGCGTCGGCATTGGCGCGGTTCTTCTCGAACTGGCTGATGTCGGCGCCGGAGACGAAGGCCGCGTCGCCCGCGCCGGTCAGCACCACCACGCGCACGGCGGGATCGGCCTGGAATTCATCGAGGATGGTACCCAGCCCCTCCCACATCTCGATCGACATGGCGTTGCGCTTCTCGGGCTGGTTGAAGATCACCAGGCCCACACCGTCCGCTACCGCGGCGCGCATCTTGCCGCCGGCATAGTCGCGCGGCTTTGCTTCGAACACGCTCATTCTAGATCACTCCCTTGGCGCGCATGGCGGCGATCTCCGCCGTCGAATAGCCGATCGAGCGCAGCACCTCGTCGGTGTGCGCGCCCGCCTCCGGCGTCGGGGCGCGGATGTCGCGCGAAACGCCCGACATGTTGATAGCCGATGCAACCACCTCCACCTCGCCAACGGCGGGGCTGTTCATCTTGCGCGCCATGCCGAGATGCTTCACCTGCGGATCGGCGAATACCTGGTCGATCGTGTAGATCGGCCCACAGGGAATCCCCGCCCCCTCGAACAGCTCGATCCAGTGTGCGGCCGGCTTGGTGCGCGTCACCTCGCCGATCGCGGCGTTAATCGCGGCGCGGTCCTTGCTGCGGCCCGCCTGCGTCTTCCACTCGGGCTTGTCCTTCCACTCAGGCTTTTCGATCGCCTCGCAGAAGCGTTCCCAAAGCCGCGCCGAGCTGGCGGCGATGTTGATTGCGCCGTCGCTCGCCGGAAACACGCCCGTGGGGATCCCCGTGGGATGGTCATTGCCCGCCTGCGGCGCCACCTCCTTCGCCATCAGCCAGCGGCTCGCCTGGAAGTCGAGCATGAAGATCTGCGCTTCCAAAAGGCTCGTCGTCACCCAGCGTCCCACGCCCGAGCGGTCGCGGTCGTAGAGCGCCATCATGATGCCGAGCGCCAGCAGGTTGCCCGCCGTCAGGTCGGCGATCGGGATGCCGACGCGCACCGGCCCCTGTCCCGGCAACCCGGTGATCGACATCAGCCCGCCCATCCCCTGCGCGATCTGATCCACCCCGGCGCGGTGGCCATAGGGACCATCCTGACCGAAACCCGAGATGCTGCCATAGACGATGCGCGGATTGACCGCGCGCACGTCCTCGTAGGCGATCTTCAGGCGATGCTTCACCTGGGCGCGCATGTTTTCCACGATCACGTCGGCTTTGCGGGCCAGGCGCATGAACGCCTCGCGTCCTTCGGGCGCCTTCAGGTTGAGGTGCATCGCCCGCTTGTTGCGGTGCAGGTTCTGGAAGTCGAACCCGTGCCGCGCGCCGGCGATGTCCTCCCCGCCGGTCGGCGGCGGCTCGATGCGGATCACCTCGGCGCCCCAGTCCGCCAGATGCCGCACGCAGGTGGGTCCGGCGCGGGCGAGCGTCAGATCGAGCACCGTCAGCCCCGAGAGCGGCATCGGCCGCTCGTCCACCGTTTCCTCGTCGGCCATGATCCCTCCGCGTGCGTCGCGGGGCGAGTGTCGGCTGCATCGGCCGCTGCCTCAAGGGCGGGGTTGTTCACGGTCCGGACCGCAGGCAGAGAACCGCGCCGTGAGCATCGAGCCCCCGTCGGCGGACGACATCGCGCGCATCAATGACGCGAGTGCCCGACGCGGCATGGGTTCCCGCTTGCGCGGGAATGAGGTTGGAGAACGTAACCAACGCCTCACAAGAACGACACCGGATCAACATCCACCTCCACCCGCGCCGCGGGCGGCACTTTCACCCGCACGAGCCATTCCCGCAGGATCGGTTGCACCGCGATGTCGCGCCGCGTCTTGAGCAACAGCCGCCGCCGGTGCCGCCCGCGCAGGATCGCCAGCGGCGCGGGCGCCGGACCGAGCACCGCGATCCCGGTGCCGGACGGCGCGGTGCGGCCGAGTTCGCGCGCCAGCGCATCAGCCGCCTCGGCGCTGCCGGCGCTCACGATGAGCGCCGCGAGCCGCCCGAAGGGCGGCCAATTGCCGGGGCGGCGCTCGGCTGATTCGCGGGCAACGAAACCTTCCAAATCGCCCGAGACGAGCGCCCGCATCACCGGATGATCCGGATTGAAACTTTGCAGCAGCACCCGCCCCGGGGCCTCGGCCCGCCCGGCGCGGCCCGCCACCTGATGCAGAAGCTGCACGGTGCGCTCGGCGGCGCGCAGATCGCCGCCGCCCAAGCCCAAATCGGCATCCACCACGCCGACCAGGGTCAGATGAGGGAAGTGCCAGCCCTTGGCGACAATCTGCGTGCCGATGATCAGGTCGATCTCGCGCGCTTCGATGGCACGTGCCGCCGCCGCCGCCGCGTGCGGTCCGGGCAGCGTGTCGCTCGCCATCACCAGCCGGCGGGCTTCGGGGAACAGCTCGGCGGCTTCCTCGGTGATGCGCTCCACGCCGGGACCGACGGGCGTCAGGCTGTGCGCCGCGCCGCAGGCGGGGCAGAGCGGCGGGATCGGGATCGTGTGGCCGCAATGATGGCACGTCAGCACGCGCCGCGCCCGGTGCTCCACCAGCCACGCCGTGCAGTTCGGGCATTGGATCCGGTGTCCGCAGGAACGGCACAACGTCAGCGGTGCGTAGCCGCGGCGGTTGAGGAACAGCATCGCCTGCTCGCCGCGCGCCAAGGTCTCGCGCACGGCGGCGAGCAGCGCCGGGGCGAGGAAGCGTCCCCGCCCGGGCGGTGTCGCGCGCAGGTCGATCAGCCCGATCTCGGGCAGCCGAGCGCCCCCGTGCCGCCTGGGCAAGGTCAGCCGCCGGTAGCGGCCCGTCTGCACGTTGTGCAGCGTCTCCAGGCTCGGCGTGGCGGAAACCAGCACAGCGGGCGCCGATTCCAGCCGTGCGCGCACCACCGCCATGTCGCGCGCGTGATAAGCGACGCCCTCCTCCTGCTTGAACGCAGTCTCGTGCTCCTCATCGACGACGATCAGGCCGAGATCGGGGAACGGCAGGAAGAGCGCCGAGCGCGCGCCGACGACCACCCGCGCCTCGCCTTCGGCCACCCCCCGCCACGTGATCCCGCGCACGCGCGAGCTGAGGTCGGAATGCCAAACGGCGGGTGGCACGCCGAAACGTCGTGCAAAGCGCTCGAGCCATTGCGAGGAGAGCGCAATCTCCGGCAGCAGCACGAGCACCTGCCGGCGCTGGCAGAGCGCCTCGGCCACCGCCTCCAGATAGACCTCGGTCTTGCCCGACCCGGTTACGCCGTCGAGCAGCGTCACCGAGAAGCCCCGCGCCGCCACTGAAGCCCGCAGCGCCTCGGCGGCTAGGCGCTGATCGGCCGACAGCGGCGCGCCCGGATGCCCCGGATCGGGTGGATCGAAGGCGGGACGGCGCGGCAGCGGCGCCGGTTCGATCAGCCCGGCCGCCGCCATCGCCCGGATCACGCCAGGGCCGACGCCGGCGGCGCGGGCGAGATCGCTCGTGGAGCGCGGTTCTTCCTGCTGCAAAAGTTCTAGGATTTTTTGGCGGCCTGGCGTCAGTGCGATACGGCCCCCTCCCCCTGGCCGCCTCTCCCAAGAAGAGGGGGACCTCTCACCAGCCGCGCCGTCAGCGTCCCCCCTCGCGTTGGGGGATGGGGCAGGGCGAGAGGCACGGGACCACCCCATCGCCACGCGCGGCTTCGCCTCGACCACGCGCAGCGCCATCGCCAGCACCTCCCCCGGCGCGGCCAGCGTGTAGGCGGCGATCCAGTCCACCAGCCGCCGCAGCGGGGCGCGCATCGGCGGCGTATCGAGCACCCCGGAGATCGGGCGCAGCTTGGCCTCGGGAGCGGGAGCCGGCCCCGGTGCGTCCCACACCACGCCGACCGTCTCGCGCCGATTGAGCGGCGCCAGCACCACGTCGCCCGGCTGCACCTCGGTGCCCTCGGGCAGCGCGTAGTCGAACGGGCCGGGGAACGGATAAGGCAGCAGCACGGGAACTCGCCGGGCCGCGGTTCGCTTCCCCGGCGCGGGCTTGCCGCCTATATGCTCGGGCACAGCCCGCGCCAGGGCGGCGTCGCTGCAAACGGGAATCGGGGCAGGTCCATGAAGTTTTTCGTCGATACCGCCGACGTGGCCGAGATCAAGGCCCTCGCCGAGAGCGGGCTGCTGGACGGCGTCACCACCAACCCCTCGCTGGTCGCCAAGACCGGGCGGCAGATGCACGACATCATCGCCGAGATCTGCGCGATCGTTCAGGGGCCGGTCAGCGCCGAAGTGACCGCCACCAAGTTCGAGCAGATGCTGGAAGAGGCGCATGTCCTGCGGAAGATCGCGCGCAACGTCACCATCAAGGTGCCGCTGACGCAAGACGGCCTGCGCGCCTGCCGCAAGCTCGCCGACGACGGCACGATGGTGAACGTGACGCTCTGCTTCTCCCCCGCACAGGCGATCCTCGCCGCCAAGGCGGGGGCGAGCTTCGTCAGCCCCTTCGTCGGCCGGCTCGACGACATCGGCGAGCACGGGCTCGGCTTGATCCGGGACATCGTGACCATCTTCCGCAACTATCCCTATTTCAAGACCGAGGTGCTGGTCGCGAGCGTCCGCTCGCCGATGCACGTCGTCGACGCGGCGAAGATCGGCGCGCATATCTGCACGGTGCCGCCCGCCGTGCTGCGCCAGCTCTTCAACCATCCGCTGACCGAGAAGGGGCTGGCGAGCTTCCTCGCCGACTGGGCCAAGACCGGCCAGCACATCGCCTAGTCGCATCGTGCCGCTACCTGAGGGAGAACAGGACGAAGCCGCCGCGGAGCAGGTGGTGGCGTTCCTGCGCGCCCGCCCGCGCTTTCTCGCCGAACGTCCCGAGCTCTACCGCGTTCTGGCGCCGCCGCGACGGGTGCATGGCGAGGCAATCGCCGACCACATGGCGGCGATGATCCATGCCGGGCGCGAGCACGCCGCGGCGATGGCGGCGCGCGCCGACGGGGTGCTGGCGGCGGGCCGCGCGGCCGCGGGCATCGCCGGGCGCGTGCAGGAGGCGGTGCTGACCCTGATCGCCACCCATGACGTGCCCGAATGCGTCGCCCACGACCTGCCGGGCCTGCTCGGCCTCGATGCCGCCACCCTCTGCGCCGAGGAGGCGGCGGACGGGCTCCATCCGCTTCCCACGGGAATGGTCGCCGCGCTGCTCGGCGGGCGGGACGTGCTGTTCCGTGAACCCTCGGACGAAGAGGCAGCCTTGGTCCACGTCGAGGCCGCGCGGCTCGCCCGGTTCGATGCGCTGGTACGGGTGCCGCGGCGCGGTCCCCCGGCCCTGCTGGCCCTGGTGGCGCGCGACCCCGGCCCGCTCGATCCCGCGCAGGGCAGCGGCGCGCTCGCCTTTCTCGGCCGGGTGATCGGCGCGGCGCTGGACCGCACGGCGTGACGGCGGCCGAGGCGCTCGGCTCCTTCCTCGAGTGGCTCGCCGTCGAGCGGCGCGCCTCCAAGCTGACGGTTGAGGCCTATCGCCGCGACATCGCCGACTTCCTCGGTTTCCTCACCGGCCATTTCGGCGCCGAGCCTGATCTGGCCGCGCTCGCCGCGCTGCGTCCGGCCGATCTGCGCGCCTTCCTCGCCGCCCGCCATGCCGACGGGCTGGGTGCTGCGACCCGGGCGCGGCGGCTTGCGGCGATTCGCAGCTTCTTCCGCTGGCTCGCGCGCAGGCAGGGGGTCGATTGCCCTTCGGTGCGGCTGGTCGCCACCCCGCGCGTGCGCCGCCCCGCGCCGCGGCCGCTGGCCGAGCACGAGGCGCGGGCGCTGACGGCGCAGGTCGGCGAGGTCGTCGACCATCCCGCGCTTCAGGCCCGCGACCTCGCGCTGTTCACCCTACTCTACGGCTGCGGGCTCCGCATCAGCGAGGCGCTGGCGCTGAACATCGCCGATGCCCCGCTGCCGGGCGGGCGCGAGACGCTGACCGTGCGCGGCAAGGGCGGCAAGGAACGGATCGTGCCGGTGCTTGAGGCGGTACGGACGGCGCTCGCCGCCTGGCTCCGCCATCACCCCGACCGACGCACGGATGCGGCGTTGTTCGTCGGCGCGCGCGGCGCCCGGCTCAATCCGGGGGTCGCGCAGCGCACGATGCGCGCCTATCGGCGCGCCGCCGGCCTGCCCGAGCATGCGACCCCGCACGCGCTTCGCCATTCGTTCGCCACCCATCTGCTGGCGGGCGGGGCGGATTTGCGGGTGATCCAGGACCTGCTCGGCCATGCCAGCCTCGCCACGACCCAGCGTTACACCACCGTGGACGAGGCCGCCCTCCTCCGCACCTGGCGCGCGGCGCATCCGCGGGCAGGCCAGGGCTGATGCCGACGTGTTGGCGTATTTCGAGGCCCAAGGCCCGGGTCGTCTTACCCGTATGAACCGGGTTCTTCGCGCGCCCGTGCTTCATGGACTGCGACGGCGAAAGTCTCGGAAAATGGCAACCGCTCAGTAATCCCGCGCCGAGACGTCCTGAAACGAAGCCGCCGTACCCGCGACACATTCGGCTGCCATGCTATCGGTCATCGCAAGGCCGAGGAGGAACCGGATGCCTGATCGTGCCCACGCGACGCGGAGCGTCGGACGAAGCCACAGCGCCGCGGCAGATGAATGGATCGCGCGCTGCTACCTGCCGTTGCGAACCGCCGCCGTGCTGGCGGTGCGGCGCGGACCCGCCGGCGGCGGGGCGCTTCTCCTGGATGGCGGCGAGATCGCGCCCGTTGCGGACGATCTTCGCACCAATGTCAGCCGTACCGTCCGCCCGGGCGAATTGCTGTGCTTGAGGATGGATAACGGCGTGGTCGTCGGCGTCGATTTCCTCGACGGCCGCGCGTCACTCACAAGCTGCCGCCTGCACAAGGCCGCCGAACGCGCCCGCCGGCACTGAGGCTCTTCCCTCCGCCCCGGCCGGCGGAGGGAACGATCATCGCCGCCGCGCCTCAGTACATGTGCTGGCCGCCATTGATCGACAGCGTGCTGCCGGTAATGAAGTCCGCATCGTCGGCGGTGAGGAATGCGACCCCGCGCGCGATGTCCTCCGCCCGGCCGAGGCGGCCCATCGGGATGCGCGCCACGATCTTCTGCAGTACGTCGGGCGGCACGGCGCGGACCATGTCGGTGTCCACATAGCCGGGCGCGATCGCGTTGACGGTGATCCCGAAACGGGCACCTTCCTGCGCCAGGGCCTTGGTGAAGCCGTGAATGCCCGACTTCGCGGCGGCGTAGTTAACCTGCCCGTACTGCCCGGCCTGGCCGTTGATGCTGCCGACATTCACCACGCGGCCGAACTTCTTCTCGCGCATCCCGTCCCAGGTGAGCTTGCACAGATTGTAGCAGGAGCCGAGATTGGTATCGATCACCGCATCCCACATCTCGCGCGTCATCCGCTGCAAAGTGGCGTCCCGCGTGATGCCGGCATTGTTGACCAGCACCTCCACCGGGCCGAACTCCGCGGCGATCAGGCCGATCGCGTTCTGGCATTGCGCGAAATCCGACACGTCGAAGCGCATCACTCGGATGCCCGTTTCGGCGGCGAATTCCTGCGCCGCCTTGTCGTTGCCGGCATAGCTCGCGACCACCGTGCGGCCCTGCCCCTTCAGCGCCTTGCTGATCGCCGCGCCGATCCCTCGTGTGCCGCCCGTGACGAGTGCCACTCGTGCCATTGGATCGTCTCCCCCTTTCGTTCGCCGGGCCGCCCCGGCGCCCTATCCTAACCCCGGGGCGCCTTGTCGGTCATCCGGGCCGATGGCACTTTCCGCCCTACGAGGAGGCACCTCATGGCGGTGAACAAGCTCTACCCGGATGCGCGCGCGGCGCTTTCGGGCCTCTTGCGCGACAACATGACCATCATGTCCGGCGGCTTCGGCCTGTGCGGCATCCCGGGCGCCTTGATCGACGCGATCCGCGAGAGCGGCGTGACCGGCCTGACCGTGATCTCTAACAACGCCGGGATCGATGAGGTGGGGCTTGGGCTGCTTTTGCAGACGCGCCAGATCCGTAAAATGATCAGTTCCTACGTCGGCGAGAATGCCACCTTCGCGCGCCAGTACCTCGCCGGAGAACTGGAGATCGAATTCAATCCGCAAGGCACCCTCGCTGAGCGTATCCGCGCCGGCGGGGCGGGCATTCCCGGCTTCTACACCGCGACCGGGGTCGGCACGCACGTCGCGGAAGGCAAAGAGGTCAAGTGCTTTGGCGGCCGCGCCTATATCTTGGAAACCGGGCTGCGCGCCGACCTTGCGATCATTCACGCATGGAAGGCCGATCCCGAAGGAAATCTGATCTACCGGAAGACCGCGCGCAACTTCAATCCGGTGATGGCGACCGCGGCCGAAACGGTGGTGGTGGAGGTGGAGGAGCTCGTTCCGCAAGGCAGCCTCGACCCCGACGCGATCGTGACGCCGGGGATTTTCGTCAACCGCATCGTCACGCTGGCGCACGTCGACAAGCGCATCGAGCAGCGCACCGTGCGCGCGCGGCAGTAAGGCAGGAGCACCGACATGGCCTGGACACGCGACCAGATGGCGGCCCGCGCCGCGCAGGAGCTGCAGGATGGGTTCTACGTCAATCTCGGCATCGGCATCCCCACGCTGGTTGCCAACCACATTCCGCACGGCATCTCCGTGCAGCTCCATTCCGAGAACGGGATGCTCGGCATCGGGCCGTTTCCGTTCGAGGGCGAAGAAGACCCCGACCTGATCAACGCCGGCAAGCAGACCGTCACCGAGCTACCGACCACGAGCTATTTCGACAGCGCCACCAGCTTCGCGATGGTGCGCGGCGGGCATATCGACATCTCGATCTTGGGCGCGCTGCAGGTGGCGGAAAACGGCGATCTCGCCAACTGGATGATCCCGGGCAAGATGGTGAAAGGCATGGGGGGCGCGATGGACCTCGTCGCCGGGGTGAAGCGCGTGGTCGTGCTGATGGAACACACGGCCGGCGGCAAGCCGAAGCTCCTGCACCGCTGCACGCTTCCACTCACCGGGGCGGAGGTGGTGGACATGGTGATCACCGACCTCGGCGTGTTCAGGATCAACAAGGCGACCGGCGGGCTGCTGCTCACCGACATCGCGCCGGGGGTGACGCTGGAGGAACTTAAGGCCAAGACCGAGGCGGCATTCACGGCGGCGCCGGAGCTGCAGGTGGCGGCTTGAGAGAGAGCGGAGAAGAGGTCACACGGGGGCCGCGGAGAGTAGGCGGAGGGCCAAGAAACCCCTCACATTACATAGGGCTGCAGGCCGTCCGTGAGGCGGAGTGAGTTGAAGTTGAGCAACCGGCCGAATTTTGCAGCCGCTGAGGCGGAGATATGTGCGGAGCGGCGCCTCGTGAACCGGCAATAGAGCCGCGACGAATTCTGTGTCGAGTATCAGGTTTCCGGCGACGATGATGTCGGCGCGATAGCCCGCCGCAAGCCGGACGTCCCCATCGCTCCCTCGGCGTTCTCCGTGCGACGCCCTACTAAAGGGGTAAGCCCCTCCCATTGCCCCCGCCCCGCTCCGGCGCAACACTCGCGGAACCCCGAGGAAATGGACCCTCTCCCATGAAGTTCGGCATTTTCTACGAACTCCAGCTTCCGAAGCCCTGGACCGAGCGCAGCGAATACGACCTGCTCCATCAGGCACTAGGCCAGGTCGAGCTCGCCGATCGTCTCGGTTACGACTATGCCTGGATGGTCGAGCATCATTTCCTCGAGGAATATTCCCACTGCTCCGCCCCCGAGGTGTTCCTCGGCGCGGCCAGCCAGCGCACGAAGCGCATCCGGCTCGGCCACGGCATCGTGCAGCTCACCACCAACCAGCCGCAGCGGGTCGCCGAGCGGATCGCCATGCTGGATCTTCTGTCCGGCGGGCGCGTGGAATTCGGCATGGGCGAGGGCGCGGGGCCGGCTGAGCTGCATCCGTTCGGCATCCGCGTGCGCGACAAACGCGACCGCTGGGAGGAGGCGGTGCGCGCCATTATCCCGATGTTCACGCACACGGCCTGGGAATTCCACGGCCAGTACTACGATTTCCCCGCCCGCAACGTGATCCCCAAGCCCTTGCAGAAGCCGCATCCGCCGCTTTGGGTGGCGTGCTCCAACATCCAGACCATCGCCAAGGCGGGCGAATGGGGCATGGGCGCGCTCGGCTTCAGCTTCGTCTCGCCGGAGGCGGCGCGCGCCTGGGTGCATCGCTATTACAACACGCTGATCCGCCATCCGAACCGGCTGGCCGACTATCCGCCCAACCCGAACATCGCCATCGTCAACGGCTTCATGTGCGCGCCGACCGACGAGGAGGCGATCGAGCTTGCCGCCGGCTGGACGTTCTTCATCTTCTCGCTCTCCTATTACGGGCGGAAGGGCGTCGATGCGCCGGGCGAGAGCGATCTCTGGCGCGAATACCAATCCTGGCGCGGCACCGAGAAGGCGCAGCAGGCGCTCCGCAACGGCCTGATCGGCTCGCCCGAGACGATCCGCAAGCGCCTGCGCCAGTTCGAGGCCGCGCATGTCGATCAGGTGATCCTGCTCAATCAGGCGGGCAAGACGTCCGACCGAGCGATCCGCGACAGTTTGGAGCTGTTCGCGCGCGAGGTGATGCCCGAGTTCCACGACCGCCAGCCCGCGCAGGAGGCGTGGAAGGCGGGGGTGCTGGAAGGCGACATCGTGCTCGAGGACATCGACACCGCCGCCTATGATCTCTACGCGCACCAGAACGAGGACATCGTGCGCCTCACGCCCGAGCAACTGAAAGAGCGCATGGCGCAAAAGGAGCGCGCGGGCGCGGCGGCGGGAAGCTAGCAGGATGCGTTTCGGCATTTTCGATCACATGGACCGTGGCGCCGGGTCGCTCGATCGGTTCTTCGCCGACCGGCTGACGCTGATCCAGGCGTACGACCGCGCCGGTTTCTATGGCTACCATGTCGCCGAGCACCATGCGACGCCGCTCGGCCTCGCCCCTTCGCCGAGCGTTTGGCTGTCTGCGGTGGCGCAGCGCACCGAGCGGCTGCGCTTCGGACCGCTGGTTTACACCTTGCCATTGTACCATCCGCTGCGCGTGATCGACGAGATCTGCATGCTCGACCAGATGAGCCGCGGGCGGCTGATGCTCGGCATCGGGCGCGGCATCTCGCCGATCGAGCTCGATTACTGGGGTATCGACGCCGAGGCGGCGCCGGCCATGTATCAGGAGGCGCTCGAGGTCGTGCTCGCCGGCTTGCAGGCGCGCGAACTGACCCATCACGGCCGTTACTACCGTTACGAGCGGGTGCCGATGGAGCTCGAACCCTATCAACGCCCCTACCCGCCGCTTTGGTACGGCATCGCCCGCTCCGACAGCGTGCCCTGGGCGGCCGAGCACTCCGTGAACGTGGTCGCGAATTTGCCGCCCGGGCCGATGCGCGCCGTGACCGAACGCTATCGGGCCGAATGGGCGGCACTCGCCCGCCCGCCCGCCGAATTGCCGCTGATGGGCGTGAGCCGGCACATGGTGCTGGCCGACAGCGAATCGGCGGCGTTGGAGGTGGCACGCCCTGCCTACCGCCAATGGCGCGCGAGCTTCATGAAGCTGTGGCTCCAGCACGGGAAACTCCCCTCGCCGCAGGCGATCTTTCCCGAAACTTTCGACGAGGCGCAGGAGGCCGGCCGCGCCTTTGCCGGCACCGCGGCGAGCGTGCGTGCGAAGCTGCGCGCGCTCGGCGAGGAAACGGGCATCAACTACGTCCTTTGCCGCTTCGCGTTCGGCACCATGCCGCTCGAAGCCTCGTTGCGCTCGGTCGCGCTGTTCGCCGCCGAGGTGATGCCGGCCTTCGCGGAGGGCGCGGCATGAACCCGCGCAACGAGACGGAGGCGCGCGAATTCGTCGCCTATGTGGAATCGCTGTTCATGCCGTGGAACATCGACGCGCTGGTGGCGGGCTTCACCGAGGATTGCACGGTGCGCTTCGGCACGCTGCCCGAGTTCCGCGGCCAGGATGCCCTCCGCCGCTTTTTCGAGGCCCGGGCCGGCGCTCAGTGCGATTACCGGCTGAAAAAGGAGTTCCGCGCGCTCTCCGGCGACACGATCGCCAATGTCTGGACCGGCTGGTGGCAGGACCGGACGAGCGGTGCGGCGATGACCGGCTTCGGTGCCGAGGTTTGGACGATGCGCGGCGGCAAGATCGCGGTCTGGGAGGCGGCGTTCAACACCGCCCGCGCGGATGCCGCGGCCGATCTCGAGCGGCTGATCCGGGGCGGGTGAACTCCCGTTCCGTTAACCGGAAGTTTACGCCGCTCCTCTATGCTGCCGCCGATGACGACCGACCCCGAACGCAAGCCGTGGACGAACTCGCGCTCGATTTCGTCTTCGTATCCCACGGCGAGGCGGCCCCGGCCGAGTGGCTCGCCCGGCACGCGGACCCGGTTCGCCTGCCCGCCGAGCTAGTCCTGCGGGATGGGGACGAGATAGCGGACGGAGGGCCGGCCACGCGCCCTGTTGCATAGCCGGCGCCGGCACGCTCAGTGTCGGAGTGGACAGGCAACCCGAGGCTCCCATGTCAACCGACTCTACCGGACCGCTCAACGGCATTCGTGTCTTCGACCTGACCCGCGTGCTGGCGGGGCCGACCTGCGTGCAGATGCTCGCCGATCTGGGGGCGGACGTTGTGAAGATCGAGCGCCCGGGCGCGGGCGACGATACCCGCGGCTTCGCGCCCCCCTACATGCCGGGTACCGAGGAGAGCGCCTATTTCGTCGGCGTGAACCGCAACAAACGCTCGGTCACGCTCGACATCGCCAAGCCCGAAGGCCAGGAGATCGCGCTCAAGCTGATCGCCGAGAGCGACGTCCTGGTGGAAAATTTCAAGGTCGGCGCGCTCGCGAAATACGGGCTCGGTTATGCAGAGCTCCATGCGCGCTTCCCGCGCCTTGTCTATTGCTCGATCACCGGCTTCGGCCAGACTGGCCCCTACGCGCCGCGGCCGGGTTATGACTCGCTCATTCAGGCGATGGGCGGGGTGATGAGCCTCACCGGCGAACCCGACGGCCTACCGCAGAAGGTGGGCGTGCCGGTGGCCGACCTGTTCGCCGGCCTCTATGGCTGCATCGGCGTGCTGGCCGCGCTGCGACACCGCGACCTGACCGGCCAGGGCCAGCAGGTCGACATCGGGATGCTGGACGCGCATGTCGCCTGGCTCGCCAACCAGGGCATGAACTATCTGGCTACCGGTGAGAACCCGCCCCGCCTCGGCAACCAGCACCCGAACATCGTGCCCTACCAGGTGTTCCCCACCAAGGACGGACACATCGTCCTTTCCATCGGCAACGATCCCACATTCAAGCGGTTCTGCGAGGCATTCGGGCTGACGCACTTGCTCGCGGATGCGCGCTTCGCCACCAATGCGGCGCGGGTGCAGAACCGCCAGCTCGTCACCGATACGCTGACGCCGGTCATGCAGCGTGAAACGACGCACTGGTGGGTGGAGCGGCTGGAGGGGCTCTCGATCGGCTGCGGACCGATCAACCGGCTGTCGGAGGTATTCGCCGATCCGCAGGTGGTGGCGCGCGAGACGGTGCGCGAGATGCGGCACGGCTCGGGCGCGACGGTAAAAGTGATCGCCAATCCGGTGCGGCTATCGGAAACCCCCGCCGATTACCGCTTGCCGCCGCCTTTGCTCGGCGAACACACCGATGCGGTGCTTAGCGAACGGCTCGGCCTCGATGCGGCGGCGCTCGCCGCACTGCGCGCGAAGGGCGTGATCTGAGCCGGGCCGTTTACCGCTTCGCAACCTTTGCCTGTCAGTCTCGCAGCGCACCAGGACCAGGAGATGCCGGATGCGCCTTGCCCCTTCCTTGCTTGCTCTCTCGCTGCTCGCCCTGCCCGCCGCCGCGCAGACGGCGCAGACGCCGCCGCCCGCCCCGCCGGGGACAGCGAGCGCGGCCGCCCCCGCTCAGGGCGCCGGCACGGCGCAGCGGCACCGCCGGCTCAGCCTGGCGGATCGCTTCGAGATGGCCAACACGACCCATGACGGGCGGCTGACGCTTGACCAGGCGAAAGCGTCGAAGGTGATGCGCGTGGTCGCCAAGAATTTCGACGTGATCGACGCGACGCATAAGGGCTACGTCACCGAGGACGATATCCGCTCCTGGTACAAGGCCCGCCGCGCCGCGCGCCACAACAGCGCCGAGGCGTCCGCGAAGAGCTGAGGCCGGCGCGCGCCCGGACGTGAGATTTGCTCGGCGCAGCCTTCAGACGCATTTTGCGATGGTTCCGATGCGCGGCAAACTCCACGACGCGCTGCGTGCGGCCAATGCGCCCGAGGACAAGGCGCGCGAGGCGGCTGAAGACGTGGCGCCTGCCGCGCGCCGCGCTCGCGCATCGGGGCCGACCTCGCGCAACTGAACTGGCTGATGGCGGCGAACCTCGTCCTTGCCGTTTGCGCGTTGGTCAAGGCGTTGCTCAGGCTTAGAATAATCGCGGCAGATCCGGACCTGTTTCGGCATCATTGCGAGGCCCATACGAAGTGTCGGCCGAAGCAATCCACCGCGGGCAGGAGACTGCCGCGCGCCGCTACGCAACGCTCGCAATGACACCGAGAGGCGAGAATGCGCGGCTCACCCCCGCCGGAACAGCGCCGCCAGATCCTCGCGCGAGAACTTGAGCACCGTCGGGCGGCCGTGGCTGCACGTGGCGGCGCGCGGCGTGGCCTCCATTTGGCGCAGGAGCGCATCCATCTCCTCGGGCGCCAGCCGCCGTCCGGCGCGCACCGAGCCGTGACAGGCGAGGCGTGCGATGGCGGCATCGAGCCGCGCCTCCAGCGCGGCGGGAGCGCCCCATTCGGCGAGCTCGTCGGCCAAGTCGCGCAGTAGGGGCGCCGGGTCGGGCGCGCCGAGTGCTGCCGGCAGCGCGCGCACCAGCACCGCGCCCGGCCCGAACGCCTCGATCTCGAGCCCGAGCCGCGCCAGCATGTCGGCGAACGCAACGAGCCGCGCCGCGTCCGCCGGCGGCAGCTCCACGACCGCCGGCATCAGCAGCGGCTGGCTCCGCACGCCGCCGTCGAGAAGCTGCGAGCGCAGCGTCTCGTGGGTCAGCCGTTCGTGGGCGGCGTGCTGGTCGACGAGCACGAGCCCGCCATCGCCCGCCACCGCGACGACGTAGGTATCCAATATCTGCGCGACCGGCACCCCGAGCGGCAGCGGCTGCCGCTGGGGCGCCGGCGGCGGCGCGGCGCGGACCGAAACCGGCATTTCCAGCGCCTGCTGCGCCTCCGCCAACCCCGGAAGCGGCATCCGCCAGCCCGATGGCGGGCGCGGCGGCGCCAGACCCAAGGCCGGGCGCGCGGCCGGCACGGCGACCCCGGCGGCACCGGCGAGCGCGCGGCCGATGCCGCCGACCAGCAGCGCGCGCACCGCGCCGGGATCGCGGAAGCGCAACTCGGCCTTGGTCGGATGCACGTTCACGTCCACTGAGTCGGGCGGCACGTCGAGCCAGAGGGCCGCCACCGGATGCCGCCCGGCCTCGATCACCCCGGCATAGGCGGCCCGCACCGCGCCCCGCAGGAGGGGATCGGCCGCGATCGGCCGGTTGTTGACGGTGAACACCAGATGCGCTGCCGTCGCGCGGCTCAACGCGGGCGAGCCGGCGAAGCCCGCGAGCGAAAGCCCGTCGCGCGCCGCCTCGACTGGCACGAGCGCCGCCGCCGCCTCCGCCCCGAGCAGCGCGGCGACGCGCGCGGCGCGGTCCTGCGCCGGCAAGTCGAACACCGCCCGGCCGTCGATCTCCAGCCGGAACGCCACCATGGGCGCGGCAAGCGCGAGCCGGCGCAGCATCGCCTCGGCGTGCTCGGCCTCGGTGCGCGGCTGGCGCAGGAACTTTCGCCGCGCCGGAGTGGCGAAGAAAAGGTCGCGCACCACGACCCGCGTGCCGGGCGGCCCGGCGGCCGGGTGAACCGTCCCCACCCGTCCCGCCTCTACCGTGATCGCCGCCGCCGTGCCGCCCGGCGGGCGGGAGGTGATCTCGAGTCGTGCCGCCGCGCCGATCGCCGCCAGCGCCTCGCCACGGAAGCCGAGCGTGGCGATGCGGGTCAGGTCGCCATCGGCGAGCTTAGAGGTGGCGTGCCGCCGCACAGCGAGCGCCAGATCCTCGGCGCCGATGCCGGCGCCGTCGTCGCTCACCTCGATCCGCTCGATCCCGCCTCCGTCGAGCGCCACCGCGATCCGCGAGGCACCGGCGTCGAGCGCGTTCTCCACCAGCTCCTTCACCGCCGCCGCCGGGCGCTCGATCACCTCGCCGGCGGCAATGCGGTTGACCACCGCGTCTGGCAGGATGCGGATCATGCGTTGCCCGCCCTCACCCGCCCGCGCTTCGCGCGGGGGATCTCTCCCGGCTTCGCGGGAGAGGTGATCCGTAGCGCCGGGTGAGGGCGCGCGGCACTAATCGCCTCGCAACGCCCGGAACCGCGCCACAAGCCCCGCTGTCGAAGCATCGGCGGGCATATCCGGTGCGGGCTTGCCTTCCAGCGCCGGGGTGATGCTGCCCGCCAACTGCTTGCCGAGCTCCACCCCCCATTGGTCGAAACTGTCGATCCCCCAGAGGCAGCCTTGCACCGCCACCTTATGCTCGTAGAGCGCGATCAGCCGCCCCAGGGTGAACGCATCGAGCCGGCGGAACAGGATGGTGTTGGACGGGCGCTCGCCGGTGCAGACCCGGTGCGGCGCCACGCGGTCGATCTCCTCCGCGCTCGCCCCGTGCGCGGCCATCTCGGCGCGGACCTCGGCCTCCGAACGGCCCCACAAGAGCGCGGCCGATTGCGCGAAGGCGTTGGCGGCGAGCGCGCGGTGCGCCTCCTCGCGTGCGTGGTGGGGCACCGCGGCGAGAATGAAATCGACCGGGATCACTGCCGGCCCCTGGTGCACGAGCTGCATGAAACTGTGCTGCGCGCTCGTGCCCGGTTCTCCGAAGATCACTGGGCAGGTGTCGTGATCGACCGGCGACCCGTCCAGCATGACGTGCTTGCCGTTGCTCTCCATCTCGAGCTGCTGGAAATGCGCGGGCAGCCGGCGCAGCCGCTCGTCATAGGCAAGCACGCACTGGGTGGCGCAGCCGAGCCCGTTGACGTTCCAGATGCCGGTCAAGGCCAGCATCACCGGCAGATTCCGCTCCAGCGGCGCGTCGCGGAAATGGCAGTCCATCGCCCAGGCGCCGTCGAGCAGCTTCTGGAACTGGTCCCAGCCGGCGGCGAGCGCGATCACCAAGCCCACGGGCGACCAGAGCGAATAGCGCCCGCCCACCCAGTCGCGGAAGCCGAAGATGCGGTCGGGCTTGATGCCGAACCTGGCGACGCCTTCGAGGTTGGTGGAGAGTGCCACGAAATGCTGGCCGACCGCCTCCTCGCCCAAGGCGCCGGACAGCCACGCCCGCAGGGCGGCGGCGTTCATTGCCGTTTCCAGCGTGGTCCAGGATTTCGAGGCGATGAGGATCAGCGTGCGCGCCGGATCGAGGTCCTGCGTGGCGATCTCGAAGGCGTGCCCGTCCACGTTGGCGAGGAATCGTGCCTGCATCGGCGCCTCGTCGCGCGCGAGCGTCAGCGCCTCGGTGGCGACGCGCGGGCCGAGATCGGAGCCGCCCATGCCGACATTCAGCACATGGGTGAATCGCTGGCCGGTGGCGCCGACGATGCGCCCAGAATGTACCGCTTCGACGAAGGTGCGCATCTTGGCGCGCTCGGCCGCCGCCAGCCGCGAGGCGTCGTCGATCCCGCCCGGCAGCGCCGCCTTCAGCCCGGCATCGGCGGGCGAGCGCAGCGCCATGTGCATCGCCGCGCGGTGCTCCGTCACGTTCACCGCCTCGCCCGCGAACAGCCGCCGCCGGAAGCCCTCCAGGTCGGCCACGCGCGCGAGGGCGAACAGGGCCGCCAGCACCGCGTCGTCGATGGCGCTCTTCGAGATGTCGAGCGAAAGATCGTCGAAGGCGAAGGTGAACCGCCGCGCCCGTTCGGGATCGGCGGCAAACAGCGGCGTGATCCGCCGCCCATTAGGGCGGCGGGCAAGTGCCGCGAGCTGGAAGAAGGCGGCGGTGCGGGCCGGGTTGCTCATTCCGTCACGCTAGCACGGGTGGGCGCGGCGGGCGATTGGGCCGCGGCACGCTGGCGGTGCTGCCAAACGACACATCCGGCCGGCGTCCCGGCAGGAGCGCCCGCGGATGGGGAACGTTTTTTCGCGCAGATCCTGCTGCCGGTACTCTCGCAGGAGGACGAAGGCCAGCTCAGTCCTCCCGCAGCGCCTCCTGGGAGGTCTCCGGCACCAGGAGCCACACCGCGAACGTGGCCAAGGCGGCCACGACGGCGATCCCGGCGAAGGCCGCGCCGAAGCCGAGATGCTGGGCGAGAAACCCGGTGACGGTTGTGCTCAGAGAGGCGCCGATCAGCCCGCACATCAGCACGACGCCGAGCGCGGCGTTATAGCGCCCGGTGCCCTGGGTGATATCGGCGACGATCAGCGGGATCATGATGCCGACGACGGCGGTGGTGGCGCCACCCAGGATCTGGATCGCGGGCAGCAGGAACGGCGTGCCGACCACCGCGAACAGGGCCGCCCGCACCGGCAGCACGGCGAAGCCGCCGAGCAGAAGGGGGCGGCGCCCCCACCTCTCCGAACGTGCCGCGACCGTTCCGGCAATGATCGCCGTCACCACCTGCGGCACCGCCACCAGCGCCGCCGTGACGAGCTCTGACAAGCCCCGCGCGCCTTCGGTGAGCCGCTCGCTTGCCAGCGGCAGGATCGAGGCGTCGGCGAACTGAAACAGGAACACGCAGAGCGCGAAGCCGCGCAGTCTGCGGTTGGCGAGCAACTCGCGAAACCGCGCCGCTTTCGGCTCCTTGCGCCGCTCCGCGCCGCGCGCGCGCCGGTAGTCGATATCGGCGCCGCGGATTGTGAACAGCGCCGCGCCGGCCGGAACGCACAGCAGCGCCGCGGCGTAGAATGGCGCGGCGGGGGAGAGGAAGTGCCCGAGCGCCCCCATGCCCATCGCCGTCGCTGCGTTGCCGAGCGTGTTCCACCGTTCGCTGCGCCCGACGCGGCGGTGGTAGACGCGGTGTCCGACCAGCCCGAGGCCGATCGCGTAAAGCGCGGTCTGCGCGACCGCCCCGGTCGCTCCGTGCAGCGCCTGCGCGATCACCACGAGCCAAAAAGCGGGGAACCGCGCGAAAATCAGGGCGCCGGCGGCGATCAGCCCCAAACAGACGCCGATCACGGCGCGCTTCGCGCGCACCGCATCGACCAAAGCGCCGCCCGGCGCCTGTGCGAGAATTCCCACCACGCCGTTGATCGTCAGCACCGCGCCGATCGCCGAGCGCGTCCAGCCGTTGACGGATAGCTCCACGGCGATGAAGGGGCCGAACGCCGTCTGCACGTCCGCGACGAAGAAATTGAGCCAGTCGAGCCCGCGCTGGCTGCGGGGGGAACCCGTGCCCACCGGCCGGGCGAGAGTAGCGGATACCGACATGCAGGGCGGAACGATCCGCGAGCCTGTCGGTTGATCCCGAGAGCGGGCCGGTGGCGAACAATCCCGTGTGGCCGCCTCGCCCGGCCGGCCGATGCACGCTATAAGTCCCTCCGAGCAACCGGGAGGCAGCCACGGATGAAGGCCACGCTCGGCGGCACCGTGATTGCGGAGAGCGAGGATATCTCCGAGGCCGGCGGCTATCTTTACTTCCCGCCCGGCTCGGTGCGCCGCGACCTGCTCGAGAAATCGCCCAAGACCGACAGCGACCATGCCTGTCCGCATGGGGTGCAGTTCTACGACGTGGTGCTGAACGGCACCCGCCATCCGCGCAATGCCTGGGTCTATGAGTCCCCGCAGCCGAAGCTTGCCCACATCGCCGGCCGGTTCGGCTTCTGGGACGATGTCGCGGTCGGCTGAGCGGCACCTCCGGGCGAGGCGGCTCGACCGGGGCGGCCACAGCGCCTAGATCGGTTCGATGCCCGATCTGCTTCAGCTTCCCGGCTCGCGTATCGTCGAGGTAAGCCGCCTCGCGCTCGGCCGGCCTGATACCGACTTCCTCTGCTTCGGCGAATCCGACCAGCCGACCCCGCCAGGCACGCGCGACGCGGCGATCGCCGCGCTGCAAGCGGGGGACACCCGCTATTCCGACGTGCGCGGCATCCACGAGCTGCGCCACGCGCTCGCCGAGTATTTGACCGTGCTGCACGCGAGGCCCGTGACCGAGGACCGCATCCAGGTCACAGCCTCCGGCATGACGGCGGTCAACGTCGCGCTCGCCGCCATCGTGCGCCCGGGTGAGCGGGTGGTCATGCACACCCCACTCTGGCCCAACCTGCCGAACGCGGCGCGTCTGCACCGCGCGGAGGTGGACTGGATCGCGCTCGAACCGACCGACACGGGCGGGTTCCAGCTCGATCTCAACCTGCTGGAGGCGAAGCTGGAAGGGGCGCGCGCGTGCGTGCTCAATTCGCCCAACAACCCGACCGGCTGGACCGCGAGCCCGGACGAGCTGCGCGAGGTGTTGGCGCTCTGCCGCCGCAGCGGCGCGTGGCTTATCTCCGACGAGGTATATAGCCGGCTGGTCTATGCCGACGCGCCGGCGGCTCCTTCGCTGCTCGACATCGCCGAGCCGGACGATCGGGTGATCGTCTGCAACAGCTTCTCCAAGTCGTTCGTCATGACGGGCTGGCGGCTTGGCTGGATGGTCGTGCCAGCAGGCACGCGCGATGGCATCTGCGAGATCGTCGAGGTGACGCACTCGGGCGTGGCGCCATTCGTGCAGCGCGCGGGGATCGCGGCACTTGGCGACGATGCGGCGATCGCGCGCTTTCGCACCTTCTGTGCGCGCGGGCGCGACATCGCCGCCGCCGCGCTGTCCGGCCTCAACGGCATCCACTTTACCCCGCCCGACGGCGCGTTTTATGCCTTCATCGGGATCGAAGGGGTGAAGGACAGTCTCGGCCTCGCCAAGCGGCTGGTGCTGAACCACGGTGTGGCGGTGGCTCCGGGCGTCGCGTTCGGCGAGGCGGGCGAAAGCCATCTCCGCCTCTGTTTCGCGCAATCCGAACCCGTGCTTGCCCGCGCCATGCAGCGCTTGCGCGCAGGGTTGCGGGCGGAGGCGGACGCGGTCTCCTAATTCGCTAGCACGCAGCTTGACGCCGGGGCGGCGCTCGGGCTGAAACGAAGCCAACGGAAAACACGGGAGGATCGTCACAATGCCCATCACCAGACGCGCGGCGCTGGCCGGCGCTGCCGTCCTCGGCTCGGCTCCGCTCTTGCGCGCCCGCGCGCAGGGCGCGCCCCCCGCCATCAAGCTCGGCGTGCTGACCGATCTCGGCGGCACCTATCGCGACACTACCGGGCCCAACTCGGTGATCTGCACGCGCCAGGCGATCGAGGAGTTCAACCCCTCGTCGCACGGCTTCGCCGTCGACCTCATCGAGGCGGACCATCAGAACAAGCCGGACGTTGCGGCCTCGATCGCACGCCAATGGTTCGACCAGGGCGTCGATGCGGTGATCGACGTGCCCACCTCCTCGGTCGCGCTCGCGGTGGCGCAGGTCGCCAAGGAGAAGGACAAGATCATGCTGAACGGGTCCGCCACCACGACGGACCTGACCGACAAGCAGTGCTCGCCCAACACCATCGTCTGGAGCTTCGATACCTACATGATGGCGCAGTCGAACGGCGGCGCCACGGTGAAGGCGGGCGGCAAGAGCTGGTTCTTCATCACCGCCGACTACGTGTTCGGCCATATCCTCGAGGAGCAGACGGCGGCGGTGGTGAAGGCCGCCGGCGGCGAGGTGAAGGGGGCGCTGCGCTATCCCTTCCCCGACACGACCGACTTCTCCTCCTATCTTCAGCAGGCGCAGGCCTCGGGCGCGCAGGTGCTCGGGCTCGCGAACGCTGGTGGTGACACCGTCAACAGCGTCAAGCAGGCGCACGAGTTCGGCGTGAACCAGAAGATGAAGATCACCCCGCTGCTGATCTTCATCACCGACGTGCACGCGCTCGGCGATCTCGCCATCGGGCTCAGCGCCACCACCTCGTTCTATTGGGACTGGAACGACCGCACGCGCGCGTTCGCCAAGCGCGTGCAGCCGAAGCTGGTGAACGGCGCCTATCCGAATATGGCGCACGCCAGCAACTATTCGATGACGCTGCACTACCTGAAGACGGTTGCTGCGATGGGTGGTGCAGCCAACGCCAAGAAGAGCGGACGCGAGACAGTGGCGCGCATGAAGGGGATCCCGACCGACGACGACGCCTTCGGCAAGGGCGCCGTGCGCGCAGACGGCCGTGGCGAATTCCCCGCCTATCTCTGGCGGGTGAAGAAGCCGTCCAAGCCGGGCGGCTGGGACCTGTTCGAGCACGTGGCAACGACGCCGGCCGATCAGGCGCTGCACCCGCTCAACCCGAGCTGTAAGTTCCCGGTGACGACCTGAGGTGAGCGCGCTCCGGCCCGACCTCGCGCAGGCGCTCGCGCTTGCCTGGGCCGGCATCGCGCGCGCCGGAACGTGGCGGACCGGCGCCGAGCGCGTGGCCATCGCCGCTGAAGCTCGCAACACCGAGGGGGGCGCGCTGTAGGCGGCACGGCTTGCGTGATCGGCGGTTTCGATCGCATCACCCAGATTGCCGACGCGACGGGCATCCCGATCGAAGACGTGAAGGCCGAGCGCTCCGGCGATTTCCGAGCCGCGTCCGGCACCGACCTGTGGGAAGCGGAAAAGCTGTAGAAGGCCTGTAGGGCGCATGGAGCGCAGCGGCATGCGCCGAAGTCGAGTCGCTGACTTGCGTCGGCGGATTGGCATCCGCCCTACGCTCTGGACCTGAACACTTGCTCCGGCACCGGCGCGGGCGGTAGCTCGGCCCATGACCAGCATCGACACCGACGTTGCCATCATCGGCGCCGGACCCGCGGGGCTTTTTGCGGTGTTCGAGCTCGGGATGCTGCAAATAGGCGCCGCCCTGATCGACGCGCTCGGTGAGCCGGGCGGGCAATGCGCCGCGCTCTATCCCGAGAAGCCGATCTACGACATCCCCGCCCACCCGGCGATCTCGGCCGCCGGGCTGATCGAGCAGCTTGAGCGCCAGATCGCGCCGTTCCATGCGCCGCGCCTTCTCGGGCGGCGCGTCGAGCGGCTGCAAGGCGCGGCGGGCGCGTTCGTGCTCGGCACCGGTCAGGGCGAGGAAGTGCGCTGCAAGGCCGTCATCATCGCCGCCGGCGCCGGCGCCTTCGGCCCCAACCGCCCGCCGGTCGAGAACCTCGCCGCCTACGAGGCCACGGGCGCGGTGCAGTATTATGTTCGCCGGCGTGAGCACTTCCGCGGCAAGCGCGTGGTGATCGCGGGCGGCGGCGATTCCGCCGTCGATTGGGCACTCGCGCTCAAGGACATCGCGCGCGTAACGGTCGTGCATCGGCGTGCCAAGTTCCGCGCCGCGCCGGAAAGCGCAGCCCGGCTGGAGGAAGCCGCCGCTGCGGGCGAGATCGAATTGGTGATCCCCTACCAGCTCGCCGCGCTGCACGGATCGCAGGGGGTGCTGGAAGCGGTCGAGGTCGCCACGCTCAGGGGCGAGCCGCGCCGCCTACCCGCCGATGCGCTGCTCGCCTTTTTCGGGCTGGCGACCGATCTCGGCCCGATCGCTGGCTGGGGGCTCGATCTCGCCCAGCACCATCTGCGCGTCGATCCCGCGACCTGCCAGACGAGCCTGCCCGGGGTGTTCGCGATCGGCGACGTCGCCCACTATCCGGGCAAGCTCAAGCTGATCCTGCAAGGCTTCAGCGAGGCGGCGATGGCGGCGCACGCCATCCACCCGATCGTCTTTCCCGGACAGGCGCTGCACTTCGAGTATTCCACCACCAAGGGCGTGCCCACCGGTTGACGCTCAGCGGCCCGGGGCCAGCGCCGCGTCCAGATTCCTGAGCGCGCTCATCCGATCGCTCGCTGCCAGCGCATTGAGCGCGGGCGGCTCGGTGCAACAAGACACGCGCCGGCTCGGCCTCATCGGGTCGCTAGTGAACCAGAGTCAGGGGCGGGCGCTGATCCGGCGCGGCTGGCGCTAGGGGGCTATTCCGCCGCCGGCGCAAGCCGGCCGGGCCGGCGCATCAGGAGCAGGAGCAAGAGCGGCGGCACGACGACGAACGCCATCAGGTGAAAATCGTTGTTGTAACCGATGATCGCCGCCTGGCGGTTGATCTCGGCGTCCAGCGCCGCCGCGCCTGACGCCAGTCCAGGGTTCCAATAGTGCGCCACGGCTCCGGTGCCCTGGAGCAGCCGGTCGAAGGGCGTGATGTTGGCGGAGATGTCGGCGTGCGCGGTCTGCGTCGCCCGGGTCAGGACCACCGTCGTCACGGAAATCCCGATCGCCTGCCCGATATTGCGAAACAACGCCTGCAGCGCGGTGGCGTCGCCGCGCAGCCGCGCCGGCAGGCTGACGAAAGCGACGACCGTCATCGGGTTGAAGATCAGCCCTATCGCCGCGCCCTGCACGATGAGCGTCGCCATCATCTGGCCCTGCGTCACGTCCGGCGTCCAATGGCTCATCTGGTTGAGCGCGAAGCCGAGCACGAGCAGGCCGAACGCCATGATCTTGCGCTGATCGATATAGTCGGCGAGCTTGCTCGCGGCGAACATCGCGATCATCGTGCCGAGCCCGCGCGGCGCCAGCGCGATGCCCGCCGTGTACACGGGATAGCCCGCCAGATCCTGCAAGTATGGAGCGAGCAGCGCCGAGGTGGCGAGCATCACCATCGCCACGAAGAAGCTCATCAGCGCCGAGGCGATGAAATTGGGATCGCGGAACACCGCCGGATTGAGGAAGCGCCGCTCAGCCGTCATCATGTGCACGACAAACAGGTAGATGCCGGTGCCGGCCAGCACTGCCTCGATGATGATCTCGCGCGAGCTGAACCAGTCGAGCTCCTGGCCGCGGTCGAGCATCATCTGTAGCGCGCCGACGCCGACCGCGAGCATCGCGAAGCCGCGCCAATCGAAGCGCAAATCGGGGCGCACCGGCGCGCGCGGCATGAACAGAGCCAGCCCGAGCATCGACAGAATGCCGACTGGCAGGTTCACGTAGAACACCCAGCGCCAATTGTAGAGGTCGGTCAGGTAGCCGCCGAGCGTCGGCCCCATAATCGGCCCCAGCATCACTCCCGAGGAGAAGATCGCCATCGCGGTGGCGCGGCGGCGGAACGGGTAGATGTCGAGCATGGTCGCCTGCGACAGCGGCACGAGCGCGGCGCCGCACATGCCTTGCAGGATGCGGAAGACCACGATCTGCTCGAGCGACTGCGCCGCCCCGCACAGCATCGAGGCGATGGTGAAGCCGCCGAGGCAGGTGATGAAGAGCCGCTTGCGCCCGAACCGCACCGCCATCCAGCCCACGGGCGCGGTCATGATCGCCGCCGCGATCACGTACGAGGTCAGCACCCAGGTGATCTCGTCCTGGCTCGCCGAGAGCGAGCCGCGCATATAGGGCAGCGCCACGTTGGCAATGGCGGCATCGAGCACCTGCATCAGCGTGGCGAGCATCGCGGAGGCGGTAATCAGCGCGCGATGCGGGACGTTCGGCTCCGATTCTTGCATTATCCCGCAGTCTGACCCGGGTAGTATCGCCGCGCCAGCCCGGCGACGGAGTTGTTCGCATGATCGGTGTCGAGTGGGGGCAATACAGCTTCCGCGCCTTCCGCCTGCGCGACGGCGCGATCCGCGACCGCCGCTTCAGCGCGCGCGGCGTTGCGCGCGTGCAGGACCGCCGCTTCGGCGATGCGCTGCGCGAGGAGGTGGGGCCTTGGCTCGCGGGCGGCGAGGGCGCGGTGCTGGTGGCCGGCGCCGTCGCCGACCCGGGCGGGTGGGCCGAGGCGGGCTCGGTCGCCTGTCCGGCCGGCGCCGCCGAGATCGCCGCCGGCCTGACCCCAGTGGGTTTTGACTGGGCGGAGGTGCGCGCCCTGCCGCGGCTGACCTGCACCGGAACCGATGGCGCGGTGGAGCTGAGCGCGGGCGAGGAGGCCGGTTTCGCCGCCGCGCTCGCCCTTCTCGGCGCGGAGGGCGGGATCGCCTGCCTGCCCGGGGCGCGCAGCCGCTGGGTGCGGATCGCCCAGCACCGCATCGCCGAATTCGAGACGCACCTGAGTGGGGAACTGTTCGCGGCACTGCGTCCCGCCCTGCCACCCACGCGGGCGGCGCGCGAGCCGGCGATCACCGACGAGGCCGGCTTCGCCGCGGGGCTCGCCCAGGCCGCCAAGCCGGGCGGCCTCTTGCGCCATCTGGCCGCCCTCCGCACCGCGACCGCGGGCGAGGAAGCGGTGGCCTCATGGCTGTTCGGCCTGCTCGTGGGGCACGAAGCCCGCGCCGCGCTGCGCGCCCAACCCGGTGCCGCGCTCGTGCATGTCATCGGGCCGCCCGACCTTGCGCGCCTCTATGTGCGCGCGATCGAGACGGCGGGCGGCATGGCCGAGGCGCTGGACGGCGAGGCAACCGCGCGCGGCTTCGCCCTGATCGGCGCGGCGGCGGGTCTTGCCTGACGCTTAGCCGATTCTTAACCGGTCCGACGGTACGTTGGCCGGAACGGAGAGCGGCGCATGAGCGGAGCTATCGGCGGCATCGACTATAGCGTGCTGTTCTCGCCACAGGACACGAGCAACACGGCCACCGCGATCCTGAACATCCTGGACAGCGCCGGGACGGGCACGACGGCCTCCAACTTCGTCTCGTCGGGCAATCCGATCACCGACCTCACGCTCGCCCAGCAGGAGGAAAGCGGGGGAGTCGCAGAGGAGGCGCAGCAACCGGTGGTGAGCCAGGCGGTTGCCGCCTTCAAGAAGGCGGTCGCGAACGCCACCAGCATCCAACAGGCGCTTGCCAACCCCGAGGTGCAGCAGGTGCTGCTGACCGCCAGCGGCCTGTCCAGCTATATCGGCGACACGGCGCTCGTGCAGAAGCTCTTTCTGTCCGATCCTTCGGATCCTCACTCGCTGGTCAACCAGTTCGGCGATGCGACGTGGCTTGCCACCGTGCAAAGCTACAACTTCGCCAAGAACGGGTTGTCGGCGCTGCAAAACCCGCAAGTCATATCGACGCTCACCAACGCCTATGCTCAGGTCGAGTGGCTTCAGGGGCTTGATCAGGCGACCCCCGGACTTTCCAACGCGCTGACGTTCCTGTCACAGGCCGGCTCGATCACCTCGGTCAACGATGTTCTCGGCAATGTGGTGAATTTCGACGTCATCACCGGCGCGCTCGGCATTCCGCAGGAGATCGTCAACCAGGACATCACGGCGCAGCAGCAGGCGATCAGCTCGCGGCTCAACATCGCCGACCTGCAAAATCGCGGCTACGTCACGGGGCTGGCGGACCAGTACTTGCTTTCGATGCAGGCGAGCAATTCGTCAGCCGCCGGCTCGACCGACCTCACCACCCTCGCCGTGCAGGCGCAGGGGCTGATCGCGTAACCCGGCTCACCCGGTTTCCATCGGTAGAGCGGGGTCGGGAGCCCATTCCGAGAGCGAGGCGTCGTACACGACCACGTTCTCGTGACCGAGCAAAGCGAGCGCGAGCGCATCTGCCGTGGCGGCGATGCCGCCGCCGCAATAGGCGATCACCTCGCGATCCAGCGCGCCCACCGCGCTGAACTGCTGGCGCAGCTTCTCAGCCGGCAGGAACGTCTTGCGCTCGGGGTCGATCAGGTGCGCGGCCGGGACGTTCACGCTGCCCGCGATGTGGCCGCGCCGCCCGTAGCTGTTGCCGCCGGTGCCGCTATGCTGTTCAGGCAGCAGCGCGTTGATCGTGCAGACCCTGCCATCGCCAATGGCAGCGCGCACGCGCGCCTTGTCCACCATCAGCGGACGCACTTCCCGCACCCGCACAGTGCCTTCCGGCCGCGCCCGGCCCGGGCCGCTTTCGACCGGGCGGTTCTCGGCCCGCCATTTCTGGAACCCGCCGTTCAGCACGGCGGCGTTGTCGAAGCCGATCATCCTGAGCAGCCACCAAACGCGCGTCGCCCACCAAACATTGGCGGTGCTGTAGAGAACAATGCGGCTGTCGCCGTTCACCCCGAACCGGCGCATCGCCGCCGCCAGCGCGTCCGGCGCCGGCGCCATGAACCGGAGCTTCCGCGCGTTATCGGAAACGTCCTTCTGCACGTCGATGAACTGCGCGCCGGGAATATGCGCGGCTTCGAAGTCAGCGCGTGCGGGCACGACCTGATAGGTGGCTTTCGGATCGGGAATCAGGTGCGTGGTGCAGTCGAATACCAGCACCGAGGGATCACCGAGACGTTCCGCGAGCCAGCCGGTCTCGGCCAGGAACTCGGGATGAACATAGCCGTCCATGCGCGCTGCTCCCGTCGCTAGGAAATCGTTACACCAGAATCGACCGCCAGCACCTGCCCGGTGATCATGCGCGCCTCGTCGCTGGCGAGGAACAAGGCGGCGTTCGCCACATCCTCGGGGGCGATCAGGCCGAGCAGGTGCGACTTGGCGAGCTTCTCCACCGCCGCGTTGCCTGCCATCAGCTTGCGGACCCGCTCGGTCATCGTCGCCGACGGGGCGAGCGCATTCACGCGCACATCGGGGGCGAACTCCACAGCCATCGTCCGCGTCAACGCCGCCACCGCGCCTTTGGCCGCCGTGTAGCAGGCGCGTCCGGCGATCCCCATCAGGGCGAGATTGGAGGCCATATTGATCACCGCGCCGCCGCCCGAGGCGCGGATCGCCGGCACGCCGAAGCGGCTGCCGAGGAAGGTGCCGAACACGTCGAGGCGCATGACGCGCCAGAACTCGGCGACCGGCGCATCGACCACGCTGCCGTCCTCGGGCGTCGAGCCGCCGGCATTGTTGTGCAGCACGTGCAGGCCGCCGAAATGACCGACGGCCTGCCGCACCGCGCGTTCGACGCTCGCTTCGTCGGTGACGTCGGTTGCAATGGCGATCGCGCCGTTGCCGGCGAGATGCGCGGTCTCCTCGCCCGCCGCGGCATTGATTTCCGCGATCGCGACCCGCGCGCCCTCGGCTGCCATCCTGAGGGCCGTCGCGCGCCCGATTCCGGTGCCCGCGCCGGTGATGAGCGCGATTTTGCCCGCGAGCCGTGCCATCGGCGTTCCTCCCGCTCAACGATCCGGAAGGTCTATCTCAGAATACATCCGTGCGGCAGCCCGGATGACCGGCCAAGCCTGCCGTATGGCTAGGGCTCGTTGCGATCCAGTCAGCGCAAGGACGCGAGCACGCTGGCAGGGGTCAGGATTTGGTCGAGCACATGCGGTGATCGCTCGCCCGGGCGATAAAGAAGATAAAGCGGCACCCCCTCCCGCCCCTGCGCGCGCAGGAAGGCGCCGAGCGCGGGATCTTGGCGGGTCCAGTCGCCCACCAGCACAGCGACGCCATGATCACGGAACGCGCTTTGCACCGCCGCGCTCTCTAGCGCGACGCGCTCGTTGACGAGGCAGGTGAGGCACCACGACGCGGTTACATCGACGAACACCGGCCGCTGTTGCGCGCGCAGCGCGGCGAGCCGGGCGGCGCTGAAGGGCTCGGCGCCCGGCAGGAACAAGCGCGCCTCCCCGGCATCGGCCGGTCCCGCCGCAAGGGCGGGCAGCAAGGCGAAGGCGGCCACCGCCAGTCCGGTCGCGCCGAGGACGCCGGCGCGCCGCCGGCCGGGCGTCGCATCCTGGGTGGCGCCGAGGACAAACGCGGCGAGCGCAACGAGCGCCATGCCGCCAAGCGCCAGGAAGAGCCCGCTGCGTCCCGCCTCCTGGTCGAGCACCCACAACAGCCAGGCGGCGGTCGCGTACATCGGCAGCGCCAGGACGCGACGGAACCACTCCATCCACCGCCCGGGGCGCGGCAGAAGCCGCGCCAAGCCGGGCACGACGGCGAGCGCGAGATAGGGCGCAGCGAGGCCGGCTCCCATGGCGAGGAAAACGGAGAGCCCCGCGGCGGGCGGCGCGGCGAGCGCGCCGGCGACCGCGATGGCCATGAAGGGGGCGCTGCAGGGCGTGGCGACCAGCACCGCCAGCACGCCGGTCACGAAGCTGCCGACCGCGCCGCCGCGCGCGCCGAGCCCCTGCCCCGCCCCGGCGAACCGCCCGGCGCCGACACGGAACATGCCGGAGAGATTGAGCCCGATCGCGAGCATCACCCAGGCGGTCGCGGCAACGAAGCCGGGCGAGGCGAACTGAAACCCCCAGCCCGCCGCGCTGGCCAGTCCCTCGCGCGCCAGCATCAGCGCGCCGCCGAGCGCCGCGAAGCTCGTCAACACTCCGCTCCCATAGGCAACGGCGTGGCCACCCCGCCGTTCGCGGGTTGCCGCGAGCGCCAGCGCCTTCATCGCCAGCACCGGAAACACGCAGGGCATCAGGTTGAGAAGCACGCCCCCGGCGAAGGCAAGCGCCCAAAGCCGCCAGAGCGGCGTGTCGGGAGCGGCGAACATCGGCGGCACCGGACCGGGCTCGGCACGCAGCGCGACCGCGCTCGGGAGCCCCGCGCGGTCAGTCAGCAGCAGCACGCCGGAGAGCGGCCGGCCGGCGCTGAACTGCTTGCCGCGCTTGAGCGCGAGCGCAAGGCCGCCCGGCACGGCGCGGAGCGGCTGCGGCGCGGCATCGACGATCGCGCCCTCGCTGTCCGGCACGAACGAAGCCGCGCGGATGGTCGTGGGGCCAAGCTCGGAGCCGAGCACGGCAAGCGTGCCGTCCGGCGCGATCGTCGCCTGCCACGGCACGGCGCGCGGCACCGCTCTCTCGGCGGCGGCAAACAGCGGCGCCTCGGCCGACGGCGCGGCCGAGCCCGCAGGCAGATCGAGCCGGAACCGACCTTCCTGCGGGATGCAGATGTCCTTGCACACGAGCCAATTGGCTTCGGCTCGCGCGTGCAGCCCGTCCGCGTCCGCCGGCACGGTGACGGGAACGCTCAGCAGCACCTCGCCGCTATAGGCGTAAACGAGCAGCGGCCCCTCGCGCAGCCGCGCGGGCGCGGGCCATTCGATGGCGCCGGGGCGAAAGCCTGGCGGCAGCGACAGGCGCAGTTCGGGCGGCGCGCCGGCTTCGCCAGGGTTCTTCCAGTAAACATGCCAGCCGGGCGCGATCCGCAGGAGCAAACCGAGGCGCTGCGTCGCGCCCGGTGCGGCATGATCGCTGTCGGAAACGAGGCTGGCGCGCATCTGCGGCGTAATCACCGGGGTGCTTTCCAGCGCGCGTGCCGGAGCGGCGCCGAACAGGGCTGTCAGCAGGCCGAAAACGAGCAGATACCGAACCACCGTCGCTCCGTGCCGGGCGGCTCGCCCGCAGGCGCCGCCACCGAACCTGGGCAGCTTTGGCCACCGGTGCTAGGCGGGCGCCGCACATGGCGCCCGATCTTCCCGTCACCGACGCGCTGCCGGCGCTTCATGCCACATTGACGACCGGACGCAACGCCATCCTTATTGCGCCCCCCGGCGCGGGCAAGACCACCCTCGTGCCGCTCGCCCTGCTTGATGCGCCCTGGCGCGGCGATGGCCGCATCCTCGTCCTTGAGCCGCGCCGGCTCGCCACCCGGGCCGCCGCAGCGCGCATGGCGGCGCTGCGCGGCGAAAGCGTGGGCCGCACAGTCGGCTACCGCACAAGGCTCGACGCCGCCGTCTCCGCCGAGACCCGGATCGAGGTGCTGACGGAGGGCCTGCTGCTGCGCCGCCTGCTGAGCGATCCGGGCCTGGAGGGCGTCGCCGCCGTCCTGCTCGACGAAATACACGAACGCTCGCTCGATGCCGACCTCGCGCTCGCCCTCTGTCTCGAGTTGCAATCCGTGCTCCGCCCCGATCTGCGGCTGATCGCCATGTCGGCCACCGCCGACGCGGCGCGCCTGGCGCCGATGATGCAGGCGGACGTCGTCGAAAGCGCCGGCCGCATCCACCCGGTCGCCATCCGCCACGCCGCGCGCGACCTCGCCACCCCGCGCGACCTGCCGCGTGCAACCGCGGCGGCGATCCGAACTGCGCTGGCCGAGGAACCGGGCGACATCCTCGCCTTCCTGCCAGGGATGGCGGAAATCCGGCGCACCGGGGCCGAGCTCCAGGGATGCGGCGCCTTGGTGCAGGCGCTGCACGGCGACCTGCCGCAAGCGGAGCAAGACCGGGCGCTCAGCCGCGGTCCTGAGCGGCGGGTCGTGCTCGCCACCTCCATTGCCGAGACCTCGCTCACGGTGCCCGGCGTCCGTGTGGTGATCGACGGCGGGTTCCGCCGCGCGCCACGGCTTGACCCGGGCACCGGGCTGACCCGGCTCGCAACCGTGCGGATTTCACGCGCCGCCGCCGACCAGCGCGCCGGCCGGGCCGGGCGCGAGGCACCGGGCGTCGCCATCCGGCTTTGGACCGCGGCGCAGCATCGCGGCCTTGGCGCTTTCGACCGACCGGAAATCTTGGAGGCCGAGCTTTCCGGCCTGGTCCTCGCGTGCGCCGCCTGGGGCACCGGGCCAGGGGCGCTGCGCTTTCTCGACCAGCCGCCCGCCGGTGCGCTCGCCGCGGCGTGCGCCTTGCTGAAAGAGCTTGGCGCCCTCAACGAGGCGGGCAGGATCACCGCCGACGGCCGGCGCATGGCCGACCTCGGCGCCCATCCGCGGCTCGCCGCGATGATGCTCGCCGCGCGCTCGGCCGGCGAGGCGGCGCTCGCGGCCGACCTCGCGGCACTCCTCGAGGAGCGGGACCCGTTCCGCGGCCCCGAGCCCCCGGCCGAGATCGGCCTTCGCCTTGCCGCCCTTGCCGAGGGCGATCCGGCCGCCGACCGCAGCATCCTCGCGCGAACGCGGCGTGCCGCCGCGCAGTACCGACGGCGCCTTGGCATCGGACGCGCGGCGTCGGCCGAGGGGGATCCCGCGTTCCTCATCGCCGCGGGCTTCCCCGACCGGATTGCCCAGCGGCGCGGCGAACCGGGCGCGTTCCGCCTTGCGGGCGGCGGCGGGGCGCGGCTGCCGCGAACCGACAAGTTGGCGACGGCGCCCCTGCTTGCCGTGGCGGCGCTCGACCTCCGCACCTCCGCGCGCATCCGTCTCGCCGCCCCGCTCAGCGCGGAGGCGCTGCCGCCCGCTGTCGCGGCGCGCGTCGCGGAACAGGCGGAGACGAGCCTCGATCCGGCAACCGGCGCGGTGCTCGCCCGTCGCCGCCGGCGCCTGGGCGCGCTAATCCTCGCCGATCGCACCGAACCCGCCGCACCGGACCAAGCCGCCGCCTGTCTCACTGCGGCGATTGCCGCGCAGGCGCTCCGCCCGCTGCCCTGGACCGACGCGGCGCGCCAGCTCCAGGCGCGCGTGGCGCTGATGCGCCGCATCGAACCCGAGGCCGGCTGGCCCGATCTTTCCGATGCCGCGCTGGCGGCCTCGGCGGATGAATGGTTGCGGCCGCATCTCGACGGCATCAACCGGCTCGCCGATGCGCAGAAGCTCGATCTCGTGGCCATCCTCGGCGAGCGCCTGCCCCCGCGCCTGCGCCTGCGCCTCGATCGCGCGCTGCCGCCGGCGCTCGATCTACCGTCTGGGCGCGCGCCGATCGACTACACGCAGCCGGTGCCCCTCGCCGCCGCGCGCGCGCAGCACTTCTTCGGCATGAACGCGACCCCGCGACTTGCCGACGGACGTATCCCGATCGCACTCGCCCTTTTGTCGCCGGCCTCGCGGCCGATCGCCGTCACCGGCGATATCGCCGCCTTTTGGCAGGGCGGCTGGCAAGAGGTCCGCCGGGAGATGCGCGGGCGCTATCCACGCCATCCCTGGCCGGAGGACCCACGGTCAGCGCCGCCAAAAAAGAGCTGACCGGCGTTCTTGTTGCGCTCGCGCGTCCATGCCATCTCGGTTGCAAGGCCGGACGCCGCCACGGAGAGAGAAGACGACGCAATGCCCGTCCCCCGCACCTCTTGGCTCCTTCCGAGGGGATTGGCGCTGGCCCTCGCGCTGCTCACCGCCTCCTGCACCCAGCCGCCGGCCGCGTTGTCCGCCGGCCCGCAAGTTGCGCCGGCGAGCTTCGCGCCGCTGGTCAAGCGGGTACTGCCCGCGGTCGTCAACATCGCCGTGAGCGAAACCGTGAGCGCCGGCAATCTGCTCGAACAGATCCCGCCCGAGCTGCGCGATACGCCCCTCGGCCGGGAGTTCCGCCGCCGCTTCGGCAATGGTCAGCGCGAAAACGTGATGGGCGCCGGATCGGGCTTCATCATCGACCCGTCCGGCATCATCGTCACCAACAACCATGTCGTCGGCAACGCCACCAAGATCACCGTCTCGCTGCTCGACGGCGAGCAGCTTCCCGCCTCCGTGATCGGGGCCGACGAGCTCACCGACGTCGCCGTGATTCGCGTGCAGCCGCCGCATCCGCTGCCGGCGGTGACGTGGGGCGATTCGAAAAAGGTGGAGGTCGGCGACTGGGTGCTCACCGCGGGCAATCCGTTCGGCCTCGGCGGGTCGGTGTCGGTCGGCATCATCTCCGCGCTGGGGCGCGATCTCGGCGCCGGGCCGTTCGACAATTTCCTGCAGCTCGATGCCCCTATCAATCCCGGCAACTCGGGCGGACCCGCGTTCAACATGCAAGGGCAGGTGATCGGCATGACGACAGCGATCGTCTCGCCGAGCGGCGGGTCGGTGGGGATCGCCTTCGCCATTCCCTCCGATCTCGTCCGCCGCACGGTCGAGGAGCTGGAGGCGCACGGTTCCATCCCGCGCGGCTGGCTGGGGGTCTCTGTTGAGAATGCGGAACGTTCGTCCGACGCGACTCCGAAGGGCGTGCTCGTCGCGGGCGTGGAGCGCGGCAGTCCCGCCGCGCGCGCGGGACTGCGGCCCGGCGACGTCGTCGTGGCGGTCAACGGCGAGGCTGTGAACACCTCGCTCGGTCTGGTTCGCGACATCGCGGAACGGGCGCCCGGGCAGAGCGTGACGCTTGAAATCCTCCGGGATGGTAGGACCCTGTCTATCCGAGTGGTCGTCGGACAGCGGCCGGCCGAGATGTCGGAGTAGAGGACGCCAGGAGGGATGCGATGCGGATTCTCGTAGTGGAAGACGACAGGGAGGTTGCGGGCTTCGTCCTGCGCGGCCTGCGCGAAGCCGGGCACGTGGTCGAGCACGCGACCAACGGCCGCGACGGGCTGTTCCTCGCCGCGAGCGAGCCGTTCGATGCCGTGATCCTCGACCGGATGCTGCCCGGCGGGATCGACGGGCTGCGAGTGCTCGAGACCTTGCGCTCGCAGAAAAACACCACGCCGGTGATGATCCTGTCGGCCCTCGCCGATGTCGACGAGCGGGTGAAGGGACTGAAGGCCGGGGGCGATGACTATCTCACCAAGCCGTTCGCCTTCTCTGAGCTGCTAGCGCGGATCGAGGCGCTCTCGCGGCGCGGCAAGGCCGAAGGGCCCGTGACGAAGCTGCAGGTCGCCGATCTGGAGCTCGACCTCCTCTCGCGGCAGGTGAAACGGGCCGGCCAGAAGATCGAGCTCCAGCCGCGCGAGTTCCGCCTGCTCGAATACCTGATGCGCCATGCCGGCCAGGTGGTGACCCGCACCATGCTGCTGGAGGGCGTGTGGGACTACCATTTCGATCCGCAGACCAATGTGATCGACGTGCACGTCTCGCGCCTGCGCCAGAAGGTGGACAAGCCGTTCCCCTCGCCGCTGATCCACACGGTGCGGAACGCCGGATACATGCTGCGGGCCGACAACGCCTGATCGCTCCGAGCGTTATCCCCTGACGTGATCTCGCCGCTCCGGCTCTGGCGCAATCGGCGCATCGCCCGCTCGGCCGGCGTTCGCTTCGCGGCCGTCTACGCGGTGCTGCTCGCCATCAGCGCCACGGCGCTCGCGCTCTTTCTGTGGTGGGCGACGGCGGGTCTGCTCGACCGGCAGACCGAGGCGACGATCCAGTCCGATGCGCAGAGCCTACAGGAACGTTTCCGCCAGGGCGGCACCGCGGCGCTGATCTTGTCCATCGAGAACCGGCTTGCGCTCGATGTGGAGGACAACGCTATTTACTTGCTCGCCGACCCGGAGTTGCACCGGATCGCCGGCAACCTGCTCAACTGGCCGCCGATGGTCACGCGCAATGACGGCCGCTACGAGTTGCAGGTGCAGCGTGCCGGCGTGCGCTCGCTCGCTTTCGTGCAACGCTACGACTTGCCGAACGGTGATCATCTTCTAGTCGGCCGCGACATCCAGGCGCGGTCACAGTTGCGGCGCCTGCTGACCGACGCGCTTCTATGGGCGATGGGCGTCGTCCTGGTGATGGCGACCATCGGCGGCCTGTTCGTGCGTTTGCTGTTCCGCCGGGCGCTGGCGAGCCTGTCGGCGACGACCACGGCGATCGCCGCCGGAGATTTCGGCCGTCGTGTGCCGCTGTCGGGCCGCCGCGACGAATTCGATCAGATGGCCGAGACCGTGAACGAAATGCTGGACCGGATCACGCGCCTGATGGACGGCGTGCGCCAGGTCTCGAACGCCATCGCGCATGATCTCCGCACCCCGATCACTCGCGCCCGCGCGCGGCTCGAGGAGGCGGCGAGCCATGCCGAGACCGAGGAGGAGCTGCGGGCGGCGATCGAGCGGGCGACCAGCGATCTCGACGGCATCGTCGCGATCTTCCAGGGCCTGCTGCGGATCGCCGAGATCGAGGCGGGCTCCCGCCGCGCCGCCTTCGCCGAGACCGATCTGGTGCCACTCCTGCAGGGCGTAGCCGAGCTGTACGAGGCTGTTGCCGAGGAGAAGAACGTGCGCCTCGAACTCCGCCTGCCCGAACGGCTAACCGCCTATGGCGATCCAGCACTGATCCAGCAGGCAGTCGCCAATTTGATCGACAATGCCGTCAAGTTCTCCCCTGAAGGCGCCGCCGTGCGGCTGGAGGCTTCGGCGCAGGGCTCGGCGGCCTGCATCACCGTGGCCGACCAGGGCCCCGGCATCCCGCCGGAGGACCGGAAGCACGCCACGGAACGGTTTTTCCGGGGCGAAAAGGCCCGCAGTACGCCAGGGTCGGGATTAGGGCTTGCTTTAGTGCAAGCAGTCGCGCAGCTTCACGGCGGGCGGCTCGAACTGTCCGATGCCGCACCAGGACTCGTTGCGAAGCTTTTCCTTTCGGCCCGCCCCCCGCAGAGGCCAGATGCAGGCTAACGGCGTTGTCACACCACCGGCAGGCCGGCAGCAAAGCGTCCTTCGCTATCTGGCACGCATGTCGTTGGTCGTCCGCATCGCCGGAATTGCTGGCATCGCGGCGGGCATCGGCATCGTGCTGGCATTCGTCATTCCCCGCTCGGGACCGACCCCGACGGTCGTCGTTACGACGGATACCGAGCCGTTCTGCCAGCAGCTTTCCGCCAAGCTGCAGGAGCTGATCCGCGTCTCCCCACGTCCGCCGCAGCCCGATGTGCTCTCGCTCGGCGACGAAGGACGGCATCTTTGCGACATCGGTGAGGTGCGCGGCGGCATCCTGCGGCTGCGCCGCGGCGTCGCGTTGATGATGCACCAGCTCGACCAGCGCGGCGCGCCTTAGCCGCCCCGCGCTGCCGTTAGCTCGGCTTTAACCCGGACCGGCTTGAATGCCGGCGCATGGACGCAAAAACGCGTTGCCGGCGCGGCCGGCTCGGGCGCCGATCCACCGCCCTTGGTGCCGCAATCGTACTTGGCGCTGTCGCAGCCCGGGCGCAGCTCCTGCCGGACCTGCCGCTGGCGACGATCCCGGGCATGGGTGCCGATCCCGGGGTGACGGTCCAGACGCGGCTGCGCCCCGCCTACGACCCGCTCGGCATTCCACTCGCCGATGCCCTGCTGCGTCCGCAAATCGAGGAGAGCGCCGGTTTCGACAGCGCGGTTCTGGGCGCGGGCGGCGGCGCGAGCGCGGTCATCCGCACCCATCCCTCGCTCGCTCTGACCGAAGACACCGCCGATCATGGTTATGGCCTTTATCTCGATGCCATCAACACAAGCTTCCCCGCGCTGGCGGTGCAGGACCGGACGGATGTCACCGCCACCGCCGGCGCCCGGGTCTCTCTCGGGCCGGGCACGCTGAGCTTCGGCGCCGCCCACTTTTCCCTCCACCAAGACCCGACTGAGCTCGACGCGCTTCCCACCGACGCGCCGATCCCATTCACGGTGAACGAGGCCGATGCCGGCTATTCGCTGCCGCTCGGCCGTCTTTCGCTCACCCCTCGGCTGTCCTTTGCGAGCTGGCGGTTCGGCACCGCTTCGGCCGCCGGCGTGCCGTTCCCGCAGAGCTACCGCGATCGCGACGTGCTGCGGGCGGACCTGACCGCCAGCTACGAGTTCGCCCCCCGGCGCGAAGCGGTGTTCGCCCTGCGGACGGCAACCCAGTTCTACGTCGATACACCGGCCGGGCAGCCCTCCGAGAACTCCGAGACAATCGCCCTGCTCGCGGGGATCGACGATGCGACCGACGGGCTTTGGCACTACCGCCTGCTCGGCGGCTGGGAGCACCGCGCCTATCGGGTGGGCGCGTTCGCGGCACAGTCGGTTCCAGTCGGCGAGGCGGATCTCGTGTTCGCCCCGGACGGGATGGTCAGCATCACGGCGAGCCTCACCCGCCGCATCGAGGACGCGGCGCAGGAGGGCGTGGCCGGGTTCGTCTATACCGATGTGCGGCTCGGCGCAGATTATGAGTGGCGGCGCAACGTCATCCTGCACGCCGATCTCGGCTGGCAGCACGCCGCGCTCGCCGGCAGCAACGGAACCCAGCGGATCGAGGGCGGCGCCCTTGCCGCGACTTGGCTGCTTAACCGCCATCTGCGCCTGACCGCGAGCTACGACCTCTCCGCGGTCCGCACGACTGGCAACGTCTCCGGCCTCGGGGGCAGCTTCGTCCGCAGCCTCGGCCTGCTCACCTTGCGGGCAGCGATGTGAGTGCGGCAGCCTCGGTCCGGCTGCTCGGCCTCGATTTTGCGGCGCTTTCGCTCGAGGCGGCGGCACAGGCGATCGAGCGCCGGCCTGCCGGCGCGCCCTTCCGCTATGTGGTCACGCCCAATGCCGACCATCTGGTCAGGCTCGCCCGCCAGCCCGCCCTGCGGCCGCTCTACGCGGACGCGGCGCTCTGCCTGCTCGATTCCCGGGTGGTGGCGGGATTCGCCCACCTGATCGGGCTCCCGACGCCGCCGGTCGTCGCGGGGAGCGACCTCACCGCCCGCCTCGTCGCGCGTTTGCCGAGGGAGGAAAGGGTCGTGGTGATCGGCCTACGCGCTCAGGCGGTTCGGGCCCTGGCGGCGCGCCGCCGCCTCGCGCCGCCGCACCATTACGACCCGCCGATGGGCTTCGAGACCGACCCCGATGCCTTCGCCCGAACGGTCGATTTTATCGGCGCCCATCCGGCGCGGCTGATCTTCCTCGCGGTCGGCTCGCCCCGCCAGGAGATGCTGGCGGCGGCCCTCGCGCGCACGGCAGGGATAACGGGGACCGCGCTCTGCATCGGCGCCTCGCTGCACTACCTCGCCGGGGCGGCGAGGCGGGCGCCCGTGTGGATGCGCCGCGCCAATCTCGAGTGGCTGCACCGGCTGGCGGCCGATCCCAACAGGCTCGCGCGGCGCTACCTTCGCGACGACCCGGCGATTTTCGCGCTGCTGCTGCGCGAGCGGCTGCGACTTGGGATCGGATTGGACGCCCCGGCTGGGCTATAGCGGCCGGATGGCCGCCGCTCCCCGCCGCCCCGATGCCAACGGCGCATCCCCCGCGATGGCGCAATGGTTTGCCGCCAAGTCGGCGCATCCCGATGCACTGATCTTCTTCCGCATGGGCGATTTCTACGAGCTCTTTTTCGATGACGCCGAAGCCGCCGCCGCCGCGCTCGACATCGCGCTGACGCATCGTGGCGAACATGACGGGGAAAAGATTCCGATGTGCGGCGTGCCGGTGCACGCCGCCGACGCCTACCTCGCCCGGCTGATCCGTCGCGGCTTTCGCGTCGCGATCGCCGAGCAGACGGAGGATCCCCGAACGCGCAGCGGCAAGGGCCCGCTACGGCGCGAGGTGGTGCGCCTCGTCACCCCCGGCACGCTGACCGAGGAAACGCTGCTGGAGCCCGGCCGCGCCAACCTGCTGCTGGCGCTGATCCAGGAGCGCGGACAGGTCGGTGCCGCGTGGCTCGATGTCTCGACCGGGCTGTTCGAGACCACCGCCGTACCGGCGGCCGAGCTGCCGTCCCTGCTCGGCCGGCTGGAGCCCGCCGAGATTCTTGCACCGGAAACCTTGGCCCTCGGTGAGTATGCGGCGCTGCGGGCCCCGGAGATCGCCGCCTCCGCGCCGATGGCGGCGCGCCGGCGCGTCGCCGAGGCGTTCGGCGCGGCGAGCCTCGATGCGTTCGGCGCCTTCAGCGACGCCGAGGCGGTCGCTGCGGCGATGGCGCTCGACTATGTGCGCGCAACCGCCGGCGGCACGCCGCCGCGCCTCTCCCGCCCGGCGCAGGCGCCGCAGGCGGGGCTCCTGTTCATGGACCAGGCGACGCGCGCCAGCCTCGAGCTGCTGCGCGCCCGCGACGGCGGCGGCCAGCACACTCTGCTCGCCGCCGTCGGCCGCACGCTCACCGCGGCGGGGGGACGCAAGCTCGCCGAGTGGCTCGCCGCACCGCTCGCCGATGCCGAGGCGATCGCGGCGCGCCAGGACGCCTGGGGCTGGCTCCTCGGCGAACGCGCGGCCGCCGCGGCGCTCCGTCCGCTGCTGCGCGCCGCGCCGGACATGGCGCGGGCGCTGGGGCGGCTTTCGGCCGGGCGCGGCGGGCCGCGCGATCTGGCCGCGATCCGCGACGGGCTGCGGGCGGCGCGGCTCTGCGCCGAGGCGCTCGGCGGCGCGGCGCCCGCGATGCTCGCCGCCGCGCGCGCCGCGCTCGCCCTCGATCCGGCGCTGGAGGAAGAGTTGGCCCGCGCACTCGCCGACCCGCCTCCCGCTCGCCTCGACGACGGCGGTGCGATCCGGCCGGGTTATGACGGCGAACTGGATGCCGAGCGCGCGCTGCGCGACGACAGCCGCCGTGTGCTGGGCAAGATGCAGCTCGATCTCGCCCAGCGTTTCGGGGTCGCCGCGCTGAAAATCCGTCATCACGCGCAGCTCGGCTACGTCATCGAAGTGCCCGCCGCCGCCGCCGAGGCGCTGCGCGCGAGAGAGGGTGTGACCCTGCGCCAGAGCATGAGCAGCGGCGCCCGCTTCTCCACGCCCGAGCTTGCCGACCTCGACCGGCGCATCGCCGAGGCGGCCGAGCGTGCCGCTGCGCGCGAGCGTGCCGTCTTCGCGGCGCTCGCCCGTGCCGTGCTCGCCGAGGCCGAACCGATCGCCGCGGCGGCCGAAGCGCTCGCCCTGCTCGACGTCGCCCAGTCCGCGGCCACACTCGCCGAGCCCGGCGACTGGTGCCGCCCGGTGGTGAGCACCGACGACGCGTTTCGCATCGAGGCCGGACGGCACCCGGTGGTGGCGCGCGCGCTGGCCGGGCAAGCCGCCTTCGTTCCGAACGATTGCGACTTATCGCCGGAGCGGCGCCTGCTGCTGCTCACCGGGCCGAACATGGCGGGCAAATCCACCTACTTGCGGCAAAACGCGCTGATCGTGGTGCTGGCGCAAGCCGGTCTGCCGGTGCCGGCGAAATCCGCCCGTATCGGCATCGTCGATCGGCTGTTCTCCCGCGTCGGGGCGGCCGACGATCTGGCGCGCGGGCGCTCGACCTTCATGGTCGAAATGACCGAGACCGCGGCCATCCTGCATCAGGCCGGCCCCCGCTCGCTCGTGGTTGTGGACGAAATCGGCCGCGGCACGGCGACGCTCGACGGGCTCGCCATCGCCTGGGCGGTGCTGGAGGCGCTGCACACGACGCTGCGTTGCCGCACGATCTTCGCCACCCATTTCCACGAACTCGCCGAGTTGGCGCCGGTGATGCCGCGCCTCGCACCCCACACGATGCGGGTGAAGGAATGGCGCGGCACTGTCGTTTTTTTGCACGAAGTCGCCGCTGGCGCGGCCGGCCGCTCCTGGGGCGTGCATGTCGCCGAGCTCGCCGGGGTGCCGAAGCCGGTCGTGCGGCGCGCCGCCGCATTGCTCGCGGCGCTCGAGCGGGAGGGCGGCCCGCTCGGCGCCGCAAGGCTTTCGGCCCTGCCGCTGTTCGCCGGCACCGGCGGCGCCGCGGCCGAGCCCGAGGACGCGACCGCGCAACTTCTGCGTGCGCTCGCCGAGCTCGATCCCGACCGGATGAGCCCGCGCGAGGCGCTGGACGCGCTCTATCGACTTCGCGCGCTGCTTCCGGTTTCCCCGTGCGATCCAACATAGTAGCCTGCTTCGATGCTTGGGAACTCGGCTGCCGCACCCGCTTTGTCCCCCTCCGGTGCCCGGGCGGCGCCGGACGCGGCGGATGCTCCCGTGCCGCGCGACGCCGCGCTCGCCGGGTTCCGCCGCCATCTGGCGCGCATTCAGGGCCAGGTGCAGACCGCCTTCGAGAAGGACCAGATCACCGGATTGCAGGCGGCGCGGATGCTCGCCGGGCTCGTGGACGATCTCATCCGGCCTCTGTTCGATTACGTGGTCTCCGCCGGCGCGCCTCCTGACAAGCTGAGCGTGGCGGCGACCGGCGGTTACGGGCGCGGCGTGCTCGCGCCGTTCAGCGACATCGACCTTCTGTTCCTCACCCCTCGGCAGCCGTCGCCGCAGACGCTGCAGGTGGTCGAGCACGTGCTTTACCTCTTGTGGGATCTCGGCCTGAAGGTCGGCCACGCCACGCGCTCGATCGACGAATGCCTGACTGAAGGCGCGAAGGACAGCACGATCCGCACGTCGCTCCTGGATGCGCGGCACCTCACCGGCGATCCGGCGCTGTTCGAGGAATTCCACGCCCGCTTCGTCGCCCAATGCCAGCAAGCGGGGGCGGCCGAATATATTCTTGCCAAGCAGGCCGAACGCGAGGCGCGGCACCGCCGCTTCGGCGACAGCCCGTTCGTCGTCGAACCCAATTTGAAGGAAGGGCGCGGCGGGCTGCGCGATCTACAGACGCTCTACTGGATCGCCCGCTACGTGTATGGCACGCAGACCATGGGCGAGCTCGCCGACGTCGGCAATATCCTCACCCAAGCCGAGGCCCGCCACGCGCGGCGCGCGTGGGAGTTCCTTTGGACCGTCCGTTTCCATCTGCATTACGTCGCCGGCCGCGCCGAGGAGCGGCTGACGTTCGACCTCCAGCCGGTCATCGGTGCGCGCATGGGCTATACGCGCCATGGCCGCCAGGACGGTGTCGAGCGTTTCATGCGCCACTATTTTCTCAACGCGCGCGTCGTGGCGCAGATCACCCGCATCCTGGAGCCGGCGATCTTGCGCGAGGCGCTGGGGGCGCCCGCGGTCGCGCCGGAGACCGACAAGGCGCTCCTGCAAGCAGGGTTCGTGCTCGCCGACGGCAAGCTGTTGCCTTTGCCGGGGCGGGACTTCGCGGCGGAGCCGATCCAGATGCTCCGCATCCTGAAGATCGCGCGCGATCGCGACCTCGACCTGCATCCGCTCTCGGTCCGCGCGCTGATCCGCAACAACCGCCTGGCCGTGGGACTGCGCGAGGATCCCGAGGCGGCGAAGCTGTTCATGGAGCTGCTGTGCGGATCGAGCCGCGACGGCGGGCCGGATGGCGCCCAGTGGCTTGCGATCATGAACGAGACCGGCTTCCTCGGCCGCTACCTGCCGGACTGGGCGCGCATCGTCGGGCAGATGCAATTCGACACCTATCACGTGTTCACCGTCGACGAGCACACGATCGAAGCGGTGCGTGTGCTGAACGCGCTGGAGCGGAACGAGCTGACCGAGGTGGCGCCGATCGCCTCGGAAATCGTCGATCATCTGCAATCGCGCCGGCCGCTCTACCTCGCGATGCTGCTGCACGACATCGCCAAGGGGCGCGGCGGGGACCATTCGCAGCTCGGCGCCGACATCGCTCTGCGCGTCGGCCCGCAGCTCGGGCTGTCGGCGGAAGAGACCGAGACCGTCTCCTGGCTCGTGCTGCATCACCTGCTGCTGAGCGAAATCGCGTTCAAGCGCGATATCGACGACCCTAAGACCATCCTCGATCTCGCCGACATCATCCAGTCGCCCGAGCGGCTCAAGCTGCTGCTCGTGCTGACGGTCGCTGACATGCGCGCCGTCTCGCCCAAAGTGTGGAACAACTGGAAGGCGACGCTCTTGCGCGAGCTTTATTCGCGCGTCTCCGAAGTGCTGGCGGGCGGGCTCGGCACCACCGAGCGCGATGTGCGCGTCGCCCGCGCCAAGGAGGCCGCCGCCGCCCTGCTCGAGGATTTCAGCCGCCAGGAGATCGAGACCTACTGGGCGCTCGGCTATCCGAGCTACTGGCTCTCCTTCGACCCCGAGACCCATGCCCGCCATGCGCGCCTGATCCGGCAGGCCGACGCCCGCAAGGCGCCGCTCACGGTGGAGACGCAGCCGCTGCCCGCGCGCGCCGTGACCGAGGTCACGGTCTACTGCGCCGACCATGCGGGGCTCTTCAGCAAGATTTCCGGCGCCCTGGCGCTCGCTGGTGCCTCGATCGTGGATGCGCGCATCCATACGCTCACCAACGGCATGGCGCTCGATACGTTCTGGATTCAGGACGCCGCTGGCGGCGCCTTCGACGCGCCGCACCGGCTGGCGCGGCTGGCCGCGCTGATCGAGCAGGCGCTGGCGGGCGAGCTCCGCCTGAACGACGAAATCCGCAAGGTGTCGCATGCGCTGCTGGGCCGACGGATGCGCGCGATCCACGTGCCGCCGCGCGTGGTGATCGACAACCACGCCTCCAACACCCACACGGTGATCGAGGTGAACGGCCGCGACCGTCCTGGCCTCCTGCACGATGTCACCGCGGCGATCAGCGCCCAGGGCTTGCAGATCGGCTCGGCGCACGTGACCACCTACGGGGTGCGCGCGGTAGATGTGTTCTACGTGAAGGACGTGTTCGGGCTGAAGCTTTCCAGCGAGCGCCGCCTCCGGCAGCTTCGGCAGGCCCTTCTCGAAGTGCTCGCCAACGGCGATGAGCCCGCGCAAGCGGCGCCCGCCGTGCCGGAGCCCGCGCGACGGCGACGGCGCGCGGCGGGGTAGCGGCGCGGCACACGTCCTCAGCTGGATCGCCGCTTGCGCGGCGATCCGACCTTTCCCGCGAGCCGGGAGAGATCATCCGTGCACCCCTTCCGCTCGCGCGGTGAGGCTGCGGGATTGGCCCTGCGCCCGGCAGCGGCTAAACCGGCTCCGACGTGCAGGGAACCAAGGCATGATCGACAAGATCGTCCGCTCGATGACCGAGGCCATGGAGGGCATCAAGGACGGTTCCACCGTGTTGATCGGCGGCTTCGGGGCGGTTGGCCAGCCGAACGCGCTGATCGACGGGCTGATCGAGCAGGGAGCCAAAGACCTCACGGTCGCCTGCAACAACGCCGGCGTCGGCCATGTCGGGCTGGCGCGGCTGATGGAGCTCGGCCGCGTCCGCAAGATCATCTGCTCGTTCCCGCGCTCGTCCGATCCGGTGGTGTTCGAGACGCTGTATCGCGCCGGCAAGATCGAACTTGAGATCGTGCCCCAGGGCACGCTCGCCGAGCGCATCCGTGCCGCCGGCGCCGGCATTCCGCTGTTTTTCACCGCGACGGGCGTCGGCACGAAGATGGCGATGGGCAAGGAAACCCGCGAGATCGATGGCCGCACCTACATCGCCGAGCGGGCGCTCAATGCCGAGGTGGCGCTGGTCGAAGCCTGGGAGGCGGACCGCTGGGGCAACCTCACCTACCGGCTGGCTGGGCGGAACTTCAATCCGATCATGGCGATGGCGGCCAAGCTGACGATCGTGCAAACCCAGCATATAAGGGAGCTCGGCGAGATCGACCCCGATAACGTGCACACGCCGGGCATCTTCGTGAACCGTGTGCTGCACGTCCCCTATGGAGATCCCTCCGGCTTCTGAGGAGCGAAGCGATGCCCGACACACATGCCGCCGCTTTCAAGCCGCTCAACCGCGCCGAGATGGCCGCCCGCGCCGCGCGCGACATCCCGGAAGGCTGGTATGTCAATCTCGGCATCGGCATTCCGACCGCGATCGCCGATCATGTGCCGACGGAGCGCGAGGTGGTGTTCCATTCCGAAAACGGCATCCTGGGAATGGGCCCGGCGCCGGAGAAGGACCGGATCAATCCTTGGCTGATCAATGCCGGGAAGCAGTACATCACGCTGCGCCAGGGCGCGAGCATCTGCCATCACGCCGACAGCTTCGCGATGATTCGCGGCGGGCATCTCGATCTTTGCGTGCTCGGCGCTTTCCAGGTGGCCGAGAATGGCGACATCGCCAACTGGGCGACGAGCGAGAACGACACCGCGCCCGCAGTCGGCGGCGCGATGGACCTCGCCGCCGGCGCCAAGCGCCTGTGGGTGACGATGGAGCACACGACCAAGGACGGGCAGCCGCGGCTGGTGCGCCGCTGCTCCTATCCGCTCACAGCGGTCGGCGCCGTGACCCGCGTCTACACCAACCTCGCGGTGATCGACGTCACCGAACGCGGCTTCGTGGTGATCGAGATGATCCCCGGCCTCGATTTCGAGGCGCTCCAGGCCCGCACCGAGGCGAAGCTGCACCGCCCGCAATAACGGTCGGTGCGCCGGCAGGCTCAGAACAGGTAGTTCAGCCCGATCCGGAACGAGTTGCCGGTAAAGTGCCCGCCCGGCACGTTGCTGACGCCGGTCTGCGCGCGCAACCAGGTCACGTCCATGGCCGAGTGCGGACCGAGCCGGTATTCGACGCCGGCGCCGAACACTACCCCGTTCAGGCTCGAATTCGTCGCCTGGTACGCAAGCCCGACCTTGGTCAACTGACCCCCGATCGGGAGAAAGCCGGTCGTGGTGGCGCTGGCGCGCGCCTGCCCCCAGCCATAGCCGACAGTCACGAACGGCAGGTAGGGACCGAAGGCGTAGCCGATGCGCGGACGCACATCGGCAAACCAATTTACCTTAACGTTGAGGTAGTTGGTCGCGCCCGGCACCGGGCCGCACAGGCTAGGGGGACAGGCGACCGCCTTCTCCCCGAACGCGCCTTGTCCCGGATCGACGCCGAGATCGAGGCCGATCACCCAGCCACTCCCTGGCACCTGCCAGTCGTAGCCGCCGTAAACCGAAGCATAGAAGCTCGACGTGCCGATGTCCCCGGACTGGGTGCTGGTCGCGGTACCGAACTCGCCGCCGATGCCGGCTCCGATCGAGAAGCCGGTCCAGTTCACGGCGAGCGGTGCCGGTTGCGCCGCCGGTTGCGCCGGCGGCTGCTGCGCCGCCGCGAGTACGGGGAGGCCAGCAAGCGCCGTCCCCAGGACGAGCCTAGGTAACCACATTTTTTGCCTCTACAGACGATTCTTCCCCAATCCATCCTGGCAAGAATCAAGAGCTTGGGCAATCTTCTTGACAGAGATTTTGGCCCGTTCACGTCCGATTGGCGCTGATCCCGCAGCCGTGCTTTGCTGCCGCCGTCATGCGGCGTGTCCGCCATTCCGACCGGCTCGGCCTGCATCTTCGCGTCGTTCTCGGCGGGCGGGTGGCGCTCGGCCCCGGCAAGGCGGAGCTCTTGGAGCGGATCGCCGCGACCGGCTCGATCGCGGCGGCGGGTCGCGGCATGGGCATGAGCTACAAGCGCGCCTGGCTGCTGGTGGAGGAGATGAACAAGCTCTTCGGCGAGCCGCTGGTGGATGCGGCCAAGGGCGGTCCCGGCGGTGGCCGGACCAGCCTCACCCCGCTCGGCGCGCGCGTGCTCGCTGCCTATCGCCATCTCGAGCAAGAGGCGGCACGCGCGGCGGCACCCGATCTGGCGAGCCTGCAGGCCGCGCTGCCCCGGCCGGCACGGGACAGCGCGGCATGATCGCGGTCTATGTGATCGCGTTTCTGATCGTGGCCCTGCTGATCCTCTCCATCCGCATCGCCGCCGAGTGGCAGCGTGCGGTGGTGCTGCGGCTCGGCCGCCTGCACCGCACCAAGGGGCCGGGACTCTACCTGATGCTGCCGGCGATCGACCGTATCGCGCAGGTGATCGACCTGCGGATCCAGACCAGCACCATCAGCGCCGAGCAGGCGCTGACACGCGATACCGTGGCCGTCGGGGTGGATGCCATCGTCTTTTGGCAGGTCGCCGACGCCACCGTCGCCGCCGTCCGAATCGCCAATTACCGCGAGGCGATCGAGCGGGTGGCGCAAACCAGCCTGCGCGAGATGATCGGCGCCTCCGAGCTCGGCCGCCTGCTGTCGGATCGCCGCGCCGCCGACGCCGAGCTGCGCGACACCATCGCCGCCAAAACCGAAAGCTGGGGGATGCGCGTGCTCAGCGTGGAAATCCGCGATGTCGCGATCCCGCGCGAGTTGCAGGACGCGATGAGCCGCCAGGCGCAGGCGGAGCGGGAGAAGACCGCTCGCGTGACGCTCGCCTCCGCCGAGCAGGCGATCGCCGAGCAAGTGCTGCAAGCCGCCCGCATCTACGCCACCGACCCCGTGGCGCTCGCGCTCCGGCAGATGAACCTGCTCTACGAGATGAACAAGGAGCGCGGTGTCACAGTGCTGATCCCGACCGAGATGGCGGCAAGCCTCGGCGGCGCGCTTGCGCTCTGGCGATCGGTCCAGCCGCCAACGCCGGCGGAATGACGGACCCGCGCGAACGCGCGGCGGCGACGAACGGCTGGGCCTTTCTGCACCGCGCCCGCCGCCCCCGCCCCTATGACTGGCGTTCGCTGATCGCCTGGTCGGCCGCCGAGCCCGCTTCGTTTTCGGAGGCGGTCCGCGACTTCGCCGGCCCGGGCGACCCCGCTTTGCTGGCCCGCACCCTCCTGCACGCCGATCTCCGTCCCGATGACCAGGTGCTGCTGGGGGCCGACTGGCCGCACCCCGCGCTGCTCGGCACCCGCTTCTGCCGCACCGCGCATGCCGACCCGCTGGCGGAAGCCGCCGAAGCCGGCGCGACCGTGCTCGTCGTCCCGGCCGCCGCCCTGCCGCCCGGCTTCTCGCCGCCGACCCGGCTTCGTCTCGTCCTATGCCTCGGGGGCCCGCCCCCCATCCGGGAACAGGCCCGTCTTTCCGGCCACGGCCTCGTTCTGCTCGCGCAGGACGGGCCGCTCATGTGGGGCAATCCGCTCGACCCCGCCCCTGCCCCGCCCATCGCCCCGCTCCGGTTCTTTCATCCGCCGGATTGATCCTCGGCCTGCGCTGGCGCGGTGCAGCATCCGCCCGTATATGCTGCCGCCTGCAGCCCGGGCCGACGCTTCGCGATGATCACCACCTTCCGCCGCTATCTCGAAACCTGGCCGGTGCGCCTCTTTTTCGGGCTGATGGTGGTCGCTTTCGTGGTCTGGGGCGTGGGCGATGTCGTGCGCCTGATCGGTCACCAGACCTGGGTCGCCAAGGCGGGCGGCGAGACCATCGAACCGCAGCAGTTCCAGCCGCAGTTCCAGCGGGCGCTCGCGCAGATGCAGCGGCAGTTGCCGCCCGGGCAGGACATGACCCAGGCGCAGCGCCAGCAGGCGGCGCAACTCGCGCTCCAGCAGATGGTCGGCAATCTTGCCGTGGCCCAGGAGGAGCGCCGGCTCAGGATCGTCGTGCCGGACGCGGCGGTGCGGCAGGCGGTGTTCGCCATGCCGGCCTTCCACGGCGCCTCGGGCCAGTTCGACCGCAACCTGCTCGATGCCGTGCTGCGGCAGAACAACATGAACGAGGGCGAGTTCCTGTCGATCGTCCGCGCCGACATCGCGCGCGGCGAGCTGATTGACGCCGTCACCGCCGGTGCGGCCGCGCCCGGCGCGCTGGTCGATGCGATATTCGCCGCCGAAGCCGAGCAGCGTTCGGCGGCGATCATCGAACTTCCCTTCGCCGCCGCGCCCGAGCCGCCCGCCCCTACCGAGGCCGAGTTGCGCCGCTTCTACGATAACCACCCCGAGGACTACCGCATTCCCGAGTTCCGCCGCATCAAGGCGGTGATCCTGTCGCCAGAAACCATCGCCAAGGGCATCGACGTCAGCGACGCCGACCTGCGCGCCTGGTACGACAGCCACCGCGCGCAATTCGTCACGCCGCCCACGCGCTCCGTCCAGATCGCCATTGTCCCCGACCAGGCGAAGGCCGAGGCACTGGCGGCGCAATGGAAATCCGGCGCAAGCTGGGACGAGATTCAGAAGGCGGCGCAGGCGGACGGCGGCTCCGCCGTCGCGCTCGACAAGACCACCGAGGCGCAGGTGCCCGACGCCGAACTGGCCAAGGCCGCCTTCGCGGCGCCGGCCGATCAGGTCGAAGGGCCGGTGAAGGCCGCGCTCGGCTTCGCCGTGCTGCGCGTGAGCGCGATCGAGCCGGGCAGCGAACGCAGCTTCGATCAGGTGAAGGATGAGGTGCGTAAGCGCCTCGTTGCCGATCAAGCCGCCGCCCAGCTCTACGATCGCGCCAACAAGGTGGACGACATCCTCGGCACCGGCGCCGGGCTCGATCACCTGCCGAACGATCTCGGCCTGGTCGGCGTCAGCGGCACGCTCGATGCGGCCGGCAACACGGCCGACGGCAAGCCGGCGCCGATCCCCGGACCGGAGGAGCTTCGCAAGGCGATTATTGCCGCCGCCTTCAACCGCCAGCCGGGACCGCCCTCGCAGCTGACCGAGGTGCAGACGCCTTCCACCGGAGGGTCGGCGTTTTACGCGGTCGAGGTGGATGAGATCATGCCCGCCTCGCGCGAGCCGTTCGACAAGGTGGCCGAAAAGGTAAAGGCCGACTGGACCGAGGCCGCCCGGCGGCACGCGCAGGAGAGCGCGGCGGCCGCCATGCTCACCTCGCTCAAGGGGGGCGAGAGCATGGCCGACGCCGCCGCCAAGGCGGGCCTCACCGTCCGCACCACGCCGCTCATCACCCGCGACAGCACCGACCAAGCGGTGCCGCCCGAACTCCGCCAAGTGCTGTTCGGGCTGAAGCCGGGGGAGCCGACGATGGTAGAGACGAAGGACGGTTTCCTCGTCGCCGAGGCGGACAAGATCGTGGTTCCCGATCCGAAATCCAAGCCCGAGCGGTTCGCGGCTGTGCGTGACGCGCTGACCCGCTCGGATGCGTCGGACATCGCCACCATCTTCACCGATGCGCTGCGCGCGCGCGCCAACCCGCGCATCAACCAACCCGTGTTCGATAGTTTCTTACAGCAATGAGCGATCCGTCCGCCGCCGGCTACGCCGCATTCCGCGACGCCTACGATAGCGGGCGCGGCTGGATCGTCGCCCGCCGCCTCGTGGCCGACCTGGAAACCCCGGTCGCCGCCTATCTTAAGCTCGCGCACGGCCGTCCCAACTCGTTCCTGCTGGAAAGCGTGGAAGGCGGTGCCGCGCGCGGGCGCTACTCGATCATCGGCATGGAGCCGGACCTGATCTGGCGCTGCCGCGGCGGCAAGGCCGAGGTCAACCGCCATGCCCGTGCCGCACCCCACGCCTTCGCGCAGGAGCCCGGCCCGGCGCTGGAGAGCCTGCGCGCCGCCATCGCCGCCGCCCGCATCGACCTCCCGCCCGATCTGCCGCCGATGACCGGGGGGCTGGTTGGCTATCTCGGCTATGACATGGTGCGTCTCGTTGAGCGTCTGCCGAACGCGCCGCCCGATGACGTGGGCATCCCCGACGCGTTGCTCGTTCGCCCGACGCTGTTCGCCATTTTCGACAACGTCAACGACGAACTGACGCTCGCCGCGCCGGTTTATCCCGATCCGGCGCTGCGTCCCGCCCGTGCCTGGGAGGCCGCGCTCGCGCGTCTCGACGAGGCTGGCGCGGCGCTCGAGCGACCGTTGCCCCATCCGGCGCCGCCCGTGTCGCTCCCAGCCCCGCCGGCGCCTGTCTCCAGCATCGCCGAAGCGGATTTTCTCGATCGCGTCGCGCGCTGCAAGGAATACATCGCCGCCGGGGACGCGTTTCAGATCGTCATCAGCCAGCGGTTCGCGACCCCCTTCGCGCTGCCGCCGTTCGCGCTCTACCGCTCGCTCCGCCGCATCAATCCCGCGCCGTTCCTGTTCCACCTCGATTTCGGCGGTTTTGCCGTGGTGGGTTCCTCGCCGGAAATCCTGGTCCGCCTGCGCGACGGCATCGTGACGTTGCGCCCGCTCGCCGGCACGCGCCGCCGCGGCACCACATACGAGGAAGATCAGGCGCTGGAAGCGGAACTGCTCGCCGACCCGAAGGAGCGGGCCGAGCACCTGATGCTGCTCGACCTCGGCCGCAACGACGTCGGCCGGGTGGCTGAGATCGGCAGCGTGCGCGTGACCGAGAGCTTCGTCGTGGAACGCTTCAGCCATGTCATGCACATCAGCTCCAACGTGGAGGGCCGGCTGCGCCCGGGGCTCGACGCGCTCAATGCGCTGATGGCGGGCTTCCCGGCCGGCACGCTGTCCGGCGCGCCCAAGGTGCGGGCGATGCAGATCATCGACGAGATGGAGCCGGTGCGGCGCGGCATCTATGCCGGATGTATCGGCTATTTCGCCGCCAACGGCACGATGGACACCTGCATCGGCCTTCGCACCGCCTTGGTGAAGGACGGCACGATGTATGTGCAGGCCGGGGCGGGGATCGTTGCCGATTCCGATCCCGAGTCGGAACATGAGGAGTGCCGGCAAAAGGCGCGCGCGCTGTTCCGCGCGGCCGAGGAAGCGGTGCGCTTCGCCGCCGGCGGCTGAATCCGTCCCGCGGCCCGCCGCCTTTTGGTTGCGGTGCTCGGGCGCAGGTCCTAGGTTTTGCCGCCCCCGGGATCGCTGCCGCTGCGGCGCCGTCGTTTGTCGGAAGTCCATTTATGCGCGCCAAGCCGACGCATTCCGCCGCCAGCGCGGTGCCCAAGAAGCAGACGTTCGGTTTCGTCGACGGGTTCATTGGGACAAGCGTGCGCGGGTGGGCGGTCTCCGGCAGCGGCTTGCCGGTGACGATCACGGTGCGCGACGCGCACGGGCGCACAGTTGCAAAAGGCACTACAGGCGAGCACCGCCCCGATGTGGCCCGCTTGGGCCATCCGGAGGACTGCGGCTTTCTCATTCCGATCCGCCGGCTTCGCGCGTCCAGCATCCTTCATGTTTTCGCCGGCGATCGGGAAGCCACCGGCTCGCCGGTGGCATTCGGGCCGGGCAATTATGACGGGGCGCTCTCGGTTGACGATGGCGTCGCGAGCGGTTGGATTTCCGAACGCTCGGAGCGGTTCGCCGGCGCGCTGATCGAACTTAAGGACCAGGACGGCAATCTGCTCGGCGCCTGTGAGGCGGGATGCAAGCCGGAAGCCGGCGGTCCGCTCGCGGTCCAGGCCCGCTTCTCGACTCCGCTCGCCTATCCCGCCTACGGCCGCGACGACCTGATCGTGCGCGCCTACGCGGGCGGCATGCGGTTTGCCGAGGTCCACACCGCGCTGCGCCTCGACGGCTATCTCGATCTTCTCACCGCTGAGCAGGCGGGCGGTTGGCTGATCTGCCCCGAAGCCCCGCTCGTTCCGCTCGAGATCGAGGTGTTCCGCGACAATACGCGGATCGGCGCCGGGCGATGCCAGCTGCCGCGCGAGGACGTGCGGGACCGCTACCCGCGCAACTGGCGGGTCGGCTTCCACATTCCGTTTGCGCCGCCACCGCCGGGGGCGGCGCCCGACGCGCCGCACGTCTATTCCTTCCGCCTCGCCGGCACCGGCGTCGAGCTGTTCGAGGGGCCGTTCGTCATCGAGGAGCGCGACTGGGCGGTCGCTGCGGCACGCCGGATCGGCCGCTGGGGACGGCGCGAAGCCGCTCTCAATGAGCTCGACCGCGCCGTGCTGGATCGCGCGCTCGCCGGCTTTCTCGCTCAGCGGCGGCTCAGCGCCGAGCGTCCGCGCCGCCCGCTTGCGACCGTTGCCGGCGAACTCCAGGCCGGCCGGCGCCGGCTCAACATCGTCATCCCTGTCTATCGCGATCGCGCCCTGACGCAGATCTGCATCGAAAGCGTTCTCGCCACCCGCGATCCCACGACCGATGCGGTGATCCTGGTCAACGACTGCTCGCCCGACCCCGGCATGGCCGAGATGCTCGCCGCCTTCGCCGCCGCGCCGGATGTCTATGTCCTGACAAACGCCGAGAATCGCGGCTTCGTTCACAGCGCCAATCGCGGCATGGCGTTCTGCCGGCGCGGCGACGTGCTGCTGCTCAATTCCGACACGCGCGTCTTTCCCGGCGTGATCGACGAGCTGTGCGCCGTGGCGCGCAGCTCGGCCGATATCGGCACCGTCACCGCATTGTCGAACAACGCGACCATCTTCTCTTACCCGCATCCCGATCTGCCGCATGGCGAGCTTGCGGACATGAGCTGGCCGCGCATCGCGCAGCACGCGCTGGAGGCCAATCGGGGTGCGGTCTTCGACGTGCCGACCGGCCATGGATTCTGCATGCTGATCCGCCGCGAGGTGCTGGGGCGGATCGGCCTGTTCGACGAGGGTTTCGGCCGGGGCTATGGCGAGGAGAACGATTTCTGTCAGCGCGCCGCCGATCTCGGCTACCGCAACGTTGCCGCTGCGGGGGCCTTCGTCGAGCACCGCGAGAGCGTCTCCTTCGCCGAGGAACGCCATGAGCTGATCGCGCGGAATCTTCGCCGACTCGGCGGCGTCTATCCGGAATATGCCGCCGCTATTTCGGCCTTCGAGCGGGGCGAGGGGCTGCGCCGCGCACGCTGGCCGATCGATGCCGCCCGGCTGCGTGCGGCAAGCGCCAAGGGGGCGGAGTTCGCGCTTGTCATCACCAACTGGCTAGCAGGCGGCGCGCGCAAGGCGCTGCAGGATTTTGAATCGGTGATCGGCTACGGCCCCGCGCGGCGGCTGCGGCTGACCGTACGCCAGCACGGGCTGATGGAGCTGGAGTCGAGCGATCCGCTGCTGCGCGCCGTGTTCGGCGCCGGCGAATGCGAGGAGCTGTTCGACCTGCTAGGGGCGGCGCGCATCTCACGCGTGCTCATTCATCAGGTTCTCGGCTTCCCGCCCGACTTCGCCGACCATCTCGGCCGCTGGGTGCGCGGCCGGCAGGCGATTTACTACGCGCATGATTATTACCCGCTGTGTCCGCGCGTGACGCTGATCGACGCCGCCGGCACGTTCTGCCGGCTTGCCGCGCCCGACGTCTGCACGCGCTGCGTGGCCGCGGCCGGCCCGCATGAGGCCGCGCGCCTGCCGCTCTCGGAGATCGCCACGCATCGCGCGCGCATGGGCCGGCTGCTTGATGCGGTGAGCCAGGTCGTCGTCCCCTCCGAGAGCGCCGCCGCCTATTACCGCCAGGCGTGGCCCGAGCTCGCCATCGTCGTCGCGCCGCATCCGGAGCCGGCGCCGGCACAAGCGCCCGTGCGCCGCCCGATGCGGCTGCCGGGCGAGCCCGACGAGGTGGTGCTGCTTGGGGCCATCGGTCCGCACAAGGGCAGCGCCAAGCTGCTGGAGCTCGCGCGCCGGGCGCGGCTGTCGCATCCCGATCTCCGTTTTCGGGTGATCGGTTACACCGATATCGACGCCGACCTGCGCGCGCTCGGGAACGTGGTGATTACGGGCAGTTTCGAACCCGGCGAGCTGCCGCGCCTCGCAGCCGAAGGCAGCGGCTGGATTGCGCTCTTCCTGCACCTCTGGCCGGAGACCTGGTCCTACACCTTGAGCGAGGCGGCCGGGCTCGGCCTCGTGCCGCTGGTGTCGGATCTCGGCGCTCCGGCCGAGCGGGTGCGCCAGGCCGGCGTCGGCCGCGTGTTTCCCTTTCCGATCGACCCGGCTTCGGTGCTGGCCGAAATCACCGCCATGCTCGCCGATGGCCCGCCAACGGACGTCCGTGCGGCGGCGTTCGTGCGGCCGGACGCGGCTTCGATCCACCGCAAGCTGCTCGGACTGGCCGACCCGCCGCCGCCCTCGACCGAACCCCTGCGGCGCCGGAAGCTTCGATCGCGGGCGGCCGAGGGAAGCTCGGCCCCGCAGCCTGCTCAGACCACGCCGGCCGCTCGGAACGCGGCGATCTCGGCCGCCGAATAGCCGATTTCGCCCAGCACCGCGTCGGTGTCCGCGCCCGGTTCGGGCGAGGCAAGCCGCACCGACCAAGGGGTGCGCGACAGTTCCACGGCCTGCCCGACCACCTCCACCTCGCCCAGCACCGGATGGACGGTGCGGCGGGTGATGTTCAGGTGCTTGACCTGCGGATCGTCGAATACCTCGTTGATTTTATAGATGGGGCCGCAAGGCACACCGGCCTTGTTCAACGCCTCGATCCAGTGCTTCGAGCCGCGCGCGCGGGTGCGGGCGCTGATCTCGGCATTCAGCCGCTGCCGGTTGGCCGAGCGCGCCGGGCCGGTGGCGAAATCGGGGTCGCTCGCCAGGCCCGGCGCGTCCAGCGCGGCGCAGAGCCGGCGATAGATTTCATCGCCCGCGGCGGCGATATTGATATGGCCGTCGGCGGTCTCGAACACGCCCGTGGGAATGCTGGTCGGATGGTCGTTGCCGGCCTGCGGCGGCACTTCGTGGCCAATCAGCCAGCGCGCCGCCTGAAAGTCGAGCATCGCGATCTGCGCCGCGAGCAGATTGCTTTGCACCCACTGCCCCTCCCCCGACTGCTCGCGCTCCAGGAGGGCGATCAGGATGCCCATCGCGCAGAATATCCCCGCCGTCAGGTCGGCCACGGGGATGCCGGCGCGGACCGGCCCCTGGCCCGGCAGGCCGGTGATCGACATCAGCCCGCCCATGCCCTGCGCGATCTGGTCGAAGCCCGGCCGGTCGCGATAGGGCCCGTCCTGGCCGAAGCCCGAAATGCTGGCGTAAACGAGCCGCCGGTTCACCTGCCGCAGCGCCGCGTAGTCGATCCCGAGCCGGTGCTTCACATCGGGGCGGAAATTCTCCACCACCACATCCGCCCGCGCCGCCAGGCGCTTCAGGATTTCGATCCCCTCGGGCGTTTTCAGATTCAGCGTCAGGCTGCGCTTGTTGCGGTGCAGGTTCTGAAAATCCGGCCCGTGCCGCTCGCCACCAAGCCCGCCGTCGCCCTCGGGGCTCTCGACCTTGATCACTGCCGCACCCCAGTCGGCGAGCTGGCGCACGGCCGTGGGGCCGGCCCGCACCCGGCTCAGGTCGATCACCGTGAATCGGGCAAGCGGGCCGTCGCTCATCGCAGTCTCCGAAAAGGCGCTTTCCTTTGCTTGCCCTTCACAAGCCGCCGCCGCAAGTCCGTTCCGGCCCTACACGAGCGCGTGTACCGGGGTGACGGAGAGGGCGAAATCTGAATAACACTCCCGTCACGCGCGGCTCTCGCCGTTTTTTCTCCGCCCGGATGAGCGAAGGTAAAACTGCCCGAAAGCTCGTGGAGCGAATTGTGATCCGAATTCCGTCCAAGCCAAGCAGCCGGTGCCGGTCCTCTCGCAGGTTCGTGACCGGCAGAGCTGACAATCCGGAGACCATCCCGACATCTTTCGTGCTAGTAAGACTGCCGCTGCCGAACTGGAACGACCCTTGCCATGCCAGTCCAGCGTCCGGTGCCCAGTGTTCGTCGATAGCACTGTCGCCCTCGAGCCGGCCGTGAGCACCCGTCCCGCCACAATCCTGGTCGTCGATGACGACGCCGAAGTGCGCGAGATCGTGGCGGAGTTCCTCCTCGACTCGGGTCATCGCGTGACCCAGGCCGAGGGCGGTCGGCAAGCTCTTCGGTTGCTGCACGACGGGCTCCGGCCCGACCTGGTCATCACCGATGTGCGGATGCCGGAAATGACCGGGCTCGAACTTGCCGAACGGATCACCCACGAGCACCCACGGCTGAAGGTGATCCTGATATCCGGGTTTTTCGTTTCCCAGCAGGTGGAGCGGCGCGTGCTGCGTAAACCGTTCCGGATGAAGGAACTTGCCGAGGCGGTCGAGACGGAGCTGGCAGGCTGAGGCTGCGATGAAGCTCTACCGGGGCAGCCGCGGGCTCGAGGGCGCAGTGGTGACGGTGGACGGCCGCCCCCTCGATCCGCGCTTCGACCTCCGCACCTTCAACCGCACCGGGTTCGAATGGAGCTATGCGGGCGACGGACCGCGTCAGCTCGCGCTGGCCCTGCTCGCCGACCATCTCGGCGACGATGCAAGAGCGCTCGCGCTGGCCGACGTCTTCATGGACGCGGTCGTCGCAGAGCTCGATAACGAGTGGGAGTTAAGCGGCGCCGACATCGACGCCGCGCTGCACGCCTTGCCGGACTGAGCCTCAGGCCGGCGCCGGCGCCATCCGCCGCAGCAGGCGGATGAACGGCAGGCTGAACAGCACCGCCCACAGCTTGCCGACGATTTGGCCGGCCAAGAACTCGAGGCTGCCGAAGGCGAGCCAGAGGAACACGAGCGAATCGATGCAGAGCCCGGCGAGGGCAGAGGCCAGCACCGCGAGCATCAGCCGCCGCCGCTGCAGCGGCGTATAGACGGCGAAATCGGCCAGCTCGCTGAGTAGGAACGCCGCTCCCGAGGCCGCGACCAGCGCGCCGGGGGCGATCAGCACGGAAAGCGCCGTCCCGGCCAGGATCGCGCCCAGGCCCCAGCCAAGGCCGAGGCAGCGCTGCACGACGTCGCGCAAAACGAGCGCCACCCCGACGGTCAGCACCCCCGACGGCGCGAGCAGGCCGGGCAGCACCGGCACGAGGCACGGCCCGCCCGCCGCGGCGCAGACGGTGCCGACGTGCTGTATCATCCAATTGGCGAGCGGAATGAGGCCGAGGAACAGGACGAAGCTCACCGCTCCGATGCCGCGCGGCAGGAAGCTCACGAAGCCGCCTCCATCGCCGTCCGCACCGCTGCCTCAAACATCGTTTCCGTCAGCCTGCCGGTGTTCGTGTTGAGCCGGCTCACGTGATAGCTGTCCACCAGCACCCGCCCCGCCGCCAGCTCGTGGGCGGCGCCATGGGCGAAGGCGAAGCGCGCCGGCCGCTCGCCCTGCGCCCGCAGCGCCGCGTTGTGGGCGACGACCCCGAGCGCCAGCATCGCGCGGAGATTGGGCATCGCCCGGAATTCCGCCGCCAGGAAGCGGTTGCAGGCGGCAATCTCGGCCGGCAAGGGGCGGTTGGCGGGCGGCACGCATCGGACGGCGTTCACGATGCGGCACCCGACAAGTTCAAGCCCGTCCTCCAGCGCGGCACGGTAGGCGCCTCGGGCGAGCCCGAGCCGCAGCAGCGTCCCATAGAGGAGAACCCCGGCATAATCGCCGGTGAACGGCCTGCCGGTACGGTTCGCGCCGCGCAACCCGGGAGCCATCCCGACGATCAGCAGCGGCGCGGCCGGATCGCCGAAGCTCGGCACCGGCGCGTTGAACCACTCCGGCTGCGCGATGCGGTTCGCGGCCCTGAAGGCGGCGAGCCGGGGACAGAGCGGGCAATCGGGCGCGGGCCGCCCCTCCGGTGGGATCAAGCAGCCGATGGCCCGGTTTCGGGGAACGGATCGGCCGGGGTCGGACGGACCGGGACCGGCCGCGGACGGGGCTCGGTCTGCCGGCGGGTGAAATTCTGCGCGATTTCCGCCAGCTCGATGAACTGATCGGCCTGCCGGCGCAGCTCGTCCGACACCATGGGCGGCGAGGTGCGGATCGACGAGACCACCGAGACCCGCACGCCCCGCCGCTGCACCGCCTCAACCAACCGGCGAAAATCGGAATCGCCGCTGAACAGGACGATGTGATCGAGGCTGGACGCCATCTCCAGCATATCGACCGCCATCTCTATATCCATGTTGCCCTTTACGCGCCGCCGGCCGGTCGCGTCGGTGAACTCCTTGGCGGGCTTCGTGACCAGGGAATACCCGTTATAGGCGAGCCAGTCGGTCAATGGCTTGAGCGGGGAGTAATCCTCGGTTTCCAGGATCGCGGCGTAATAGTAGGCCCGGACGACGTTCACGCTCAGGCCCTTGCGGAAATATTCGAGCAGGTTGCGGTAATCGACGTCGAAGCCGAGATTGCGGCTGGCTGAGTATAGGTTCGCCCCGTCAATGAAGAGCGCGGTGCGCTCGCCGTGCTGAAAAATCGGGTCCATAGCCCAGTGTCCTCGGTTGATTACGCACGCTTTCCGATTCGGCGCCGGCCGGGAAAAACCCTGCCCCGGAGCGCGGAGTCCCGTCTATTTTCCGCAGAACGAGACAAATGAAAACCCGTCCCGCCGCCGCCGGCCCGGCGATCCTGGTCGCAATCGGGGCAAACCTGCCCGGCGCCGAGGGCCAACCCCCGCTTGCCACTTGCCGCCAGGCCGCGATCGCGCTGGACGCAGAGCCCGGCCTGCGCCTGCGCGGCCTCTCGCGCTGGTGGCGCACCGCCCCGCTGCCGCCCTGCGGCCAGCCCGACTACGTGAACGGTATCGCCCTGCTCACGGGCGAGGCCGACCCGGCCAGACTGCTCCGGCGCTTGCACGAGATCGAAGCCGGCTTCGGGCGCCGGCGAAGCGCGCCCAACGCCGCCCGCACGCTCGACCTCGATCTGATCGCGATCGGCGATCTCGTGCGGGATGCGCCGGACCCGGTCCTGCCCCACCCGCGCGCCCATCTGCGCGCCTTCGTGCTGCGCCCGCTCGCCGATGTGCTGCCCGAGTGGACGCATCCGCGGCTCGGAAAGGCTCTCAAGGTCCTGCTGGCGGCCTGCGCGGACCAATCGGCCGATCCGATCGCGCCATCGACGCAATGAAGCCGCGAAAGTCGCCACTTCGGGTTGCACACTGCCCGAATGACGCCTAAATCAGCGTCTTACCTGCATTCGCTGACTGGAGTTTGCACGGCATGGCGCGCGTGACCGTTGAGGATTGCGTTCAGAAAGTTCCCAACCGCTTCGAGCTGGTGCTGCTCGCCGCGCAGCGCGCGCGCAACCTGAGCCGCGGCGAGGAACTGACCCTCGATCGCGACAACGACAAGAACCCGGTGGTCGCGCTGCGCGAGATCGCCGAGGAGACGATCGACCTGCCGCGGCTCGAACAGGATCTGATCAAGTCGCTCCAGCGCGCCCCGGAGCCCGAGCCCGCCGACGAGGAGGTGCTCGACCTCATCCCGACCGATCAGAACATCTTCGGCCTGCAGGACGTCAGCGCCGAGGAAGAGGCCGCCAACCTGCCCGCCGAGACCGAGGAGATGTCGCCCGAAGACATGGAGGCGGCGATCGAGGCGGAATTGGCGGGCCGGCGGCGCTAGGCCCCTCCAGATGGCGTCGGGCGCCACCGGCCAATCGGTCGCGGCGCCGCTCTACGCGCCGTTCGACCGTCCGCAGGGCCATGCCCCATACGAGACCGGCGCCGCCATCGCCCCGGCGCGCGAGCGCCCAGCGATCATTCGCCAGTACGAGCTGACCGAGAAGGTTGCCGCCTACGACCCGAAAGCCGACCTCGCGCTGATCGACGCCGCCTATGTGCTGGCGATGAAGGCGCATGGCGCTCAGAAGCGCGACAACGGCGATCCCTACATCACCCACCCCGTGGCGGTCGCCGACATCCTCGCCGACTACCGGCTCGACGTCGCCAGCATCGTGACCGGCCTTCTGCACGACGTGATCGAGGACACGCCGGTGCGCCTGCCCGAGATCGAGCGGCGGTTTGGCGCGGAGGTGGCCGGGCTGGTCGATGGCGTGACGAAGCTGACCCGGCTCGAACTGCAATCCGATCGCACCAAGCAGGCCGAGAATTTCCGCAAGCTTGTGCTGGCGATGAGCCGCGACATCCGCGTGCTCTTGGTGAAGCTCGCCGACCGGCTGCACAACATGCGGACGATCCACTTCATCGCCGAGGCCGACCGGCGGCGGCGGATCGCGCGCGAGACGATGGAGATCTACGCCCCGCTCGCCGAGCGGATCGGCATGGATGAGCTGAAGACCGAGCTGCAGACCCGCGCCTTCGCGCAGATCGAGCCGGAAGCCTTCGAGACGATCCTGGCGCGCCTGAACTTCCTGCGCGGCCAGGGCGCCGACGTGATCGAGGAGGTGCGCGAGGAGTTGCGCCGGGTGTGCGAGGACGCTGGCGTCTGCGTGCTCGCGGTGTTCGGCCGCGAGAAGTCACCTTTCTCCATCTGGCAGAAAATGCAGCAGCGGAACGTCGCCTTCGAGCAGCTTTCCGACATCATGGCGTTCCGCATCGTCGTGCCGAACAAGGAAGCCTGTTACGCTGCGCTCGGCGCCGTGCATTCCGCCTATCCGGTGATCGCCGGGCGCTTCAAGGACTACATCTCCACCCCCAAGGCCAACGGGTATCAGAGTCTGCACACGGGGGTTACGCTGCGCGAGCCGCGCAACCAGAAGATCGAGGTGCAGATCCGCACGCAGGAGATGGACGAGATCGCCGAGGCGGGCGTCGCCGCGCATTGGCTCTACAAGCAGCACGACGCCTCGCCGCGCGACGTGCACCAGTTCCGCTGGGTGCAGGACCTGCTGGAGATCCTCGAGGATTCGGCGGCGCCGGACGAGTTCCTAGAGAACACCAAGCTCGAGCTCTACGGCGATCAGGTGTTCTGCTTCACCCCGAAGGGCGAGCTGATCCAGTTGCCGCGCGGCGCGACGCCGGTGGATTTCGCTTACGCGGTGCACAGCCAGGTGGGCGATTCCTGCGTCGGCGCCAAGGTGAACGGACGGCTGATGCCGCTTCGTTACCAACTACAGAACGGCGACCAGGTGGAGATCATGACCGCCCGCGGCGGCACGCCGTCGGTCGCTTGGGAGCGGTTCGTCGTTACCGGCAAGGCGCGGGCGCGCATCCGCCGCTTCATCCACCAGCAGCAGCGGCAGGAGAACATCGACCGCGGCAAGGCCGAGCTCGTGAAAGCATTCCGCCAGGCCGGTGTGGACGGGTCGGAGAAGGCGCTGGAGCCGGCGCTGAAGACGCTGAAATGCGCGGGCTTCGACGAGCTCTACCTCGGTGTCGGCAATGGCAGCATCGGCCCGAAGGACGTGGTGCATGCCGCCTACCCCGAGCTGCGGCAGAGCCCGCGCGCGCCCCGCCTCGTTCCTACCCTTGCCGCCAAACCGGCGGCGCGCGGCGGCGCCGGGTGGGGCGACGCCATGCCGATCACCGGGCTCGTGCCCGGCATGGCCTACAGTTTCGCCGGCTGCTGCCACCCGGTGCCGGGCGACGACATTGTCGGCATCATCACGACGGGCAAGGGCGTCACCATCCACGCGCGCGGCTGCGCCACCCTCGATGCATTCTCCGCTACGCCCGAGCGGTTCATCGACGTCGGGTGGAACGAGCGGGGTGGCGGCGGCAAGGGCGCCCATACCGCCCGCATCAGCGTGGTCGCCGCGAACGAGGGCGCCTCGCTCGCCGACATCGCCAACGCGGTCGCCAAGCAGGAGGGCGCGATCAGCAATCTCAGGATCGTCCATCGCCAACAGGACTTCCTCGAGGTGCTGGCCGATGTCGATATCCGCGACACCGCCCATCTCGCCAAGGTCATCGCCGGCCTGCGCGGGATGCGTTCGATCAAGAGCGTGGACCGGGCGCGGGGATGAGCGTGCAATCCCGATCGCCGCATGTGAAATCTTCCCCTCCGCCCCCGCGGGCGGAGAGGGAGCAAGTGCGACCCCGATGAAGCACGGATAACGGCCGATGATCCTTGGCATCGGCTCCGACATCTGCGACGTCCGCCGCATCGAGGCGGTGATCGCCCGGCATGGCGACCGCTTCCTGCGGCGGGTGTTCACCGAGATCGAACGCGCCAAGGCGGAACGCCGCGCCGAACGGATCCGCGCCGGCACCTACGCCAAGCGGTTCGCCGCCAAGGAGGCGGCGGCCAAGGCGCTCGGGACCGGCTTCTCGCGCGGCGTGTTTTTCTCGGACCTCGGCGTGGTCAACCTGCCGTCGGGACAGCCCACCCTATGCCTCACCGGCGGGGCCGCGGCGCGGCTGGCGGCGATCACGCCGCCCGGCACCGAGGCCGCGATCGCGCTGACGATGACCGATGAATATCCCTACGCGTACGCGCAGGTCATCATCTCGGCGGTGCCGACCCCGCGCTGAGCGCCATTTCCTTGACTTGCCCCCCTCCATGGGCTTGATCCGCCTGATCCGGATGGCGGGCGGGCAAGGTGGCGCTGACGAAGGTGAAGGCAAAGGCAAAGGCAAAGCGGCGATCGGGCCTGCTCGATAACGTCAAGACGATCGTCTATGCCGGCCTGATCGCGGTCGTCATCCGCACCTTTCTGTTCGAACCGTTCAACATTCCCTCGGGCAGCATGATCCCGACGCTGCTTGTAGGCGACTATCTGTTCGTCGAAAAATATGCCTACGGCTATTCGCACTATTCCTTCCCGTTCTCACCGGACTTCTTCTCCGGCCGCATTTTCGGCTCGCTGCCGAAGCGCGGCGACGTGGTGGTGTTCAAGTACCCGCGCGACACCTCGGAGGATTACATCAAGCGCGTCATCGGCCTGCCCGGCGACACGGTGCAGATGCGCGGCGGGGAGCTCTATCTGAACGGCGACCTCGTGCCGCGGCAGGCCGACGGCGAATACATCGTGGATGACGAAGGTATCCACATGGCGATGCGCCGCTACATCGAGGATCTGCCGCGCCGCAACGGCCAAGTGGTGCGGCACGAGATCCTGAAGGCGACCGACCTCGGCGAGGCGAACAACACACCCGTCTACACGGTGCCGCAGGGCGAACTGTTCGTGATGGGCGACAACCGCGACAACAGCGCCGACAGCCGGTTCTGGGGCTTCGTGCCGATGGAGAACCTGGTCGGCCGGGCGGAGATCATCTTCTTCTCGATCAACGCCCGCTATCCCTGGTGGGAAATCTGGATGTGGCCGGTGGAGATTCGCTGGAGCCGCATCGGACATCTCATTCCCTGATGCCATTCTCGCTTTGAGCGAACGGCTGGAAGAACTGCTCGGCCACCGCTTCGCGCGCCCCGAGCTGCTCACCGAGGCGATGACGCACCGCTCCGCGCTCGCGAACCGGCGCGGACCCAGGAAAGCGCATTCGAATGAACGCCTGGAGTTCATCGGCGACCGGGTGCTGGGCCTGCTGATCGCCGAGTGGCTGGCCGAGCGGTATCCGGCCGAGCAGGAAGGCGCGCTCGGCCGGCGCCTTGCCTGGCTCGTGTCCCAGCCCGTGCTCGCCGAAGTGGCGGCGGCGATCGGGCTCGAGCAGGCGCTCTCGGTCGCGCCCGGCGAGGAGCGCGCCGGTGTTCGCAAGCGCGCCACCGTGCTCGCCGACGCGCTGGAGGCGGCGATCGGCGCGTTATACCTCGATGGCGGCCTCGATGCGGCGCGCGCCTTCATCCGCCGCGCCTGGCGCGCCCCCGTGGATGAACAGTCGGCGCCCCCCAAGGACCCGAAGAGCGGCTTGCAGGAGCGCCTCCATGCGCTCGGCGCCGAGGCTCCGCGCTACGAAACGATCGAGCAGGAGGGCCCGCCGCACGCGCCCTCGTTCACCATCCTGGTGCGCTCGGGCGCGCTCAGCGGCACCGGCAGCGCCGGCAGCAAGCGGGCAGCCGAACAGCGCGCCGCGCTCGACCTGCTCGGCAAGCTGCCGCGATGAATACGCGCTGCGGGTTCGTGGCGCTGCTTGGCGCGCCGAACGCCGGCAAATCGACGCTGCTCAACCGGCTCACCGGTGCGAAACTGTCCATCGTCACGCCCAAGGCGCAGACCACGCGCTTCCGCGTGCTCGGCATCTTGATGCGGGGCAACAGCCAGCTCCTGCTGGTCGATACGCCGGGCATCTTTCGCCCGCGCCGCCGGCTCGACCGCGCGATGGTCGCCGCCGCGTGGAGCGGGGCACGCGACGCCGACCTCGCGCTGCTGCTGGTGGATGCACGCGCCGGTCAGACCGAGGCGGTGGCGGCGGTCGCCGCCCAGCTCAGAGACACCGGCCGGCGCATCTGGCTCGTGCTGAACAAGGTCGATCTGGTGGCGCGGCCGAAGCTGCTGCCGCTTGCTGCGAAGCTGTCGGCGCCCGCCCCGTTCGAGCGGACATTCATGGTAAGCGCCGCGTCCGGGGACGGCTGCGAGCACCTCGTCGAGGCGCTGGCGGCGGCCGTGCCCGAAGGCCCGTTTCTCTATCCGCCCGACGATCTGACCGATCTGCCGGACCGGCTGCTCGCCGCCGAGATCGTGCGCGAGCAGGTATTCCTGCAAACCCACGACGAGGTGCCGTACGACGTCACGGCCGAAACCGAGTCATGGCAGGAACGGACGGACGGCAGCGTGCGCGTAGAGGTGACGATCTATGTCGCCCGCCCCGGCCAGAAGGCGATCCTGATCGGCGAGCGCGGCGCCCGCGTGCGCGCCATCGGCACCAAGGCGCGCGCCGAGCTTGCCGCGGCGCTGGAGCGCCCGGTGCATCTCTTCCTGAACGTGAAGGAGCGCCCGGGCTGGGACGAGGAGCGCGCGCGCCTGTGCGCGATCGGGCTCGACGACGCCCCCTGACGCGTCGTTCACGACCTGTTATCCTTGCCCTCTTCCCAGACGATCAGAACAACGGAGGAAACCCGAATGATACGCCGCCGCGACCTGCTGGGCGCGTCCGCCGCCGTGCTCGCCGCTCCAGCCATCGTCTCGCGTGCCAATGCCCAGTCGAAGTTCGATTGGCAGCAGTTCAAGGGCCAGCATATCGAGGTCAATTACCAGCTCTCGCCGCGCGGCGACCTGGCCAAGGCGCACCTCAAGGAGTTCACCGAGCTGACCGGGATCACGGTGGGCTTCGAGCAGATACCGGAGCAGCAGCAGCGCCCGAAGGTGGCGCTGGAGATGGGCACCGGGCATCCGAGCTTCGATGTGGTGAACGTTGGGATGCACGTGCAGAAGCGCCTGATCGAGAAGGCGCGCTGGATGGAGGATTTGCGGCCCTATATCGCCGACGGGTCGCTGACCAATCCCGATTTCGACCTCGCCGATTTCAGCGCGCCCTCGATGGCGGTGGCAACGGGCGAGGACGGCAAGATCAACGTCCTGCCGCTCAATCAGGATCTGTTCATCATCTTCTACAACAAGAAGCTGCTGGCGGATAAGGGGTTTTCCGGCCCGCCCAAGACGTTCGACGAGATGATGCAGATGGCGCACGCGATGACGGATGCGTCGAAAGGCAGCTACGGCTTCGTCGGGCGCGGGCTGAAGAACGCCAACGTGGTGCTTTATGATTCGATCCTGCTCGGCTGGGACCAGGAGACCGTTACGCCCGACGGCAAGAAGCTGCTGACGGATACGCCCGCCGCGATCGACGCCGGCAAGTGGTACCAGACGATCATGCGCGAATGCGGACCGCCCGGCTCGGTCGGCTTCAACTGGAACGAGTGCCAGACGACCTTCAGCCAGGGCCGCGCAGCGATGTGGTGGGACGGAATCGGCTTCTCCGCGCCGCTGCTCGATCCCACCAAGTCGAAGGTGATGGACACGGTGGGCTTCGCGCCGGTGCCGGCCGGGCCGAAGGCGCACAACTGCGCCACCTTCATCGACGGCATCGGCATCCCGGCCACCGCAAAGAACAAGAAGCCGGCTTGGCTGTTCATGCAGTGGATCGCCGGGAAGAAGATGCTGACCGAGCAGCTCCGCTCCGGCTCCGGCACCCCGCCGCGGCTTTCCTGCTACGCGCAGCCGGAGGTGGTTAAGACCAGCAAGTTCCCGCAGGAATGGTTCGACACGACCATCGTGAGCCTCAAGCTTGCACGCTCGGGCCTGCCGGTGATCGTGCCGGTGACGGAGTTCCGCGACACGATCGGGGCCGCACTGACCAACATCGTCACCGGCGCCGATGTGGCGACCGAGCTGACGAACGCCACCAAGGCGTTCCAGCCGGTGCTCGACAAGTCGAACGCGGCTTGATGAGCGGCCCTCACCCGGCGCCGCCGCGCCGCGGCGACCTCTCCCGCTCGCGCGGGAGAGGCGGCCTCTACGCCTCTCCCGCTGCGCGGGAGCGGCCGGCGCCGGATTGCGGCCCCAGGTGAGGACGGCGGTGAGCACCACAACCCTTCCCTTACGAGCCGCCGCCCGCGCCCGCCGGCAGAACTACGCGCGCCGCTACTGGCCGTTCATCGTTCCCGCCGCCGCCATCGTCCTCGCGGTGATCCTGTTCCCCTGGGTCTTCACGCTCTTCATCTCCGTCAACCAGTGGACGCCCTCGGGCGGCGTGAGCTGGGCCGGGATCGCCAACTACGCCCACCTGATCCATGACCCGCGCTTCTGGTGGGCGACGTTGCGGACGCTGTATTTCTCGGCGCTCGCGGTGGTGCTGCCGCTGCTGCTCGGCATCGCCGCCGCCGTCTGTTTCCATCAGCGTTTTCCGCTGCGCGGCCTCGCGCGCACCGTGTTCGTGCTGCCGATGATGGCGACGCCCGTGGCGGTGGCGCTGGTCTGGACCATGATGTTCCACCCGCAGCTCGGGGTGCTGAACTACATCCTCACCTCGCTCGGCCTGCCGCCCTCGTCCTGGACCTACAGCCCGGACACCGTGATCCCGACGCTCGCGATGGTGGAAACCTGGCAGTGGACGCCGCTCGTGATGCTGATCGTGCTCGGCGGCATTGCCAGCCTGCCGGTCGATCCCTACGAGGCGGCGAAGCTTGACGGCGCCAGCCCCTGGCAGGCGTTTCGCCACATCACCCTGCCGCTGCTCGGACCGTTCATCGTGATCGCCGGCGTGATCCGCACCATCGATGCGCTCAAATCCTTCGACGTGATCTACGTGATTACCCAGGGCGGCCCCGGCACGGCGAGCGAGACGCTCAACATCCTGCTGTATCAGCAGGCCTTCGCCTATTACGAGCTGGGCTATGCGGGTGCCATCACGGTGGTGTTTTTCATCCTGATCCTGGCGGTGAGCTTCGTCTTGCTGATCGTGCGGGAGCGGGCGCGATGGCAATGAGGCGCGGGCGGCTGCGGAAGCTGTTCGGCCGGCTCGCGCTTTATGCGTCGGTGCTGGTGCTCGTCGCGCCGGCGGCGTTCGTGTTCCTGTGGATGCTGTCCCTCTCGCTGAAGAACGAGGTGGACAACATGGCCTTCCCGCCGGTCTGGATTCCCCGCCCGCCGACGGTCGCGAACTTCGTCAAGGTGTTCGCCGAGAACGATTTCCTGAGTTACACGATCAACTCGGTGATCGTCTCGTTCAGCGCGACGTTCCTCGCACTCGCGATCGGCGTTCCGGCTGGTTACGGGATCGCGCGGATGCGGGCGACGCGTAGCGCCGTGCTAATCCTGATCGCGCGGCTGACGCCGGGGCTTTCCTACCTGATCCCGCTCTTTCTCGTGTTCCAGTGGCTCGGGCTGATCGGCACGCTGACGCCGCTCGTCATCACCCATCTCGTCATCACCGTGCCGATCGTGGTGTGGGTGATGATCGGCTTCTTCGAGGGGCTGCCCGGCGAGCTCGAGGAAGCGGCGCTGGTGGACGGGGGCACGATTTGGCAGGCGTTTCGCCACGTGGCGCTGCCGCTCGCGCGGCCGGGGATCACGGTGGCGACGATCCTCGCCTTCATTTCCAGTTGGAACAACTTCCTCTTCGGCGTCGTCCTGGCGAACCGGCAGACGCGCACGCTGCCGGTCGCGGTCTATAACGTGCTGACCTTCGAGCAGGTGAGCTGGGGCCCGCTCGCCGCCGCGGCGCTGGTGGTGACGGCGCCGGTGCTGCTGCTTACGCTGCTGATGCAGAAGGAGATCGTGGCCGGGCTCACGGCGGGCGGGGTGAAGGGCGGCTAGCAGCCCCCTCAGCCGGCTGGCCCGATGGCGGCGATGACCACGGTGATCAATCCAAGAATGAGGTTGATCAGGATCAGCCGGCGGATGCGCTCCAGCGCCTCGGCGGCGCGCGCGGTACTGGCGGCGGCGCGGAAGCGGCGATAGGGGCCGAACACCAGAACGAGGAAGACCACCACCATGACCCAGGCGATCGCCTGCATGGCGTTGACGTTCCAGGGAAGGTGGGCGAAGTCGCCGCCATAGGCCGCCCAGATCATCGCGTAGCCGCTGATCACGGCGATCACCATGACGTGCCAGACGACCAGGAAGAAGCGGCGGAACACGCCGTTGTGCACCGCCACCCGCTGCGCCGGTTCGAGCGCGGCGAGGCTCGGGCGGAGCACGGTGAGGGCGAAGAACATGCCGCCGACCCAGAGCACGATGCAGAGGATGTGCGCGGCGAGCGCCCAGTGCCATGCGATCAAAACCCGTCTCCCCGCTTGCGAAGCGGCGGCAATGAATCAGAATCGCGGCGAAGATGCCACCCCGCCCGCGCCACGCTGACCCGCTGCAAGCGATCCTGCGCGGGCGACTCGAGCTGCTGAGCCCGGCCGAATCGGCTGTGGCCGATGCGCGCGCGGCCGCGCTCGGCGTGCCCGTTCCGGCGCTGATGGAAGCCGCCGGGCGCGCTGTCGCCCGCGCGGTGCGGGCGCGGTTCACACCCTGCCGCACGCTCGTCTTGTGCGGTCCCGGCAATAACGGCGGCGACGGCTATGTGACCGCGCGGCATCTGCACGAGGCCGGATGGCCGGTCGCCGTGGCGGCGCTCGCCGCACCGCGGCCCGGCACCGAGGCGGCCGAGGCCGCCTCGCCCTGGCATGGCCCCGCGGTTCCGTTCGCGCCCGATGAGGCGGCGCGCGCCGAGCTCGTGATCGACGGCGTGTTCGGCGCCGGCCTCGCCCGCGACGTCGGCGGCGTCGCGGCGGAGACGCTGCGGCAGGCGCGGCGACTGGTCGCAATCGACGTTCCGAGCGGCGTGGACGGCGCCACCGGCCAGTGCCGCGGCTACGCGCCGCAAGCCGCGCTCACCGTCACTTTTTTTCGCCTCAAGCCGGGGCATCTGTTGTTTCCCGGACGGCGTCTATGCGGGGAGACGCTGCTTGCCGACATCGGCCTGCCCGACCGCGTGCTCGCCGACGTGCGTCCGCGCACCTGGGCCAACCTGCCCGGCCTCTGGCGCCTGCCCGCGCCTGGCCCCGAGGGGCACAAATACGACCGCGGCCATGTGACGGTGCTGGGCGGGCCGGCGATGACGGGCGCGGCGCGGCTCGCCGCCGAGGCGGCGCGGCGCACGGGCGCCGGGCTGGTCACGATCGCCGCCCCCTGGGGCGGGGGCGATACGTACCGGAGCGGCGCACCGGGCACGATCGTCTCCGACGCGCCGCTTGCCGATCTCCTGTCCGATCTCCGCCGCCGCGTTTGGGTCTGCGGGCCGGGGCTCGGCGTCGCCGGCGCGAAGGAGGGGCTGCCGCTCCTGCTTGCCGCCGGGCGGCAGGTCGTGGTGGACGCGGACTGTTTCACCGCGTTTGCGGGCAATCCCGACGCGCTGGCCGGGGCCGCCGTGCTGACGCCGCACGCGGGCGAGTTCGCGCGCGCCTTCGGCGCGATCGGCGCGGACCGGCTGCAGAGCGCGCGCGCGGCGGCGGCGCGCACGGGCTCCGTGCTGTTGCTCAAGGGCGCCGATACCGTGATCGCCGCGCCGGATGGACGCGCTGCCATCAACGCCTCGGCGCCGCCCTGGCTCGCCACCGCCGGCGCCGGCGACGTGCTCTGCGGCATCATCGCCGGGCTGCTCGCGCAAGGCATGGCCGCGTGGGAGGCTGGCTGCGCCGCCGCCTGGGTGCATGGGCGCGCCGCCGCCCTGGCCGGCGCGCACCTCATCGCCGAGGATCTGCTCGATGCCCTTCCCGCCGCGGCCGGCGACGCCGCGGGGCTTTGATGCACACTTCACCGCATCACCTATACTCCGCCCGAACGAAGGACGCCTGAACCCCATGAGCGATCTCGTTGCGCCCCCCTCCGGCTTGTTCGACCGCGCGATCCGCCGCCTGACCGCGGCCTGGCGCGACATGGCTGCGAGCGTCGCCGACGAGGACGAGACCATCGAGGACCAGATCCGGGCGTGCCTGAGCGCGCGCGGCGGCGAGGTGAGCTCCCGCAACCGCGCCGCCAAACTCGCCGAGACCTATCAGAGCGCGGAAGCGAGCGGGCGGCTTGCGTTCCTTCGCACGCTCGCCGGCTTCGATTCCGAGGCGGCCACGGTCGCCGCCGCCTGGGAGCAGGTGCAGAAGGCGAGCGGGCCGGCCGAGCTCGCCGCCGCCAAGGCCAATCTGCGCCGGGCGCTGGAGCCGCCGCGGCTCAAGCTGCTCACGCTGTTCACGACCATCCCCGACGGACGCAAGTTCCTCGTCGATTTACGGGCCTTCCTGCTCAGCCACCGCGACAGCGACCCGATGCTGAAGGCGCTGGAGGCCGATCTGCGCGGCCTGCTCGCCGCCTGGTTCGACATCGGCTTCCTCGAGTTGCAGCGGATCGATTGGAACAGCCCGGCGGCGCTGCTGGAAAAGCTGGTCGGCTACGAGGCCGTGCATGAAATCCGCTCCTGGCGCGACCTCAAGAACCGGCTCGATTCCGACCGCCGCTGCTATGCGTTCTTCCACCCGCGGATGCCGGGTGAGCCGCTGATCTTCGTCGAGGTTGCCTTGGTGAAGGGGCTGGCGGGCAGCGTGCAGCGCCTGCTCGACGAAAAGGCACCGGTGCTCGATCCGCGCCATGCCGACACCGCGATCTTCTATTCCATCAGCAACTGCCAGCGCGGCCTTTCCGGGATCAGCTTCGGCAACTTCCTGATCAAGCGCGTGGTGGAGGAACTGTCGGCCGAGTTCCGCAATCTCCGCACCTTCGCGACGCTCTCGCCGATACCGGGCTTCCGCGGCTGGCTCGATCCGAAGCTCGAGGCCGGCGAGGACGAGCTGTTCACCGAGGAGGAAGCCGCCGCGCTGCGGGCCGCCGTGCCCGGCGAACAGCCCGCCGCCGCATTACGCAAGATTCTCGGCCGCCGCTCCTGGTATCGCGATCCGGCGCTGGTGGAGACGCTCGAGCCGGCGGTGACACGGCTGGTGGCACGCTATCTCCTGATGGAATCGAATGGCCGGCGCGCTCGCGATCCGGTGGCGCATTTCCATCTGTCCAACGGCGCGCGGATCGAGCGGCTGAACATGGGCGCCGACCTGTCGGAAAAGGGCGCGAAAGAGAGCGCCACGGTGATGGTGAACTATCTGTACGATCTGAACCGCATCGAGGAATGGCACGAGGATTATGCGGGAGCGGGCAAGCGCAACGCCTCGAACGCGGTGCGGCGGCTGGCAAGGGGCTGATATGGGCAAGGCCTTGGTCATGGATCGCGACGCATTCCGCGCCTGCGCCGAAGCGCCGGAGCGGCGCTTTGCGCGCATCGACGTGAGGTCCGCGTCGAGCGAGCGGAGCGACAGCCGTGGCGGGGAGGGCGTCACGGTTGCGGCGGGTCTCCTGCGGCTCGATCCGCCCGGGATCGCGCTCGATAGCGACATGATCCACCGCCAGGCAGATCTGTCATGAGCCTGGCCTACGAAGCCGACCGTCCTGCGCCGGCGCAGAAATCCCGCGTTTCCATCCTCAATGAATTGGAACGCAAGCTGCTGTGGCTGTCCGCGTGGACCATCCATAACGCCAACCACATCCGCCGCAACCGCGACGGGCTGAAGGTGGGCGGGCATCAGGCTTCCTGCGCCTCCGTGATCTCCATCATGGCGGCGCTCTATTTCGAGATCGCGCGCCCGCAGGACCGGATCGCGGTCAAGCCGCACGCGGGCCCGGTGTTCCATGCCATCAACTACCTGTTCGGCCGCCAGAGCGTGGAGAAGATGGCCGCGCTGCGCGCGCTGGGCGGCGCGCAGTCCTACCCGAGCCGGGTGAAGGACGGGCCAGAGGTCGATTTCTCCACCGGCTCGGTCGGCCTCGGCGTCGCCATGACCACCTTCGCCGCGCTGATGCAGGACTATGTCCGCCTGCACGGCATGGCGCCGCCCGACATTCCGCCCGGGCGCCATATCGCGATCGCGGGCGACGCCGAACTCGACGAGGGCAATATCTACGAAGCACTGCTCGAAGGCTGGAAGCACGACGTTCGCAATGTCTGGTGGGTGGTCGACTACAACCGCCAGAGCCTCGATTCCGTCATCCCCGACCGGCTGTTCGGCCGCATCGAGGGACTGTTTCGCGACATGGGCTGGCACGTCGTCACCATCAAATATGGCCGCAAGCTGGAGGCCGCCTTCGCGCGCCCGGGCGGGGAGGCGCTGCGCCGCTGGATCGACGACTGTCCGAACAGTCTCTACTCGGCGCTGACGTTCCAAGGCGGCGCGGCGTGGCGGCAGGCGGTGCTCGCCGATCTCGGGCGCTCGAAGGCGGTGCGGGCCATCATCGACCCGCTTTCGGACGACGAGCTGGCCGCGCTGATGACCAATCTCGGCGGGCACGACATCGAGACGCTGATCGACATCTTCCGCGCCGCCGCGCAGGAGGGCGATCATCCGACCTGCTTCATCGCCTACACGATCAAGGGCATGGGCCTGCCCTTCGCCGGGCACAAGGACAACCATGCCGGGCTGATGACCAAAGAGCAGATGGAGCAGTTCCGCGCCGCCATGCGGATCCGCCCCGGCCATGAATGGGATCGTTTCGAGGGGCTGCAGACGCCGGCGAGCGAGCTTCAGGCATTTCTTGACTCCTGTCCCTTCGCCAAGCCGCTCACCCCGTCCGGCCGCGCCCTGCGCGCCCCCTCGGTGCCGGTGCCGGAGGTTCTGCCGACGCCCAAGCTCGCCGGCCGCCTCATGTCCACGCAGGGCGGGTTCGGCGACATCCTGGCCGAGATCGGCCGCGGCCGCGGCGAGTTCGCCGAGCTTGCCCGCCACATCGTCACCACGAGCCCGGACGTGACGGTGTCCACCAATCTCGGCCCGTGGGTGAACCGGCGCGGCATCTTCGACCGTCACACCCGCAACGACGTGTTCCGCGACGCCAAGCTCGCTTCGGCGCAACGCTGGGGCATGAGCCCGCAGGGCCAGCACATCGAGCTCGGCATCGCCGAGCAGAACCTGTTTCTGCTGCTCGGCGCGGCCGGGCTGACGCCGGCGCTGACCGGGGCGCGCCTGCTGCCGATCGGCACGGTGTACGACCCTTTCGTCAATCGCGGGCTCGATGCGCTGATCTATGCCTGCTACCAGGACGCGCGTTTCCTGCTGGTTTCCACGCCCTCGGGCCTGACGCTCGCGCCGGAGGGCGGGCAGCACCAGTCGGTCAACACGCCGCTGATCGGCATGGCGGCCGACCGGCTGGCAAGCTTCGAGCCCGCTTACGTGGACGAGCTGGCGATCCTGCTGCGCCATGCGCTCGCGCACATGCAGGCGCCGGAGGGATCGGCCTGCTGGCTGCGCCTCTCCACCCGCCAGCTTGCCCAGCCGGCCCGCCCCCTCGATCCCGCCGCCGTCATCGCGGGCGCCCACTGGGTCGTGCCGCCAGCGCCGGGCGCACGCATCGCCGTCGCCTATCAGGGGCCGGTCGCCCTGGAAGCCGAGACCGCGTTCGCCGAGCTGCGCGAGGAGGAGCCGACGGCCGGCCTGCTCGCCATCACCAGCCCCGACCGGCTGCACGCCGGCTGGCTCGCCGCCGCCCGCGCCCGCCGCGCTGGCGAGCGGGGCGCGCTGTCCCATGCCGAGCGCATCCTTGCGCCGCTTGCCCGCAACGCCGCGCTCGTGACCGTGCTGGACGGCCATCCCGCGACCCACGCCTGGCTTGGCGCGGTGCGCGGGCATCGCGTGATCCCGCTCGGCCCCGACCGCTTCGGGCAGTGCGGCGACATCCCGGACCTCTACCGGGAGTACGGGATGGACAGCGCGGCGATCCTGGATGCCTGCGCGCAGGCGCTGCTGGCTGGCGGCTGAGGCTACGACGCTTCCAGCGCGGCAATTTCGTCGTCGCTGAAGCCGAAATGGTGGGCGATCTCGTGGATCACCACGTTGCGTACCAAACGGTAGAGATCGACCCCGGTCTCGATCCATTCGAGCAGGATCGGTTCGCGATAGAGGAAGATCAGGTCGGGCGGGCGCGCGATGTCGTCGACGCTGCGGGCGATCAGCGGCGTGCCACGATAAAGGCCGGTCAGGTCCCAGGGGGATTCGAGGCCGAGCTCCTTCAAGGTCTCGTCGTCCGGGCTCTCCTCGACCGCGATGCCGACCCCCTTCACATGCGCGATCAGCGGCTCGGGAATCTCTTCCAGTGCGCGCTCGGCCAGCGCGGCGATAGTATCGAGGCTCGGCGGAGGGCCGAAATCGGGGGCGGGGGTTCTGGCCATGCCGCAGTTTAGCAAGGAGCTTGGAGCATGAGCGAGCGGCTGGACGTTGAGCACATCGCAAAGCTCGCGGCGGACGTGCCGGACTGGCGGGTGGAGGGCGGCAAACGGCTCATGCGGAGCTTCCGGTTCCGCGATTTCAGCGAGGCATGGGGGTTCATGGCCCGAGTCGCCCTGCTTGCCGAGCAGCACGGACATCACCCCGACTGGTCAAATGTCTGGAACCGCGTGGACATCGCGCTGAGTACCCATGATGCCGGGGGCCTGACGACGAAGGACGTGACGCTCGCGCAGGCGATCGACGCCCTGCTGCAATGAGTGCCACCGGGTTGGCGCTGCGCGCCGCGCTGATCCGCCGCGCCGCCGCCCGCCTCTGCGGCCGGCTCGGGTGGGCGCCACTGCACGAGGTCACGCTGCCGAACGGCAGGCGCGCCGACATCCTGGCGCTGCGTCCCGACGGCGGCTTCGCCTGCATCGAGGTGAAGTCGGGCGAACGCGACTTCATCACGGACGGCAAGTGGCCGGAGTATCTGGAGTTTTGCGATGCTCTTTATTTCGCCGTCGATGATGATTTCCCGCTGGCGCTGCTGCCGGAGGAGCCCGGCGTGATCGTTGCCGCGGGACTGGAGGCCGAATTGCTGCGGCCCGCTCCCGACACAAGGCTGCCTCCCGCCCGCCGCCGCGCGCTCGCGCACCGTTTCGCTCTGCTCGCGGCCGCGCGTTTGGCGATCGTCGAGGATCCCGCCGGGTTCGGCGAGCTGCGGGCCGCGCTGCGGGCGGACTGAGCATCGTCTGGCCCTCACCCCTCACGCTGCCCCTCCTCCCTCTCCCGCGCAGCGGGAGAAAGGGGAGGAAGGAAGGCCGCCGCCCGCTTAACGGTTTATCAACCTTTTTATGCTCTACTGGTCGGATGGAGCTGGCTGCTGCCTCCTCGCCTGAGCGGCTGATCGAATGGACGCGGGTCCTGTTCGAGGATCTGCGGCGCAACGTGGCCGAGGCGCACCGCACCATGCCGGCGGGCCTGGTTCTGCTGATCTGGAACCGGCTCGGGCTGATGATGCGGACCTTCCAGGCGCTGATCGTGAAGAGGGCGGCGGGCAAGCTGATGCCGCCGCGCCCGCGCGCCGCGCGCGCCGCGCCGGCCGAGGCGGAGGAGGGGGCGGAAGCGGCGGAGGCGGCGGCGGGGACGGCGAAGCCCAAGCGTGCGGTGCCGGCCTCGCTGCTGCCGCGCGGGCGGTGCTGGCTGCTCAAGCTCGCGCCGAGGGTGGCCGAGCTTGGGATGCGGGTGCAGATTTATCTCGCCGATCCCGAGATCGTGGCGCTGCTGGAGGCGAGCCCGGTGGCGCGGCGGCTGGCGCGGGC
>DASRBI010000014.1:0-3668 GCA_035685165.1 Acetobacteraceae bacterium
CAATGAGCGAGCACGCCGAATTAGTATGGAGGAAGCCGCTCCGCGGAAGAGCCCCCGTTCCGCCGCTTCAGGGGCCGGGACACCTGGAGCGGCGGAACGGGGGCTCTTCCGCGGAGCGGCTTCCTCCATACTAATTCGGCGTGCTCGCTCATTGACAACTATATTTGCATACGATATAGTCGAAGTCGCTATAACGCCATGCGCGAGCCCAAGCCCGATTCCTTCCTGCCTCTGCCCGCCGCCGTCTACCACATCCTGGTCGCCCTGGCGGACCGCGACCGGCACGGTTATTCGATCCTGCAGGACGTCGCCGCGCGGACGGGCGGTAAGGTCCGGCTGAGCGCGGGGACGCTCTACAGCTCGATCCGGCGCATGCTCGAGCAGGGGTTGATTGAGGAGCTCACCGAGAGTCCCGACCCATCCAGTACCGACGAGCGCCGCCGCTATTACCGGCTGACGCGGCTGGGCCGCCGCGTCGCTGTAGCCGAGGTGGAGCGGCTGCGCGGGCTGATCGAGCAGGCGCGCGCTACCGGGCTTGCTCCGGGAATGTGATGAGCGCGGCGGGCGTGTACAAGGCGGGGTTGTACCGGGCGTTGCTGCGCTGCTATCCGGCGGCATTCCGGGAGGAGTACGGCGGCGAGATGCTGCTGGTGTTCAGCCGGCAGATGCGCGAAGCGGGCGGGTTGCGTGAACGGGCCCGGATCTGGATGGAAGCGGTGCACGACGCCGTCACAGTCGCGCCGCGGGAGCACTGGCACGTCATGATGCAGGACATTCGCTACGCGCTGCGCGGCATGGCCGCGCGCCCCGGTTTCACCGCCGTCGCGATCATTTCGCTGGCGCTCGGCATCGGCGCGAACACCGCCATTTTCGGCATCTGGAACGGGCTGCTGCACGCGCCGCTACCGGGCGTCAGCCATCCGGAGCAGCTCGTCATCCTCAGCAGCCCCGATGACGATGGCATGTGGCACGGCAATTCGACAGGCGAGCGGTCGCTGCTCACGTACGAAGAGTTCGAAGACCTGAGAGATCACACCAGGACCCTGTCCGCCGCCACTGCCTCCGAGAGCTCGCTCGACCGTTGGCCCGTCCGCTTCGCGGGCGGCGGGCTGGAGGAGGTGCGCGGCCGTCTCGTCGCAGAGAATTACTTCGAGTTCTTCGGGGTCGGCGCGCGCCTCGGCCGCGTATTTGCCGCCCGGGACGCCAACTCGCCCCATGCCGTCCTCAGCTATGCGTACTGGCAGCGGCGCTTCGGCGGCGCTCCGGACGTCGTGGGCAAGACCTTCACGCTCCGCGGCGCCGCGCTGACGATCCTCGGCGTGGCTTCGCCCGGCTTTATCGGCGAGACTGCGGCGCAGCAGCCCGACCTTTGGATTCCGATCCGCATGCAGACGCAGGTCGCACCGGGCGAGGATTGGCTGCATGACGCGCCGCCCTCGAAGACGATGTGGCTGCACGTCTTTGGACGTCTGAAGCCCGGCGTGGCGATGGCGCGCGCCGAAGCCGAGGCCAATGCGATCTTCAAGGCCGGTCTGGAATCGTTCTACGGCGGCGTTGGGTCGCCCGAACGGCGGCGCGAGTTACTCGGGCAATGGCTGAAGCTCCATCCGGCGGCTAACGGCGCATCCACAACCCGCGGCGATTTCTCGACCTCTCTCACGGTGCTGCTGGCGGCCGTCGGCGTGCTGCTGCTGATTGCCTGCGCGAATCTCGCCAACCTGCTACTGGCGCGCGGCGAGATGCGGCGTCCGGAGATGGCCCTGCGGATCTCGCTCGGCGCGAGCCGCGGAGGGCTGGTGCGCCAGCTCGTCACCGAAAGCCTGGTGCTGGCCGCGCTCGGAGCCCTCGGGAGCCTGGCCCTCGCCCGGCTCCTGCACGGCGGGCTGACGCGGCTGATCGTGCAATCGGATCATACCTTCCACATGGAGTTTCGGCTCGATCCGCTGGTACTGGCGTTCGCCGGCGGCGTGGCGCTGGCGGTGGGACTGCTGTTCGGGCTATTGCCGGCGTGGCAGGCGACACGCCGGGACGCGGCCTCGCACCTCAAAGAGCAGGGCCGCAGCGGCACGGGCCGCATGCGCTGGGGCCGGCCGCTGGTGAGCCTGCAGCTCGCGCTCTCGCTGCCGCTCTTGGCCGGTGCCGGACTGTTGGCGCGCACGGTGTACAACCTGCAGCATGTGGATCTCGGCTACCCGGTCGACCGGCTTTGGGAACTGGGCATCGATTCCCGCATTGCCGGTTACAACTCGGTGCGCAGTCAGGCGCTGTTTCGGGACCTGCTGGAGCGGATTCGCCGCATTCCCGGCGTGCAGGCCGTGAGTTTCTCGCACAATGGCCTGTTCACCGGGTCGAATTCCGGAGATCCGGTCGAAGTGGAAGGCTATGCGCCGAAGAACGGCGACGATAAGCATTCCGCCTGGGATATTGCCGGCCCGGATTACTTCTCGACGGTCGGGATTCCGATTCTACTCGGGCGCGACATTCAGGCCAGCGACGATGCCGCCGCGCCGAAGGTCTGCGTGGTCAACGAAGCGTTCGCGAAGCACTTCTTCGCCGGGCGAAACCCGATCGGCCTGCATGTGACCGCGGTGGACGAGGCGCCTCGCGGCGTCACGCGCACGATTTACCAGGTGGTGGGCGTCGTCAAGGATGCGCACACCGATGGACTGCGCGGCAAGGTCGAACGCCGTTACTACGTGCCGTTCACGCAGCCGCAGGGCGATCACGTGAAGCGCGCCAATTTCGTCATCCGCAGTGCCGGCGAGCACACGCCCGTGCTGGCAGCGGCGCAGCAGATCGTACAGCGGGCCGATGCCGGGCTGCCAATCCTCTACGCGCGCTCGATGCCGGACCAGATCGCGCCCAATACGGCGACCGAGCGCGCCACCGCGCAGGTGGCGATCACGTTCGCCGCGGTGGCGCTCGCGCTCGCCGCGATCGGCCTGTTCGGCGTGCTGTCGTACACTGTGGCGCGCCGGCGGAGCGAGTTCGCCATCCGCATCGCGCTCGGCGCCCGGCCCGAGCGAGTGGTGGCCATGGTGCTGCGCGAGACGGGCTGGCTGATCGCCGCGGGACTGGCGTTGGGCGCCGGGTTGACTTACACCGCGTCGCGCTGGATCGCGAGCGTGCTCTACGGCGTGGCGCCGCAGGACCCGATCACGCTGGCGTGCGCCGTGGCGCTCCTGGTCGTGGTGGCGCTCGCCGCCGTGTGCCTGCCGGCCTGGCGCGCATCCAAGCTCGACCCCATGGCCACGCTCCGGCAGGAGTAACCGGCCGCGTCCCCGGGCGCTGGCATACAATGCTCCCCTGGAGGATTCATGTTTACTGCCACCCGGGATTTGATTCTGCCCAGCACCGTCACCGGCTCCTGGCCGCGGCCGCGCTGGTTCGACGTCAGCATGTGGGGACGGCCGCTCGATACCTGCATGCTCGATGTCCGCTTCCGTGAGAAGTTCCAGGACGCGCTGGCGGTCGTCATCAGCGAGCAGGAACGCGCCGGCCTCGATATCCTCAGCCACGGCGATTTCCACGTGGATGAGGATCTTGCCGGCCGCGCCTGGCACCACTATCCGCTGCAGCGCTGGGCCGGCTTCGAGGGCGACCACCTCCAGCCCGAGGAGACCACCGCGCCGTGGCTGCACTATCCGCCCGGCACGCTGCTGAACGAG
>DASRBI010000015.1:0-2344 GCA_035685165.1 Acetobacteraceae bacterium
CGGCGTGCAGCGGGCGGCTCCGCCTGCCGGGCGCCGGTTCCGCGGCGCCCGGGAGATACGCGGAGTAGCCCGCGGCGCTGCCGTGCACCACGCGATCGTAGATTTCGCGCACGGCGGCCAGGTGTTCGTCCAGGCGCTCGCGCAGCCGCCGGCCGTAGAGCGCGGCGCCGGTGGCTTCGTGCGGCATGCGGCGGGCGAGCACGTCGAGCCGCTCCGGATCGGAGGGGAGCGTGTGGGTCTGGCGGTCTTCTTCGAGTTGCAGGCGGTGCTCCAGGTAGCGGAGGAACTGGTAGGCGTTGGCGAGGCGCGCGTATTCGCCGGCGGAGAGAAGCTCCTTGTCGCGCAGCCGCGCGAGCGCGAGCATGGTGCCGCCGTGCCGCACCCAGGGCTCGCGGCCGCCGTGCAGCCGCTGGAGGCACTGCACCAGGAACTCGATATCGCGAATGCCGCCGGGCGTGAGCTTGATATCGAGCCCGGACGTCTTGCGGCGGGCGGCCATCTTCTCGCTGATGCGCTGGCGCGTCGCCGAGACGGCTTCGACGGCGCGGAAATCGAGCGACGTGCGGTAGATCAGCGGCTCGGCGAATTCGAGCAGCTCGCGGCCCGGCTCCGGCTCTCCGGCGGCGACCCGCGCCTTGATCAGCATCTGTTTTTCCCAATCGCGCGCGCGTTCGGCATAGTAGCGGCGTGCGCCTTCAAGCGAGATGCAGACCTCGCCCAGCGTGCCATCGGGGCGCAGGCGGAGATCCACGCGGTAGCACTGGCCCTCGGCGGTGTAAGCGGAAAGCAGCGCCGTGTAATCGTTGGCGACCTTCTTATAGAACTCCTTGTTGCTGATGCGCTCGGGTCCGTCGGTCTCGCCGTTGCCGGCGTAGACGAACATGAGGTCGATATCGGAGCTGTAGTTCAGCTCCTCGCCGCCGAGTTTGCCGAGCGCCAGGATGGAGAAGCCGCAGATGCCGCCACCGGCCAGCCGCGGCTCGCCGTGCCGCGCCACGAATTCCGCCCGCACGTTGCGATAGGCGGTCTCCAGAATGGCGTCGGCCAGGTGGGAGAGCTCGAGGGTCACCTCCGGCAGGCGCGCGATGCCGAGGATGTCCCGCAGGGCGATGCGCAGAAGCTCGCGGCGGCGGAAGTGCGCCAGCGGCGCGGGGCCGTGGCCGGCGCGGCCGCAGACCGCGGGCCGGCGGCGCAAGTAATCGTCCCGGGTGAGCACGCGGTGAAAATCCTCCGCCCGGACGATTTCGGCGAGCAGTTGCGGCTCGCGGAGCACGGCTTCGGAAAGGAAGCCGCTGACGCCGAAAATAGCGATGGCGGCGCGCAGGACGAGCGGCGGCGGCTCGGCGACCCAGGTCTGCCGCCAGCGTTCGAAGAACCGCTCCGCCTGCTCCGGGTCGGGCGAGGACACCAGGAGCGGATCCACCTGTGCCGCGATCCGTTCCGGCGCCTCCATGCGTCAGGCCAGCTTGGCCGTCACTTCGATGATATCCCCGGGCCGGACCGGTCCCGGCGAGCGTACGCTGGCATAGAACCCGCTCATGCCCCAGCGCGGCGAGCGCGGATCGAGCGCCTTCACCCGCGCGTCGTAGATTTCCTGTTGAATGCCGGGGCCGTAGACATCCAACTGGCTGCACGGCCCGCGCGGTTTGGTGATTTCGAGGATGGCGCCGCCGGCGCGGATTTCGTCGCCGATGCGCACGTCGCGGATTTCGAAGCCGCGGGTGGTGAGGTTTTCGCCGAGCGCACCGTAAAACACCGGGTAGCCGCGCGCGGCCAGCTCGTCCACGGTTTCGCTGGCGATGATGAGAACCGCCTTTTGCGGCCCGCCGTGGATCTGCGGGTGCGCCTGCGCGTCGCCTTCGATGCCGAGCGGCCCGATGAAGCCTTCGGCGATGGCGCGCTTGGGCATGCCGCCGAGGGACGTGTTGACTTGCAGGATGATGGCCATAGCTGGGGATCGGGGGTCAGGGCTCAGGGGTCAGGGACCGAAACGCGGGGAGGCCCTGATCCCTGATCCCTAATCCCTGACCCCTGATCTCTAGATGTCGTAGTACAGCGCGAACTCGTAGGGATGCGGGCGCAGGCGCACGGCTTCGGCCTCGTTCTTGCGCTTGTAGTCAATGTAGGTTTCGATCAGCTCTTCGGTGAAGACATCGCCGCGCATCAGAAACGCGTGGTCGTCTTCGAGGCAGTCGAGGGCCTCATCGAGCGAGCCGGGCATGGAGGGGACGCTCTTCATCTCCTCGGGCGAGAGATCGTAGATGTCCTTGTCGAGCGGCTCGCCGGGGTTGAGCTTGTTCATGACGCCATCGAGGCCGGCCATCAGCATGGCGGCGAAGGCCAG
>DASRBI010000016.1:0-2097 GCA_035685165.1 Acetobacteraceae bacterium
CCGGGCGGGAACCAGCGCGTGTTCCGCAGGCAGTAGGGCATCCACATCAGCGCGGAAGTGCCGCCGAACGTCGCGGCCGCGGCGGAGAGCGCGACCAGGTACCAGCCCGCCGGATTCAGCGCGCCGGCCACGCAGGCAAGCGCTCCGCCGGTGAAATAGGAGATGCGCAGGAGGCGCGCCGCGCGCACCACCCGTTCCCTGGAGTCGCTGCCGACGAGCGGCCGCAGTTCGAACAAACTGAACCGCGCCGCCAGCAGATAAGTGCCCGCGCCGAAAACCGCCAGACCCGCGCGCCACAGCCATTGCGGGCTCCAGCCGTGGATGAACTCCGCCCAATCGCCGAAGCCGCCGATGCCGGAGAACACAAAATAACCGGTCGCCATAAGCAGATCGACGCTCATGGCGAGCCAGCAGAAGAAACGCCGGCGCGCCGCCCCGCGAGGCGTGAGCCTCCCGATCGCAAAGAACAGAGCCGCCGCGGCGAGATTGACCAGCGTCCCGCCCGCGAGCACCAGACGGTTCCCGATGCTGCACTCCATACTCACGGTGGTGACGAGCAGCGCGCGTCCGCCGGAAATCAGGCACGCCCCGGCATGGCCAGCGCCCTCGTGGAGCAGCGTGGCGAGCGCGTAAGCGACGATGGCGATGGCGGCAATCGTGAGGGCGTCCGCCGGAGCGGCGTCAGGCGCGGGCTTTGCGTGCATGGGAACGCCTATTCGCGCGCCGCAAAATAGTTGCCCGCCAGCTCGGCGACGCGTCCGATGGCATCCTCGAGCCGGTCGGTCGCGCCGAAGTGATTCGCGGTGAAGACGCTCACGATGACGTGCCGGTCGCGCGATTCGAGCACTCCCACGTCGTTGCAGATGTACGGCGCGAAGTCGCCCGTCTTGTGCGGAATCCGGTAGCCGGAAAGGTACCGCGGCAGCCGCGAATTGTACACCTGCCCGCGCATGATCTGCAGCATTTGGGCGCTGGCCTCCTTGCTCACGGCCTCGCCCTTTTCGAGCTTCTCGAGCAGGCGCCCGATGTCATGGGGCGAGCTGAGTCCGAACGGCGTTTTGGCGGCCCGGTGGAACGCCTCGGCGTTCGGGGCCGCGCGCAGCGCCTGGAACCAGACGTCAGCCTTGCCGGTCGCGCGCGTTGCGTTCAGCCCCCACTCCTGCATCAGCCGGTTGACCGGCTCGGTGCCGCCCACTTTATCGAAGATGAGGTCCGTCGCGGTGTTATCGCTGACGATCACCATCAGGGTGAGGAGGTCCTTGACGGTGAGGGCCACGCCAGGATCGAGCGAGCGGATCACGCCCGTGCCCGGCCGCTTGGCGGCGTCCGTGAGCGTCACGCGATCGGAGAGCTGGAATTTGCCCTGGGCGACCTGGTGGAATGCTTCGGCCATGAGCGGAAGCTTGATGACGGACATGGTGTCCATCTGGCGGTCCGCGTCGATCGCGACCTCTTCGCCGGTTTCCAGGCATTTGATGTAGATGCCCCACGTCGCGTTGACCGATTGCGTGATGCGCAGGATGTTGGCTTTCAGCCGGCCGAGGGGCGCCGGTGCGGCGGCGGGGGCCTGTGCGAAGAGCGGGGCAGCGGCGAGCAGCAGAACGGCGGATTTCATGATTGGATCAAGATAGCACGGCCGGCCCGCGGGAGCAGGCCATGGGCCTGCCCTACCGGGCCCGCAGGAGCACCGCCTGGAGCAGCACATCGGCCCCGCGCGCGCAGTCTTCCCATCGGGTCAGCTCCTTGGGTGAATGGCTGATGCCGTTGACGCTGGGAACGAAAATCATTCCCATCGGCGCGAGCGTCGCCATGGGCTGCGCGTCGTGCCCGGCGCCGCTCGGCAGGTGGCGAAACCCCAGCCCGAGCTTCGCGCACGCCGCCTCGATGGTCTTCTGCACGTCCGGCGACGCCAGCGATGCCGCGTGCCGCGCCGCCTGCCGGAATTCGATCTGCGTCCGCGTCTGCCCGGCGATTTCCGCGGCGCGCGCCCGGATCTGTTCCGCGAGTTTCACGATCTTCTCCGCGTCCAGGTCCCGCAGCTCCACCGTGAGCCGGACCATGCCGGGTACGACGTTCGGGGCATTCGGCGTGACGTTG
>DASRBI010000017.1:0-344142 GCA_035685165.1 Acetobacteraceae bacterium
GCCCGCGCCAGCCGCCGCGCCACCGGGCTCGCCTCCAGCAGCGCCACGATCTCAGGATCGGCGAGATAGATCTGCACCCGCATCCCAAGCTCGGCCACCCTCGGCGCGAGCTTGAGCAGCCAGCACCGCCCGCGCGGCAGCGGCGAGGCCGGCACCGCACGCTTGGGCTTCGCCGCCCCGGCCGCCTCAGCCGCCCCCGCCTCCGCCGCCTCGGCCGGCGCAGCGCGCGCGGCGCGCGGGCGCGGGGCCATCAGCTTCCCCGCCGCCCTCTTCACGATCAGCGCCTGGAACGTCCGCATCATCAGCCCGAGCCGGTTCCAGATCACCAGAACCAACCCCGCCGGCATGGTGCGGTGCGCCTCGGCCACGTTGCGGCGCAGATCCTCAAACAGGACCCGCGTCCATTCGATCAGCCGCTCAGGCGAAGAGGCAGCAGCCAGCTCCATCCGACCAGTAGAGCATAAAGAACTTGATACTTCGTTAACGGCGCGGCGGCCGGTCCGCCGCGTCTCTCGCGCAACACACAATCCCCGAAACCGGGCCGCGCCCGCAGCAGACAGCATGGCAATGCCCGAGATAGGCCGCGCTGACGATCGGCTACGCGGCCGCCGGCCGGAAAGCCGCGAAGTCGGCGAGACCCTGCGGCTGCGATTGAAACCAGGCAGTGTCCGCCGACGGGCTCATACGGTCGTCAACGCAACTCCGGCCTACAAAAGCACCGATCGCGGACGCTCCCACGCAATCGGCTTCTGCCGGTCAAGAGCCCGGAACTTTCGGGCGCCGCCGCAGCCTGGCGCGGATCGTCGAACCCCCAGCGCCTACAACGGCACCCCGGCGAGATCGCGGCTGGTTCGGATGGTTTGCAGCGTTTGCACGCGGCTGACATTGGCCGAGCCGGTAAGCCGGCGCGTCAATTCGTTTTCGTGGGGGGTGTCGCGCGCTACCAGCCGCAGCAGGAAGTCTCCGCCGCCGCGGATCATGTGGCACTCGCGCACTTCCGGCCAGGCGCCCACGGTCTGCTCGAACGCCGACAGCACGCTCTCCTTCTGGCTTTCCAAGCCGACGATCGCGAAGAAGGTGATCGGCCAGCCGAGCTTCTGCGGATCGGTGTCGGCGTGGTAGCCGCGGATGACCCCCATCTCCTCGAGCCGGCGCACCCGGCGCAGGCAGGGCGGCGCGGAGATGCCCGCGCGCCGCGCCAGCTCCACGTTGGTCATCCGCCCGTCGCCTTGCAGCTCGATCAGGATGCGCCGGTCGATCGCGTCCAGGATCGGCGTCTCCTCATCCGGTGCGATCTTCATCCGCGGCTGGCGCCTTTCCTGTTCTGTCGGGGGTGGAGCCCAGCACGCAATATCATTGCTTCATGCCCCGCAGGCAACCCCGGACCGGGCAGTTAACGAGAGGTCAACCGACTCCGGGCACTCTCTGCCGCGGCAGGATCGGAGCGTGCGGGATGGCGCGGGGCAGACGAAAGCTCGGGGCCGAAGCGAGGACCGTGATCAAGCGGGTGGAGCGCGCGAGCGACGGCGCGGCGCACGGCGGCGCGTGGAAGGTCGCCTATGCCGACTTCGTAACCGCCATGATGGCCTTTTTCCTGGTGATGTGGCTGCTGAACGCCACCACCGAGGACCAGCGCAAGGGTCTCGCGGACTATTTCAGCCCCAACAACGTGATGAGCCACGCCTCCTCGGGCACCGGGCAGCCGTTCGGCGGCCACACGGTGCTGGACGACGGGGCGCTGGTCTCCGATCGCGGGTCGGTGGAGGTGCTGCCCGGCACAAGGCCACCCGGCGACCCGAGCGATGATCCCGAGCCCGCCGCCACACCGGTCGCCGACCCGCCCGCCGCGATCCCGACGCCGCCGCCGGTGCACACCGCCGCGCCCGCTCCCGCGCCCGCCGCCCCGCCCCAGGCGGCTGGCGCCACCCCGCCGGCGCAGCCGGCCGCCGCCATGGCCCACGCCGATGACGCCGCCAAGCCGGACCGGGCGCCGAGCGACGACGCCGAGCAGCGGCTTCAGGCAGCGGCCGAGCAGCTCCGCCGCAGCATCGCCGCCGATCCACAGCTCGCCGCCCTCGCCGGTCAGGTGTTGGTGGACGTGACGGGGAAGGGATTGCGGGTGCAGCTCGTGGACGCCACCCGCCAGGCGATGTTCGCGACCGGCTCGGCCGAGCCGAACGAGGCGGCACGGCTCCTGCTTCGCAAGATCGTCCCGGTGCTGCAATCGCTCCCCGGGGCGCTGGAAATCGAGGGCCATACCGACGCCGCCCCCTACCCGGGACCGCAGATGACCAACTGGGATCTCTCGGCGGAGCGGGCCAACGCGGCGCGGCGGATGCTGATGGAGGCGGGCGTCCCCGAGGCGCGCATCCAGCAGGTCACGGGTCATGCCGACCACGACCTCCTGATCAAGGATCAGCCGCTGGCGCCGGCCAATCGCCGCATCGCCATCATCGTGCTGCGTCCGCAAGCGAGCGGGGCCGCGAACTAGCGCCATGTTCGCGATCGTCGGGTTTGTGTTCCTGCTGATCTGCGTGTTCGGCACCTTCGCCCTCGAAGGCGGCAGCATGGCGGCGCTGTTCGCGGCGCTGCCGTTCGAGCTGATCACCATCGGTGGGGCGGCAGCGGGCAGTTTCCTGATGGCCAACAGCCTGCACGATGCCAAGCATACGGCCGCCGGGATGATGAAGGCGCTGAAGGGCGCCGCCTTCGCGCGCGCCGATTACGTCGATCTGCTCAGCCTGCTTTATCTCCTGGTGCGGCTGGCGAACACCAAGGGCGCGATGGCGGTCGAACCGCATATCGAGAACCCGACCGAGAGCGCGATCTTCCAGCGGTTCCCGAAAATCCTCAACAACGCCTTCGCGCGCGACATGATCTGCGACTACATGCGGATGGTCGGCATGAACGCCGACGATCCCCACCAGATCGAGGACGTCATGGCGCGCGAACTACGCAAGACGCTCGCCGAGGAGCTGCACGGCGCCCACGCGCTGCAAAACATCGCCGACGCGCTGCCGGCGCTCGGCATCGTCGCCGCGGTGCTCGGCGTGATCAAGACGATGGGCCATATCGACCAGCCGCCGGCGGTGCTGGGGGCGATGATTGCCGGCGCGCTGACCGGCACCTTCCTCGGCGTGCTGCTCGCCTATGGGCTCGCGGGCCCGATCGCCGCGCGCATGAAGGCGGTGAGCGAGGAGGAAGCCAAATTCTACGAGGTAATCCGCGCTGTCCTGGTGGCGCACCTGCACGGCAACGCGCCGGCGGTGAGCGTGGAAACCGGCCGCAAGATGGTGCCCAACCCGCTCATGCCGAGCTTTCGCGAGCTGGAGGAGGCGATGCAGGCGACGCAGGTAGGGTGAGGGCTCATGATGCCGGTCGCCATGGTTTTTGCCCGCCAAAGCCGTCATTGCGAGCGCCGCGGAAGCCGCGTGCAGCAATCCAGGCGTGCGGCTTCGCAACGACGCAGAGACAGGCCAGGTATTAGGCTGCAAATATCAAATCACATGGAATAACCAAAGCAGGATGATCACCGGGATCGGGATCCCGAGCGCCCAAAGCAGAATCCCGCGCATCGCCCATCGTCTCCTGAAGCGGACCGGCGATATAGCGTCCTGGCCCCGCGTCGGCTTCGGTTGCGAGGCATCAAATTGCGGTGCTTAGCGGAGCACGGCCCGGCGTATCACCTCGATCGCCAGGTCAACCCCGGCGCGGTCCACGTCGAGATGGGTGCAGGCGCGGGCGCGGGTGGCGCCCATGGTGGAGATCATCACGCCTTCGGCGAGCACGCGGCGCTCCAGCTCCTCGGCGCTGAGGCCGGCACCGGCGACATCGAAAAAGACGAGGTTGGTTTCCGGCTGCTCCACGCTGACGCCGGGGATCTGCGCGAGCCCGCGCGCCAGCGCGGCGGCGTTCGCGTGATCCTCGGCGAGCCGGCCGATATTGTGGTCGAGCGCGTAGAGGCAGGCGGCGGCGCAGAGGCCCGCTTGGCGCAGCGCGCCGCCGAGCCGCTGCTTCCAGCGCCAGGCAGCGTCGATGAACTCGGCCGAGCCGCACAAGACGGCACCGAGCGGCGCGCCGAGGCCCTTGGTGAAGTCGAGCCAGACGGAATCGCAGTTGGCGACCATCTCGTGCGCCGGGATGCCGGTGGCGACGACCGCGTTCATCAGCCGCGCGCCGTCCATGTGCGTCGCCATGCCTTCTTCGTGGGCGAGCGCGAGCACCGCGTCGAGCTCAGCCTGCGGCCACACCGAACCGCCCCCCCAGTTGGCGGTCTGCTCCACCTCGACGAGCGTCTGCGGCGGCGAGTGGCGGCGGCGCTCGCGGATCGCGCCGCGCAGCGCGTCGGCGTCGAACTGCCCCCGTGCGCCGCGCAGCCCGCGCACCGATACGCGGGCGAGCGCGCCCGGTCCGCCGCCTTCGGCCATGATGATGTGCGCGCTCTCGTGCGCGATCACCTCGTCGCCGGGACGGCAGTGCGTCAGCAGAGAAATTTGGTTGCACATGGTGCCGGTGGGCAGGAACACCGCCGCTTCCTTGCCGAGCAGTGCCGCCATCCGGTCGCACAGCGCGTTCACCGTGGGATCGTCGCCATGCTGCTCGTCGCCCACCTCGGCCGCCATCATCGCCGCCATCATCGCCGCCGACGGGCGGGTCTGCGTGTCGGAGTAGAGGTTGACGCGAATCTTGGCCGACGAATCGATGCGGGCTGGGACGTTCGGCATCAGGCGGTCTCCGGCGCCGGCGCGGCGGCCGGCGCGGGCGGGGGGCGCGGCGGGCCATAGATCTGGCGCGCGCGCTTGTGGAAGGCGTTCACCATGCGCCGCACCGCCTCGTTGAACACCACGCCGATCGCCGTCTGCAAGATGCGCGAGCGGAACTCGAACTCGACGAAGAACGCGACTTGCGTGCCGCCACGGTCCGGATGGAACGCCCATTGGTTGTTCAAGTAACGGAACGGCCCGCGCTCGTAGCGCACCGTGATCCGGTGCGGGCGGTCGAGCGCCACGCGGCTCGTGAAGCTTTCGCGGAACGGGCCGAAGCCGATGGTCAGGTCGGCCACCACCTCGGTCGCGGTGCGGGAGCGCACGCGCGCGCCGACGCACCAGGGCAGGAACTCCGGATAGCGGCCGACATCGGCGACCAGGTCGAAGAGCTGCTCCGGCGCGTAGGGGACGAACTGGTGCTCGGCGTGCGTCGGCATCGTCTCAGGCCGCCGCGTGCGCGCGGGCGCGCGCGGCGCGCAGGGCCGCGAAATCCGCATCGGCGTGATAGGAACTGCGCGTCAGCGGCGTGGCGGCGACCAGTAGGAATCCCTTGCCGCGGGCGATCGCCGCGTACTCGTCGAACTCCTCCGGTGTCACGAAGCGGGCGACCGGCGCGTGCTTGAGCGTGGGTTGGAGATACTGGCCGATGGTGAGGAAATCGACGTCGGCGATACGCAAATCGTCCATCACCTGCATGATCTCGGCGCGCTCCTCGCCGAGCCCGACCATCAGGCCCGATTTGGTGAAGATCGCCGGGTCGAGCAGCTTCACCCGATCGAGCAGCCGCAGCGACTGGTAGTAGCGCGCGCCCGGCCGAATCGACGGATAGAGCCGCGGCACGGTTTCCAGATTGTGGTTGAACACGTCCGGCCGCGCCGCCGCGACGGTTTCGATCGCACCGGGCTTGCGGAGGAAATCCGGCGTCAGCACCTCGATCGTGGTGCCGGGGGCGGCGTCGCGGATGGCGCGGATCACGGCGGCGAAATGCGCCGCCCCGCCATCCGGCAGGTCGTCGCGATCGACCGAGGTGACGACGACGTGGCGCAAACCGAGCCGGGCAACGGCGTCGGCGACCCGGGCCGGCTCGTCGGCGTCGAGCGCGTGCGGCAGCCCGGTGGCGACATTGCAGAACGCGCAGGCCCGCGTGCAGACCGCGCCCATGATCATCATGGTGGCGTGGCGCTGGCTCCAGCACTCGCCGACATTGGGGCAGGCGGCTTCCTCGCAGACCGTGACGAGCCGCCGCTCGCGCATCAGCCGCCTTGTCTCATGGTAAACGGGGTGCGTCGGCGCCTTCACCCGGATCCAGGCGGGCTTGCGGCTGACGGGACTGTCCGGCCGGTGCGCCTTCTCCGGGTGGCGGGCGGCGCGGTGGTCGATCACGACGCGGGTTGACATGGCGGGGCACAAGTGGCCGCCGCGTTCCGGTGCGTCAAGCGCGGTGGGGGCACGGCGCGGCCAGCCGCCCCGGCGGCGGTTTCATCTCGTTCCGTCTTCCCCGCGGGGCGGCGCCTATCCGTCTCCTGCCTGCGGGGGATCGCTTCGGCCCGCTCCGCGAGCCCCGCAATGACAGGGTAGGAGAGCCCAGAACTGCGCCCCGTAGGGAATTCATCTCATCCCCCCCGGCGTTGACGCTCGTGCCCCCGCAAGCCAGCCTTGCCGCGTTTGGAGGCAATCATGCGACCGTTCGAGGGCATCCGGGTCATCGACGTCACCCATGTGCTGGCGGGACCGTTCGCGGCCTATCAGCTCGCGCTGCTCGGCGCGGACGTGATCAAGGTCGAGGACCCGAACGATCCCGACCAAAGCCGCACCAGCGGCAGCGACAAGGCGCTCAACCGCGCGCGGATGGGCACCGGGTTTCTCACCCAGGCCTCGAACAAGCGGGCGATCACCGCCGACCTCAAGACCGATGCCGGGCGCGAGATCATCCGCCGGCTGGTGAAAACGGCCGACGTGTTCGTGGAGAACTACCGTCCCGGTGCCTTCGCCTCCCTCGGGCTCGGCTACGAGGCGCTGGCTTCGATCAATCCGCGCCTGATCTACGCGAGCTTTTCCGCCTTCGGGCAGGACGGGCCGAAGGCCGAGCGCACCGCCTATGACAATGTGATCCAGGCGACCTCCGGGCTGATGGCGATGACCGGCACCGAGACGGTGCACCCAGTCAAGCTCGGCTCGCCGGTGGTGGATTATGCCACCGGCACGATGGGCGCCTTCGCGCTGTCGGCGGCGCTGTTTCAGCGCGAGCGCACCGGGCGCGGGCAGCGGATCGACATGGCGATGCTCGACGTGGCGATGATCCTGATGGCCTCGCATCTGACCGGCTATTTGCGGAACGGGGTGCAGCCGCGCCCGCACGGCAACCGCCAGCCCTACTCCACCAACAGCACCTACGCGACCAAGGACGGAACGCTGCTGATGCTGGGCGCTTCCAACCTGCGCCAGCAGCGTCGGCTGTGGAACGTGCTGGAGCGGCCCGACATGGCGAAAGCGAGCGACGACGAGCGCGAGGCCGACCGCGCGCGCGAGGACGCGGTGCTGGCCGAGATCCTCGCCACCCGCACGGCCGCCGAGTGGGAGGAGTATTTGCAGGCGCGCCACGTGCCGGCCGGCCGCGTGCGGACGATGGCCGAGGCGGCCGCCGATCCGCAGCTTGCCGCGCGCGCCGTGCTGCACCGTCACGCCGGCGCGCCGGGCGTGGACGGTCCGTTCGGCGTCCCGGTGGCGGCCTTCAAGTTCGCCCATGACGGGCCGCGCGTCGATGCGCCGCCGCCCGCGCTCGGCCAGCACAATGACGAAGTGCTGGCGGAGCTCGGCTATTCGGCGGCCGAGATCGCGCGGCTGCGTGCGGAGCGGGTGATCTGAGCGAAGGAGGCGCGCAATGGAACTCGGTCGGCTCGGCGTTTGGTATCCGGTGGACCGGCTGGACGCCGCAGGGATTGCCGCCTTCGTGGCGACGGTGGAGGGGCTCGGCTACGGCACGTTGTGGTACCCGGAATCGCGCGGCTACGAGTCGTTCTCGGTCGCCGGATTCATGCTCGGCCACACGAAGAAGCTGAACATCGGCAGCTCGATCGCCAGCATCTACGCGCGCGACGCCTTCACCTCGCAGCGCGGGCTGATGACGCTGAACGGATTGTACGGCGGGCGTTTCATCCTCGGCCTCGGCGTCAGCCATCCGCCGATGGTGGAGAAGCTGCGCGGGCACGAATACCAGAAGCCGGTGTCGGCGATGCGCGCCTATCTGCAGGCGATGGCGCGTGGCGAGAGCGGCGCTGATCAATGGCCGGTGGCGCTCGCGGCACTCGGGCCGCTGATGCTGAAGCTCGCCGCCGAGCGCACGCGGGGCGCGCTGCCCTACAATGTCACGCCGCGGCACACGGCTGAGGCGGCGCGGGCCCTCGGAGCGGGCAAGTGGCTCGCGGTCGAACAGAAGGTGACGATCGAGACCGATCCGGCGAAGGCACGCGCGCTCGGCCGCAAGGAGCTGGAACGCTATCTGCGGCTCGATAATTACCGCAACAACTGGCTGCGGATCGGCTTCACCGAGGCCGATCTTGCGAACGGCGGCAGCGACCGCTTCATCGACGCGATGGTGCTGTGGGGCGACGCCGCGACGGTGAAGAAGGGACTGCAGGCGCATTTCGACGCCGGTGCGACGCATGTGTGCATTCAGCCGGTACACGCCGAGGGCGACGCGACGGCGCGCGACTCGATGCTGCGGGCGCTGGCGGAGAACTGAGGCTAGGCGCGCGTCTCGTCGCGTCGCCTGCGCTGCATGACGCTCAGCACCGCCGCCGCCGCGGCGAGCGCCCAAAGCGATGCCGGCTCGGGCACCTTTACGTTCGGCGAGAAGCGGTAAGAGGAGCCGTCGACGACATACGGACCGGGACGACCGCCCGGATTGGGCGGCGTAGGGACGAGATACATATCGCCGTCGGAGAGTTTGGACGGCTCGCCTGGATCAGCAGCCGGCTGGGCGCAAAGTGGCGATTGCAGCGCACAGACCAGAATCGCAACCGCCAGGCCTGTTGCCATGAATCGCAAACCGGGGGCTCCTCGCGACGCTTCTCCGATAGACCGATATACGGATGAGCTTACTCCAGCGTGAAATAATCGTCGTCCATCCGGCAATAAGGTGGCGACCATGTGCGGATCGCACAATCTGCTGAATGCAACGGAGACTCACGTTTGCGTGATGCGCGCCGCCGCTAGAGCGTCTCGGTTTCCTGTGCGCGCACGGTCCGCCAAAGCTTGCCGCGATCGGTGTCGAACACCAGGTCCGGCCGCGCTTCCAGCGCGCCCCAGTCGCGGCCGAACATCTCGGCCTCGAGCTGCCCCGGTGCCCAGCCCGCATAGCCGAGCATCAACATGCGCCGGCGCGGTCCCTTGCCGGTGGCGATCGCCCGCAGCAGGTCGAGCGAGCCGGTAACGGCGACGCCCGCGGCCGGAACCACGGTGCCGGGAATGCGGTACTCGGCGCTGTGCACGACGAAGCCCCGGGCGGGCTCTACCGGGCCGCCCTCGAAGATCGCGATGCTGCCCTGTGCGTCGGCCGGATCGCCGCCGATCGCCGTGAGTATCTCGGCCAGGGTCTTCTCGCCGAGCGGGCGGTTGAGAATGAGGCCGAGCGCGCCCTGATCGTCATGCCGGACCATCAGGATCACGGCGCGCGCGAAGCGCGGGTCGATCATGTCGGGTGGCGCGACAAGCAGCTGGCCGGCGAGCGAAGCCGCCGGCGCGGTGTCGGCGAGGCGCGGCCGCGCGCACAGGGCGGAGATCAGGCAGCCGAGAGCGAAGCCGCGGCGGGACCACGACATCGCTTGCATCTCCCGGCCGCCATTCACGCTCGCAAGGTCAATCTGCCGCGTCGCCCTCCAGCCGGAAGCCGGCTTTGATCGTCACCTGGTACTGCGCCACCTTGCCGTCCTTGATATTGCCGCGCACCTGAACGACCTCGAACCAGCCGAGATGGCGCAGCGTGAGCGCGGCCTTGGAGATGGCGCGGTCGATCGCCTTGCTCACGCTTTCGTCCGACGCACCGACCAGTTCGACGACTTTATAGACGTGATCCGGCATGTCCGGTCCTCCCGCGCTTCTTTTTATGGTCCGCGCACGCTAGCACCGGCCGCGCGGCGACGGAAACTCAGCGCGGCTCCAGCCGGAGCGTGGTTGGCAGCACCTCGGGCTTGACCATCGCCTGCGCGTACGGACTGGCGGCATATTTGGCGAGGTATTCGCGGCTCGCGCGCTGCACGGACGCGGCGTCGGCGGCGGGAATCGCCACAACGTCGATCCGCTGTCCGTCGATTTCGATCACCGCCGGACCGCCGGCCGAAAGATCCTTGTACCAGCGCCCCTTGGCGCCGCGGACGGAGCGGATGAACACCTCGCTGCCGGAGACGACGATCCAAATCACGACCGGCGGTTCGGGATGCTGCGCGGTGCGGATCGCGACTTCCTGGCGCGTGCGGAACGTTTGCAGCGTGGCGGGGTCGAAAATCGGCATGAGCGTGGTCTCCGCGAGGAGGTTCGCGGCAGGCTCCGCCGTGGTTGGCTCCGTGGCAAGGCCTGGTCTGATGCGGCCGAACTCAGGGGTGACGATCGGCCGTATGTTCTACGGCACTCCTGAGCTGAAGGTTGTCGGCGACGCAGAGTGAGGTTCCGGTTGCTCGGGGAGCCGGTTCAGCAGACGAACCAGCTCGGCTTGGCGGCGGGTCTCCGTCTTCTCCATGATATCGGCCAAGTGCCGTCGCACCGTGAAAATGCTGAGGCCGAGTTCGGCGGCGATCTCCTTCACTTGGCCTCCTTCGGCCAGCAACCCGGCGACGGTGGCCTGCATCCGGCTCAGTCCGAAAATGTCGCGCAACAGCCGGAGCGACGGGCGTCGACCAGCGGCGAGATCGGTTACAGTGACAATCGCCCGCACGCCAGGCGCTGCGAACAGCCTAGCCTGCCTCCCGAACGGCATCATGAGCACCAGGTAAGGCCGGCGCCCCTTCGATCGCGGCACGACCAGCGCATCGCCACTTGCTGCCGCTCCGCCAAGCGCGGCGGCGCGCACCGACGCGGCGAGCCGTTTGCTGGCGCCCGGATCGGACGCGCTGAGTTCGCCGCGGGTGACGACCAGCCCGTCCTGTCGCGCCAGCAGTCGCTCCGCCGCGCGATTGCGATAGAGCACGCGGCCCGCGCCATCGAGCAGCAACAGCCCTTCGGGCCAAGTCTCGATTACCGCGTCCAAGTCGGCCGCTTGTAGGATATGCGAGGGCAGGCGGCGCGCCAGCATCACGGCACGGCGGATGTGGGGCATGAAGGGTGCCAGCCGCGCGGCATCCTGTGGCTGGTATTCGGGATGTTTGGGCGAGCGGGCCAGGCTGATGATCGCCACGTCCTGCCGCTCGCGCCAGACCATCAGTCCCAGCACGGCGTGAATATCGCGGGGTCGCAGGAAGTCGTTGTAATATTCCGACCGCAGGAGCGCCGGTTTGGACAGCACCTCCGAGTCGATCAGGAACGAGCCTGCCGGCTTGTTCGCGATCGCCGCCGCCAGCGGGTTGCGGCAGGCGAAATAGCCGAAATAGTCGGTGAACTCCGCTTCGCTGATACGGCCATAGAGGCCGCTGCCCTGGCCGGTGGAGAGGCTCTTGCGCATGAAGATCGTAGGCCCGGCGCCGACCATATCGGCCATCTGGTTCATCACCGGCACCCAGAGCGTCTCGTCGAGCGCCGCGTCGTAGATCTGACCGACCAGCGCTTCCTCGGCTTCTTTGGTCATGCCCCAGACGGAAACGTCTAATTCCTACACAAACGCATCATACAGGGAAGCGATCTGAACTTGGCAACGGAAAGTCTTAAGTCTGGTTAATTTGCGCCATGCAGCCGGCGGGTGAGCCGAGCTAGACGAAGTATATGACGCCTTCGCATCGGACAGCCGTCTGCCGGCCAGTGGATGATACAAGTCAAGAACGGCCATTCGATGTGGGGCGTCGGCACAGCGGCCATGCCAGGGGGTGACCATGCCGGGGTCTCGCGTCCATGAAACCATCTCGTTGGGGTCCGTGGGGACCCTGCCCTTCAATGGGCGTCGGGCTCTGTCCATCCAGGCTGGTTGGCGTTGCGTCCTCGGCGCGGCGGCAATCGCGCTCGCCTCCGCCGTCGTGGAACCCGTTCAGGCGCAACAGTTCGGCATCAGCGTTGCGGCCCAAGCCGTCTCGAACTTCGCACAGCCCGGCTGCGGCACCGGCGAGCCCACCTACACGACGGCGGGCGGCCTCACGCCTGGGCAGCTGAGCACCGGCGCTCCGGGTTGCACCAATTCGTCGTCGGGGCCGGCCGCGCCCGGGCTGACGAGGGCGACAGTGACAGCGTCCTCATCCGCGAACGCCAGCCCGAGCACCATACGAAGCGATTTTGCTACCGTCACCGCCGATCTCTCGACCGGCTCGCTCCACGCGATCGCAGCGGCGCCCCAGGGCGCGCAGGGTGCCGCCGCCGGACAGCTCTTCGACACGCTCACCTTCACCGTCCCCGGCGCGTCTTCCGTCGGTATTCCCGTGACTTTCGCGGTAGACGGGAAAACCATACCGGCCTCTCCACCGGTTCCTGAAGGCGGTGGTGGCTTCGCGACAGAGGAATGGTTCATAGAAGCGTTGGTGCAGATTCGGGGCGGAGCCGCAAGCTGCACCGCCGCACAGCAATTCTTCCAGGAATGCGCCATCGGCATTCAAGGAAACGAGGACTGGAGGGCGAACGAGGGAGGAGACTCCGTCAGTGTTAGTAACCCTGGCCCCCTTAACCTTGGCTCCGCTTCCCTGATCTGGAGCGCGCCGGTCACGGCTACGGGCAACGCTTTCATCGTGAATGGGACCCTTACGCTGGCTCCCGGGACCGATGTCATCAATGTCGGTGAATCTCTCAGCGTGGATGCGCTGGTCGGCACGCTCGACTTCAGCAATACGGCCTCGCTTTCGTTCAACTTGAGCGGCACCGGCGTGACCTACAGCTCGGCTTCAGGCGTGTTCGACACGGCACCGTCCACAGTGCCCGAGCCCGCCGCGCTCACGCTTCTCGGCAGCGGCTTGGTCGCGGTCGGCGCCCTGCGCCGGCGCAAGCGCACGGCTTAGAACGAGTCCAGGCGCTTGTGCTGGCGACTCCGCGGTCTAGTCCGTACATGCCTTTCCCGCTGTGCGGGAAAGGCATGTATCACTCAGCACCGCTTCGGCTGCAGGGCGAACTCGGTCATCGTGGCGTGCATCACGAAGTCGCCGAAATCCATGCTCATGTCGTCGCCGACGCCGTTGTCCCAGTAGCGCATTCCCACTTGATAGTCGGGCAGCATGTCGGTGCTACCGACGTCGTAGAAGGCGATATGGACAAAGAGGCTCGGCAGCGGCGAGAGCGCCGGCCATTTCGATTTGGCGGGCTTGTCGCGCGACGTAATGACAATCGAGCTGTCCTCGGCGCCGCTGTCGGATGTGCCGTCGAACAGCGGCAGCTCCAGCACCTTCTTGCCCGCGGCGGCGGCGGCAATGATGGCGGCGGTGTGCGCCATCGGGAACAGCGTGCCGGGCGGGAGCGCCTTGGTCGCCTTCTCGGGGCGGAGATAGTGCGCGACGCCGCTGCCGTGCGGGCCGTCGATCTCCGCATCGCCGTCGGTCTGGCTCGTGACCGCGGTATCGGTGGTCTCCTTCATGTGAAAGCGCATCCGCTTGCCATCCTTGGTTTCCCAGGTGGCATAGTCGGACACCATCTCGATCGTCTGCCCCTCGGCGTTGGTGACGAGCATGTCGAGGCGCTGGCGCACCGCCCACGCGTCACACGCGTCCTGCACCTCGTAGCCCATGGTTCCCCGCGCGGCCACCACGTCGCCGCGCGCCTTTTCGAGCGTCAGCACATAGAGCGCCTTGTGCGCGGCGAGCGGCACCTCGGCCGCTGCGGCCGGAACGGCGGCGGCGGCGAGCAGCCAGGCGAGGGCGGCGGCGTGCCTCATGCCTTCTTCGCCTCCGGCGGCTGGACGATCTGCAAATGGAGCTCCTTCAGCCGGGCGGGCGGAACGGGGGCGGGAGCGCCCATCATCAGGTCTTCACCCTGCTGGTTCAATGGGAACAAAATGACCTCGCGGATGTTCGGCTCGTCGGCGAGCAGCATGACGATCCGGTCGATCCCCGGCGCCGAGCCGCCATGCGGCGGCGCGCCGTAGCGGAAGGCGTTCAGCATCCCGCCGAAGCGCGCCTCCACCTCCTCGGCGCTGTAGCCGGCGATCGCGAAGGCGCGCAGCATGATGTCGGGGCGGTGGTTGCGGATCGCGCCGGAAGAGAGTTCCACGCCGTTGCAGACGATGTCATACTGGAAGGCCTTGATCGTCAGCGGGTCTTGCGAATTGAGCGCCTCCAGCCCGCCCTGCGGCATCGAGAACGGGTTGTGGCTGAAATCGATCAGGCCGGTTTCCTCGTTCAGCTCGTACATCGGGAAATCGGTGATCCAGCAGAAGCGAAAGGCGCCTTCCTCGATCAGTCCGAGATCGCTCGCGAGCTTGGTGCGCGTCAGGCCGGCGAGCTTCCACGCCTCGTCTTTCTTGCCGGCCGAGAAGAACACGGCATCGCCCGGTTTGAGCCCGCAGGCGGCGCGGATCGCCTCGGCGCGCGGAGCCTCCAGGTTGCGCGCGATCGGGCCCTTCGGCCCGTCCGCGTCGAAGCTGATGTAGCCGAGCCCCGCCGCGCCTTCCGCGCGCGCCCATTCGTTCAGCTTGTCGAAGAAGCTGCGCGGCTGAGCGGCGGCGTCAGGGGCCGGGATCGCGCGCACCACGCCGCCCGAGGCGGCGATGCGGGCAAAGAGGCCGAAGCCCGAGCCGGCGAAGTGCTCGGTCACGTCGGTGATCCGCAGCGGGTTGCGGAGGTCGGGCTTGTCGGTGCCGTATTCGAGGAGCGCCCTGTCATAGGGAATGCGCGGAAAGGGCGGCTTCGTGACCGCGCGGCCTGCGGCGAATTCCTCGAACACGCCGGCGATCACCGGCTCGATGGTGGCGAACACATCCTCCTGCGTCACATAGCTCATCTCGAAATCGAGCTGGTAGAACTCGCCGGGCGAACGGTCGGCGCGCGAGGCCTCGTCGCGGAAGCAGGGCGCGATTTGGAAGTAACGGTCGAAACCGGCGACCATCAGCAATTGCTTGAACTGCTGCGGCGCCTGCGGCAGCGCGTAGAACGTGCCGGGATGCAGGCGCGAGGGCACGAGGAAGTCGCGCGCGCCCTCGGGGCTCGACGCGGTCAGGATCGGGGTGGTGAATTCGGTGAATCCCGCCGCGATCATGCGGCGGCGGATCGAAGCGATCACGTTGGCCCGCAGCATCATGTTGCGGTGCAGCCGCTCGCGCCTGAGATCGAGGAAACGGTAACGCAGGCGCAGCTCCTCGGGGTATTTCTCCTCGCCCGCGACCTGCATCGGCAGCACTTCGGCGGCGGACTGCACCTCGAGCGATTGCACGCGGAGCTCGATTTCGCCGGTGGCAAGGCGCGGATTGACCGTGCTGGGCTCGCGCCGGACGACCTCGCCCGTGACGGTGATCACGCTCTCGTCGCGCACCGCATCGGCCGCAGCGAAGGCCGGGCTGCCGGCGGGAAACACGCACTGCGTCAGCCCGTAATGATCGCGCAGGTCGATGAACAGCAGGCCCCCATGATCGCGCTTGCTGTGGACCCAGCCGGAGAGGCGCGCTTGCTTGCCGGCGTCCTCGGCGCGGAGGGCGCCGCAGGTGTGGGTGCGGTAGGCGTGCATGAAGCGGGTCCGGGAGCTGCGGGCGGGCGGCACAGAAACGCGGCGCTTCCGGTCAAGTCAAGCGAGGCTTGCCGCAGGTCGGAGCCGCCCGCATGATGCTTGTCACGTGCAGCGCCGGATGAGGAGGAGCCGATGACCGAACAGGAATTCGAGGCGAGCTTGCTCCGCGACGGTTACACGCCGCGGCGCGCAAGCTATCCGCCCAATCACGTCGCCACCGAGCACGCGCACGGCTTCGACGCCCGCGTGATGGTGCTGGAGGGCGAAATCACCATCACGCGCGGTGGCAAGCCGCGGACCTTCCGGCCCGGCGAATGGTGCGAGGTTCCGGCCGGCGAGCCGCACGAGGAACGTGTAGGGCCGCAGGGCGTGAGCTATCTCGGCGGGCGCCGCGCGGCTTCGTAGGTGCTCAGGCTCGGTTGTGCGCCGCCCCGCCTGCTGTAGAAGCGGGCGGGAGCCATGCCAGCCGAGCCCCGCCCGCACTTTCCCGAACCCGAGCTGATCACGACCACCGAGGCGCTCGCCGCGCTCTGCGCGCGGCTGGGAGCGGAGCCGTTCGTCACGCTCGACACCGAGTTCATGCGCGAACGCACCTACTGGCCGGAGCTCTGCGTGGTGCAGCTCGCGGGCAGCGCGGAGGTGGCGGTGGTCGACGCGCTGGCGCCGGGGCTCGACCTCGCCCCGCTCGGGCGGCTGCTCGCCGATCCCCATGTGCTGAAGGTCGTTCATGCCGGGCGGCAGGACATCGAGACCTTCGTGCTGAAGTTCGGCGCCCCACCGAGGCCCGTGTTCGACACGCAGATCGCCGCGATGGTGGCGGGCTACGGCGATCAGGTGGGCTACGACGCGCTCGTTTCTTCGCTGGCGGGCGGGCAGATCGACAAGGGGCACCGCTTCACGGACTGGGCGGCCCGGCCGCTCTCGGCGGCGCAGATCGCCTATGCCGCCGCCGACGTAACCTGGCTGCGCCCGGTCTATGAGCGGCTGCGCGCGCGGCTGGAGGCCAACGGGCGGCTCGAGTGGGTGGCCGAGGAGATGGCGGCATTGACCGATCCCGCACTCTACCGCCCCGATCCCGAAACGGCGTGGGAGCGGCTGCGCCCGCGCACCTCCGACCGGCGCAAGCTCGCCGTGCTGCGCGCGCTGGCGGCCTGGCGCGAGCGCGAGGCGCAGCGGCTCAATCTGCCGCGCCAGCGCGTGATGAAGGACGAGACGCTGGCCGAGATCGCTGCCACCATGCCGCGCTCGGCGGCGGACCTCGCGCGCGCCCGGGGCCTTACGCGCAGCTTCGCTGAGGGAAGGATGGGGGCGGCGGTGCTGGAAGCGGCAGCGGAGGCGGCCGCCTTGCCCGAGGCGGCGCTGCCGCCGGCGCCCGCCGTGCGGGAGACGCGGCCCTCGCCGGCGCTGGTCGCGCTTTTGAAGGTGCTACTCGCCGCCAAGGCGGAGATGCACCATGTCGCCCCGAAGCTGCTCGCGAGCAGCGAGCAGATCGACCGCATCGCCAGCGGTGAGCGCGACGGGGTGGCGGCGCTGCATGGCTGGCGGCGCGAGGTGTTCGGCGAGGACGCGCTGGCGCTCTGCGCCGGGCGGCTCGCGCTCGGCGTAGACGGGCGGCAGATCCGCCTCATCCGCACCGACGCCTGAGGCGACGGCGGGAAGCCCGGCGCAAGCCGGGCCTATCCCGCCGCAACGCGTCAGGCCAGGTCGAAGCGGTCCGCGTTCATCACCTTGGTCCACGCCGCCACGAAGTCGTTGACAAATTTCTCCTGCGAATCCGCGCAGGCATAGACCTCGGCGATGGCGCGCAACTGCGAGTGCGAGCCGAAGATCAAATCGACCCGCGTGGCCGTCCACTTGAGCTCGTTCGTCTTGCGGTCGCGGCCCTCGTAAACGCCGTCCGACCCGGCACGCTGCCACTGCGTGCCGAGCGAGAGCAGGTTGACGAAAAAGTCGTTGGTCAGCGTTTCCGGGCGGTTGGTGAAGACGCCGTGCTTCGACCCTTTTGCGTTCGCGCCGAGCACGCGCAGCCCGCCGACGAGAACCGTCATCTCCGGCGCCGACAGCCGCAGCAGCTCGGCGCGGTCCACCAGCGCCTCCTCGGGCTGCATGAACTGCCGGCCGCTCAGATAGTTGCGGAAGCCATCGGCGCGCGGCTCCAGCACCGCGAACGACTCGACGTCGGTCTGCTCCTGCGAGGCATCCGTGCGCCCCGGCGAGAACGGCACCTTCACCTCCACCCCGGCGGCCTTCGCCGCCTTCTCGACCCCGGCGCAACCGGCGAGAACGATCAGGTCGGCCAGCGACACCTTCTTGCCGCCCGTGGCGGAGGCATTGAACTCCTTCTGAATGTTTTCGAGCCTCCGCAGCACCTCCGCGAGCTGGGCCGGGTTGTTGACTTCCCAGTCCTTCTGCGGTGCGAGGCGGATGCGCGCGCCGTTGGCGCCGCCGCGCTTGTCGGAACCGCGGAAGGTCGAAGCCGAGGCCCAGGCGGTGGAAACGAGCTGCGACACCGACAGGCCGGACGCCAGCACCTTCGCCTTCAGCGCCGCGATGTCCTGCTCGTCGATCAGCGCATGATCGACGGGTGGGACCGGATCCTGCCAGATCAGATCCTCTTTCGGCACCAGCGGGCCGAGATAGCGGATCTTCGGCCCCATGTCGCGATGCGTCAGCTTGAACCAGGCGCGGGCAAAGGCGTCGGCGAACTGGTCCGGATGCTCGAGGAAGCGGCGCGAAATCTTCTCGTAGATCGGATCGACCCGCAGCGAGAGGTCCGTCACCAGCATTGTCGGCACGCGCTTCTTCGACGGATCGAACGGGTCCGGGATGCAGGGCTCGGCGTTCTTCGCCTGGAACTGCCACACACCGGCAGGGCTCTTCGTCAGTTCCCATTCGTACTTGAACAGGTTCTCGAAAAAGTAGTTGCTCCACTTGGTTGGCGTCTGCGTCCAGATGACTTCCGGCCCGCCCGTGATGGCGTCCGGCCCGACGCCGGTGCCGTGCTTGCTCTTCCAGCCGAGCCCCTGATCCTCGATCTCCGCGCCTTCCGGCGGCGGGCCGACGAGGGACGGATCGCCCGCGCCGTGCGTCTTGCCGAAGCTGTGGCCGCCCGCGATCAGCGCGACCGTCTCCTCGTCGTTCATCGCCATGCGGTAGAACGTCTCGCGAATGTCCTTGGCGGCAGCGAGGGGATCGGGCTTCCCGTTCGGCCCTTCGGGATTCACGTAGATCAGGCCCATCTGCACGGCGGCCAGCGGCTCCGCGAGCTGGCGCTCGCCGCTGTAGCGTTCGTCGCCGAGCCACGTGCCCTCGGGGCCCCAGTAAAGCTCCTCGGGCTCCCACGCATCGACGCGCCCGCCGCCGAATCCGAAGGTCTTGAAGCCCATCGATTCCAGGGCGACGTTGCCGGCGAGAATCATCAGGTCGGCCCAGGAGAGTTTGCGGCCGTATTTCTGCTTGATCGGCCACAGCAGGCGCCGCGCCTTGTCGAGATTGGCGTTGTCGGGCCAGCTCCCGAGCGGGGCGAAACGCTGCTGGCCCGATCCTGCGCCGCCGCGCCCATCGGTGATGCGATAGGTGCCCGCCGCGTGCCAAGCCATGCGGATCATCAGGCCGCCGTAATGGCCGAAATCGGCCGGCCACCAATCCTGCGAATCCGTCATCAGCGCGCGCAGATCCTCGATCACGGCGTTCAGATCGAGGCTCTTGAACTCCTTGCGGTAGTCGAACGCCGCACCCATCGGATTGGCCTGGGTGGAGTGCTGATGCAGAACCTGAAGGTTCAACTGGTTCGGCCACCAATCCCGGTTCGTGCGGGCGCGCCGACCACCATGCGCTACCGGGCAAGCACCCGCGTTCGCAGCATCATTTCCATCCATCGGTCTCTCCGTTCTCGTTTGCATCGGCGCCTTGGCCGGTGAAGGCGGACCCAAACAACGCCGGTGCAGGTGATTATTTCTCGGATGCAGGGTTCAAGGCCGCCACGATGACCGATGCCGGGCGCTCGGCAGGCCAGGGCTCCGCACCTCGCTTCATGTAGCCGGATCGCGATCTTGGTGGCAAGCCGTGCGGCTTCTATCCCTCCCCGCGCCGCGCCCCGTCTGCTTCCCAGGCGCGCGCGTCGGCGCCGGCACCGGACGGGAGCCATCCCGCGGGATCGCTCATCCAGGCCAGAATGTCAGCGATCGCTTCTTCCCGCTCATGGTCGCGCAGCATCAGGTGATGCAGCGGCGGATAATAGGCGGCGCGCACGCCGCGCGGCAGGCCGGCCATCGCCTTGCGCGCCGCACGCTTCGGGATCAGCTCGTCCTTGCCGCCGTAAAGAAAGAGCGCCGGGCCGCGCATGTGTCCGACATCGGCAAGTGCGGCGTCCATCAGGTTGACCAGCCCGTTCACCGCGTCCCAGCGCGTGCGGTGGATGGTCAGCGGATCGGTGGAGAGCCGGTGGATCGCGGCGCGGTTGTCCGACGCCTCCACTTTCACGATCGAGCCCGTCACGCGCATCCCGGGCAGGGTGTGCACCATCAGCCAAAGCCCGCCGCGCTCGAAGATGTTCATCTCCGAACGGCCCCAGACGGCGGGAGATACGAGGATCGTTCCGGCCACCGGCCCCGGATCGGAGGAGGCGGCGAGGCAGATCGCGACCGCCCCTCCCATGCTCTCGCCCATGAGGTAAAGCTTGGTGTGCGGGTGCGCCTGATGGATCAGCTCCGTCATCCGGCGCGCGTCGGCGACCAGCCGCGCCGTGCCCGGCCAATAGCCGCGCGTTGCGGTGTCGCCGAAGCCGCGCTGGTCGGGCGCGATCACCTCGATGCCCTGGGCGGCGAACGCGGGCGCGGGCAGTTCCCAGGCGTCGCGGCTGTCGTTGAAGCCGTGCAGGGCAAGGATGATGGCGCGCGGTTTGTCCTCGGGCCGCCAGACCCGGTAAGGCAGGCGCGTGCCGTCCGCCATCACGAAGCTCGCGTCCGTCACGGGAGCCGCCGCGACCGGGGGATGGTCCGGCCCGAAGGCGCCGGCGCAGCCGGTAAGCGGCAGGGAGGCGGCAAGCAGGGCGGCGAGCAGAAGCGGACGCAGCGGCATCGGCCGTCGGCGGGGAATTGCAACCACGATCCTCATGGCTAACATCCGCCAAGTCCCCGAGACCAGAGGAATTGCCCAAATGCCGGACGGCGCCGCCATTCCGACACCGACCGAGATCATCCACGTGGACGAGCCGGTGGTCGCCTGCGACGGCGGCGACGGGGCGCTCGGCCATCCGCGCGTGTTCTTGCGGATCGAGCACCAGTCGGTCGTCTGTCCCTATTGCTCGCGCCTCTTCCTGCTGAACGAAGGAGTCGGCCACGCCACAGGACATTGACACGGCGGTCCTCGCCGAGCCGGAGACCCCTGCCCCGCCCGCGCATTATCCGCATCTCGTCCTGATCGACGGCTCGGGCTTCATCTTCCGCGCCTTCCATGCGCTGCCGCCGATGACGCGGCCGGACGGGGTGCCGGTGAACGCGGTGTTCGGGTTCACCAACATGCTGGCGAAGCTCCTGCGCGAGCATGTCGGCACGCATATCGCGGTGATCTTCGACGCCGGGCGCGCGACGTTCCGCAACCGGCTCTACGCCGACTACAAGGCGCACCGCCCGCCGCCGCCCGATGATTTGGTGCCGCAATTCGCGCTGGTGCGCGAAGCGACCGATGCATTCTGCGTGCCGGCGATCGAGCTGGCGGACTGGGAGGCCGACGATCTGATCGCCTCCTACGCGCGCGCCGTGACCGAGGCGGGCGGGCAGGTGACGATCGTTTCTTCCGACAAGGATCTGATGCAGCTCATCCGCCCCGGCGTGGAGATGCTCGATCCGATCAAGCAGAAGCCAATCGGCCCGGCCGAGGTGATGGAGAAGTTCGGCGTCCCGCCCGAAAAGGTGGTCGAGGTGCAGGCGCTGATCGGCGATTCCACCGACAACGTGCCCGGCGTGCCAGGCATCGGGCCGAAGGGTGCCGCCGAGCTGGTGAACGAATACGGCGATCTCGAGTCCGTGCTGGCGGCAGCGCCCGCGATGAAGCCCTCGAAACGGCGGGACCGGCTGATCGAGTTCGCCGACAAGGCGCTGCTGTCGCGCGATCTGGTGCGGCTGCACGACGACGTGCCGCTGCCGCTGGCGCTCGATGCGCTGAAAGCCTGCCCGATCGACAAGCCGAAGCTTGCGGCGTTCCTGAAGGAGAACGGCTTTCGCAGCATCGCCGAGCGGCTGGGGCTGGAGGGCACGGGCGGCGAACCGGCCGCGCCCGCCGCCGCCCCTGCGGCGCAGGGCAATCTCGGGCTGGCCACGCCGCTGCCGCCCGTGCCCGAGGCGCGCCAGCCCAACGAGGCGCCGCCTTTCGGACCGTACGAAACCGTCACCACGGCCGCGGCCCTCGCCGCCTGGATCGCCCGCGCGCGGGAGGCCGGCCAGTTCGCGCTGGACGTGGCAACGGACGGCGTGGCCGATCCGATGCGCGCCCGCCTGATCGGATTGGCACTCGCCACCGCGCCAGGATGCGCGTGCTACGTGCCGCTCGCGCACGAGCTTTTGGCGGCGCAAGTGCCGCTTGCGGCGGCAATCGAGGCGCTCGGCCCGCTGCTCGCCGATCCGCACGTGCTCAAGATCTTCCACAACGCGAAGTCCGACATCGCGGTGCTGGAGCGGGCGGGATTTCCCCCTGCCGCTCCGATCGACGACGCGATGCTGATCTCCTACGCGCAGGAAGCCGGCCTGCACGGGCACGCGCTCGAGGAGCTGGCGCAGCTTCATCTGCTGCACACGCCCATGAGCCTGGACGACGCCACCGGCACGGGACGCTCCCGCGTCGGCTTCGCCGCCGTCGCGCCCGACCGCGCCACCGCCTATGGCGGCGAGCAGGCCGATGTGACCTTCCGCCTCTGGTGCGCGCTGCGTCCGCGCCTGATGTTCGTGCGCGCGCTCGCGCAATATGAGCAAGTAGAGCGCCGGCTGGTGCGCGTCCTGGGTGCCATGGAAGCGGCCGGCGTGATGGTGGATGCCGACGAGCTGCGCGAGATCTCCACCGAGTTCGAGCGCCGCATGGGCGCGATGGAGCAGCAGATCCACCGTCTCGCCGGGCGTCCGTTCAACCTCGGCAGCCCGAAGCAACTCGGCGAAGTGCTGTTCGACGAGATGAAGCTGCCGGGCGGCAAGCGGATGAAGAAGACCGGCGCCTGGGGGACGGATGCCAATGTGCTGCAGGGGCTGGCCGATCAGGGGGTTGATCTGGCGGCGCGCATCCTGGAATGGCGACAGTTGCAAAAGCTGAAAAGCACCTACGCCGACGCGCTGGTCGAGCAGATTCATCCCGAGACCGGGCGCGTGCACACGCGCTTCGAGATGGCGGCCACCACGACGGGGCGGCTGTCATCCACCGATCCCAACTTGCAGAACATCCCGGTGCGGACCGAGGAGGGCGGGCGCATCCGCCGCGCCTTCGTCGCCGCCCCCGGCCATGTGCTGGTGAGCGCGGATTATTCGCAAATCGAGCTGCGGCTGCTCGCGCACATGGCGGATATCCCGGCGCTGCGCGAGAGTTTCGCGCGCGGCGAGGACATCCATGTCCGCACCGCGAGCGAGGTGTTCGGCGTGCCGATGGCGGGGATGGACCCGCTGACGCGAAGGCGCGCCAAGGCGATCAATTTCGGAATCATCTATGGCATCAGCGCGTTCGGCCTGGCGCGCCAGCTCGGCGTCACGCCTGGGGAGGCGCGCGGCTACATCGACGCCTATTTCGCGCGTTATCCCGGCATCCGCGACTATATGGAGCGCACCAAGGACGAGGCGCGCACGCATGCATACGTGCTGACGCCGTTCGGGCGGCGCTGCTGGATTCCCGGCATCAAGGAGAAGGGCGGTCCGCGCCTGGGTTATGCCGAGCGGCAGGCGATCAACGCGCCGCTTCAGGGGGGTGCCGCCGACATCATCAAGCGCGCGATGGTGCGCCTGCCGCGCGCGCTGGCCGAGGCCGGACTCACGGCGCGGCTACTGCTGCAGGTGCACGACGAACTGCTGTTCGAGGCACCGGAGGCGGAAGCCGACGCGCTGCGGACAGTTGCCCGCACGGTGATGGAGGGCGCGGCGCAGCTTGCCGTGCCGCTGGTGGTGGAGACCGGGGCGGGGCGGACCTGGGCCGAAGCGCATTAATACCGGACGGTATTATACCGACCGGCATGACGACGATCGTCTCGTCACGATCTTTCCGGTGTGTCCCTCCACCTCTCCGCCGCAGAGGGGGGAGAGTCACATGCCGAGCCGGCGGATATCACTCCTTCGGTGCGGTGCGCGCGATCGCCTTGGTCGCCTCGATCTCCTTGTACCACCGGGCTAGCCGCTCGCGGCCCTGGCGCCAGGGCTCGGCGGCGTAGCGGAAATCGAGATAGCCGAGCGCGCAGGCGACCGCGATCGCGCCGATATCGATCCCCCCACCGGGCGGCTCGGCCTCAAGCTGGTCCAGCGTGCGGGAAACCGCCGCTGCCTGGCGGGCCATGAACGCATCGCGCGCGCTTTCCTTCGGCCGGCCCATCTCCCCGCGCCGAAGCACCGCCGCGTCCAGGATGCCGTCACCCATCGCCTGCAATTTGAGCGCGCGCCAGCGCGCGGCGCCGGCGGCGGGAAACAGCTTCGGCGCGTCGCCGATGCTGTCGAGGTATTCGCAGATCACCGGGCTGTCGAACAGCGCCATCCCGTCATCGGTCACGAGGCACGGCACTTTCGAGAGCGGGTTGGCGCGCACGAGGTCCGCGGGCGATTCGTGCGGATTGCTCCGTACGGTCTCGATCCGCCCGTCGATGCCGCGCGCAATGGCGCAGGCCATCACCTTGCGGACGAACGGGCTGGTGGGTGAGTAGAAGAGTTTCATTCGGATTGGTCCTCCCTTACCGGTCATGTGTCAGTCCCGCGAAAGCGGGAATCCGCATGCGGCATGTTGAAACTATGTGCGTTGCGTGGATGTCCGGTTTTGCGGGCATGACGAACGGGGTTCCTTCACACCCCCCATCATCATGCGACCAAAGCCTACCGGAACGCATCCTTCGCAGCGCGTATCTTCGCGAAGCTCGCCGCGTCCTTGGCGCGCAGGAACGGGTTCTCCGCCAGCTCGTCGCCGAGCCGCGAAGGCACCGTCGGCTTGCCCGCCGCGCGCAGCCGCCTCACTTCCTCGGCGCGCGCCCTGAGCGCGGCGTTGTCCGGCTCCACCGTCAGCGCGAACCGGGCGTTGCTCTCGGTATATTCGTGCCCGCAGCACACGAGCGTTTCCGGCGGCAGCGCCGCGAGCTTCTTCAGGCTCCCGAACATCTCCTCGGCCGTGCCCTCGATCAGCCGCCCGCAGCCGAGGCTGAACAGCGTGTCGCCGGACAGCAGCACCGGGCCGTCGGGGAAGAACAGGTTGATCTGCCCGCGCGTGTGGCCGGGCGTGTCGATCACCCGCCCCTCGGCGGCGCCGAGCCGCAGCGTCTCGCCCTCGCGCAGCGCCCGGTCGAGCTTCGGCAGCCGGTGCGCGTCGGCCGCCGCGCCGGCGACGGGGCAGCCGAAGCGGGCGCGCACGGCGTCGGTGCCGGCCACGTGGTCGGCGTGATGGTGCGTCAGGATAATCAGGTCGAGCCGCCCGCCGGCCGTCTCGATCGCTGCGATGATCGGGGCGGGATCGGCGGGATCGACGATGGCGACGGCACCCGACTGGCTTTCGCGCAGCAGCCAGGCGTAATTGTCGGCGAGGATCGGCACGGGCTCGGCGGTGATGCTCATCGGGGCAGCCTATACCGCCCGGCCATCCGCGCCAAACCGCCGCCGCGTTATATATTCCCCCCATGCCGACCGACGCCCACGCCGCCTCGGCCGAGTTCTACGCCACCCCGCGCGGGGCGGTGGCGGCCCGCCTCGTGCGCGAGCGGCTGGCTCGGCTCTGGCCGGAGCTCAAGGGCCAGTCCGTGCTCGGGGTCGGCTATGCCCAGCCCTATCTGCGGCTCTGGCGCGGGCACGCCGCGCGCTGCATCGCGCTGACGCCCCCGGCCGTTGCCGCGACGCGCTGGCCGATGACCGGCAAGGGCCTGACCTGCGTGGCCGAGGAGCACGCGCTGCCGTTCCCTGATCTCAGCTTCGACCGCGTGCTGCTGGTGCACGGGCTGGAGGCGGCCGAGAACCGCCGCGTCCTGCTGCGCGAGGTCTGGCGGGTGCTGAAGGACGACGGGCGGCTGCTGGTCTTGGTCCCGAACCGCACCGGCCTTTGGGCCTATGCGGAGTCAACGCCGTTCGGACACGGCCAGCCCTTCTCGGTCGGGCAGATCGGCCGGCTGCTTGCCGACAGCCTGTTCCGCGCCGAGCGCAGCGACGCCGCCCTCTACATGCCCCCCACGGGGTTCATGCTGCGGAGCGCGGTCTATGCCGAGCGGATCGGGCCGAGGATCGCGCCCGGCTTCGGCGGCGTGATCCTGGTGGAAGCTCTGAAGGACGCCTATGCGGCGCTGCCGCTTGCGGGCGCGCCGCGCCGCCGCCTGGTCGTTGAGGAAGCCGCCGCCTGAGGCGCATCCGGCCCGCGGCGGCGGAACACGGTGATGACGCGGAAGCGGTGGTTGGTGCTCTTCACCATGCCGATCACCGCCTCGATGTCGAACAGGTCTTTGCGGTACATCGGCAGCACCTGATCGAGCCACACCACGTGCGCGCCCGCCGGCAGGCGCGAGAGCGCGCGCATCACGCGGTTCCGCTTGACCATCGTGGTCTGATACCGCTCGGCGTCCTCGACGCTGTAGGGCGGATCGGCGAGCACGAGGTCGTAGTCGGGCAGCGGGACGTTCTTGAGGCTCTGCGCGTCGTCCACGTAGGTGGGTGAAAGCGCGGCGTTGATGTCCACCGTGTCGCCGGGCAGCGCCGAGAGATCGACGCGCCCTGCAAACAGGTGCAGCACGCGGCGCTTGTCGGGAAACAGCGCCGCGATCCGGCGCAGATACCCGGCCGGGTAGCCGCCGTAATAGCCGGACTTCACCCGGTAATCGTTGCCCATGATCCAGGTGCCGACCACGCGGCCGTCCGCGCTTAGAAAGAGCGAACGCGGAAACCCGGTGCGCCGAGCATAGAGGTCGATCCGCTCCTGCCAGCCGAGCGCGTCGCCCTCCAGCGCCGCGAACAGCGGAAGGCAAAACTCCTCTCCGCCCCGCGGGGCGGAGAGGAGCCCCGGGCGCACGCTCCCTCTCCGCCCCTTGGGGGCGGAGAGGGGCGGGGAGAGGTGGGGAGAGTCGCACACCACGTGGGTTGGTTTCAGAACCGCGCCACCGAACAGGCCGCGCCGGCGGCGCGGAGCTGTTCGCAGAACGCCTTGGCGGCGGCCTCGTCGGCGAAGCCGCCGGTGCGGACGCGCCACCAAGTCTGGCCGTTGACATTGGCCTCGGCGATCAGCGGCGCGCGGCCCTCAAGCGCGTGGATCTTGTGCGCGAGGAGCCGCCACTCGGCCTCGGCCTGCTCGCGGCTCGGCAGCGAGGCGAGCTGCACCTGAACCGCCCCGGCCGCCGCGTCCGCGGGGCGTTCGGCGCGCGGCACGGGCTCGGCGGCCGGGCGCGCCGGGGCATGTTCCCCGGCCGCCGCCGCGCGCGATGTCGGCGACGGCGGTGCAATGACAGGCGCGGGAGCCGGTGCGGCAGCCGGAGCCGCCTGTGGCGCGGGCTGCGGCGGGGGCTTCGGCGCCGACGGCGGTTGGAGCGCCTGCGGGGCGGGCGCCTCGGGCGCCGGGGCGAGCTTGTCGCCCTGGGCATCGCTCGCGCTGCCCGCGAACATCGCCATGTTGTCGTTCAGCTTCATCCCGCCCGGGTTCTCGGGCTTCACCCGCACCGGCCCGTCGGGCGGCGCGATCACCGGCACCGGCCCCCCACCGTGCCCGCCGAGCATCGACCAGGCGCCGATCACCACAAACAGAGCGCCACCGAGGCCCGCGGCGATGACCGCGAGCCGCCTGGTCGCGGGGTCCATCCCGCTATGGCGGGGGATCCGGTACGACGGGCCGCGGCCCGCCAGATCGTCCGACATGCTCCACCCCAACTCACGCGCCGCTCAGCGCATTTCCTCGACGGGTGCCACACCCATCACGGCGAGGCCGGAGCGGATCACGGCGGCGGTGGCGGCCACCAGGGCGAGCCGGGCGAGCGAACCCTCCCGGTCGGCCTGTTGCAGGAACCGCAGCGTCGAATCGTCCTTGCCTCGGCTCCATAGCATATGAAAGTCGGCCGCTAAGTCATAGAGATAAAATGCGATCCGGTGCGGTTCACGTACCTGTGCGGCGGCGGCGACCGTGCGCGGCCAGTGGGCGAGCCGGCGGATCACGGCAAGCTCCGGCTCGGCGGTGAGCGGATCGAGCGGCACGTCGGCCAGCGCCGCGTCCGTGCTGGCGGCGCCGAACATCTCGGCGGCGGCACGCAGCACCGAGCGGCAGCGTGCATGGGCGTACTGCACGTAGAACACCGGGTTGTCGCGCGTCTGCGCCAGCACGGCGTCCAAATCGAACTCCATCTGCGCGTCGGCCTTGCGCGTCAGCATGGTGAAGCGCACGGCGTCGCGGCCCACCTCGTCGATCAGGTCGCGCAGCGTGATGTAGGAGCCCGCGCGCTTCGACATTTTCACCGGCTGGCCGCCGCGCACCACGTGCACGATCTGGCAGAGCACCGCCTCGAGCCGCGCCTTGCCGTGCGAGAGGGCGCTCACCGCCGCGCGGATGCGCGGCACATAGCCGCCGTGATCGGCGCCCAGCACGTCGATCAAGAGATCGGCCCCGCGCGCCAGCTTGTCGGCGTGATAGGCGATGTCGTTGGCGAAATACGTGTTGGACCCGTCGGACTTACGCAGCGGGCGGTCGATGTCGTCGCCGAACTGCGTGGCGCGGAACAGGAGTTGCGGACGCGGCTCCCAATCCTCCGGCGTTTTGCCCTTGGGCGGTTCGAGCACGCCTTCATAGACGAGCCCCTCCGCTTGCAGCCGCGCGATCAGCGCGTCGGCGGCGCCGCTTTCAACAAGGGCGCGTTCGGAGGTGAACACGTCCTGACGCACGCCGAGCGCCTCCAGGTCGGCGCGCACCTGCCGCATCATCTCGGCGACGGTGAAGTCGCGCACGGTCTCGAACCACAATTCGGGCGCCGCGATGCCGCCCGCCTCGGTGGCGAGCGCCGCGCCGTGCCGCTCGGCCAGCGCCGCGCCTACGGCGATCAAATACTCGCCGCGATATTGCAGCCCGCCCGGCACCTCTTCGGCGAATGCCTCCTCCGACAGCGGTGTGCCGATCGCTTGCAGATAACGCCAGTAGGCGGCCCAGGCGAGCGCCGTCACCTGCGCGCCGGCATCGTTGACGTAGTATTCCTTGGTGACGTCGTAGCCCGCCTTGGCGAGCAAATTCGCCAGCGCATCGCCCACCACCGCGCCGCGGCAATGGCCGATATGCATCGGCCCGGTGGGGTTGGCGGAGACGTATTCCACGTTCACTCGCAGGCCCGCGCCAACGGCGCAATCGCCGTACGCCGCGCCTGCGCGCAGGATGGCGGGCAGCACCGCGCGCAGCGCCGCCGGTTTCAGGCGGATATTGATGAATCCTGGCCCGGCGACCTCGGCCGTTTCTATGGAAGCATGCGCGCGCAGCCGCTCGGCGAGCGCGGCGGCAAGCTGCAGCGGCGGCTGCTTCGCGGCCTTGGCGGCGAGCAGCGCGGCGTTGGTCGCCATGTCGCCATGCGCGGCCTCGCGCGGGGGAGAAACCTCCACGCGCGCCGCGATGTCGTCCGGCAACCCGGGCAGGAGCGCCCGCAGGGCCTCGGCGACGTCGGCGCGGAGGGAGGCGAAGAGATCGGTCATCCAGCTAGTCGTCCTCGTTTGCGGTGGCGGTGCGGGCTGGCCGAGCATCAACCGGAAACCCCGATCTCCGTAAGTCGTCGGTGCTCGTCCATCGCGTAGCGGTCGGTCATCCCGGCGATGTAGTCGGTCACGACCAGCGCGGCGCGTGCGGTGCCCGGTTCGCCCGCGCGGGCGCGCCAGTCGTCGGGCAGGAGCGCGGTGTCGGCGTGCAGGATGTGGAACAAATCCTCGACCAGCATCCGCGCCTTGCGCGTCATGCGGTTGACGCGCCAATGGCGATACATCCGCGCATTCAAGAAGTCCTTGATGGCGAGGTTGGCATCCGCCATCGGCGCGCTGAACGCGATCATGCGGGTCTTGGCGCGGCGCACCTGCTCGGGGCTCGCGGGATCGAGCTTGGCCAGCCGGCGTGCGCTCTCGGCGATCACGTCGCTCACCAGCGCGTCGATCACGCGCCGGATCGTCTCGTGGCGCAGCCTGGGCGGCGGCACGTCGAGGCTCGCCTGCCGCGCCGCCCCCAGCGCCTCGCCCACCACCGGCAGGTGCGCGATGTCGCCCGGCTCGAACAGGCGCGCGCGCATCCCGTCGTCGATGTCGTGGCTGTGATAGGCGATGTCGTCGGCCAGCGCCGCCGCCTGCGCCTCCGCACTCGCCTGCGTGCCGAGTTCGAGCGGATGGCGGGCATTGTATTCGGCGATGTAGGCGGGCGGGCGCGGCAGCGGGCCGTTGTGCTTGACCAGGCCTTCCAGCGTCTCCCAGGTCAGGTTGAGCCCGTCGAAGGCGGCGTAGCGGCTTTCCAGCACCGTCACCACGCGCAGGGACTGCGCGTTGTGATCGAACCCGCCCCATTGGCGGGCGGCGCTGTTCAGTGCCTCCTCCCCGGCATGGCCGAAGGGCGGGTGGCCGAGATCGTGGGCGAGGGCCAGGGCCTCGGTCAGGTCCTCATCCAGCCGCAGGGCGCGGGCGATCGAGCGGGCGATCTGCGCCACCTCGATCGAATGGGTGAGCCGCGTGCGGAAGAAATCGCCCTCGTGATTGACGAAGACCTGGGTTTTGTATTGCAGGCGGCGAAAGGCGGTGGAGTGGATGATCCGGTCACGGTCGCGCTGCCAGGGCGAGCGGGTGGGGCTTTCCCGCTCCGGATGCAGCCGGCCGCGGGTGGTTTGCAGGGCGTAGGGGGCCGGGCTCATCCTGGCGCGGCTCTACAACCCCGCCGCCGCGGCTTCAATTCGCCCCGCGCGGCGCCTATGTTGCGGGCATGGACGCAACGACGACTTTCGGGCTGACCGACCGCGCGGCCCGTCGCATCGCCGAGATCGTCGCCGCCGAAGGACGGCCGGCGGCACTGCGGGTGGCGGTGCTGGCCGGCGGGTGCAGCGGGTTCCAATACAAGTTCGAGCTCGACGAGCAGGCCGAGCCCGAGGATCTGGTGATCGAGCGCGCGGGTGCGCGCGTGGTCGTGGATCAGGCGAGCCTCGACCTCTTGGCCGGCGCCGAACTCGACTACACCGACGAGCTGATGGGCAGCCATTTCGCCGTGCGGAACCCGAACGCCAAGTCCGCCTGCGGCTGCGGGACGAGCTTTTCAGTGGATTGAGCCCGCGCGGTTAGCCCCCTGGAGATGAGATCTGAGTAGCCGTGCCGCCTGTGGGCGACCTACGCCGAGGATGACGAGCGGACATCAAGGATTGCGCTGATGCGGGCGGACCTCGATCGCAGGCAGGCGGAGCGGCCGCCTGTGAAGGGCGGCAGGCCGCTTCCGGGCCGGCCGGAAAGGCGCTGATTTGAACAGGCCGCTGCCCACGCTGCCTCGCCGCTTGAACTCGCTGCCCAAGGCGCGATGAAGCTCGCCACCTGGAACATCAACTCGATCCGCCAGCGCGAGCGCCATGTGTGCCGCTGGCTCGAGAAAGCGCAGCCGGACATCCTGCTGCTCCAGGAAATCAAGTGCGAGACCGAGGCGTTCCCCGGCCTCAGTTTCCGCGGGCTCGGCTACGCCGCCGAGGCGGTCGGGCAAAAAGCGTATAACGGCGTCGCGGTGCTATCGCGCATCCCCGTCGAGGTGACGCACCGGCGCCTCCCCGGATTGCCGGAGGACGACGCGCAGGCGCGCTACATCGAGCTGAAGGCCGACGGAATCACCGTGATCGGCATCTATCTCCCGAACGGCAATTCGCGCGGTGAGGACGGGTTCGCCTACAAGCTCGCCTGGATGGACTGTCTCGCCGCCCGCGCCGAGGCGCTGCTGGCCGACGACACGCCGCTCGCGGTCGCCGGGGATTTCAACGTCTGTCCCACCGACGAGGACCGCGCCCCGGGCACGCTGCCGCCCACCGATGCGCTGGTGCGCCCCGAGAGCCGGGCACGCTTCCGCCGCCTGATCTGGGCCGGGCTGACCGACGCGGTGCGCGCGGTGCATCCGCACGGGCCGGTCTACACGTTCTGGGACTATCAGGCCGGCGCGTGGCAGCGCGATCTCGGGCTCCGCATCGACCATATCCTGCTGTCGCCCACGCTCGCCGAGCGCCTCACCGTCGCCGCGCCCGACCGCGCCGAACGCGGCGAGCCGCAGCCCTCGGACCACGTGCCGGTATTGGCGGAGTTCTAGCCAGCCCCGCGGTGCCGCCCTACGCTCCGTCCGAACAAGACCTGCTGGGAGCGGTCGTCCAATGGAATTCGGCATGTTCCACGAGTTCCAGCGCGCGCCCGGCCAGAGCGAGGCGGCGGCGTTCGCCGACGGCTTCGCGCTGGTGGACGCTGCCGAGGAATGGGGGCTGGATGCGATGTGGCTCGCCGAGCTGCATGTGGCGCCCGACCGTTCCGTGCTCGCGGCGCCGCTCACCATCGCCAGCGCCATCGCCGCGCGCACCAAGCGCATGAAGATCGGCATCGCCGTGCAGGTGCTGCCGCTTTGCCATCCGCTGCGGCTCGCCGAGGAGGCGGCGACCGTCGATCACATCAGCAACGGCCGGCTGATCTTCGGTGTGGGGCGCAGCGGCTTTCCGCGCACCTACGAAGCGTATGGCATCTCCTACGCGGAAAGCCGCGAACGCTTCGCCGAAGTGCTGGAAATCCTGCGCCGCGCCTGGAGCCAGGAGCGATTCAGCTACGCAGGCAAGTTCTACAGATTCGAGAATGTCTGCCTGGTGCCGAAGCCGTTGCAACGGCCCTGGCCCGAGCTCCGCATCGCCGCCACCAGCGCCGACACCTACGCGGCGATCGGCGCCATGGGCTATCCGATCTTCTGTGCCGTGCGCCTCGGCACGCTCTCGGAACTGGCGCCGAGCCTGAAGGCGTATCGCGACGCATACCAAGCGGCCGGGCATCCGGGGCGCGGAGAGGTGTTCCTGCGCGTGCCGGTCTATTTGGCGGAGACCAAGGCGCGGGCGCGCGCCGAGCCTGAGGAGAGCATCATGCTCTTCTACCGCTATCTCGGCGCGCAGCTTGAGGACTCCGCCAACCGTGCCGGGGCGCGCGCGGTCGAGCAGCGTGCCGAGCGCGGCCAGCGGCTGCAAACGATCGACTATGACGAGGTGCTGCGCGAGAAGATCATCGTCGGCACGCCGGACGCCGTGGTCGCGCGTCTGCGTGCACTCCAGGAGGAGCTCGGCCTGGACGGTATCCTCGCCGAGATGAACTGCGGCGGGCGCATCCCGAAGCCGCAGGTGACGCGCTCGCTCGAACTGCTCTGCCGCGAGGTTATGCCCAGCTTCGGCGCGCATTGAGGTTTTGACGGCGAGCCTCTCGCTTCCATCACGGCCGGCGTTGTTTCCCCGCCTCTCGCAACCTCGCCGCCCCCATTGGCAGGGAGGTCGGGGTGACGTGGGGGACCGAGGTGCCGAATCGCATTGCGTGCCGCCCGTTGTGGCGGTAGTTTGCCCAAATGCTGGGCAAGTGTTATGCGGATACAACAACGCCGGCTGTGAAGCCGGTCGTTCTCGGGCCCGGCGTGGTCATCGACGTGCCGGTGATCCTGGCGCCCATGTCGGGCGTCTCCGACCTGCCGTTCCGCCGCCTCGCCAAGCAGCAGGGCGCCGGCATGGTGGTCTCGGAGATGATCGCTTCCTGGGCGATGATCCGCGAGAACCGCAACACGCTGCGGATGGCCGAGGTGGACGGGTGCGGGGGCCTGAGCGCCGTGCAGCTCGCGGGCTGCGAGCCGCGGGCGATGGCCGAGGCGGCGCGGCTCGCGGTCGATCGCGGCGCCGACTTGATCGACATCAATTTCGGCTGCCCGGTGAAGAAGGTCGCCGTCGGCCAGCAGGCGGGCTCGGCGCTGATGCGCGACGAAACCGCCGCCGCCGCCATCCTGGAAGCCACCGCTGCCGCCGTGCCGGTGCCCGTCACGCTCAAGATGCGGATGGGCTGGGACCATGCGAGCCTGAATGCGCCGCGCATCGCCCGCATCGCTGAATCAAGTGGCATTCGCATGGTCACGGTCCATGGCCGCACCCGCCAGCAGTTCTACGAGGGTCAGGCGGACTGGGATTTCGTCGCCCGCGTCAAGGCGGCGGTCGGTATCCCGGTGATCGTCAACGGCGACATACTCACCGAGGACGACGCGGCGGAGGCGCTGGCGCGGTCGGGCGCCGACGGCGTGATGATCGGCCGCGGCGCTTATGGCCGTCCGTGGTTCCCGGCGCATGTCGCGCACTTCCTCACGACCGGCCAGCGCAAGCCCGAGCTATCCCTTGCCGAGCAGCGCGCGATCCTGCTCGCCCATTACGACGCGATGCTCGCCCATTACGGCACCGAGGCCGGGCTGCGCCTCGCGCGCAAGCACGTCTCCTGGTACTCGCGCGGCCTGCCCGGCTCTGCCGAGTTCCGCGCCACCGTCAATCGGCTGACCGAGCCGCGCGCGGTGATCGCGCACATCGCGGCTTTTTTCGACCCGCTGATCGAGGTCGGGCTGCGCCGCGCTGCACCGTTGCGCGAAACGCCACTGGCGGAGGCGGCCTGAGGTGAGCGGCGCGGCGCAGAAGGTTTTAGAAGTCATCGGCCGCCGCCGCCGGGCCGCCGCGGATGCCGACCTCATCCTCGGCTCGCTGCCGGTACCGATCATCCAGCTCGACGCGCACAACCGCTTTCGCTTCGTCAATCAGGCCGCCGAGCAATTCCTCGGCGCCTCCTCGGCGGTGCTGTTGCACCACGAACTTTCCGACCTGATCCCGCCCGACAACCCGCTGTTCCTGCTGCTCGAGCAGGTGCGGCTGCACGATGCCACCGTCGCCGATCACGAACTCACCCTGGAAAGCCCGCGCCTGTCCAAGCCCGGCATCACCGCGCTCGCCACGCCATTGCCGGACGAACCTGGGTCGGTCGTGCTCGTGCTGCAGGATGCCTCGGCGGCGCGCGCGCTCGATCGCCAGCTTGCGTTCCGCGGGGCGGCGCGCAGCGTTACCGGCATGGCGGCGATCCTCGCGCACGAGGTAAAGAACCCGCTGTCGGGGATTCGCGGCGCCGCCCAGCTTCTCGAGGCCAGTGTCGAAGGCTCCGACCGCGAACTCGCCCAGCTGATCCGCGACGAGGCCGACCGCATCCGGGCGCTGGTCGATCGCATGGAGATGTTCGGCGAGAAGCCGCTCGCGTGCACAGCGGTGAACATCCACCGCGTGCTGAGCCATATCCGCAAGCTCGCCGAGACCGGCTTTGCCCAAGGCGTGCGGTTTCAGGAAGTGTATGATCCCTCGCTGCCGCCGGTGTGGGGAAACCGCGACCAGTTGATCCAGGCGGTGCTGAACCTGGTGAAGAACGCCGCCGAGGCGCTGGCCGGTCACCCGCACCCGGAAATCCAACTCATCACCGGCTATCGTCACGGGATGCGCGTCGCCGTGAAGGGCTCGCGCGACCGGCTCGACCTGCCGCTCCTGCTTACGGTGCGCGACAACGGCCCGGGCATCCCCGACGACATCCGCGCCCATTTGTTCGAGCCGTTCGTCACCACCAAGCCCGCCGGCAGCGGGCTCGGGCTCGCGCTGGTCGCCAAGATCGTCGGCGACCATGGCGGGCTGATCGAGATGGACTCGCGCCCGGGCCGCACCGAGTTCCGCCTGCATCTGCCCGTTTTCGCCGATGAGGATCAGGATGCCTGACGGTTCTGCCCCGGCGCCGAGCGCGAAGCTGCCGACGATCCTGATCGCCGACGACGACCGCTCGATCCGCACGGTGCTGACCCAGGCGCTCGGTCGCTCGGGCTATCAGGTCCGCACGACCGGATACGCAGCGACGCTCTGGCGCTGGATCGAGGACGGCGAGGGCGACCTTGTCATCACCGACGTGGTGATGCCGGACGAGAACGGGCTCGACCTCGTGCCGCGCATCCGCAAGCTCCGTCCCGATCTCCGCGTGATCGTGATGAGCGCACAATCCACCCTGATGACGGCGGTCAAGGCGGCGCAGCGCGGCGCCTTCGAGTACCTGCCCAAACCCTTCGACCTGCAAGACCTGCTGGCGGTCGTTGGCCGCGCTCTTACCGTCGCCCCCACCGCGGGCGAGGCAGCGCCACCCGCGAACGATGCCGAGGAAGATCTTCCGCTGATCGGCCGCAGCCCGGCGATGCAGGAGATTTACCGCACCATTGCGCGCCTTACGACCGCTGACCTGACGGTTATGATCAACGGCGAATCCGGCACCGGCAAGGAGCTGGTCGCACGCGCGCTGCACGACCACGGCAAGCGCCGCGGCGGCCCGTTCGTCGCCATCAACATGGCCGCGATCCCGCGCGAGCTGATCGAAAGCGAGCTGTTCGGCCACGAGCGCGGCGCCTTCACGGGCGCGCTCGCCCGCAACGCCGGCCGCTTCGAGCAGGCGAATGGCGGCACGCTGTTCTTGGACGAGATCGGCGACATGCCGCCCGAGGCGCAGACCCGGCTTTTGCGCGTCCTGCAGGAAGGCGAGTTCACCACCGTCGGCGGACGCCAGCCGATCAAGGCCAACGTGCGTATCATCGCCGCTACCCATCGCGATCTCCGCACCGCGATCCGCCAGGGCCTCTTTCGCGAGGATCTGTTCTACCGGCTGAACGTGGTGCCGATCCGCCTGCCGCCGCTGCGTGAGCGCGCCGAGGACATCCCGCTGCTCGCGCGCCACTTCCTCGACCGCGCGCGGGCCGACGGGCTGCCCCACAAGACGCTCGACCAGAGCGCCGTCGATCGGCTCAAGCGTCATTCCTGGCCCGGCAATGTGCGCGAGCTGGAGAACCTGATGCGCCGGCTCGCCGCGCTCTGCCCCGATGAAACCATCACCGGCGCGACGCTCGATCCCGAACTCGCGGAGTTCGAGACGCCGCCCGCCCAGCCCGCCGCGAGTGCCGGCGCGGGTCAGGAACCGCTTGCCCAGTCGGTGGAGCGGCACATCCGCGCCTTCCTCGCCGCCCACGAGGGCGGGCCGGGCCCATCCGACATGTACGACCGGGTGATCGCGGAGGTGGAGCGCCCGCTGATTCGCATGACGCTGGCGGCCACGCGCGGCAACCAGATCCGCGCGGCGGCGATGCTCGGGCTCAACCGCAACACGCTCCGCAAGAAAATCCGTGACCTCGACATCCAGGTCACGCGAGGCGCGGTGTGAACGTCGCGCCGGGGCCCGAGACGACGCGCCCGCTCGCGCCTGCGCTCCCGCAGGACGGGCGGGGCGTCGGCCGCCGCATCGCCGATATCGCGCTCGGCCGAGCCGTGACCTTCGGCCTGGTCGCGCTGGCGCTCGCGGTCGGCATCAGCACCTTCGTTATGCTGGCGCGCGGCGAGCCGTTCGGCGTCCAGCCCGGCGCGAGTGCGGGCCTCGTGCTCGGCAACCTGGCGGTGCTGCTGCTGCTGGCCGCGGTGCTCGCGGGCCGGCTCACGCGGGTCGTGATGGAGCGCCGCCGCGGTTCGGCCGGTTCGCGGCTGCATGTGCGGCTCGTGCTGCTGTTCGGCGGCGTGGCGGTGGCGCCCTCGATCGTGGTCGCCGGATTTGCCGTCGCCTTTTTCCATTTCGGCATCCAGGCCTGGTTCAACGACCCGGTGCGGACGGCGATCAACCAGTCGCTGCAAGTCGCGCGCGGCTATCTGGAGGAGCACCGCAACAACATCCGCACCGTGGCGCTGGAGATGGCGAACGACCTCAACCGGGCGGGCGTCTATCTGATGGCCGCGCCCGGCGTATTTGCCCAGGTGCTCGCCGAGCAGACCACGCTGCGCGGGCTGACCGACGCGGTGATCTATGATCCGTCCTCAGGCCAGGTGCTCGCCTCGGCCGGGCTGTTCGGCGGCATCGGCGCCGAACTCCCCCCCGCCTGGGCGACCGAGCAAGCGCAGCACGGCGATGTGGCGGTGATCAGCTCGGCCGACGGTACCAGCGTCAGTGCCGTGGTGCAGCTCGGCTCCAATCCGCCGCTCATGCTGATGGTCGGGCGCCCGGTCGATCCGCAGATCGTCGGTTACATGGACAAGACCGAGAAGGCCGTCGCCGAATACAAGCGGCTGGACGAAAGCCGGTCCTGGCTGCAGATCGCCTTTGCCTGGATTTTCGCGATGGTGGCGCTGCTCGTGCTCACCGCCGCGGTGCTGATCGGGCTCGTGCTCGCCAACCAGATCGCCCGTCCGATCGGCCGCCTGATCGGCGCCGCCGAGCGCGTACGCAGCGGCGATCTCTCTGTGCGCGTGCCCGATCCGCCGACCGATGACGAGATCGCCGGCCTCTCGCGCGCCTTTAACCGCATGACCGGCCAGCTCGCGGCGCAGCGCGCCGAGCTGATGGAGGCGTACGGCCAGCTCGACGAGCGGCGGCGGTTCACCGAGGCGGTGCTTTCGGGGGTCTCGGCGGGCGTTATCGGACTCGACGCGGAAGGCCGTATCGAACTGCCCAACCGCGCCGCCGACGAGCTGCTCGGCCACGACCTGCTGGCCGCCACCGGCCGCCGTCTCGACGCGCTGGTGCCCGAGTTCGGCCCGCTGCTCGCGCAGGCGCGCGGAACGCCCGAGCGGGCCTCGACGGGCGAGGTGCAGGTCGGCCCGCCCAATGCGCGGCGCACGCTGCTCGTGCGGATCGGCGCCGAGTTGGTGGGCGGCGAGCCGCGCGGCTTCGTCGCCACCTTCGACGACATCACCGAATTGCAGGCCGCCCAGCGCAAGGCGGCCTGGGCCGACGTGGCGCGCCGCATCGCCCACGAGATCAAGAACCCGCTGACCCCGATCCAGCTCTCCGCCGAGCGGCTGAAGCGCCGCTTCGCCCGCGAGATCGCCTCCGACCCCGATACGTTCGTCCAATGCGCCGACACGATCGTGCGCCATGTCGGCGACATGCGGCGGATGGTGGACGAGTTCTCCGCCTTCGCGCGGATGCCGCAGCCGGTGATCCGCGAGGAGAATATCGGCCAGATCGCGCGCGAGGCGCTCGTTTTGCAGCGCACGGCACATCCCGAGATCAGGTGGATCAGCGACATCCCCGAGCAGGGGCCGATTGCCCGTTGCGACCGGCGGATGCTGCGCCAGGCGCTCACCAACCTGCTGCAGAACGCCGCCGACGCGGTGGCGATGCGCGCCGAGGCGGGCGGGCCGCCGGGGCAGATCGCGCTCGCCGTCGCCACCGACCAGGGTGGGGTGTCGATCCGCGTGACCGATAACGGCGTCGGCCTGCCAGAGCAGGACCGCGCGCGCCTGACGGAGCCGTACGTGACGCATAAACCCAAGGGCACCGGACTCGGACTGGCCATCGTGAAGAAGATCATGGAAGACCATGGCGGGCGGCTGATGCTGGACGACCGCCAGGACGGCCCGGGCGCCGTCGCCACCCTGCGCCTCCCCGCGAGGATGGCCCATGCCGCATGACATCCTGATCGTCGATGACGAGCCTGACATTCGGCTGCTGATCGAGGGCATCCTGCGCGACGAGGGCTACGAGACGCGCCAGGCCGGCGATTCGGACGCGGCACTCGCCGCCTTCCGCGCCCGCCGTCCCTCCCTCGCCATCCTCGACGTCTGGCTGCAGGGCTCCCGCCTCGACGGGCTCGGCATCCTGCAGGCGTTCCACCGCGAGGAGCCGCAGGTGCCGGTGGTGATGATCTCCGGCCACGGCACGATCGAGATGGCGGTGCAGGCGATCCAGCACGGCGCCTACGATTTCATCGAGAAGCCGTTCGAGGCCGACCGGCTGCTGCTTTGCCTGCGCCGCGCGCTGGAGGCGGCGGCGCTCGCGCGCGAGAACGCGGAGCTTCGGCTGCGTGCCGGGCCGGAAACCTCGCTCACCGGCAACTCGAGCGCGATCAACGCGGTGCGCCAGCAGATCGAGCGCGTCGCCCCCACCGGCTCGCGCGTGCTGATCCAAGGCCCGGCGGGTAGCGGCAAGGAGGTAGCGGCGCGGATGATCCATGCCCGCTCGCGACGTGCCGGCGGCCCGTTCGTGGTGCTGAATTGCGCCACGCTTGCGCCCGGCCGCTTCGAGGAGGAGCTGTTCGGCATAGAGGCCGGCCCCGATCCGGCGGCGCATCCGCGCCGCGCCGGCGTGCTGGAGCGCGCCCACGGCGGCACGCTGCTGCTCGACGAGGTTTCCGACATGCCGCTCGAGACCCAGGGCAAGATGGTGCGGGTGCTCCAGGACCAGAGTTTCGAGCGGCTAGGCGGCGGCTCGCGGGTGAAGGTGGATGTGCGGGTACTGTCGGCCACCAACCGCGACCTGCAGGCCGAAATCGCGGCCGGACGGTTCCGCGAGGACTTGTTCTACCGCCTCAGCGTCGTGCCCCTGCGCCTGCCGGCGCTGAAGGACCGGCGAGAGGACATCCCGGCCTTGGCCGAGCTCCTGCTCGCGCGTTCGGCGGAGACCTCCGGGATGCCGAAGCGGGAACTGTCGGCGGACGCGATCGCCGCGCTGCAGGCCTATGACTGGCCGGGCAATGTGCGCCAGCTTCGCAACCTGATGGATTGGCTCCTGATCATGGCGCCGGGCGGAGCAGGCGAGCCGGTGCGCGCTGACATGCTGCCGCCCGAGATCGGCGCCGGAGCGCCCGCGCTGCTCAGCGTCGATCCGACCGCCAACATCATGTCGCTGCCGCTGCGCGAGGCGCGAGACTTGTTCGAGACCCAGTATCTCCAGGCGCAGCTCGTGCGTTTCGGCGGCAATATCAGCCGCACCGCGCAATTCGTTGGCATGGAGCGCAGCGCGCTGCACCGCAAGCTGAAGCAGCTCGGCGTGCACTCCGAGGAGCGGGTAGCCTCCTGACCATAGGCCGTGAACTCCGGCCCCATCAGCGCGGGCGCGTATGTTGCCTTGGCCTTGCGACGCCAGGCTGATACGCGGCGGATCGCAACGGGGAGACTGCCATGCGCGCCAGCATCCGGGCGGCCGTGATCGGCTTCGTGCTGGCGCCGGGACTCGCTCTCGGCCAGCCTGCGCCGGGCTCCCAGCCCGCCCCGACCGCACCGCCGGCCAGCCCCGAGCCGGCCAAGCCCGCCCAGGCGCCGGTGCAGAAATACCGCGAACCCGACGGCGACCTCATTCTCTCGAAGGTTATCGGCGCGAGCGTCTCCAACGACCAGAACCAGGTGATCGGCACCATCGCCGACGTGCTGCTCGACAAGCAGGACAAGGCAGACCGGGCGGTGCTCTCGGTCGGCGGCTTCCTCGGCGTCGGCAGCCGGCTCGTGCAGGTGCCGTTCAGCCAGCTCAAGATCGAGGCCGATAGGATCGTCCTGCCAGGGGCGACCAAAGTGTCGCTCGAGAACCTCTCCGCCTACCAGGCGCAGTAACGACCGCTTGAAACCGGGGCAGCATTAACCTTTTGTGTGTCGCGCGGGGCGCGCGGGCCCCGACATTGGCCGCCCGAGGGTATGGCCGGCGAGGTCACGATGGAACAGATCCAGGCGTCCCGAGCCGGCGCACAGACGGCCCTTGCCGCACGGTTCCTTACCACCAGGGCGCATACAGAGCATCTGGCCGCCGCCCTCTCGGCGGAAGACCAGTGCGTCCAGTCCATGCCCGACGCGAGCCCGGCCAAATGGCACCGCGCCCACACGACCTGGTTCTTCGAGGAATTCGTTCTGCGCCCGCACCTGCCGGGCTACCGCGCCTTCGATCCCGCCTTCTCCTACCTTTTCAACTCCTATTACGAGGCGGTCGGCCCGCGGCATCCGCGCCCTTCGCGGGGCCTGCTCACGCGCCCCTCGGCGGAGGAAGTCGGCCGCTACCGCCGCGCCGTCGACGCCCGCATGGAGCAATTCCTCCGCGAGCCGCTGCGACCGGAACTCGCGGCGCTGATCGAGCTCGGGGTGCAGCATGAGCAGCAGCACCAGGAGCTTCTGCTGACGGACATCTTGCACGCCTTCGCGCAGAACCCGCTCGCTCCCGCCGCGCTGCCCGACTGGCGGGAGCCCGTTGGCGCGCCGGGGCCGACACGGTTCCTCACCGTCGAAGGCGGGATCAGCACGATCGGCCACGCCGGCCCTGGCTTCGCCTTCGACAACGAAACGCCTCGCCACGAGGTCCGGCTCGCGCCCTTCGCAATCGCCGACCGGCTGGTGCGGAACGAGGAATGGCTCGCCTTCATCGAGGACGAGGGCTACCGCACGCCCACGCTCTGGATGTCCGACGGCTGGGCCGCCGCGCAAGTGAACGGCTGGACCGCGCCGCTTTACTGGCGCGAGACCAAGGCCGGCTGGACGGAGATGACGCTCGGGGGTTTGCGCCCGCTCGATCCCCAAGCGCCCGTGCGGCACGTTTCTTGGTACGAGGCTGACGCCTTCGCCCGCTGGGAAGGGGCGCGGCTGCCGACCGAGTTCGAGTGGGAGGCGGCTTCCCACCTTCTGGCCGAGGCCGACACCCATGTCTGGCAATGGACCGAGAGCGCCTATCGTCCCTATCCCGGCTTCCGCCCGGTCGCCGGCGCCGTCGGGGAATATAACGGCAAGTTCATGATCAACCAGATGGTGCTGCGCGGCGGCTCGCTCGCGACGCCGCCGGGCCACGCGCGCCGCACCTACCGCAACTTCTTTCATCCCGACAAACGCTGGCAGTTCAGCGGGCTGCGGCTCGCGCGCGATCTCTGAGCCGCCGCGCCCCAGGAGAGGCCGATGCCCGATGACTACCCTGTGCGCCCGGCGCAACCGGCCGATCCCGGCCTTGTCCGCGACGCGCTCGCCGGCCTGCGCGCCGACCCCAAATGGCTGCCGGCCAAGCTCTTCTACGACGAGGAGGGCTGCGGGCTCTTCTACAAGATCACCGAGCTTCCCGAATACTATCTCACACGCACCGAGCTCGGCCTGTTGCGCGCCATCGCCCCCGCCATCGCCGCCCAGTTCGGGGCCCCGGCGGCGCTGATCGAATACGGCGCGAGCGACGAGACGAAGGCCGGCTTCCTGCTCGATCAGGTCCGCGCCGACCGCACGCCCGTCTTTGCCGCCTATGTGCCGGTGGATGTCGCAGCGACGGCGCTGCGGGCGATGCGGGCGCGGCTCGCCCGCCGCCGCCCCGCCTTGCGCGTCTGGCCCATCGTCGCGGATTTCCTCGGCCCCGTGCGCCTACCGCACGAGACGGAAGGGATGGCGCGGCTCGGCTTCTTTCCCGGCTCCACCATCGGCAATCTCGATCCCGACCAGGCGGTGGACTTCCTTGCCGGAGCGCGCCGGATGCTGGGGCAAGGCGCGCGGATGCTGGTCGGCGCCGATGTCAAGAAGGACCCGGCAATCCTCATCCCCGCCTATGACGATGCGGCGGGTGTCACGGCGGCCTTCAACCGTAACATCCTGGCCCGGCTGAATCGCGAGGCGGGCGCGGATTTCGACCTCTCTTCATTTGAGCACCGCGCGCTTTGGAACGACGCGGCGGGCCGGATCGAAATGCATCTCGTCAGCCGCCGCGCCCAGGTGGCGCACGTGGACGGCGAGCCGATCCACTTCGCCGCCGGCGAGACGATCCACACGGAGAACAGCTACAAATACACGCAAGACGGTTTCCGTGCGCTTGCGGGTGCCGCCGGCTGGCACTCGCCGCAGATGTGGACCGACCGGGACGGCCTGTTTTCGCTCCACTTGTTGGAGGACGGGGGATAGGGGCGCTAGACGACCTGATTACGCAGCACGGTCTCCCCGCCCCACAGCCGCTCCATATTCTCCATCAGCAGGTCGAGCACGTTGTCCTCATAGCGCCGCGTCTCGCCCGCCGTGTGCGGGGTGATCAGCACGTTCGGCATCGTCCAGAGCGGCGACGTGTCGGGCAGCGGCTCCTCGACCGTGCAATCGAGCGCGGCGCCGGCGATGCGGCCCTTGGCGAGCGCGGCGATCAGCGCCACCTCGTCCACGACGCGCCCGCGCGCGACGTTCACCAGAAACGCATCCGGTTTCATCCGTGACAACGTCGCCTTGGAAATCAGCCCCGTGGTTTCCGCTGTCAGTGGACAGGTGAGCGCGACGTAATCGGCCTGCGCGATCAGGTCCGCCAGATCGCCGGTGCCGCCCACGCGGTCGGCGGCGCCCGCGCCCGCGCCGGGGTCGCGCCGCGTCGCCAGCACGCGCATGTCGAACGCTTTGGCGAGCTGGGCGAGCCGCCCGCCGATGCGGCCCAAGCCGACGATCAGCAGCGTCTTGCCGCCGAGCTCGTCCTCGCGCGCCCCGATCTCGGCGATCATCCCGCGCCAGACGCGCTGGGCCTGGTTGTCCCGCGCCTCGGGAAGCCGCCGCGCCAAGGCGAGGATCAGCGCCATCGCGTGCTCTGCCACCGCGCGCGCGTTGACCCCGGCGGCGCTCGCCAGCCGGATCCCGGCCCCGGCCAGCGCTGCGCGGTCGTACTGGTCGGTACCGGCGCTGATCGACTGGATGAAGCGCAGCCGCCGCGCGTCAGGGATCAGCGCATTGTCCCATAGGCCGGAGACCGAAAGGACGTCGGCCTCGCCGATCCGCGCCGCGAGTTCCGCTTTCGTCCGCACCTCGAAACAGGCGATGCCGGTGCGTCGGGCCTCGAATTGCTGTTTCATCTGGTAGGCGACATGGGCGAAACAGACGGTGATCAGGTCCTTCGGGGGCAGCATGGGCGGAACTCCGGTATGATCGAGACCGCGCAGCCGGTTCGCTGCGACTGGGCGGAGGGCTCGGCGGCGGAGCGAGACTATCATGACTGCGAATGGGGCGTCCCGCTGCACGGCGATGACGCGCTGTTCGAGCTTCTGTGCCTGGAAGGCGCGCAGGCCGGGCTTTCCTGGCGGACGGTGCTGAACCGCCGCGCGCACTACCGCGCGGCCTTCCATGGGTTCGCCATTCCGCGCGTGGCGCGGATGACGGATGCCGCGCTCGAGCGCGTGCTGGAACAGGGCGGCGTGATCCGCCACCGGGCCAAGGTGTTCGGCGTCCGCGTCAACGCGCAGGCTGCGGAGCGGATCGCCGGGGGACTGGATGCGTTCGTCTGGTCCTTCGTGGACGGAAAGCCGGTGCGGAACGCCTGGACCGCGCGCGATCAGGTTCCGGCGGTGACGCCGGCCTCGGAGCGGATGAGCCGCGCGCTCCGCAAACTGGGCTTCGTGTTCGTCGGCCCCACGATTTGCTACGCCTTCATGCAGGCGAGCGGCATGGTGAATGATCACCTCGTTTCGTGCTTTCGCTACGAGGCGGTATGAAACCGCGGCAAATCTCGAACGCTGCGGGCGGAAGCAAAGTCTCCCCTCCGCTTGCGGGAGGAAACCGGGGGGAGGGGTTCGTCGCGGCGCAGGTGCCGTTTGAACCCCTTCCGCTGACCCCCTCCCCAAAGCGGATGGGGAACTCTGTTGGTACGTCCCGTTGAATTACCACTGGGACTTTGGCGCGCTCGTCCAATACTGGCCGCTGCTGTGGCGCGGCACGCTGGTGACGCTTGCCTTCACAATCGGCACGATCTTCTGCGGCCTGCTTATCGGTCTACTGATCGGCCTCGGGCGGCTGTCGCGCTCGAAGCTGCTCAACGCGCCGCTGATCGCGCTGATCGAGGCGTTCCGCTGCACGCCGCTGCTCGTGCAGATCATCTGGGTGTTCTACGCGCTGCCGGTGCTCCTCAAGGTGCAGATCGCGCCGATCATTGCCGCCGGCGCTACGCTCTCGCTCTACACCGGCGTCTTTTACGCCGAGATTTTCCGTGGCGGCATCCTGTCGATCGAGCGCGGGCAATGGGACGCGGCGCGCGCGCTTGGTCTCTCGCCCTGGCGGATGATGCGGCTCGTGATCCTGCCGCAGGCGGTCAGGCGGATGATCCCGCCGTTCGTCAACCAGTCGATCACCCAGCTCAAGAACACCTCGCTCGTCTCCACCATCGCCGTTCCCGACCTGTTGTATCAAGGCACGATCATCACCGAGACCACGTACCGCCCGCTGGAAGTTTATACCGTCGTCGCCCTCATCTACTTCGCGCTCCTGTTCCCGAGCACGGTGCTGGCGCAATGGTACGAGCGCCGCCTCGCCTCGGGCGACCGCTCCCGCTAGCCTCTGCGCATGAGCTTCACGATCGGGATCGATGTCGGCGGCACCTTTACCGACATCGTGGTGGCGGGCCCGGACGGCGCCCTGACCATCGCCAAGGCGCCGACCACCCCGGCCGACCAATGCGACGGCGTGCTCGCCGGCATCGCGCTCGCCGCCGGTCAACTGGGGCTTGCTCCGGCGGCGCTGCTCGGCCGGGCAACACGCATCGTGCACGGCACGACGGTCGCCACCAACGCGCTGCTCGAAGCCAAGGGCGCGCGCGTCGGGATGCTCACGACCGAGGGACATCGCGACGTGATCGAAATGCGCGAGGGGCTGAAGCCTGACCGCTACAACCTCCGCATGACGCCGCCGGCGCCGCTCGTGCCGCGGGCGCGGCGGGTGCCGGTCGCCGAGCGCGTGCGCGCCGACGGCAGTATCGAGACGCCGCTCGATCCCGCCTCGCTCGCCGCCGCCCTCGACCGGCTGGAAGCCGAGCGCGTGCAGGCGGTCGCCGTCTGTTTCCTGCACGCCTGGGCCAATCCGTCGCACGAGCGAATGGCGGTGGAAGCCGCGCGGCTTCGCTTCCCCGGCGCCTACGTCACCGCCTCGGCCGACGTGCTGCCGCAGATCAAGGAGTTCGAGCGCTTCTCCACCACGGTGGCCAACGCCGCGGTTGGTCCGCTCGTCGCCGACTATCTGCAGCGCCTTGCCGAACGGCTCGCGCGAGCCGGGTTCGACGGCACGCTCTACGTGATCCTCTCGCACGGAGGCGTCGCCTCGGCGACGGAAGCGGCGCGCCTCGCCGCCGGCACCGCGCTGTCGGGACCGGCCGGGGGCGTTGCGGCGGCGGTCGCGCTGGCGCGGCAAGGCGTCGGCGCAAATTTGATTACCTTCGACATGGGCGGCACCAGCACCGACATCGCGCTGATCCATGCGGGCCGGCCCACGCTCTCGGCCGGGCGGCAGATCGGCGAGGCGCGCATCGCGCTGCCCGCACTCGACATCGTCACGCTCGGCGCGGGCGGCGGCAGTATCGCCCATGTGGACCGCTCGGGGCTTTTGCAGGTGGGACCGCGCAGCGCCGGCGCCGAACCCGGACCCGTCTGCTACGGTGCGGGCGGCACCGAACCGACCGTCACCGATGCCAATCTCGTGCTCGGGCTGCTCGATCCCGAAAACTTCCTCGGCGGGCGGCGCCAGCTCGATCTCGCCGCCGCGCGGGCGGCGGTGGGCGCACTCGGCGTGCGGCTCGGGCTTTCGGTTGAACAGGCCGCAGCCGGGATCGTGCGCGTGGTCGATACGCGTATGGCGGACGGCGTGCGCGTCGCGACCGTCCGCCGCGGCGTCGATCCGCGCGGCCATGCGATCCTCGCCTTCGGCGGCGGCGCCGGATTGCATGTCGCCGCCGTCGCCGCCGAACTCGGCATCGCGCGGGCGATCGTGCCCCTGGCGGCCTCGGTGCTGTCCGCCTGGGGGATGCTGAACACCGATCTCCGCGTCGAGCTTACGCGCAGCCAGCCGCAATCGACCGGGCTCGACGTACGCGCGCTCGCCGCCGCCTATGAAGAGATGGAGCAGCAAGGACGCGCGCGCCTGCCGCACGGCGTGGGCGAGGTCACGATTAGCCGCGCCGCCGAGATGCGCTACGGCGAGCAGGTCTTCGAGATCGCGGTCGATCTCGACGGCATCGACCTCGGCGCGCCGGACGCCGAGTCGGCCATCGCCGCTTCGTTCCACCGAAGGCACCGGGAACTTTATACCTACGCCATGGAGGGCCAGGACATCGTGCTGGCGAGCGCGCGGCTCTCGGTCATCGGCCACCTGCCCAGCACGCGCGCCGCGGTGCCGCGCGCGACGCCGTCGCCCGGTGCGGGCGTGCGGCACCGCCGAGCCTGGATCGGCGGCGGCTGGCGCGACCTGCCCGTGCGGCGCTTCGATGAACTCGCCGCCGATCAGCGGATAAACGGCCCGGCGCTGGTCGAATCGGACACGACCACGATCCTGATCCGCCCCGGCGACAGCGCCCGGTTCGACGGTCGCGGCTGGCTCGAAATCTCCATCGGAGGCTGAGGATCGGCGGTCGCCGTCATGCCGGTTCGGTGCGGCGGTGCATTGGGAAGATGAGCAACGACCCGAACCGCTCACCGGCTTTCGCGGTGCATTCCTACAGGCCGGACGCCGCCTCGATCTCCGCCGCGCCCAATCCCGCCTCGGCCAGCACCTCGCACGTGTGCTCGCCGAGTTTCGGCGGCAGGCGGCGGATCGCGCCCGGCGTGCCGTCGAACTCGGGCGGGATCGCCATCATGTTCATCGGTCCCTCGGTCGGGTGCGTCACCCGCTGGAAGAAGCCGGTTTCCTGCAAATACGCATCGTCCAGCAGCCCCTCCAGCGTGTTCACGGCACCGTTCGGCACGTCGGCCTCATCCAGGATGCGCGTCCATTCGGCGGTGGTGCGCGCGGCCAGCGCGTCGGCGACGATCGCGAGCATCGCATCCACGTTGGCGGTGCGTGCCGTGAGATCCGAAAAGCGCGGATCGTCGATCAGCCCGGGCTGGCCGATCGCGGCGAACAGGCGCCGCCATTGATCGTCCGTCACGCCGAGCACGGTGATGAACCCGTCCTTTGTGCGGTAGGGCCGCCGGTGCGGCGACAGCATCCGCCCATAGCCGAGCCCGAGCGCAGGCTCGCATAAAGTCGCGCCCCACAGATGCTCGATCAGCGTGAACTGCACCAGCGTCTCGACCATCGGCACGTGAAGCTGCTGGCCTTTGCCGGTCTTTTCCCGCGCGTAGAGCGCCATGCCGACCGCCGAGGCCAGCGCCAACCCCGTAATCTTGTCGGCCATCACCGTCGGCACGAAGCGCGGCGTGCCGTCCAGCCCCGCGTTCAGCGCGGCGAGGCCGCTCCAGCCCTGCACGATGTCATCGAACGCGCCGCGCTCGGCGGCGGTGCTGGCGCGGCGGAAGCCGGTCGAGGCCGCATAGATCAGGCGCGGGTTGATCGCGGCGGCGGCTGCGTAGCCGAAGCCCAGCCGCTCCATCGCCGCGATCCGCATGTTATGGACGAACACGTCGGCGGTTTCGATCAGCCGCCGCATCGCCGCGCGCCCGGCCTCGCGCTTGAGGTCGAGCACGACGCTGCGCTTGTTGCGGTTGCAGTTGAGATAGTAGGTGCCCATGAGCGGCGTGCGGCTCGGCCCAATCTTGCGCATCGGGTCGCCGCCCGGCGCCTCGATTTTGATCACGTCGGCGCCCGCGTCGCCCAGCACCTGGGTCGCCAGCGGGCCGAGCACGTTGATCGTGAGGTCGATCACCCGCACCCCGGACAGCGGCCCGCTCATGCCGCGCTCCGAGCCTTGACCATGCGGAGCGGCGTGTATGTCAGCACCGTGGTGCCGTCCTGCTTCACCACGCAGTTCTTCGTGCGGACGAGGCCCCGGTTCGGGCGGCTCGCGCTGCGGCGGCTCTCGATCACCTCGCAGGCGACATGGATCGTGTCGCCCGCGAAGGTCGGGCCATCGACGTTCAGCTCCATGTTCAGGAAGGCGAAGCCCGTGTGCTGCATCGTCGCATGGACCAGCAATCCCTCGGCGAAGGAATAGACCATCGCCGCGGGCACCACCCGGCGGGTGATGTCACTTTCGGTGCGCAGGAATTCGGTGTTGGAGAACAGCACCTCGGTCATCCCCGTCACGCTGATGAAGTTCGCGAGGTCGGCCTCGGTCAGCGTGCGGCCGATGGTGCGGAAGCGCCGCCCGAGCGGCAGGTCCTCGAAGTGAAGGCCGAGCCCGAGCAATTCGTAATCCGCCATCCGCCGTTCCCCCCGATGAGGCCGCCATGAACCGGCCGGATGACGGCTTCCGTCAAGTGATCCGCCGGCGTCTGGCCTGCATCCTTCCGCCGCGTCATGCGGTGCGGAAGCGGAATCTTCGCTTGCGCCTGCGTGTTCTGATTGTTGCGGCGCGCACGCTCATGCTAGCCGGATTGGGTCAGCCAAGCCTCAAGGTCTCGTGAGGGTGCAAGTGCCCGTGTTCAAACGCCGCAAGCCCGATGATGCCGATCCCGCGCTGCCCGCCGGCATCGACGACGCCGCCTCTTCCGAGCCCGGGGAGTCGCGCGTGACCAACCTGCCCGCCGACTCCGGCCTGGGCGTTCCTCCCTTCCGCCCAGCCCCGCCCAAGGAGGCGCCGATCATGCCCCGTTCGCCGTTCCCGACCGCGACCCCAACGCCAGGCGCCGGCAATCCCGGCACGCCCACACCTGCTGCCGGCGCGTTGCGTCCGGCCGTCGCCACGACCAGCCCGCGCCCCGCTTCGCGCGATCCTTCCGAGCGGCGGATGCTCGTCGTCGGACGCGGCATCAGCGTGCAGGGCACGGTGCAGGACGCTGAGCGGCTGGTGGTGGAAGGCACGGTCGAGGCCAGCATGATCCACGCGACCGAGCTCGCCATCGCCCAGGGCGGCATGTTCAAGGGCGAGGTGGAGGTGGAGGACGCCGAGGTCTCGGGCACCTTCAACGGCACGCTGACCGCCCGCGGCAACCTGATCATCCGCTCCACCGGCCGCGTGCTCGGCCAAGCCCGCTACCGCCGTCTTCAGGTGGAGGATGGCGGCCAAATCTCGGGCCAGATGGAAATGCTGACCGACGGTGCGAAGGCCGAGGCGCCCACGCGTGTCGCGGTTCCCGAGCAGGCCGCCTGAGCCACTCCCTCTCCGCCCCTTGGGGGCGGAGAGCCCCGGATTGACCCCGGGGACGGAGAGGTGGGGAAAGCTAGGCAGCGCCGTATGTCTCCTCGCCGCGCTCGCCGGCTGCGCGGCGCCGCCGCCCGCGCCGCCGCCTGTCGTCCCTGCGGCGGCTGCGGATACCGGCGTCGATGGGCTCTACAAGGGCACGAGCACGCGCTACGAGGCCGACCGGCGCGACTGCCCGCATCCGGGGCTGGTGCAGATCTACGTGCAGAACCGCCAGTTCACCTATCGCTGGGCCTGGGGCGTGGACGTGCCCGGCACGATCCAGGCAGACGGCACGATCAGCGGCGGATCGGGCGACATCCAGCTTCAGGGCAAGCTCGACGGCAAGCAGATGACCGGCGATCTCAGCAACGGCGCCTGCGCCTTGCACTTCACCGTGGAGCGGCGCTTCCGCGGCGCGTAGCGCGCGCCCGCGCGCTCGGTTAGACGACGCGCCATGCGCTACGTCTCCACCCGCGGGCTGGCGCCCGTGCGCGACTTCGCCGACGTGCTGCTCGCCGGACTTGCCGAGGATGGCGGGCTTTATGTGCCGGAGTCCTGGCCCGCGCTGTCGGCCGCCGAGTGGCGGGCGCTGCGCGCGCTGCCCTATCCCGCGCTGGCCGCGCGCCTGCTGTCGCCCTTCGTCGGCGGCAGCATCCCCCGCTCCGTGCTGGAGCAGATCTGCCGCGAGGCCTATGCGGACTTCGGCCATGCGGCGGTGGTGCCACTGGTGCAGCTCGATCACGCGCTGTTCGTCCAGGAGCTGTTCCACGGCCCGACGCTCGCCTTCAAGGACATAGCGCTGCAAGTGCTCGGCCGCCTGTTCGACTACGTGCTGGACCAGCGCCACGCGCGGGTGACGATCATCGGCGCCACCTCAGGCGACACCGGCTCGGCGGCGATCGAGGCGTTCGCCGGGCGGGCGCGCGCCGACATCGTGATCCTGCATCCGCACAAACGCACAAGCGAAGTGCAGCGCCGGCAAATGACCACCGTCGTGGCCGCGAACGTCGCCAACATCGCGATCGAGGGCACGTTCGATGACTGCCAGGATCTCGTGAAGGCGATGTTCGCCGACGCGGCGATGCGCGCCGAACTGCATCTTGCGGCGGTGAACTCGATCAACTGGGCGCGGATCGCAGCCCAGGTGCCTTACTATGCCGCCGCGGCGCTCGCGCTCGGCGCGCCGGACCGGCCGGTCGCGTTCAGCGTGCCCACCGGCAATTTCGGCAACGTGCTCGCTGCCTGGGTGGCGGGGCGGATGGGCCTGCCGGTCGCAGGGCTCACGGTCGCTTCCAATCGCAACGACATTTTGGCGCGCTTCTTCGACGCCAACGACATGTCGGTACGCCCGGTCGAGCCGAGCCTATCGCCCAGCATGGACATTCAGGTCAGCTCCAATTTCGAGCGGCTGCTGTTCGAGCTGCTCGATGGCGACGCGGCGGCGACCGCAGCGGCCATGCGCAAGTTCCGCGCCAGCGGCCGCATGGAGGTGCCCGAGCGCGCCTGGAACCGCGCGCGCGCGTCGTTCCGGGGTTTCCGGCTGGACGATGCGGGGACGGAGGCGGAGATCGCCCGGCTCTGGCGCAGGTGCGGCTATATCGCCGATCCGCACAGCGCCATCGGCATCGCGGCTGCACGGACGCTGCCGCCGATGCCCGGCACACCGGTGGTCGCAATGGCGACCGCGCACCCCGCCAAATTTCCCGAGCCGGTGGCCCGTGCCACCGGGCAGCACCCCAAATTGCCGGCGCGGCTTGTGGGCCTGTTGGAAAAGCCCGAGCGATTCACCGTTGCGCCGAACGACCTTGGCGCCGTCGCCGCGCTGGTGCGTGGCTTCGCGAGGCGGAACGCTGGTTGAGGCGTAGCGAGGCTACGCCCGCCGTGCCTCCGCCGCCGCGCCGAGCGGTACCGGCAGGTAACGCACGAAGTCCCGCGGCACTACCTGCCAGACGTGCGGCAGGGTGCGCTCCCAGTCGTGCAGCAGACGCGCCGCGTAGCGCGAGTTGGTTTCCGCCACGTGTTGCGCCACCAGTTCGCGCAGCATCTCTTCCCAATGCGGGTGCGCGACGCGCTGCCAGAGCAGCGTGTCGGGATTGACGCGCCGCTCGAACACGCCCTCCTCGTCGAGCACGAACGCCATCCCGCCGGTGAAGCCGGCGCCGAAATTGTCGCCGACCCGGCCGAGGATCACGGCCACGCCGCCCGTCATGTACTCGCAGCCGTTCGAACCGCAGCCCTCGATCACCGTCTTGGCACCAGAGTTGCGTACCGCGAACCGCTCACCCGCCTGCCCGGCAGCGAACAGATAGCCCGCCGTCGCGCCGTAAAGCACGGTGTTGCCGATGATCGTGTTCTCGTTGCTGCGCAGGGTGGAGGAGGGCCCGGGCCGCACCACGATCGTCGCCCCTGAAAGCCCCTTGCCCACATAGTCATTGGCGTCGCCGAACACCTCGAGCTTCAGCCCCTGCACCGCGAACGCCCCGAGCGACTGCCCGGCCGAGCCGCGCAGGCGGACCGTCAGGTGCCCCGGCTGCAAGCCGTTCATGCCGAACTTGCGCGTGATCAGCGAGGAGATTTTGGTGCCGATCGCCCGGTGCGTGTTGCGGATGGTGTACTGAAGCTGCATCTTCTCGCCGTGCTCGAACAAGGCGCGCGCGTCGGCGATCATCTGCGCATCCAGCGTTTCCGGCACCTCGTTGCGGCCCTCCAGGGTGCAGTAGCGCGCATGGGGTCCGGGATCGGCCTGAGCGAGCAGCGGGTTGAGATCGAGATCGTCTAGGATGTCGGCGCCGCGGCTCACCTGATGCAAGAGATCAGTGCGGCCGATCACGTCGGCAAGGCGGCGCACGCCGAGCCGGGCGAGAATCTCGCGCACCTCCTCGGCGATGAACGAAAAGAGGTTGATCACCTTCTCCGGCGTGCCCTCGAACTTGGCGCGCAGCTTCTCGTCCTGCGTGCAGACGCCGACCGGGCAGGTGTTGGAATGGCACTGCCGCACCATGATGCAGCCCATCGCGATCAGGCTCGCGGTGCCGATGCCGAATTCCTCGGCCCCCAGCATTGCCGCGATCACCACGTCGCGCCCGGTCTTGATGCCGCCATCGGTGCGCAGCCGGACGCGGTGGCGCAGCCGGTTTAGCATCAGCACCTGATGCGTCTCGGAAAGCCCCATCTCCCACGGCAGGCCGGCGTACTTGATCGAGCTCTGCGGGCTCGCCCCGGTGCCGCCCGAATGGCCCGAAATCAGGATCGCGTCGGCCTTCGCCTTGGCGACACCAGCCGCGATCGTGCCGATGCCCGACCGCGCCACCAGTTTCACGCAGACCGTGGCTTCCGGGTTGATCTGCTTGAGGTCGTAGATGAGCTGCGCAAGATCCTCAATCGAGTAGATGTCGTGATGCGGCGGCGGCGAGATCAGCATCACGCCGGGCGTGGAATGCCGCAGCCGTCCGATCAGCGCGGAGACCTTGATCCCCGGCAACTGCCCTCCCTCGCCGGGCTTAGCGCCTTGCGCGATCTTAATCTCGATCTCACGGCAGTTATTGAGGTACTCCGCCGTCACGCCGAACCGGCCGGAGGCGATCTGCTTGATCGCCGAGCTGGCGTTGTCGCCGTTCGGCCGCGGCCTGTAGCGCGCCGGGTCCTCGCCCCCTTCACCGGAATCAGAGCGCGCGCCGATGCGGTTCATCGCGATCGACAGGGTCTCGTGCGCTTCGGGCGACAGCGCGCCGAGCGAAATCCCTGGTGCGACGAGGCGCTTGCGGATTTCCGTGATGCTCTCCACCTCGTCGATGGAGATCGGCTTGCAGGCGTCGAAGCGGAAATCGAGCAGATCGCGCAGCGCGAGCTTCGGCAGCTTGCGTACCGCCTCGGCATAGCGCCGGTAGGTCGCGTAGCTGTCGGTGTTCACCGCACTTTGCAGCAGATGGATCAGCGCGGGGTCGAAGGCGTGGGTCTCGCCGCCGCGTCGGCGCAGCTTGTAGTTGCCACCGATCGGCAGGGTGACGACGTCGGCGTCCCAGGCAAGCGCGTGCTGATCGAGCACCTTGCGCGCGATGCCCGGCAGTCCGATCCCGGAAATGCGCGAGGGCATACCGGGGAAGAATTCGGCCACCAGCGCGCGCGACAGCCCGATCGCCTCGAAATTATAGCCGCCGCGATACGAGCTGATCACCCCGATGCCCATTTTTGACATGACCTTGAGCAGGCCCTTGTCCACTGCCTTCTTGTAGCGGTTGACCGCTTCCTTCAGCGTCATGTCGCCGAACAGGCCGCGGCGGTGGCGATCGGCGATGCTCTCTTGCGCCAGATAGGCGTTGATCGTGGTCGCGCCGACGCCGATCAGCACAGCGAAATAATGCACGTCCAAGCATTCCGCCGAGCGCACGTTCAGGCTGGTAAAGGTGCGGAGCGACTGGCGGACGAGGTGCGTGTGCACGCCGCCGGTGGCGAGGATCATCGGGATCGGCGTGCGCCCAGGCCCCTGGTTCTCGTCGGTCAGGATCACATGCGTGCAGCCCGCGCGCACGCCTTCCTCTGCTTCGCGGCGGATGCGTTCGATGGCGCCGCGCAGCCCGCCCTCGCCCTCCTCGGCGGGGAAGGTGCAATCGACCACGCAGGCGGATGCGCCCATGAAGGCGCGCATCGCCTCGAATTCGGCCGTCGAAAGCACCGGGCTTTCGAGCTGCAGCAGGTCGCACTGGCTCGAATCCTCGTCGAGCACGTTGCCGAGATTGCCGAGCCGCGTCTTGAGCGACATCACGCGCGATTCGCGCAAACTGTCGATCGGCGGGTTGGTGACTTGGCTGAAGGTCTGGCGGAAATAATGGTGCAGCCCGCGATAGCGATCCGACAACACGGCGATCGGCGTATCGTCGCCCATCGAGCCAACCGGCTCCTGGGCCTCCTCCACCATCGGATGCAGGATTGTCTCGAGCTCTTCCAGCGTGAAGCCGACAGCGACCTGACGGCGGCGCAGCTCCTCTCCTTGATAGCGCACCGGCTCCGGCGCGTCGGTCTTGACTAGATGGTCGATGACGGTGATGCGCTTTGTCCACTCGCCGTACGACTGGCGGGCGGCCAGCATGTTCTTCATTTCGTCGTCGCGGTAAAAACGCGCTTCGTCGAGATCGACGCCGATCGCCTGCCCGGGTCCGACCCGGCCTTTTTCCACGATGCGCTCGGCGTCGAGCTTCACCATTCCGGTTTCCGAACCGACGATCAGCAGCCCGTCCGAGGTCATGGTGTAGCGCAACGGGCGCAAACCGTTGCGATCGAGACCTGCGATCACCCAGCGCCCGTCGGTTGCGGCGATCGCCGCGGGTCCGTCCCATGGCTCCATCACAGCGTTGCAGTAGAGGAACATGTCGCGATGGGCTTGCGGCATCTCCTCGCTGATCGCCGCCGGGATCATCATCGCCTTCGCCATCGGCGCGTCGCGACCGGCGCGCACCAAGAGCTCGAAAACGTTGTCGAGGGTGGCGGTATCCGATCCGCCCGCCTGTACCACGGGCTTCACGTCCTCCAGATACGGCCCGAGCGCGTCGGCGGCGAGCCGCGTCTCGTGGCTCTTCATCCAGTTGATGTTGCCGGTGATGGTGTTGATCTCACCGTTATGGGCGAGCATCCGGAACGGTTGCGCGAGCCTCCAGGTCGGAAAGGTGTTGGTCGAATAACGCTGATGGTAGATCGCGAAGCGCGAGACGAAGCGTTCGTCGAGCAGGTCGGGATAGAATTCGGTGAGGTGCTCGGCGAGGAACATTCCCTTGTAGATGATGGTGCGCGAGGAGAGCGAGCAGAGATAGAGTTCGGGGATCTGCGCGGCGATCGCCTGCTTCTCGATTCGCCGGCGGATCACGTAGAGGTCGCGCTCGAACTCCGCCGGGTCCGCGCCCTTCGGGTTCCACAGCATGATCTGCTCGATCTCGGGGCGCGTGGCGTTCGCCTTTTCGCCGATGCACTCGACGTTGATCGGCACCTGCCGCCAGCCGTAGATCAGGTAGCCGAAATTGAGGATTTCGGTCTCCACGATTTGCCGGCAGCGTTCCTGCGCGCCGAGATCCGTCTTGGGCAGGAACACCTGTCCGACCGCGATCGGGCCGGGCATGAGTCGCGCGCCGCCGCGCTGCACCGCGTCGGCGAAGAAATCCTGTGGGATTTCCACATGGATGCCCGCGCCGTCGCCCGTTTTGCCGTCGGCGTCCACCGCGCCGCGATGCCAAACGGCCTTCAGCGCGTCGATGCCCGCCTGCACCACCTCGCGCGACGGTTTGCCGTCGAGCGCAGCCACCAAGCCCACGCCGCAGGAATCGTGCTCCTGCGTCGGGTCGTAGGTGTGGGCTAGGGTCTTCGCGTTGGCGTGCCAGGAGGCGATGAACTCGGCTGCGGTCTCGCGCATCATCGTGATCTCCTCATTCCGCCGCGTGGTTCGGGGACTTCTTTGCCATCATCCGACGCGCGTCCGCGCACAGACGAACCTCGTCGCCGTCCTTAGCCAGACCACCGCCCGTCCACGCGGCGCCACACTCTCGAAACCGTCCCCGAACCGGAGCGACAGGCGGGGTCCAGAACGCATCTTCGCCGCGACGATATCCTGCATCAGTCTCATCTGATCCTTCCCGGCCCCGCGATCCTGACGATCATTTCGTCCGCTCCGAACACGGCCTGGAAATGGGCCGGCCCATGGTCTCGTCGTAGAGCCGGATCATCGCGCCCGCGACGATCGCAATGACCGGCACCGTCTTACTCCGCCGCCATGGCGACCGGCGCCGAAGCCTCACGCTGGATGTGGCGGTGCATGGCCGCCGCGGCATCGCGGCCGTCGCGGATCGCCCAGACGACCAGGCTCGCGCCGCGGATGATGTCGCCGGCGGCGAACACGCCGGGCAGGCTGGTCTCGAAGGTCCGATGGTTGACCTTGAGAGTGCCCCAGCGGGTCAGCGCCAGATCGGGCTCGTTGAACATCGCCGGCAGGTTCTCTGGGTCGAAGCCGAGCGCCTTGATCACCAGGTCCGCCTTTAGCGTGAAATGACTGCCCGCGATCGGTTCGACGGACTGGCGGCCGGTGGCGTCGGGCAGGCCGAGATGCATCCTGACCGCGCGCACGCCGCTCACCTGCCCTTCGCCCAGGAACGCCTCGGGGGCGGAGAGCCAGACGAACTCGACCCCCTCTTCCTCGGCGTTCTTCACCTCGCGCATCGAGCCCGGCATGTTCGCCCGGTCGCGGCGATAAAGGCACTTCACCGACTTCGCCCCCTGCCGGATGGCGGTGCGGACGCAGTCCATCGCGGTATCGCCGCCGCCGATCACCACCACGTCCTTGCCAGCGGCGTTCAGGAGGCCCGAGGCGAAATCGGGCACGTGATCGCCCAAATTCTCGCGGTTCGAGGCGACCAGGTAATCGAGCGCCGCGACGATGCCCTTCAGACCCGCGCCCGGCCCGCCGATCTCGCGTGCCTTGTAGACCCCGGTAGCGATCAGCACCGCGTCGTGCCGCTTGCGGAGCGCGGCGAGGCTGACGCTTTCGCCCACCGCGGTATTGAGCGCGAAGCGGATGCCGCCTTCCTCCAGAAGCGCGCGGCGGCGCAGCACCACCGGCTTCTCCAGCTTGAAATTGGGGATGCCGTAGATCAGCAGCCCGCCCATCCGGTCGTGCCGGTCATAGACCGTCACCTGATAGCCGACCCGCCGAAGCTGCTCGGCGGCGGCGAGGCCGGCGGGGCCCGCGCCGATGATGCCCACCGATTGGGCAAGCTCCCGACGGGGCCGGATCGGCCTTACCCAGCCGCGCTCGAAGGCGGTGTCGGTGATGAAGCGCTCCACCGCCCCGATCGTGACGCTCTCGTAGCCCTTCTCGATGACGCAATTGCCCTCGCAGAGTCGGTCCTGCGGGCAAATCCGGCCGCAAATCTCGGGGAAATTGTTGGTGGCCGAGGAGATTTCGTACGCTTCTTCCAGCCGTCCCTCGGCCGTCAGCTTCAGCCAGTCGGGGATGTTGTTGTGTAGCGGGCAGTGCACCGAGCAGAACGGCACGCCGCACTGGCTGCACCGGCTTGCTTGCGTTGCCGCCTCTTGCGCGGCGAATTCGCGGTAGATCTCGCCGAAATCCCCGCGCCGCTCCGCAACTGCCCGCTTGGCCGGCATTTGTTGCGGAACATTCACAAAGCGCAGCATCCGCTCGGCCATAACGTCGTCGCCCCCTCAGCAAAGCCGAGCTTAGGCGAGGCGGCGCCGGCTGAGAAGGGGGAATAGGTCCGGGATTCTGACTTTTTTGCGGTGCCTCGGATCGAGACAGGTCAACCAGACCGCGGAAGCACGAAAGAAAGGTCAGTATAACTGTCGTTTCTAGGCGACGCAGTCACCCGCCGCCCGCCGCCGGGCCGATAAATCCGCAGGTAATCGGGCACGATCAGGTCGATCGGGGTGGGGGTGATGCCGAGGTCGGGGAGACCGGGCACGCCGGGTGCGGCCACATTGTCGCGGCTCAGCATGAGCAGCTGGTCGCGCGTCAGCATCTGTCCGGGCAGGCGCTCCAGCACCGATGCCACCAGCCACGCGATCCCGTCGGGCACGGCCAGCATCGGCCGCCGCCGTCCGGTCTCGCGCAGCACATAGGCGATGATCTCGCGGAAGCTCAGCACCTCGGGCCCGCCCAGCTCGAACGTGCCGCCCGCCGCCTCGGTGCGCGCCAGCGCCGCCATCACCGCATCCGCCACGTCGCCCACATAGACCGGCTGGAACCGCGTCGCTCCCGCAAACACCGGCATCACCGGGGCCAGCATCGCCATTCGGCCGAACAGGTTGAAGAACCGGTCTTCGGCCCCGAACACGACCGAGGGGCGCAGGATGGTGGCCGCCGGGAAGTGCTGGCGCACGCCCGCCTCGCCCGCCGCCTTGCTCCGCCCGTAGCGGCCGGGCGCGGCCGGGTCGGCGCCGATCGCCGAAAGATGCACGAGCCGGAACACCCCCGCCGCCTGGGACAGCCGCGCCACCCGCGCCGCGCCCTCGGCGTGCACGGCGTCGAAGTCGCCTCGCCGCCGCTCGGCCAGGATGCCGACCAGGTTCACCACCAGATCGGCCCCTGCGACCGCCCGCGCGATGGTCGCCTCGTCGCGCACCGAGGCATAGAGCGGCACGATCTGACCCACCGCGCCCGCGGTTTTCAGGAAATTGGCGCCGATCGGGTCGCGCACCGCGACGCGCACCACATAGCCGCGGGCCGCGAGGCGCTTGACCACGTAGCGGCCGATGAACCCCGAGCCCCCAAACACCGCCGCCACGCTGCGCGTCGCCATCAACCAAGCCCCCAAAGCCGGAATGGCGCCTGATTAAGGCCGGCGGCAGGCCGCCTCAAGGTTGCGGGCGATTAGGCCGCGCCCAGGGCGTATTCCACCTCGGGCGTGTAGACCGGATGGTCCTTGTTCAACAGCGAACTGAACAGCGTGAAATGCGCGATCCTGACGGGCGGGCAGCGGAACAGGCTGTGCGCCTGGACCCATTCGGCGAGCTTCGCCTCGGGTGCGTTGTCGAGCCGCGCCAGCGTCACATGCGGCCAAAAGCGCCGCCGCTCCGGCTCGAGGCCGATCCGCTGCAAGGCCGTCTCCACCTTGGCGCGCAAATGGTCGAGCGGCGCGCTGCGCTCCACCCCGGCATAGAGCGTCGCCCCGCGGCCGCCCTTGGCCCCGAAGCTGCCGATGCCGGCGAGCGTCAGCGCGAAACCCGGGGCGCGCAGCGCAGCGAGCGCATGATCGATCTCCTCCGCCTGCCAAGCGGCCGCCTCGCCGATGAAGCGCAGCGTGACATGGTAATTGTCCGCCGGCACCCAGCGCGCGCCCGGAATGGCGTGGTGGGAAAGCGCCGCTAGCCGCCCCCGCAGCAGATCGGGCAGGTCGAGCGCTACGAACAGCCTCATGTCCCGTGCGCCTCCGCGATCAGCCGCTCCACCGCGGGCAGGATGCGCGCCACGATCCGCCGCACCCCTTCCGCGTCCGGATGCAGCCCGTCCGGCTGAATGAGGCCCGGCTGCTCAGCCACGCCCTCCAGGAAGAACGGATCGTAGATCACGCCGGGTCGGCGGCCGAGCGCGTCGAAGGCGGCACGGAACTCGGCCTCGTAGCCGGGGCCGAGATTGGGCGGGGCGTACATCCCGGTCAGCAGCACCTTCACATGCGCGGCTTGGAGCTTGTCGAGGATTGCTCCGAGGTTCCGCGCCATCTCCTTGGGGTCGAGGCCGCGCAGCCCGTCATTGGCGCCGAGCTCCACGATCGCGGCCTGCGGTTTCTCGGCCAGCACCCAGTCGAGCCGCGCCAGCCCGCCGGCGCTCGTGTCGCCCGACACCGCCCCGTCGATGACCCGCACCGCGTAGCCGTGCGCGGCGAGCGCGGCATGTAGCTGCGCCTCGAACCCCTGCGCGTGCGGCAGCCCATAGCCGGCGGCGAGCGAATCGCCGAGCACCAAGAGGCGCACCGGCGAGGCGCGGGCCGGGCAGGGCAGGGGGGCGGCGAGCACGGCGGCCAAGAGCGCCCCCAGCATCGCCCTGCGCGGCGCGGCGCGCAGCCCATATGCTCGGGCGATGATGGACGACATGGCCTCGTACTCGGCGAACCGAAGGGAATTGGGCGCCCCGCTCGTCAGCGTGCGCGACCTGCGCCTGACCCTGCCCGGGGCGGGGGGGCCGGTCAACATCCTCCGCGGCGTCGATCTGGACATCGAAGCCGGCGAGGCGGTGGGACTGGTCGGTCCCTCGGGCTCCGGCAAAACCAGCTTGCTTATGGTGCTGGCGGGTCTGGAACGGGCGAGCGGCGGCCGCGTGCTGCTGGCCGGCCATGAGGTGACGGCGCTCGACGAGGACCGGCTGGCGCTGCTGCGCCGGGGCATGATCGGCATCGTCTATCAGGGCTTCCACCTGATCGCCTCGATGACCGCGGAGGAGAACGTGGCCGTGCCGCTCGAGCTGGCCGGGGCGTGCGATGCCCGCCGCCGCGCCCGCGCCGCGCTGGCAGCGGTCGGCCTCGGCCACCGGCTGCGCCATCTGCCGGGCCAGCTCTCGGGCGGCGAGCAGCAGCGGGTCGCCATCGCCCGCGCCTTCGTCGCCGACCCCGCCCTGCTGCTCGCCGACGAGCCCACCGGCAACCTCGATCAAGCCACCGGCGCCGCTGTGATCGAGTTGCTGTTCCGCCTGCGCGCCGAGCACGGCACCGCGCTTCTGCTCGTCACCCACGACCAGGCGCTCGCCGGCCGCTGCAGCCGCCTGCTGCACATGGCCGACGGCCGGATCGTCCCCGAAGCTGCCCCGGTCCCCTGATCCCCGGGGTGCCGTGTACACAGGGCGCCTCCCCGCGCGCCGATTTCGTGCAAAACGCCGGTGTCGGGAGCCGAAATTCGTACGGATCGGCTTGCAGCGGGCCGCGATTTCGTACCAAACGGCGCTCGGCGGGCAGGAACCATGTACCATCTCAGTCGGGCCGGGCCGCCGCCGATAGACAGCATCGCTGACCAAATTCGCCTGCCTATCTTCTAGGCAACTGCGAACCGCCCTGGCGCTTGACCCGACCAGGTTAATTCGATATTTTCGGAATCGTGGAAAAATCAGCCGCCCTCGCAGCCCTTGGCGCACTCGCGCAGGAGACGCGCCTCGACCTCTACCGGCTGCTCGTCCAGGCGGGCCCCGACGGCATGGCGGCCGGGCGGATCGCGGAGCGGCTCGGCCTGCCGCCGCCGACCCTCGCCTTCCACCTCAAGGAACTGAAGCTTGCCGGCCTCGTGCGCTGCACGCGCCATGGCAGGTCGCTGATCTACGCCGTCGAGTATCCCGCCATGAACGCCCTGCTGCTTTACCTGACCGAGAACTGCTGCGGCCGCGGCGCGGGTGCGTGCCTGCCGGTCGGCGAACCCGCCGTCCCTCCAGCCGCGCCGCACGCCAGAAGGAGCGCCTGAGCAATGTCCGACCAGACCTTCGGAACAGATGAAATCAAGCAGATGGTGCGCGCCCGCTATGGCGGCATTGCCGCCGGCACGCTGCCCGATTGCGGCGCCCCTCAGGCCGAGGTTGCGTGCTGCGCGCCCGCTGCCGGCGCGGACGCCAAGGCGCGCGAGATGGGCTATTCGGCCGAGGAGCTCTCGGCGGTGCCCGAAGGCGCCAATCTTGGTCTCGGCTGCGGCAATCCGCAGGCGATCGCCGCCCTCAAGCCAGGCGAGACTGTGGTCGATCTCGGCAGCGGCGCCGGCTTCGACTGTCTGCTCGCCGCGCGCCAGGTGGGCGCCGCGGGGTACGTGATCGGCATCGATATGACGCACGAAATGCTGGCAAAGGCCCGCGCCAATGCCACCCGCGTTGGCGCCGCCAATGTCGAATTCCGGCTCGGCGAGATCGAGCACCTGCCGGTCGCTGACAACACCGCCGACGTGATTCTGTCGAATTGCGTCATCAACCTCGTGCCGGACAAGGCGCAGGTGTTCCGCGAGGCGTTCCGCGTGCTCAAGCCGGGCGGACGGCTCGCCATCTCCGACGTGGTGAACACACGCAGGCTGACCGCCGAACTCGCCGCCGACCGCGCGCTCGTCTGCGGCTGCGTGGCCGGTGCGGCGCCGGTACGCGATATCGAGGCATGGCTGCGCGCGGCGGGTTTCGCCGCCGTGCGCGTCACCGTCAGAAACGAAAGCCGCGAGCTGGTGGCGAGCTGGGCGCCAGGCCGCGGCATCGAAAACTATGTCGCTGCCGCCGTGATCGAGGCGCGCAAGCCTGCCGCCGGCTGCTGCGGATGAGCGCGCGTCCCTGCAACGTCCTCTTTCTCTGCACCGGCAACTCGGCCCGCAGTATCATGGCCGAGTGTCTGCTGCGCGAGCTGGGCCAGGGGCAGTTCCAAGCGTTCAGCGCCGGCAGCTTCCCTAAGGGCACGGTGCATCCGTGTGCGCTCGCGCTGCTGCGTGAACAGGGATTGCCCACCGAGAACCTGCGCTCGAAATCTTGGGACGAGTTCGCCCGCTCCGGCGCGCCGGCGATGGACTTCGTGTTCACCGTCTGCGATCAGGCAGCGGGCGAGGTTTGCCCCGCTTGGCCGGGTCATCCCGTCACCGCGCATTGGGGCATCCCCGATCCCGCCGCCGTCGATGGCGGCCCAGCGGAGCAGATGCTCGCCTTCCGCGCCGCGTTCCAGATGCTGGAGCAACGCATCAAGCTCTTTCTCGCGCTGCCGCTCGCGGCACGCGACCGCATCGCAATCCAGCGCGAGGTGGATGCGATCGGACGCCTAAACGCGACCGAGGAGGGCGCTGCGTGAACGAGGCTGTCATCGCCGCCGGCCATGAGGCCGCGCCCCGGTCCGCGCTGGGCTGGTTCGAGCGTTTCCTGACGCTTTGGGTCGCGCTCTGCATCGTCGCCGGGATCGCACTCGGGCAGGTGATGCCGGGCCTGTTTCACCTGATCGGCAATGCCACCGTCGCGCAGGTCAATCTGCCGGTCGCTTTTCTCGTCTGGCTGATGATCGTGCCGATGCTGCTGAAGATTGACCCGCTCGCGCTCGGCGAGGTGGGCCGGCACTGGCGTGGGATCGCCGTCACGGTCGCGGTCAACTGGCTCGTCAAGCCGTTCTCGATGGCACTGCTGGCCTGGATTTTCATCGCGCATCTGTTCCGCTCTTGGCTGCCGGCCGATCAGTTGGGCAGCTACACCGCCGGCCTCATCCTGCTCGCCGCGGCGCCCTGCACCGCGATGGTGTTTGTCTGGTTGAGCCTTGTGGATGGCGAACCGCACTTTACACTCAGCCAGGTGGCACTGAACGATACCATCATGGTGGTCGCGTTCGCGCCGACCGTCGGCGTGCTGCTCGGTCTCTCGTCGATATCCGTGCCCTGGAACACACTGCTGCTTTCGGTCGGCCTCTACATAGTCGTGCCGGTGATGGCGGCGCAGCTCTGGCGGCGCGCGTTGCTCGCGAAGGGCGGGCAGGCGGCGCTGGCACGGCGGCTGCGCGCGCTCGCGCCACTTTCGCTTACGGCCCTACTGCTGACGCTCGTGCTGCTGTTCGGCCTGCAAGGCCGGCAGATTACGCGCCAGCCCGCGGTAATCGCCATGCTAGCCGCGCCCATCCTGCTGCAAGTCTATTTCAATGCGGGTCTCGCGTACTGGCTGAATCGCCGCCTCGGCGTGGCGTGGTGCGTTGCCGGCCCCTCAGCGTTGATCGGCGCCAGCAATTTCTTCGAGCTCGCTGTCGCCACCGCGATCGCGCTGTTCGGTTTCCAGTCAGGCGCGGCACTCGCGACCGTAGTGGGCGTGCTGGTGGAGGTGCCGGTCATGCTTTCGGTCGTTGCGTTCGTGCGCCGGTCACGATCTTGGTACGGGGCCGCCATGGCGAGCGGTTGAGCTCGCTGCCGTGTCGCAGGCGGCGTCGCCCGGTCAGCGACTCATCGACCGTCTGCCGCGCATCCGTTCACTCCCTCTCTTCGCCCCGGCGCCGCCGCGCTCTGCCCGCAACGACCCGTTCCCGCTTGCCGCATCGCGTTTGCGTTGGTCGGCGTAGAGCAGCAGCCCGCCGCCTGAAGCGATCACCAATGCGCCGAGCGCGTCCGCGAAGGCGAATTCGGACGGTCGTCGGAAGCGGCGGCGGCGGCGCGGCGTCGCCGTGACGATTGTGGCCGCGACGCTCGTGTGGCGCGCGGGTAGCGCCGGCGCCTTGGTTTCCAGCAGCGCGGACCGCGCGTAAGGCATCGCCTCCTCCTATGTCAGGAGCCCTGCCGAGGCGGCGATCAGCAACGCCTTTGCACCCCGCGCGAACCAATGGTCCGGGAGCGGGCACAGCATGAGGCGTACGATCACCGCGCTGAGCAGCGCGGCGGTGGCGTAGGCCCAGGGCGCTGCCGCCTCTGCGCCGCGGACATGTCCGCAAGCGCCGGCGCACATCGCCGCGAAACCGAAACCCGCAACGCGCGAAATGCTCGCCGCCGCGAGCACGACCATCAGCGCCGGCAGCGAGGCTGACGAAACGGCCGCGAGCGGCAGCAGTGCCGCAACCCCCAGGGTCGCCGCCGCGCCGGCCGCCAGCAACGCCGCGCCGGTGTCCTCGGTCAGCGGCGGGAGCGCCACCGTCCTGCGCCGCTGGCGCCAGCCAGGTCGCGCCACCCGCAGGGACCCGACGGGAATTGTTGTCATCGGCACGAACTCCTTCGGAACACGAGCTGCCCTAAATGCCGCGCCGTCAGTCGGGCGTGAGCCGCGCGGCGCGATCCGGCTCACGCACGCTTCACGGCGTCACCCGGGCTCGATCCCGCCGTCCCGAAAGCCTCACGCGCGCCTCACGTCCCGCGGGCCAGGTTCAGCGCGACACAAGCAAACCGGAGGGGCGAACATGCAAAACATCACGCTGCTGATCCTGTGTCTGCTGATCGGCGTAGCCCTGCGGCGGTTTGCGAGGGTGCCGGAGAATGCCCATCTGGCGCTCAATGGTTTCATCATCAACGTGGCGTTTCCCGCCCTGGTCTTGACGCAAGTGCATGATCTGCACCTCTCCCGCAGCCTCGCCTTCCCGGTGCTGATGCCGTGGCTGCTCTTCGCGACCGGCGCCGGGGCGTTCTGGCTGCTCGCGCGTTACTTTCAGCTCTCGGCCCCACAAACCGGCGCCCTGATGCTGACAGGCGGGCTCGGCAATACTTCGTTCATGGGCCTGCCGATGCTCGAAGCGTTCTATGGCAGCCGCGAGGTTGCAACCGGCATCCTGATCGACACGCTTGGCACCTATCTCGTGCTGAGCACGCTCGGAATCACGGTTGCCAGCGTCTATTCCCACGGCGCCACCGACCTGAGGAGCGTGATCCGTCGCGTCATCACCTTCCCGCCGCTTATCGCGGTTCTGGCCGCGGCGGTGCTCATGAACGTGCAATATCCGCCGCTAGTGACGCAGGTGCTCGCGCGACTCGGCGCCACGCTGGCCCCGCTGGCATTGGTTTCGATCGGCTTACAAATCCGCGCCAGCGCGTGGCGCGGCAATCGTGCGGCGCTCGCCGTGGGGCTGGGCTACAAGCTGCTGGTCGCGCCCGCGGCGATCGCGCTGCTCTATGTCGGCTTGCTGCAAATGAGCGGCACGCACGTGCGTGCGACGGTGCTGGAAGCGGGCATGGGGCCGCAGATCGGCGCGGCGATCGTCGCCAGCCAATACGGGCTTGCGCCCGAACTCGTCACCCTGATGGTCGGCGTCGGCACGCTGCTCGCGTTCCTCACGCTGCCCTGCTGGTGGGCATTGCTGTCGATTGCTTAGGCCGAGGCAGGACGCGGGCGGGCGCGCGCCCGCCCGTGCCTAGCCTTCCGGCCCCGGATAGATCAGCGTGCCGTCCGGCCGCAGGCGAGCGGCCGGCGTCATCGCCGCGGGTTCGATCTCGCTCGGGCCCAGAATGTGCAACACCGTCGCGCCCCGCGCGAGGAGGTAATCGGCGATGATGCGTCGGTGGCATCGCCACCATAGCGCCTCCGCGCACATGACGGCGCAGGCGTGCTCCCGTCCGCGCTCCCAAAGTTCATCGAGGCCGTCGGCGAAGGCGGGGCCGGTCGCGTAGTCAGCGTAGTTGCGGAAGGTCGCATTCCGCCAGAACATGTTCGCGGAAGCAGCGGCGCCCTTCGGCCGCCCGCGCCAGCCGCCGAGTTGGGCGAAGTGGCGATAACCGATCGCTAGCGGAGCGAGCGCGCCAGATAACGTATCGGCATTGAACTGAGGGTTGGTTCGCGAGCGGGGAACCGTCCTCACGTCGGCGACGCAATCGGCCCCTGCCGCTTTCAGCAGGCCAGCAAGCTCGGCGACGGTACGCGTCGAGTGTCCGATCGTGAAGAATGTCCGCTGCGCCATTCGACGCCGTTGCTCGTGTCTGCACCTATGAGTGCAGATACCGCGCCCTGATATGCGCCTCGAAATCCGACGGGTCGAGCGGCTTGCCGGTTGCCGCGCGCAGCAGTTCATTGAAGCCGAGCCGGTTGCCCTGGGCGTGCACGTTCGTCCGCAGCCAGCCGAGCAGCGGCGCGAGATCGCCGTGCCGGAGCGTCGCGTCGAGCTCCGGCACGCTCCGCCGCGCCGCCGCCATCAGCTGTGCCGCCGCCATCGCGCCCAGCGTGTAGCTCGGGAAATAGCCGAACGCGCCGTCGTACCAGTGAATATCCTGCAGGCAGCCGCGCGAATCGTCGGGCGGCGTGATGCCGAGCAGCTTCGCCATCGCCTCGTTCCACGCCCCGGGAAGGTCGGCGACCGCGAGATCGCCGGCAACCAACGCCTGTTCCAATCGGAACCGCAGGATTACGTGCGCCGGATAGGTGAGTTCGTCGGCATCGACGCGGATGAACCCGCGCGCGACGTGCCGCCAGAGCCGCGCGAGGTTCTCCGCACGATAGGGCAGGGGATCGCCGCCAAACGCTTCGTGCAGCTCCCTGCCGAGCCAGCCGAGAAAGGCATCGGAGCGGCAGGCTTGCATCTCCACGATCAAGGACTGGCTCTCGTGCGCCGCCATGCCCGCCGCCTGCCCGACCGGCTGGCGCGCAAAGCGCTCGGGCAGGCCGCGTTCGTAGAGCGCATGGCCGGTCTCGTGCAGCACGGCGAGCACCGACGAGGCCATGTCGGTCTCGTCGTAGCGCGTCGTGATCCGTACATCGGTCGGCGTGCCGCCGGTGAACGGGTGCGTCGAGCGATCAAGCCGCGCATGGGTGAAATCGAGCCCGAGACGCTCGGCGAGGCGCCGGCACAGCGCCTCTTGTGCGGCGATCGGAAACGGGCCGGCCGGGCGCATCGCCGTTCCGTGCCGCGCCTGGATCGCCTCGGCTTCTGGCAGCGCGCGGGCTAGGAACGCCTCGTAGTCGGCGAACACAGGTGCCACGTCGGCGGCGGTAATGCCGCGCTGAAACCCGTCCATCAGCGCGTCGTAGGGCGCAAGGCCGGTCGCCTCGGCAAGTGCCTCGGCGGTTTCGCGCACCAGCCGCACGACCTCTTCAAGATGCGGGCGCACCAGCGCGAATTGCGACAGGCGGCGCGCCTCGCGCCATACCTTCTCGCAGGCGGAGTTGGCGCGCGCGCTCGCCTCCACGAGATCGGACGGCAGCGCGCGCGCCCGCTCATAGGCGCGGCGCATCAGTTCGAGATTGGCTGCGTCCCATCCATTGCCGCAGCCCGCGCGCTCGGCCTCGTCCAGATCACCTGCCACCTCCGGCGCGATCAGCATCGTGTGCGCCGCGCCCGCCAGCACCGCGAGCTGCTCGCCGCGCGCCGCTCCGCCGCCCGGCGGCATCATCACCGCCGCGTCCCAGTTTAGCACCGAAGCGGCTTCGCCCAGGATGGCGATGCGGGAAAAGCGCGCCTTCAGCCGGTCATAGGCGGTCATCGTTCGGCAAGCCTCCCGCGCGCCCAGATCACGAACACCACGATCAGCCCGAGCGCGAGGCCGTACCAGGTGATCGCATAGGAGAGATGGTTGTTGGGCGGCCGTGGCAGATGCTGCGCCGGCTCCGGAAACACGCCGAACGCCGGTTGCGGCCCGAGCGCCACGAGCACGAACGGCGCCACATGATCAAGGCCGAGCGCGGCTCCGATCCGCGCCGGGTCGAGCGTGAAGAACTGCCGTTTCGCCGGGTCGTCGGCGGCCCCGAACACCCATGGGTGCTCCGGCGCGCGCGCGTAGCCCGTAATGTCCTGCTCGCCCGCGGGCGGCGGCGGCGGGGTGGGCGCCCAGCCGCGGTCGATCAGGATCGTTCGCCCGTCATCGGTGCGGAACGGCGCGATCACCTGCCCGCCCATCGCCTGCCCGCCCGGCGCGTCACGCACCTCGACGCCGTAAGTCGCTTCCGGGCCGCCGAGGAAATGGCCGCGCACCGCGACCTTCTCGAACGGGCCGGGATCGGCGGGCAGCGGCACCGGCGCGGCGCGCTCGGCGGCGTCGATCCGCGCCAGGATCGCCCGCTTCCACGCCAGCCGCTCCACCTGCCACGTCCCGAGTGCAAGCAGGATCCCCAGCATGAGGGCGGTCATGAGGGCCGGGACCAGCACTCTTCCCACCATGCGCGCCGGACCCCTCTCCGCCACTCGGGGGCGGAAAGGCCGGGAGAGGTGGGGGAAACGGCGCCAAAGGGGCCGCAGAGGAACGTCAGCCATCACGCCCAGGGCGCGGAGAGGTAGGCTCCAGCACGGCCCTCACAGCCCCATCTCCTTGCGCCGGTTGCGGTACTGGAGCGCCACCAGCGCCGCCTTGGCCGGGCGCATCATCAGGACCGCGGCCGGCACCGTGAAGATCGGCCAGATCACCGCATGCACCCAGAGCGGCGGTGCGGCGGCGATCTCCAGCCAGATCGCCAGCACGACGACGATCGGGCCGAGCACAAAGATCACCCCGAACACCGCCCCGTCGCCCGGATCGGAACGGGAGAGATCAAGCCCGCAGACCGGGCAGGCCGGGCGCAGCGTCAGCACGCCGTCGAACAGCCTGCCCTCGCCGCAGCGCGGGCAGCGGCAGCGCAGCGCCACCTCCCAAACCGGCGGCAGCGCCGCTTCAGGGCGCGGCGACAATCGCGCTCGCGCCCCACCAGTAGATGCAGGTGAACAGGAACAGCCACACGACATCGACGAAATGCCAGTACCAGGCCGCCGCCTCGAAGCCGAAATGGCGCTCCGGCGTGAACTGACCGGCGCGCGCGCGGAACCAGCAGACGATCAGGAAGCAGGTGCCGACGATCACGTGGAAGCCGTGAAAGCCGGTGGCGAGGAAAAACACCGATGGATAGACGCCGCCGCCCACGAACTTGAACGGCGCGTGCGAATACTCGATCGCCTGGCAGGCGGTGAAGGATATCCCGAGCAAGATCGTCAGGGCGAGCCCGAGCACGAGGTCCTTATTGTTGCGCTCGATCAGCGCGTGGTGCGCCCACGTGATCGTCGTGCCCGACAGGAGCAGGATCATCGTGTTGAGCACCGGGATATGCCATGGGTCGTAGGTGTGAATGCCGGGCGGCGGCCACATCGGCGTGGCCAGGCCGGAAACGTTCGAGGGGAACAGGGCGAAGTTGAAGAAGGCCCAGAAGAAGGCGACGAAGAACATCACCTCGGAGGTGATGAAGAACATCATCCCGTAGCGCAGGCCGAGCCGCACGATCGGCGAATGCAGCCCCGGGGTGCGGCTCTCGCGGATTACGTCGCGCCACCAAAAGAACATGGTGGTCAGCACAACGACGGCGCCCGCGGTCAGCACGTAATAGTCGCCGTAATGGGCGGCGAAGACGATGCCGAGCACGGTCAGCAGGCCGCCGAACGCGCCGACCAGCGGCCACGGGCTCGGATCGACGAGGTGGTATGGCTGTTTCAGCCCGGAATCCGCCGGCATCGGTGCGCCGTGCGCGTGATCGCTCATGCCCCCGCCCATGTGCTGCTTCTGGCGGCTCCCTCTTCTCCGGATTCGGCCGGCGGTTCAAGGGGGCACGGGCGCGTGGACGCTCCCGCCGTTAGCGGTTTCTAAAGCCCCCTCCGCTACCCATCCGGCGTGCTCTTCAACTCCTACGCCTTCCTCCTCTGTTTCCTGCCGGCGGCGCTCGCGGGCTACGCGGCGGCGATCCGGCTGGGCGGCGTCGCCGCGGCCCAGCTCTGGCTGATCCTCGCCTCCTGCTTTTTCTACGGCTGGTGGAATCCGGCCAACGTGCCGCTGCTCGCCGCCTCGATCCTGGTCAACAACGCCGCCCTGCGGCTCTGCGCCCGGCGCGGCCCGGCGCTCGCGGTGGTGGCGGCGGCCAATCTCGTCCTGCTCGGCTGGTTCAAGTACCTGCGCGACATCCTCGCCGCCCTCGCCCCCGCCTGGGCCGGGATCGCGCCCGCGCACGCAGCGCTGCCGCTCGGCATCAGCTTCTTCACCTTTACCCAGATCGCGCTCCTGCTCGATGCGCGCGCGGATCCGGGGCTGCGCCCGGGCCTGCGCCAGCACGCCCTGTTCGTCACCTTCTTCCCGCACCTGATCGCCGGGCCGCTGCTGCATCACCGGGAGATGACGCCGCAATTCGCCGCGCTCGCCCCCCTGACGGCGGCCGATCTCGGCGCCGGGCTCGGCATATTCGCGATCGGTCTGGCCAAGAAGGGGCTGATCGCCGACCCGCTTGCGCCGGTCGCCGCCGCCGGCTACGCCCATCCCGCCGGCATCGGCCTGACGGCGGCCTGGATGGCCGCGCTCGCCTATTCAATGCAGCTCTATTTCGACTTCTCGGGCTATTCCGACATGGCGATCGGGCTCGCCCGGCTGTTCGGGCTGCGCTTCCCCGCCAACTTCGCCTCGCCCTACAAGGCCGCGAGCGTGATCGAATACTGGCAACGCTGGCACATCACGCTCACCCGCTTTCTCACCCAGTATGTCTATACCCCGGCCGCGCTCGCGGCCGGCCGGCGCTGCGGGCGGCGGATGACACCCGCGACCTTCGCGCTGCGCGTCGCCGCTCCGGTGACGCTGACGATGGCGCTCGCCGGCATCTGGCACGGCAGCGGCCTCACCTTCGCCGCCTTCGGTCTGCTGCACGCGCTCTATCTGGTGCTGAACCACGGCTGGCGGCTGTTCCGCCCCCGCCATTGGCCGGCCGCGCCGCGCTGGAGCAGGGTGACCCTGACCTACCTCTGCGTGCTCGCCGGCTCGGTGCTCTTTCGCACCGAAAGTCTGAGCGATGCTCGGGCCATGCTCGCGGGCCTCGCCGGCCTGCACGGCGGCGGCCCGGTCGCCGTCACGCCCGAGCTGGCGCGCGGCGTGGCTCTGATCGGGCTGGCCGCCGTGCTCGCCTTCCTCGCCCCCAATACGCAGCAGATCATGGCCCGGGCCGAGGCTGTGCCGGGCGCGTTCGCGCCCACTCGCATGGCCTGGCGGCCGAGCCTCGGCTGGGCGGCGGTGACCGGGGCGACGCTGGCGCTCGGCCTCCTCGCCCTCGGCCAGCCGGCCGAGTTCCTCTATTTCCAGTTCTGAGCCAGGTGCGCGCGCTCTCCCCCCGCCGCTATCTCGCCGCCCTGGCGCTGGCCGCCGCCTCTGTCGTCGCGCTTGCCTGGGCCTATGTCGCACTGTTTCCCGCCCTCTATCTCGACCCCGAATACGGCGCGTGGCGCGCCAAGGAGCGGTTGCTGGCCGATTGCCGGCTTGGGCAGGCGGTGGTGGTGGGCAATTCCCGGGCGGCGGCCGGCATCCTGCCGGCGCTGTTGTCGGTTCCGGCCACGAACCTCGCGGTCGGCGGCGGCGAGGCGATCGAGGCGCTGGCGGCGGTGCGTCGCGCGCTTGCCTGCCCCACGCCGCCGCGGCTTGTGTTGATCGCGCTCGGCCCCGGCCAGTTCGTCCAGCCCGACCTATTCTGGGAGCGCACCGTCCGCTACGGATTTCTGAACGGCGCCGAGCTGGCCGAACTCGCTTCGGCCTCGCGCGCGACCGGGGATTTCTCGGTCTATGACAACGGCCATGGCGACGGACTGCCCGCCGCGCTGCGCGCGTGGCTCTACCGCGCCCGCTTCCCCGGCCTTTCCTTCGCCAGCCTGACGCGCGGCGGCCTGTTCCTGCGGGCCTGGGCCAACGCCCGCACCTACCGGGCCACGCTCGCCGCGCGCGGGCAATACTTCTTCGGCACTGCGCCCGGCTGCGATCAGGTGGCGGTCGAGGGTCATCTGGATGCGTTCCGCCCGCTGCCGGTGCTCGATCTCTATTTCGACCGGCTGCTTGCCCTGCTCGCCGCGCGGGGGGTGGCGGCGGCGTTCGTCTCCATGCCGCTGAACGATGCAACCGAAGCGGCGGTGAAGCCCGAGATCGGCCACGCCTTCGCCGCCTATCTGCACGCCTATCAGCAGCGCTATCCCGGTCTGCGGCTGATCGGGGCGCCGCTCTACGGCTGGCCCGATGCGCTGTTCGGCGACGCATTCGCCCATCTGAACCCCACGGGCGCGGCGCTCTTCTCCCGCCGCCTCGCCCGCTGCCTCGGGCCGAGCGGTGGGGCATGCGATCTCGACTGGCCGGGCGCCGCCGTGCAGAGTGCGGCCCCCAGCGCGCAGGAGGGTGCATGATCCGCGTTCCCGACCGGCAGATTCCGGGCGTCTATCACCGCCGGATCGGCGACATCGTGATCACCGCCCTGAGCGACGGCTACCTGGACGGCTCGGTGGACGTACTCCGCAACATCGCACCCGATGAGGCGGAGCGAATGTTGGCCGCCAATTTCCGCCCCGGCCGCCGCACCTCGGTCAATGCCTACGCCGTCTATTCCGCCGGACGGCTCGCCTTGATCGAGACCGGCTCAGGCGCCTATCTCGGCCCGACGGCGGGGCGGCTTCTGTCCAACCTCGCCGCCGCCGGCATCGCGCCCGAGGCGGTCGAGCGCGTGCTGCTGACCCACATGCACCCCGATCACTCCGCCGGCCTCACCGACCCGGCGACCGGGCGGCGGCACTTTCCGAACGCCGAGCTGGTCGTGCACGAGAACGAACCGCGCCACTGGGACGACGACGCAGCCATGGCGCGCGCGACGGAGCGTGCCAAGCGTCTCTATTTCCAGTGCGCGCGCGAGCAGATCGCCCCCTATCGCGAGCGGCTCCGCCCGTTCTCCGGCCCGGCGGAGGTGTTCCCCGGCGTTCGCACGGTGATGCTGCACGGCCACACGCCCGGCCATTGCGGCTACCTGATCGCGTCGGGCAGCGAGTCGCTGCTGATCTGGGGCGACATCATCCACGTGCCGGAAATCCAGGTGCCGCGCCCGGAGGTGACGATCGAGTTCGACACCGACCCCGATCAGGCCGCCGCTACGCGCCGCCGCACCTTCGACATGGCGGCGTCCGACCGGCTGCTGATCGCCGGGATGCACGTGCATTACCCCGGCTTCGCCCACATCGTGCGGCAGGGCGGCTCCTACGCGCTCCTGCCCGAGCCCTGGGTACACTCCCTCTAGCACGAGCCGCCGCCGCCAATTCGCCTCCGCCCCAGGGCGCGGAGGGGCGGGGGGAGGGGGGCTGCTTCGACGCTGCCCCCCGTTCGCCCAATCTCACTCCGCCGCTACACACTCCGGCGCGCTCGCGATGGCGTGACGGGCGGAGGTGGCGGCGGCGTTGACGCGCCGGAAACCCGCTTCCTACTGTTCGGCCGCCGATTTCAGGTCGCTCGCGCCATAGGGGGTACAGCTTGAACAAGATGGAACTCGTCTCGGCGGTCGCCGAGCAGGCGGATCTCTCGCGTGCCAAGGCGGGCGAAGTCGTGGATGCCGTGCTCTCGGCCATCGAGGCCGCGCTCAAGCGCAAGGAAGAGGTTCGCCTGGTCGGGTTCGGCACGTTCAATCTCGCGTTCCGTAAGGCGGCGACCGGGCGCAATCCGCGAACTGGCGAGGCCATGCAGATCGCCGCCTCCACCACCGTGCGTTTCAAGGCTGGCAAAGCCCTGAAGGACTCGGTTCAATAGGCGCGGGCGGTTAGCTCAGCGGTAGAGCTTCTCGTTTACACCGAGGAGGCCGGCGGTTCGAATCCGTCACCGCCCACCATTGCTCGCGCGCGGCGCGGCCAGTTGACCTCTCTTGACCATCAGCCTAAGTGCTGCGCCCGCCGCAGCGGGTGTAGCTCAGTCGGTTAGAGCGCCGGCCTGTCACGCCGGAGGTCGCGGGTTCGAGTCCCGTCACTCGCGCCAGCGGCGGCGTTTCGCTTCCCAACCTGCCGCCCGATAGGATCGCTGCCCGGCGGCATGCAACCCGGGTAGCGGGGCGCGATCGTTGCGGGTAGTATCGTCGCGCCGGCGCGACGGTCCCCCGCGGCCGGACAGTGGTGGGACAAACGATGCCGTACGTGCTGCCGGACTATCTGCCGATCCTGGTGTTCATCGTCATCGCCGGGCTGATCGGCACGGCGATGATCGCAGGCTCCTTGATCGCCGGGAAGCAGAACCCCTATCCCGAGAAAGTCTCCGCCTACGAGTGCGGCTTCGAGGCGTTCGACGACGCGCGGCGCCGTTTCGACGTGCGCTATTATCTCGTCGCCATCCTGTTCATCATCTTCGATCTCGAGGTGGCGTTCCTGTTCCCCTGGGCCGTCGCCTACGGGCGGATCCGGCTGTTCGGCTTTCTTTCCATGCTGGCCTTCCTTGGCGTGCTGACCGTCGGGTTTGTCTACGAGTGGTGCAAGGGCGCGCTGGAATGGGAGTAGCAGCATGAGCGAAACGGCGGTCCCGCTCGCCTGGAACCGTGAGGCGCTCGCGCCGGGACCGGAACAGGACGCGGTGATCAAGGGCATCACCGGCGAGATCGAGAACAAGGGCTTCATCGTCGCCAACCTGGATCGCGCGGTGAACTGGGCGCGCACCGGCAGCCTGTGGCCGATGACCTTCGGGCTCGCCTGCTGCGCGGTGGAAATGATCCACGCCTACATGCCGCGCTACGATCTCGACCGGCTCGGCATGATCCCGCGCGCCTCGCCCCGCCAGAGCGACGTGATGATCGTCGCCGGCACCCTGGTCAACAAAATGGCCCCGGCGCTGCGGAAGGTCTACGACCAGATGCCCGAGCCGCGCTGGGTCGTCAGCATGGGAAGCTGCGCCAATGGCGGCGGCTACTATCATTTCTCCTATTCGGTGGTGCGCGGCTGTGACCGCATCGTGCCGGTGGACGTGTATGTGCCCGGCTGCCCGCCGACCGCCGAGGCGCTGGTGTATGGGCTGATGCAGCTCCAGAAGCGCATTCGCCGCACCGGAACCTTGCGCCGTGGCTGAGCCGGCGGAAGGAACCGAAGCCGCGGCGCCTGCGCCCGAGCCGCCGGTCGCGCCCTATGCGCGCGAGTTTGGCAGCCTGCCCGGTGTCACCGCTGTGGCGCTGGAACAGGACGAGGTGGTGCTGCACGCCGAGCGCGACCAGTTGCTCGCGCTGATGTCTGCGCTGCGCGACCGCTGCGGCTTCGAGCAGGTGATGGACATTTGCGGCGTCGATTTTCCCGACCGCGCGGAACGGTTCGACGTCGTCTATAACCTGCTGTCGGTCTCGCGGAACCGCCGCGTGCGGGTGATCGTCACCACCGACGAAACCAAGCCCGTGCCGTCCGTCTGCACGCTCTGGCCCAGCGCCACCTGGTGGGAGCGCGAGGCATGGGATTTGTTCGGCGTCGTGTTCGCGGGCCAGCCCGATCTGCGCCGCATCCTGACCGACTACGGCTTCGAGGGCCATCCGCTGCGGAAGGACTTCCCGCTCACCGGCCATGTCGAGGTGCGCTGGGACGACGAAAGGAAGCAGGTGGTCTACGAGCCGGTGAAGCTGACGCAGGATTGGCGCAGCTTCGATTTCATCTCGCCCTGGGAGGGCGTCACCACTCTGCCGGGCGACGAGAAGGTGCACGAGGAACGCGCGAAGCTGACGCGTACGCCGCCGGCGCCGTTGGTGAAGAGCTGATGCCGGCCCGCGCCTCATCCGGACCCGCTACGCGGGTCCGACCTCTCCGGCGAAGCAGGAGAGGAGGCGAATTGTACGCCTCTCCCGCTCTGCGAGAGAGGGCGGCGCGCGCCAGCGCGCCGGCTGAGGGCCAGCAACAATGAGCGACAACATCCTTCCCCAGACCGAAGCGAAAGAGCGCCGCGTCGTCGAGATCGATAGCCACGCCATCAATTTCGGCCCGCAGCATCCGGCGGCGCACGGCGTGCTGCGGCTGATCCTGGAGCTCGACGGCGAGGTGGTGGAGCGCGCCGACCCGCATATCGGCCTTCTCCATCGCGGCACCGAGAAACTGATGGAATACCGCACGTACGTGCAGAACGTGCCGTATTTCGACCGGCTCGATTACGTCTCGCCGATGTGCGAGGAGCACACTTACGTGCTGGCGGTGGAGAAGCTGCTCGGCATCACCGCACCCGAGCGCGCGCAGTGGATCCGCACGCTGTTCGCCGAGATCACCCGCGTCCTCAATCACCTGCTGAACGTCACCACCTACGCGCTCGACACCGGCGCCATCACGCCGCCGCTCTGGGGCTTCGAGGAGCGCGAGAAGCTGATGGAGTTCTACGACGCTGCCTCCGGTGCGCGGCTCCATTCCAACTATTACCGCCCCGGCGGCGTGAACCGCGACCTCCCGGCGGGGCTCACTGATCGGATCGGCGAGTGGGCGGAGACCTTCCCCAAGTTCCTCGACGAGCTGGAGGAGCTGCTCACTGCCAACCGCATCTGGAAGCAGCGCACGGTCGATATCGGCGTGATGACGCCGGAGGACGCGCTCGCCTGGGGATGGAGCGGCCCGCCGCTGCGCGCCTCCGGCATTCCGTGGGATTTGCGCCGCGCCCAGCCCTACGACAAATACGCCGAGGTCGACTTCCAGGTTCCTGTCGGCCGCAACGGCGATTGCTACGACCGCTATCTCGTGCGCCTGTGGGAGATGCGCGAGAGTGTGAAGATCGTCCGCCAGTGTTTGGCGAAGATGAAGCCCGGGCCGGTGCGCGTGCAGGACCACAAGATCATCCCGCCGCCGCGCGCCGAGATGAAGCGGTCGATGGAGGCGCTGATCCATCATTTCAAGCTGTTCACCGAGGGGTTCCACGTCCCGCCCGGCGCCACCTACACCGCGACCGAGAGCCCGAAGGGCGAGTTCGGCGTCTATCTGGTGGCGGACGGAACCAACCGGCCCTATCGCTGCAAGATTCGCCCCACCGGCTTCGCCTTCTTGCAGGCGATGGACCATCTGGCGAAGCGGCACATGCTGGCGGACACGGTGGCGATCATCGGATCGCTGGATGTCGTGTTCGGCGAGATCGACAGGTAGGCGATGGCGGAAGAGATCGGCAGCGGCATCCCCGGCACCGAGGAGTATCAGCCGGCGAGCTTCGCCTTCGATGCGGAGAGCGAGCGCGAGGTCGCGCGCCATATCGCCAAGTATCCCGCCGGGCGGCAGGCGAGCGCGGTGCTGCCGCTCCTCTGGCTCGTGCAGCGGCAGATGCAACGCACCACTGGCAGCGCCTGGGTGCCGCTCGCGGCGATGAACGAGGTGGCGCGCATCCTCAACATGGCGCCGATCCGCGTCTATGAGGTGGCGACGTTCTACGCGATGTTCAACCTGCGCCCGGTCGGCAAGTGGCATTTGCAGGTCTGCACCACCACGCCCTGCTGGCTGCGCGGCTCCGACGAGGTGGTGCGCGCCTGCCGCGCGGAGACCGGCATCAAGGGCTGGAAGGAAACCAGCGCCGACGGGCTGTTCACCATGACCGAGGTGGAATGCCTCGGCGCCTGCGTGAATGCGCCGATCCTGCAAGTGAATGACGATTTCTACGAGGACATGGACGCCGCGCGCACCAAGGAATTGTTGCAGGCGCTTCGGCGCAACGAGCCGCCCAGGCCCGGCTCGATGGCCGGCCGCCAGACCTCGGCCCCGGAGGGCGGTCCGACCACGCTCACTACGCTCCAATTCGCCGAGGAGTAGGGGGCAATGCTTGCAGACAAGGACCGCATCTTCACCAATCTCTACGGCATCCACGACTGGCGCCTGGAGGCGGCGCGGCGGCGCGGCGACTGGGACGGCACCAAGGACATTCTCGCGCGCGGGCGCGACGCGATCATCGAGGAGATCAAGGCCTCGGGCCTGCGCGGGCGCGGCGGGGCGGGCTTCCCGACCGGCGTCAAATGGTCGTTCATGCCGAAACAGTCGGACGGTCGGCCCGCCTATCTGGTGGTGAACGCCGACGAGTCCGAACCCGGCACCTGCAAGGACCGCGACATCATACGCCACGATCCGCACAAGCTGATCGAGGGCTGTCTGATCGCCTGCTTCGCGATGGGCGCCAGCACCTGCTACATCTACATCCGCGGCGAGTTCTATAACGAGAGTCGTGTGCTCGAAGCGGCGATCGACGAGGCGCGCGCGGCCGGGCTGATCGGCAAGAACGCCTGCGGCTCGGGCTTCGATTGCGAGATCCACGTGCACCGCGGCGCCGGGGCCTATATCTGCGGCGAGGAAACCGCGCTGCTGGAAAGCCTGGAAGGCAAGAAGGGGATGCCGCGCATGAAGCCGCCGTTTCCGGCGGCGGTCGGCGTGTATGGCTGCCCGACCACGGTGAACAATGTCGAAAGCATCGCGGTGACGCCGACCATCATGCGGCGCGGCGCGGCGTGGTTCGCCGGCATCGGGCGCAAGGGCAACACCGGGCCGAAAGTTTATTGCATCTCCGGGCACGTGAACAAGCCGTGCAATGTCGAGGAGGCTTTGGGGATTCCGCTGCGCGAGCTGATCGAACGCTATGCGGGCGGTGTGCGCGGCGGCTGGGATAACCTGCTCGCCGTGATCCCCGGCGGCTCGTCGGTGCCGGTGATCCCGAAATCCATCTGCGACGACGTGTTGATGGATTTCGACAGTCTGCGCGAGGTGCAAAGCGGCCTCGGCACCGCAGCGGTGATCGTGATGGACAAATCCACCGACATCATCCGCGCGATCGCCCGGCTTTCCGAGTTCTACAAGCACGAGAGCTGCGGGCAATGCACACCCTGCCGCGAGGGCACGGGCTGGATGATGCGGGTGATGAATCGCATGGTGCAGGGCAGGGCGGAACCCGAGGAGATCGACACGCTCGATCAAGTCACGCGGCAGGTGGAGGGCCACACGATCTGCGCCCTGGGCGATGCCGCCGCCTGGCCGATCCAGGGCTTGATCCGCCATTTCCGCCCGGAGATCGAGGCGCGCATCGCCGCGTACAAGAGCCGCACCGGGCTGCCGAACATGCCGATGGCGGCGGAGTAGGGATGATGCAGTTTACACATCGTCATGCCCGGACTTGGCCCGGGCACCCACGACTTCATTGCCGGCCGCGCAGCCAGTCGTGGGTGGCCGGGCCAAGCCCGGGCATGACCGGGAATGTGGTTTGGGTGGTCTCCTGATGCCCAAAGTCACTATCGACGGCATCGAAGTCGAGGTTCCCGCCGGGTCGACCGTTTTGCAGGCCTGCGAAGCGGCCGGCGTGGAGATTCCGCGCTTCTGCTATCACGACCGTCTCTCCATCGCCGGCAATTGTCGCATGTGCCTTGTGCAGGTGGAGAAGGCGCCGCCCAAGCCGATCGCCTCCTGCGCCTGGCCGGTGGCGGACGGGATGGTGGTGCATACCGACACGCCGATGGTCCGCAACGCGCGCCGCGGCGTGATGGAGTTCCTGCTCATCAATCACCCGCTCGATTGCCCGATTTGCGATCAGGGTGGCGAGTGCGACTTGCAGGATCAGGCGCTCGGCTACGGCATGGACCATTCGCGCTATGCCGAGAACAAGCGCGCGGTGAAGGACAAATATCTCGGCCCGCTGGTGAAGACCGTGATGACGCGCTGCATCCACTGCACGCGCTGCATCCGCTTCATGGCGGAGATTGCGGGCGTGCCCGATCTCGGCGCCACCGCGCGCGGCGAGAACATGGAAGTCACCACCTATATCGAGAAGGGTCTCGCCTCCGAGCTTTCCGGCAACATCATCGACCTCTGCCCGGTCGGCGCGCTGACCGCGAAGCCGCTCGCCTTCACCTACCGCAACTGGGAGCTGAGCAAGGTCGATTCGATCGACGTGCTGGATGCCCAGGGCTGCAATATCCGCGTCGACGTGCGGGGGCCCGAGGTGATCCGCATCCTGCCGCGCCTGAATGAGGACGTGAACGAGGAATGGCTCGGCGACAAGTCGCGCTTCGCGCTCGACGGGCTGAAGCGCCGCCGCCTCGACCGGCCCTGGGTGCGCCGCGACGGGCGGCTCGTGCCCGCCACCTGGGATGAGGCATTCGCGGTGGCGGCCGAGCGGCTTGCCGCCGTGCCGCCGCAGCGCATCGGCGCGGTGGTGGGCGATCTCTGCGACGCCGAGAGCATGGCGGCGCTAAAGGACCTGATGGGCGCGCTCGGCGCGGCCAGTCTGGACTGCCGCCAGGACGGCGCCCAGCTCGATACGTCACGGCGCGATTTCTACCTGTTCAACAGCACCATCGCCGGGATCGACGAGGCCGACGCGCTGCTCTTGATCGGCACCAATCCGCGCCACGAGGCGCCGGTGCTGAACGCGCGCATCCGCAAGCGTTGGTTGCAGACGGGAATGCCGGTGGGCGTGCTCGGCCCGGCGGCCGACCTGACATACGACATCCAGCATCTCGGCGACGCGCCCGCGGGGCCGGCGGCGCTGCTCGCACCGGGCGATACGTTCCTCAACGTGCTGCGCGCCGCCAAGCGCCCGATGATCGTGGTCGGCGCCGCCGCTCTGGCGCGGCCCGACGGCGCGGCGGTGCTCGCCGCCGCCTGGGCGCTGGCGCGCGAGGTGGGCGCGCTCTCGGCCGAGTGGCACGGGTTCAACGTGCTGCACGCCGCCGCCGCGCGCGTCGGCGCGATCTATCTCGGCTTTTTGCCCGGTCCGGGCGGCAAGAGCTTCGGGCAGATGATGGGCGGCGGGGTGGATGTGCTGTGGCTGCTCGGGGCCGACGAGTTCGACACCGCGCGCATCGGCCGCGAGACCTTCGTGATCTACCAGGGCCATCACGGCGACCGCGGCGCGGCGCGGGCGGATTTGATCCTGCCCGGCGCGGCCTATACCGAGAAGCACGGTACTTACGTGAACTTCGAGGGCCGGGTGCAGCGCGGCCAGTTCGCGCTCTATCCGCCCGGCGAGGCGCGCGAAGACTGGAAGATCATCCGCGCGCTGAGCGAACATCTGGGCCGCCCGCTTCCCTATGACGACATCGACGCGCTGCGCGCGCGGCTGGAGGCGATCAACCCCGTGTTCGGCCGGCTCGACTTCCTGCCGCATTTTGGCTGCACCGACCTCTCCGGGCCCGCCAGCGACACCGTGCTGACCACCAACCCGTTCCGCCCGGTGTTCGCGAACTACTATCAAACCGACCCGATCAGCCGCGCGAGTCCGACCATGGCGCAATGCGTCGCCGAGTTCGTGGCACCCGCGCAGCGCGCGGCAGCGGAGTGAGCGCGATGGGACCGACCAACCAAAGCGTGTTCGCATCGCCGCTCGGCCATCTCGGCCTGATCTTAGGCGAGACGCTCGCGATGCTGGTGCCGCTTTTGATCCTGGTCGCCTACCTGACCTACGCCGAGCGCAAGGTCCTGGCGGCGATGCAGATCCGCAAGGGCCCCAACGTGGTCGGTCCGTTCGGCATCTGGCAGCCCTTCGCCGACGCGCTGAAGATGCTGACGAAGGAGACCATCATCCCCGCCGGCGCCAACCGGGCGCTGTTCCTGATGGCGCCGATGCTGACCTTCGGGCTGGCGATGGTAGCCTGGGCCGTGATCCCCGTCAGCGGCGGCTGGGTGGTGGCCGACATCAATGTCGGTATCCTCTATTTGTTCGCGATCAGCTCGCTCGGCGTCTATGGCATCATCATCGCCGGCTGGGCCAGCAACTCGAAATACGCCTTCATGGGCGCGCTCCGCAGCGCGGCGCAGATGGTGAGCTACGAGGTCTCGATCGGCTTCGTGCTGGTCACGGTCCTGCTGTGCGCGGGCAGCCTCAATCTGTCGGACATCGTGCGGGCGCAGCAGAAGCTTTGGTTCTTCATCCCGCTCTTCCCGATGTTCGTCATCTTCTTCATCTCGGCGCTGGCGGAGACGAACCGCTCGCCCTTCGACCTGCCGGAAGGGGAAAGCGAGATCGTCGCGGGCTTCTTCGTCGAATACAGCTCGCTCGCCTTCGGCCTGTTCTTCCTCGGCGAATACGCGAACATGATCCTGATGAGCGGGATGACGACGATCCTGTTCCTGGGCGGCTGGCTCGGCCCGTTCGGGCTCGCCCCCCAGCTCGGGCTGCTCTGGTTCATCCTCAAGGTGTTCATCTGCCTGTTCGTCTTCATCTGGGTGCGGGCGACCTTCCCGCGCTTCCGCTACGACCAGCTCATGCGGCTCGGCTGGAAGGTGTTTTTGCCGGCGAGCCTTGTGTGGCTGGTGATCACGGCGGGCGGGCTGCTCGCCACCGGGTTCATACCGACACATGCTTGATGAAATTGCGGCCGGGCCGTAATCCCGCGCCGCGCTGATCGAGGGATCAATGGCTGCTCTGGATCGCACCGCGCGAACCTGGCTCCTGGCCGAACTGGTGCAGGGCATGTGGCTCACGCTGCGCTATTTCTTCCGCCCGAAGGCGACCATCAACTATCCATACGAGAAATCCCCCCAAAGCCCGCGCTTCCGTGGCGAGCACGCGCTGCGCCGCTACCCGAACGGCGAGGAACGCTGCATCGCCTGCAAGCTGTGCGAGGCGATCTGCCCGAGCCAATGCATCGTCATCGAAGCCGAGCCGCGCGCCGACGGCTCCCGCCGCACTACGCGTTACGACATCGACATGACGAAGTGCATCTATTGCGGGCTGTGCGAGGAAGCGTGTCCCGTGGATGCGATCGTCGAAGGCCCGAACATGGAATTCGCCCGCGAGACTCGCGAGGAGCTATTCTACAACAAGGAGAAGCTGCTTGCGAACGGCGACATATGGGAGGCCGAAATCGCCAAGCGGCTTGAGCTCGATGCGCCATACCGCTGAGCCGCACGTGAGCGCCCTCCACCCCCAACTCACCCCAACCCGCTCCGCCCCGAGGGGCGGAGAGGGAGTGTGCGCCGCGCCTGTTCCCTTTCCGTCCCTGGCGGCGGAGAGGATTAGGGTGGCGCGGAGGAACGCGGTGCGCAAACCCGAGTCGGCCCGATGATCTACGCCACCATCTGCTTCTACATCTTCTCGATCGTGCTCGTGATCAGCGCGGCGATGGTTGTCACCGCGCGCAATCCCGTCCATTCGGTGCTGTTCCTGATCGCCGCCTTCTTCAACGCCGCGGTGCTATTCCTGATCGTCGGCGCCGAGTTCCTCGCCTTCATCCTGCTGATCGTCTATGTCGGCGCGGTCGCGGTGCTGTTCCTGTTCGTCGTGATGATGCTCGACATCGACTTCGAGCAGCTCCGCAGCGGGTTCCAGCGTTATGCCCCGGTGGGTGCGGCGATCGGCGCGCTGCTGCTCGCCGAGCTCGTGCTGGTGATGCTTGGCTGGCCAGTCTCCAGCGCCGTCAGTCAGGCGCGCTTCGCACCGGCCCCGGCCGACATCAGCAACACCGATGCGCTCGGGCGGCTGCTCTATACGGACTACATCCTGCCGTTTCAGACCGCCGGGCTCGTGCTGCTGGTGGCGATGATCGGCGCCATCATGCTGACCTTGCGCGATCGCCGCCGCTCGCGCCATCAGGTCGTCGCGGTGCAGGTGGCGCGCCGGCCGGAGGACACGCTGGAGCTCGTGCGCGTCGATCTCGGCCAGGGCGTGCCGCCAGACGCGATCCGGCGCCCGCTCGTGAGCGAACCGGCCGGCATCGACGAGGACCCGCTGGAGGCGCAGGGCGGCGCGCACCACCCCGCGCCGGCCCATCACGCCCCGGAGGCACGCTGAGATGCTGTCGCTGACGACGATCGGGCTCGCGCACTATTTGGTGGTGAGCGCCGTATTGCTGGTGCTCGGCGTGTTCGGGATTTTTCTCAACCGCAAGAACGTCATCATCATCCTGATGTCAATCGAGCTCATTCTGCTCGCGGTGAACCTCAACTTGGTCGCGTTCTCGGCGGCACTGGCCGACATGACCGGACAGGTGTTGGCGATGTTCGTGCTCACTGTTGCCGCCGCCGAGGCGGCGATCGGGCTCGCCATCGTGGTGATCTATTTCCGCAACCGCGGCTCGATCCAGGTTGAGGACGTCAACCTGATGAGGGGTTAGGGACGAATGACCTACATCACCGCCGTCTTCGCCCCGCTGTTCGGCGCCTTCGTCTCCGGCCTGTTCGGCCGCGTCATCGGTGACCGCGCCGCGATCGCGGTTTCCGTGCTCTGCATGCTGCTCGCCGCCGCCTGCGGGCCGTACGCCTGGGTCAACTTCGTCTGGGGTCACGCGCCGGCCGGCGCCTTTCCGCTCGGCGACTGGATCGTCGCGGGCGACTTCCAGGTGGACTGGTCGCTGCGCTACGACGCGCTCGCGGTCTCGATGGTGGCGATGGTCAGCTTCGTCTCGATGCTGATCCACGTCTACAGCATCGGCTACATGGGCCACGACGCCTATCCGCGCTACCGCTTCTTCGCCTACCTGTCGCTGTTCACCTTTTCCATGCTGATGCTGGTGACGGCGGACAACTTGCTTCAGCTCTTCTTCGGCTGGGAGGGGGTGGGGCTCTGCTCCTACCTGCTGATCGGCTACTGGTACGACCGTCCTTCCGCCTGCGCCGCCGCCATCAAGGCATTCATCGTCAATCGCGTCGCCGACCTCTTTTTTGCCATCGGTCTGGCGATGATCTTCCTGACGTTCGGCACGCTGAGTTTCACCCACATCTTCGCCGACCTGCCCAAGCACGCCAACGAGGTGTATGGCATCTTCGGCGGCATCCGCGTCTACGAGTTTATCGGCGTCTTGCTGTTCATCGGCGCGATGGGCAAATCCGCGCAGCTCTTCTTGCACACCTGGCTGCCGGACGCGATGGAAGGGCCGACGCCGGTTTCGGCGCTGATCCATGCGGCGACGATGGTGACGGCGGGCGTGTTCCTGATGGCGCGCATGTCGCCCTTGATGGACGATGCGCCCGCCGCGCTTACGCTGGTAACGGTGATCGGCGCCACCACCTGTCTCTTCGCCGCCACCATCGGCTGCGTGCAGAATGACATCAAGAAGGTGATCGCCTACTCCACCTGCTCGCAGCTCGGCTACATGTTCCTCGCCGCCGGCGTGGGCGCCTATCCGGTCTCGATCTTTCACCTGCTGACGCACGCGTTCTTCAAGGCGCTCTTGTTCCTCTGCGCGGGTTCGGTGATCCACGCCATGTCCGATGAGCAGGACATGCGCAAGATGGGCGGGCTGTGGAACAAGATCCCCGTCACCTACGTGACGATGTGGATCGGCTCGCTGGCGCTCGGCGGCATCTTCCCGTTCGCCGGCTATTTCTCGAAAGACGCGATCCTGGAGGCCGCCTTCGCCTATGGCTCGCCGGCTTCGATCTACGGCTTCATCGCCGGCGTGGCGGCGGCGTTCTGCACCGCCTTCTATTCCTGGCGGCTGTTGATCATGACCTTCCACGGCACCTCGCGCGCCGATCATCACGTGCAGGAACACGTGCATGAAAGCCCCTGGGTGATGCTCGGCCCGCTGATCGTGCTGGCGATCGGCGCGACCGTTGCCGGCTACCTGCTGCACAATCTTCTGATCGGCCCGCACTGGGACGAATACTGGCGCCAGTCGATCGTGATTGCGCCGAACAATCAGGTGATGGCGCGGATGGAGGATTTGCCGGGCGGCGTGCGCTATTTGCCGCTGCTTTGCGGATTGGCTGGCATTGCCGTCGCCGCCTGGTTCTATTGGCTCAACCCGATGCTGCCGGTGCGGCTCGCCGCCACGTTCCGCCCGATCTATCTGCTGCTGCTGAACAAATACTATTTCGACGAGCTCTACGACTTCCTGTTCGTCCGCCCCGCCTTCCGCCTTGCGCGCCTGCTCTGGCAGACGGGCGACGCCACGCTGATCGACGGGGTGCCGAACGGGCTGGCGGCGATAGCGGTGGACGGCTCGCGCGGCGCGGTGCGGATCCAGACCGGCTCCATCGCCGTCTATGCCTTCGTGATGCTGATCGGCCTCGTCGCGCTGGTCGGCGTGTTCCTGATCTGGCGCTAGGGGCGGGCGGGCGATGAACCAGGTCGGCTTTCCCGTTCTTTCCCTGATCACCTGGCTGCCGCTGGTCGGCGTCGGCGTGATCCTGTGCGTGCGCGGCGACGAGGAAACCGTCGCCTCGAACGCGCGCTGGACCGCGCTCTGGACCAGCCTGATCGTGCTCGCCGTCTCGCTCGTGCTGTGGGCCGACTGGGACCCGCGCAATCCCGGCTTCCAGTTCGTCGAAAACGTGCCCTGGCTGCCGGAGTTCGGTGTCGGCTACCGCATGGGTGTGGACGGCATCTCGGTGCTGTTCGTCCTGCTATCGACCTTGCTCACCCCGATCTGCATCCTGGCGAGCTGGGACACGATCACGCGCTATGTGCGCGAATACATGATCGCCTTCCTGATCCTGGAAACGATGATGGTCGGGATGTTCTGCGCGCTCGACTTCATCATCTTCTACATTTTCTTCGAGGGCGTGCTGATCCCGATGTTCCTCATCATCGGGGTCTGGGGCGGGCCGCGCCGGGTCTATTCGGCGTTCAAGTTCTTCCTCTACACGCTGACCGGCTCGGTCCTGCTGCTGATCGGACTGATCGGCATGTGGATCTACGCCGGCACGACCGATATCCCGACGCTCCTGCACACGCGCTTTCCCGTGGGGATGCAAACCTGGCTGTTCCTGGCGTTCTTCGCCTCATTCGCGGTGAAGGTGCCGATGTGGCCGGTGCATACCTGGCTGCCGGACGCGCACGTGGAGGCGCCGACCGCGGGCTCGGTGATCCTGGCCGGCGTGCTGCTGAAGATGGGCGGATACGGCTTCATCCGCTTCTCCTTCCAGATGCTGCCGCAAGCCTCCGCCGAGCTGGCGCCGTTGATGTTCACGCTGTCGGTGGTGGCGGTGGTTTACACGGCCTATGTGGCGCTGGCGCAGGAGGACATGAAGAAGCTGATCGCCTACTCCTCGGTCGCGCACATGGGCATCGTCACGATCGGCATCTTCACCTTCAACGTGCAAGGGATGCAGGGCGCGCTATTCACGATGCTCTCGCACGGCATCGTCTCGGCGGCGCTGTTCCTGATTGTCGGGGTGATCTACGACCGGCTGCACACGCGAGAGATTTCCCGCTATGGCGGGCTCGCCGACAACATGCCGCTCTATGCGTTCGCCTTCATGGTGTTCGCGCTGGCCTCGGTCGGCCTGCCCGGCACCTCGGGCTTCATCGGCGAGTTCCTGGTCACGATCGGCGCGCTGCACGTGAATTTCTGGCTCGCCCTGCTGGGCGGCATGGGCCTGATCCTCGGCCCGATGTACACGCTGTATCTCTACCGCCGCGTGATCTTCGGCCGGCTGACCAAGCTCGATCTACGATCGATGCGCGACCTCACGCCGCGCGAGGTCGCCATCTTCGCGCCGCTATTGGTGATCACCATCTGGATGGGCGCCTATCCGACGAGCTTCAGCCGCTTCTGGGACGCGACCGTCAGCGACATGATTGCCCAGCACCGGCAGGCAATGGCGGCGCCCCCTGCGCCTGCGGTGCAGCTGGCGAGGTTCGTGCGATGAACTGGCAGATCGCGCTCCCCGAGATCGTCCTGTCGGTGCTCGGCATGGCGATCCTGATCTACGGCGTGCTGCGGAAGACCGCGCAGGCGCAGACCGTGACCATGCTCTGCATCGGCGCGCTGCTGATCACCGGGTTCCTCGAGGTCACGCGCGCCGGCGGCGTCGGCTATAACGGCCAGTACGTCGTCGATGCCTTCGCGGTGCTGGTGAAGGAGCTGGTGCTGGTCGGCGCCGCCGGCACGCTGATCCTGTCGCTCGACTACAACCGGCGCCAGGGCATCGCCCGGTTCGAGTTCCCGGTGCTGATCCTGTTCGCGACCGTCGGCATGATGGGCATGGCCTCGGCCTCCAACCTCATCGTCCTTTATCTCACGCTTGAGTTGCAATCGCTGTGCAGCTACGTGCTCGCCGCCTCGGCGCGCGACGAGCTGCGTTCGGCCGAGGCGGGCCTCAAATATTTCGTGCTGAGTTCGCTCGCCTCGGGCCTGCTCCTGTACGGCATCTCGCTTGCCTACGGCTTCTCCGGCACGATGGACTTTCGCGTGCTCGCGGGGCTGCTCGCCTCGCCGGCCAGCGCCTCGGCCGGCGCGATCGTGGGCGTGGTGTTCATCCTGGTCGGGCTCGCGTTCAAGATCGCGGCGGCGCCGTTCCACATGTGGACACCCGATGTCTATGAAGGGGCACCCACGCCGGTGACGGCGTTCTTCGCCACCGCGCCGAAGATCGCCGCGATGGCGCTCTTTCTTCGCACCATGGCTGAGCCGTTCGGGCATCTGCTGGGATCCTGGCGCCTGCTCATCGAGATCATCTCGGTCTGCTCGATGATCCTCGGCGCGCTGGCCGCGATCGGGCAATCCAACATCAAGCGCCTGCTCGCTTATTCCTCGATTGGCCATATGGGCTACGCGCTGATCGGCCTTGCCGCCGGAGGTCCGATCGGGATGCGCGGCGTGCTGATCTACTTGATCACCTACATCTTCATGGCGCTCGGCACGTTCGGCTGCGTGCTGGCGATGCGCCGCCGTGGCGCGTTCGTCGAACGGATCGAGGATCTGAGCGGGCTCGCGCGCACCGACCCGGCGTTGGCACTCGCCTTCGCCGTGTTCATGTTCAGCATGGCCGGCATCCCGCCGCTCTCGGGCTTCTTCGCCAAGCTCTATGTGTTCCTCGCCGCCGTGCAGCAGCAAATGTGGGTGCTGGCGGTGATCGGCGTGCTGACGAGCGTGATCTCTTCCTTCTATTATCTGCGGATCGTGAAGGTGATCTACTTCGATCCGACCGCGCCTGCCTTCGACCCCAAGTCGAACGGGGTGGCCTTCGTCGCCACCGTCAGCGGCCTGTTCACCCTGTTCTTCCTGGTCTTTTCCGGCCCGTTCGTCGGCTGGGCCGGCACCGCGGCGGCGGCGTTGTTCGGATAGCGCGACGGTGCTGCTCGTCGTCGATGCCGGCAACACCAACGTCGTCGTCGCGGTGCACGATGGCCAGGGCTGGCGCGGCATCTGGCGCATCCGAACCGATCCGCAGCGCACGTCGGACGAGTACGCCGTCTGGCTGCTGGCACTCCTGGAACGTAGCGCGATCCGCCCCGATCAGGTGAGTGCGGCGGTCATCGGCACGGTGGTGCCGGCAGCGCTTTATCATCTGCGCCGGCTCTGCCGCGACTGGTTCCATATCGAGCCGCTGATCGCGCGAGCCACGCTCGACTGGGGCTTCGAGATCAGGGTCGACAACCCCGAGGAGGTCGGCGCCGACCGGCTGCTGAACGCGCTTGCCGGCTGCAAGCGATATAGCGGGCCGATGATCATCGTCGATTTCGGTACCGCAACCACATTCGACGTGGTGGACAAAGACGGCGCCTATCTCGGCGGCGTCATCGCGCCGGGCATCAATCTCTCGATCGAGGCGCTGCACCATGCCGCCGCGCGCCTGCCGCGCATCGGCATCGGCCGTCCGCAGGCGGTGATCGGCCGCTCCACCGTGCCCGCCATGCAGTCGGGCATCTACTGGGGCTATGTTGGGCTGATCGAGGGCATCGTCGGGCGCATCAAGGGCGAATACGGCGCGCCGATGCGCGTGATCGCCACCGGCGGGCTGGCGCCGCTGTTCGCCGAGGGCACGCTCGTGATCGAGCAGATCGAGCCGGAACTGACGCTGGAAGGGCTGCGCCTGTTGGCGGAGCGGAACCCCGCGCCCACATTGCCCAAAGACAGAGCACGACTGAGCGACGGGGAATGAACGACGTGAGCGGCGATCTGGCCTTCCTGCCGTTGGGCGGGACGGGCGAGATCGGCATGAACCTGAATTGCTACCGCAGCGGCGGCTATTGGCTTGCGGTCGATTGCGGCATCGGCTTCGGCGGCGCGGCGCATCCCGAGGTGGAGCTGATGACGCCCGATCCGCGCTTCCTCGCCGAACGGCGCGAGCGGCTGGTCGGGCTCGTCATCACGCACGCGCACGAGGATCATGTCGGCGCGGTCGCGCATCTCTGGCCGCAGCTCCGCTGCCCCGTGTTCGCCACTCCGTTCGCCGCCGCCGTGCTGCGGCGCAAGCTCGCCGAGGCGCAGCTTTTGCCGCAGGTGCGGATCACCATCGTCCCGCCCGGCGGTGTGTTCGACCTGCCGCCCTTCGGCCTGCAATTCATCCGCATGGCGCACTCGATCCCCGAGGCGCAGGCGCTCGCCATCCGCACGCCGGCCGGCGTTGTGCTGCACACGGGCGACTGGAAGCTCGATCCCGATCCGCTGATCGGCGCCCGCTCCGACGAAGCCGCCCTCGCTGCGCTCGGCGAGGAGGGTGTGCTGGCGATGATCTGCGATTCCACCAACGCGATGGTGGAGGGTCATTCGGGCAGCGAGCACGAGGTGCGGCGCAATCTCTGCGCGCTGATCAAGCAGATGAACGGCGGCCGCGTGGCGGTGACGTGCTTTTCCTCCAACGTCGCGCGCATCGAGAGCATCGCGCTCGCCGCCCGCGAGGCCGGGCGCTCGGTCGCGGTCGCTGGTCGCAGCCTGCGGAACATGGTCGCCGCCGCGCGCGAATGCGGCTACCTCAAGAACACTCCCGAGTTCGTGCCGGAAGACGAGGCCGGTTCGATCCCGGACGAAAATCTTCTGCTCATCATCGGCGGCAGCCAAGGCGAGCCGCGCAGCGCGCTCGCGCGCGTGGCGCTCGATACGCATCCGCGCATCGTGCTCGGCGAGGGCGACACGGTGATCTTCTCGAGCCGCGTGATCCCCGGCAATGAGCGCGCCATCCTGGCGGTGCAGGACAATCTGGTGCGGCGCGGCGTGCGGCTGATGACGGATGCCGATCATCTGGTCCATGTCTCCGGCCATCCCGCGCGCGACGAGCTGCGCCGGATGTACCGCTTGGTGCGTCCGCGCTACGCGGTGCCGGTGCACGGCGAATGGCGGCACCTCTCGGCGCACGCCGAACTGGCGCGCGAGGCCGGCGCCACCCCGATTCTGCTGGAGGACGGCGACATCCTGCGCCTCGCGCCTGGCCGGGCGGAGGTGGTGGACAGCGCCCCGGTGGGCAAGCTGGCGGTCGACGGCGGGCGGTTGGTGCCGCTGGAAGGCGGCGTGATCGCCGCGCGGCGACGGATGCTGTTCAACGGGGTCGTGGTCGGCAGCGTGGCAGTGGACGCGGCGGGCCGGCTGCTCGGCCGCCCGCGCGTCAGCGCCCCCGGACTCTATGCGCCGGACGATCCCGAGACCGGGCGGCTGGCCGACGACTTCGCCGCGGCGTTGACCGATCTTCCCGCCCCGCTACGTCGCGACGACGCGGCGCTCGCGGATGCCGCGCGCGCTGCGCTGCGACGCGTCTTCGGCCGTCGCCTGCAAAAACGCCCGCTCGTCGACGTGCACCTTCTGCGGGTGGACTGACAGGATGGGCTGGTTCACCGGGCTCGTGCTCTATGTGCTGATCTGGTGGGTGGCGCTGTTCGCCGTGCTGCCCTGGGGCATCCGCCCGCAGGCCCATCCCGACCCCGCGAGCGGCTGGCGCGGGGCGCCCGAGCATCCGCGCCTGCTGAAGACGCTCATCGCCACTACGATCGTCGCCGGGATGATCTGGCTCGGGGCCTACTGGCTGATCACGAGCCCCTATCTCAGCTTCCGGCATGGTTGGCTCGCGATGCCGGCGCACAATTGACGAAAACAAAAAACACGGCAGGAGGCACTCCTGCCGTGTTTTTGGCGTTTGCTCCCTAAACCCGGGCGGCGAGGCCCCTCAAGGCGAATTCATGGATAGCGTGCCTTGACACAAGAGTCACGCGGTTTCGTGCGATCTGTATGGCGTTCGCGTGAAGCAAATTGCGGCCCGCCCCTATTGCGGCGCACAATAATGTCTCGCCTGCGTGCCGGTTCGCCGCAACGCGGCAAGTTGGCTTCCGGCCCCGGCGAAGCTAGGTTCCGCCGGCTTTTCGCGGGGCCGAAGCCATCATGCGCTTGTCACACAGCCTGATTCCCACCCTCAAGGAAACGCCGGCCGAGGCGCAGATCGCCTCGCACCGGCTGATGCTGCGCGCGGGGCTCGTGCGGCAGACCTCGGCCGGCATTTATGCGTGGCTGCCGCTCGGCTACCGCGTGCTGCGGAAGATCGAACGGATCGTCCGGGAGGAGCAGGACGCGGCGGGCGCGCAGGAATGTCTGATGCCGACCATCCAGCCGGCCGAGCTCTGGCGGGAAAGCGGGCGGTATGACGATTACGGCAAGGAGATGCTGCGGATCACCGACCGCCACTCCCGCGAGCTGCTGTATGGTCCCACCAACGAGGAGATGATCACCGACCTGATGCGCCAGTCGGTGAAGAGCTATCGCGAGCTGCCGCAAATCCTCTATCACATCCAATGGAAGTTTCGCGACGAGGTGCGGCCCCGCTTCGGCGTGATGCGCGGGCGCGAGTTTTTGATGAAGGACGCCTACAGCTTCGATCTCGACTATGCGGGCGCGGTGGTGAGCTACCGCAAGATGATGCTCGCCTATATGCGGACCTTTCAGCGCATGGGGCTGAAGGCGATCCCGATGGAGGCGGAGAGCGGGCCGATCGGCGGCGATCTTTCCCACGAGTTCATCATCCTGGCGCCGACTGGCGAGAGCCAGGTCTATTTCGATGCCGCCTTCGAGGAGATCGACTATCTCTCGTCGGGCGCGGGCGGATTCTCTCACGAGAGCGCGGATGATCTGGAACGGTTCTTCACCACGATGACGACGCATTACGCGGCGACCGACGACAAGCACGATCCCGCCGCTTGGGAGAAGGTGGCACCCACGCGGCGGCGCGAGGGAAGGGGAATCGAGGTCGGGCATATTTTCTACTTCGGCACCAAATATTCGAAATCGATGGGCTTCGCGGTCGCGACCGCCGACGGGCGCGCGGTCCATCCGGAGATGGGCAGCTACGGGATCGGCGTCTCGCGCCTCGTCGGCGCGGTGATCGAGGCGAGCCATGACGAGGCCGGCATCATCTGGCCCGATTCCATTGCCCCGTTCCGGGCCGCGATCCTCAACCTCAAGCGCGGCGACGCCGCGTGCGACCGCATCTCGGAACAGCTCTACGGCGCGCTCGGCCGCGAGGCGCTCTATGACGACCGCGAGGAGCGGGCCGGGGTGAAGTTCGCCGACGCCGACCTGATGGGTCATCCCTGGCAGGTCGTGGTCGGTCCGCGCGGGGCGGCGAATGGCACGGTGGAGCTGAAGCGCCGCGCGGGCGGGGAGCGGCAGGAAGTGTCGGTGGAGAGCGCGCTCGCGCGCCTCGCGTGATGCACGCCGTATCAGCTCCCTCTCCGCCCCTGGGGGCGGAGAGGGTTGAGGAGGGGTGGGGGACTTCTCAGCGCATCGTCTTTCCGCCCTTCTCCGCCTCCAGGAGCGGAGAGGGGGCGCGAAACCAGCATCATCGGGGCTATCGGTTAGCCGCCGGTAAGCGGCTGCTACGCGCCGGATGAGGGCGGGCAGCATGTTCAACGCCTTCGAACGCGCCGTAGCCGCGCGCTATCTCCGTGCCCGCCGCGGCGAGCGGTTCGTCTCGGTGATCGCCATCTTCTCGCTGGTCGGCATCGCGCTCGGCGTGGCGACGCTGATCATCGTGATGAGTGTGATGGGCGGGTTCAAGATCGATCTGCTGAGCCGCATCCTCGGCTTCAACGGCGATCTCGGCGTCTACGGCCAGGGCGGGCGGCTCGCGGAGTACGACGCGCTGGCCGCGCGGGTCGCCAAGCTGCCGGGCGTGGTTTCCGCCGTGCCGGTGCTGGACGGACAAGTGCTGATCACCAACACCCAAGGCGTCGCCTCGGGCGGCTATGTGCGCGGCATCGAACCCAAGGATCTGCAAGCCACCAGGCTGATCGCCACGCACGTGATCGCCGGCTCTCTCGACGAGTTCAAGGGCGAAGACGTGATCGCGGTCGGCTCCGGCCTCGCCCGCCAATTCAACGTTTGGCTGAACCAGAGCGTCACGCTCGTCTCGCCGCAGGGTGCAGCAACGCCGTTCGGCACCGTGCCGCGCGTGAAGGCATATCGCATCGTCGCCATCTTCAATGTCGGCGAATACGCCTATGACAGCAATTACGTGTTCATGCCGATGCGCGCGGCGCAGATCTACTTTCAGAAGCCCGACGCCGCGACGCAGATCGAGGTCACGGTCAAGGATCCAACCAACGTTGCCCCGGTGCGCCAGGAGATCGAGCGCGCGCTGGCCGGCCTGCCGGTCAGCGTGGTCGACTGGCAGCAGAGCAACAACAGCTTCTTCACCGCCGTCCAGGTGGAGCAGAACGTGATGTTCGTCATCCTAACGCTGATCATCCTGGTGGCGGCGTTCAACGTAATCTCCTCGCTGATCATGATGGTGAAGGACAAGACGCGCGACATCGCCATCTTGCGCACGATCGGCGCCGGGCGCGGCGCGGTGATGCGCATCTTCCTGATGTGCGGCGCCTCGGTGGGGGTGGCCGGGACGGTGATCGGCGCCGTGCTCGGGATTGCCTTCACCCTGAATATCGACCGCATCCAGGACGCCGTGCAGGCGATCACCGGCGTCAATGTGTTCAACGCCGAGGTCTATTATCTGACGCACCTGCCGGCGCGGCTCGACTGGGGAGAGGTTGTGAAGATCGTCGTGCTGGCCTTCACGCTGTCGCTGCTCGCCACGCTCTATCCGAGCTGGCGGGCGGCGCGCACCGACCCGGTGGAGGCGCTCCGGCATGAATGAGGCGGCGCCGGCGCTCGAATTGCGCGGCGTGCAGCGCATCTACACCAGCGAGGCGGGCAAGCTGCCGGTGCTGCGCGGCGCCGATCTCGCGCTGCGCCGGGGCGAGATCGTCGCCCTCGTCGCCCCCTCGGGCGCCGGTAAGTCGACGCTCTTGCATCTGGCGGGCCTGCTGGAGAAGCCGGACGGCGGATCGGTGTTCGTGGAGGGGCGCGACGCCGGGGCGCTCGCGGATGCCGATCGCACCGCGATCCGCCGCGACCGCATCGGGTTCGTATATCAGTTCCATCATCTGCTGCCGGAGTTCACCGCGCTCGAGAATGTCGTCTTGCCGCAGATGATCGCCGGGCGTTCGCGGTCGGCGGCGCGCGAACGGGCGATGGAGCTTCTCCGCAGCTTCGGGCTAGCGCCGCGCGCGGGACACACGCCGGGCAAGCTCTCGGGCGGCGAACAGCAGCGCGTCGCCATCGCCCGCGCGCTCGCCAACGCGCCGCTCGTGCTGCTGGCCGACGAGCCGACCGGCAATCTCGACGTCGATACGGCCTGGGTGGTGTTCGCGGAGCTGCTGGGGATCGTGCGCCAACAGGGTGTCGCGGCGCTGATCGCCACCCACAACCCCGATCTCGCTGCGCGCATGGACCGCACCGTGACGCTGCGGGATGGCAGGGTTGTCGGCTTGTAGCTGGTAGCGCGGGCGCAGGTCCTCTATTGGCGTCGCAGGAGCAAGACTATGCCGCACTCGCACGCGGCTGAGCGCCGCGCACCGCCGCGTAATCCGGGGGCCGAGGCCGGCATCGACGAGGCGCTGGTGCGCCGGGTCGTAACCGATTTTTATGCCCGCGTGCGCCGCGACCCGCTGCTCGGCCCGATCTTTGAGCAGGCGGTGGAAGACTGGCCCGCGCATCTCGACCGGCTGACCGATTTCTGGTCATCGCTGACGCTCATGAGCGGGCGCTACAAGGGCAACCCGTTCGAGGCGCATCTTGAGTTGCCGAAGCTTGAGCCCGAGCATTTCCGCACCTGGCTTGGGCTGTTCGACTCGACCGTGAACGACCTCTGCACGAAGGAGCAGGCCGAAATCTTTTGCACTCGCGCGCGGCGCGTGGCCGACAGCCTGAGCATGGGGCTCGCGATCCGCCGCGGCGCGCCGCCGCCGCCGAGGAGATGAGGATGCACCTCGACCCGCTCATTCTGTCGCGGCTGCAATGGGCGTGGGTGGTTTCGTGGCATATCCTGCTGCCGTCCTTCACTGTCGGGCTGGCCTCCTACATCGCTGTGCTGGAGGGGCTCTATTTCTTCACCGGCCGCGAGCTCTGGTACCGGCTGTCGCGATTCTGGACCCGCATCTTCGCGGTTTCCTTCGGGATGGGGGTGGTGTCGGGGATCGTGATGCCCTTCCAGTTCGGGACCAATTGGTCGCGCTTCTCCGATGCCACGGCCAACGTGATCTCGCCGATGCTGGGCTACGAGGGACTGATGGCCTTCTTCCTGGAGGCGTCGTTCCTCGGCGTATTGCTGTTCGGCCGCAAGCTCGTGCCCGCCTGGGCGCATTTCTTCGCCGCGCTGATGGTGGCGGGCGGCACGCTGCTTTCAGCGTTTTGGATCCTGACGGTCAATAGCTGGATGCAGACGCCGACCGGCTATCAGCTCGCCGAGGGGCGGTTCTTTCCGCGCGACTGGGCGGAGATCATTTTCAGCCCCTCGCTGCCCTATCGCTTCGTGCACAACACGCTCGCCTTCTACATAACCACAGCCTTCGTGGTCATGGGCGTCGGCGCCTATCTGATCCGGCGCGGCGCATTCCTGGAAGAGGGGCGGATGATGATCAAGATGGCGCTCGGATTGCTGATCATCATCGTGCCATTGCAGGGGCTCGCCGGCGATCAGCATGGACTCAACACCCGCGAATATCAGCCCGCCAAGCTCGCCGCCATCGAGGGCGATTGGCAAACCACGTCGCCGACGCCGCTCATCCTGTTCGCGATCCCTGATCAGGCGGCGGCGCGCAATCTGGCGGAGCTTTCCATCCCGCATCTCGGCAGCCTGATCCTGACCCACACATGGGACGGCGCGGTGCAGGGGCTCACCGCGTTTCCGCCGCAGGACCGCCCGCCCGTGTTCCCGGTGTTCTGGGCCTTTCGCGTCATGGTGGGCTTCTGGCTGATCATGCTGGTAACGGTTCTATGGGGCTGGATGCTGCGGCTGCGCGGGCGCGTGTTCGAATCGGCAGCCTATCTCCGTTTCTGCCAGTTCGTCGCTCCAATCGGTTTCCTCACCGTGCTGGCGGGCTGGACGGTGACCGAGGTGGGTCGCCAGCCCTGGACGGTGTTTGGGCTGCTGCGCACCGCCGATTCGGTCACGCCCTCGCTCAGCGGCGGTGACGTGCTCGTCTCGCTGCTCTGCTACATGGCGGTTTACCTCGTCATGTTTCCGACCGGGATCGCCATGATGATCGGTCTGGTGCGCCAGGGGCCGAGCGATTCCGCGCTCGAGCCGCACGTGGTCGAGGGGCAGCAGCCGGAAGGCCCCGTCCGTCACGTGATCGAGTAGCGCCGATGCCGGGCCTCACCATCGACCTGCTGCCGATCTGGACCTTCATCATCGGCCTCGGCGTGTTCTTCTACGTGTTGCTGGACGGCTTCGATCTCGGCGTCGGCATCTTGTTCGGCTTCGCGCCCGACGAGCGCGCGCGCGCGCTGGTGATGAACTCGATCGCCCCGATCTGGGATGGCAACGAGACCTGGCTGATCCTGGGCGGCGTGGCGCTGCTTGCGGTATTCCCGCTCGCCTACGCGATCATCATCCCGGCGGTTTACTTCCCGCTTCTGATCATGCTGCTCGCCCTGACGTTCCGCGGCGTCGCATTCGAGTTCCGCTTCAAGAACCCACGCATCCGGCGCTTCTGGGAGCGCGGCTTTTGCGTCGGTTCCGGTGTCGCCGCCTTCGCGCAGGGCATGGTGCTCGGCACCTTCATTCAGGGCTACGAGGTGACGGATCGCGCGTATTCCGGCAGCGAGCTCGACTGGCTGCGCCCGTTCCCGATCGTAATCGGCATTGCGGTCATGTTCGGCTATGCGCTGCTTGGCGCCGGCTGGCTGATCCTGAAGACCGAGGGCGGATTGCAGGTCTGGGCGCGCAGGCTGGGCCGGCGCTCCTTCTGGGGTGTGCTGGCAGCCATCGCGATCGTCAGCGCCTGGACGCCGCTGATGCACCCGGAGATCGCGCGGCGCTGGTTCTCCACACCCAATATCTTCTTTCTTTGGCCGGTGCCGTTGTTCACCGTGCTGGTGGCCTGGATCGAGTGGCGCGCGCTGAGCGGCGAATTCACCGACCCGGTGCCGTTCATCGGCGCGTTCGGGCTGTTCGTGGTTTCCTATACAGGCGTGATCGTGAGTCTCTGGCCGATGATCGTGCCATTTCATTACACGATCTGGGATGCTGCCTCTTCGTCCAGCACCCAAGCATTCCTGCTGCTAGGCACCCTGTTCTTTCTCCCGATCATCATCATGTACAGCGCCTGGTCATACTGGGTATTCCGGGGTAAGGTGCGGGGCGATATCGGTTATCACTCCTGATCCCGCGCTTCTCTATCGAGGCGTTGGATGTATCTCGGTGACCGACTACTCGGCGGCTGCCTTCCTTCTGACCGGTGGTCCCGAATGGACGATCCGCATCAGGACCACGATGATCGCGATCGTCGTAAGATAGATCACGAGCTGCGCACCGCTTGGCTCCGCCGTGTAGCCGACCAGCGTGTGAACAAGACGTCCGACGATGCTGTCGTCTGAGAGCAGCCACGACGTATTCCACACCGTTCTGGTCAACACCTCCAGGTAACCCGCTTGTTGTACGAAGGCGATGGCCTGAGATGCCAGCCCCGCGGCGAGCAGCGTGATCAGGCCCGACGTGACGGCGAACAGGTGGCGCGCCGGTATGGTCAACAGCCCGAAATACATGAGCGCCGTGACCCCAGCGCCAGCGAGCACGCCGAGCGCACCGCCTGCCATCATGCCGGACGAGGAGGTGCCCCCCGACGCTCCGATGCCATAAAGAAAGAGAACGACCTCTGAACCTTCGCGTAGCACGGCGACACCGCAAACGATGGAAAGCGCCGCGAGCGGCCGCTCTCCGGCCGCAACCGCACTGCCGACTTGTCGCATTTCATGCGCCATCGCCCGGCCATGGCCAGCCATCCAGACATTGTGCCAAGTCAGCATGCCGACCGCGAGCGTGAGAATGCTCGCGTTGAAAAGCTCCTGGCCCGAGCCCGCGAATAGCGAGGCGATCTGGCCGGCAAACGCGGCGACGAGACCGGCACCCGCGACGCCGCCGATTACGCCGTAGGCAACCCAGACTCCCCGGCGCGCTACGCCCTTGGTCGCGGCGAGGATGATACCGACGATGAGTCCCGCCTCGATGACCTCACGAAAGACAATGACAAGCGTTGCCAACATCAGCTCCCACCCCTTCACTCGGCAATGACGACGCCCTTGGCGGTGTCGGGATGATACTCACCCATGAACGGATAGTGCCCGGCTCCTAGCGGGCGCAGCCGCACCGTCCCAGTGCCGCCGCCGGCAATAACCTTCTCGACCTTGAGCGCTGAGGAATCGAATTCCTCGGCGGTCGAGTCCTCATTCTTGATCGTCAGCATGGTTGGCTTTCCGATCGGCACGTGGATCTCGGAGGGTGTAAAGCGGTGATCCTTGATCGTTACATCGATATTGGTGGGACTTTCCGCGAACGCCGAGCCGCTCAACGCAAGCATCAACGCAAGAATAAGGGTGCCGTATCGCATCGGAAGAGGCCTCCGGATAAGACTGTATGATGCAATGTCCCTGGTCGTGACCATCGCCATCGAGACTTTTTGTGATGCTCCAGCAGCAGAACGGCGCCGCATCTTTTGCCCACGCAAGGACGCAATCATCACGTGGTCTCGAAAAGCTCTTGACCGATGAATTCGCCTTCTGAGGCGCCGTGAGGACACGCGAACAAGCCGCCCCCAACGTGCGTGACGAACTGGTTCATCATGTCGATCTTAGCCATGCGCTCGAAGATCTTGATGAAGCCCGTCCGCGGATCGCGCTGATAGCACACGAAGAACAGGCCGGCGTCGTACTCGATGCCTTGCCGCCACGGAGGCCAGCGCTCTGCGGTGAAATTCACGCCGTCATTGTAGGAATATCCCCGCCGCAGTATCCGCGCTCCATCATTGGTCTCGGCGGCGGCGAGACGGACATGAGCGTTTTCGGGAGTGACCGGGTTGCCATCTTTGTCGGTCGCCTTGAAGTCAAAGGCATCGAACTCGTTCTTCTTGCCAAGCGGCGCTCCGGAATATTTGTGCCGGCCGACGGTCTGCTCCTGGAACGTCACCTTCATCCGGTCCCAGTGCTCGAGGGCGATGCGTATGCGCCGGGCGACGAGATAGCTGCCCCCACGCATCCAGTCCGGGCCTTCATTGCCGACCCAGACGAATTGATCCATCGCCCGGGGGTCGCTGACCGACAGATTGTTCGTTCCGTCTTTGAAGCCCATCAGATTGCGCGGGGTCTCCTTGCCGCCGAGACTCGGGAGGAAGCCGGTTTGCACCCAGCGGATTTGCGCTACTCCGTCGCCGAGCCGCGCGAGTTGCCGGACCGCATGGAACGCGATTTGTCCGTCATCCGCGCAGGCTTGGACCGAGATGTCACCGCCGGTATGCTGGTCGACCAGCTGATCGCCGACAAATCGCGGCAGATCGACAAGCGCCGCCGGCCGGCGTGCGGCCAAGCCGTAGCGGTCCTTCCCATCTTTGGTGAAGAGGCCGGCGCCGAAACCGAAGGTGATCGTCAGGCGCGCCGGCGGCAGGCCGAGCGCTTCGCCGGTATCGGCAGGCATGTCGCCGGGCTGCGGTGTTTCATAGTCGTCGCTGCCCGTCGGCTGCGCCGCGCCGGCAACAGCGACCGGCTTCAGCCCCGCGTCGAGCGGCTGTGCTGTCGCGCCTGTGGTCATCCTCGCGGCGGCAGCAGTCCACACTTGCAGAAGTCTTGCGACTTGCTCCCGCTTGGTGGCGACGAGATCGAACACCGCGAAATACGTATGGCTCTGCGGCGGCGTAATGATCCCGCTTTGGTGAGTGCCCCAGAATGGCTCGCTGAATCGCTCGTTGCGCACAGCGGGCACGTCGGGAACTGCTGCAACGGCGCTCGCGGCCGTAACAGCGCTAAAGCCGGCGCCGGCAGCGGCCGCGAGACTCGCCGCGCCTGTCAAAAAACCCCGGCGTGAGGCCCGAAGCTTGATCTCCTCCTCGGAGGTCATCGTGCAGCCTCCATCAGGGTATTCACGTCGTCCTCCACGTAATAGAATCCTTTGCCGTCCGGTGTCATTGCGATGCCGAACAAATCGCCGTTGCCGGGCGGGCTCTGGGCTTGGTTGTTGTCGATCCATTGTGCGTAGAGCTGCTGCCCGGTCGCCGGATCGACCTCGACGACCTGACCGTTTTTGGCATTGGTCACCAGCAGATGGCCGTTCGGCGCCATGCACATGGCCAGCGGCCGCTTGAGAAGGCCGTCTTTCGTCACCGTCCGCCCGGTTCCTGCACTCGTCGTGCGTGTCGTCGCTTCGGGGATGGCGACGATCTGATTACCCAACGCGTCGGAGACATAGAGCGTGTTGTCTCGGCCGAGCACGACTCCCGTCGGGCCGACGAGAAAGGCATCCCGATCGGCGCGTTGGCCGAAGCCGCTCGCGACAACCGTCTGATTCGTGATTTCGGGCGGCTTTCCCTCAGGGATGGACAGTTCGATCCGCAAGACCGTCGCCTTGTTGATCGTTACCGGATAACCGGTTTGAGGATCGCGCACCTCCGGGCCAGGCACATCGAAACCGGCCATGCTGATGAACAAGGTGGCGCTCGTCCCTTTGTCGACCACCGCCATGTTGCCCCACGGATCGTTGATGTTTGGGCCGGCCCAGGCAGCGACGAACTGCCCGTTCGGATCTAGGACGAGGAGGCAACCGGGGCCTTTTGTCTTGGTTGTCCCATCGGTGCTTGGCGTGCTGCCCACGATCACCCAGCCGGTCTTAAGCATGGTCATGGCTGTCCCCAGACCGACGCCGCCGGGGCATTGAGGCAAGTGCTGTGGAAGATTCGCGAACAGCGTCGTTTTCTTAGTTGAGGGGTTGTAATCGACAATTGTGCCTCCCGTGCCCTGCAGATTCGAGACGTTGTTGAAGTTTGTCACCAGCACGTCGTCCTTCTGCACTTTGCCAATTGAGACCGGCGCAATGACGATGGCATAAGGATTGAGATCGCCGTTATCGGCGACGGTGGACGTCCGCATGATGTGGCGATGGATGGTTTCGAGGAAACCTTGCGGTTCCGCGCCAAACGCAGCTCCAACCGTCAGCGCCGGCGCTGCAATCAGCGCAATCGCTGTCCATAAGATTCGCCGCAGGGAACTCGGCATGGGCTCCTTCTTCCTTTGCGAACCCAGTTTGATCCCGCTAGGGTGATACAAATGAGCCGCAATCGCGCTATTACATAATTCCATTATCTCCGTCTCCGGTTCGCACTGCTTCACGTCAAAGCGAGCCGCTTGCTTCTCTGTCTTCGCGCTCTGCCAGATCCTGGTCGTCATACTCAAGGGTCCCCCTTAGAACAGGATGTTGGTTCGCAAGCCCAACACGAGTTCGTTGCCGATTTTCCCGGAGCCATTCGTATTCGCGACGCCGCCGCCCGGGTTGAACACGTATTGAATGTCAGGTTGTAGCTGCCACCAGGGCGTTACCTGGTACTGATAAGTCACCTCGACGAAAGTCTCGCCGCTACGGATCGGGGTGAACGCGCCGGTGAAAAACGCAGTGTCGCGGTCCAAGGCGGATACACGCCCGCTCACATGAGCGTAGCCCATGCCGATGCCGAAAGTGTCGTCGTCGCGATGCAGGATCGGCTCGTGAAAAGTGACGCCAGCGTTCAGACTAAAATTGATCAGGTTGCGATCGGAAAGCGGCGTACCCATAGGGCGAATAAACACATTTACCGTGCGATCGGGCTCGTTTGGATCGACCCAAACCGTCTGATCCGCAACAGCATAGATACCCCAATCGCCGCGATGCATCATGGGAATTCCGCTGCTAGCGGGATTTGCGAGCGACAAGCCCGTGTTGTCGATTTGCTGATCGGCGAATGATTTTGTGTCGTACCAAAAGCCGAGTTTATAGGTGCGCCCGAGCGGCTCCGGTTGGTTCGCGTAAAGCATCGTACCGAGCGACGGGTAGGTGTATTGCAGTTCGGCGATTGCGAGCGTGCCATTCCAGGGAAAAACTGTGCCCGACGCGTTCAGCCGTTGCGGATCGCCTGCGGCATCAGTATTCAGAGGGCTTCCGCTGAAGACGCCCGCAAGGACCGTCAGCGACTCAGTCGGCCGCTCGCGAAAGCGGATGCCGGGGGCGGACAGCGGATAGGCGGGACCGCCGCCGGGCAGATCGGCCGAGGGCAGCATCGGCCAGCCGAACATCGTGTTGACGAACAGCAGCGCGTTCTGACTGACCATCCATTCCTGGTCGAGGCTTTGCTGTCCGAACCTGACGTTGAAGCGGTCCTCGCTGCCGAACTTTTGCTGATACCACAGCTCCCAGAGGCGGGTCCCGCGATCCGCCTCGATGCCGCTCGCGGTCTGCAACGTGGCGAGGTTGTCGGCGCTCAGATTGCGACCATGGATCTGCAGCGCGCTGGCGTTGAATGTGCCCCCGTACCACCCGAAGGCACGCTGCGTATCCATCTGCAGCACCATCTGGGTGAGACCGTCATAGTCGAAGCCCTGACGCGTTCCGCCCGTGACATTCCCAAGAACCTCACTCGTCTCCTGCAGAGCGATGGAGATTCCGTATTGGCTGAGCCAGGGCCGTAGGCCCCACATATCGCCAAGAAGGTATTCGCTCCGGGATATACCAGTGAGGAAGCCGAAAGGTCCTGTCGGGGCTGCGCCCGCTTGACCCGGCTCAAAATTGTCCGGGCTCGGAACCGAGACCGGCGGAGGTGCGGCGATCGCGAAGCCGATAGAGGCGCTGGCTAGCGCGAACGCCGCAAGCAAACCTGATGCTTTGCGCACCAAACCCGCCTTGGATGGAAGTGCGTTGGGCTTGGCGAACGCCGAGCTACGCAATTCCCACAGAAATCTCTCGACGAATTGATACCTATCAAAGTCCATCCAACGGACAGGCATGAAGGATCCCCTGAGCTCTCCGCCTCCAACAGACCGGCGGGACGATAATGCGACTCATTCGCATCTGCAATAGCAAATGCGAGGCACTCGCATTTAGCCTTTAGGTTATCCCCAACGGAGCCGCAGATGACGCTTATCGGGATACCGGAGAGCGAGCATTTACCCACCTTCCAGAGCTCGGCAGGCGAGGGAAGGTGCGCGCGTGGCTCTTCGCAGGCTCGGATCGTGGCGGCGAGCGCGCGGCTGCGATGTATTCGCTGATCGCCACGGCGAAGCTGAACGGCGTCGACCCGCGTGCCTGGCTGGCCGACGTGCTGGGATGCATCGCCGATCATCCGGCCGCGTGCCTGCACGAATTGCTGCCCTGGCACTGGTCCGCCCGCCGCGAGGGCCGTAGCCTAGCGGCATGACCGCCGCCGCAATCGCGCACCTTCGGCGAGGGACCGCTCGACGCCAGCAAGGCGCGGCTGGTCGACGTGCTGGAGGATGTCGGCGCCCGATTGCTGACATACCGCTACGACTTTGGCGACGGCTGGGAGCATTCCATCCGCATCGAGCGCATCACCGACGCGGTGGCGGGCATGACCTACCCGGGCCTGATCGAGGCGACCGGGCGCTGCCCGCCGGAGGATGTCGGTGGTCCCTGGGGCTACCGTGAATTCCTCAACGCCATCGCCGATCCAGACCACGAGGAGCACGACGACAGGCTGGGATAGATCGGCGGTGCGTTCGACCCGGCCACCGTCGATATCCAGCCGCTTACCAAGGCCGTCGAAACCTCGGCGAAGAGGTGGACGCGCAAACCATCAGCGCCCCGCAAGCGAACAAGTTGATCCCGCGGCACTCGGCGGATGGTTCCGGAACACACGCCGTCCAGGCGCCCGAAAGCGGCAATGGCGCGTTCGTAGACCTGCATGAACCGTCCGAGTTCGAGCGGGGTATTCGGCGGCAGCGGGGCAGGCACATAGGCGCGCACGCGCTCGCCTCCCGCGCTCGTTTCGACATAGGCGCCGAGCCTGTGGTTCTCTCCGTTCGTCACAGGCGATCCTTTAATTAGCCTCATCGCTATTAAAGCATAATGCTGTATGTCCTAATATTGAGCGTGGATAATTCAAGGCCGCCGGCATGAAGCTTCGTCCGCAGGCGCAGGCGGTTGGAAGCACGACAGGACGAGAAAGTGAGCTGGCTCATCATCTTTGAGGCCTCAGACAACCTAATCCGACTGGCGCCACAAGGCGCACATCTAGGGAGGTTGGCGCACCGTCGCTGGCGATGATGAGAACTACGTTTACGCCATAGCCATCCCATAGGGCTCTCGATAACCTGTCTTTCGACCCACCATCGGGGACGCCCCAGTCCAGTCATCACCTTCGATGAACCACCACACGGGCGACTCGGGCGGGACGCACCAATAGTGGTTGTCTTGAACGAGGACTGCGCCGTATACGCAAACAGCAACTCGGTGTCTCGCTGCCATCACCAAACACCTTGTGATGGGGCGAAGGACAGCTTTCCTTTCGCGCCGGATACGCGGTCAGCGCTGAAGGCGCCGAAAACGCCTCGTTCTCGCTGAACTTGGGGGCGCTCAACTCCTCCCCACAGAAGTGCGCGCGCAGTAGGAAGCGTCGCAGGGACATTCCAGAGCGGCCACGAGAAGGTAACCCGCTGTCGATGCCGCTTCGAAGCAACAGTGACCGGTTGCTTGCGAGGCACGACCGGCAACAAAGTGAACGCAGGAATGGCAAGCGCTTGTGCGCCAAGCTCAGTACGGAAATCATCCGTCGTCGTCGGATTCGAGAGCCGGAGCGCATAGAGTCGCTCGTCCGACGGATCGAGGCGCAGGGTGGGTTTTCGGGTCCCAAGCTGAAGCTGCTGACGCTTGTCATCCGGCACGCGGTAAGTCTTCTGCCAAATTTCGAACAAGGAAAGCCGCACATGCTCGTCTTCGACGAGATTGAGAATGTCGCGCATAGATTGAAGAAGGTTCTGATGGCTTGCTCCGTTTGCTGCGCACAGCGTGGACTCGAATGCTTCGTCGCCAACGACACAGGCCAAGCCAGCAAGAAAGTCGAGCGCGTCCGGCTCGCTCTTGCACGCGATGCTCTCGTAGCTCGACCTCTTAAAGTCGCTGGGCTTCTTTAGGCCCTCGAGGTTCTTTTCGAGATAGAGCTGGAGCTTCCGCAGTCTGGCCAACAAGACTGCAGGGAGTTGGTCTCTGCTGACCGGGGTTTGAATCACTGCCGTCCCGTCCTCCTCGAAAGCCAGTCTAGGAACTTCGAGCATCTCCGCGCGCGCGTGCTCGTCGAGCAACGACAATGAACCAAGTGCCGTCAGAAACCCCCAAAGGTGCTGACCATCAATGCCGTCAAGTGTCAGCGTTTGCATTCTGCTCCTCCTCGCTGGCGCGATGATCGGCAAGGCGAAGGATCGCCTCGAGCCAGCACAGCTCCTGCCAGCCGTATTTTGCGACAAGTGTCCAGAAGCGGTCGGCGAGCGGAGAATCGAGCCGATGCAGCTCCGGGTTCGATGGAATCTCTGAAAAATCGATCTTGCCAAACACGCTGCTGGAGTGTCCGGCAAGCGGGATCTTGATGGGAGCGCTGTCAACCACAACAGGCGCGAAGGGGCGGCACTCGCCGTGGTGACTCGCAACAAGGTGAAGAACGAGATCCAGGTCGGGCTCCTTCGTGGGGTCGCCTTTCTTCAGCCACCCAGCCAGCGCAGTCCTCTGACCATCAAGCATCGCGACCGACTGCACCGCGTGGAAGTAGCCCCCGCCCGGGTAGCCGCTGCGCTTTCGGGCCAGCTTGCGTGCTGCGCGCGCTCCCGGGGACATCGCCGATTTGGCCCACGGCGTTTCGTCCTTGAAGTACTCGATCTCACTCCCTCCACGAAGCATGATTTGGAAGCGACGATCGGCCTTGCCGATGTCGTGCAGCCACGCTGCGAGCGCGACGTGCTCGGCGAGCCACCCTCCAAGTCCACAGCGCGTCGCATACTCTCGCGCAAACGTCTCCACGTCGGCGCTGTGCTCGGATAGCGAGACGGCTCGCCCTGCGCAGAACGAATCATCGCCATCCGTCGTCAACTCAACGCCATCTTCAAGCGTCTCTTCGGACTGGACGACGGTCCGGAGTTCGGTCAGCGGCACTCGCCTTGCTTCGATCACCGTCCAGGAGGGGTCCCCAGGCACAACAAACGAGTTGCGCCCCTTGGCGAGCTTCTGTGCCCACAAGCGCTTCCACGCTGGCCAATCGCCATTAGACGCGAGGCGGCCCAGAGAGTCGCGAACCTCCTCGGGTTCGTCGAGCGGCAGGGAGACCTCGAGCCCATCGGTAACGGCTGGATGCAGTCGTAGCACCGGCCGCGCGCGTGCGAGGAGATTGGCCTGCTCTGCGCGGTCTGTAGCGGGATCGGTCGAGGTGGCGTCGAAGCAGCCGCTGCGGATGCCGCCGTAGCTCGCAGGCACGACGATCGTGTCGCCGGGCTTCAGCGTCGTCGCCACGACGATCTCGCTCTCGTCGCCTCGCCAGCGAAGCGCACATCGCCCGGACGGCGTCGGATCCTCGTTCTCGTCGAGTGCTGCTCCCTCCGTGTCTCCAAAATCACGGACCGGCTGCCCTGCGATCCAGGCACGCGCGGTTGCAAACGGCAGCGACAACGCTTCAAGGCTCGAGGGGCGAACCGCCGTGACAATGGCCGTCGCCGCGTCGAGGTCTCCCCGCCGAAGCACGTCCTCGGAGAGATCGGCGCGCCAGATAACCTGGACATCGGCTGGGCCGGAGCTTGGGCCATGCAGCCAAAGGCTCACATCGGGGACCTGGCTCGGCGCAGGTGAGGTCTGCGCCCACAAGTCGAGATACGCCGGAAGTAGCGTCGGCGCATCCGGCTTGGGTGCGAGCAGCTTCGTCAGATCATTGCCAGTCGGCACCTCAAGCGCGAGGACGCCGAAATCAACTTGCGCCCTTCTGGCCAGTTGCTCTTCGGCCTTCTGCTTCGCCTCTCCCTTGAGTTTCATGGCCTCATCTTTGAGCTTCCTCAACTCCTCCTTCAGCTTCTTCGGTCGCTCCTTCTCTTGTTCTTTGAGCCACTTGGCGGTTTCGCCGAGCGCTTTGCCATAGATTGGATCGTCGTCCGCCAGCGAGGGCTTCTCTCCCCGTCGCTTGAGCTCCTCTTTCAACTTCCTGCAGTTGTCGTAAACGACGACGCCTTCGGCGTTCTTGTAGGTACCGAGTCGATCGACGCGGCCGAAGCGTTGCCGCAGGCTGTCGAGGCTCGCGGCCTCCGTGACGAGAGCGTCGAAGTCGAAGTCCGCGCCCGCCTCGATACACTGGGTGCCAACAATAACACGCTTGGGAAGGTCATCGCTTCGCTTTCGGCCTGTCTGGACGGCGGACCGCAGCTCGCGCAGCACATCGTCACGGTCGAGCGGGCGCATGCGGCCAGTGAGCAGGGTGACGATCGCATCGCTCCGGAGAGATTCGGTGAGCCGACGTGCGATCACGTTCGCGCTTGCGACGCGGTTGACCACCACCGCGACCGTCCTGTGCCGCGCAAGCAAGCCCCTCGCCTGCTCGACGCACTCCTCCTCCAGTGCGCTCCGATCTTCCACCTCGACGAGGCGCGCGGGCTTGCACGCGTGGAGGCGGGGGCCGAGCGGCGAATCGAGCTTCTTCTCTTCGTCGAGCAATGCGAAGGGTGGCTCCGTCCCAGCCCCCGGCGTCGCGGACAGGAACGCGTGGGAGAACCGTGTCTTCACGCCGTTCTCGGAGAATCGCTCACGGAGGCGCGCGAGCCGGTCGAGCGTCTGCCGGAACGGCTCAGAGAGATGCACCTCGTCGAGGAGGAGCAGCGTGTCGTTAGCCAGAAGACCAGCATGTACCGGCCTCATGCCTTGGCTCACGCCATAGCCCTGCATGAGCATCCGCGATCCAACCTGATCGACGGTCGACGCAATGATGAGCGGCTGGTCAGGCGTGCGTGCCCAACCGTCATCCTTGGGTATCCCGCCACGAAGCGTGAACACGCCGAGTGGCTCCTCACCCGTCCGGGCCAGGGAGCGCAACCGATTGGCGACTTCGATGACGACCGCGTCAGTGCTCGACAGCAATGTGCGCAAAAGCGCTCGACCGCGCTCGGCGACCTGATCGACCACGATACGCCGGTCCACGACCATCGCGATCCGACGCGGGCACCAGCGATCCGTTGCTTCGTTGTCTGCGTCGAGCGCAAGCGCGAAGAGGGCGATGTCGATGCACGTGGTCTTGCCGGCGCCGGTCGGGAGGTCGAGCACCCGCGGCCAGCGCTTGTCTCGGACGATCTGTTCGAGCAGGCGCTGCTGCCAGCCGAAGGGCTGCTTGCCATCGTGAATGGCGGCGTGGAAGGCGCCGAAGTTAGCAGGTGTGAGCGTCATCGGTCCCCCACGGGCAGACAGAGCCCAAGGCCGAAGTAACGCCCAGCGCCAAGCAGGAGCGGGCCACGCACGCGTTCTTCAAAGCGGATGTCGGCATGGACCCGTACGCGTGCCGTACGCGCCGGGCGGCCGGGCCATGGCAAGAAGTCGCGAACATGCTGCGCGCCGGGAAGCAGCGGTGCGAGCGACACCGCGACCGAGACCGGGCGGATGCCGACGACACGTCGGCACGCGTCACTGATGCTGCGCTGCGCTTCCAGAGCGGCCTTACGTGCAGTGTCATCCCGGTTGCTGCGGAGGTTACCGGGATTTCTGTCCAGGGCGATTGGCGTCGCGGTGATGAACCGCGTGGAAGCGCGGCACCATCTCATGGGGTCGAGCGCCTCCTTCGCCGACACGTCCACACGACGAACGATGAAGGGCGGAAGTGTTCCACCCGCAAGTGTCAGGTTGCCGCGCTGGTCGGAGCGCTCCTTCTCCCAATTCGCGATGAGGCGAAACAGGATTTCGCGGTCGCGGGTCGGAAGCTGGCGAGGCAGCACCAACGCGCAGCCCATGATCGCGCCGTCGGCGTGCTCGTGTCCGACGAACGGCAGCGGCACGAACGCGACGTGCGGTTGCTCGGTCGGACCGCTCTCGGCGCGACCCGAGAGCGTCGCCGGCAGACTTTGGTCGCCGTGCTGTTCGAGCAGCGCGCAGCGCAGCGCCCGTGCGAGATCCGTAGATCGAGAGGAAACCGGCCGCGATCCGCCGACGCGCTCAAAGATGACCCAGTCGGTGGAAAAGATGCTCTCGGCGTGTGCGGTCGCGGCGGCGACCTCGGATGCGGAGCGGTAGCGCTGAGGACGCGCTGGCAGCACACGGTTTTCGACGCCACGATGGTAAGCGAAGGCGCGCTCGAGCCGCTCAAGCTGACCGGGTCCAATCACCCGCAAGGTGGTATCGCCCTCATCGCTGGGGACCAGCGTCGGGGAGATATTGCGGTCAGCGACGTTGCATCGCACAAGCGACGAGGAGTGACCGAGCCGGGTCACGCGTGCACAGAGTCGTTCAAGCGCACCACGATGCTCTGTTGCATCCGCATCTCGCCATAGGAACGCAAAAGTCGGCGTCTCAGGGATGACGACCGGGAACGTCCGCACCTGACGCGTGCGGCGGTCCGGCATCAGGGCGACGGAAGTTTCTAAATCCACGTCGCTGAACCCATCCTTCGCGAGTTCGCGTTGTGCTTTCTCGACATCCTTCTTTGCTTTCTTGCATGCATCGCTGTCCGGATTATTTTGTAGCTCCTCCCTTAGCTTGGCAGAGGCTTGTTCCAGCTTGTCTTTCGCCTTGTTCTTCTGCTTTGCGAATACATGGTCCCATTCTATGCGAGACAAGCCGGCGTCTTCCCCAAGCGTGACGTCGTTGACTGGTACATAGACGTCATGCACCCGCCGCCTCCCGACTCTCGATTCCGATTCGGGATCGACCCACAACGACGGCGCGCTCTGCTGCTCGAGCCACAGGAGTGCTTCCCGCTCGGCCGGGTCGACCTCGTCGTGATCGTGGAGCGCGGCGACCAGCGCCGAGAAGAAGCGTGCGGGGTGTGGCGGCCACTCGGCGCGTCCGCGATCGTTATATGCGGTCGCCGCATAGCGCCCCGACAGGAGCTCGACCTCGATCGCAAGCATCACGCGTCTCCGACATCGGCCTCTGCTGCCGCAAGCTTGCGGCTCTTTCTCACGAGGCAGGCGAGCTTTGGCGAGGGCTGTAGCTCCGCGAGTGCTTCGCCCGCAGGCTTGTCGAACTTGATGCCATCAGGGAGCTTGCCGACTGCCTCGTTGTAGAGCGCGATGGCCCCGGCGAAGTCGAGATCCACGGGAGTCGTTCTGCCATCCCGGGCGACCGCTTCGAGCTTCAGCGCGGAGCCCTCCTTTGGCACGAGCAGGCAGCGGGAGCGCAGATCGTGTCCGCGGCTCTCCGCGGCGAATATGGCAAGCAACCCGAGCGCAGCCAGCACCGTGCGGGCTTCTTCCGCTCCAGTGGTGAACCCCAGGCGTCGGAGCGACGCGAGCGAGAGCACCACCGTATGCCGTGCCTCGTCGATCGTCACGCCTCCGCCAACCGAATCGATGCTCGGCGTCACGTTGCCGTGGTTCACCTCGGAGGGCTTGCCCTCTTTGCCGAATTTGATCGGGTCACCCTTCTTGTGGTCCTTGTCGTCCTCTTCGTACTTCTTCGCCTCCTTAATGTCGGTCGTCCATCGCTCGTTGTCGTCCGCCGCAATGTAGATGTCTGCGGCGTTCTTGAGGATGTTGAGGGGATCAATCCGGCTCTCAGTCTTGCTCCCAGGGGCGGCGTTGATACCGACGATCTCCGAGACCAGCGCGCGCTGGAACTTGGCGCCGAGGCCACCCTTAGGCCCCGTGCTGTCCCACAAGCCGAAGACCAGCCCCGTCGGGCAGACCTTGAACAGGGCGGTCGCGTTTCTGGTGCTCGCGTGCGTGAACGACTTGCCGATGTCCGAAAGCCGAAAGAGCTTGCCATCGAGCAGACTGTCGCGCAGGAGCGCGTCGGCGATGCGGTGAGGCGCCGTGAGCGACGTGACGCACCCCACCTCGGGCGCGACCGACGAGAAGTCGACGCTCACGACGGGAAGTACGATCTGCTTGTCGGCCCACAACGCCTGAAGCGCCTCCTCCATCCGGTTTGCCTGGCTCTGCACCGAGTCGATGAGCACACACTTCACGCCCTGCCCGTCGATACGGCGAATCTCGAACGCATACTTGGCGCCGGGTTCCTTGTTCTTGTCGTCCACCGCGTAGGTCGGCGGGAAGACTTTGTCCCCCGGTCCACCTGCGGGCTCCAATGTTGCCCTACCGCGGATGGCGACCGCGTCTCCGGCTACCAGCTTCCTGAGTTGATCAGCGCTCAGCGGCATCGGTCTCTCCTGCTATGTGACTTGGTGTTCGTGGTGACGCGCTTCTCGTCCTGGAAACGCCGCCCGGTGCGCGGCACGCGGTAACAGGGCAGATGGGGCAAATGCTCGGCGAAAGCATCTTCGGTCTGGATCGCGAGCGTGTTGCGATCGACCACAAACAGGGCGCGCGTGGCCCAATTGGCCTCGAACAGGCGCTTGAGCAGGGCTGCCGCCGTGCGGGTCTTGCCGGTGCCAGTCGTCATTTCGACCAGTAGCTTGCGGCGCCCGGCGGCGATCTCCCGGCACATCCCGTCTATGCACGCCGTTTGATGGAGGTGCCCGCCGCCGCCCGCGATCCGGGTGTCGATGGGGCCGCTGAGCGGGTCGCGGCGAATCTCGCTCGCCGCCTTCCGGCGCGCGAGGTCGTCCTGACTGAACACGGTCTCGGCCGACATGGTTTTTATGAGCCGACCCGGCGACTCTAATTTGCGCCATTTCAGTCAGAATGGCTCTTTACGGCAACCGGAAATTCAGAGTGAATTCGCCTGGAAGGAGGGACGACCGCTGAGGGCAAGGCCGAGCAACGCGGCGCCAAGGTCAAGAAGAAACTGGAGATAGACCCGCTCCACGCCGAAGCGGTGCGCCTGATCACCGGCTGGCGCTCCACGGCGACGGCGCCGAAATGGCGGAGGGAGGGGGATTCGAACCCCCGGTACAGGTTTACCCTGTACAACGGTTTAGCAAACCGCCGCCTTCAGCCGCTCGGCCACCCCTCCGCCGGGAGCGCGCGGGTCTTCCCGACACGGCGTTTGCCCGGCCGTTCTAGGGGCCGCTCCGGGCAGGGTCAAATCAACCGGGGTTCGCACTGGCCGGGGTAGGCGGGGGGCCCTAGCATCCGCCGGGGAGACCGGACGCATGGTCATGGACCTGCCTGAACTCGACATCGACCCGTTCTCGGCCGAGTTCTTCGAGAACCCATTCCCCATGCACAGCGCGCTGCGCGAGGCGGGGCCGGTGGTGCGCCTGCCGCGCTACGGCGTCGTCGGGGTCGCCCGCTATGCCGAGGTGCGGGCGGTGTTGAGCGACTGGCAAAGCTTCTCATCGGCGCGCGGCGTGGGGCTCGCCGATTTCAAGAAGGAGAAGCCCTGGCGCCTGCCGAGCCTTGTTCTGGAAACCGACCCGCCGCTGCACGACCGCACGCGCAAGGTGCTCGACCGCGTGCTGTCGGCCGCCGCAATGCGCCGGCTGCGTGCGGATTTCGAGCAGGCGGCCGAGGCGCTGATCGACGAGCTGCTGCGCCGAGGGACGTTTGACGCAGTGCGCGACCTCGCCGAAGCCTATCCGCTGACCGTGTTCCCCGACGCGGTGGGGATGCCGCGCGAGCACCGGTCCTACCTGCTGCCCTACGGCAACATGGTGTTCAACTCCTTCGGGCCGCGCAACGCCTTCTTCGAGGAAGCGGTGAAGGACGCCGAGCCGGTGATCGAATGGGTGCAGGCGCAATCGCAGCGCGCGGCACTAGCGCCCGTTGGGTTCGGCGCGGCGATCCATGCGGCGGCCGATGCGGGCGAACTCACGCATGAGGAGGCGCCGCTCGTCGTGCGCTCGGTGCTGACCGCGGGCGTCGATACCACCGTCAGCGGGTTGGGCGCTGCGCTGTTTTGCCTCGCGCGCTTTCCGGCGCAGTTCGCGCGTCTGCGCGCTGACCCCGCGCTCGCGCGCGGCGCGTTCGAAGAGGCGGTGCGCTACGAAAGCCCGGTGCAGACCTTCTTCCGCACGACGACGCGCGAGGTGGAGATCGGCGGCGTGTGGCTGCCGGAAGGCACGAAGGTGCTCATGTTCCTCGGCGCCGCCAACCGCGATCCGCGCCAGTGGGAGAACCCGGATGAGTACGACATCACGCGCCGCAATGCGGGTCACGTCGCATTCGGCGCGGGGATCCACGGCTGCGTCGGCGCGGCGCTCGCGCGCATGGAGGGCGAGGTTGTGCTGACGGCGCTGGCGCGGCGGGCGCGTGCGATCGAGATCATCGGCGAGCCGAAGCGGCGCTACAACAACACGCTGCGCGGGCTGGCCAGCTTGCCGGTGCGACTGGCGGGGTGAGAACCGCCGTCCGGGAATTCCCTAATCTTCAAAAGAGCCGAGCCGGGCGGGATCGAGGGTGACGGTGTGCCCGAGCGGCCCGTGGCCTGCGCCGAGGCCCGGTGCGGCGGCGAGCGCCGCGCGCACATAGGCCCGCGCCCGCAGCACCGCCGGGCGCAATCCCATGCCTTGGGCGAGCCCCGTCGCGATCGCGCTCGCCAGGGTGCAGCCGGTGCCGTGCGTGTGCCGCGTGTCGATCCGCGCCGCCGTGAATGCCTCGGTGCCGGTCGAGGTGGCCAGGATGTCGGTCACGTCCGGCCCCGGCAGATGCCCACCCTTCAGCAACACGGCGGAGACACCGAGCGTCAGCAGCGCCTCCGCCGCCTGGCGCATCGCCTCCTTGGTCTCGATCCGCTCGCCGCACAGCGCCTCGGCCTCCGGCACGTTCGGCGTGAGCAGGAACGTGCACGGCAGGATGTGGCGCTGGAACGAAGGCAGCGCCTCCTCGGGCAAGAGGCTCGCGCCGCCCTTCGCCACCATCACCGGATCGACGACCACCGGCACGCCCAGCTGCGCCGGCCGCGCCAGCACCTCGGCGATCGCCTGCATCGTCGCCGCGTTGCCGAGCATCCCGGTCTTGATCGCATCCGCGCCGATATCGTCCAGCACCACCGCGATCTGCGCGGCGACGAATTCGGGCGGGAGCGCGATCACACCGCGCACGCCCGTCGTATCCTGCACGGTGACCGCAGTCAGCGCGGTCGCGGCATAGCCGCCGAGCGCGGTGATCGTCTTGATGTCCGCCTGGATTCCCGCCCCGCCGCCCGAGTCGGAGCCGGCGATCGCCAGAACGCGCCCGCGCGGGGCGCCGCTCATGCGGCGTGCGGTCGCGCGGCGCCGCCGCCCGCGGCCTCCTCGAGCAACGCGCAGAGCGCGCCGACGACTTCCTTGACCAGATCTTCGTCCTCGGCCTCGGCCATGACGCGGATCATCGGCTCGGTGCCGCTCGCGCGGATCACCAGCCGGCCGACGCCGTGGAGCCGCGCCTCGGCGTCGGCGACCGCCGCCTGCACCGCCGCGCTCTCCAAGGGGGATTCCCCGGCGAACCGCACGTTCCGCAAAAGCTGCGGGAAGGGAGAGAAGATGCGGCACACCTCGCTCGCGCGCCCGCCCTGCTCCACCAGCACCGCCAGCACTTGCAGGGCCGCCACCAGCCCGTCGCCGGTGGTCGCATAGTCCGACAGGATCAAGTGGCCCGATTGCTCGCCGCCGACATTGAGGCCGAGCTCGCGCATCCGTTCGGCCACATAGCGGTCCCCCACCCGCGTGCGCTCGAGCGCGAGTCCGGCGTCCTCCAGGAACCTTTGCAGGCCGAGATTCGACATCACCGTCGCCGCCACGCCGCCGCCGCGCAGCCGGCCGGCTTGCAGCCAGGAGCGGGCGATCAGCGCGATGATCTGGTCGCCGTCGATCAGGTGGCCGCGTTCGTCGGCGATCAGCACGCGGTCGGCGTCGCCGTCGAGCGCGATGCCGAGATCGGCCTTGTGCTCGACCACCTGGGCGCACAGCAGCTCCGGCGCGGTCGAGCCGCAATCGCGGTTGATGTTGAACCCGTCGGGCTGGACGCCGAGCGGCACCACGGTCGCCCCCAGTTCCCAAAGCACGGTCGGCGCGACGCGGTAGGCGGCGCCGTGTGCGCAATCGACGACGATCTTCAGCCCGTCGAGGCTCAGCCCGCGCGGGAAGGTCTGCTTGGCCGCCTCGATATACCGGCCCGGCGCGTCCTCGAGCCGGGCTGCGCGGCCGAGCTCCGCGGGTCGCGCAAGCCGGCGCGACAAATCGGAGCCCATCAGCGTCTCGATTTGCAGCTCCGTCTCGTCGGAGAGCTTGAAGCCGTCGGGGCCGAACAGCTTGATGCCGTTATCCTGAAACGGGTTGTGCGAGGCCGAGATCATCACGCCGAGATCGGCACGCAAACTGCGCGTCAGCATGGCGATGGCCGGCGTCGGCAGCGGCCCGACCAGGGTGACGTCCATTCCGGCGCCGACGAAACCGGCCGTCAGCGCCGGCTCGATCATGTAGCCCGAAAGCCGCGTATCCTTGCCGATGACGACGCGGTGGCGGTGCGAACCGCGCATGAACATTAGCCCCGCGGCCTGACCCAGCCGCAGCGCCGTCTCGGCGGTCATCGGGTCGGTGTTGGCGGTTCCCCGAATGCCGTCGGTCCCAAACAGCCGGCGCTTTCCCATCATCTGCTGCAACAGCCCGCTACGCCTTCAGTTGCGACTAGCGTGTAGTTGGTACGCCCCTGAAGAGCCAAGCAGAATCCTTCATGAATTGAGAATATGCCAGACGTTAAGCGCCCGCCGTGTGGCGGGCACGTCATGAACGCGCAGTATGCTCGCTCCCCGGGACAGAGCGAACAGGCCGGCGGCGAGCGACCCGGCATCCCTTGCCGCGGCCTTCGGCTCATCCGCAAGCCGGCCGATAAATCCCTTGCGGGACAGTCCGACGACGAGCGGCAGGCCGAGTGCCGCCACCACGCCGAGCCGGCGCAGCAGTTCCACCGACTGCGCCGGCTGCTTGGCAAATCCGAAACCGGGATCGACCGCGATCCGGGCGCGCGCGATTCCTGCGCGCTCGGCGAAGGCGACCCGCGCTGTTAGCTCGGCCGCTACCTCGCCCGCCACATCATGGTATTCGGCGAACCGGTGCATCGTCGCCGGGGTGCCACGCATATGCATCAGCACGACGCCGCAGGTCGATGCGGCCAGCACGTCCGCCGAGAGGGGATCATGCGCCAGCGCCGAGACGTCGTTGACGATGCGCGCACCGGCGTCGAGCGCGGCGCGCATGGTCGCGGCGTTGCGGGTATCGGCCGACACAAGCACGCCCTCGCGCGCCAGCGCGCGGATCACCGGCAGCACGCGTGCCTGCTCTTCCTCGGGCGCGACCGGCGTCGCGCCGGGGCGGGTGCTCTCGCCGCCCACATCCACGATGTCCGCCCCGGCAACGCGCATCGCCAAGCCCGCAGCAATCGCCGATGCCGCATCGGGGTAGCGCCCGCCGTCACTGAAACTGTCCGGCGTCACGTTCAGGATGCCCATGATGCGCGGCCGGTCCAGCGCCAGTCCGGCCCATTGCGGCATCAGTTGCTCACCACGAGCCGGGCATAGGCGCCATTCTTACCGTCGTGCGCGGGCCTGATCCGCGCATCCAACGCAAGATGCGTGCGGCAGGGTCGTTGCGCGGGATCGCGGGGACAAGCCCCGCGACGACGCGATCACGCGTGCGGGCGGCCAACTTCTAGCTCCATGCGCCGACGCTTGGACAGCACGGCAAAAACACCTGTCCATGGCAAGCGGCCCTACCCCGGCGCGGCGGCGGGTCCCAATCCGCCCGCCGGCGGCGCCGGCACGGGGCGTACGGTGGTCGGTACTGAGGCGCGGCGGTTCTCGGGCGCGGGTTCGTCCACCACCTTGCGGATCACCGGCTCACCGCGCAGCACGGCGCGAATCTCGTCGCCGGTCAGTGTCTCGTGCTCTAACAGGCCGCGCGCCAGCCGATGCAGCTCCTCCACGTTCTCCGTCAGGATATGCCGCGCTTTCTGATAGGCGCTGTCGATGATGCCCTTGATCTCGGCGTCGATCTCGCGCGCGGTCGCCTCGGAGACGTTCTTGTTCTGCGTCACCGAGTGGCCCAGGAACACCTCCTGACTGTTGTCGCCATAGGCGATCATGCCGAGCTTCTCGCTCATCCCCCATTCGGTGATCATCCGCCGGGCCTGATCGGTCGCCATCTTGATGTCGCCGGCCGCGCCGTTGGAGACCTTGTCGGGGCCGAAGATGATCTCCTCCGCCGCGCGCCCGCCCATCGCCATCGTCAGCTCGGAGAGCAGCTTCGACTTACTCTTGGAGTAGCGGTCGCCCTCCGGCAGGCTCATCACCAGCCCGAGCGCCCGCCCACGCGGAATGATGGTCGCCTTGTGCACCGGATCGCACTCGGGCTCGTGCATCGCACAGAGCGCGTGGCCCGCCTCGTGATAGGCGGTCATGCGCTTCTCCGCCTCGCTCATCACAAGCGAGCGGCGCTCCGAGCCCATCATCACCTTGTCCTTGGCGTTCTCGAACTCGAGCATCGCCACCACGCGCTTGCCCATCCGCGCCGCCAAAAGGGCCGCCTCGTTCACCAGATTCGCCAGGTCAGCGCCTGAGAAGCCGGGCGTGCCGCGCGCGATCACCTTGGGATCGACGTCGGAGGCGAGCGGCACCTTCCGCATGTGCACGCGCAAAATCTTCTCGCGCCCGTTCACGTCCGGGTTCGGCACCACCACTTGCCGGTCGAACCGGCCCGGGCGCAGCAACGCGGGGTCGAGCACGTCGGGGCGGTTGGTCGCGGCGATCAGGATCACGCCCTCGTTTGACTCGAACCCGTCCATTTCGACGAGCATCTGATTGAGCGTCTGCTCGCGTTCGTCATTGCCGCCGCCGAGCCCTGCGCCGCGATGCCGCCCCACTGCGTCGATTTCGTCGATGAAGATGATGCAGGGCGCGTTCTTCTTGCCCTGCTCGAACATGTCGCGCACCCGGCTCGCGCCGACGCCCACGAACATCTCCACGAAATCCGAGCCGGAGATGGTGAAGAACGGCACGTTCGCCTCGCCCGCGATGGCGCGCGCGAGCAGCGTCTTGCCGGTACCCGGAGGCCCGACCAGCAGCACGCCTTTGGGGATTTTGCCGCCGAGGCGCTGGAACTTCTGCGGGTCGCGCAGGAACTCGACGATCTCCTGCAGCTCGCCCTTGGCTTCGTCGATGCCGGCCACGTCCTCGAACGTCACGCGCCCCTGCTTCTCGGTCAGCAGGCGCGCCCGCGACTTGCCGAAGCCCATCGCGCGTCCGCCGCCTGACTGCATCTGGCGCATGAAGAACACCCAGACGCCAATCAGCAGTAGCATCGGGAACCACGAGAGCAGGTAATGCAGCAGCGGATTAACGTCCGCGTCCTGCGGTTTGGCGATCACCCGAACGCCCTTGTCGGTGAGGCGGCTGACGAGGCTCGGGTCTTCCGGCGTGTAGGTCTCGAAGCTGCGGCCGTCCGCCAGCTGGCCGCTGATCTGCCGGCCCTGGATGACCACGTCGCGGACCTGGCCCTGGTTCACTTGCGTCAGGAAATCGGAATAGGCCTCCTGCGTCGCCGTGCTGCGGGTCATGCCCGGCTGGAACAAGTTGAATAGAACCACGAGCAAGAGGGCGATGATCACCCACAGCGCCAGGTTCCGGCCGAAATTGCTCATCGTGCGATCACGTCTCCTGGGCCCGAGGCGCCAGGCCCGGCGGTCTCAGGGCTCCGGCCGCTGCACGGCGCTTCCTGATACATGGCAGAACATAGGGTCGCGGGGCAATTCGCGCACCCCCAAAACCTTCAGCAACTGAGGAACGGGGCCGGCCCCGCGGCGGGCGGGGGGGCGAAAACGCAGCGGAAACAGGCCGCTTCGGCTGCACCCGGCCAGTCGAGATGAGGCACCGCAAGCAGCTCGCCGCCCGCGCGCACGGCGGGCAGCGACCGCAGGACCATCGTGGGAAGGCCCTTGCAGCCGCGAAAACGCGCCGCCTCCACGCCAAGCGCACCGACCGAAAGGGCGTCGCCAGCGGGCGGCTCACCCGCCGCGACGATCTTGAACCGGCCGTCCCACACCGCGCCCGCGGCAAGCGTCACCGGCGGCCGGGCGGCGGCGGCTTCGCGCACCAGCAGCCAGCCCGGCCCGAGCCGCCCCGCCGGCACCAACTCGGTGCCGGCGATGGTGGCGGCACGCGGCCGGTCGGCAAGCGCGGCGGCATCCCTCTCCGGCAATGGCCGTTCAAGGCCGCCGATCGCCGCCACCAACCTCCCGAATGCCGCGGGCGAGAGCCCCGACGGGGGGATTAGGGCAAATCCCTCCGGCCGGAGCGTGACCTGACTGGCGATTTCCTCGGCGATTGCCGCCTCGTCGGCCGCGCGCCGCAGGCCGTCGGCGCGCGCCGCCGCCACGAGCGCGCTGGTGGCCGGTCCCGCGCCGTCCCGGTCGTGCCGCAGGGCGCGCAGACGGACACGGGTCGACATCGGATTTGTGTTGGACGGGTCCTCGACCCACTCCCACCCGGCTGCGCGCAGCAGCGCACGCAGCCGGCCGGGGGCAACATCCAAGAGCGGCCGCAGCAGCCGCACATGTGGGTGCTCGACAAGCGCGGCCATCCCGGCGAGCCCGTGCGGGCCGCTGCCCGCCAGCGCGCGGATCAGCACGGTCTCCGCCTGATCGCCCGCATGGTGGCCGAGCAGCAGATGCGCGATACCGGCCTCGGCGCAGGCCGCCGCCAATGCCGCGTAGCGCGCTGCGCGCGCCCGCTCCGCCAGCGCCGGTCCGGCGGCCAAGCCGGTTAGTGGCAGCACCCGGGCGGCGATGCCGGCCCCGGTCAGCCGGGACAGAGTGAGTGCGGCTTCATCGGCCGATTCCGGCCGCAGTCCGTGATCCACCACCAGCGCCAGCGCCGACCCGCCGCGTTCGGCCGCCCAGTGCCGCGCGAGCAGCGCGAGCGCCATGCTGTCGGCCCCGCCCGAGACGGCGAGCGCCAGACGGGGTGATGGCTCGAACGGTCCGAGCCGGGCCATGCGGGCGGCGAACGCCGCCGCGAGATCAGCCGAGCCGGCGTCCGCTGGATCGGCCGACTGGAACGGGCGGATAGGTAGGCACCCCTTTGTTTCGAAGGTTTCCTGTTCGGTTCCAATTGTCTGGAGACTACCATTGATCGTCATGGCCGGGCCAAGCCCGGGCATGACGGAAACGGCGCGAGTGTGACCTGTGGCCTCAACCGGACAGCGAACCCAAAGCGCCCTACCGGCAGCCGGCCCGCCGCGCGTCCTGGGCGGCGCGATCGCGTACGTCCGGGCGTTGGCTGGGAAACTCGGCACGCAGCTTCGCCAGCGTGTCGCAGGCGGCGCGCTTCTCGTTGATCGCGATCAGCGCGTCCGCGAGCCCGAGCAGCGAGTCCTGCGCGTACGGCCCCTTCTTCGAACGGTTATAGGCGTCGTCGAACGAGATCGCCGCCTGCGAATACTGCTTTTGCCCGAGCTGCGCCTGGGCCAGAAGATACGTCGCCTCAGCCGCGTGCGGGCTGAGTTTGTTGGCCAGCACCTCGCGCGCATACCGCTCCGCGGCCGGATAATCGTGCTGCGCTAGCGCGGCATTGCCGTTTCTCAGCGCCAGTTCGGGCGTCGGCTTGCCGGCCTCGGGCGCCGCCGGGGCGGGACTCTGCGCGGTGGCGCCGGAACGCGGCACCGGGGGCGGCGGCACCGTGCCCGAGGGTGGCGCGGCCACGGGTGCGGTCGTGCCGGCGGCGGCGGCGCCGTTCTGCATCTGGAACTGCAGATCGTCGAGGCGCTTGCCGAGTTGCGCGCTCACCTGCTGGAGCTGATTGCTCAGCGTCTCCACGCGTCCGCGCAGCTCGCGCACCGCCGCCTCCAGCGTGTCGACGCGCGTCAGCAGCGAGGCGACGATGTCGCTCGACGCGCCGCCCGGAGCATTTGGCTGGGCATAGGGTGCCGGTGCCGCATAGCCCGGATACGCGCCGCCGCCGCGCTGCTGCTGCAGCGCCTCGATCTCGCGTTGCAGTTCGAGAATCTGGTTTTGCAGCGCGATCCCCTCGCGCGTCTCCATCTGCGCCGACGCCGGGACAACCGGCAGGCACAGAAGCGCCGCGAGCCCCAGCGCGGCCAGCCCGCCGATCCCGCGCACTCTCATGTCGATCTCGCCCTCCTGGCTCGGGCGCGCCTTCTATACGAGCCCGGGCGGCGGCGGAACCGCCGCCCCGAGCGCCGCTACGAGGTCGGGGTGGCGCCGATCACCGAGGTGATCGCGTTGCGATTCTTCGCCCACGCTTCCTCGTTGTCGGCCGGATCGACCGGGCGGTCCTTGCCGTAGCTGATGGTGGTGATGCGCGCCGGGTTCACCCCGCGCGCCACCAGATAGTCGCGCGCGGCGTTGGCGCGGCGCTGGCCAAGCGCCAAGTTATATTCCTCGGTGCCCCGGTCATCGCAGTTGCCGGCGATCTGCACGCGAACCTGCGGGTACTGCTGAAGCCACTGCGCCTGCTTGGTCAGCGTCGCCTGGTCCTCGGGCGTCAGGGTGGAGCTGTCGAACGCGAAGAACACCCGGTCGCCGACATTCTGGACCAGATCCTCCTCGCTGCCCGGCACGACCGCGGAGGCGCCGGTGGCGGCGCCCGTTCCGGTGGCGGCGCCCGTGTTGGCAGGCTGGCTGCTGCATCCCGCCAGCACCGCGACGACGGCGAGCGCGCCCAAAAGTTTCAGCTTCATGTCAATTCACGTCCTGCGGTGGGAAAGCCTCGATCGGGCACCGAGAACGAAATGTTTCCGGCGCGCGCCGCGCATACAAGCCCGGTGCGCCCCGGGTCAAGGCGGATCACGGATCCTTGAGCAAGATCAAGCCGCGCGGGCCATCGCGGTGGCGCCGGCGCGGGCGTCCTCGCGGATCATGTCGGCGGCCTTTTCGGCGATCATGATCACGGCGGCATTGGTGTTGCCCGAGACCATGGTCGGCATCACCGAGGCGTCGGCGACGCGCAGCCCGGTGATCCCAAGCACGCGGAGCCGCTCGTCCACCACCGCCATCCGGTCCTGCCCCATCTTGCAGGTGCCGATCACGTGGTAGGTCGTCTGACCGTTGGCGCGCGCGAAGGCGAGCCATTCGTCGTCGGTCTGCACCGCCTCGCCCGGATTCATCTCGTAGGCGCGGTAGCGGTCCATCGCCGGATTGTTGATGATGCGCCGGCCGATCTTCATGCCGTCGATCAGCACCCGCCGGTCCACTTCCTCGGCGAGGAAGTTCGGGCGGATCGCCGGGCTCTCCATCGGATCGGCGCTCTTTGCATGGATCGAGCCCTTCGATTCCGGCCGGCACTGATAGACCGTCATCGTCATGCCGGGCTCGCGGTCGAGGATCCGGCTCGCCGCGCTGGCATAGCTCGCATGAGCGAAATGGTACTGCACGTCCGGCACCTCGAGCTCGGGGCGCGTGCGGATGAAGCCGTAGGCGATGCCGGCGGTGTAGGTCAGCACGCCGCGCTGCATGATGAAATACCGGGCGACCTCGCGGGCGAGATAGAGCCCGCGCGTCTGCTCGTTCAAAGTAACGCGCAGCTTCACGCGCCAGTTCATGCGCGGCGCGTAGTGGTCGCGGTAATTCTCGCCCACGCCCGGCAGGGCGTGGCGCACCTCGATGCCGAGCGAGGACAGAAGCTCCGGCTGGCCGATGCCCGACAGCTCCAGAAGGTGCGGCGACTTCACCGCGCCCGCGGCCAAGATCACCTCGCCGCCGCAGCGCGCCTCGCGCTTCTGCCCATGCTGGCGGTAGCGCACGCCAACGCAGCGCGCGCCCTCCAGGATCAGGTCGGTCGCCTGCGCCTCGGTCTCGATCCGCAAATTGCGGCGCGCGCGTGCCGGATCGAGGAAGGCGCGCGCGGTGGACCAGCGCCTGCCGTTTTTCTGCGTCACCTGGAAATAGCCGAAGCCTTCCTGATCGCCGCTGTTGTAGTCGGGATTGCGCGGAAAGCCCTCGGCCACCCCGGCGGCGATGAAAGCGTCGCACACCTCATTATTCTCGCGCATCTCGGCGACGTTCAGAAGGCCGCCGCGTCCGCGCGCCTCGCCTCCCTTGCCTTCGTAGTGTTCGGACTTCTTGAAGTAGGGCAGCACCGCCTCATAGGACCAGCCGCGATTGCCGAGCTGTGCCCAGGTTTCGTAATCAAGCGGATTGCCGCGCACATACAACATGCCGTTGATCGAGCTCGATCCGCCGAGCGTCTTGCCGCGCGGGATCGGAATCCTGCGGTTGTCCACATTCGGGTCGGGTTCGGTCTCGAAACACCAGTTGAAGCGCGGGTTGTTCATCAGCTTGGCGAAACCGGCCGGCATATCAATGTAGAGGTGCCGGTCGCGCGGCCCCGCCTCCAGCAGCAGCACGCGGCAATTCGGGTCGTGGGTCAGCCGGTTCGCCAGCACGCATCCGGCCGATCCGGCGCCCACGATGATGTAGTCGAACTCGGACATGGTTCCCTCCCGGTCGGCGCGCCGCCCTTGCCTGCGAGGCGGATTATCGCCGCGCCGGACGGGAATCCAAAGAGGGGGCCTTTACCTGCCTCGCGCGCCGTCGTCTTTCGCCGATCCCGTTCGTGAGGTCCGTTTTCGTGTCCCCCAACCCGGCCTGGGTGATCCGCACCGCCCGCTTGGCGCTGACGCCGGTCGGCCCGGCCGACTTGCCCGAGCTCGTGGCGCTGAAGGCGGATCCGCGCGTCTATGCGATCATGCTGGGCGGCGTCCGCCACCCCGCGCGCACGGCGGAGGAACTGGCCGAGGAAATCGCCTTCTGGGCCGCGCACGGCTGCGGGATTTGGACCGTCCGCAACGCCGCGAGCGGACGTTTCCTCGGCATCACTGGCTTCATGGAGCGCCCCGACGGGCGCGGGATCGCGCTACGCTTCGCGCTGGTTGCCGGCGCGCAGGGAAGGGGCGTTGCCCGCGAGGCGGCCGGTGCGGCGCTGCGCTTCGGTCACGACCGCGCCGGGCTGGCGCGCATCGTTGCGGTGGCGCGCGAGAGCAATTTCGCCTCCCGCACCGTGCTTGGCGGCATCGGCATGATTGAGCGTGAGCGATTCGTGCAGGAGGGGCACGTGATGGTTTTGTACGAGAGTTCGCGAGCTGATTGAGCCCGTCACCGATATTTGTCCCCATGTCCGGACTTGACCCGGGCGTGAGGGTTTGCAGTTCGCGGACCATCAAATCGTCGCCACGGTGCGGATGCGCGCGCGCGGATGAATCTCCGCCTGCGCCAGCACCGCCGTGTTCGGCCGTATGCGTTCCACCACCGCCCGCACGTGCGCCCGGATCCCGCCGCTCGTCAGCAGCACCGGCGTCTCGCCCGCGCCGGAAGCCGAATCGAAGGCGGCGCGCAGCTTCTGCATGAATTCCTGCAAGCGCGTCGGCGCCATCGCGAGCTGGCGGTCCTCGGGCGGCCCCGTGAGTGCCTCGGCGAAGCTCGTCTCCCAGTCGGGCGAGAGCGGGATGATCGGCAGATAGCCGCCGGGCGCGGTGTGGCTGTCGCTGATCTGGCGGGCGAGCCGCACGCGCACATGCGCGACGATCCCGGCGGTGGCGCGGATGTTCGCCGCGCACGCCTCCTGCACGCCCTCGAGGATGGTCGGCAAATCGCGGATCGACACGCGCTCCGCGAGCAGCGCCTGCAAGACGCGCTGCACGCCGCCGAGGCTGATCTGCGAGGGGATCAGGTCGGCGACGAGCTTCTGCTGCTCGCGCGGCAGCTCGTCGATCAGCTTTTGCGTGTCGGCAAAGGAGAGCAGCTCGGCCATGTTCTCGCGCACCACTTCGGTCAGGTGCGTGGTCAGCACGCTCGCCGGATCGACCACGGTGAAGCCACGCGCCGCGGCGATGTCCTTCTCGCTCGGCTCGATCCAGAGCGCGGGCAGGCCGAAAGCCGGTTCCACGGTCGGTTCGCCCGGCAGGTCGGGCACGCCGCCCTTCGGGTTCATCACCAGCATCCGCGTCGGCCGCAGCTCGCCGCGTGCGGCCTCGATCTCCTTGACGCGAATGACGTAAGTGTCCGCCCCGAGCTGCATGTTGTCCTGGATCCGCACCGGCGGCAGCACGAAGCCCATCTCGGCGGCGAGCGAGCGGCGCAAGCCCTTGATCTGCTCGGTCAGCCGCGCCTGCGCCCCGCCCGCGAGTGCCAGCAGCGCGTAGCCGAGTTCTAGGCGCACGAGGTCGATGCGGAGCTGCTCGCCGATCGGCGGCTCCGCCGGCGGCGCCGGCGCCGCGGCGGGTGCCGCCGCCGCGACTGGGTGGCGGTGCCGCAGCCAAGCACCGCCGCCGGCAAGGCCGGCCAGAGCGAGGAACGGCAGCGGCGGCAGGCCGGGCACCAGCGCAAGCACACCGGCCGCGCCGGCCGCCAGCGCCAGCGGCTTCGGGCTGCGCCCGAGCTGGCCGACCAATGCCGCATCCGCGCTGCCGTCCATCCCGCTCTTGGTGACCACGATGCCGGCGGCGACGGAAACGAGCAGCGCCGGGATTTGCGACACGAGCCCGTCGCCCACCGTCAGCGTGGTGAAGGTGGAAAGCGCGTCGGGCAGCGCCATGCCGTGCTGCACGACGCCGATCGCGAGCCCGCCCACGATGTTGATCGAGGTAATCACCAGCCCCGCCACCGCATCGCCGCGGACGAACTTCGCCGCGCCGTCCATCGCGCCGAAGAAGCCGCTTTCGGATTCCAGCTCCTTGCGCCGGGCACGGGCGGTTTTCTCGTCGATCAGCCCCGCCGAGAGGTCGGCGTCGATCGCCATCTGTTTGCCCGGCATCGCGTCCAGGCTGAACCGCGCGGCGACCTCGGCGATGCGGCCCGAGCCCTTGGTGATGACCATGAAGTTCACCACCAACAGGATCGCGAACACGATCACGCCGATCACCACGTCCCCGCCCATCAGGAACCCGCCGAACGCGGCGACCACGTGCCCCGCCGCATCCGGCCCCTCGGAGCCGTGCGAGAGGATGCGCCGCGTGGTCGCGACATTCAGCGACAGACGCAGGAGCGTCGTCAGCAACAGCAGGGTCGGAAAGCTCGTGAAGTCGAGCGGCTTGGCGACGAACAGCGCTACCATCAACACGAGCACCGCTGCGGTGATGGACAGCGCGAGCGAGAAATCGAGCACCGCCGGCGGCAGCGGCAGCACGAGCACCGACAAAAGCGCTACCACCCCAAGCGCCAGCCCCACGTCGCTGCCGGGCGCGTAGCGGCGGAGGGTGGGGAGGAGGGTGGAGAGAGTGGGGTTCATGCGCGCAGCGCCGCGACGATGCTGGAGCGGCCGCTTGCCGGTAGCCGTCTACCATCATCGCCGGGCCTGGCCCGGCCACCCACGATGCAGCCGCCGCGCGAAGAAAGGTCGTGGGTGCTCGGGCCAATCCCGGGCATGACGAAAGATGTTACTGAACGACGATTGGAACCCTCAGATGATCGCATCGTAGAGGTCTCGCTATTCGGCGTTCTCCCGATGGATCAGCCGCACCCTCCAAGCTCTCAGCCAGTGCTTGATGTTCCTTTTGCGTTCGATCGCGTCATCGATCCGGTCGTGCCGGTCGAACCACACGGGCCTCTTGAGCCCGGAGGCGCTCGTGAAACCGCGCTGTTCACCGACTCGGCGTTCGAGGTCCGACATCACGCCGACGTACAATGTCCCGTTGCGTCGGCTGCTACGCAGGTACACCCACTCCCCGCTCACGCCGCCGCGCCCTGCGTCGGTGGCGGCACCCTCACGCCCTGCGCCGCGTAGTCGCGCAGCTTGTTCCTCAGCGCGCGGATCGAAATGCCGAGGATCGTCGCCGCGTGCGTGCGGTTGCCGAGCGTGCGGCCAAGCGTCTCCAGGATCAGATCGCGTTCCACCTCGTCCACCCGCCGCCCCACCAGCGCGCCGACCGGGTTGGCGGCATCGGCGACCATCGGCGCCGCGGCCGCCGGAGGGCCGAGCTCCACCGCTTCGGCGCCGATCTCCGCGCCCTCGGCGAGCAACACCGCGCGGTGCACCGTATTCTCCAGCTCGCGCACATTGCCGCGCCAGCGGTGCGTGCCCATCCGCGCGAGCGCCAGCGCCGACAATGGCCGGTACGGCAGCCCGTTCACCTCGGCGTATTTGCGTGCGAAATGATCCGCGAGCAGGGGAATGTCGGCCGGGCGCTCGCGCAGCGGCGGCACGCGCACGTTCACGACGTTCAGGCGGAAGAACAGATCTTCGCGGAATGCGCCCCTGGCGGCCTCGGCGGCGAGGTCGCGGTTGGTGGTAGCGAGAATCCGCACATTCACCCGCACTGGCGCCGATCCGCCCACGCGGTCGATCTCGCGCTCCTGCACCGCACGCAAGAGTTTCGCCTGCAAGCGGAGGTCCATCTCCGAGACCTCGTCGAGCAGCAAGGTGCCGGCGTCGGCGGCCTCGAACTTGCCGATGCGACGCGCGAGCGCGCCGGAAAACGCGCCCTTCTCGTGGCCGAACAGCTCCGATTCCAGAAGCTGCTCGGGGATCGCCGCGCAATTCAGCGCCACGAACGGCCCGCCCGCGCGACGTGAGCGGCGGTGGATGTGCCGCGCCAGCACCTCTTTGCCGGTGCCGGATTCGCCCGTGATCAACACCGACGCTTCCGAGGCCGCCACCTGCTCGGCGCGCCGCACGGAAGCCGCCATCACCGGATCGCGGAACACGAGCGCATGGCTCTCGCCTGCCGCGGCGGCGAGGATGGCGGCGATCAGATCGGGATCGGGTGGCAGGGTGAGGAATTCGCGCGCCCCGGCGCGGATGGCGCGCACCGCCACCTCGGCGTCGTCGCCGGTTCCGCAAGCAACAACCGGCACCGCCATCCGCTCGGCGGCGAGCGCGCGCACCACCGCCCCGACATCGTGGCGCACGTCGCACAGCACGAGGTCGGTGCGCGCGTCCGCGCGCAGGCGCGCGAGCGCCGCTTCCGTATCATCGGCCTGGTCGAGCTTGGCACCCTGGGCGATGGCGATGCGCGCCGCCTGACCGAGCTCGCCTGCGAGCGATCCGATGATCAGCACGCGCATCGTCAGCCCGCCCGGTCCGCCTTGACGATCTCGGTCATCGCCACGCCGAGGCGCGTGTCGTCCACCATCACCACCTCGCCGCGCGCGACCAAGCGGTTGTTGACGTAGATGTCGATCGCCTCGCCGAGCTTGCGGTCGAGCTCCACCACCGCGCCGCGGCCCAACTTGAGGAGCTGGTTCACCTGCATCGTCGCCTTGCCGAGCACGGCGCTGACGGTGACGGGGATGTCGTACACCGCTTCCAGGTCGCGCGCGCTGCGCGGCCCGGCCGGATCGGGTCCGTTCGGCGCCGGTTCGCCCAGCTCGGAGAGTTCCATCTCATCCGGCATGAACGGGCTCCGACGGTGCGGCTGGCGCGGGCAGCGGCAGCCCCGCGCCGGCGAGCACCGCCTGGATATCCGCCCATAGCGCGGCCGTGTTCCGCTCCGCCCCACCGCGCTCCCAGCTCACCCGCACGTCGCCCGCGCCGAGCCCCGGTTCGGCCCGCACGCGCACCCGTGCGCGCTGCTCCTCGGGCAGCGCGCGGGCGAGTTCGGCCTCGAGCGCCGGCACGAGCGCGGGCGGCAGCGCGATCCGCACCGACGGCTCATAGACGAGCCCCGGCAGCAGGGCGCGCACCAGCGCCAGTGCCTCGGCGGGTCCGTGGCGCTTGCAAAGATCGGGAAACAGCGTCGCGAAGGTTTCCATCAAAAGCTCCACCAGCGCCTCGGCGGTCGCCTCGGCGTCCGCCCGCACTGCCGTGGCGGCGCCTTCCAGTGCGCCGCCGAGCGCCGCGGCGGCATCGGCCAGGGCGCGCGCACCGGCCGCCTCGGCCTCGGCCCGGCCGGCCTCGTAGCCGTCCGCCCACGCCTCGGCGCGCGCCGCGGTCAGCACGGCGTCGGCCGGACCCGGGGCGATCACCTCCGGCTCGGTCTGCGGTGCCGGCGGCGGCGGCAGGCCGAAATCTTCCTCGAACAGCGGGGAACGTGCGCGGCGCGGCAGCTTCACGCCGGCAAAGCCGTTGGTCAGGCCGTCCATCTAATACACGAGCTCCTCGTCCTTGCTCTCGCCGATCTCGATCTGGCCCTGGGCGGCAAGTTCCTTCGCCAGCGCCACGATCTCCGCCTGCGCCTCATCCACCGCGCGCAGCTTCACCGGGCCGAGCGCCTCGATCTCCTCGCGCAGCATCTTCGACGCGCGCTCGGACAGGTTGCCGAACACCAGATCCTTGATGCGGTCCGAGGCGCCCTTCAGCGCCAGCGGCAGCTTTTCTTTGTCGGCCTCGCGCAAGAGCGTCTGCACGCTTTGCGGCGGCAGCCGCACCAAATCCTCGAAGGTGAACATCAGCGCCTTGATGCGCTCGGCCGATTCGCGGTTGCGCTCCTCGAGCACGGCGAGGAACCGCTGCTCGGTCTGACGGTCGAGATTGTTGAAGATCTCCGCCATCAGCTCATGCGCGTCACGGCGAGTGCTGCGGGCGAGGTTGGACATGAACTCGCTCCGCAGCGTGCGCTCCACGCCGTCGAGTACCTCTTTCTGGATGCTCTCCATCCGTAGCATCCGCATCACGACTTCCATCGCGAACACGTCGGGCAGGAGGGCGAGCACGCGCGCGGCGTGCTCGGGCTTCACCTTCGCCAGTACCACCGCCACCGTCTGCGGGTATTCGTTCTTGAGATAGTTGGCGAGCACCGCCTCATTGACGTTGCCGAGCTTGTCCCACATCGTGCGGCCGGCTGGGCCGCGGATTTCCTCCATGATCTGCTGTGCGCGCTCGCGTGGCAGCGCGCGCTGCAGTAGCCGCTCGGTGCTCTCGAAACTGCCGATCAGGCTGCCGCTGGCGCCCATCGTCTCGGCGAAATCCTGGCACAGCCGCTCGACGATCTCGGCGCGCACGCTGCCGAGCTGCGCCATCGCCGCTGAGATTTCCTTGATCTCATCCTCGTGCATGTTTGCGAACAGCCGCGCCGACTGCTCCTCGCCGAGCGCGAGCATCAGCACCGCCGCCTTCTGCGGTCCGGTCATCGCGCGGTAGTCGTCGAGCTTCGCCATCAGGCGGGCTCCTGGCCGATCCAGCCGCGCACGATCATCAGCGTCTCGTCCGGGTGGCGATCGACCAGCTCGGCGAGGCGACGGATCGAGGAGGCGCGCATCTGGCCCTCCACCTGCGCGATGTTGACCATGCTCTCGTCTTCAAGAAGGCCCGCCGGGGGCGCAGGGCCAGCGAGCCCGGCACGCTCGGCGGGAGAGACGAGCGAAGTGCGTCCGCCGCCCGCGCCGGCGCCGGCGAGCAGCGGCACGGGGGCGTCCGTGCCGAGCGAGGTCAGCCGCATCACCATGGGCCGCAGCACGCTCAGCAGCCCGACGATCCCGAGCAGGCCGACCAGCGCCACCTCAGCCAAGTGCATGAGGTCGGATTTTTCGAAGCGAACCCCGAGGAGGCCCGGTTTCTCGGGCTCGGGCGCATCGAGCGCGGCGAACGGCATCGCCTCTACCCGCACCTCGTCCCCGCGCTTCGCGTCGAACCCGATCGCGGTCTTCACCAGATCGGCGATGCGACCGAGCTCGGCGGAATCCTTCGCCTTGGCGGAGTCCACCAGCACGGCGAGGCTGATGCGCGCGATCCGCGGCTGCTCGTTCACCAGCGTGCGGACGGTCTTGCTGATCTCGTAGTTGGTGGTCTGCTGCTGGCGGCTCTCCTCGGTGCCGGCGCCGCTCGCCGCCGGCTCAGCGTTCGGCAGGTTGTTCTGCACCGTCACTGTCTGCGGCGCCTCGGTGGATTTCGAGGTCGTGTTGACGCTCTGCTCGCTGCGCGCCACCTGCCCGTCGGGATCGAAGCGTTCCTGCGTCTCCTGGACCTTCTGGTAATCCATCTGCACCGCCGCCTCGGCGCGCACATGGCCGGGGCCGAGGCTCTGCTCCAGCATCTCCTCCACGGCGCGGGCGAGCCGCATTTCGGTCGCGCGGCGCACCTCATCGGCCGACATCGCGGCGCCCTCGGCATCAACGGGCGCCCCGGCGCGCGCCAGCAGCTCGCCGCGCGAATCGACGATGGCGATGTCGCGCGGCTTCAGCCCAGGTACAGCAGCGGCCACGAGGTTGAGGATCGCCTGCACGCCCTCGCGGTCTAGCCGGGCGGCGCCCTGCATGGTCAGGAGCACGCTGGCCGAGGCTGGCTGCGCTTCGCGGGCGAACGGCGCACGGCGCGGCAGCACCAGATGCACCCGCGCCGCGCGCACGCCGGCGATGGCGCGGATGGAGCGGGCAAGCTCGCCTTCCAGCGCGCGGGTCTCGGCGATCTGCTGCTCGAACTCGGTGCTGGTGAGGCCGCTCGTGCCGCGGTCGAACAGCTCGTACCCCACGCCGCCGCCGCCCTGCGGCAGCCCCGCCCTCGCCAGCGCCACCCGCGCCTCCGGCACCAGATCGGCGGGCACCATCAGGGCGGTGCCGCCCTGGGCGAGTTGGTAGGGGATGTGCTGGCGGGAGAGCAGGTCTGCGGCCTGGCCGGCATCGCTGAGATCGAGCCCGCCATAGACGAGCGCCATGTTCTGCCGCCCGGAGGTGAGCACGAGCAACGCCAGCATGCCGAGCACGGCGGCGCCGACAGCTCCGAGCGCCGCGAGCCGCACGGCGCCGAGCGCGCGCAGGCCCTGGATCAGCGCCTGCACGCCGCCCCTCCGTCCTTGCCGCGCTGTCCGGCGCTGCCCCGCATGACACGCTTGCTCCCGGCATCCTGCCGCGAAGCCCATGCTGCGTCGCGCCGGTTACCTTGCGGTTAACGAGGCGGCGGTGCGCCTCAGTTCAGCGCGAACACCACCCGCAGCGGCATCTCGGAGGGCACGGGCGCGCCGTCCCGCACCGCCGGCATGAAGTGCCAGCGTTCCACCGCCTCGCGCGCGGCGCGATCCAGCAGGTCGTAGCCGGAGGTCCGCGCCACATCGACCCCGGTCACCCCGCCTTCCTGGTCGATATGGATCAGCAGGATCACCGTGCCATGCTCACCGCGGGCGGCAGCGGCGGACGGATAAACCGGCTCGCGGTTGCGATAGCGCGGGTCGATGCCGGCCGGGCGCACGCTCGGACCGGTCGCGACGGCGTTCGTCAAACTGTCCCCGCCGCCGAGATTGACCTCCATGCGCGGGGCAGGCCGGGCGGGCGATGCTGGCTGCGGCGCGGGTGCCGGCGGCAAGGGCGCCACGGTCGACGACGCCACCCTCCCGGTTTGCGGTTGCGGCGGCGCGGGGGGCGCGGCGGGCGCCTGCTGCGGGGCCGGAGCGGGCAGCGGCGCTGCAGCGCCTGGCACTGGTCCGTTCGGGCCCTTGGTCTCCACCAGCCGCAGCTCCACCGTCGGTCCCTGGTCGGGCGGCGGCAGCGGGCGCCGCGGCAGGCCGATCAGCAAGGCGGCCAGGATCGCCGCATGAAGCGCGGCCGAGGCCGCCGCCCAGCCGGCCGGCAGGCTAGAGGACCGGGACGCCGTGCTGCTTGGCCTTGATCTCGGGTTCGACATGGATGGTGATCGCCAAGTACTCCATCTCGGCCTTCAACGCCGCCTCGATGCGGTCGCAGATGGCGTGCGACTCGGCGACCGACATGTGGCCCGGCACCACCATGTGGAACTCCACATAGGCCCGCCGCCCGGCCCGGCGGGTGCGCAGATCGTGCACCTCGATCGCGCCCGAGGCGGACTCCGACACCAGCTCGCGGATACGCTGCACGATCCTGGGATCGGGCGCGGCGTCCATCAGCCCGCCCACAGACTGCGAGACCGTCCGCACGCCCGACCAGAGCACATAGACGCCCGCCAGCGCCGCGAGCGCCGGGTCGATCAGAACCTCGCCCGTGAGCGCGATGCACCCGACGCCGGCTAGGATCGCCACCGACGTCACCACGTCAGCGACGAGATGGCGCGAATCGGCGACGAGCGCGGTGGAGCGCAGCCGGCGCCCCGCGCGCCCGAGCAGGAACGACCAGAGGCCGTTCAGCACCGTCGCGCCGCCGTTCGCGGCAAAGGCCATCCCCGAGAGTTCCAACCCGTGCGGCGCGGCGAAATTGAGCGCCGCCGCACGGAAGATCGCCAGCGCGGCAAGCACGATCAGCACGCCCTCGATCACCGCGGCGAAGAACTCCGCCTTCTCGTGGCCGTAGGGGTGGTTCTCGTCGGCCGGCACCGAGGCGAGCCGCACCGCATAAAGCGCGATCGCCGAGGCGGCGACGTTGACCGTGGTTTCGAGCGCATCGGAGAAGAACGCGGCACTCGCGCTCAGCCGCCAGGCGAGGGTCTTCAGCGCCAGGACCGCGCAGCCCACCAGCAGGCTGCCGATCGCCCATCGTGCCGCGCGGTCCACCGTCCCTCCGACTTCGCGCCGGTGCTAGCCCCGCCCAAGCCCGGCTCGCAACCTTCCCTTAACGCGGCTGTGGTTGCCTGTGCCCGCTGCCATTGCACAGAGGAGCATCGCCATGCCGGGCACCCGTCTCATCAACCGCAATGTCGTCGCCGCCGGCGGGCGCACCAGTATGCGGCTCGAGCCGGAACTCTGGGACGCGCTCGGCGAAATCTGCCGCCGTGAGGGGCGGGACATTCACGAGCTGATCCGCTCGGTCGACGGCACGCGCCACGAGGGCGGGCGCACCAGCGCCGTGCGGGTGTACATCGTCGAATATTTCCGCGCCGCGGCGACCGAGGCCGGCCATCTCGCCGCCCAGCACGGCCCGCATCTCACGTCCCGGATCGCCGCCTAGCTAGCCGCCGCTGATGCCGGCCAAAAACAGGCCGATCAGCAAATCGGCGCCGACCAGCGCGGCGGCCGTGAGCGCCGTCACGTCCAGCGCCAGCCGGGTCGCGAACCATTCGAGCCAGAGCGCCCATCCGACGGCGATCAGCTCCGTCGCCTGCCCGATTTGTGCCGGCGCGTGCAGGAGCGCGGGGATCGCGGCGAGCAGCAGCAGCGCGTACTGCACCACGTTGCACCAGTTCCAGACGGCGATGTAGCCGGGCCAGCGCCGCTCCCGCCCGATCCGCACGGCGACGAAGTGGGACAGCACGGCGTAGCCCGCCCAGCCCACCACGAAGATCAGCAGGTCCCGCGCCAGATCGTGCGCGGGCGCCGCCGGCCGCCCGTTGGCGGTCCAGTCGATCAGGCGAAGACAGAGCAGCATCGGCAGGGCGATCGCCGCCGCCCAGAAACTGCGGATCGCGCCCCCGGTGTCGGCCTCGACGCGCCCGAGCCCGGCTGCCCGTCCGGTCGCCAGCATCGCCGCGCCCGAGAGCCCGCTGCCGATCGAGGCGGCGATCCGGCCCATCACAGAACGCGCTGCGCCAGCAGCGCCGGCCCGATGCCCATGACGGCGCTGGCGACGTTGACGCAGATCACCAACAAAATCGCGCGCCAGACCGAGATGCCGAGCCCGTGGCGGGCGATGAACCAGTGCAGCCAAAGCGCATAGAGCCCGGCCACGCCGATCCCGGCCGCGAAGGCGCCATAGGGTCCGACGGGTCCGCGCAGCGCCGGGGTCAGCACCGCGAGGGCGACGGCGGCGACCAGCGGGATCGCCCACTGGCACCAGTTGAAGGCGGTGGCGAAGCGCAGCCAGGAGGCGACCCGGCCCCATAGCCGCGCCAGCTCGTAGGAGACGACGAGCGGGGCTAGCAGCGCACAGAGCGTACCGAGAAACTGCACCGAGGCTAACCGCGCCTCGCCCGCCAATCCCGCCAGGAACGCCGCCACCAGCGGAAAGGCGATCAGCGGCGCAAGGCTGGCGAGAAAACGGTCCTTGGTTCCCCCGAAGCGGGTCAGCCCGTCGCGGCGGCCGAGCGCGGTCAGCACCATCCCGACCAGCACGTCGCCGCTCGGCCGGCGCTGGGGGCAGTGGGCCATCTCAGCCGTGCAGCGCGCGCAGCACCGCCGCATAGACATCGGCGAGCGCGCGCAGCTCCGCCACCGGCACGCGCTCGTCGACCTGATGCATCGACGTGCCGAGGAGTCCGAACTCGGCCACCGGGCAGTAGCGGGCGATGAAGCGCGCGTCCGAAGTGCCGCCGCCGGTATCGAGCGCCGGCTCAACGCCCGCCGCGCCCGCGATCGCCGCGCGCAGCCGATCGACCATCGGGCCGGGCTCGGTTAGGAAGGATTCGCCGCTGATCGAGACGTCGAGGTCGAATCGCTCGGCGTGCTGAGCGATCGTGGCGCGTAGCCACTCGCGCAGATCGCGCCCCCTGTGCAGGTCGTTGAAGCGGATGTTGAGCACCGCCGTCGCCTGCGCGGGAATCACGTTGCTCGCCGGGTTACCGACATCGACCGTTGTCACTTGCAGGCTGGTCGGTTCGAAATGCGCGCTGCCGGCATCGAGCGGCGCGGCGGTGAGCGCTGCGAGCGCACGGACCAGCCGGTGCACCGGGTTGTCGGCCTTCTGCGGATAGGCCGAATGCCCCTGCACGCCATGCACGGCGATGCGCGCGGTCAGGCTGCCGCGCCGGCCGATCTTGATGATGTCGCCGAGCGCGGCGCGGCAGGTCGGCTCGCCGACGAGGCAAAAATCCGGCACCTCGCCGTTGGACGCCAACCATTCCAGCACCTTGGCCGTGCCGTCGACCGCCGGCCCTTCCTCGTCGCCGGTGATCAGCATGCTCACCGAGCCGCCGCTCTGGTGGCGGGCGCAGGCAGCGACGAAAGCGGCGATTGCGCCCTTCATGTCGCAGGCGCCCCGCCCGTACAGCACACCAGACTCAACCTCCCCGCCAAACGGGTCGAAGCGCCAGAACCGGCGTTCACCCGGCGGCACCACGTCGGTATGGCCGGCGAAACAGATGTTGGGGCCATCCGTGCCCCGCCGCGCGTACAGATTTTCGATCTCGCCGAAGCGCAGCCGTGTGACGCGGAAGCCGAGCCGTTCCAGCGCCGCCGCCAGCACGTCCTGCGCCCCCGCGTCGGCCGGCGTGACCGAGGGGCAGCGGATCAGCGCCTGGGCGAGCGCCAGCGGGTCGGCCAGCTCGCTCAATCGCGCAGAAGCTCGTTGATGGAGGTCTTGGCCCGGGTCTGCGCGTCCACGCGCTTGACGATCACCGCGCAGTAGAGGCTCGGTCCCGGTGCGCCGGAGGGCAGCGGTTTCCCGGGCAACGCCCCCGGCACCACCACCGAATAGGCCGGCACCCGGCCGAGATGGATCTCGCCCGTGGCGCGATCGACGATCTTGGTGGAGGCGCCGATGAAAGTGCCCATCGCCAGCACCGCGCCGCGCTCCACGATCACGCCCTCGGCCACCTCGCTGCGCGCGCCGATGAAGCAGTCATCCTCGATGATCACCGGCTCGGCCTGCAAGGGCTCCAGTACCCCGCCGATGCCGACGCCGCCCGAGATGTGGCAGTTGGCCCCCACCTGCGCGCAGCTTCCGACCGTGCTCCAGGTGTCGATCATGGTGTTGCGCCCCACCCAGGCGCCAACATTGACGAAGCAGGGCATCAGCACCGCGCCGGGGGCGATGTAGGCGGAACGCCGCACCACCGCCCCGGGCACCGCGCGGAACCCCGCCTCGCGGAAACGATTGGCCCCCCAGCCGGCGAACTTCATCGGCACCTTGTCATACACAGGCTCGCCGCCCGGACCGGGAATCGGCGCCGAGTCGGTCAGGCGGAACGACAGCAGCACCGCCTTTTTGAGCCACTGATTGACGCGCCAGCCCGATCCGGCGGGCTCGGCGACGCGCGCCGCGCCGCTGTCGAGCGCATCGAGCGCCGCCTCCACGGGCCTTGCCTCGTCGCGCGGGGTGGCAGGCGAGAGCGTCTCGCGCCGCTCCCACAGCTCCTCGATCGCCTGTTCCAGCGCGCTCCCGACCATCGTCCCCCTCCCGGCAGGGCGCGGACCATGCGGACGGGACCCGGGCCTGTCAACGCGGACGGCAACGAACGGTTAAGCCTGTCCTGCCTAGTCTCGCCGGCAGGGGCTCGCGATGTCTGATTCAACCGCCAACGACACCTGGCGTCCGGGTCTTCCGGGACGCCTGGCCGGACCGCTCAGGACAGTGCTGCTGGAAAGCCGCCAGCGATGGCGCGATTTCGTCGCGCTCGCCGCCGATCTGGCGTTCGAGACCGACGAGGCCGGCCGCTTTACGTTCGTCGCGCCCGAGAGTGCGCTCGGCTGGACCGCCGGGGTGCTGCTCGAACAACCGGCGGCTTCGCTTTTGGCCTGCAACCGGCCGGACTTTCCCGACCCGTTCCGCCCAGCCGCGGTGATCCAGCGCCGGCGCGTGTGGCTTCGCCGCGGCGATGGCGGCAATGCCTGCGTCGTGCTCTCCGTCGCCCCGCTGACTGATCGGCAGGGCAGGCGGATAGGTGCACGCGGCATCGTCACCGACATCACCGAACAGGAAGGGCAGGAGGCCGGCGCCGCCGCCGCGCTGCGGCGGGCCGAGGTGATCGAGCACGTGCTCGCGCGGATGCGCCAGGAGGTTCTGGCGCCGCGCATGATGCGTGCCGTGCTGGCCACACTCTCCGAGGCGCTGGGCGCGCAGGGTGCCGCCGTGCTCGGCCTGCTCGGGCCGCAGCTTCAGGTGCTGCACGAGACCGGGAGCGGCGCGGCGGAAACTGCGGCGGCGGCTGAGCGGCTGCTGCGCGCGGCCGACCCCCAGTCGGGCGCGCTGACCGGCGAGGCGAACGGGCGGCCGCTTCTCGTCTCGGCCTGCGTTTCCCGGTTCGGCGACCTCGCTGGGCTCGCGCTGTGGCGCTGCCCCGCCGGGCGCGGCTGGGACGCCGACGACGAGCACATCGCCGCTGCCGCGATGACGATCGTGCGCGTGGTGCTGGAACACGAGGCGATCCAGCGAGAAATGGCGACCCAAGCCCGCACCGATCCGCTCACCGGTCTGCTCAACCGCCGTGCATTCTTCGAGGAGCTGCCGCGCCACGCCGAGCGGCTGGACCGCGAGGCGCTGCCCGGCACCCTGCTTTATATCGACCTCGACCGCTTCAAGAGCGTCAACGACGAGCTCGGGCACGAAACGGGCGACGAGCTGCTCTGCTGCCTCGCCGACCTGCTGCGGAATGCTTTCCGCCCGACCGATCTGGTCGCGCGGCTGGGCGGCGACGAGTTCGCGGTCTGGCTGAACGGTGCCGACCATCTGACCGCAGCCGAGCGCGCCGAATGGCTCCGTGTCGAGGTGCCGCGCCGCTTCGCCGCGCTCGCCCCGGGCCTGCCCGAGCTCGGCCTGTCGGTCGGCATCGCCACCCGCCGCGCCGGCAACGGCGAGGATCTGGAGAGCGTCATGCGGCGGGCCGACCTTGCCATGTATGAGGTCAAGCGCGGCGGGCGCGGCCACTGGCGGGTGGCGCACGAGGAGCCGCCGTGAGCCCGGCGTCTGCCGAGGAAGCTCTCCGAGTCCGCCAGGGCGCGAGCCCGGCCACCTCGCCTGAGCTTCTGGCGACGCTCGCCGAGGACGTGTCCGTGACCGTCCGCGCCGCTCTCGCGCTCAACCCGGCAACGCCCCCGCGTGCCATCGAACTGCTCGCGCGCGACGCCGACGAGCGGGTGCGCGCCCTGCTCGCCCGCCGGCTCGCGGGCCTCCTGCCCGACCTCTCCGGCGACGAAAGCCGCCGGATGCAGGACCGCGCGGTGGCGCTGCTCACGCGGTTGGTGGCCGACCATGCCGAGCTTGTGCGCGCCGCCATTGCCGACGTGGTGAAGGAGATGCCGGGGGCGCCGCGCGAGCTGATCCTGCGGCTGGCGCGCGATTGTGTCGCTTCCATCAGCGAGCCGGTGATCCGCCTCTCGCCGGTGCTGACCGACGCCGATCTTCTCGCGCTGCTCGATTCACCGCCGAGCGCCGCGACCGCGTCGGCCGTCGCGCGCCGTCCCGATCTGTCCGCCGCGGTTGCCGATGCCCTCGTCGCTGGCGAGGACTCGGCGGCGATCCGTGCCCTGCTTGAGAACCAGTCCGCCCAGATCCGCGAGGCCGCGCTCGATGCGCTGATCGCCCGCGCGCCCGCGCACGAGGACTGGCACGCTCCCCTGGTCCGCCGCCCGGAACTCTCGCCGCGCGCCGCGCGTGCGCTGGCGGAGATCGTGGCGACCGGACTCCTGGAGGTGCTGGCGGCGCGCGCCGACCTCGATCCCGGCCTTGCCGCCGAACTGCGCGCGCGGCTGCGGGCGCGGCTCTGCGGACCCTGTGCGGTGCTGCAGAAGGACCTTGGCACCGAGGAGGCGCTGGTCGAGGCGCACCGGCTGCGGGCGGCGCATCAGCTCACCGAGGCCGCGCTGCTGGAGGCGTTGCGGGCCGGCCGGGCGCGCGTGGCCGCGGCCATGCTCGCGGTTGCCGGAACGGTGCCGATGATCATGATCGACCGCGCCGCCGCGCTGCGGAGCGCCAAGGCGCTGGTAAGCCTCGTCTGGAACGCCGGCTTCAGCATGGCCGCCGCGGTTCCGGTGCAAAGCCTGATCGGCCACATTCCGCCTGCCGGGCTGATGGAGCCTGCTGCCGACGGCGGCTTCCCGCTGACCCTCGAGGAGATGCGCTGGCAGCTCACGTTCCTGCGCCAGACCGCGCGCTGAGACCGGTCCCGCGTGGGACCGCCGGCAAACCCGCCCACGTCGCGACTTGAGACCGACGCCGAGGCCGAACGCTTCGTCGCCGAGGCCGATCTGGCCTGACCTCGTTCGCCAACCAGGTTTCACCGACGTGCAGCAGGCGTACGCCGGCATCGGCCGCGGGTGAGCAGCGGCGCCTCCAGCACTTCGGCCAGCACCACATGAAGCGCATCGTACGCCGTAAGACTGTGCCGCAGTTCCCAGACGCGCGGCAGAAGGAAGCCGTGCGGATAGCAATGCAGCCGAAGATCAGCGAGGTCGGACCTGTCAGCGGCTCTTCACGCCGCCATCGCCGCCGACAGTTCCCGCACCCGCCCGGTCGCGGCGGCCGCCGCCTGGGTCGCCTCGGCCATCTCGGCCACTTGTCCGGCGATGTGTTCCACCCCGTTCGCCGCGGTCTGCATGTTGGCCGACATGTCGCGCGTGACTGCGCTCTGCTCCTCGGCCGCGCTGGCGATGGTCGCAGCGATGCCGCTCAGCTTCTCGATCGTGCGCGCGATCTCCTCGATCGCCTTCACCGCCTGCGCGGTCGCCGCCTGCACCTGGGAGATCTGCGCGGCGATCTCCTCGGTGGCGCGCGCGGTCTGCCCCGCCAAGCCCTTTACCTCGTTCGCCACCACGGCGAAGCCCTTGCCCGCCTCGCCGGCGCGGGCGGATTCGATCGTGGCGTTCAGCGCCAGCAGGTTCGTCTGCCCGGCGATCGTGGTGATGAGCTGCACCACGTCGCCGATGCGGTTCGCCGCCGCCAGCAGCGACTGCACGATCGCGTTCGTCTGCGTCGCCTGCTCGACCGCGCTGCTGGTGATGGTGGATGCCTCGACGGTCTGGCGCGTCACCTCGGCGACCGAGGCGGCAAGCTCCTCGGCGCCCGCCGCGACCGCCTGCACGTTCGCCGAGGCAGCCCGCGCGGTGGAAAGCACGTCGCCGGACTGCGCCGCCACGCCGGCGATCGTCTCGGCAAGCCCGGCGACCTCCGCGCCGACGCTGCGGCCGAGCTCGCTGCGTTCCTGCCGGCGGAGCACCCGCTCGGTGATGTCGGTTGCGAACTTGACGACGCACGCCACCGCGCCGTCCGGCCCAAGGATCGGCGTGTAGACCGCTTGCAGCCAGAGCGGGCCGCCGTCCTTGCGGAGGCGCCGGAACTCGCCTTCCCGTGCCTCGCCGCGCCGCAGCGCCTCCCAGAATGCGAGATAGTCCGGGCTGTCGCGGTCCTCCGGCGGCACGAGCATCGCGTGCTTGCGGCCGCGGATTTCCTCGAGCGCGTAGCCGGAGGCGCGCAGGAAAATCTCGTTGGCGGCCAGGATCGTCCCCTGCGGGTCGAAGCGGATCACCGCCTGCGTCCGCTCGATGGCGGCGACCTGCGCCTTGGCGACAGCGGACTCCCGCACCCGTTCGGTCACGTCGCTCGCCGCCATCAGCACCGCGCGCGTCCGCCCCCGCCGGCCTTGCTGCGGCACATAGGTTCCGTGCAGCCAAATCTCGCGCCCGCCCTTGCCGAAGCGGCGGAAGAGGCCGGTCCGCATCTCGCCGGCGCGCAGCGCCTCCCACAGCGCCCGCTCGTCGGCGTCCTCGCGCGCGGCGGGATCGAGGAACATTGCGTGGTGCCGACCGACGATTTCGCCCGCCGCATAGCCCGTGAGTTCGAGGAACCGCGGGTTGGCCCCGATCACCGTGCCGTCCGGCGACAGTTCCAGGATCGCCTGCGCGCGCTCGAGCGCGGCGAGCTCGCAGCGCGCCGCACCCAGCCGGCGCCAGCCGAAAAATCCCATCGCGACCTCGTGCCAGGAAACGTCCGGGGCGAGATCATGCGGGGAAAGCTTTGCCGAACGGTTAAGGGCGCATCCCGAACCGGCTGACCCCGGTGGTCCGAAGCGGCGCGGCCAACTCGGCGAATTCGCAGAGCAGCGGGCGCGTGTCGCGCGGGTCGATGATCTCCTCCACCCAGAACGCTTCGGCGGTGCGGAACGGCGAGCGCAGCGCATTCAGCCGCGCCTCGATCTCCGCCATCTTCGCATCCTTGTCGGGGGCGGCGTCGATCTCGGCGCGGTAGGCGGCCTCGATACCGCCTTCCATCGGCAGCGACCCCCAGCTTGCCGAGGGCCACGCATAGCGCAGGCAGAGCCGGCCCTGCGGCTGGTGGCCGAGGCCGCCCACGCCATAGACGTTACGCACGATCACGCTGCACCAGGGGACGGTCGTCTGGCAGATCGCTGAAACCGCCCGCACGCCCCAGCGGATCGTCGCCGTGCTCTCGGCGGCGAGCCCTACCTGGAAGCCCGGGCAATCGACCAGGTGCACGACGGGGAAGTGGAAGGTCTGCGCCAGATCGACGAAGCGGACGATTTTCTGGCAGGCATCGGCGGTCCACGCGCCGGCGGCGAACACCGGATCGCCCGCCATCACCGCTACCGGCCAGCCATCCAGCCGCGCGAAGCCGGTGATGATCGGCCGGCCGAACCCGGGCGTCATCTCGAAGAAACTGTCGCGGTCGAACAGCGCCCGCACGATGCGCCGCATCGAATAGGCTTGCTTCTTGTCGCGCGGCACCGCGCCGAGCAGCCACTCGTCGCGCCGCGCCGGCGAATCCCAGCCGCGCCTGCGCTCCGGCAGGTCGTGGACGGAATTCGGCATGTAGGAGAGGAACCGCCGCGCCACGGCAAATGCCTCGTCCTCGCTGTCGACGGCGTGATCCACCGCACCGCAGCCGATCTGGATTTCCCAGCCGCCCAGCTCCTGCTTGGTGCGCGGCTCACCCAGCCGCTCCACCACCGGTGGACCGGCCACGAACACGGCCGACAAATCCTTTACCATGATCGAGTAGTGCGCCGCCGCCAGCCGCGCCGCGCCGAGCCCCGCCACCGAGCCGAGTCCGAGGGCGACCACCGGCACCTGCTCCATGTTGATGGCGCACAGCTCGAGCGAGGAGCCGTCGGACAAGCCGCCCGGCAAATTGGCCCGCCCAGTGGTTTCGATCGTCTTTACCGAGCCGCCGCCGCCCGAGCCCTCGATCAGCCGGATCAGCGGCAAGCGATACTGCATCGCCATCTGCTCCGACATCCTGAGCTTGCCCTTGATCGAGGCGTCCGCCGAGCCGCCGCGCACGGTGAAATCGTCGCCCGCGATCACCACCGTTCGCCCGTCCACCTCGCCGCGCCCGAATACGAGGTTGGCGGGCTGGAACGAGGCCAATGTGCCGTCCGGATCGTAAGTGCCGCGCCCGGAAATCGCGCCGATCTCGTGAAAGCTGCCGGGATCGAGCATCCGCTCGATCCGCTCGCGCACGGTCAGCCGCCCGCCCGCGCGCTGGCGGGCGATCCGCTCCGGCCCGCCCATCTCATGGGCGAGCGCGGTACGCCGGCGCAGCTCTTCAAGTTCCGGCTCCCAGCTTTCCGGCAGCACCGGACGCTGCGGCGTGTCGTCGGGCATCGCTTCCTTCCTGGCCTCTTGCGGTCTAGCGATCCTGGCACGGGATCGCGCGAAGGGGGAGGGAACCCATGGAGGAGCTGCTGTTCGACCTGAGTGATGGCATCGGGCGCATCACCTTCAACCGTCCGGCCGCGCGCAACGCGCTGACCTTCGCGATGTACGAGCGTCTTGCGGCGATCTGCGACGAGGTGGCGGGACGGCGCGACGTTCGGGCGCTGATCCTGACGGGCGCGGGCGACAAGGCGTTTGCGGCCGGCACCGACATCGGCCAGTTCCGCGCCTTCACCAAGCCCGAGGACGCGATCGCGTACGAGGCGCGGCTCGACCGCGTGCTCGATCGGCTGGAACGCTGCCCGGTGCCGACCATCGCCGCCATCGCCGGCGCCTGCACCGGCGGCGGCTTCGGCATCGCCGCGGCCTGCGACCTCCGCATTGCCGCGCGCGGCGCCCGGTTCGGCTTTCCGATCGCGCGCACGCTCGGCAACTGCCTGTCGATGAGCAACTATGCCCGCCTCGCCGCCCTGATCGGCCCGGCGCGCGTCACCGACATCATCTTTACCGCGCGCCTGGTCGAAGCCGAGGAGGCGCGCGCCATCGGCCTCGTCTCCGAGGTGCTGGAGGACCATGCCGCCCTGATGGCCCGCGCCGGGGCGCTCGCCGAGCAGGTCGCGTCCCACGCCCCGCTCACGCTGCGCGCCACCAAGGAGGCGCTGCGGCGTCTGCGGACGGGCGAGGGCCCGGCCGACGGCCAGGATTTGATCCTGATGTGCTACATGAGCCGCGATTTTCGCGAGGGAATGGAGGCGTTCCTCGCCAAGCGTCCACCGCGCTGGGGCGGCGAATAGCCGCATCGGCCTGATCTGAACCGCGGCCCGATCAGGCGCCCGATCCAGCCCTGGCAGCGTTCGCGCGCGACAGACGCGCCCAGGGTGGAATGATCGACCGGACGCGGCGGCGCGCCGTCGGGCGCCCGGATACAGGCCTGAAACTCACCCGCGCGGCTGATAGAGAGCCTCGATCAAGCGGGGCGCGTTGCCTGGCGGCACCGGCTCGGGCGCGATCCGCCGCGGCGCCGGCTGCATCACCTCGCGCGGCGCCGCGCCCTGCGGCGCGCCGCAGGCGTTACCGCTGCGGGCGACGTGGACCACCGGCCGAGCGCCGTTCCCGCGATAGAGGTACGTGATCGTCTCGCTGCAGGTGCCGGTGCCGCTGCTGGCGATGCTGATCATCGTTCCTTGAGCGGGCACGCCGAGAGCGAACGGCACGGGCGCCAGCACCGAAGGCACGAGCGCGGGCGCCGCCGGCACCGGCGTCTGCATGAGTGCCGCCATCTCGGCGTCGATCGCGGTCATCTCGGCCGCCATCTGCCGGAACGTCGCGTTGGCCTGCGCGATCAGCTGCGCCGCCTGCTGCTCGAGCGCGGCCGGCGCGACGAGGACGACCGAGGCGGGGGCGGGTTCGGCGCGCGCGGCGAGGCAGTCCGGCCCGGCGGCGCGGGCGGCGCCGGGCAGGCCGAGCAGCGGGACGGCCAGGCAGGCGCAGAGCAAATTATGCTTGGTCATCGCGAAGTCTCCTTCGGATCGGCTCGGCGCGAGATATTGAGCAGCGTTTCTTGCCGATGCCTTGGCCGGCCAATGAAGTCTCCGTTTAGGAGAGATCGACGGCGAACCGCTTGAGGTCTTCCAGCCGGCAGTAGTCGAGCGCCTCCTGCTCGGTCGCGCGCAAGACGACGCGCGGCGCCTTGCCGGCCTCCAGCGCCTCCTGCCAGCGTGGCGCGCAGAGGCACCAGCGGTCGCCCGGCTTGAGGCCGGCGAAGCCGAATTCCGGGCGCGGCGTGGAAAGATCGTTGCCGGCCTGCATGCTGAAGGCGAGGAATTCGGCCGTCATCTCCGCGCACACGGTGTGAGAGCCGAGATCCTCGGGCCCGGTGTCGCAGCAGCCGTTGCGGTAGAACCCGGTGCGCGGCTGCAGCGAGCAAATCTCAAGCGCGGTGCCGAGCACGTTGCGCGACCCACCGCGCCGCCCGCCCCCGCCCGATATGTCCAGCGGCATTGCGTGCCTCCCTGGCTTGGCGCCTCCGTTCACCCAATCCGGGCCGGGCTTGTCAACTCGCCCGCCCGCGCCCGCGCCGCTAAGGTTCCCGAAGGCGGGCAGGGAGGCTCCAGGTGGCGCGCGTGAAGTTCGGCCTTTGCTACATCCCGGACTACCACCCCGAGCTCTCGGGCTCCTGGCACCAGTGGTACGAGAACATGATCGCCGAAGTGGTGGCGGCCGAGCGCCTGGGCCTCGATGGCGCGTGGTTCGCTGAGCACCGCGTGCCGGGCTTCGCCTTCGGGAATCCGGCGATGATGATCGCCGCCTGCGCGCGCGAGACGCGCAAAATCCGCCTCGGCGCCTCGATCTCGCTGTTGCCGCTCAACAATCCCGTCCGCATCGCCGAGGACTACGCGATGGCCGACGTGCTGAGCGGCGGGCGGCTGGAGTTCGGCGTCGGGCGCGGGCTCTATAAATACGATTACGACGTGTCCAACGTGCCGATGAGCGAGAGCCGCGAGCGATTCGACGAGAACCTCGCCATCGTGCGCGCGCTCTGGACCGAGCCGAGCGTTACCTACCTCGGCCGCTGGACGCGGCTCGAGGAGCACAGCCTTGGTCCGCGCCCGGTGCAGCAGCCCTCGCCCCCGATCTGGGTGGCGGCGATCCGCACCGAGGCGAGCTATGCCTGGGCGGGCCGGGAAGGGTTTCACCTGCTGATCGCGCCGTTCTTCTTCCCGAACGCCGAGGACCAGCTCCGGCTGCTCGACGTCTACAGGGAAAATCTGGTGCGCCACGGACACGATCCGGGCCGGTTCGAGATCGGCGCCGTCTATCATCTCTATTGCGGCGCCTCCGATGAGGACGTGGCGCGCCACGCCGATCCGGCGCTCGCGCGCTATCAGGCCTTCACCAAGGCCACCGACCTGCGCCGGCAGGCGTTCCGCGATCCGGTGGCCTACAAGGACTGGAAGGGATTTTTTGAGAACCGCGAAACCATCACACTCGACCAGATGAAGGCGAGCCGGGCGGTGATCGGCACGGCGGTCGAATGCCGCGAGAAAGTGGAGATGCTGGCCGAACGCTTCGGCCTCACGCGCATGATGTTCGAGGTCAATTACGGCGCGCTGCCGCATCCGGCGGTGATGGAGTCGATGGCGCGGTTCGCCGCCGAGGTGGTGGGAGCGCCGTAGCGCGGCGGGCGATCGCGCTTGATCGGGCCGCTGCGAGGGCCTAGCTCGCGAGGCGAACCACCGGGCCACGGGGAGACGCCGCGATGACCATCAACGATGCCGGGCTGGCCCTGATCAAGCGGTTCGAGGGGCTCCAGCTTACCGCCTACCAGGACGTGGCGGGCATCTGGACGATCGGCTACGGCCACACGCGCGGGGTCTATCCCGGGATGACGATGACCGAGGCCGAGGCGGATGCCGCGCTGCAGGATGATCTCGCCGGGGCGGAGCGCGCCATCAACAGCGCGGTTGCGGGACACGCGACGACGCCCAACCAGTTCGCGGCGATGGTATCGCTGTGCTATAATATCGGCTCAGGGAATTTCCGCAGCTCGACGGTTCTGCGCCAGCATCTTGCCGGTAACTATCCCGCCGCCGCCGACGCTTTCCTGCTGTGGGACAAGTCGACGATCAACGGGGTTTTGACCGTGGTGCCGGGCCTCGCCAATCGCCGGGCGGCGGAGCGGCAGCTATACCTCACCGCATGAACGTTCTCTCGCCGGCGATCCTGGGACTGTTGCTCGCTTCGGCGGCCCTGTCGCTCGGCGCCGCCGGCCCGGCGCCGTGCCAGCAAGCGGAGCCGCATCGCGCTGCGGTCTATGTGCGCGAGTGCCTTCGGGTCTCGCCGGCCACGCATCCGCCGTGCAACGCGCATAACCCCTGCGCGGTCATTACAGCCGAAATCAGACGTGGTTGCGCCCTCCTCGGCGAGGGGATCAGGCCCCGCTTCTGCGCGGCGCGCATGCGGGAGACGTCCCCTCCCCATGACCCCCTCCCGCAAGGGGAGGGGGGACTGTGATTTGCGCGGGGCCTATGCCTCCTCCTCGAACCCGCTGAACGCGGCGAACTCCGCTGCCTTGGCGCGGTCCGTGACGAGCGCGTTTTCCGGCGCGTCCTGGTCAGCGTAGCCGAGGGCCATGCCGCAGACGATGGCTTCCTCGGGCTCGAGCTCCAGCACGCGGCGGATCACCTTGTGATAATGCGTCCAGGCCACCTGCGGGCACGTGTCGAGCCCGCGCGCGCGCGCCGCCACCATCACATTCTGCAAAAACATTCCGTAATCGAGCCAGCTCCCGAGCGCGAGGCGGCGGTCGATGGTGAAGATCATCCCCACGGGCGCATCGAAGAACAAATAGTTGCGGCCGTGCTGGGCCTTCATCTTCTCGGTCTCGCCGCGCTTTATGCCGAGCAGGCCATAGAGGCCCCAGCCGACCGCGCGGCGGCGCGAGAGATAGGGCTCGAAGAACTCGTCCGGGTAGTAGGGGTATTCCTGCGTGTGGCCCGGCTCGCCTGCCATGAAGACCGCGTGCACCGCCTCGCACAGAAGGCGCTTCGGCTCTCCCGTCAGTACCCGCGCGCGCCAGGGCTGCATGTTGGTGCCGCTCGGGGCGCGCGCCGCGACATCGAGTATGTTCTCGACCATCGCGCGTGGAACAGGCGTCGGCAAAAAGCGCCGGACCGAGCGGCGGCTGGTGATGGCGTGGTCGGTTTCCCGCATGAATAACCCCGGAGGTCATTGCCTTCGGCGGCTTCCTGCCGTTTCTGGGAGGCGAAATCCAGCAGGAGAGACGACGCCATGCCCCAGCCCGATCGCTGGTTCGAGGATCTGCGCCAAGGCGAGGTTGCCGAGTTCGGCGACCACTTGATGACCGAGGCGGAGATTCTGGAATTCGCCCGTCGCTTCGACCCGCAGCCGTTCCATGTCGATGCCGGTGCGGCTAGGGAGTCGATCTATGGCGGGCTGATCGCGAGCGGCTGGCATACCGGCTCGGCGATGATGCGGATGCTCGTCGATCACTGGCTCCCCCGTTCGAGCATGGGCTCGCCGGGCCTTGAGCAGGTGCGCTGGCTGCGCCCGGTCCGGCCAGGCGACCGGCTGAGCGTGCGGGTGACGATCAGGGAGACGCGGCTGTCGCAGAGCCGACCCGGGCTCGGCATCGCGACCTATCTCACCGAGGTGCTGAACCAGGACCGCGAAACGGTGATGAGCCTGCTCGGCACCGGGCTGTTCAGGTGCCGGCCGGCTTGAGCGCACCCTTGGCCGGAGCGCGGCGCGCGGTGCACTCGCGCCGGCCGCGCGCGGCGGCGTCGAACATCAGGCGGGTGTCGAACAGCTCGGCCGCTTGCCGCCCCCGCACCGATCGCGCCTAATGGACGCGAACGGAGGAGGAAACGCATGGGCCTCGTGCAGGGCAAGGTTGCCGTCGTGACCGGCGGCGCCTCGGGGATCGGCGCCGCGTGCGCGCGCACCTTGGCGCGCGAGGGGGCGAAGGTGCTGATCACCGACCTCGACGCGGCGGGCGAGGCGCTGGCGGCCGAGATCGGCGGCGCGTTCCTACGCCACGACGTGACCGACGAGGCGGCCTGGCCCGAGGTGATCGCCACCGCCGAACGCCGCTTCGGCGCGCTGCACGTGATGGTCGCCAATGCCGGAATCGGGATCTCCAAGCCGATCCTGGAGACGAGCATGCAGGAGTGGCGGCGGCAGATGGCGGTGAACGTCGATGGGGTGTTCCTGTCGGTGAAATTCGCCATCCCGGCGATCGCGCGCGCGGGCGGCGGCTCGATCGTGCTGATGTCCTCGGTCGCCGGGCTGCGCGGCTCGGCGGGGCTTGCCTGCTACAGCGCGACCAAGGGCGCGGTGCGGCTGTTCGCCAAATCCGCCGCTCTCGAGTGCGCGCAGATGCGCGCCAGGGTGCGCGTCAATTCGGTGCATCCGGGCGTCATCGACACGCCGATTTGGGGCAAGCTGCCGAGCACCGGGCGCAACGCGCCGATCGACCCGCGGGCGCTGGCGGCCGACATGGTGCCGATCGGCGAGGTGGGTTTGCCGCAGGACATCGCCAACGGCGTCCTGTTCTTGGCGTCGGATTTGTCGTCGCACATGACGGGCGCGGAGCTGGTCATCGACGGCGGCATCACCGCCGGCCGCATCCGCGGCATCGTTGCAAGCACTCAATCGGGAGAGAGAGGATGATTCACGTCGTCGCCATCATCACCGCCAAGCCCGGAATGCGCGGGCAGATCCTGCAAGCGTTCCGCGCCAACATGCCAGCGGTGCACGCCGAGAAGGGCTGCATCGAGTATGGCCCGGCGATCGACGCCGAGGGGATGGGAGGGTTCCAGACCAAGTTCGGTCCGGACACGTTCGTGGTGATCGAGAAGTGGGAAAGCAAGGAGGCGTTGGCGGCGCACGCCGCCTCGCCGCACATGAAGGAATACGGGGCGAAAACGAAGGATTGGATCGCGAGCCGCGTGATCCACGTGTTGGAGCCGGCTTAGGAGTGAGGTGACATACGCCTCGCCTTTGGGGCGGTTTCGAGGCGGCGCGGGGATCGTCGATCTGGGGCAGGTCGAGGCGCTTGGCTACAGCCCGGAGCGGGCGGCTCGGGATTGGCTGCCGGGTCGAGATCCGGTCGTAAGCGCGGCTAGGCGAGTTGCAGCGTGATCCGCCATGCCGCCGCACCCGACGGCTGCGCGGCGGCGATGTTCGCGGGTAGGCGGGCGGCGAGGCGGCGGGCGAACGTGAGGTCGGTGGGGCGGGTGCCGGGGCCCTCGGCGGTGACAATGAGCGCCGGCGGCGCACCCGCGGCGGTGAGCCGGACCTCGCCGCCCTCGGGCAGGGCGCGGCGCGCGGCGAGGCAGAGCGCGATCACCGCGGCATCCAAGACGCCAGGATCGGCCTCTATCGAGGGCGACGAGTCCGGGAGGTCGACAACAAGCTGGGCTCGCCGTCCGAGGGCGCTCGCGATCAGGGGCATCACGCGCTGGACGGAGTCGGCGAGCGGCGCCGCGCGCGGCGCCTCGGGCTCGCGGCGGGAGAACTGCACGAGTGCCGTATTGAGCCCGGCTGCCCGCTCCACCGCGCTGGTGGCGCGGGTGATCAGGGCACGCAGGCGGTCGGGATCGGCGAGGCGGCGCTCCATCAGCTCGAGGCAACCGAGCACGGTCGCCAGCATGTTGTTGAAGTCGTGCGCGAGGCCGCCGACGAGCTGGCCGACGAGCTGGTCGCGGTCGGCGCCGATCAGGGGCGAAGCCCCGTCCGGAGGCGCCTCCCGCGCGCCCCGGCCTCTGCCTTCCGTCACCGTCTCCTCCGCTGCTCCGGGCGCACGTTCGCTACTCGGACGTACGAGGCCGCTATTTCAACGGAACCCGAAACTCCAGTCCGGGGGCGAGTTCCCTATGCCCGCTGGGCTTCGCCTGGATTTGTGATCCCGGCAGGAAGCCCTCGCTCGGGCGATAGGAATGAGAATCGGCGAACCAGGCCGGTGCGACACGGGGCCATGCCGCGCCGGGACCCTGGGGCGGCTCCGCGTCCTGGTTCGGGCGCGGCGCGGCGAGGGCGGCGGGACCGCCGGGGGGCGGCGTCGGGGGCAGGGGCAGCGGCGGGCCGCCTTGGCGGCGCCCCGCATCAGTCGCCGCCAGGGCGAGCAGCGCCGCGACGGCGAGCGCGGGCGGGCGGCGCATCACAGGGCGCCGCCGCGGCGGCCGGCCGGGATGACTCCGCGCGGATCCTCGGGCGAATTGCCGCCCGGCGCGCCGAGCGGCCCGGCGCGGGTCTCCCGCCAGCGGTCGAGCGCCCAGCGGACGGTGGGGAAGGCGACATCCGACCAGGGGATTTCGTCCCATCGAAAGAGCTTCACCTCCAGGCTCTCCGGGCCGGCCGCGAAGCTCGGCGCGGCGCCTGCCGCCTCGTCCGCGAAGCGGGCGCGGAAGATGATCTGCACCTGGCTGATCCGGCTGATCGAAAAGACGCTGAGCAGGCCGTCGAGTTCGATGCGCGCGCGGGCTTCTTCCCACGCCTCGCGCATGGCACCTTCCTCCACCGTCTCGCCGAGTTCCATGTAGCCGGCGGGTAGGGTCCAGAAGCCGCGGCGGGGTTCGATGGCGCGGCGGCACAGCAGCACGCGGCCCTGCGAGGCGACCACGGCGCCGACGACGATTTTCGGATTCTCGTAGGCGATATGGCCGCAGTCGGGACAGACGAGCCGCTCGCGGTCGTCGCCCTCCGGCACGCGCCTGACGAATTGCGACATGCGGGGAAAGTGCCGCGCGAGGCGGCGTGGTTCAACCCCGCCCGCTTACATCAGCCGCTCCGCCCAGGTCCGGGGGGTGCGGGCGTTGCGGATTTCGAGATCGAGATGATAGCGGAACCGGCGCGGGCCGACGCGGCGGACGTGCTCCACGATGTCGCGCAGCCCGTCGTCGAGCGTGCGCGTGGTGCGGTAGCCGAGCAGGGCGCGCGCCTTGTCGCTACTGCACCAGGCGTGGCGCACCTCCTGCGGACGGTCGTGCAGATAGATCGCCTGGCCCTCGAAGCCGGTGAATTCCTTGAGGCGGCGAAACAGGCTGTTGATGGAGACGAATTCCTCGTCGGGGCCGATATTGATCACCTCGCCCAGGCCGCGCGGCGTGAGGCCGAGCGCGAGAAGGGAGGAGAGGCAGTCCTCGACATGGCTGAAGCAGCGGGTCTGCTCGCCGTTGCCGTAGATATAGGGTGAGCGGCCCTGCAGCATTAGGTTGGTCATGATGCTGGCGACGTTGCGGTAGGGATCGTCGAATTTCTGCCGCGCGCCGATGATGTTGTGCGGCACCGCGATCGCGTATTCCACCTCGTGCACGGCGGCGAGTGTGCGCAGCGTCTGCTCGGCGGCGAGCTTGCCGATGCCGTACGGGTCCTGCGGGCGGGGGATGCAGCTTTCGGTGAAGGGCGGCGTCTCGGCGCCGTAGCGCGCCATCGAGCTCAGGAACACGATGCGGCGCACGCCGGTGGCGATGGCGGCGGAGAACACCGCGACCGAGCCCGAGACGATGTTGTCCATCACCATCGCGGGCGAGAACACCGAAAGCCCCTCATAGGCGGTGGCGGCGCAGTGATAGACAATCTCGCTGCCGCGCATGATGCGCGTCATCGCATGGAAATCGCGGCAGTCGTGCTGGTGGAATTCGGCGTCCGCCGGCACGTTGATCAGCTCGCCGCCGATCAGGGAATCGCAGCCAGCGACCTCGTGACCCAGTGCGAGCAGACGTTCGGCGAGATGGCTGCCGAGGAAGCCGGCGATGCCGGTGATGAAAATTTGCATCGTCTCAGCCGCGGATCAAGGTGGCGCGCAGCGCCTGCCCGCCCTTGGAGAAAGGGCGCGTCAGGCTTTGCACGGCGAAGCCGGTGCGTCGGGCGAGCGCGCGGATCTTCCCTTCGGTGTAGGCGGAGTGGTGGAACTGGCCCGGCCCGTTCTGGTTGCCGAAGAACATGGTCTGCAAAATCCCCCAACGCTGATTGAGCGCGCGGCCGCAGCCGGCGTAGTGGTTGGCGTGACCGACGATGTAGAAGTCGCGCCATTCGTCCTCGGCGTGGAGGAAGGTGGCGCAGACCCACTCGAAATCCGGCACTTCGAGGGTGAGCGATCCGCCCGCGCGCAGAACCCGCGCGAGCTCGGGCCAGGCTTGGGCTTCCTCGGCGAAGGAGAGATGTTCGAGGATGTGCTCGGCGAGGATTTCGTCCACCGATCCGTCCGGGTAGGGAAGCGCCGTCAGCTCGATGCCGGTGACCACGCCGGGGACGCGCGCCACCTGGTCGATGTTGATCCAGCCGGGCAACAGGCGCGTGCCGCAGCCGATATGGAGGCGCAGCGCGGTTCGCGGGGCGATCAGGGCATCAGTCGGCGGCACGGCCGCTTGCTCCGGCAATCACGGATTCCAGTTCCAAGCGCAGCGGGGCGAGCTTGATTTCCGGCACGATCGCCTCGCTCGCGTGCAGGGCGCCGAGCAGGTTTTGCGCCGTCCAGTGTGCTTCGGCGTCCTCCGCTGCCTGGACGGCGGCGACCAGCGCCGGTGCGTCCGCGTGCAGCAGGGCGGCTTCCTGCCTGAGGTGCGGCAGCCAGCGGGCGCGGAAAAGCGCTGGCACCTGTTCGATCAGGGCGCGGCGGTCCGCGAGCGGCAGGCGCGCAGTGGCGAAGATTTCGATATGGGCGAAGGCGGTGGTGATCAGGGGCGTGCGCCAGCGCGGGTCGCCGAGCGGATCGTCCGCCTCGTGCCCGGCGCGGACCTGGGCGGTTGCGGCGCGGGCAAGCCGGCCCACCGGCTTGCCGCCGTCGCGGCGCAGATAGAGCACCTCCGGCACGTGGCGGATTTCGCCGAACAAGGCGAGCTCGGCGAGCAGCACATGATCCCAGCCGGCGCGGTACGGGATGGGCGAGAGACACTCCACCGCGGCGCGGCGGTAGATGCCCCAGAAGGCGGGCGAGGAGGTGTAGCGGCGCATTACATGTGCGGCGCGCGCGAGCGGGTCGGCGCCGGTTGCATGCAGGCAGTGGTCGGGGGGATAGGGACGCGGCGGCGAGCGGTCGGTGAACACCGCGCCAGCGGCGTGGCACATGGCGCAGTCCGGGTGCGCCGCCAGCACTGCCATCAGGCGTTCGACGAAATCGGGGGCCAGCAGATCGTCGGCCGATTTCGGCATGACGAACGGCGCTTCGCCATGGCGGAACGCGTGCTGGAAGCTCGCCACCGCGCCGAGATTACGCTGTCGGCGCATCAAACGAATGCGCGGATCGCCGGCGGCGCGGGCGGCGGCGATCTCGGCGCTGCCGTCGGTCGAGCCGTCGTCGATGATGGTGAGGGTGAAGTCGCGCCAGGTTTGCGCGCGCACGCTGTCGATCGCGGCGCCCACGGTTTCTGCGCCGTTGAAGACGAACAGGTTGATGTCGAGCGGCGCGGCCATCGTCATCCCGCCTGCGATGCGCCGAGCGTAGCGGCGATTGCTTGGCGGAAGGTTAACGCCGACACCAGTCTTCCCAGGCGCGGCGCAGTGCCGTGCCGAGGTTGGCGCCGAAGCGGCGGGCGTCGCAGAGCGGACTTTGCCGCACGCGTGCGCGCAGCCCGGCGCGGAGCGCAGCGAGGGAAGCGGGATCGGCGGCGCGGGCGGCGGCTTGCGCCACGTAGTCCGCTACGTCCGACGCCGCCCACTCGCCGAGGCCCACGTTGCTGAGATGGGAGAGCGAATGGCGGGCGCAGAAGCTTTGTCCCGGCAGGGTGAGCGTCGGCACGCCCATCCAGAGCGCCTCCACCGTGGTGAGACCGCCGGAATAGGGAAAGGTGTCGAGCGCGATGTCGACGTCACCCCATTCGGCGAGAAAGGCGCGGTGCGCCGAGGGCCCGCGCAGCTCGAGCCGTTCGGGCGCGATGCCGTGGCGGCCGAAGGCGGCGCGGATGCGGGCGGCGACCTCCGCGTCCACGAGCGGATGACTTTTCAGGATGAAGCGCGACCGCGGCACGGCTTGCAGCACCGCGCTCCATGCGGCGATCACCCGCGCGTTGACCTTGGCAAGATTGCAGAAGCAGCCGAACGTTGGATGCCCACGTGCCGCCATCGGCGGCGGCGCGACCTCGGGCGCGTCGGCGGGCGGGGTGTAGCAGACATAGCCGTCCGGCATTTCCAGCAGACGCTCGGTATAGAAGCCGGCGAAACCTTCCGGTGTCTCCCAGCGGTCGGTGAGGAACCAGTCGATTTCCGGCAGCCCCGTGGAGTGGGTCTGCATCCCGACCCATTTGACCTGCACTGGGGCGGGGCGGAAGGCGCAGGCGGTCATGCGGCCGGTATCGCCGTAGCCGCCGAGGTCGATCAGGATGTCGATGCCGCACGCGCGGATTTCCTCGGCGAGTTGCGTGTCGGATTTACCCGCCGGGTCGATCCAGCCGCGCGCGGCGGCGCGGAAGCGGCGCGCCAGCTGGTCGGCCGGGAAGTAGGGCGCGATGCCGACAAGCTCGAAGCCGGCGGGATTGAGACATTCGAAACCGGCGAGCGTGAGCCAGCCGACGGGATGGGTCTTCAAAAGCCCGCCGAGCAGGCCGAGGCGGAGCTTGCGCTCGGGATCGCGTGCGTTCGCGAAGCGCGGCGGACGGGCGGGGCGGGGCAGGGTGGCGGCGCAGGCGCGGGCGGCGTCGCGCAACGTTTCGGCCCCGGTCTCCGGCAGATAAGGGAGCGTGTTGAGGCGCGTGCGGTGCGCGAGGGGAGTGGCGGGATAGGCGGCGAGCGCCTGGCGGGCGATGTCGTGCGCCTCGTCCTGCGAGCCGCAGCAGAGCGTGGCGTTGGCGAGGTTGCACAGAAGCTGTGGATCGTCGCCGCGCGCGGCCCGCACCGCTTCGAGTTCACGCCGCGCCTCCTGCGGCTGGTGCAGGCGCAAGAGTACCACGCCGTAATCGTGGCGGAGCTCGTGGTCGGCGGGATCGGCCGCGAGCGCGCGGGCGAAGGCGGCGCGGGCGGCGGGCAGGCGGTGGTCGCGCGCGAGCACGCCCGCCAGCAGGGCGTCGAGCCGATGGTCTTCGGGCGCGAGCGCGGTGGCGGCCTCCAGCAGTTCGGCGGCCTCGCGGTTGCGGCCGAGGCGGTGCAGCAGGATGGCGCGCCCGGCGAGCGGGGCGGGGAGTGCCGGGTGCTCGGCGGTAAGTGCCTCCAGGCGCAGCAGTTCGGCATCGGGGGCGCCGGCGAGGCAGGCGAGCTCGGCGCGACGCAGCGCGAGATCGAGCGAGGCGGGATCGGCGCGGTGCGCCCGGCCGAGGGCGGCCAATGCGGGCAGCAGATGGCCCGAGGCGACGAGCGTGGCGGCGGCTGCGGTCCACTGCGCGGCGTCGGGTGGGGCGGGGGCGATCGCGGCGCGCCGTCGCTTCGCTGATGCCGCGACCCGCTGATCCCTCCCGTCATGCTCGGGCTTGGCCGGCCATGGCGGGAAACGAGGCGCCATTGCTGTTGCGCTCATCCCGCGCGCAGCACCGCGAGCAGGCCGGGGACGGGAACGCCGAAATCCTGGCGCTGCTCCTCGGGGGTGAGTTCGAGCACGGCGAAGCCGGCGCGGGCGGCGGCGGCGCGGATGTAAGCGGGGCTGTGATGGTAGCGGCCCTGGCGGCCGAGGCCCCAGCCCGATCGCGGCGCCTCGCCCGGAGGCCCGGTTTCGGCGCTGAAGACGCAAAGCCCGCCGGGCGCGAGGCGGGCGCGCATGGCGGCGAGCAGCGGATCGAGATCGCCCAGATAACAGAACATGTCTGCGGCGAGGATCGCCGCGTAGGTGGCTTGATCCGCTTCGAGATGCGCCAGCGCATCGGCCTGATGCAGGCTGGCATACAGCCGCTTTGCCGCCGCCTGCTCCAGCATCCGGGCCGACAGATCGACCCCGTGCAGCGGGCGCACGGGCAAATCGAGCAGCGCCACCGCGACAAGGCCGGTGCCGCAGCCGAGATCCAGCACCGGACCGAGCGGCTCGCCGCGGGCGAGCGGCGAATGGCGCAATAGCGCGGCGCGGATCAGGCCCGGCACGCGATAGCCGAGGCCGAGCAAGTGGGTATCGAAGATCGGCGCGTAGCCGTCGAACACGGCGCGCACATAGTCGGCCGGCGCCGCGCCCTGTTCCGGGATGGCGCCCGAGACGGCGACCAGGTGGCGCACATAAGGGTCGTCCGGCCCGAGCTCGCGCGCCTCCGCATAGCGGGAGGCGGCCTCCTGATGCCGGCCGAGCTTGGAGAGCGCATGGCCGGCCATGCCGGCGATCAGCGCGTCGGCGATGCCGAGCGCGGTTGCCGCCTCGGCGAGCGCCACGGCTTCGGCGTACTCGCCGTTCTGCAACGCGATGAGCATGGAAGTGCGGCGGCAGGCGATGTCGCCGGGGGCGCGTTCGAGCCCCTCGCGCAGCGTCGCGCGCGCCGCCGCCGGATCGCCGCCGGCGGTTTGCGCCGTGGAGAGGGCGAGGCGGAACAGCGTGTTGTCGGGCTGTGCCGCGAGCGATTCGGCAAGGCAGGCGCAGGCATCGGACGCGCGCCCAAGATCAAGGAGCGCGGTGCCGAGCAAGGCCTTGGCGTGCGCGTGACCTGGCGCGAGCAGCACCGCCTGCGCGGCATCCCCGGCGGCGGCGGCGGCATCGCCTTCCAGGCGCGAAAGCCCGGCGCGCTGCACGTACAGCCCGGGATGCTCGGGCCAGGCGGCGATGCCGGCATCGAGCTCGGCGCGCGCGGCGTCGAGCTCGCCTTCTTGGATCGCCAGCACGGCGGACAGTTCGGCAATGCGCGCCGAGGGCGCGGCGAGCCGGCGGATCGCGTTCATGAGCGGGCGCGCGGCGGCGAGCCGGCCCGAAGCGATGAACTGGGCGGCACGGTCGCACAGGCGGTCGATGTCGTCCTGGCCGACGGTTGCGAGCATGGGCGGCTCCTTTTGAGCCCGCTGGGGAAAAGCAGCGGTCAGCGTTGGCCGGCGAGGCCGGCGGCGATGTGTTCGTTGATGCCGATCAGGAAGGCGAAATCCGGCGCCGGTCCCTGCATTTCGCGCTGCACGGCCGCGCCGACCGAGACGATGGCGGCGCGCAGCTCGGCGGGCAGCGCGTTGGACGGATCGCGCATCAGATCGACCACCGTTGACCAGAGCCGGCGATTGTCGGCGAGCGCGCGGGCGCGCTGCACCGGATCACCGTGCTGGGCGGCTTTCAGAGCGCCGGTTGCGTAGCGGAACACGTCGGCTTCCTGCGCGCGCAGGTCGCGATGCGTCGCGGCGGCTTCATAGGCGGCGGCGGCCTGCCGGGTGGTGGTCATGCGGGCACCGGGCTTTGCATCGAAACGGGTCGGGCGGGCGGCGGCGCGGCGGCGCGGCCGAGGGCGATATCCTCGTGCTCAATGATGCGGCGAACGAGGCGCAGCGCCTGGTAGCAATCGTCGGCTTCGGCGGCACGCAACGCGCGGTCCAGCATGTCGCGCGCGGCGGGCGAGGTGGTCGCCTCCTTGAACTCCGCGATCAGCGCGCGCCCGGTCGCGAGCCCGCGCGGACGCTCCTCCTCGCTGCCGATGTAGGCTGATTGCAGGGCGAAATAGATGCGCCGCGCCGGGCTGTCGGCCTGATCGGGGCGCATGATCTGCTTGCCGAACAGGAAGCGGGCCTTGGCCGTGAGTTCCAGCCGCGTCTTCGTGCGGAAACGGATCGGCGCGCCGTTGACGATCATCACCTCGCCCTGACGCAATTCGAGAACCAATGTGGACATGCGGCTTTCCTGCACCTCTCACGCCCTTTGCGCCGGCGGGCCGGGGCGGGCTCGCGCCCGCCCCGCTTCCCTTACTTGAACAGGCTGAGCAGCGTGGCCGGGGCCTGGTTGGCCATGCTGAGCGACTGTGTACCGAGCTGCTGACGGATCTGCAGCGCCTGCAACTGCGCCGATTCCTGCGCCAGATTGGCGTCCACCAGCGCGCCGAGCCCGGTGTTGAGGGCATCGATCTTGTCGCTGTTGTAGCTGATCTGGTTGGTCAGGTAATTATTTACCGAGCCGTAGTAGTTGAGCTTGTTGGCGATGTTGTTGAGCGCGTTGGCGAAAGTGCCGTTGAGGAACGATTGGAACGCGGTCGATGTGGTGTCGGCGGTGTTGATCGACGAGTAAAGCGTGTTGCCGCCATAGGTGGCGATGCCGTAGGTGGTGCCGAGCTCGTCCTGCACCACGGTGGTGGCGCCGAACGTGACGCCGGCGACCGCGCCGCCCACGTTGGCGATCAGCGACTTGCCGTTATAGGCGCTGCCGTTGAAGTAGGTCTTCACCTGCTGCAGCATCTGCTGGTACTGGGCGAGATACTGGGTGCGCTGGTTGCCCTGCGTGTTCCCGTCCGCCAGCTTGACCAGGAGCGCGTTCATCGAATTGAGCTCGTTCGAGACGTCGTTCAGGCTGCTCAGCGTGACGCTGACCAGGCCCTGCACGTTGCCGAGCTGCTGGTTGGCGCTGGTTAGCGCGCCCACCGAGGAGCGCACGCGCTGCGCCACCGCATAGGCGGCGCCGTCGTCGGTGGCGTCCGCCACGCGGTAGCCGGTGGAGATCTGCTTCTGCACCGCCTGCAGTTGCGTCTCCGTCATGTTCAGCGATTGCAGCGCGATCATCGCGCCGACATTGGTGTTCACGGAACCAAGCGACATGGTTTTTACCTCTTTGCCCACAGTGAAGGTTTCCCCGCCTTTTGCGGGCGCGGGCCGAGGATGCGGCAAGCAGGTTAATAGTCGGTGAAAGCGGCGGGGGTTCGCGGAATTTTTCGATGCATAGTAATGGATACGGCCTTTGAGTTTTGGACCCCTCCCCTGACCCCGCCCGCGAGGGGAAGGTGGACGCTTTAGGTCAGGCAAGCGCGCCTTCGGCCCGCTGCGCGGGACCCAATGAGGGCGTTCGGTGCGGAGGGGATTTTTAGGCAACCGGCAGCAGCTTCGCGAGCGTGAGCCCGCTCAGGCCGCCGATGAGCTGATAGGACGCTTGCAGCTGGGTTTGCACCAGCGTGATCTGCGACATCACCTGCGCCACATCGACATCCTCGACATTGCTGATCTGCGATTTGAGCGCCGTTTGCGTATCCGACATCGTCGTCTGCTGCTGGCTGAGCGCGGTCTGACGGTTGCCGAGGATGCCCGCCTCGTCGGCCATGGCGCCGATCGCGCCTTGCAGGCTGGTCGCCGTGTCCTGCACGAGACTGGAAAAGCCCGGCAAATTCGCCTGCGCGCTGGACAGCGCGCCGATGGTGGCGAGCGCGCGCATCAGGTCGCGCATGTACGAGCCGGTGGTGGAGGCGCCGGTGGAGACCGCCGCACTGTTGGCGCTGGCGAGCAGACCGACGGGCTGCATCGTATTCGGCCCGGTCTGCACGACGGGGGCCTGCGCGAGCAGGGTCGCCGCCGGCTGCGACATATAGGAAGAGAAGGGCGAGGTGCCGGCGGCGTTGGAGGCGGCGATCGCGAGCGTCGCGGCCGCGGTGGCGGGGCCGCCGGCGGCGCCAAGATTGCCGACGGCGGCGGCGATCTGCGTATAGAAGCCCGAGGCAAGTATGTTGTCGGGCTGTGGCAGCGGCGGATTGGCCGAATCGGCGCCGCCGAACACGTACACCCCGCCCACTTGCGTATCGAGCAGCGACGCCACCTGCTTGAGCGCGTCCTGCGCGCTGCCGGCGAGCGAGTCGATCTCCGCGGCGTTGAGATTGTTCAGGTTTTGCACCTGGGAGTAAAAATTCGAGGCGATCTGCTGGAGCGCCGTCATCGCCGTCTGCGTCGCCTGCTGCACGGCGCTCGCCGAGGCGATGTTGTTCTGCCAGGTGGTGAGGTCGGCGACCTGCGGGGCGAGCGACAGCGGCACGGACGCCGCCGCGCCGAGCCCGTCATAGGTGGGGGCCACCAGGCCGTCGCTCACCTGCGTGGTCAGCTTGTTGAGCTCGGCGCGGGTCTGTTGGCTGTCGGCGATCAGCGCCGACAGGAGCCCGTAGGAGCCGGTATCGACGGCGCCGGACATTATGGCTGCACGACCATGTTGAGCACGTCGCCATACATCGCCTGCAGGGCGCCGATGATCTTGGCATTTGCGGCGTAGGCGTTTTGCAGGGCGATCATGCTGGACATCTCGGTATCCATGTTGACGCCGGTTGCCGAGGCGAGCTTGGATTGCAGGCCGCTTTGCAGCGCCTGCGCGCTGCTGAGCTGGGACGCGGCGGCGGCGCTGTCGGCCGCCTCGCCGCCCAAGATCGCGGTGGCGAAATCGGCGAGCGTCGCAGGTTGGGCGAAGGATGCATTGAGCGTGCCGGCGGGGCCGAGGCCGGCGACGTGGCCGCCGTCGACCGGGGCGTCGCCGAGCACGCTTTGCAGGACATTGGTAATGACGCTGTTGAAGCCGGCGAGCCCGGAGGCGTTCTGCGAGGGAAACCCGTCACGCACCGCATTCGGGTTCGCGGCGATCTGCGGGTTCACCTCGATCGCGGCGGCATATCCGACATAACCCGATTGCACCGGCATGCCGCCGCCGGCGGGCACCGCGCCGGCGGCGTTGGTGAACAGCGGCAGCCCTTGCGCGGCGAAGCCGGCGGAGAGGTTCTGCGCGAATTCGTCGAGCTCGGCCTGGTAGGTGGGCAGCGCCGTGTCGCGCAGCGCGACGTTGGCGGCGAGCTTCCCGCCCGTCAGCGCGGCGGTGACGTCGGTGCCGTTCAGCATGATGCCGGGCAGTCCGCCGCCGGGATAATAGGCGCCGGGGCCGGCGGCGGCGCTGGCGATTGAGAGCGGCGCGGCGGCGCCATGGATCGGGAGCTGCACGCCGCCCTCGGTCGTCAGCACCACGTCGCCGTTCGCCTGCGGCAGCACCGTCACGGCGAGATATTGCGAGAGGTCGGAGATGGCGGCGTCGCGCTGGTTCTCGAGGTCCGCGGTACTCTGGCCCTGCGACTTTGCCTGCATGATCTGATCGGAAAGATTGCCGATCGTCGTCAGATCCTGGTTGACGGCGGCGACGCCGGAGACGAGCGCGTCCTGCGCCGCCTGCCGCTGCTCTGTCACCGACGCCGAGAGCGCGTTGAGCGAGGTGGCAAGGTTCCCGGCCGCTTGCAGCACCGCGTGCTGCTGCGGCTGGCTGGAGGGGTCGTCGAGCAGGGTGGAGAAACTGTCCTGCAAGGCGCCGAGCATGGAGGCGAGATCGCCGCCCTGGCCCGGCGTGCCTTGCGTGGCGGCGATCGCGGCGAGCGCGTTGGCGGTGGTTTGCAGGCCGGCGGCGATGCCGTTCTGCTGCAAGAGGCTCGCTTGCAGCGCCGTGTCGGTGGCGCGCTGCGCGGGCTGGGCGATCACGCCCATGCCTTGGCCGCCCGCCGTGACGGCTTGGTCCGCGGAGGTCTCGGCGGCGTAGCCCGGCGTGGAGGCGTTGGCGACGTTGTGGGAAACGAGCGCGAACTGGGCGTTGATCGCCGTGAGGCCGCTGTCGGCGATGGAGAGGGCGGAGGCAAGGGTCATGTGCTGCCGTGCCCAACGCGCGTCCTTGCGAGCGCCGCATCAGCGGCGCGAAACAACCCAAGGGTGTAGCACAGTGCCGCGGCCCTGGATTGCTTCGTCCGCACGCTGCGCGGGCGTCCTCGCAATGACGGTGAAAAGGCGTGCACCCGCTACCCGCCTTACGTCTTCATGTTTATAGTGACTTGCAGCATGTTGTCGGCGCTGGTGATCAGCTTGGCGTTGGCGCTGTAGGCCTCCTGCGCGACGATCAGCTTGCTGAACTCGCTTGCGATATCGACGTTCGAGCCCTCCACCGAGGAGGTGACGAGCGAGCCGGCGCCGTTGGTGTTCTGCGTCTGCGCGATGGCGGGACCGGATTCGTTGGTGGCGGTGAACTGCTGCGCATTCTGCCGCTGCAGCGCATCGGCGTTGGCGAAGGTGATGACCGGTACCTGCGCGACCACCTGCGACTGGCCGTTGTTGTAATTGGCCACCACGTCGCCGGTGTTGCTCATCGTCAGGCCGGTGAAGCTGCCGGGCGGCACGCCGTCCTGGCTCAGGGTGCGGAGGCTGTAGGAGCTCGATGCGTACTGCGTCACCCCCGTCGCCTCGCCGTAATTGCCGAGATCGAGCGTGATCGGCTGCGCGCCCTGGCCGAAATTGGCGCTGAAGCTTAGGGTGGCAGAGGCGCCGGCCGCGAACGCGCTGGCCGCGGCGCCGGGCGTTGCGGTGCTCATGTCGCCGATCGTGCCGGCGGCGACGCCGTTGGTGCCGAAATCGACTGTGGCGGTGGCCGTGGGGTTGGGGCTGGCGTCCTGGTAGATGTTCAGCGTCCAGGAATTGGCCGCCGCGTTGGGGGTCCAGCTCAAGGTCAGCGTGTGCTGGTTGCCGAGCGCGTCGTAGACATCGACCTGCGAGGAGAAGGGGCCGGCGCCGCCGCTGGTGGGCAGGTTGGCCGACAGCGTGACGTTCGCCGTCGGCACCGGGTTGAACTGGGTTTCGTTGATCTGGATCGGGCCGAGAGCCGATTGGTTGACCGCGCCGGTCTGCGGGTTGACGGACCAGCCTTGCAGATAGGCGCCGCCGCTGTTCACGAGATAGCCGTTCTTGTCGAGCGTGAAGTCGCCGAGCCGCGTGTAATAGGTCTGGGGATTGAAGACCGGCGCGCCGCTGCCGCTTTGCACGCCGCTTGGCACCGAGACGGCGAAGAAGCCCTGACCGGAGATCGCGAGCGCGAGCGGATCGGAGCTTTGCGAGATCGTGCCCTGCACCGTGTTCGTGTAGTCGGGGCGCGTGACCACGGCGCCCGGCTCGTTCTCGGTCGGCGTGCTGGTGGTGAGGTAGTCGATGAAGCTCGTATCGACCGCCTTGTAGCCGTCGGACTGGCTGTTGGCGACGTTGTCGCTGATGTTGGCGAAGGCGGCGGATTGCGCGGTCAGGCCGCTGACCGAGGTGTTGAGGGCGCTGAACAAGGACATCGGCGGCTCCATGCGCGAAGCGTTCGGCAGCCCCGGCGCAGAAAGCGTGCCAGCGCGGATGCGCGGTTTTCGGGGATTTCTGCGGCGGCGGGGGGAAGCGGTTGCCGGGCAAGAGTTGCCGGGTGGCGTGGTTCCATCTCCTCCGCCATTCCGGCGAAAGCGGGAACCCATGCCGCGAAGGCGAAAAAAATACGCCCTCTGACGCGGGGCCGTGCGGTCTGGTTCAGGCGTTCCCGCCTGCGCCGGCATGACGAGATGGGCTGGCAAGGCGCTTGCAGCCGCGCTGGCATGAACGCGAGCGCCGTTGCCGCGATGGGGCCGGTGAGGCTTGTGCCGCAGGAGGCGGCGGCGATGCTGCTTGCCGACGCGCCTTGTTTCGAGACCGCGCTATCGGAAGCGGCCGCGCCGGACGGTGCGGGCGGGGCGCCGCCGGCCGATGCGGCGACCGCGGCGGACGCGCAGCCGCCGGAGCCGGTTGCGCCGGAGAAGATACCGGATGGCCGGGCACCGCGCGCCGGCGTGAAAAAGGCGGATCAGCCGGCGGAGAGGGCCGGGCGCGGGGACCGGGGCGCGGCGAAGGCGACGAACATGCCGGCACAAGTGCACGCCGCGCCGCCGGCGCCGGTTGCCGATGCGCCGCCGCAAGCTGTGTCGCTCGCCGCTCCGCCTGTTACCCCAGCGGCGGATTGCGCGTCACTCCATCCGCCCTCCGCGGATGCGCCAGCCGCAGAGCGAGCCGCCCCCGAGGCGGCGCGTGCGGCGCCGGTGCAAGGGGCGGTGGGGCAAGCGGCCGGGCCGAACCCTTCGCCGGCCAAGAGCGAGACGTCCGCGCAGCCTGCGGGGGCGCAGACCCCTGGCGATGCGAACATGCCGGCGTCTGCGGCACCACTGCCGGTGCCGGTGCATGAAGGCGTGCGCGCCCTAGCGGCGCCGGCCGCCGTGCGTCAGGCGGCGCCGGCGAGCGCGCCGGCGGTAGCGGTGCAGGTGGCGCGGCCGGTGGCGCTGCTCGTTCAGCAGGGCGGCGCGGCGGGGCACAGCGTGATCGTGCGGCTCGATCCGCCGGAGCTCGGGCGGGTCGAGGTGCGGCTCGCTGCAAGCGGCGGCGGGACGAATGTGCAGGTCAATGTCGAGCGGCCCGCCACGCTCGACCTGCTGCGCCACGATGCGGCGGCGCTGCATCGCGCGCTCGATCAGGCGGGCGTGGCGCCGGAGGGGCGCAGCGTCAGCGTGCAGCTCGGCACGCAATGGGCGAGCGGCGGGAGCGAGAACCGCGGCGGCGGTGCAGCGGCGCAGCGCGTGCCGGTTGCGTTCGCGACCCAATCCGGGGCGGAGGCGGAGGAGGGCGTTCCGGCCGCCGCCGTCGCGCTCGCCCCGAGGCCCGGGCTGGACATTACGGCATGAGGAGAGGGCGATGAGTCTGGCGAGCGTGGCCGCGCAGCAATCGGCGCTGGCGGCGGCGGAAAGTGCGGTGGCGCAGAATGCGAGCACGCAATCGAGCGCGGGCGCGGCGAGTTCCGCGTCAGGCGCAACGTCTTCGCAGCAGGCGTCGCAGAACGCTCTGACGGCGCTTTCCGGCAATTTCCAGGATTTCCTTGGGATGCTGATGACGCAGTTGCAGAACCAGGACCCTACCAGCCCGCTCGATTCCAACCAGTTCACCCAAGAGCTGGTGGAGTTCTCGGGCGTCGAGCAGCAGATCAGCACCAACAATAGCCTGACGCAGCTTATCCAGCTTACGCAGTCGGGCGAGCTGATGCAGGCGGCGGCGATGACCGGCAAACAGGTGCAGGTGCAATCGAGCCAGATCCCGCTGCAGAACGGGCAGGGATCGGTGCGGTTCACGCTCGCTGCGGCCGAGCCGGTGGCGATCGCCATCGCCAATGCCGCGGGCACAGTGGTGAAAACGGCGATCGTCAGCGGGCAGGCCGGCGCGAATACGTGGACGTGGAACGGGCAGACGGACGCCGGCACGCAGTTGCCGGACGGCGCCTACCAGATCTCGGTGTACGGGGCAGGCGCGAACGGCAATACGGCGCCGGTGCCGTTCACGGTCGGGGGTACGGTGACGGGTACGACAAGCAGCAGCACGAACGGGCTGCAATTGCAGCTCGGCGCGGAGAGCGTGGGGTTCGGGGCGGTTCAATCGATGGGGAATTGAAGTTTTCCTGACGTTTGCTTCCGCGCCGGGTGAGCGCCTCGTGCGCCGTCCATGCACGGGCGCCGATGCAAAAAGGGACAGTCGGCGCAAAGAGGGCGTCATTGCGAGCGCCGCTCACGCGGACCTCGCAATGATGGTAGTCGGGCATTAGGCTGCTGGTGACGCCCAACGAGGAGGGACGCCGCCATGGCCCGGCCGAGCGATTCCGACATCATCAAGGTCGCAACCACCTCGCTCGATCCGCTGCCCAACATGTTCGAGCTGGCGCTGGTGCTGGGGGGCACGGTTTCGGCGGGCGCCTACACCGCGGGCGTGCTCGACTTTCTCGTGCAGGCGATGGATTGCTGGTCGGCGGCACGAGCAGCGGGCCAGAAGGTGCCCCGGCACAAGGTGGCGCTGCGGGTGGTGGCCGGCACCTCGGGCGGCGGGGTGAACGCGGCGGTGCTGGCCCGTGCCCTTGCTTACAACTTTCCGCATTTCAGCGCCGATTCGGCGATGGACGCCGGCGGCAGCGGCAATCCGTTCTTCGATACCTGGACCGCGCAAATCCATGGCGCGGGCGGCGCTACGGGCCTGCGCGCGATGCTGGAAACGAGCGACCTCGCCAGCACCGTTCCCTCGCTGCTCAGCGGCGCGCCGATCGACAACGCCGCCGCCTTCGCCGCGGCATTCGCGCGCGGCAGCCCGGTGCGGCGGGACTGGGTGGGGCGTCCGCTCGGCGCGAGTGCGGAGCGGATCGACCCGCTGCATGTGATCCTGACCGTAACCAATCTGCGCGGCGTGCCGTATCGCACCGATTTCGGCGATGGCTTGTTCCAGACTTTCGTCGATCACGCCGATCATGTGCGAGTCGGCGTCTGTTATCCTGGCATGGCGTTCGATGCGCTGCGGCCCGACGAATGGGCGCTCGGCTTCGCGCCGCTCGGCGCGGCGCGGGAGACGGACTGGACGGATTTCAGCCTGTTCGCGCGCGCGACCTCGGCCTTTCCGCTCGGCCTGCCGGCGCGGATGCTGACGCGGCCGGTTGCGGACTACTACTACCGGGTCGCGCTGGTGCCGCAGGAGGACGGCACGATGAGTGTGGTGCCGCTGCGCCCGGACTGGAGCGAAATCCCCGAAGATCCCTATCAGTTTGCCTGCGTCGATGGCGGGGCGACCGACAACGAGCCGATCGAGCTCGCGCGCACCGCGCTGAGCGGCGTGCTCGGGCGCAATCCGCGCGGCGGGAAAGAGGCCAACCGCGCGGTGCTGCTGGTCGATCCGTTCGCCGGCGCGGCGCCGCTCGGGCCGGAGCGCGCCGGTTCGATGATCGCGCTCGCGGGCGGGCTGGTGACGGGGATGATCCAGCAGACGCGCTATGATTCGAGCGACCTGCTGCTCGCCGCCGCGCCCGATGTTTACAGCCGCTTCATGGTGACGGCGCGGCGGGAGTCCATTGACAAGACGCTGACGGGCGGGGACGCGATCGCGAGTGCGGGGCTCGGCGCGTTCGTCGGCTTCGCCTGCGCCGATTTCATGCGGCACGATTTCCTGCTCGGGCGGAAGAACTGCCAGGATTTCCTGCGCGCCACCTTCGTGCTGCCGGAGGATGCCGACGTGTTCCAGGGCATGTGGACCGGCGTCGACGCGAGCCGGTTCCGCGCCTTCGCGCCGCCTGGCTTCCTGCCGCTGATCCCGCTCTATGGGGATGCCGATGCCGATCAGGGCGTGGCGCCGTGGCCGGTGAACGCGCTCGATCCCGCGACGCTGCGCGAGCCGATCCGCGCCCGGGTCGCGCGCATCGCCGAGATCGAGGCGGATACCGGGTTCGCCGGCGCGCTGAAGGGCTGGCTCGCCGGCGGGCTCGCGGCCGGACCGGTCGCCGATTACGCGGTGAACGCGATCGACAAGGCGCTGCGGACGGCGGCCGATCCGTTGCTCCGCACGGCGCCGCCGGCGGCGACCACCGTCGCGAGCGCGGGGAATAGCGGGGCGGGATGAGAACCCGCCCCCGGGGGACTCTCAGGCGTACACCTGACGGGGCGCGAGCGGGGCCGAGTGTGCATTTGCCGGCCGCCGATTGTGGCAAGTTGACATTTCGGCTGCCGGTGGCGGCGTCAGGTGTACACCCCGGAGGGCGCCGAACGGGTCAGATGTGCACCCGGGCGGCGCCCTGGCGGGCGCATTTCCGCATGAGCGAGGGGAGGCCGGCCGCCTCGAGGTCGGCGGCGGGATGCAGGAACCCGTCCGCCTCGATCCGGGGCACGCGGGCGGCATAGACGGCGAGGCACACGGCGAAATGGGTGAAGCCGTGGCGGACCTCGCCCGCCTCGCGCCACTCGGCGGGCATGGGCGCGGCGGCCAGCGCCTCGGCGCGGGAGAAGGGGGCGGGGCGCCAGTCGGTCCCTGGCAACTCGGTCATGCCGCCCAAAAGGCCGGATGATGGGCGGCGGCGGAGCAGGACGCGGCCGGCGGCGTCGGTGAGCCAGAACGCGGCGCCGTGGCGGAGCGGGCGATCGGGCTTGGCGGCGCGGCGGGGCAGTTCCGATTGGAGCCCCAGACGGCGGGCGGCGCAGGGCTCACGCCATGGGCAAAGGGCGCAGGCGGGCGCGGCCGGGGTGCAGACCGTGGCCCCGAGGTCGAACAGCGCTTGCGCGAAGTCGCCCGGGCGGGCGGCTGCTTCCGGATCGGCGGCCAGGGCAGAGGCGGCGGCGCGGATTTCCGTCTTGGCGGCGGGCAGGGGCGTGCGGATCGCAAGGACGCGGCAAAGCACCCGTTCCACGTTGCCGTCCACCGGGACGCCCGGGACGCCGAAGGCGATCGCGGCGATGGCGGCGGCGGTGTAGGGGCCGATGCCGGGAAGCCGCCGCAACGCCCCGGGATCGCGCGGAAAGCTGCCCGCGGCGGCGACCACGCGGGCGCATTCATGCAGGTTGCGGGCGCGAGCGTAGTAGCCGAGGCCGGCCCAGGCGGCGAGCACGTCCTCGATGGGCGCCGCGGCGAGCGCGTTCAACGTCGGGAACCGCCTGACGAACCGCTCGAAATAGGCTAGCACGGCGCCGACCGTGGTTTGCTGGAGCATGATCTCGCTGAGCCAGACCCGGTAGGGATCGGGCGCTTCGCCCGGCGCGGCGCGCCACGGGAGAACCCGGCGGTGGCGGTCGTACCAGGCCAGCAGATCGGCGCAGGAGGCGGGCGGCGTGGGTGGCGGCACGGGAGGCGGTGAACCATCCGCCATGCGGCATGTCTACGGGCCGCGGCCGGTTTCGGCGCTGCTGCCCGCGATCACGCGCCCGGCCTTGCGCGCGCATGGTCCCGCACTCGGGGCGCTGGCGGCGGACTGGGAGGCGGTGATCGGGCCGGCGCTGGCTTCGGTCACGCGGCCGGTGAAGCTCGTGCAGGGCACGCTGACCCTCGCCTGTCCCGGCCCGGTGGCGCTCGAATTGCAGCACGTCGCGCCGCAAGTCCTGGAGCGGGTGAACGCCCATCTCGGCAGCCGCGCCGCGCAGCGGCTGCGGCTCGTTCAGCGCCCGCCCGCCGGTCCCGCGCCCGCTCCGCCCCGGCCGGTGCCGGCGCGGGCGCGCGAGCGGGCGGAGCGGGCGGTGGCGGGGCTGCCGGAGGGGCCGGTGCGCGCGGCGCTACGCGCGCTCGGCGAGGCCGTTCTCGCCCACGATCTTCCCTCGACGCGGCGCGGAAAGCCCGCTTAGCGTCCCAAAGCCGGAGGTTTTCGATGCCGATTCGCCGCCGCACCCTGGTGCAAGCCGCCGCCGCGACCCTGCTCGCGCCCGCGCTCGCGCGTGCCCAGAGCGCGACCCCGGAACAGACAAAATCGTGGGAAACGCCGCGCACACTGGGCGATCCCAAGGCGCCGACCGAGGTGGTGGAGTTCTTCAGCCTCACCTGCACCCATTGCGCCCGGTTCGCTAGCGAGACCTTCCACCAGATCGAGGAAAATCTGATCAAGACCGGCAAGGTGCGCTGGGAGTTCCGCGACTTCCCGCTCGACCGGGTGGCCTTGCAGGCCGAGATGGTGGCACGCGCGCTGCCGCCCACGCAGTACTCGCGCTTCCTGTCGGCGATGTTCGCCACTCAGGACCGCTGGGCGTTCGGCGCCGCCGACCCCCAGGCCGAGATCGAGAAGATGGCGCTGCTGGCGGGGATGAACAAAGCGACATTCGACGCCGCCTGGAACGACGCGGCGCTGCGCGACTGGATCCTGGCCGAGCAGAAGGCGGCGGAGGACAAATACAACATCAACTCCACGCCGACCTTCCTGATCAACGGGGTCAAGAAGGAAGGCGAGATGAGCTACGACGAGTTCGCGAAACTCATTCCGAACGCCTGAGGAATCAGCGATTTGCCGGTCAGCTTCGCACGCCTTCGGATCGTCGGCTTCAAGAGCTTCGCCGAGGCAACGCAGGTCGAAATCCTGCCGGGACTGACCGGCATCGTCGGGCCGAACGGCTGCGGCAAATCGAACGTGGTCGAGGCGCTGCGCTGGGGCATGGGCGAGACGAGCGCGCGCAGCCTGCGCGGCGGCGAGATGGACGACGTGATCTTCGCCGGCACCACGGCGCGGCCCTCCCGCAATATCGCGGAGGTGGCGCTCCTGCTCCAGGGGGCGGCGGGCGTGGCGCCGCCGCCGTTCAGCGAACTGGACGAGATCGAGATCCTGCGCCGCATCGAGCGCGGCTCGGGCAGCGAATACCGGGTGAACGGGCGCGAGGTGCGGGCGCGCGACGTGCAAACCTTGTTCGCCGACCTCGCCTCGGGCGCGCGGGCCTCGGCGATGGTGAGCCAGGGTCGGGTCGGGGCGCTCGTTGCGGCGCGGCCGGAGGAGCGGCGGACGGTGCTGGAGGAGGCGGCCGGCATCACCGGGCTGCACGCGCGGCGCCACGAGGCGGAGCTGAAGCTGCGCCAGGCCGAGGCCAACCTGGCGCGGGCCGAGGACGCCAAGGGGCAACTGGAGGCGCAGCTTGCGGGCCTCAAGCGGCAGGCGCGGCAGGCGAGCCGCTACCGCAACCTCTCCGGGGCGATCCGGGCGGTGGAATCGGAGCTCCTGGCGATCCAGCTTGCATTGGCCGAGCGGACCCGCGTCGCCGCCCATGCGGCGCTCGCCGCGGCGCGCGAGGCGGCCGGCGTCTCGGCCGAGGCGGCGCGAGGCGCGCGCACCCGTGCCGACGAGCTGGTGGCGGGGCTGCCGGCCTTGCGCGAGACCGAGGCGGAGGCGCGGACCGCGCTGGAACGGGCGCGGGTGGCGGGCGAGCAGCTCGCGGCCGACGAGGCGCGGGCAAGATCGGCGCTGGCGGAGCTGGAACGGCGGCTCGATCAGCTCGGGCGCGACATCGCCCATGCCGAGCAGGCCGGGCGCGACGCCGCCGATGCCGAGGCGAGGCTGGAGGCCGAGCGGGCGCGGCTGGCGCAGGCCGCTGAGGCGCATCCGGCACGGGCGGAGGCCGCCCAGGCGGAGGCGCTGGCGACCGCCGAGGCGGCGCGGGAGGCGGAGCAGGCGGCCAACCGGGCCACCGAGGCGGCGGCGGAGGCGGCGGCGCGGGCGCAGGCGGCGGCGCAGATGCTGGCGCAGGCCGAGGCGCGGGCGCGCCGGGCCGAGGATGGGCTCGCCAGGGCGAACGCCGAACGCGACCGGCTGCGCGCGCAAATCGTCGATCCGGCGCGGCTCGATGCCGCGGAGGCGGAGCGGGTGGCGGCGGAACAGGCGGCCGAAGCGGCGCGAGCGGCGCAGGAAGCGGCCGAGCACGCCCGGCCCGCCGCGCAGGCGGCGCTCGCCGAGGCGCGCGCGCGCCTCGCCGCGGCCGAGGCGGCGCGGGCGAAGCTCGCGGCCGAGGCGCGGGCGCTTGCCGAGGTGCTGGCGGTGAAGGACGGCGAACGATGGCCGCCGATGATCGATGGGCTGACCGTGCCGCCGGGGCTGGAGGCCGCGCTCGGGGCGGCTTTGGGCGAGGAGCTGTCCTCGGCCGCCGATCCCGATGCGCCGCGCCATTGGCGCGAACTGCCGCCGCTCGATCCGGTGCCCGAACTGCCGCAGGGCGCGCGGAGGCTGGCCGATCTGGTCCAGGGGCCGGCGGCGCTGGCGCGCGTCCTGTCGCAGACCGGACTGGTCGAGGACGAGGCAGCCGGCGACGCGGCGCAGGCGGCGCTGCGTCCGGGGCAGGTGCTGGTGTCCTCGAAGGGCGCGGTGTGGCGCTGGGACGGGTATGCGATCCGGGCCGGCACGCCGACCGCGGCCGCCGTTCGCTTGCAGCAGCGCAACCGTCTGACCGGCCTCAAGGGCGAACTGGCCCGGGGCGAGGAAGAGGCGACCGAGGCCCTGGCGGAGCGGAGCGCGGCGGAGGCGCGAGAACGCGCGGCGCAGGAAGCCGAGCAGGCCGCAAGGGCGGCGCGGCGGGAGGCGGAGCAGCGGCTCGATCGGGCGCGCCACGAAGCCGCGCAGCTGAAGGCGCAGGCCGAAAGCGCGGCGGCGCGGCTCGCCGCCGCCGAGCAGCAGGTCGCCGCGCTCGCCCCCGAGCGTGAGGAGGCAACCGAGGCACTTGCCGAGGCGCGGCAGGCGCAGGTAGGGCTGCCTGATCTTGCGGTGCTGCGGACCGCCGTTGAGGAGACGCGGGGCGCGCTGGCGCGGGCACGGGCGGCGGAGGGCGCGGCGCGGAGCGCGGCCGAGGCCCTGGCGCGCGAGCAGGCGGGGCGGCTCATGCGGCTCGAAGCGATCGCGCGGGAACTCGAGGATTGGCGTCAGCGCGCCGCCGATGCGGCGGGCCGGCTGACCGATCTGAGGGCACGGCTCGCCGAGGCGGCAGCGGAGCGGGGGCCGCTCGCCGAGGCGCCGGGGCGCGCGGCCGCGGCGCGGGCCGCGGCGGAATCGGTTCTGCTGGCCGCCCGCGATTCGCACCGGCGCGCCGCCGAGGCGCTGTCGTCCGCGACGGAGGCGTCGGAAGGTGCCGAGCGGGCGGCGCGGGCGGCCGAAGCGGCGCAGGCCGAGGCGCGCGAGGCGGCGATCCGCGCTGAGGCCGAGGCACAGCGGGCCGACCATGCGTGGGGCCTCGTCGCCGAACGGGTGCTGGAGCGGCTGGGGCCGAACCCCGCGCTGCCAGAGCCGCCCGAACCCTGCGGGGCAGAAGAGGAGGAGGCCGGCCGCCGCAAGCTGGAGCGGCTTCTGAAAGAGCGGGACGGGATGGGTCCGGTGAACCTGCGGGCCGATATCGAGGCCGAGGAGGTGGAGAGGCAGATCGCCGCCATCGAGGCCGAGCGGGCCGAGATCGGCACCGCGATTGCCAAGCTCCGCGGCTCCATCGGGCACCTGAACCGGGAGGGGCGCGAGCGGCTGTCGCTCGTGTTCGAAGAGGTGGACCGGCAATTCCAGGCCCTGTTCGCGCGGATGTTCGGCGGCGGGCGGGCGCATCTCGCCTTGGTCGGGTCGGATGACCCGCTGGAGGCGGGGCTCGAGATTTACGCCCAGCCGCCGGGCAAGAAGCTCGCCACGCTCAGCCTCCTCTCGGGCGGCGAGCAGGCCTTGACCGCGCTCTCGCTGATCTTCGCGGTGTTCCGCTGCAATCCGGCGCCGATCTGCGTGCTCGATGAAGTGGACGCGCCGCTCGACGACGTGAACGTGGAGCGGTTCTGCGCGCTGCTGGACGACATGGTGCGCGAGACCGGGACGCGGTTCCTGGTGGTGACGCACAGCCCGCTGACGATGGCGCGGATGGACCGGCTCTATGGCGTGACAATGCAGGAGCGGGGGGTTTCCCGGCTGCTGTCAGTCGATTTGCAGGCGGCGGAGCGGATGGTGGAGCCGCAACGGCTGGCGGCGGATTGACCGGAGTGCACGCCCTCGCCTGGGGCGCTGCGCGGCCCGCCCGCTCGGCGGGAGAGGTCGGCGCGCATCAGCGCACCGGGTAAGGGCAGAACAAAATCTTGATACTTGCCGGTTACATCGGCGCGCTATGTAAAGGCGCAGGCGGGAACAGCAAGAACGGAGACGCCGACATGGTCCTCGGGAAGAAGTTGGCTGCCGCAGCGCTAGGGCTCTCGCTGGCTGGTGCCGGCGTGATGGCCGCTCCCGGCAGCGCGAAGGCGTGGGTGCGGTGGGGGGTGGGAATCGCCCTGCCGCCTGTCGTAGTGGCGCCGCCCCCGGTCTATTATCCGCCGCCGCCGGTGTATTACGCGCCGCCGCCGCCGGTTTACTACGTGCCGCCGCCGCCGCGGCGCGTCTGGGTGCCGGCGCACTGGTGGCGCGGGGTTTGGGTCGCGGGGCATTGGGCGTAGGGGGTTCGCCAGCCCGCTTCGACCGCCTCACCTTACCCCCTCCCGCAAGGGGAGGGGGGAGGCTGTGCGCGTAAACCTGACGGAAAGGGATTCCGGGTGATCCTGCCGGGATGCAGGATCGACCCGCGCCTCTTCTGACCGTCTGCGTCTGCACGCGCGACCGGCCGCGCTATTTGGTCGACTGTCTCGCCGCGCTGCGGTTGCAGACGGTCGGCCCGCATCGGTTCGAGATTCTGGTTGTGGACAGCGCCTCGGCGCCGATCGCCGCCGGGGAGATGGCGCGCCTCGTGGCCGGGATGCCGAATGCGCGCCTGCTCCGGCTGGAGCGACCGGGCATCAGCTTCGCCCGCAACGAAGGCGCCGCCGCGGCGCGGTCCGATTGGATCGCCTATCTGGACGACGATGCAATCGCATCGGCGGACTGGGCCGAGACGATCCTGGACGTCATTGCTCGGCCGGCGCCGCCGGCGCTGTTCGGCGGGCGCATCTTGCCCCTGTGGGAGGCGCCGCTGCCGCGCTGGTGGCCGGGGCGGCTTATCGGTGTGCTGTCGCTGATCGAGTGCGCCGAGGCTGGCGAATATCGCGCGCCTGGGATGCCGAAAGGGCTTGAGCCCTATGCGGCCAACATGGTGGTGCACCGGCCGGCGCTGATGGCGGCGGGCGGGTTCCTGGATACGATCGGCCGCTACGGCACGGCGCTGCTTTCCGACGAGGAGGTGCAGCTTGCCTGGCGGCTGCAGGGCTTGGGCTACAGCGCGCGCCATGAGCCGCGGCTGGTGGTGCGCCACCAGGTCCAGGCGGCGCGGCTCAACCCGGCCTGGCTGATGCGGCGCCTGTTCTGGCAGGGCGCCTCTTCGGTGGTGACGCGGCGCGCGGTGGGCGAGCCGGGCCGCGTCTGGCGTGCGCTGCCGCGCCGCCTGGCGGTGGCGGCGCTGTTCGCCCCGGCCGCCCTGGTCCCCGCGTCGAGCCCCCGCCTCATCGCGGTGCGCTGGCGGCTCGCCTATTCGGTGGGCTTCGTCCGCGCCGCGCTCGGCTGGCAGCCGGGGCGGGCGGCGCGGCTTCAGGCGGCGAAGTAGCCGCCGTCCACGTTGTAGCAGGCCCCGGTGACGTAGGAGGCGCGGTCGGAGGCGAGCCAGGCAACCATCTCGCCGATCTCTTCCGGCTCGCCCATGCGCCGCATCGCGGTCGAGGCCATGATCGCCTCGCCGCGCCGGCGCATCACGTCTTCGGTCATCTTGGTCTGGATGTAGCCCGGGCAGACCGCGTTCACCCGGATGCCCTGTGTCGCGTATTCGAGGGCAGCGGTCTTGGTGAGGCCGAGCACGCCGTGCTTGGCGGCGACATAGGCCGAGGACGTGGGCAGGCCGACCAGGCCAGCGACCGATCCCGTGTTGACGATCGCGCCGCCGCCGCCCTGCTTCTGGAACTGCATGATCTCCTCCCTCATGCAGAGCCAGACGCTTTTCAGGTTTACCGCGATCATGCGGTCGAACGCGGCTTCGGACCATTCGGCGGTGAGCTTGCCGATGGCATCGACCTGATAGCCGGCGATGCCGGCGTTGTTGAAGGCGCAGTCGAGCCGGCCGAAGGCGGCGACGGTCTTGGCGACCCACTCGGCGACGCGCGCGGGCTCGGTGACGTCGCCCGAGAGCGCGATGGCCTGGCCGCCCGCCTTGTTGATGAGGCCCACCGTCTCGGCCGCGCTATCCTCGGAGAGGTCGGCGATAGCGAGGCGGGCGCCCTCGCGGGCGAAGATCAGCGCTGTGGCGCGCCCGATTCCGCGCCCTCCGCCGGTGATGAGCGTTGCCTTGCCGTCCAGCATACCTGCCATCGTCCCTCTCCCTCGCACTTTCGGTTGGCGCAGCTTTACAGGTCCTGATCCCCGCTCCTAGGTGGGCGCAATGGAGAAGGAGGACTCGCCCCCGAAAGAGGCCGCGCGCTGGTCCGGCGGAAGCTGGCAGCGGCTGATGTGGGCGATGGTGGGCATCCAGTTCACCATGACGCTTTCCTTCACCATCCTGAGCCCGATCATGCCGCTCTTCCTGCCCGATCTCGGCGTGAAGGACGCGGCGCTGATCGACCTGTGGGCGGGCATCCTGAACGGCGCGACGCCGTTCGTCGCCGCCTTCGCCTCGCCGCTCTGGGGGCGGCTCGCCGACCAGTACGGGCGCAAGCAGGCGCTGATCCGCGCCTCGCTCGCGATCGGCGTGTTCACGATCGGCATGGGCCTGTCGCAGAACGTGTGGCAGTTCTTCGGCGCGCGCCTGCTGATGGGCGCGTTTGCCGGCTTCTCGGCGGCCTCGATCGCGCTGGTTGCGAGCCAGGTGCCGGAGAGCCGGCTCGGCTACGCGCTCGGATGGTTGAGCACGGGGCAATTGGTGGGCGGGCTGGTGGGGCCGGTGCTCGGCGGCGGCATCGCCGACCTGACCGGCAGCTACCGGGTGCCGTTCTTCGCCACTGCCGCCTTCACCTTCCTTGCACTTGGGCTGGTGGCGCTGTTCGTCCACGAGCAGTTCACGCGCCCGAAGGGGGCCGCGCGCAAGCTCGGCATCCTCGCCGCGCTGCGGGCGCTCGGCCGCTCGCGGGGGCTCTTGGCGCTGTTCGTGGTGCTGCTGCTGGCCCAGTTCGCGGTGCGGACCGTGCAGCCGGTGGTGACGCTGTTCGTGCAGGAATTGAGTGGCGACAACACCGCGGCGGTGGCGACGCTCGCCGGCGTCGCCTTTTCGGTGACGGGCGTCGCCGACGTCCTCGCCTCGCCGTTCCTCGGTAAGCGGAGCGACGTGATCGGCTACCGGCGCGTGCTGCTGATCTCCCTGATGGGTGCCGCGCTGATGACCCTGCCGCAGGCCTTCGCTCACAGTTTCTGGACCTTCGTGGCCGAACGATTCGGCGTGGGGTGCTTCATCGGCGGCATCCTGCCGACCGCCAATGCGTTGGTCGGGCGGCAGGTGCCACGGGGGCAGCGGGGAACAGTGTACGGAATGACGGCCTCGGCGACGTTCCTCGGCAACTCGCTCGGCCCGATCACTGGCGGCGGCATCGCCGCGGCGGTGAGCATCCGCTTCGTTTTCGTCGTCACGGCAGCGTTGCTGGCGATCACCTGGTTCTGGGTTTACCGGCGGGTGGACGAATACTGCGAGACCGGGAAGCTCGCCGAGGCGCCCGCCGAGTGAAGCGCACCGCGCTGTTGGCCACGATCGCCGGGGTGGGGCTGGCGGTGGGGCTCGTCGCTTGGCTGGGTGCGGGCAAGATTTGGCACGCTCTGCTCGCGGTCGGCTGGGGCGGGTTCGCGCTGATCGTCGGCTGGCAGTTCCTGGTGTTCGTCGTGCTGGCGACCGCCTGGCGTCTACTGTGCCCGGGCGGGCGCTGGCACGTTCTCGTCTGGGGTCGGCTCGTGCGCGAGGGCGGCACGAACATCCTGCCCTTCTCGGAGGCGGGGGGGATCGCCTTCGGTGCGAGCGCCGTGGCGCTGGGCGGTGTGCGCCTGCCGCGGGCGATCGCCTCCAGCCTTGCCGATGTCGCCGCCGAGTTCATCGGCGAAATCCCGTTTATCCTATTCGGCCTGCTGATCCTTCTGTCGCGCGACCCCAAGGGCTCGGCGCTGTGGCCGGTGCTGGCCGGGGTGGGATTAGTGCTGGCGGGCGGCGTGGCGCTGATCTGGGCCGAGCGGCATTCGGCGCGGCTCTTTCATGCCATCGGCCGGCGGATCGCCGCGCGCTGGGCATGGCGCGCGCAGAAAGAGGCCGACGCGGTGCAGCACGAGTTCGAGCTCGTTTTCAGCGCCCCGCGCCGCATCGGCGCGGCGGCGGGGCTGCATTTCCTCGGCTGGCTCGGCGGCGGGGCGACAGTGTGGCTCTGTTATTGGCTGCTTGGCGGCAAGATCGGGTTGCTGTCCTGTATGGCGATCGAGGCGCTCTTGTCGGCCGCACTCGCGGTAGCGTTCCTGGTGCCGGCCGGGCTCGGGGTGCAGGAGGTCTCCTACGTCGTCATCGGCCAGCTGTTCGGGATGCCGGCGCATCTTTCGATCGGCGTGTCGCTGCTGCGGCGCGCGCGCGACATTGTGATCGGCGCCCCGGCGCTGGCGAGCTGGCAGCTCGCCGAAACAAGGCGGCTGCGAAGCGAGCCGCGGCGCGCCTGAACTTGAGAAGGCGCTGGCTTCCGCCCAGGATGCCGCCGTGGGGGAAGCGGCCGGAACAGCACGGGTCCAGCCGTCGCGCGGTGGGCGGCAAGGCGCGGCCGGACTTTTGCGGGACGCGCTGGCCGGGCTGATCGCCGCCCTGGTGACGATCGGCAACTGCCTGACCTTCGCGGCGCTGATCTTCAGCGGACCCTGGCGGCCCTTCCTTGGCGAGGGCGTGAGCATCCTGCTCGTGGGCTCGGCGATTGCCGCCATCGCGACCGCGGCGATGAGCAGCTTCCGGGTGGCGATCGGCGCGCCTGTCTCGGCGATTTCGGTGCTGCTGGCGGTCGGCCTCGCCGCGATCGCGCCGATGTTGGTCGGCCAGCCGCCTTCGGTGGTGCTTGCCACCGCCCGGGCCGCGATCGGACTCGCCACGCTGGTCACGGCGGTGCTTCTGCTCGCGCTCGGCGTGTTCCGGTTGGGGCGGGCGATCCGGTTCCTGCCGCACCCGGTGATCGCGGGGTTCATGGGCGCGACCGGCATGGTGATGATGGCCGGTGCGATTCACATGTCGACCGGGCTGGGGTTGAGCCTCGAAACCCTCCCGGAGTTTCTCGATCCCGGCAACGCGGCGCTGCTGGCGGCGGTCGTCCTTTTCGCCGCCATGCTCCATCTGGTGACCCGGCGGACCAGCAATCCGCTCGCCGTGCCGGTGATGATCGCCGCCGGCACCGCGCTCGCGCACCTGAGCCTCTCGGCGCTCGGCGTGTCTCCCGCGGCGGCGCGGGATATGGGATGGCTGTTCCATACCACCGTCAGCGGGGCGGGCGGATTGCCGATCCTCTCCGGTCTGCCGCTACAGGCCGATTGGCACGCCATCGCCCGGTTCGCGCCGGAGATCGCGCCCATCGCGGTGATCGCGGTGCTGACGACCTTGCTGACCGCCTCCGGGCTGGAGGTGACCCTTCAGACCGATGCCGATTTCGACCATGAGCTTCGAGCGCAAGGCCTGGCCAATCTGGCCGCCGGGCTGGTTGGCGGCACGCCGGGGCTGATCACCAACAGTTACACGCTGGTGGCGCGGGACGCCGGCGGCACCGGGCGGGCATGCGGCGTGGTTGTGGGGCTGGTCACGTTCCTGGCGATGGCGGGCGGCGCGGCGCTGATCGGGCTGCTGCCGCCGTTCGTGCTCGGCGGGATGCTGCTGATGCTCGGGGGGCGCATGTTCTGGACCTGGGGCATTGCCAGCCGCCGGCAGATGCACGGGCGGGAGTGGCTGCTGACCGTCGTCGTGATCGCGCTTGCGGCCGTGTTCGGGTTCCTGCCGGCGCTGCTGTTCGGGCTCTTCGGCGGGTGCGCGCTGCTGGCCCTGACCATGAGCCGGCTCGGGATCGTCGAGCGCCGCTACGGCGTGCATCAATGGCCCTCCACCCATCAGCGATCCGAGGACGAGATGGCCGTGCTGGCCCGGCACGGGCCGGAGGCGCTGGTGATGGAGCTCGCCGGCTTCTTCTTCTTCGGCTCCGCCTATCAGCTCTACGAGGAGGTGCGCGCCGCCGCTTCCGCAGGGGTGCGGCTGCTGATCCTCGATTTCTCCGCGGTGATCGGCGTCGATTCCTCGGCAGTGTCGATCTTCAGCCGCAGCCAGAACGCCGCGCGGAGCGAGGGCATCGGGCTGATCCTGTCCGGCCTCGATCGCGAGGCGACCGCGCTCCTGTCCGGCGCGGCGGCGCCCTGGGCGATGCGGGCGGCGAGCATCGATGAGGCGCTGGAAGCGGCGGAGAACGCCCTTCTGAAGGTGCACCGGGCCGAGATTCCGGCCGCCTGCGGCGAGAGCGGCTGGTTTGCGCGCGCGCTCGGCGATCCGGCGCTGGCGGAGGCGCTATCCGGCTACCTTGAGCGTTCGCGGCGTGCTGCCGGCGAGGTGCTGTGCCGACAAGGCGATCCGGCGGACAGCCTGCTGTTCGTGGAGCGCGGGACGGTAGCGGTGATCGTCGAGGGCACCGGCGGTGCGCGCGTGCGAGTGCGCGTTTACGAGCGGCACACCGTTCTGGGTGAACTCGGATTCTTCCTGGGGGCGGCCCGGACGGCAACGTTGGAAGTGGCCGAGGAGGCAGTGATCGGCACGCTCGACCGCGTCTCGTTCGAGCGGCTAAGCGGGGAGAACCCGCCGCTCGCGCTCGCGCTGATGCGCTACCTGGTCGTGGTGCAGGCGGAACGGCTGACCTTCGCCACGCGGCAGCTTACCGCGGCGCGCGGTTAGGCCGGCCGGTCAGGTGCCGTGATAGGTGCTGTCGGAACTGGCGGTGGTGTCCGCGCACGCGGAGGCCGGGTGCGTCATCGCCAGCGTGGCGCCGATCAGGCCGCCGAGGATCGCGAAGGCCAGGAATAGCGACTTCATCAGGGCTTACTCCCACGAGAGGTCACATTCGAGACTAGGCGCGCGGCAGGCGGGTTGCAAGCATCCCGGCGGCTTGAAGCGGCACCGGGCCGGTCGTATCGAGGCGCGGGTCAGGAATCGAGAGGACACGCCATGAAATTGCTCAGCTTCCGCCGCCCCGACGGCTCCCCGAGCTGGGGGATCGCGAAGGACGAAGGCGTGGTCGATCTCGGCCATCTGGCGCCGAGCCTGCGCTATGCGATCTGGGCCACGGCCTCGCTCGCCGAGCTGGCGGCGCGCCGTCCGGATTACCGGCTGGCCGACATCAGGTTTCGGCCGCCGATCCCTGATCCCGACAAGATCCTCTGCGTCGGGCTGAATTATGTGACCCATATCGAGGAAGGCGGGCGGGAGCGGCCGAAGAAGCCGATTATCTTCATGCGGACCCCCTCCTCGCAGGTCGGCCACGGCGAGGCGATCATCCGCCCGAACGCCAGCGAGACGCTCGACTACGAGGGCGAATTGGCGGTGGTGATCGGCGCGCGCTGTCGCCACGTGCCGCGCGAGCGGGCGATGGGCGTGGTCGCGGGCTTCTCCTGCTACAACGAGGGCTCGGTGCGCGAATTCCAGCGCCATTCTGCGCAGTTCACGCCGGGGAAGAATTTCTGGCACTCGGGCGCCTTCGGGCCCTGGATCGTGACGCCCGAGGAGGTGGGCGACGTGACCAAGCAGCACCTGATGGCGCGGCTCAACGGCGAGGAGGTGCAGCACGCGACGATCGACGACCTCTGCTTCGATATTCCGGCGCTGATCGAATACTGTTCGACCTTCACCGAGCTCCTGCCGGGCGACGTGATCGTGACCGGCACCACGGGCGGCGTCGGCGCCTATCGCAAGCCGCCGCTATGGATGAAGCCGGGGGATACGGTCGAGGTGGAAGTCACGGGGATCGGCGTGCTGCGGAACCCCGTGAAGGCGGAAGACGCGGGCTGAGAAAAGTTCCCCCTTGCGGGAGGGGGTCAGGGGAGGGGGGCCGGGCGGCACCCGAGCACATCAAGACATCGGGGAGGAGATCCAGTTTTGTGCGTGCCTGAACCCCTCCTCCTGACACCTTCCCGCAAGAGGAGGGGAGACTTTCGATGACGCTGGCGAGCGTTCCGTGGGGTACCGATCTTGCCGCCACGGTGGCCGAGTTCGGGTCGGGCGAAGCGCTGTCGGACGGCACCGAGACGGTCACGCTGGGCGCGCTAGCGGGGCGGGCGGCGCGGCTCGCGCTGATCCTGCATGACCGGGGCATCGCGCCGGGAACCCCAGTCGCGACCTGCATCCGCAACTCGATCCCCGCCGTGTGGGCGGCCAAGGCGCTGCGGCTCGCCGGGGCGGCGGAGACCGGGCTCAGCCCGAGCTATACCGAGGCGGAGCTGCGCTACAGCCTCGACTTGGCCCGGGTGCGGCTGGTGGTGACGACCGCAGCGCAGGCCCCGCTGTTCCGTGGGCTCGGGCACGAGGTGATCGCGGTCGAGGACGTGCCGGAGACACCGGCCGATCCCGCCCTGCTGCCGCCGGTGCCGGGCGCGGCGTGGGGACGGATCGGCTTCACCTCGGGAACCACCGGGCGGCCCAAGGCGATCGTCACCACCCATGCGGCGCGCTGGATCGGCAATGTCCTGCAACGGGCGCACCTCGATCCGATGCCGGGGCCGGGCTCGCGCGTGCTCCTGATGACCCCGTTCATCCACGGCGCGGGGATCATTACGCACGCCTTCCATGACCGCGGCGCGGCCGTGGTGCTGCTGGACGGGGTGGACCTGCCGGCGGTGGAGCGGGTGATCGGGAGCGTGGATCACATCTTCGCCCCGCCGACGGTGATGGCGAAGCTCGCCGCCCATTTCGAGGGGCGGCGGTTCGCAAACGTGCGCTGCATCTTCTGCGGCACCGCGCCGCTACTGCCCGCCGTCTATGCGCGGGCGCGGGCGATCTTCGGCCCAGTGGTCCGCGTGACCTACGGCAAGAGCGAAATCAACAACCCGATCACGCTGCTGCCGCCGAACGTGCTCGACGCCTATTACGCCGAGCCCGATCCAGGCGAAGGCGTGTGCGTCGGCTGGCCCGGCGCCGGGGTGGAAATCGAAATCCGCGACGAGCACGGCGCGCGGCTGCCGGGCGGCGAAGTGGGCGAGGTGTTCCTGCGCGGGCGGCACATGTATTGCGGCCATATCGACGGCACGGGCTTCCACGCCCTGCCGCCAGACGGTTTCCATGCGACGGGCGACCTCGGCCGGTTCGACGCGCAGGGGCGGCTGTTCCTGGTCGGCCGCATGGCCGATGTCATCAAGTCGGGCGGCTACAAAATCCACCCCGACGAGATCGAGCGCGTGCTGGCCGGCACCGCCGGCCCGGGGGCGGGGGTCGCGGTGGTGACGCTGCCCTCGGAATACTGGGGCGAGGTGATCGTCGCCGTGGCCGAGACCGTGGATCCCGGCTGGCCGGACCGTGCCCGCACTGCCCTCGCCGACCTTGCCCGCCACAAGCACCCGCGCGCCTTTGTCGCCCTGCCCGAATTGGCTCGGAACCCGCAGGGCAAGATCATGCGCCGCCTGATCCGAGATGCGGTGCTGGAACGCTGGCGGCTGGTGGACGGGCCGCATCCGAGACTGGAGCCGCGCTGATGGGGCCGTACGAGACGGTGCTGGTGGAGACGCCACGCCCGCATCTGCTTTTAGTGACGCTGAATCGGCCGGATTCCGGCAATGCCAAGAACACGCAGATGGGGCGGGACTTGCTCGATCTCTGGACGCGGCTCGTTGCCGATCCGGGCGACGTGCGCTGCGTGGTGCTGACCGGGGCCGGGGAGCGCATCTTCTGCGCCGGCGGCGACCTCAAGGAACGAAAGGGGATGAGCAAGGAGGCGTGGCAGCAGCAGCACGAACTGTTCGAGCGCGGGCGCGACGCGCTCCTAGAAGTGCCGGTGCCGGTGATCGCGGCCGTCAACGGCCATGCCTATGCGGGCGGGCTGGAGACGCTGCTCGTGTGCGATTTCGCCTATGCGGTGCGTGCGGCGCGGTTCGCGCTGACCGAGGTGACGCTCGGCATCATGCCGGGAGGCGGGGGGACGCAAACCTTGGCGCGCCGGGTCGGCGAGGCGCGCGCGAAGGAGATCATCCTCACCGGACTGCCGTTCAGCGCCGAGGACGCGCTGCAATGGGGGGTGGTCAATCGGCTGTGCGAGGACCGCGCTGCGCTGATGGCGGGGGTGTTCGCGACCGCGGGACGGATCTGCGACAACGCCCCGCTTTCAGTCCGGCAGGCCAAGAAGGCGATCCACCACGGGTTGCAGATGGACCTGCGGCGGGGCCTGGCGTTCGAGATCGAGGCCTATAATCGGCTGGTCGATACCGAGGACCGGCGCGAGGGCGTGCTGGCCTACAATGAGAAGCGCCAGCCGGTTTTCCGCGGGCGGTAGCGCCCTCATTTTCGCCAGGTGAAAAACCGGCCGCCGGCCGGCACCGTGGGTTATTTTTCCACAGGCTGTTGATAACAAAAATGAGCAGAATCCGACAAAGGATTCTAAAGACTCACGAAAGTCCCCAGACGCGACTTGCGCTTTTCTCGGAAATCACGACCGGAACATAGCGGGAAAAGTTGCATCGCCCCGCCGCGCCGCTGATTTTTCCACCTCGATCCAGCGCGAAAAAACAACCCAACACTTCCGTATGTCGGGTATTCCTGGTCCATAATGCCATCTGTGGTTGAAAGACGTATCAATTCTGAAAGTGGCAGGGGACTAGAAGAATGGGATACAAGGTCCTGGATAATCTGGTCAAAGAGCGCCTCCGCAGCTGGCCTCAACGCCCTCCAGGGTTGCGAAAACGGGCCGGGCGGCCCGACGCCTTGTTACGGGGCCGGCCGGTCGGCGATGTGGACGCCTGCCATCCGTTCCTGAAGCTTCCCGGCAGCGACCGGCTGCGGACACTCCCCGATGGCCTGTGGCTGAATTTCGGCGGTACCCCTGCGGAGCCTTATGTGGATGTCTTCGCAGTGGAGGCGTGCGGCTCGCTGCAGAACCTGCTCGACAAACGCTCGCGCTTCGCTCCCAGCACTCACTCCTTGCTCGCGGTCTGCCCGGTGCCCTGGCTGCTCGCGCCGATGAGCGCCGAGGACCGGCGCCCGCGCTGGCAGGCGACGGGGGTGATGCTGCGCGAGCCGGTGGTGCAGTTCGTTCTGCCGGTGCGCGACATCCGCGTACTCTATGCCCTCAAGCGCGATCATTACGCAGGTTTCGCCAGGCACCAGGTTCCGCACGCGCACGAGTTCTATGCGCCGATGGAGGCGATTACGGCCAAGAACTCCGAGCGCGACCCAGCGCTGCTGTCGCTGATCGCGCGGGCGACGGCTGATAATTTTTTGAGCGAGATGGATGGTTAGGAGGCGCGGTGCGGATCCGGTGCGGGTGCGTGCCGAAACCCACCTTCGGAGTTCGCCCCATCGCTCCCGCCCCTCTTCGCCCGCAAGGGGTGGAGAGGAGTTCCTTCCAGCGCGCCTCCTATCCCCGCGCGCGCATGAGTCTTGCCTTGTCGCGCTGCCAGTCGCGTTCGGCGATGGCGGCGCGCTTGTCGGCCTTCTTGCGGCCCTCGGCGATGCCGAGCGTCACCTTGGCGCGGCCGCGCTCGTTGAAGTGGATGTCGAGCGGCACGAGCGTGATCCCCTCGCGCGAGACCGCGCCGGCGAGGTCGCGCAATTCTTTCTTTTTCAGGAGCAGCTTGCGCGGCGCGCGCGGCTCGAAGCGCGACAGAACGCCGCCCTGGTATTCCGGGATGTAGGCGTTGAAGAGCCACATTTCGCCCTCGCGCTCGCCCGCCCAGGCATCGCCGAGCGTGGCGCGGCCGAGGCGGAGGCTCTTCACCTCCGGCCCCTTCAGCACGAGCCCGGCCTCTACCGTCCGCTTGATCGTGTAATCGAAGCGGGCCTTGCGATTCTGGGCGGCAATGCCGTGCGAGATCAGGCCTTTCTTCTTGGCATCGAGCATGACACGCTATCGCCCAATCTGCCCGGGTTTGAAACACGCCCGGCCTTGTCATGGCGAGGAGCCGAGCGACAAAGCCATCCAGGGGAACCGCGCGGTGCGGCGACCCTGGATCGCCACGCCGCCACTGCGCGGCGGCCCGCGATGACAATGAGCGCCGCGTTCCACTTGTGATTAAACTCAGACGCTAGTTGAGCAGCCCGACCTCGGTCATCGCGGCGCGGACCTTCTGCGCCGTCGCCTCCGAAACCGGTGCGAGCGGCAGACGGCAGGTGGCCGAGGTCTTGCCGAGCAGGCTCGCGGCGTATTTCACCGGGGCGGGGCTCGTTTCGGCGAACAGCGCGTCGTGCAACGGCACCAGCCGGTCCTGGATGGTGATCGCCTCGGTCACGCGGCCGTCCTGCCAGGCCGTATGCATATCGGCGCAGAGCCGCGGGGCGACGTTGGCGGTGACGCTGATACAGCCGTCGCCGCCGGCGGCAAGGAAGGCAAGCGCGGTGTGATCCTCGCCCGAGAGCTGGACGAAGCCCGCCCCGCAGGCCCGCCGCGTGTGCAGCGGGCGGGCGAGGTTGGCCGTCGCGTCCTTCACCCCGATGATGTTGCGGTGCTTGGCGAGCCGGGCCATCGTCTCCACGCTCATATCGACCACCGAGCGCGGCGGAATATTGTAGATGATGATCGGCAGATCGACCGCATCGGCGATCGCCTTGAAGTGCAGGTACATCCCCTCCTGGGTGGGCTTGTTATAGTACGGTGTGACGATCAGTGCCGCATCGGCGCCCGCTTCCTTGGCGTGGCGAGTGAGGTCGATCGCCTCCTCGGTGCTGTTCGAGCCCGTCCCGGCGATCACCGGAACGCGGCCCTTGGCGACCTCGATGGCGATCTCGACCACCCGCTTGTGCTCGGCGTGGGAGAGGGTGGGCGATTCGCCGGTGGTGCCGACCGGGACGACCGCGGTCGTGCCCTCGGTGATCTGCCAATCCACGAACGCAGCATAGGCTTTCTCGTCAACCGAGCCGTCGGCGCGCATCGGGGTGATCAGCGCCGTGATCGATCCCTTGAACATGTTGCCTCCCGCTTCGGCCGCCAATGAAGCGCGGAAAGCTAGGCGCGCGGCCTGTGCATCGCAAGGCCGCGGGGGCTAGAAGCGCGTCCATGCGCCTCGCCGTGCCAATTCTGCTGCTGTGCGCCGCCTTGGCCGGGCGCGCCGCCCGGGCCGCCCCTGACATCCCCGCGCTGCTGCACGAGTCCCGCTTTGCCGAGGCGGACGCGCTCGCCGCGAACTACGCCGATCCGGTAGCGCGCAAGCTCGTGCTCTATGAGCGGCTGCTGACGCCGGGCGCCGCCGGCCCCGCCGAGATCGCCGCGTTCCTTGCCGCCAATCCCGACTGGCCGAACCGCGCCCTCCTGGAGCGCCGCCATGACGAGGCGCTGACGGCGGAGGTCGATGATGCGGCGGCGCGCGCGGATTGCACGGCACGTCCGCCGCTTCTTCCGGTCGCCCTCGCCCGCTGCGCCGCCGCACTCCGTGGCACCGACCCGGACGCCGCACAGCGCGATGCGCGGCGTGCCTGGGCCGAGGGGCTCGATGCGCCCGAGTTCGCCGCGCAATGGAAGAATGTGCTGCGGCCCGAGGATGAGCTGGCGCGGTTCGAGCATCTGGCGGCGGCCGACAGCCCGCTGGCGGCAGCGCAGATCGCGCGGCTCGCGCCGGCCGAGCGGCCGGGGGCGCGGGCGTTGCTGGCATTGCGGCATGGCGCGGCCGACGCCTATGCCGCCTATCAGGCGCTGCCGGCGGGCGAACAGGCGGCGCCGCGGCTGGTGCTCGCCGCGGCGCGCTGGCTCCGGCGGGCGAACGACGACCAGGAGGCGGTCGCGCTCTGGCGCGCCCGCGGGGAGACGGCGGAGCGGGCGGCGCCAGAGACCGACCGCGCTGCGTTCTGGAACGAGCGCAACGCACTCGCGCGCGACCTGCTGGCGAGCGGCGACAATGCCGATGCGTCGTGGCTCGCCGACGACCGGCTGCAGACGGGCGCCGAGCAGCAGGCCGCTGCCGCGTTCCTGACCGGGTTCATTGCGCTGCGCCGGCTGGGCGATCCGGCCGGCGCGGCGGCGGCGTTCCGGCGCCTGGCCGCGACCGGCCCCGCCGCGATCACCCAGGCCCGGGCGGCCTATTGGCTCGGGCTGGCCGAGGCGGCGGCCGGGCGCGATCCGCAGCTCGATTTCGCCAGGGCCGCCGCCTATTCGCTGACCTTCTACGGCCAGCTCGCTTCCCGCGCCGCCGGGGCCGACGAGACGGCGCTGTTTGCGCGCATCCGCGCGCTGAGCGATCCGGCCGCGCCGGTCGGGGTAGCCTGGGATTTCGCGGGCCGGGAGCTGATCCGGGCGGCGGCGATCCTCTCGGCCTGGGGGGAGTTCGGCCGCGCGCGGCCGTTTCTGCTGCGCGCCGCGCAACTGAGCAGCGATCCGAAGGTGCAGGCGCTCTCGGCGCGGCTGGGGCTCGCGCTCGGCCTGCCCGACGCGGCGGTCGCGGTGGCGCGGCGGATGGGCGCGGCCGGCCATGCGCTGCCGGACGCCGGCTGGCCCGAGCCGTTCGCACCGCCGCCGCCCCCGCCTGACCCGGCGGTGGTCTTGGCGGTGATGCGCCAGGAAAGCAGCTTTGATGCCGGCATCGTCAGCCCGGCCGGGGCGCGCGGGCTGATGCAACTGATGCCGGCGACCGCGCAGGCCGAGGCGGCGCATATGGGCGGCAGCGTGACCGCGCTCGCGCTCACAGCGGATCCGACGCGCAACATGGAGCTGGGCGCGGCCTATCTGCGCGGGATGCTGGCGCGGTTCGACGGCTCGTTGCCGCTCGCCATCGCCGCCTACAACGCGGGGCCGCGCCGGGTGCAGCAATGGCTGGAGCAGAACGGCGATCCGCGCGCCGGCAGGGTCGACATGGTGGACTGGATCGAGCTGATCCCGTTTGACGAGACGCGGAACTATGTCGAGCGCGTGCTGGAGAGCGTCGTCATCTACGAGGCCCGCCGCAATGAACCGGCCGGCGCGTTGACCGCGCAGTGGATGCGCTGAGCTTCGAGAAAGGGGAGGGAACGGGATGCGCCAGCTCATCGCCGGCAACTGGAAGATGAACAAGCTGCTGGGCGAGGCGGCGGCGCTGGCCCGCGCGGTGCGCCAGGGCGCCGAGGGGATCGGGGCCGAGCTCCTGGTCTGCCCGCCCTTCCTCGCCTTGCCCGCTGTTGCCGAGGCGCTGCGTGGCTCTTCGGTCGCGGTGGGCGGGCAGGATTGTCACATGGCGCCCTCCGGCGCGCATACGGGCGATGTGTCTGCGCCGATGCTGAAGGATGCCGGGGCGGAGTGGGTGATCCTCGGCCATTCCGAGCGGCGGCAGGATCATGGCGAGATCGACGAGCATGTGCGCGAGAAGGTGCTGGCCGCCGTCGCCGCGGGTCTGACCCCGATCGTCTGCGTGGGCGAGACCGAAGATCAGCGCATGGCGGGGCGCGAGACGGAGACCGTCGGCTGGCAACTCGAAGGGAGCCTGCCCAAGCCCTTCGCCGGCGTGATCGCCTACGAGCCGGTGTGGGCGATCGGCACCGGCAAGACCCCGACCGAGGCGGAGGTCGCGGCGATGCACGCCTTCATCCGCGAGGAGCTGCTGCGCCAGTTCGGCGAGGCCGGGCGCGGCATCCGCATCCTCTACGGTGGCTCGGTGAAGCCCGCCAACGCCGCCTCCCTGCTCGGGCTGCCGGAGGTGGGTGGCGCGCTGGTGGGCGGGGCTAGCCTGGTCGCCGCCGACTTCCTGGCGATTGCCCGCGCCGGCCAGGGGGCGTAGAGAGCCGCCGCCCATGTACGACGTCCTGATCGCCATCCATGTCTTTGTCACCATTGCCCTGATCGGCGTGGTGCTGATCCAGCGCAGCGAGGGCGGCGGGCTCGGCGTCGGCACCTCGCAGGGCATGGGCTCGTTCATGTCCGGCCGGGGGACGGCCAACCTGCTGACCCGCGCGACCGCGATCCTGGCGACGATCTTCATGGGCCTCTCGCTCGCGATGGCGATCCTGAACCATTCGACCAGCGGCGTCGGCGGCGCCTCGATCCTGAACGCGCCGATGCCGACGACGTCGTCGGCGGCGCCCGGGCAGGTGGGCACCGTGCCCGCGCAGCCGCGGCCCAACGCGCCGCCGCCGCGCGCCTTGCCCGGGCCAGTTGCTCCGGCGCCGTCCTCGGCGCCGGAAGTGCCGCACTAGGCGCGGTCTCGCCGGCATGGGTGAGGCGGCGGCGGACGGGGTTCCCCCGGCCCGATTCGGCTCGCTATGCTGACGGCCCATGACGCGGTTCGTATTCATCACCGGCGGCGTGGTCTCCTCTCTCGGCAAGGGCATCGCGGCGGCGGCACTCGGCGCACTTTTGCAGGCGCGCGGCTATTCGGTGCGGCTGAGGAAGCTCGATCCCTACCTCAATGTCGATCCGGGAACGATGAGCCCCTATCAGCACGGCGAGGTGTTTGTCACCGACGACGGGGCGGAAACCGACCTCGACCTCGGGCACTACGAGCGGTTCACCGGGGTCCATGCCACCCGCGCTGACAACGCCACCACCGGACGCATCTATTCCGAGGTGATCGCGAAGGAGCGGCGGGGCGATTATCTGGGCGCGACCGTGCAGGTGATCCCGCACATCACGGACGCCATCAAGGAGACGATCCTGCGCGAGACGCAGGAATTCGACTTCGTGCTGACCGAGATCGGCGGCACTGTGGGCGACATCGAGAGCCTGCCGTTCCTGGAGGCGATCCGCCAGCTCGGCAACGAGCTGGCCGAAGAGCGGTCGATGTTCGTGCACCTGACCCTGGTGCCGTTCATCCCGTCGGCGGGCGAGCTAAAGACCAAGCCCACCCAGCATTCGGTGAAGGAACTCCTGAACGTCGGCATTCAGCCCGACATGCTGCTCTGCCGCTGCGACCGGCCAATCCCCGATGGCGAGCGGCGCAAGATTGCGTTGTTCTGCAATCTGCGGCCCGAGGCGGTGATCCCGGCTTTGGATGTGGACACGATCTACGCCGTGCCGCTGCGCTACCATGCGGAGGGCATGGACCGCGTGGTGCTGCGCCATTTCGGCCTACCGGCCGAGACCGGGCCGGCGCTTGAGCGATGGGAGCGGATCGTCGAAACGCTGCGCGCGCCCGAGGGCGAGGTGCGGATCGCGGTGGTGGGCAAGTACACAAACCTGCTCGACAGCTATAAGTCGCTCGGCGAGGCCCTGACGCACGGGGGTCTCGCCAACCGCATCGCCGTGCGGCTGGATTGGGTGGACAGTCAAGTGTTCGAGCAGCCGAACACGGTGGAGCGGCTGGAGGGGGTGCATGGCATCCTGGTGCCGGGCGGGTTCGGCGAGCGCGGCAGCGAGGGCAAGATCGCGGCGGTGCGGTTTGCCCGCGAGCGCAAGGTGCCGTTCTTCGGTATCTGCTTCGGGATGCAAATGGCGGTGATCGAGGCGGCGCGGAACCTGGCGGGCCTTGCGGACGCCTCCTCCACCGAGTTTGGGCCGTGCCGGACCCCCGTGGTGGGCCTGCTTACCGAATGGGCGCGCGGCGACGAGATCGAGCGGCGGGTGGCGGGCGGCGAGATGGGCGGCACGATGCGGCTCGGCGCCTATCCGGCGGTGCTGAGCGAAGGGAGCCTGGTGCGCGAGCTCTATGGCGGGGCGGCGCGGATCGAAGAGCGGCACCGCCACCGCTACGAGGTGAACGTGCATTTCCGCGAGTTGCTGGAGGATACCGGGCTGAGGTTCTCCGGCATGTCGCCGGACGGCGTGCTGCCCGAGATCGTGGAGCGGCCGGATCATCCGTGGTTCGTCGGCGTGCAGTATCATCCCGAGCTGAAATCCAAGCCCTTTGCCCCGCACCCGCTGTTCGCGGGATTCATCAAGGCAGCGGTGAAGCAGGCGCGGCTGGTATGAGCGGGGCGGCCGAGGGCCCGCGCGTCGTGCGTGTGGGCGGGATCGAGATCGGCAACCACCTGCCGTTCGTGCTGATCGCCGGGCCCTGCCAGATCGAATCCCGCGCCCACGCGCTGGAGTGCGCCGCCGCCTTGCGGCAGGTCGAGGAGGCGACCGGGGTGCGGGTGATCTACAAGTCGAGCTACGACAAGGCGAACCGCACCTCGGTTACGGCCTCGCGCGGCGTGGGGATGGCGGCGGGGCTTTCGATCCTGGCCGAGGTGCGGGAGCGGACGGGGATGCCCGTGCTGACCGACGTGCACGGCCCCGAGCAATGCGCCCCGGCCGCGGAGGCGGTGGACGTGCTGCAAATCCCGGCTTTCCTGTGCCGCCAGACCGACCTGTTGCTCGCCGCCGGGCGGACCGGGCGGGCGGTGAACGTGAAGAAGGGGCAGTTCCTGGCGCCGTGGGACATGGCGCACGTGGCGGCGAAGATCGCGAGCACCGGCAACGCGCGCATCCTGCTCTGCGAACGAGGTACGAGCTTCGGCTACAACACGCTGGTGAATGATTTCCGCGCTTTGCCGATCATGGCGCGAACCGGCTATCCGGTGGTGTTCGACGCCACCCACTCGGTGCAGCAGCCGGGGGGCCGGGGGGATTCATCGGGGGGCGAGCGGGAGTTCGTTCCGGTGCTGGCGCGGGCGGCGGTGGCGGTGGGGGTTGCGGCATTGTTCATGGAGTGCCATCCCGATCCCGACCGGGCACCGAGCGACGGGGCGAATATGGTGGCGCTGGCGGATTTGGGGGCCATCGTCGGAATGCTCTATCAGCACGACTTGCTGGCCAAGCGGGCTTCGGTGGGCTGAGCCGCCGGCCCCACCCTCGGTCGTTGCACAGCATGGGGACATGATGCTGCCGTTTCGATTGCATCGGCGGCTGCCGCTGATCAGGCGTCCATTCGAGCAGCGCGATCAGGCGCTCCGCGAGCGCGATGCCTGGTTCGCGCGGTTCGCGGCACTTCAGGCACAAGCTGATGCGATGCGGGCGGAACGGGATGCGGCGATCACGGAGCGGGATCGGGCGAGAGCGGCGCAGGAGCGGGAAAAAGCAGAGAAAGAGACCGTTGCGGGCGAACGCGACAGGGTTCGCGCCGAGCTGGAGGCTGCGTCGGCCGAGCGCGATGCGCTCGTGGCAGACCTCGCTCAGGTTCAGCTCGCGAGAGCGGAGGCAGTAGAGCACCTGGGCAGCGCGCAATCTTTCATCGGGCAGATCGCGCATGGAATGCTGCCGGTTTCAGAGTCGCTCGAGCGCTACGTGGTCGAGCATGTGCCGGCCGGCGCTTGGATCGCCGCACCACCCCAGCGATACACCGAGAACTATCAGGAATATTTATCTCGCGGAGGCAGCTTCCGGGCCGACGACCTGGGTGGCTTCATTGAACGCAAGCCGGAGTATATCTTCGACCAGGCGCGGCTTTTTTTCTTCACTCTGTGCTTCGATCTGATCGAGAAGCAAGTCATTCCAGGCGACTTTGTAGAGCTCGGGGTGGCCAAGGGAAACACGGCCAATGTGCTTGCGATTGCCGCACGACGCCTCAAGCGGCGGCTTTTCCTGCTCGACACGTTCGAGGGATTCAGCCCGGCCGATCTGGTGGGCGCCGACCAGCGGCATGGAGTCCAATATGCCGATACGTCTATCGACGAGGTCAAATGGCTCGTCGGGACAGACAAAGTCTGCTTCATAAAGGGGCACTTTCCCGAGTCGAGCGCTCAATTGCCTTTGGATTGCGATTTTTGCCTGGTGCATCTGGATTGCGATCTCTATCGGCCTTTCATCGCGGCATTGAATTACTTCTGGCCGCGCTTGAACGATGGCGGATTCCTCATCATGCACGATTATCTTTCGCTGTATTGGGACGGCGTCGAGCAGGCCGTGGACGAGTTCTTCGCTGGCAGAGCGGAATATATCGTGCCGGTGCCTGACGCATCGGGAACAGTTGTGGTTCGCAAAGTGCGTTCGTAACGCGTTGTCGGCCACCGGCACAAAGTAGTCGCAGTGCGTCTATGTGGAGGCGGCCGTGCCGGCAGGCTCCCGCTGCAGTACGAACAGCGGCTGTTCGCGCCCATTCGGGGCAGCTTCGGCGTAGGACTGCGCCTCCCCGTTGCCGGAACCTCTTAGATGGCCGACCATCGCCTCTGCTACTAGTTTGGGCGGCATCGTCGTGAGGCACCGTGGCTCCCCATAGCCTCGTGGGCAGTCCCTCATCCAGTCGCCCTTAATATACCAGCAGTTGCCGCAGAATAGAGGCTCCAAGTTGATATTCGACGGGTACGCAAAATAGTCAGCCGGTGTGGGTCCGAATATAACGCACGACTTGGTGCCGAGGCTGGCCGCCAGATGGACGAGGCCGCCCTCGCTGTCCAAATGCAATCGCGAGCCCGCAATGATTCCGGCGGTCTCGCGCAGTGTGGTTTTACCGATCAGGTCAAGGTCAATGCCCGTTATCGCCTTGCAGTTCGACCCGCCGAGCTGGACCACACGAATGTCGGGCAGATCTTCCTTCAGTTGTGCGATGACCTCGGCGAAATGCGGGTAGACCTTCGTTGAGGTAATGTCCCCGATCGGCCTGCCGTCGATCATGTAGGCGACGTCGGTGCCGTTGTGGACCGTTATATAATCCTTGGGAAGTCTGAATCGCCGATCCACATTACGATCGAGATCGACATCGAGCAAATCGCCTCCATAAGAAATTCCGGCCAGACTGTGAGGCAGGGTGCAGCGGTTTTTCTTGCGCGCGACAGCCTCCAGCGCAAGTTGGTGACAGGTGGCCGGATGACGGTCGATATGGTGTTCGATGACGGACCGGGAACGGATGATCGTTTCACAGATTGTAGCCAGCTTCCGGTTCTCCTTGAATGCCTCTCGCCAGCGGGCGCTCGACTCGTGGATGAGTACGAAATCAGTGATTGACATCGCGAGCGGGTAATTTCGGAAGTTCGCCTCCCATTCCAAATACGCGTTGTAGAGACGGTTGAGCTGCGGAAGCGAACCAAACAGCCACTCGGCCACCTCGGTTCGGGATGAGTAAATATCAAACCGGAAATAGCCAACACGCGCACAAAGGTCTCGCAGAAAGCGAGCTGCGATAACGTGGTCCCCAAGGCCCCCCTTGATCTCGATCGCAACTGCAACCTCTGGCGGGGGGGCTGAATGGTGTGATGGCTGTCGCGCCCGTTCAGAGGGAGGCCAACCAAAGAACGGCGCCGCCATTACCATGGCAGACTTGTGCAGCAGGTACCCGACCGTTCCGGGCTGCGAATTGTGCAGACCCAATGCAAGATAGCGCGGCTTCAAAAACCGAAACAAGGCGCCGCGGGAAGGTTCGAGCGACTTTGCCGGAGAAGCGGAATCCGCTAGCGTATCGGCTTGACCTTCGGTCAGCCTGGAGAGCACATTTTTCGGCTGGACCTTGCTCTGGTCAAAATCGCTGCCGCCAAGCCTCAGCCACTCGAGATGCGTGCGGTACCACTCAGGAAAAGCATTGCAAAGATGCGGATCGTTCCAGACTTTCTTCGTCGTTCCGAAATGCACAATCTTGGCGACATTCGCTTCGTCGCGCCACGAGATGCACTGCCAAGTCTTCAACGGCATTAGCTTGTAATCGATCCCGAACTCTTGGAGAGCGATATTGATAATTCCCTGATCCGGGTTAACGAGGTATCGGCTGTACTCAACCGCCTTCTCGTAGCACCACGAGTAGAGAGCTTCGTAGGGAAGCGTGTCGTTTACCGCCATGACGGCCGTGCACACGCCCAGCGTGTGCATGTCGTAGCCAGGAATCGCGTGAGTGAAGTTGTTTTGCACGGTCCACGGTTCGTCCGAGGTAATCCCGAACGGCGAAAAATCGGTGATCTCGTCGATGCTGGCCTGGATCGAAATGTCGGCATCAAGCCAAACAACATTTTCGTATTCGCGCAGCAGCCGAAACGCCTCGAAATGGCAGAAGCACATCAGATGAGCGGCGTCCTTGAAGCGCGACTGGCGGGGTAGCCTCTCCAGCATCGAGGCAACGAAGGACTGGCGGAACTCGAATGGCACGAGCCGGACGTTGGGTACCCGCTCGAAGGCGGCTGCATCGGCGGATTTCAGGCCGGAGTGATAGATGACGATGTCATAATCTCCGCCGCGCATGTATTTGTTGATGCCGAGCGCGACGTTGCCCGCGGCGAAGCCGAGGTTCCCGGTTATGCCCAATAGGAAGGCCAAACGCTTCTTGCCGGCCGGTTGCACATCCTGGCCCATGATTGCGGCCCCATCTCTCATCATCTGCCAGCCTTGCCCTCTGCCGCCATTTTTCTGCCCAGGCAGCCGACTCTCGTCCTCGCCCAAGAGGCGGCTTCTCGAGCATCCTGCCGGTTTCGCTAGGGGACGTCGATCAGCCGGTAATGCTGCATTGCACTATATCCCAGGTCGATCCGGGTTCCTAGCTGCTCATGGCGCGCCGTGTTATCCAGTCGCCCGACGCCTCCGCCGTCCGCAACGCCCTGCCAGCCCGGACACTTTACTTCAGTGCCCACAACGCACGGTTGCAGCCACTTGCCCGCGATGCCACTGGGGTGATGAAAACCCGTCCGCCAGGCGCCCTGGGGGGCCGCCGCCGCGCCGGGGCGGCAATCGAACCGTGGTCAGGGACGCCATAGGCCAAGCAAATCAACGCGTTCCGCCGCACCCTCAACCGTGAGGAGCTTATTGCGGTCTGTGTGGCACCGTTGCTTCACCGAGGAGGTCATCTCATGGCGAGCTTGGCAGCCAGCTCGTGCGCCAGGAACGGGTTGCTCCGTCAGCGTAGGCGGAGGTGGCACGTCGCATGGATGAACTAAACGGAATCCGAGTCCGGGAGTCCCGCACGCGGACGGCTCTCGACGCGGCCCTCATGCTCCTGGCGCAAACCGAACGCCGGCTAAAAGAGAATCAAGCCAAGCTGCGAGCGGTCGAGCTGGAGAGGGAGGCGCTGCGCGATGAACTGCAGCAGGTCTATGCCTCCAGGTCGTGGCGCCTCACTGCTCCGCTGCGCGGTATTGCGGCGCGCAATCCGCTCCGCGGGCATCTCGCCGCAAATTTCATCGACCGCTATCGTGCTGTCAGCGAACATTCGGCGCGGGTCGCACGCGCGGCTTGGCGCCTCGTGACGTTGCGTTCGCCGGCCCAGCGAGAGCCAGCGCTGCCTCCCGTTGCCACTGTACCAGTAACGGAGGTTTCCCCAGTCGCCCCGGGAGCGAGCGGCGCGTCCGCCGCTCGCGTCGAACCCGCTCTCCTGCGATACGATTTGTTGCAGCAGGCAGGACAATGGTGTGTCGAGACAGACCCCGATGTTTCGATCATCATCGTCAACCGGAATGCGGCTGAGATGACGTGCGCTTGTGTGCGCCACGTTTGGGAGAGTACGACCGGTACCACCTACGAAATCATCATCGTCGATAGTGGCAGCGAGCGGGGGAACCTCGACATTCTGCGCGGCGCCGGGCCGGGCGTGCGGCTGATCGAACTTGGTGCCAACCGCTATTTCGGCGAAGCGAACAACATCGGCGTCGAGGCCGCGCGCGGGCAGTACGTGTGCCTGCTCAACAACGATGCGTTCGTCACCTCCGGCTGGCTCGGCGAATTGCTGCGGGTACTGAACGAATCGCCTGAGGCGGGCGCCGTCGGCCCCGTGTTCCTGTTCCCTGACGGGACGATCCAGGAGGCCGGCGGCCACGTGCGGCCGGACGGCATCCCGGTCCGCGCGCTGCGGGGCGAGCCGGAAACCGCCGCAGCCGGACTCGCCGACCATGCGGTCGATTACATCTCGGCGGCCTGCCTGCTGCTGCCGCGTGCCTTGTTCATCGAAGCAGGCGGGTTCGATCTCGCCTATGAGCCGGCCTGTTATGAGGACACGGATTTCTGCTTCAAGCTCGCGGCACTTGGCCGCAAGGTAATGCTCGCTCCGCAAGCGCGCGTGTATCACATCGAGGGCTTCTCGACCGGCGAGGATGCCGTGCTGGCGAGGCGCGAGCAGGCGCTCGGCGATCTGAACCGCGAAAAATTCCTGGCTCGGTGGGGCGACTATCTGCGCCGGCGCGACGAGGACACACTTCGCTCGGTCCGCGAGCAAGTGCTGCGACCGGCTGCGGTGCAGGCCGGGCCGCGGCCAGTGCGGCGCGCTGTGGTCTATTCGCAATACCCGCTCACTCCCGGCGGCGGAGAGCGTTACCTCCTGAGCATCGCCGCCACTCTGACAAGCGATTACAGCGTCACCATCGCCACCGAGTACCCGTACAGCCGGCTGCGCCTGCATCAGCTTTCGAACGAGCTGCGCCTTGACCTCGATGCCTGTGAGCTGCGCTCGCGCGCCGAAATCGGCGACGGCTGGGAGGTCGCGGTAGCGATGGGGAACCATGTCTTCCCGCCGATCCCCGCCTTAGGCCGGCGCAGCTTCTTTCATTGCCAGTTCCCGTTCCCCCTGCTCGGCGGGATGGAGCCGCAGCCGGAGCTGCTCGCCGGCTACGAAGCCATCATCGTCAATTCTGATTATGTCCGACGTTGCCTCGCCGCAATCTTCGAGCGCGACGGCTTGCGGCCCTGCTCGATCGAGGTCGCCTATCCGCCGGTACCGCAGGTGCCGGAGGCGGATATGCCCAAGAAGCCGATCATCCTGAGCGTCGGCCGGTTCTTCCTCGGCGGGCATTCCAAACGCCACGATCTGCTCATCGAGGCGTTCCGCGCACTGTCCGCCCGCTGGAACGGGCCACTCGAGTTCCACATCGCCGGCTCCTCGACGCCGGAGCCGGCGCATATGGATTATCTCTCCGAGCTGCGCCGGCAAGCGGCGGGGCTGCCGGTGACGTTCCACGTCAATGCGGCGCAGAGCGAGCTGGAAACCCTTTATCAGCAGGCGGCGTTCTACTGGCACGGCGCCGGGCTCGGCGAGGATCTCGCACTCTACCCAGAGCGCGCCGAGCATTTCGGCATCGCCATTGTCGAGGGCATGTCGGCGGGATGTGCCAGTTTCGCCTTCGCCGCAGGCGGCATCCCCGAAGTCATCACCGACGGCGTGGATGGGTGCCTCTATACGAGCACTGAGGCGCTGATCGAGCGGACGCTCGCCTTGCTGCGGGACCCGCCGGCGCGCGCGGCAATGGGCGCGCGCGCCCGCCGGCGCGCCGCAGACTTCACCGAAGAGGCTTTCGCAACCCGCATCCGCGCGCTGCTCGCATGATCAGGCGCCTGGTCTGGCCCGCCCTCTATCTCGCCTTCTTCTGCCTCTTCTCCTGGCACCTCGGCGGCGACGGATCGCCCGATCAGCGCGCCTATCACCTCTACAACGGCTATGCCGCCATGTCGGGCGGACGGCCGCAGGACATCGCGCCGGCGGGCTTGCAGACCTACTTCTACCCCGGGCTGGACGCCCTCTATTACCGGCTGCTGCGCGCGCTGAATAATCATCCGGGGGGGCTCTCAGCGCTGCTCGGCATCCCCTACGCGCTGGCGGCGGTCTGCGTCTGGCGGACGGGCGCCGCCATCGTGCCGCGCTCCTGGCCGGGGCGAGAGGCGCTCGCCGGGGCGGCGGCACTGTTCGGGCTCACGGGGGCGGCGGGCTTCGCCACCCTCGGCACCACCATGAGCGAGGTGGTGCCGGGATTGCCGCTGCTCGGCGCCATCGCGCTCTGGGTGCGTCGGCCGGGCGATCTCCGCCTCCTCGGGCTTGCCGGTCTGCTGGCGGGGCTCTCGGTCGGGCTGAAGCTCACCGAGCTGCCGGTGTTCCTCGGGCTGTTCGTCGCCGTGCTGGCATCCGGAATGCGCCGCCCCGGCCTTGCGCTCGCCCAAGGGGCCGTCTTCGGCGCGGCTGGGCTGTGCGCGGCGCTCGCCGTTGCCGGTCCGTGGCTCGTTCACAATTGGCAGCTTACCGGCAACCCGGTGTTCCCAGCCTATAACGACCTGTTTCGCTCCGACCTCGTCGATCCAGGACGCTGGACGGATGACCGCTTCAAGCCGCACGGCCTCTGGCACGTGCTTTTCTATCCAGCCTATTGGGCGTTCCGGGAATCCCACGCGGCGATCGAGCTCAACATGCACGATCCGCGGATGCTGGCCGAGCTGGCGGCGATCGTGCTCTTGCTGGTGCGGCGCGCGGCGCTGCCGGAGGCGCGCCTGCTCGCGCTTGCCATGCTGGTGGCCTACGCGCTGTGGGAGTTCGAGTTCGGCATCTACCGCTACCTGACCGCGCCCGAGGCGCTGTCGGGCGCGCTGATCCTGGCCGCGCTCGCCGCCTGGGTGCCGCGCCGCGCCGCCGTGCCGGCGAGCCTCGCCCTGGTCGTCGCTGGGGCGGCAGCGGCGGCGACCACCAAATATCCGTGGTGGGACCGCGCGCTGCCGGCGCGGCAGGCGATCGTGGTGAACCTGCCGCCGATTCCGCCCAATGCGCTCGTGGTGTTCCTCGATCGCTCGGCGCTTGCCTACACCATCCCGTTCATGCCGCCCTCGGTTACGGTGATCGGCGCTGACACCAATCTCGTCCATCCGGGCTCGTCAGGGCGGCTCCAGGCGCGGATCGCCGCCACCATCGAACACTGGCAGGGCCCGATCTGGGGCTTTGAGAACGGGCGGAACTTCCCGGGGCTCGCCGCAGCGACGCTGCGCTTTTACGGGCTGCGGCGGGCCGGCGGCTGCCAGGCGATCACGAGCAATTTGGAAGCCGAGGCCGGCACCGCCTGCCCGCTCGCGCGCGCGTCGCCCTGACAGCCCGGTCGCGGGGTCTCGCGCGCATTCATTGCCGCTTCCGGGCGGCGCGGTTATACCGACGGATCATGGTCGCGAGCCGCAAAGTCGCGTTGATCACCGGCGTTACCGGCCAGGATGGCGCCTATCTCGCCGAGCTGCTGCTCGGGAAGGGCTACGAGGTGCACGGGATCAAGCGCCGCTCCTCGTCGTTCAACACCGGGCGGATCGAGCATCTTTACCAGGACCCGCACGAGCCCGACCGGCGGTTCGTGCTGCACTACGGCGACATGACGGACAGCACCAACCTGATCCGCATCGTACAGGACGTGCAGCCTGACGAGATCTATAACCTGGCGGCACAATCGCACGTGCAGGTGAGCTTCGAGACACCCGAATACACCGCCAACGCCGACGCGCTCGGGCCGCTCCGCATCCTGGAAGCCATGCGTATCCTCGGGCTCGAGAAACGGACGCGGTTCTATCAGGCCTCGACCTCGGAGCTGTACGGCAAGGTGCGGACGGTGCCGCAGGACGAGACCACGCCGTTTTATCCGCGCAGCCCCTATGGCGTCGCTAAGCTCTATGCCTACTGGATCGTCGTCAATTACCGCGAGGCCTACGGGATGCACGCCTCGAACGGCATCCTGTTCAACCATGAAAGCCCGATCCGGGGCGAGACCTTCGTCACCCGCAAAATCACCCGCGCGGTGGCGGCCATCCATCTCGGGCGGCAGAAACAGCTCTTCCTCGGCAACCTCGATGCCGAGCGCGACTGGGGCCATGCGCGCGAGTACGCGCACGGCATGTGGCTGATCATGCAGCAGGACGCGCCCGATGATTATGTGCTCTGCACCGGGCGGAAGACGACGGTGCGGGCCTTCGCCGAGCACGCGTTCCGGCAGGTCGGCATCTCCCTCGAATGGCGCGGCGCGGGCATCGACGAGCAGGGAATCGATGCCAAGAACGGGAAGGTGCTGGTCCGGGTGGACCCGGCCTATTTCCGGCCCACTGAGGTCGATCACCTGGTCGGCGACTGCACCAAGGCGCGCCAGCGGCTCGGCTGGGAGCACAAGACGACCTGGGAGGAGATCTGCGCCGAGATGGTCCGCGAGGACGTGGCGCAACTGACAAACGGAGGGCCGCAAATTGGCTGACGGCGCCGGATACGCGCTGAGCGGAAAGCGCGTCTGGGTGGCGGGCCACCGCGGCATGGTCGGCTCCGCCATCGTCCGCCGACTGACGCGCGAGGACTGCGTGGTGCTCACCGTGCCGCGCGCGGAGGTGGACCTCAGGGATCAGCGTCAAACGGGCGCGTGGCTGCAACGCGAGCGGCCGCACCTGGTCTTCCTCGCCGCCGCCAGGGTGGGAGGTATCTTGGCCAACGACTCGCACCCGGCGGAGTTCCTGTACGACAATTTGATGATCGAGGCGAACATCATCCACGCAGCTCATCTGGCCGGCGTGGAAAAGCTCGTTCTTCTCGGATCAAGCTGCATCTATCCGAAGTTCGCCGACCAGCCGATCAAGGAGAGCGCTCTGCTGACCGGCCCGCTCGAGCCGACCAACGAGTGGTACGCGGTGGCGAAGATTGCCGGCATCAAGCTGTGCCAGGCGTACCGCCGCCAGTATGGCTGCGCGTTCATCTCGGCGATGCCGACCAATCTTTACGGTCCGTTCGACAATTTCGACCTCGAAACCAGCCACGTGCTGCCCGCCTTGCTGCGGAAAATCCACGAGGCGAAGGTGGCGGGCAGAAGCTCGGTGACGATCTGGGGCACGGGCATGCCGCGGCGCGAGTTCCTGCACGCCGACGATTGCGCCGACGCGCTGGTTTTCCTCGCCAAAGCCTATGACGGCTACGACCCGGTAAATGTCGGCAGCGGGTTCGATATTCCGGTCCGCGAGCTGGCGGAACTGATCGCGGAAGTGGTTGGGTTCCGCGGCACGATCGAGCACGATCTCTCCAAACCCGACGGCACGCCGCGCAAGCTGATGAGTTCGGAGAGGCTTACGGCGCTGGGATGGCGGCCGCGGATCGGCCTGCGCGAGGGGATCGCGGAAGTCTATTCGTGGTATTTGTCGCGGATCGTCGAGCCGGCCCTGCAAAGCTGAACCGCCGTGCTTTACCCCGGGGCGGGCCGGGCTGCCGCCGCGCGGCGCAGCCGGTCGTTGATCGCCAGGCCGAGCCCATGCTCGGGCACCGCCATCGCCGCGATCCGAACCAAACCCAGGCGGCGCGCCTCGGCGTCCAGCACATGCAGGCCGCGAAAGAGCCGCGCCGCCGCCTCGGCCGGATCGGCCGCTTCGCTGAGCTGGAAGGTCGCTCCAGCCCCGGGCAGGGGCGGGCCAAAGGCGAGCAGCGCCTCGTCGGGCGCGACCGAAACGGCGTGTAGCCGCACCGGGAGCGAAGGCGCGTAATGCGAAGCGAGCTGACCGGGCGAGCGGATCGCGCCGCCGCCGGCATCGCGCGCCACCGGGCCGATCGCCGCCTCCAGCGCTTCCAAGGTCACGCCGCCCGGACGCAGCAGGGCCGGGCGCGCGCCGGTCAGGTCGAGCACCGTCGACTCCACCCCGACCTTGCAGGGGCCGCTGTCCACCACCGCCGCCACCGCGCCGCCCAGTTCCGTGAGCACGTCCGCCGCCGAGGTCGGGCTGATCCGGCCGGAGCGGTTGGCCGAAGGCGCCGCCACGGGCCGTCCAGCCTCGCGAAGCAGGGCGCGGGCGGCCTCCGGCGCCGGGACGCGCACGGCGAGCGTCGGCAGGCCGGCACCAGCGAGTAGGGACACCGGGCACCCCGGGCCTCGCGGCAGGACGAGCGTCAGCGGGCCGGGCCAGAAGGCGGCGGAAAGGCGGTGCGCCGTTTGCGTGGCCGCCGCATGGGCGAAGGCCGCGTCGGCATCGGGATAATGGCAGATCAGCGGGTTGAAGCGCGGCCGCCCCTTGGCGGCAAAGATCGCCGCCACCGCATCATCGTTCGTCGCGTCAGCGCCGAGGCCATAGACGGTCTCGGTGCCGAATGCCACCAGCGCGCCCTCCCGCAGCAGGCCGGCCGCTTCGCGCAGGGATGCCTGGTCGGTGCCGAGAAGCCGCGGCGTCAGAACGGGATCTCGTCGTCCAGATCGCCGCCCTTCGGCGCGTCCCAGGACGGGCCGCCGCGCCCGGTGCTCGCGCCGACGGTGGCCGGGGCGCGGGCAGGGGCGGGCGCGCCCATGCCGCCTTCCTCGCCGCGGTTGCTGTCGAGCAAGGTCAGCTCGCCCTTGAAGCGACCGATCACCACCTCGGTGGTGTAGCGCTCCTGGCCCGACTGGTCGGTCCATTTGCGGGTTTGCAGGCTGCCCTCGACATAGACCTTGCGGCCCTTGCGGAGGAAGCGCTCGGCGATGTCGCCGATCCGGTCGTTAAAGATCACCACGCGGTGCCACTCGGTGCGTTCCTTGCGCTCGCCCGAGGCGCGGTCGTTCCATGTTTCGCTGGTCGCAAGCGTCAGGTTGACTATCTTGCTGCCATCCTGGGTAGTGCGAACCTCCGGGTCTTTCCCGAGATTGCCCACCAGGATCACCTTGTTCACGCTGCCGGCCATGTCATCATCCTCTTGTCACCCGGTGAGCAGCCATTGGGCGCCGGAACCCGTTAAGCTAGTCCTACCGCGGGGCGTCCGGCGCGGGAAATCGCTTCCGCATACCGGCGTCATCGCCTTATAAGGCAGGAACATCCCAGGAACAACGGAGTCGGGCGCCGCGTATGGCGGATACTGTGATCCACGTCCGGGGCGCGCGCGAGCACAACCTCAAGGACATCGACGTCGTCATCCCGCGTGACCGGCTGACGGTCATCACGGGCCTGTCCGGTTCCGGCAAGTCCTCGCTGGCGTTCGACACAATCTATGCCGAGGGCCAGCGGCGCTATGTGGAGTCGCTCTCCGCCTACGCGCGGCAGTTCCTGGAGCTGGCTGGCAAGCCCGATGTCGATGCGATCGACGGGCTCTCGCCCGCGATCTCGATCGACCAAAAGACGACCAGCCGCAACCCGCGCTCCACCGTCGGCACGGTGACGGAGATTCACGACTACATGCGCCTGTTATGGGCGCGGGTGGGCGTGCCCTATTCGCCCGCGACCGGCCTGCCAATCGAGGCGCAGACCGTCAGCCAGATGGTGGATCGCGTGATGGCAATGCCGGAAGGCACGCGCCTTCTGCTGCTCGCCCCCGTGGTGCGTGACCGCAAGGGCGAGTACCGCAAGGAACTAGCCGAGTTGCAGCGGCGCGGCTTTACGCGCGTGAAGGTGGACAGAACGCTCTACGAGATCGCCGAGGTGCCGGCGCTGAACCGCAAAATCAAGCACGAGATCGAGGCGGTGGTGGATCGCGTGGTGGTGCGCGCGGGCCTGGAGTCACGCCTCGCTGACAGTTTCGAGACCGCGCTCGGCCTGTCGGACGGCGTCGCCTATGCCGAGAACGCCGATACAGGCGAGCGCACGGTGTTCTCCTCCCGCTTCGCCTGCCCGGTTTCGGGCTTCACCATTGAGGAGATCGAGCCCCGTCTATTCAGCTTCAACAGCCCGCACGGCGCCTGCCCCGCCTGCGACGGACTCGGCACGCAGGCCTTCTTCGACCCGGCTCTGGTGATCGGCAACGAGCACGCCTCGCTGGCGGAGGGTGCTATCGCGCCGTGGGCGGGCGCGCAGACGCCCTATTACGCGCAGACGCTGCAAAGCCTTGCCAAGCACTACAAGATCAGCACCCGCACGCCCTGGGCGGAGCTGCCGACGCGAGTGAAGGAGGCGATCCTGTTCGGCTCCGGCGGCGAGCCGGTGGCGATGACCTACAAAGATGGCGTGCGCGCCTACACCGTCACCAAGCCGTTCGAGGGCGTGATCCGCAATTTGGAGCGCCGCTTCGCGGAAACAGAGTCCGTCTGGGTGCGTGAGGAGCTCTCGCGCTACCGCGCCGAGAAACCCTGCGATGCCTGCCGCGGCGCCCGTCTGAAACCCGAGGCGCTGTCGGTGCGGGTCGCGGGGAAGAACATCGCCGAAGCCTCGGAGCTTGCGATCGACGCGGCGTTGCCTTGGTTCGAGAACGTGCTGCCGCAGCTCACGCCGCAGCGTGCCGAGATCGCGCAGCGGATCTTGCGCGAAATCGTGGACCGGCTGCGGTTCCTGAACGATGTCGGGCTTTCTTACCTAACGCTAGCGCGCGGCTCGGCCACGCTCTCGGGCGGCGAGAGCCAGCGCATCAGGCTGGCGAGCCAGATCGGCTCGGGCCTCACCGGGGTTCTTTACGTGCTGGACGAGCCTTCGATCGGGCTCCATCAGCGCGACAATGCGCGGCTGCTCGCCACGCTCCGCCGCTTGCGCGATCTCGGCAACACCGTGCTCGTGGTCGAACACGACGAGGACGCGATCCGCGCTGCCGACCATCTGATCGACATGGGTCCCGCTGCCGGGAAAGAGGGCGGGCAGGTGGTGGCGCAGGGCACGCCCGCCGAGGTGGCGGCCAATCCGCGCTCGCTGACAGGCGATTACCTTTCCGGGCGGCGGCGCATCGAGATCCCCGCATTGCGCCGCCCGGTCCAGACGGCCCGCATGGTCCGCGTGGTGGGCGCGCGAGGGAACAACCTGAAGGGCGTGACGGCCAGCTTTCCGCTCGGCGTGCTGACATGCGTGACGGGCGTTTCGGGCGGCGGCAAATCGACCCTGGTGATCGACACGCTCTACCGCGCCGCCTCGCGCCGCCTGATGGGCTCGGGCGAGGTGCCGGCGCCGCACGACCGCATCGAGGGGCTGGAGCAGCTCGACAAGATCATCGACATCGACCAGTCGCCGATCGGCCGCACGCCGCGCTCCAACCCGGCCACCTACACCGACCTGTTCGCACCGATCCGCGACTGGTTCGCCGAGATGCCGGAGGCGCGGGCGCGCGGCTACAAGCCGGGCCGGTTCAGCTTCAACGTGAAGGGCGGGCGCTGCGAGGCGTGTCAGGGCGACGGCGTGCTGAAGATCGAGATGCACTTCCTGCCCGACGTTTATGTGACGTGCGACGTGTGCAAGGGGCGGCGGTACAATCGCGAGACACTGGAGATCAAATACCGCGACAAGTCGATCGCCGACGTGCTGGCAATGACTGTGGATGAGGCCGCCAAGTTCTTCACCGCGCAGACCCGCATCGCCGACCGGCTGCGCGTGCTGCAGCAGGTGGGGCTCGGTTACATTTCGCTCGGCCAGCAGGCGACGACGCTTTCGGGCGGCGAGGCGCAGCGGATCAAGCTGTCGAAGGAGCTGGCCCGCCGCGCTACCGGGCGCACGTTGTATATCTTGGACGAGCCGACGACGGGCCTGCATTTCGAGGACGTGCGGAAGCTGCTCGGTGTGCTGCACGCGCTGGTCGATCAGGGCAACACGGTAGTGGTGATCGAGCACAATCTGGAGGTGATCAAGACCGCCGACTGGATTCTCGACCTCGGCCCCGAGGGCGGCGACGGCGGCGGGCGGATCGTGGCCGAGGGCACGCCGGAGGAGATTGCCGTCAATGCGGCGAGCCATACGGGGCGGTTCCTGGCGCCGTTGTTGCAGGGAACGCCGCAACGGGCGCGGCGGCGGGCGTAGGCGGGTGAGGGTTGAGATGGCGGGACGGCGCCGCTTTCGGCCATTGCTGTCCGGTCAAGTTCCGGCTTCAACTTGCATCTCGTCTGCCATGCCAGTCCGAGCCATATCATAACCATGCAAATGATAGCAAAATGGTCGAAGCAGATTATCTCGCCGGAGATGGGCTATCCCGCGCTACGCTTTGTGCTGCAAAGGCGCCGGATCTCCGCGGCCATCACCGCCTCGGGCGCGAAGCGGGTTCTCCCGAATCATCGTTCAACAATCCGGGCTGCGCCGACGGGACCGCTCCGTCCCGTGTTGCTGCTCGTCCTTCTGACGCTCGTATGGGGCTGCTCGGTGCCGGCGATGAAGCTCGGGCTGCGCGACGCCTCGCCCGTGGCGCTGGTGGCGTGGCGCTATGCGTGCGCGGGGCTGTTCTTCCTGCCGATGCTCGGCAAGCGCCCGCCGCCGCGCGCGCTCGCCGCGATGGTGGGCGTGGCGCTGCTTGGACTCGTGGCCGGCCAGCTTTTGCAAATCCTCGGGGTGCAGCGCACCTCGGCGGTGGTGGCGACGATCGTCACCGCCATCATCCCGCTGCTGACCGTGCTGCTAGGCTCAGTGCGGCTGCACCAGCGCATTCGGCCGCATCACCTGGCGGGGCTCGCGCTCGCGTTCGGTGGCATCGCGCTGGCGACGGCGGGCGCGGGCCCGCAAGGCGCCGGCTTCACGTCGTCCAACCTCGCCGGCGTGGGCTGCCTGCTTGCCTCGGCGCTCTGTATCTCCGGATACTATGTGCTCGGTGCCGAGCTCGCGCTGCGGCACGGCGTAATGACGACCGCCGCCTGGACGACCGTGCTGGGCGCGCTGATGCTGGCGCCGCTCGCGCTCTGGACCGCCGCCGCGGGTGAGCTGCGGCCGAGCGCGGTTTCCATCGGCGCGGTGGCCTATCTCGGCCTGCTCGTCACCGGGTTTGGGATCACGATCTGGCTGACGGCGATGCGCGAGCTTCCGGTGCGGATCGCCGCCGGCTCGCAGTACCTCCAGCCGCTGGTCGGCATCGCGGTTTCGGCGGCGATCTTTGGCACGGCGTTGCGGTCGGGCTTCTACGCCGGCACCGCGCTCGTGCTGGCGGGCGTCGGCCTAGGCGCGGCGCCGGCGCGGCGCTAGGGCAGGCCGGGGAACCAAGCGCGCGCCGCACGGCTAACCCAAGCCCTTACCCTCGACCCGAACCATCTCGCGCGCCAGCGCGCCGAGCTGCGCCTGATCGCCGGCCAGGAGCCGGAAACGCCGGTGCCGCCGGAGTCCATCGCGGAGGCCAAGTTCCGCGCCGCCGCCGCGCTGAAGGCGGGCCGCATCGCCGGGCGTTGGCGGTTGAGCGAGGTGGCATGAGCTCCAGCCGAGCAACCGGGCGATGTCACGTCCCGTTACGGCTGCAATTCGGTTCGCACCAGGACCAGTAATTGCTGGCGGCGTGGTTCTCAAGAAAAGCGCAGCCCGACAGGGCGACGGCGAGGATCGCGAAGACCATCAGCCGGGTGATCCTGTGCATCCGCAAAAGCCCGCTTCCGACGGCAGAACCTATCATGCCGACGAGCGCCACGCACCTTCGCGCTCATCAGCGCACCCGCTCACGCGCCATGGTCAGTCGTTGTTCACCGCGCCAACGGCGGGTGTTTGTGGCACACGAGCCGCGGATCGAAGCTGTGGCAGGCCGCGACCCTGGCGGGTTTGTCGCCGAGTTTCAGCGCCTCGCGGCGCGCCGCCGTGTCGGGGATGGCCGCCAAGCGCGGCGCGGTGAAACCGTGTGAGGTCCACGGCATGCCCTCCGAAGTGGTCGTGTTCGTTGACGGCACGGCGCGGGCCTCGATGGACAGCACGGCAAAAACAGCGCTGCGATCAAGGACATGTACGCGAGCACGAGTATCGCCCGTCTGAGTGGATGCAGCCGAAGCGCGTCGCGCTGCCTGCGGTTTGTTCACTGGTTATCGTAGTAAACTATAATCCAGATTCCCGACGTGTCCCTCCTCAGAGTACCAGTTGCGTTTGCGTCACTAGCGCGACCGGCTTGCCGTCGGCGAGCATGATTCGGGTCTGCCAGACCATCGTCCGCCGGCCGCGATGCACGGCGGTCGTCTCGGCGGTAATCGTCGCGCCTACAGGCGCGGCGCGGAGGAAGTTGGTCTTGCTCTCCACCGTGGTCGTCCCTGCGCCATCCGGCAGGTTGGCGACGGTCGCCAGCGCGCCGAGCGTGTCGGCGAAGGTCATGATCGCGCCGCCGTGCAGCACCGAGGGCACGGTGCAGAGTTCCGGCCGCACCGCCATCCGTGCCACCAGCCGCTCCGGCGCGGCGCTCAGGAGCTCGATACCGAGCGGTTCGGCGAAGGGCAGGCGCATCGCTTGCAGCCGGGCTAGCAGGTCCATCGGTCCTCTCCGTGCGGGGCGAGCGAGCCTAGCACCCGGCCCGGCTTCGTCACCCCCTGCCCGTGCGCGTGTGGTCTGGTCTCCTAATCCGCAGTTACTCCCGTCATGCCCGGGCTTGGCCCGGGCACCCACACTTTCCTTCGGGATGGCAGCGAAGTCGTGGGTGGCCGGGCCAAGCACGGCCATGACGATGAAAAATAATCGTCCGGCTTTTGAACTGGGCAGGCGCCCCCAAATGAAAAGAACGAGCGAACGACCCCGTCCAAAACTTGATCTTCGCTGAGCGCGTCACAGAAGCGTGGGATTTCCGTGATGTAACCCCAGCCGCCCGGCCGACGTTCGATCGTAGCGCAGACGGGCGCGGACGCGCCGCGAGCCGCCTTTGCGGGCGCCGCCCGTCGGGGAACGGCCCGCGTACGCCGCTTAACGCCAAGCAGCTCGCCCGCTGGGACGGGCAGAGCTGGAGACTGTTGGGCGGGTGATCGTCGGGGTCTGACGCCGGCCCGCGGTTCACCCGCTGGCACGGCTTGTGCTAGGCCCGGGCCGTGCTCCGCTTCGTCCTCCGTTCCCTCCTGCTCGCCGTTCTGGTCTGTCTGACGGTGCTGATCATCAGCTTCGCACTGTCGCGGCTTTCCGGGAACCTCGCCATCAACATCGCCGGCCCCGACGCCTCGCCCGAGGCGATCGCCACGATCGAGCACGAGCTCGGCCTCGATCGCCCGCTACCGGTGCAGTTCATGGAATGGGCGAGTCGCGCCGCACACGGCGATCTCGGCAGTTCCTATATGTACCACGCGACCGTCGCCTCGCTGATCGCGAGCCATCTGCCGGTCACGCTGCGGCTCGGCGCCATCGCCATCGCCATCGCGATCGCCATCGCGGTGCCGCTCGGTATCCTCGCCGCGCTCAACGAAGGCACCTGGATCGACGTCGGCGTGGGCATGGTGGCGCTCGCCGGGCAGGCGGTGCCCAGTTTCTGGCTCGGCCTGGTCCTCATTCTCTGGTTCGGCGTCGACCTGCATTGGCTGCCTATCGCCGGGCTCGCCACGTGGCGGGGCTATGTGCTGCCCTCGTTTGTGCTTTCCTTCGTCGCCATCCCGGTGATGCTGCGTCTGACGCGCGGCGGGATGATAGATGCGATGCGCGCCGACTATGTCCGCACTGCGCGCGCCAAGGGCCTGTCGCGCGCCTCTATCGTGCTCAAGCACGCGTTCCGCAACGCGGCGATGCCGGTGGTCGCAGTTTCCGCCGTGCAGCTCGGCTTCATCCTGGGCGGTTCGGTGGTGACGGAGGTCGTATTCAACGTGCGCGGCGTCGGCTATCTCGCCTGGGAGTCGATCGGCAAGGGCGACTTCCCGGTCGTGCAGGCGGTGGTGCTGCTGTTCGCCATCATCTTCGTTCTGCTGACGCTGTTTGCCGACCTGATGGGCGCGCTGCTCGACCCGAGGCTGCGCGGCTGATGCGGGCCGGACGGCTGCCGCTGGCACTTGGCCTTCTGATCGTCGGCTTCGCCACCCTGGTGGCGGTGTTCGGCCCGTTTTTCGCGCCGCACGATCCGTTCGCGCAGGACCTGGCGCACCGCTACGTGCCGCCCGCCTGGCTGCCGGGCGGCTCGCCCGCGCACTGGCTCGGCACCGACGGACTCGGGCGCGACTATCTCTCGCGCCTCATTCTCGGCGCGCGCATCTCCATGCTGATCGGCGTCTCCACCGTGGTGCTGTCGGGCATCATCGGCACCACGCTTGGCGTGCTCGGCGGCTATTTCGGCGGGCCGGTGGACGCGGTGGTGATGTTCGTCGTCTCCTGCCGCCTCGCCATTCCGCTGATCCTGGTGGCGCTAACCGTAGTGTTCATGGTGGGCAGCTCGCTCGCCGTCGTGGTGCTGACGATCGGCCTACTGCTGTGGGAACGGTTTGCCGTGGTTTCGCGCGCGGTGACGCGGCAGGTGTGCGCGCTCGACTACATCGCCGCGGCCTGGGCGGCCGGTTGCTCGCGCCCGCGGGTGATCCTGGGCGAGGTGCTGCCCAACATCGCGCACCATCTGGTGGTGATCGCGACGATCGACATGGCGATCGCCATCCTGCTGGAAGCCGCACTCTCGTTCCTCGGTTTGGGCGTGCCGCCGCCCTTGCCGTCTTGGGGCCTGATGATCGCCGAGGCGAAGGATTACATGTTCTTCAAGCCCTGGGTGATCGAGGTGCCGGGTGTGGCACTGCTTGTGCTCGTGCTCGGCATCAACCTGCTGGGCGACGGGTTGCGCGACTTGCTGGGGGCGCGCACCGACCGATGAGCGCGCTGCTGGAGATCGAGGATTTGCACATCGGCTTCGGTGCGCTGCAAGCGGTGCGCGGCATCGACGTCGCGGTGGCGCGCAGGGAGACGCATTGTCTCGTGGGAGAATCGGGCTGCGGCAAGTCGGTCTCGGCGCTCTCCGTCATGCGACTGTTGCCGCCGCGCACGAGGTGGTCGGCGAAGGCCATTTCATTCGACGGGCAGGATATCGCGCGGCTGAACGAGCGGCAGATGACGCGGCTGCGCGGGGATCGCATCGGCATGATCTTCCAGGAGCCGATGACGAGCCTCAATCCCGCCTACACGATCGGCTCGCAGATGACCGAGGTGCTGCGCCGCCATCGCGGCGCCTCGCGCGCCGAGGCGGCGCGGCGCGCGGTGGCGATGCTCGATCGCGTCGGCGTCACCGCCCCGGAGATGCGGCTCGGCCAGTTCCCGCACCAGCTGTCGGGCGGGCTGCGTCAGCGCGTGATGATCGCGACCGCGCTCTTGTGCGAGCCCGAATTGCTGATCGCCGACGAACCGACGACGGCGCTCGATGTGACGGTGCAGGCGCAGATCTTGCGGCTGCTGGCGTCGATCCAGCGCGAGATGGGTCTAGCGGTGCTGCTGATCACGCATGATCTCGGCATCGTTGCCCGCGTCGCTGACCGCGTGAGCGTGATGTATGCGGGCAAGATTGTCGAACAGGCAAGCGCCGCTTCTCTGTTTGCGGCGCCCCGCCATCCCTACACGCGCGGCCTGCTCGCCTCGATCCCGGTGCCGGGCAAGGTCCGCAAGGGCGAGCGGCTCGGCAGCATTCCGGGCATCGTGCCGCGCATCGAACAGGGGTTCCAAGGCTGCGCCTTCCGCGACCGCTGCGACCACGCAGCACCCGAATGCGCCGGCGCGGTGCCCGAACAGCGCGCGGGAGAGGGGCATCGCTATTCGTGCCGTCTGCCGCCGGGGTGGATCGAGGCGTGAGTGACGTAGCCACTGCAACGATCTCCCTCTACGCCCCTGTGGGGTGGAGAGGGCTGCGGAGAGATGGGGCGAGCTTCGGCGTCGCCTGTCTATCCCCCACCTCACCCCGACCCTCTCCGCCGCCAGCGGCGGAGAGGGGGCGTGACCGTGCCGTTTCACCCGAAGCCGCCCCATGACCCTCGCCATCGAAGCCGCCGGGCTGTCGCAGGTGTTCGTGCAGCGCCAAGGGCTGTTCGGCGCGCCGCGGCGCGTGGTGGCGGTGGATGACGTGGCGCTGTCCGTGCCGGAAGGCAGCGCCCTCGGCATCGTCGGCGAATCCGGATGCGGCAAGTCCACCCTGGCGCGCCTTCTGCTCGGCCTGCTCGCGCCGAGCGGGGGCACCGTCCGCATCGCCGGCCAGGATCTTGCCGCGATGCACCGCAAGGCGCGCGCGCGCCTTATCCAGCCAGTGTTCCAGGATCCGATGAGCTCGCTCAACCCGCGGCGGCGTGTGGGCGACATCGTGGCGCTGCCGCTGATCGTGCAAGGCGTGGCGCGTGCCGAGCGCCGCCGGCGCGTGGCGGCGATGCTGGAACGGGTCGGTCTGGCGCCGGAGATGGCGAGCCGCTATCCTGCGCAGCTCTCGGGCGGGCAGCGCCAGCGCGTCGCCATCGCCCGCGCGTTGATCCCCGAGCCGCGCATCCTGGTTTGCGACGAGCCGACCAGCGCGCTTGATGTATCGGTGCAGGCGCAGATCCTCAACCTGCTCGCCGATCTGCGGGCGGCCTTGAAGCTGACCCTGGTGTTCATCAGCCATAATCTGGCGGTTGTGGAGCACATCGCCGACGAGGTGGCGGTGATGTATCTCGGCCGCATTGTCGAGCACGGGCGAAGCGAACATGTGTTCGCCGCCCCGCTGCATCCCTACACGCGCGCGCTGCTGGCTTCGGTGCTGACGCCGGAACCCGGCTTAGGATTGCCCGAGGTGCCGCTCGGCGAGGGCCATCCCGATCCCGCCAACATCCCGCCCGGCTGCCGCTTCCATCCGCGCTGTCCGGTCGCGATCGACATCTGCCGCGTGCGCCCGCCGGAGCGACGATCCGTCGAGTGCCACCTTGCGCCGGAGCACGCCGGACCATAGCGTTTTTCCAATAAACAGGCGGAGGCACCGAAGATGAAGCGACGAACGTTCCTGGGCGCGGCGGCCGCCGCCGCCAGCCTGCCCGCGTTTGGCCGCCCGGCGCGCGCCGACAAGGCGAGCGACACACTTAACATTACCTGGCGTGATGCGATCCCAGATGTCGATCCGTACCGCAATAATCTCCGCACCGGCCTGATCGTCGCTCACGAGGCCTGGGACACGCTGGTCTACCGCGACCCGCACACATTCAAGATCGTGCCCGCGCTGGCGACCGAATGGAAATGGAGCGATCCGACCACGCTCGATTTTACGCTGCGCGACGGCGTGAAGTTCCACAACGGCGATCTGTTCGGCGCCGATGACGTGGTCTATACGTTCGATACCATCCTGCACGATCCCAAGGTGATGGTGCCGAGCAACTTCGTCTTTATCGCCGGGGTGGAGAAGCTCGGCGCCAATCAGGTGCGCTTCAAGATGAAGAGCGTGTTCCCCGCCGCGCTCGAATATTTCGCCATGGTGCTGCCGATCTATCCGAAAGCATATCGCGAGAAGGTGGGGCCGGAGCAGTACTCGAAGCAGCCGGTCGGGACCGGGCCGTACAAAATTACCCGTGTCAACGGAACGAGCGAGATCGATCTCGAACGGTTCGAGGACTATTACAAGGAAAGCCCCAAGGGCCGTCCGGCGATCAAATACCTGAAGATCAACGAGGTGCTGGATGCGGCTGGCGAGCTGACGTCGTTCATCAGCGGGCAGGCGGACTGGATCTGGCAATACAACCCCGACCAGTTCCAGAGCCTGAAGGATCTGCCCGGCAAGACCGCCAAGCGCGCCGGCTCCATGCGGATCGTGTATCTGCAGCTCGACGCGGCGGGCCGCACCGGGAAGGACAATCCGCTGACGAACCAGAAAGTGCGGCGGGCGATCTTCCATGCGATCGACCGCCAAGCGATGGCGCACGATCTGGTGTTGGGTGACAGTCATCCGATCGCAGCACCTTGCTACCCGACGCAGTTCGGCTGCGACCAGAAAGCCGCGGTCGATTACAGTTACGATCCGGCCAAGGCCAAGGCGCTGATGCAGGAAGCAGGGTACGGGAACGGTTTCTCGACCACGCTGGTCTCCTATCTACTGCCGTCGTGGAACGCGGCCCTGCAGAACTACCTGAAGGCGATCGGCATCAACGCCGACATCCAGCAATTGCAGGTCGGTGCGGTGATCCAGAAGGTGAACGCGGGTCAGGCGCCGATGAATGGCGGAAGCTGGGGCAGCTATTCGATCAACGACGTCTCCGCGATCCTTCCGTTCTTCTTCGGTGGCACCCCGGCGGATTACGCGCGCGATCCGGAGGTAGAGAAGCTCGTCAAAGAGGGCGGTTCCGTTACCGACCCGGCGGAGCGGGAAAAGGACTATGCGGCGGCGATCCACCGCATTACCGAGGAAGCCTATTGGCTGCCGATGTTTACCTCGGTAACATACTACGCCTTCGACGCCGACCTCAACTTCGAGACCTTCCCCGACGAACTGCCGCGTTTCTACATGGCGAGCTGGAAGTAGGTGGATCGCGTTGCTTGCCGGCTGACGCGGGCACACTGAGTGAGGGCGATGCGAAACGCTCCGCCGCCCAGGCCGCGCGACCGTGAGCGCCTGTTGCTCGGCCGTCCGTTTACGCCGGCGGAGGTGCGGTATATGCGCGATGTCGCCCGGCGACCCGCCGCGCTGCGGCTGATGCGGCCGGAGCCGGACGCGAATTACCGCGCTGCGCCGACGCTCACGTGCCGCTGCCGGCAAAGGGCTAGAGCGCATTCACACTGAACGGAAAGAAAACGTCACCAGCAAACCGTCATGCTGGTCCGCGCGAAAGCTCATAGGCGCTACAATAAGGACCTGGAGCGAAATGTCTCGCTCTCTCGCCCGTCATTGCGAGCGCCGCTGCACGGCGCTTGCAACGAGGAAGCTAGATCCGACCGTCCTTTCCATTCCAGCGCCTATGCACGGATGCGAAAGCGGGCATCCACGCAGCGCAGAATACCCCCAGCCGTCAAGGAAATCCGTTATAGCGGCCCGCCTCACGCGCCGAGCTGCGCGGCGAGGTCCTCGATGTCGCGGGCGATTACGTCCCACTCGGCGTCAGCCTTGAAGTCGCGCACCTGGTGTGGGCCGTATTCGGCCGGGCGCGGGAAAAAGGCCGTCAGCAGGCCGCAGCGGCGCGCGGCGGCGAGGTCGCCGTTGTGCGCGGCGGCCAGCATCACCTGATCGGGCCGCAAGTCGAGCAGGCGGGCGACGCCGAGATAGGTCTCGGGATCCGGCTTGTAATGGCCGAACAGGTCCGAGCCGAACACCACGTCCCAGGGTAGGCCGGCGTGCTTGGCCATGTTGGTAAGCAGGGAAACATTGCCGTTCGACAGCGGACCGATGATGAAGCGTTGTTTGAGGCGCGCGAGGCCCGCAACCGAATCCGGCCAGGGCTTCAGGCGATGCCAGCCGCGGTTGATGTGCCGGAGATCGTCCTCGGTGAGCCCGGAAATGCGGAACTCCGTCACCAGACGATCGAGCGAGGCACGGTGCAGATCATCGAGCCGCGTCCACGGGATCTCGCCCGAGCGCACGCGCTGCATCGAGGGCTGATAAGCGGCGCGCCAGGCATCGACGAGACCGGCCCAGTTGGCGTCGATGCCGCGCCGGTGACCGAACTCTGTCAGCTCGGTGATCAGGCTACCGCGCCAGTCGACGACGCTGCCGAACACGTCGAACACGATGGCGCTTGGTTGCGGGCTTGGCATGGCGGGCTCCACGGGGTTGTGCCGCCGCGCGGGCGGGATGCTATGGTCGCGCATTCAGAAGGAGTGCGGAAGATGAGCGAGGCGAAGCTGGCGCCAAAAATGCCGGGCTGGATGGTGGAGCACGCGAACCGTTACATTTCGAGCGGCGGCACTGAGGGCCACATGTACACCGTCACCCCACCCGGCTATGCGGAGATGACGGTCCCCTCGCTTCTGCTGACCACGACGGGGCGCAAGTCCGGTGAGAAATTCGTCTTCCCGCTATTCTACGGCAAGACGGGCAACAGCTACTTCATCGTCGCCTCGAAGGGCGGGGCGCCGGAGCATCCGGGCTGGTATCGCAATATCCTCGCCGATCCCGAAGTGGAGATCCAGGTCGGCACGCAAAAGCTCAAGGCGCGCGCCCGCACGGCGAGCGGGGCGGAGCGCGCGCTTCTGTGGCCGGAAGCCCTCAAATTCTGGCCGCCCTATGCGGACTATCAGAAGAAAACGACGCGCGAGATACCGATCGTGGTGCTCGATCCGGTGAGCTGAAACGAACGGCGCGGCTGCTCTACGGAGCAGGCAGTTTGTTGGGTTCCGGGTGCGTCAGCCCGAGTGGACGGGCGCGCCGCAACCGGCGAGTGCCGCCTGAATACCGCGGCCGAGAACGACCAGCCCGTCGCCCGCCTCGATCCGTGTCTGCGCGCTGGCGCGCTCCCGCTGGCGCGTTCCGGCGCGCTCCACCTCGACGATCAGGATCGGCATCGACGCGGCGGATTCGATCTGCGCCACCGTGCGACCCACCCAGGCGCTGCCGGGCTCGGCGATCACGGTATCCATGGCAATCCCGAAGGGGAGCAGCTCGCGTTCGACGCGCTCGAGTCCCGCCGAAGCGCCTGCCTCGGGAAACAGCAATATCTCGGCGATGCGCTCGGCGCCGATATGAGCTGGCAGCACCACCCGGTCGGCGCCCGCCTGCGCGAGCTTCGCCTCGGTCGTCGGCGCCTCGCCGCGCGCGATGATCGAGAGCTGCTTGTTGAGGCTGCGCGCGGTGAGCGTGATGAACACGTTCGCCGCATCGTCGTGCAACACCGTGACGATGGTGCGGGCGCGGGCGATGCCGGCGGCGATCAGCGTCGCCTCTTCCGTCGCGTCGCCGCGAAAACATAGATAACCGGCTTTCGCCGCCTCGGCGGCGCGCGCCTCGCTTGCCTCCACGATGATGAACGAGGCGGCGGCTCCGCGCAGCGTGCGCGCAAGCTGCTGTCCGATGCGGCCGAAGCCGCAGATGATGATGTGGTCCGAGAGCCGCTCGATCTGCTGGCTCATGCGGCGATCTCCCAGGATTTCCGAAAACTGCGTCGCGGTGATGAACTGCACCAGCGCACCGGTCATGAAGATGATGCCCGTGCAGCCGAGGGTGATCAGGGCGATCGTGATCGCGCGCAGCAGCGGCGTGTCGATCGGCCGCACTTCCTGATAGCCGACGGTGAAGACGGTGATCACCGCCACGTAGAGCGCATCGCCCCAGCTCCAGCCGACGGCGACATAGGCGCAGATCGCCAGCGCCGAGACGGCGAGCACGAACAGCGCGCCGCCCGCCAGGTTGCGGACGGGCGAGGCAAGCAACCTGTTCGTCGTGAGGGCCGTGGACCGCATCATGCGTGCGAGAATAGCGCCCGCGCGCGCCGCCTCGCTAGCGCAGCGGCAGGATCAGGAACCGCTCGACGCGCTCCTCGATCACCACCGTTGGCCGCACCGCTTCGACGACTTTCTTGAACCGATCGAAAGTCGGCTCGGTCCAGGCGTAGGCGGCAAAGCCGAACTGGCTGGAGAGATAGGGCTCCCACATGCTGCCGAAGGAGTCGTTGAACATCAGCACCCGGCCGGGCGCGCCGGGGCAGATCGTGGGTCTCTGGGCATAGAGCGGATCGGCGCCCTCCAGCCCGGCCAACGCCGCCGCCTCGTCGGCCGGCGCCGGTTTCGGACAGGCGGCGAGCGGCATCGTGTCCTCGTCCTCCATCCGAAGGCCGATCATGCGGCCGAGGTCGCCATCATGGGCATCGGGCCGCATCGTGCCGCCGAGATCGCGGGGCAGGGCGGGCAAGCCGAGCCGTAGCATCGTCGCCTTGTAAGCAGCCCAGGCACCTTCGTTGCGCCAATGGGTGTCCCAGCGGTAGTAGACGCGGCCCGCTTCCTTCGCCGCGTCCAGCGTCGGCGTGAGATCGAACCAGGCGGGCTCGCCCGCGAGCCGGCGGTCGAGCTGCTGACGGCGGGTGAGCCCCGGACGCGGCGCGGCGAAGAAGGCGGGCAGGCGCTCAGGGTAAATCGTGCGCTTGTCGGGGGCGAGCACGAACAGATAGCGGATGCCGCGCGCGGCGAGCCAGGCGCGGCGTTCGGCGATCCCCCTTTGCCAGTCGTCGAGCGCCGATTTGCTCAGCGGATCGGCGTGCAGGATGTCCTCGGGCACCTTCGCACCGGCATAGAATAGCCAGTTGTCGCGGCCCGGGTATACATTGGCGGAGAAGGCGGGATCGAATGCCGGATCGCGGCGGAGGAACCAGAGCCACAGAAGCGAGCGGGTGCGAATCGCCCAGATCCGCAGACCGAAATTGTCCTCGAAGAAACTATAGAAGGGCGGAAAGAAGCGATCGAAGCGGGTCCAGTGCCAAGCCGGCATGGTGGCGGCTGGGCGCATCTCCAACTCGTTGATCGTCCCCGGCGGCACGTTCCAGTCGGTCAGCGCGAGCACCGTCGCGATGGCGGCGAAGAAGACGAGCGGTAGCGCGACGTCGGCGATCCGCGTCGCCGCCGCGCGCAGCCTAGAACCGGAAGTAGATGAACGGGTTATAGGCATTTGCCGCCATCTGCATGAAGCTGAGCACGGTGAGCGCGAGCAGCGCCACGAAACGGGTGAGCACCAGCGCCGGGTTCTCGCTGACCACCATCGGCCGTACGCGCCCGCGCTCCTGGTGCGCGCGCGCCGGCCAGTCGCGCGCGAGCCAGGTGAACGCTCCCGTCGCGCCGATCGCGCCGAGCGCAATCAGGAGGTAGGTCACGTCGCTCGCCGGCACCTGCGCGAAGGCGCCGGCGCGGAACGGATCGAACATCGCTTGCCAATAGCGCAGCGCGCCGCCGAGCGATTCCGCGCGGAACATCACCCAGGTGAGCACGATCATCAGCAGCGCATAGAGGCGCGTGAGCGGTACCGGCAGACGCGCCAGCACCTTGCCGAATCCCATCCGCTCGATGCCGAGCAGCGCGCCGTGCAGCGCGCCCCAGGCGATGAAGGTCCAGGCCGCGCCGTGCCAGAGGCCGCAGAGCAAAAAGACGATGGCGAGGTTCATCGCCGTGCGCGCGCTGCCGTGCCGGCTGCCGCCCAGCGGGATGTAGAGATATTCCAGGAACCAGTTGGAGAGCGAGATGTGCCAGCGGCGCCAGAACTCCTGCATGGAGCGGGAGATGTAGGGGTAGTTGAAGTTCTCCAGGAACTCGAAGCCGAACATGCGGGCAAGCCCGATCGCCATGTCCGAATAGCCAGAAAAGTCGAAATAGATTTGCAGCGTGTAGCAGGCGATGCCGAGCCAGGCGTCGCCGGTGGTGAGCGTCGCTGCCGGCACCGCGAAGGCGCGGTCGGCGATAGCGCCGAGCGGATTGGCGATCAGCTCCTTCTTGGCCAGCCCGACGAGGAAGCGTTCGAGGCCGGAGGAGAAGTCGGCCAGCCGCACGCGGCGGTGGTCGATCGCTTCGGTGATATCGTGATAGCGGATAATCGGGCCGGCGATCACCTGCGGGAAAAACGAGATGTAGAGCGCGAAGTCGATCGGGTTACGCCGGGCGGGCACGATCTTGCGGAACACGTCCACGACATAGGAGATGTTGTGGAACACGTAGAACGAGATGCCGAGCGGTAGGACGATCCCCTGCCAGATCGCGGCGTGGAAGATCGGGCTGAGCGTCGCGCCGACGAAGCCTGCGTATTTGAACCAGCCGAGCGCGGAAAGGTCGACCGCGATCGCGCCGCTGACGATGGCGCGGCGGGCGCGCGGATCGCGCGCGGCGTCGAGCGCCAGGCCGGCGAGATAGTTCACCGCGATCAGCGCCAGCAGCAGCCAGATATGGCGGCTCTCACCCTTCAGATAGAAGAGCAGGCTGAGCACCAGCAGAACGAAGTTCCGGGCGCATACCGGCGCGGCGAAATAGGTCGCGAGCGCCAGCGGCAGGAACAGGAAGATGAATTCGACGGAACTGAAGACCAACGCGCTGATCCGGCACCGGCCGGGCGCGGGTAGCATGAGGGCCGTGCGGGGCCAACCCTGGACAGCATCACGAAGCCCGGGCTATCGCGCCGCCGATGAAGCGGCTGGTTCGCCATCCCGCGGCGCAAGCCGTGTTCGCGTGGCTGCTCGGGCTTTATCTGCGCTTCGCGCTCCGCACCACGCGCTGGCGGCTCGAAGGCGCCGAGCATCTGGGCGGCCTCGCCGCCGGCGCGCCGCACATCGTCGCTTTCTGGCACGAGCGCCTGCCGCTGATGCCGCAGATCTGGCGGGCCACGCACCTCCTGCCGGGAGCGCGTCCGCCGCGCGGGCATGTGCTGATCAGCGGGCACCGCGACGGGCGGCTGATCGGTGCGGCGATGCGGCATTTCAACCTGGCGGTCGTTTCGGGCTCCTCCTCGCGCGGCGCGGCGGCGGCAATGCTCCGGCTGGCCGAGCTGCTGCGCGGTGGCGAGGCGATCGCCATCACGCCGGACGGGCCGCGCGGGCCGCGCCGGCAGGCCGCGCCCGGCGTAGCGCAGCTTGCCGCGCTGGCGGGCGTCCCGGTGCTGCCCTGCGCGGCGCAAACGAGCCGACGGCTCGTGCTCAGGAGCTGGGACCGGATGGTGGTGCCGTGGCCGTTCGGGCAGGGCGTGATCGTCTGTCGCCCGGCAATGATCGTGAACCGCCAGGACTGGCGCACCGCGCTGCCGCTGATCGAAGATGCGATGTCGGCGGCGGCCGATCAGGCGGACCGGCTTTGTCCGGCATGAGTGTTCTGCCGGCGCTCTGGGCCGGCGGCACCACGTTGGCGGCCCCGCTGCTCCGGGTCTCGCTCCGCGGCCGCGCCCGCCGAGGCAAGGAGATCGCCGCGCGGCTGGCCGAACGCGAGGGGATCGACCCGACGCCGCGCCCGTCCGGCTGGCTCCTGTGGCTGCATGCGGCGAGCGTGGGGGAGAGCGTGTCGGTTCTGCCGGTCCTGCGCGAGCTGGCCCGCCGTTCGCCGGAGCTGAACGTGCTGCTGACCACTGGAACCGTGACCTCCGCGCGGCTGCTGGCCGATCGGCTGGGCGAGGTGGAGGCGCCGCGCGTGCTGCACCGCTTCGCCCCGCTCGATGTACCGCGCTGGGCGAGGCGGTTCCTGGACCATTGGCGCCCCGATGCGGCCGCGTTCGTGGAGAGCGAACTTTGGCCGAACCTGCTCGCGGGCTGCCGGGCGCGTGGCATCCCGACCATGCTGGTGAACGGGCGGCTGTCCGACCGCAGCTTTGCCCGCTGGCGGTGCGCACCCGGCGCGGCGCGCCAGGTGATGGGGATGTTCGACCGTATCTGGGCGCAGGGCGAGGCGGACGCGGCACGCTTCCGCGCCCTCGGCGCGGCGCGGGTGGAGGTGCGGGGCAACCTGAAATTCGCTGCCCCACCGCTGCCGGCCGACATGGCGGAAGTGGTGCGGCTCCGGGCGCTGCTTGCGGGGCGCCCGTGCTGGGTGGCCGCCAGCACCCATCCGGGAGAGGAAGCGATCGTCATCGCGGCGCATCGCGCGCTCGCGGCGCGGTGCGCCGGTCTGCTCACGATCCTCGTGCCGCGCCATCCCGAGCGCGGCGCGGAGGTCGCGGTATTGGCCGGGAACCTGCCAATGCGTCGGCGTGCGCTGGGGGAGGCGCCGCCCGAGACCGGGGGCGTGTGGATTGCCGACACGCTGGGTGAGCTCGGGCTGTGGTACCGGCTCGCGCCGGTCGCCCTGGTTGGCCGCAGCCTCGTCCCGCCCGGCGGCGGGCAGAACCCGCTGGAGCCGGTGCGGCTCGGTTGCGTGGTCGCCTCGGGGCCGCTGATGGGCAATTTCGCGGAGGCGGCGGCGGCTCTGGAGGCGGCCGGGGCGCTCGCGCGCGTGCGCGACGGGGCGGAGCTGGCCCGGTTCGTGGCGGCGATGCTGGACGATCCGGCGCGACGGGCGGTGGCGGCGGAGGCGGGGAGGGCGGCGATCGCCCGCTATGCCGAGTTGCCCGGGGCAACCGCCGACGCCCTGCTCGAACTGCTGGACTGAGCACGGTGCGCCCGCCCCGGTTCTGGCAGGCGCGTGAGGGCCGGGCTGGCGCGCTGCTGGCGCCGCTTGGGGCGGCTTACGGCTTGGTTGTTGCCCGCCGCGCCGCGTGCCCCGGCTGGCGCGCGCCGGTGCCAGTCATCTGCTGCGGCAACGCAACGCTCGGTGGGGCGGGCAAAACGGTGCTCGCGCTCGACCTGCTGGCGCGGCTTGCTGGCATGGGCAGGCGCCCGCACGCTTTGCTACGGGGTTATGGCGGCTCCGTGCGCGGGCCGCATCGCGTCGCGGCGGCGGACACGTTCCGCGACGTCGGGGACGAGGCGCTGCTGCTGGCGCGCGTCGCGCCGACCTGGGTGGGCGCCGACCGTGCGGCCTCGGCCCGCGCGGCGGTGGCGGAAGGCGCCGACGTGCTGGTGATGGATGACGGGCTGCAAAATCCCGGTTTGCAAAAAACCGCCTCGCTGCTGGTGATCGACGGTGGCGCGGGCTTCGGCAACGGGCGGATCTTTCCCGCGGGGCCGCTGCGCGAGCCGGTCGCGAACGCGGCGCGGCGCTGCCGCGCGGCGGTGCTGATTGGCGAAGACGAAACAGGCGCGGCGCGGATGCTGCCTGCGGCGCTTGCGGTATTGCGGGCGCGCATGGCGTTCGGCCCGGAGGTCGCCGCCCTTGCCGGGCGGGAGGCGGTGGCGTTCGCGGGGATCGGCCGGCCGGAGAAGTTCTTCGGAATGCTGCGAGCGGCTGGGGTGCGGCTCGGTGGGGCCGTACCGTTCCCCGATCACCATGCGTTCACGGAGGCCGAGCTCGGACGGCTCGCGGCGCGGGGCTGGCCGCTGGTCACGACCGCAAAGGATGCGGTGCGCCTGCCGGCTTCGTTCCGGGAGCGCGTGGCGGTCGCGACCGTGGGGCTGGCGTGGGCCGAGGAGGCCCGGGTTACGGCGCTGCTGGGCGAGGTTCTTGTTTCCCTCACCTCACCCTGACCCTCGCCGCCCGAAGGGCCAGCGAGGGAACGCGGTGCGGCCTACCCGAGCAGGAGCGCGAGGCTCACAGCCCCGGCGGCGATGCAATAATAGGCGAAAGGGTTGAGCGCCCAGTTGTCGTGGTCGCGGAAATAGCGCATCAGGAAGGCGGTGCTGGCGAAGGCGGTGATGCCGGCCACCAGCGCCGCCAGTAGGGCCAGACCGCCGATCCCTGCCCCCATGGCGGTGCCGCCCGCATGGTGCAGGAGCTTCGGCACTTCGAGCGCCGTGGCCCCGAAGATGATCGGGGTGGCGATCAGGAATGAGAAATGCGCCGCCCCCTCGTGGTCGATCCCCTGCAGCAGCCCGCCCGCGATAGTGGCGCCCGAACGGGAGATGCCGGGCACGAGCGCGGTGCATTGCCAGCAGCCGATGATGAACGCGTCGCGGGCGCTGAGCGAGGCGAGCGGGCGATGGCCGCGCCGGCGCACCTTCTCGGCCAGGATCAGCAAGAGGCCGTTCACGATCAGCACCGAGGCCGCCACCACCGGCGAGCCGAACAGGCGGCGGAAGAAGTGCTCCAGCAGGAAGCCGACCACCACCGCCGGGATCGTCGCCACCACGATCAGCACGAACACGCGCCGGCTCTCCCCCACCTCGTGGCTGGTGCCGAGGCCGAGAATGCCGCGCAAGAGCGCCCACCAATCGCGCCAGAAATACAGCAGCAGCGCAGTTGCGGTGCCGAGGTGCAGCATCACCAGGAACGGTAGGAACGAGGGGTCGTCCTGGTTGATGTTCCAGCGCAAGAGCGCCGGCAGCACGACCGCGTGACCGAGGCTGCTGACGGGGAACAGCTCCGTCGCACCCTGCAGGACGGCGAGGACGATGGCTTCGATGGCGTTCATGCGCCTCTTCCTGGCCTCAAAGCGCGCGGTGCCGCAACGCTCAATCGTTGGTGGGGTAAGACGCCAGCAGCCGGCGCTGATTCCGCCACAGGCGCAAGAGCTCGCCGATCCGCGTCGCGCGCGCGCCGCGCTTGCGGTTCGCCGCCCCGATCCGATAGGCGAGCCCGTAATGGAGGAACTGCGCCTTCCAGGCGTCGCGCAACCGCGTGCGCGGATCCCAGATATGCGTTGCCTCCGATCCCGCGCCGTTCACCTCGATCACCCGGAAGCCGCGCCCGCGCCTGAGCTCGGCGAGCGAGTCGAAGCGCACATCGATGCGGCCGAAATGGAAATCGGGGATCGCGCGGGCGAAGCTCTCGATCGCCTCTGTCAGCGCCGGGGTGATGTGGTCGGCGCCGTTGCGGAACACCGCGCCTTTGCAGTGATTGCCGACGAACACGAGCGGCACCCGTTCGCCCTGCGGGGGAACGCTCTCCAGCCGTCCCGCCAGACGCGGCAGATAGAGGTGCGCTACCCGGCCGGCGCGGCGATCGGCCAGGATCAGCTCGCGCAGGCTGGCCCGGCCGTTGCCGACCACGAAGGGGGTTTCCTTCAGCGTGAGCGACGTGATGCGGCCCTGCCGCCAGTCCGGGTGACGGACATAGAACAGCCCGGCCTCCAGCCGGTGCGGGATCAGCTCCTGGAGGATCAGCTTCTCGCCGGGCGGAAACGCGCGCAGATAGCGGCCAAGGTCGGCGGCGCCCCGAATCAGGCGCACGCCCGTGCCGTTGCAGCCGATGTCGGGCTTGGCGACCAGCGGATAGGCGATGCCGGCGCGCCCGATCGCCGCCTCCGCCTCCTCATAGGAGGCGGGCGCACGCAGGACCGTGTATGGCGCGACGAGCGTGCGGGCCGGCCCCACGATCTGATCGAGGATCTCGGTCTTCGACTCCCCGCACAGCCCGCCCGCGGTGATGCGCGGATTGGCCGCGGTGAGCGCCACGGGAGAGAGCGTGCGAAGCCCCATCCAGGCGCAATGCAGCACGACCGGGGTGTAGAACAGCCAGCCGGGCCAGAACTCGAAGAACGAAACCGCCGGGTCGGGCTCGCGCCCGTTCCGCAACGTGGCAAGTGCGGTCTCTCCGCTGGCGCTAGGCGGCATCCTGGTACTCGTGTTCCGGCGTCCGGTTCATCCTGGGGCGGGAAGGGGGCGGTTCTTCGTTCGTTTCCTCTCGGCGCCGACGGGCGTGCCGGCCGATCCGGCCCGCGACCCAGCCCGCCACCACCACCGCCAGCACGAGCCCGATTAGGCCGGCCCAGCGCCAGACCCCGAAATGGGCCATGATGAACTCGCCGGAATGCATGGAAACCGTGAACAGGCTCGAGGTCCAAAATACGGTCGCGATCATGGTGGCCAGGGTGAATGCCCTGAAATCGGCTCCGAGAAAGCCGCAGGTCGTGTAGGTCGGCAGGCGCACCCCCGGCAGGAAGCGGCTAATCAGCACCACCCGGAACACCCGCCCCTGCAGCCATGCCCGCGCCATCTCCGTGCGTTGCGGCGGCAAGAGGCGACGGAACCAGGGCATGAGGGCTGCGAGTCGGCCAAGCCCGTATAGGCCGATATCGCCGAGCACGATGCCGACATAGAGCGCACCGAGCGCAAGTGGAATCGACAGCAAGCCATCGGCGGCCTGCAACGCGGCCAGCACGGTCGCCGCGTCCTCCAGCACGAAGGTCGCGAAGATGATGGCGAATGCCTGGAGCCCCGGATGCTGGTGGGCGAAGGCGAGGATTTCCGAGACCGACAAGCCGCACACGCCTCCGTCATGGCCGCGCCCGGCGGATGGCCGCCCCGGCAATCCGTGGGAGATAAGAGCGACGCTTGCCTAGGCGCATCACCGCTGGGTGAAAAGCCCCCCGCCCGCGGCGTTGGACAAGGGGAGCTACCGGTGAGTAGTCTCGGCCCCGACAAGCGGGCGAAAGGGGAAACGCGCATGGCCTCGCCGGTTGCCTGGGCGGAGAGTTCGATCGTGGTAGCGGGACTGCGGATGCATTTGATGCAGGCGGGCAGCGGCCCCGCCGTACTGGTGCTGCACCACGATGTCGGCACGCCCGACCGGCTGGCGTTCTATGACCGGCTGGCCGAGCGGTTCACAGTGCTGGTGCCGCACCATCCGGGCTGGGGCAAGTCCGAGCGCCCCGCCTGGGCGCGCCATGTGCGGGATCTCGCCGCGATATATCAGTGGCTGCTCGCGGACCGGAAGATCGGGCCGGTGTCGCTGGCGGGGCTCGGGTTCGGCGGCTGGATCGCGGCCGAGATGGCAAGCCTTGCCCCGCGCGAGTTCGCCAAGCTCGTGCTCGTGGCGCCGATGGGCATCAAGCCGCCCGAGGGCGAGATCATGGACCAGGCGATCGTCAGCTATATCGCTTACCCGCAGGCGGGCTTCCATGACCAGGCGCGATTCCGCGACATTTACGGCGACGTGACGACCGACCAGCTCGAGGCCTGGGACATCGCCCGCGAGATGTGCTTCCGGCTCGCCTGGAAGCCGTACATGTACAATCCCGCATTGCCGCACCTGTTGGGCGGCGTGCGCGCGCCGGCCTTGATCGTGTGGGGCGACGACGACCGTATCGTGCCGCGCAGCGCGGGCGAGGCCTATGTGCGGGCACTCGGCAATGCGCGCATGGAGACCGTGCGGGCCTGCGGGCACTTCGCCGAGATGGAACAGCCGGAGGAGCTGGCGCGGATCATTAGCCAGTTCCTCGCCGCGTGAGATCAGGACGAGCGGGATAGGGGAGGGTTCTCATGCACCTGATGTATTTCACCGAGCAGCCGATGGCCGCCTACGACGCCAACGAGGGACGGCGCTACGGCGCGACCGCGCTGACCTTCTCGAACAAGAACTTCGATCCGGTGGAAGGCAGCCGGCTCTACAATGAGTACCTGGAAGAATACATCCTAGCCGACGAGTGCGGCGCCGACGGCATCATGTTGAACGAGCATCACAACGCGCCGTTCTGCATGCAGGCCAAGTGCAACGTGTTCGCCTCGATCCTCGCTGCTGTGACCAAGAAGGTGAAGATCGTGCTGCTCGGCAATCCGCTGCCGCTCGCCGAGAATCCGATCCGGCTCGCCGAGGAGCTGGCCATGATCGACATGATCAGCAAGGGCCGGCTGGTTTCCGGCTTCGTGCGCGGCGGTGGGCAGGAGCAGCTCGCGACCGGGGTCAATCCGGCCTTCAACCGCGAGCGGTTCGAGGAAGCGCACGATTTGATCGTGAAGACCTGGACCACGCCGGGGCCGTTCCGCTGGGAGGGCACGCATTACCAGCACAGGGTGGTGAACCCGTGGGCGGTGCCGTTGCAGAAGCCGTATCCGCGCGTGTGGATTCCCGGGGTGCTGTCGAAGGAAACCATCATCTGGGCGGCGCGCCAGCGTTATCCCTATATCGCCCTCAACACGGCAATCGACGCCACCAAGAATATCTGGAAACTCTATTGCGACAGCGCGCGCGAGGTGGGCTACGAGGCGGGGCCGGAGAATTTCGGCTACCTGATCCGCGTGCATGTGCAGGACGACGAGGAGAGGGCGATCCGCAACGCGCGGCAATATATGTGGATGCAGGGCGAGTTCACCGGGCTTGCCCATCCCGTCTGGGCCAACCCGGCGGGCTATTTCTCGCCTTCGGGGCGGCGCGCGTTCGTCGAGTTCGCGGTCGGCCGCGCCAAGAACCCGCGCGGCAGCCCCACCTTCGAGGAGCAGATTGCCAGCACCATGATCATCGCCGGCACGCCCAAGCAGGTGATCGAGCGGCTGAAGATGCTGATCGAGGAGACGCGCCCGGGCATCATGGGATTCTGGGGCAATGACGGCGTGGTGCCGGCCGAGGACCGCCGGAACTGCATCCGCCTCCTGTGCCAGGAGGTGATGCCGGCGGTGCGCGAGCACGGCAAGAAGATCGGGCTGCGCTCGCCCTTCGATGTGGGGGCGCCGGTGAGCATCGCCTATTCGAACGACCTCAGGATGCCGGCGGCGGCGGCCGAGTAGGGGCGCCCTCACCCGGCGCCATCCTAGTCGGTCGTCGCAAGCACCGCGATCGCGGTGCGAGGCAGTCTCCTGCAGATCGGGAATTATCCGGTCCGCGCAGTCCGTGACTCCTCAAAGTTCGTCATTGCGAGCCCGTGCCCCGCGCGGGCGGGGCCATACCACGGATCGGCCTTGTAATGACGCCGCGGCGACCGCGCCGACGATGCTGGCCGCGCCGAGGGCTTCGTGCCGACCGAAAATCCGCCGCCGGTTAACGACCGGACCTCTCCCCCATTCCCCTCCCCCTCCCCCAAGCGGAGGGGGCACTCTTTTGCACTCGGATCTCGGGGCTGGAGATGTTTGCAACCGGTCGCGCAATAGACAGCGGGCTGCTGTGTCACCCGCCGGTGACGCTCATATGGCGGGCAACGGCGGGACGGTCGCGGCGGCGGTCGATAATGAAGTCGTGGCCCTTCGGCTTGCGGGCGATCGCTTCGCGGATCGCGGCCTCGAGTTCGGCATCGTCGGCGCCGCTGCGCAGCACCGCGCGCAAATCGGCGCTGTCCTCCTGGCCTAGGCACATGAATAAGGTGCCTGTGCAGGTGAGGCGCACGCGGTTGCAGCTTTCGCAGAAATTATGCGTCATGGGCGTAATGAAGCCGAGGCGCCGGCCTGTCTCCGCTATGTCGAAATAGCGCGCCGGGCCGCCGGTGCGGTAGTCGGTCTCCATCAGCGTCCAGCGCCGGCGCAGGCGGGCGCGCACGATCGAGAGCGGCAGGTACTGGTCTGTGCGGTCCTCGTCGATCTCGCCCATCGGCATCGTCTCGATCAGGCAGAGGTCGAAGCCCTGCGTCCCGCACCAGCCGATCAGGTCGTCGAACTCGTCTTCGTTCACACCGCGCAGCGCGACTGTGTTGATCTTCACGGCGAGCCCCGCCTGCTTGGCGGCGTCAAGCCCCTCCAGCACCTGACCGATGCGGCCGCGGCGGGTGATCGCGGTGAATTTCGCCGGATCGAGTGTGTCGAGCGAGACGTTGATCCGCCGCACCCCCGCCGCGCGCAGCGCCGGGGCGTGCTCGGCAAGCTGAGTGCCGTTGGTGGTAAGGGTGAGCTCGTCGAGCCCCTGGCCGAGCCGGGCACCGAGGCGGCCGATCAGCCGCGTCACGTTCCGCCGCACCAAAGGTTCGCCGCCCGTCAGGCGGATCTTGCGGGTGCCGAGACGGATGAAAGCGGCCGAGACGCGCTCCAGCTCCTCAAGGGTAAGGAGGTCGCGCTTGGGTAGGAACGTCATCTCCTCGGCCATGCAATAGACGCAGCGTAGGTCACAACGGTCGGTGACCGAGACGCGGAGATAGGTGATGGACCGGCCGAAGGGATCGATCATGCGGGGGAGGTGCGCCCAACCGGGCCGCCGATCAAGGGGACGGGTCTCCGTCCGCCGGCTCGAGCGGCACCACGGCGACGTTCACCAGCTTCTTGCCGGCATTCTCGAAGTTCACCGTGACCCTGGGGCCGACCACCGACTGCACCTGGCCGAGCCCCCAGTCGGGCTGGCCGGGATGACGCACCCAAATGCCGGGCTCCAGCAGAGCGACGGGCTTGCCTACCATTGTGTCGTGCCCACCATTGTATCATCAACGAATCATATTTTTCTTGACTATTCGTGGTCAATTTTGGCAATTCTCACGCGCAAGTAGCAATAATTTCACCATCCGAGGGCTTATTGAGATGACCGAGGCGGTTCTCCTCGCCTCTTCGATCACCGATCGCTGCCTGCAGCAGATCGCCGATGCCGCCGAGCCGCTTGCGGGATCGCTACAGCGAGCTGTGCTGCTGCCCGGGCCGCGCAATCCGCACCTGCTCGCCGCGCACGATGCCGCCAGGATGCTCGCGCTGCAACTGCGTTTGCTGCGGATGGTCTGGGGAGGGACGGGCGGCACGCTGCCGGCGCGCCGGCTGCCTGATTTGTTGCGCGGCGCGCCAGGATGGGAGCGGGTGCGCCTCGATCTCGCCGCGCTGCCGGCGCGCACCACGCTCGGCGTGGCACGCGCGCGGGTGGTGTTGGCGGCGCTGCTCGCCGCCATGGAGGCACTGCCGAGCGGCGGCACGATCAGCATAGGCCGTGCCTCTGACGGCGCGATCGAGATCGGCATCGCCGGCGCAGGCGCCGTGTGGCCCGCTGCGTTGCCCACGTTGCTGACCGACGCGGCGGCGGCGGCCGAGGCGGCGAAGGCGGGCGAGCACGGCGCGGCGGCGGTGCTGGCGCTGCTGGCGGCGGGTCTCAGCGTGAAGGTCACGCTCGAGAACGGCAGACGCAAGCCGGGGCGGCTTCGGATCGGGCGGTAGTCCTTAACCGATTCTTTGAGATCCGCCGTCAGCATGTCCCCGCCGAGGCCGCGGGGGTGCGATGGACGAACTGCTTTCCGACTTTCTGACCGAGACGAACGAAAGCCTTGCGGAGCTCGATGCGGCGCTGCTGCGGCTTGAGCGGGCACCCGACGATCCGCCGACCGTCGCGCTGATCTTCCGCCTCGTGCATACGATCAAGGGCACCTGCGGCTTCCTCGGCTTGCCGCGGCTGGAGCGGCTGGCGCACGCGGCGGAGAATCTGCTCGGTGGCTTGCGCGACGGAAGGCTCGCGGCGAGCACCGGAATCGTGACGCTGATTCTCGCTTCGGTCGATCGCGTGCGTTTCATCCTGGCCGGTCTCGGCAGCGAAGGCGCCGAGCCGGCGGGCGAGGACGGCGATTTGATCGCGGCGCTCGAGGCCGCCGCGGCCGGGGAGGCGTCGGAGGCGGCCCCGGTGCCACCTGCGCCGGCACCGGAACCCGCGCCTGCCGCCGCACCCGCACCCGCCGTTGTCGCCGATGCGCCGGGCGCCGAGCCGGGCAGCGGGGCGCAGACGATCCGCGTTTCCGTCGATGTGCTCGATCACCTGATGACGCTCGTCAGCGAGCTCGTGCTTACGCGCAACCAGCTTCTCCAGCTCGTGCGCGCAGCCGAGGAGAGCGCGTTCGCTGCCCCCTTGCAGCGTCTGTCGCACATCACTTCGGAACTGCAGGACGGGGTGATGAAGACGAGGATGCAGCCGATCGCCAATGCGTGGAACAAGCTGCCGCGGCTCGTGCGCGATCTCGGCCGCGATCTCGGCAAACGGATCGAGCTTTCGATGCGCGGGGCGGAGACGGAACTCGATCGGCAAGTCTTGGAGCTGATCAAGGATCCTCTGACGCACATGGTCCGCAATGCCGCCGACCACGGGCTGGAGCCGCCCGAGGAGCGGATCGAAGCCGGCAAGAGCGAGACCGGGCGCATCACGCTCAATGCGTTCCACGAAGGCGGGCACATCATCATCGAGATCGGCGATGACGGGCGCGGGCTCTCGGCCGAGCGCATCCGCGCCAAGGCGCTGGCGCTGGGGCTCGCGACCGAGCCCGAGCTCGCCGCGATGAGCGAGGCGCAGATCCAGCGGTTCATCTTCCGCCCAGGTTTCTCCACCGCCGCCGCCGTGACCGCCGTTTCGGGGCGCGGCGTCGGCATGGATGTCGTCAAAACCAATATCGAGCGGATCGGCGGCACGATCGAGCTCCGCAGCACGCCAGGGGCGGGCACGGTGTTCACGATCCGCATCCCGCTCACGCTCGCGATCGCCGCCGCGCTAATCGTGGAGGCGGGCGGCGAGCGGTTCGCCATCCCGCAGATCGGCGTTCTGGAACTGGTGCGCGCGGGCGGCGGCGCCGACTGCGCGATCGAGGCGATCGACGGCAGCCAGGTATTGCGGCTGCGCGAGCGGCTGCTGCCGCTCGTTGATCTCGCCTCGCTGCTCGGGCTCGGCGCGGCTTGCGGCGATGCGCCGGTGATCGTGGTGGTACAGGTGGGGGCGGCGCTGCTCGGGCTGATCGTCGATCGCGTGTTCGACACCGAGGAGATCGTGGTCAAGCCGGTGGCGCCGATCCTGCGCCATATCACGGTGTTTTCCGGCAATACGATCCTCGGCGACGGCTCGGTGATCATGATCCTCGATCCGAACGGCATCGCGCGCGCCACCGGAATCGCCGCGACCGGGGAAGCCCGCGCCGCCGCCGACGTTCCGACCGCCGGCCCACCGGAAAGGGGCGGGCACACCAAGCTGCTGCTGTTCCGCGCTGGGGCCAACGGGCTGCTCGCTGTGCCGCTCGCGCTGGTGGCCCGGCTGGAAGAAATGCCGCGCGCGCAGATCGAGATAGCGGCCGGGATCGAGGTGGTGCAGTACCGCGGGCAACTGATGCCGCTCGTCCCCTTCTGCGAGGGGCTCGACACCGCGCAGGAAGTGCAGCCGGTTCTGGTGTTCGGCGAGGGCGAGCGTCGCGTCGGGCTGATGGTGGACGAAGTGGTGGACGTGGTGGAGGACCGGCTGGAGGTCGCGTTGTCGGCGGCGCGTCCCGGTCTGCTCGGCAGCGCGGTGATCGGCGGACAGGCGGCAGGGATCGTCGATACCGCGCACTTCCTCGCCGGCGCCGCGCGCGACTGGTTCGGGGAGCAGGCGCGATGAGCGGGGCAGAGCTTCCGTTCCTGACCTTGACGCTGGCGGGCCAGCTCTGTGGCATTTCGGTGCTGGCGGTGCGCGACATCCTGGCGGCGAAGCCGAGTGCGCGCGTGCCGCTGGCGCCGCCCGAGGTGGCGGGCAGCCTCAATTTGCGCGGGCGCATCGTCACCGCGATCGACCTGCGCCGCCGGCTCGGGCTGCCGCCGGCCGATGCCGATGCGGCGCCGATGTCGGTGGTGGTGGAGCAGGGGGGCGAGCTCTATGCGCTGCTGGTCGATGCGGTGGAGGAGGTGATCCCGCTCCGGCCCGACGCGATGGAGCCCAATCCGCCCACGCTCAAGCCCGCCTGGGCCGCGTGCGCCCAGGGCGTGTTCCGTCTCGAAGGGCGGCTGATGGTGGTGCTGAGCGCGGAGCGACTGCTCGAGATCGCGCCGCCTCCCGCGCGGGCGGCCTGAGCGATGGCGCCGCGCTGCCTCGTGGTGGACGACAGCCGGACTGTGCGGCGCATCGCGCGGCGCATCTTGGAGGATGGCGGCTTCACGGTGGACGAGCGCGAGAACGGCGCCGCTGCGCTGGAGGCGTGCCGGGCCGCGCTACCCGACGTGGTGCTGCTCGATTGGAACATGCCGGAGATGAGCGGGATCGAGTTCCTGCGCGCGCTGCGCACGGAGTTCGGGCCGGACCGGCCGCCCGTCGTGTTCTGCACCACCGAGACCGAGCTTGCGTTCATCGAAGCGGCGCTCGCGGCGGGCGCGCAGGAATACATCATGAAGCCGTTCGACGCCGACATCTTGCTCGGCAAGATGGCGGCGGTCGGGTTCGCATGAACCAGCCCATACGGGTGCTGGTGTGCGACGATTCCGCCGTGCTGCGCGGCGCGATCGCGCGCGCGCTCGAGGCCGATCCGGCGATCCGCGTGGTGGCGCGCGCGGCGAACGGCGCCGAGGCGGTGCAAGCGGTCTCGGCGGAGCCTGTGGACGTCGCGGTGCTCGACATCGAGATGCCCGTGATGGACGGGCTGACGGCGCTGCCGAAGCTGATCGAAGCGGCACCCGGGGTGCGTGTGCTGATGGCCTCCACGCTGACGACGCGCGGAGCCGAGGTGACGCTGCGCGCGCTACGGCTGGGCGCGGCCGATTACGTGGCGAAGCCGAGCGCGCTCGCGCCCGACGCGGCGGCGGCGTTCCGCGCCGAGCTTTTGGCCAAGGTGCGCGCGCTGGCGCCGCGTCCCGCCGCTGCCGCGCCGACGCCGGCGTTTACCCTGCGGCCGGTGCCGCGCGGGTTTGCGCCGCTGCTTCTGGCGATCGGCGCCTCCACCGGCGGCCCGCAGGCGCTGTTCACGCTGGTGCAGGGGTTGGGGCGGGACGTGCGCGTGCCGGTGGTGCTGACCCAGCACATGCCGCCCGCCTTCACCGCCACGCTCGCCGGACATATCGCCCGGCTCGGCGTGCTGCCCTGCACGGAGGCCGAGGACCAGGCGCCGCTGCTGCCGGGGCGGATCTATGTTGCGCCGGGCGAGCGGCATCTGCTCGTCGTGCGTCAGGGCGGCGGGTTCGCCGCCCGGCTGTCCGATATGCCGGCGGTGAATTTCTGCCGCCCGTCGGTCGATCCGATGCTGCAGAGCGCCGCCGAGGCGGCCTGCGGGCGCGTGCTGGCGGCGATCCTGACCGGCATGGGCCATGACGGGCTCGCGGGCGTGCGCCGCGTGGTGGAAGCGGGCGGCGTGGCGCTGGCGCAGGACGCGGCGACCAGCGTGGTATGGGGGATGCCGGGGGCGGTGGCGCGGGCCGGCCTGTGTCATGCCGTGCTTCCGCTCGGCGCGCTCGCGCCCACGCTGCGGGCGCTGCTTGGCGCCAGATGAGCGCGGCGACGGCGGCGGACGGCGCGTTCGCGGCACTGGCGGCGCTGTTGCGCGCGCGCTCGGGGCTCGCGCTGACGCCCGACAAGCTTTACCTGTTGGAAACGCGGCTGGCGCCGATCATGCGGCGAGAAAAGCTCGCCGACCTCTCGGCACTTGCCGCGCGCGTGCATCGCCCGGAGGCGGACGAGCTGGCGCGCGAGGTCGTCGAGGCGATGACGACCAACGAGAGCCTGTTCTTCCGCGACGACAAGCCGTTCGCGCATCTGCGCGCGAAGGCGCTGCCGGCCTTGTTCGCCGCGCGCGGGGCGGGGGTCAAGCTGCGGATCTGGTCGGCGGCGGCGGCGACCGGGCAGGAGGCCTACTCGATCGCGATGATCCTGGCCGAGCTTGCCGAGGCGCGCGGGCGGCAAGTGGAGATCGTTGCGACGGATATTTGCCGCGCCGCGCTCGCCCGCGCGCGCGCCGGCCTCTATTCTCAATTCGAGGTGCAGCGCGGCCTGCCGGTGCAGATGCTGGTGAAGCACTTCCGCAAGGAGGAAGCGGGCTGGCGCATCGGCGAGGGGCTGCGCGCGGTGATCGAGTTCCGCGAGTGGAATCTGCTCGACGATCTGGCGCCGCTCGGGCGGTTCGACATCGTATTTTGCCGCAACGTTCTGATCTATTTCGACGCCGAGACCAAGGCGCGCGTGCTGCGTGCCATCGCGGCGCGGATAGCGCCGGAGGGATTTCTGTACCTGGGCGGTGCGGAGAGCGCGCTCGGGCCGGTTGAGGGGTTCGCTGCTGTCGCGGACGAGCGGGGGGTATACCGGCGGCTGGGGTAGGGAGGGGAAGGCGGCTGGCTAACCCAGCCGGTCTTGCCTGCGGAAGGGCGGCGCGGTGGCGGTGCCAAACTCCTTTGCGATCTCATGAAGCTTGCGGTCCTTGGTCCACAGCGACGCCCCAACGCTCAAGCGGAGGGCGGCTTCGGGCTGGCGGGGCCGAGGCGATGAAGCCTGCGGCCGCGCACGGCTGAGAGCGCGATGCACGAGGTGCTGGCGGCGAAAGGGGGTGATCCTCGGCGCGGGTACGATTGGCGCGCCCCATTTATACTGATGCTGGCGGGGATCGGTCTGGCGCAGCGGCGCCTGGCGGCCGATGCGGCGGCGGAGATGATTGCGTGGAGATACGGAGTGGAATTGAGGCGGTTTGTCGGTGAGTGCCGCCATCTGGCAGGGTGAGGCAGGATCGCGCGGGGGGAGCAAGATTTTGTGGATTTCGCACGTACCTCGATGGACCCGTGCGCTCAGCGACCCACGCTACCGGCCTTTGGGCCGGCTGGAACAACAGGAGTCCGCGCATGGAGTTTGATCCCGAAAGCTTTGCCGTGACACTGGTCCGTGCCATGGCGGACGCCGTAATCTATGCCGATTCGCACGGGGTGGTGCGGTTCTGGAACAGCGGCGCGGAACGCTTGTTCGGCTTTCCGGAAGCCGAGGCGCTGGGACAGACGCTCGACATCATCATCCCCGACCGCCTGCGACAGCGGCATTGGGACGGTTTCAACAAGACAATGGGCACGGGCGAGAGCCGCTACGACTCAGGCGCGCTGTTGGCGGTGCCCGCCATCCGCAAGGACGGCCGCCGCATCTCCGTCGAGTTCACCATCGTGCCGTTCCGCGATGACGCTGGACGGATGCAGGGGATCGCCGCCGTTCTGCGCGATGTGACCGCGCGCTATGAAGAAATGCAGGCGCTTAGGAAGAAGGCGGCAAATCTGTAGGGGCTGAAGCGCCCTACACCACCCGCCCGCTCGACGGCTCGATCAGGTGCATCTGGGTCATATCCGCCCAGAGCGGCAGCATCTTCTCGGGCTCGGCCGGCGTGCTCGGCTCGCAGCGGGCGCAGACCGGGGTGCCGTCGATAAAGAAATGCACCATCGTTTCCATGCCCATCGGCTCCACCACGTCGACCAGCGCGTCCATCGGCGCCCAGCCTGGGCGCGGCGGCTCCGATGGGTGGCGGTCGAACACATGCTCGGGCCGGATGCCGAGCAGCATCTCGCGGTCCTTGTAGGGGCCATAGCGGTCGGCGCGCGCCGGCGGCACTGCCAGCGCAATCCGCGGAGTGAGCCGCACGGAGATGCCGCCGTCCGCGGCCTCGATCCGGCAAGGCAGGAAGTTCATCGCCGGACTGCCGATGAACCCGGCGACGAAGCGCGTCTGCGGGTTGTGATAGAGCTCCTGCGGCGAGCCGATCTGCTCGATGATGCCCTGGTTCATCACCACCACGCGGTCAGCCAGCGTCATCGCCTCCACCTGATCGTGCGTCACGTAGATCGTGGTGGTGCGGACGGTCTGGTGCACCTTCTTGATCTCGGTCCGCATCTGCACGCGCAGCTTGGCATCCAGGTTGGACAGCGGCTCGTCGAACAAGAAGACCTTCGGATTGCGGACGATGGCGCGGCCCATCGCCACGCGCTGGCGCTGCCCGCCCGAGAGCGCCTTCGGCTTGCGGTCCAGCAGCGGCGCGATGTCGAGGATGCGCGCCGCCTCGTCCACTCGGCGCTTGATCTCGTCGCGCGGGAACTTCCTGAGCTTCAGCCCGAAGGCCATGTTGTCGAACACGCTCATATGCGGGTAGAGCGCATAGTTCTGGAACACCATGGCGATGTCGCGATCGCGCGGCGGCACGTCGTTCACGATGTCGCCGCCGATCCAGATCTCGCCATCGGAGATTTCCTCGAGGCCCGCGATCATGCGGAGCGTGGTCGATTTGCCGCAGCCCGAGGGGCCGACCAGCACGACGAACTCGTGGTCCTTAATGTCGAGGTCGATCCCCTTCACGGCCTGCACGCCGCCGTCATAGATCTTGACCACCTTGCGGCAGGATACTTCCGCCATCGCGCGTCCTCAGCCCTTGGTTGCGCCGGCGGTGAGCCCGGCGATGTAGTAGTCCATCAGGAAGGCGTAGATGATGATCGGCGGTGCGGAGGCGAGCACGTTGGCGGCCATGATCTTGCCCCACTCGAACACGTCGCCGCGGATCAGGTCGCTCACGATGCCGACCGTCAGCACCATCTGGTTTGAGGTGTAGAGATAAGCCAGCGGGTAGATGAAATTGCCCCAGCTCACGGTGAAGGCGAAGATGGTGGCGGCGATGATGCCGGGCATCGCCACGGGGATGAAGATCCGCCACAGCATCTGCAGATAGCCCGCGCCATCGATCAGCGCCGCCTCATCGAGCTCTTTCGGGATCGAGCCGAAATAGCCGATCATGATCCAGGTGCAGAACGGCACCGCGAGCGTCGGATAGATCAGCACCAGGCACCAGTAGGAGTTGATAAGCCCGATCGCGCCGATGATCTGAAACAAGGGGATGAACAGGAGTGAGGCGGGAACGAGGTAGGTCAGGAACACGCCCGTGGCCAGCGTCTTGCTGCCCCAGAATCCCATGCGCGACAGGCTGAACGCAGCCAGCACCGAGATGACCATGCTGACCGCGACCGTCAGCAAGGTCACGATCACCGTGTTCAGGTAATAGATCTGGAAGTTGTGGTAGGTGATCAGGTACCAGAAATTCGCGAGCGTCGGGTGGTGCACGATCCAGGGCGTGCCCTTCTCCGCCCCGATCTCGGCCGAGGTCTTGAGACTGGTCATCACCTCATAGAACGGCGGCACGAGGTAGATGAAGGCGAAGAAGCCGAGCGCGATATAGCTGCACCAGAGCGCCCAGCTTCTTTCGTTGCGGGACTTCGGATGCCGCCGCCCGATCGGCATGCCACTGGCGACCGCGCCCAGCGAGGCGCTCATGCCCCGATCTCCTGCGCGCGGCGGTTCACGCCACGCAGGATGAAGAAGGCGGCGATCGCCAGGATGGGCAGCATGAAGAGCGAGACGGCAGCGCCCATGGGAATGTTGCCCGACTGGATGCCGACCTGGAAGGCGTAGGTCGCGAACACGTGGGTCTTATCCTCCGGCCCGCCCGAAGTCAGGATGCGGACGATGTCGAAGTCGGCGAAGGTGACGATCAGGCTGAACAGCACCGTGATCGAGATGATGTTCCGCATCATCGGTAGGGTGACGTGGATCAGCTTCTGCCAGGCGCTGGCGCCGTCGATCGAAGCCGCTTCGTAAAGCTGTTCGGGCACCGATTTCAGCGCCGCGAGATACATGATGAAGAAGAACGGCGTACCGTACCACACATTCACGACGATGGTGCAGATCCGCGCGATCCAACCGACGCCGAGCCAGGGCACGGGCTTCAGCCCGACCGCCTCCAGCACCCAGTTGAACGCCGAATAGGAGGGATCAAACATCCACCACCAGGTAAGGGTGGACAGCGCGAGCGGAATCACCCAGGTGACGAGCAGCAGTCCGCGCCAGAGGCGCTGGTACTTGCCGCCGATATTCTGGATCAGGTGCGCCAGGATCAGCCCGATCAGCGCCTTGAAGATCACCGAGGTGATGGCGAACAGGCAGCTTTGGAAGATAACGAGCTGGAAGGTCGAGCGGTGCAGAAGAAACGCGTACTGCGCGAGCCCGATGAACTCCGTCATCTTGCGGTTGAGGAGACTGAGATAGATCGCATAAATCGCGGGGTAGACCACGAGCCCGGCGATCAGCAGGATCAGCGGCGCGCACATCACGAGCGCGATGGTGCTGCGGTGGCGGGCGAACCGTTTCAGGCTGGAGCGGGAGCGGCGGGCGGCGAAGCCGCGCGTGTCGATGCCGGCCGCAATCGTACCGTCAGCCATTCTTCGTTTCCATCAATGAAGGGGCGGCGCAGCCGGCTTGCCGCGCGCGCAGGCGGGGCGGTCGAAGGCGGAGCGAGAGATCACCCAACTGAACGCTTCCCTGTTGTTTTCTGGGCAGCAACCGCGCCGCCGCTTCCGAAACATCGGTCGCGCACGCGAGCCCTGCACGCGGGACGCTAGCGACTCGCGCTTGCGGACGCAATCCCGGCGTCGCGGCCGGGGCGGATCAAAGCCTCAATGGCGCCGCAGCTTGCCGAGCGAGGCGAACGGCCGGCCGGCCGCCGCGTCATCCTCCTCCGGCATCGCCACGCCCGGCAGCCGCGGAAACGGATCGAGCGCCAGCGCCAATTGCTCCGCCGCCGCCTCGCCGAGATCGACCCGCCCGGCCTCGTAGGGCACCTCGTCCGGCCCGTCGAGGTCGATCTCCGCACTCTCGGTCCCCGCCGGCACGAACCGGATCGCGAACGTCTCCGCCACGTCGGCGGTGAATTCGTCGAGCGTGACGACGCACACCTGCACCACGCGCGCCATGAGCCGCCCCTCGGCGGCGATCACGCCCGCCGCGTCCGTGGCGCGCCGCAGCGCGAAGGCGCAGCGCAGGCTCTCGACCGCGGGCAGGCCCATGCGGCGGGCCAGCGCGGCGCACTCGGCCGCATCCGCCTCCACAGTGACGTCGCGCGCCGCACGCCCGATCTGCTCGACCGCGATCGGCCGGGAGAATTCGGGCTTGATCACCGTGCCGCCGCCTCGGCCGGAAGGAAGCGGACCTCGCCCCGGCGCAGAACCTCCAGCGCCTGCTCCTGAAGGTTCGCGCGCTGTGCCCGCATCAGCCGCGCGAGCCGTGCCGAGCGAGCATCGGCCGGCGCCGTCCCGCGCCAGACATTCCGCTCGAGCGCCGCCTCGAGCGCGCCGGGCGCGGCGGTTCCCGCCATCGCAGCGGCGTAGGCCGCCGCGCGGCCGTGGAACGCCTCCCACATCACCCGCACCTTCTTGCCCACCGACAGATCGCCCACGCCCATCTCGCGCAGGTTCACGTCCATGTCGCTGAACATGGCGTCGAACACGGCCTGCGCGAGCGCCGGGCCGGGTGGCGCCTCGCGCCGCAGACGGTCGATCAGCAGGAACGCATAAAGCCCGACCATGTCGAACCGGCCGTCCAGCGTGTCCGGCACGCCGAGCGCGGCGTAGTGGAACGGATCCCGCGCCGCCGCCACCGCCGCCGCGTACAGCTCGAAACCTGCCCGCTCATGCGGTCGGCGGCGGCCCAGCAGCGATCCGATCATGCCCAACTCTGAAAACTCTCCCTCTCCGCCCGCGACGATTGACTTGGCGGGACGGAGATGACACGGGGCCGGAGATAGCGCGTCGGCGGCTCCTGTCCAGAACCGGCGCGCACCCACCTCGGTCCGGAAACCTGCGTGCGCCCGCAACTCCGCCTTCTTACCCTGCTTTCGCTCGCGCTCCTTTCCGGCTGCGGCTGGCTGGCGCCGCCGGCCCAGCCGCGCGGCAACATTGTCAACCAGGCCGAGCTCGCCAAGCTCGTCGTCGGCAAGACCACCCAGTCCGAAGCACAGGCGCTGCTCGGCTCGCCGACCGCGAAGGGCACGTTCGACCAGAATGTCTGGAATTACGTGGGGCAAATGACGCGCCCGCAGATCGGCGGCACCAACCAGGTGCTCGCCCAGGACGTGGTGGAGCTGCGCTTCAACGATCAGGGCGTGCTGCAGTCGGTGCGCCATCTCAACAAGGCGCAGGCGCTCGCGGCACCGATGATCGCCCGCACCACCCCCTCGCCCGGCACCGAGGCATCGTTCCTTCAGCAGCTCTTCGGCAATGTTGGCAAGTTCAATCCGGGGCTCGGCAGTCAGGGACCGACTGCCGGCGCGCCGGTTGCCCGATAAGCGGCGGGCATAGTGTAGGCCGGATGCCAATCCGCCGACGAAGCGCCACGGGGTGCATTCCGCTGCGCTTCATGCGCCCTACGCAGCCGCCTCGTCGGCGAACGCCACGTCACGGTGGACATAGGCCGACAGCAGCAGCCCGAAGCCCAACATCGCCGTCAGCATCGCCGAGCCGCCGTGTGAGACGAGCGGCAGCGGCACCCCGCCCACCGGGATCGCGCCCATCACCATCGCGATGTTGACGAACACGTACATGAAGAAATTGAAGCTGATGCCGAGGCTGAGCAGCCGCCCGAACTGATTGCGGCAACGCAGCGCCATCGCCATCGCCGCCAGAACGATGGCCCCCAGCAGCGCGAGCACCGCCGCCGCGCCGACGAACCCCATCTCCTCGCCGATCGTGCTGAAGATGAAGTCGGTCTGCTTCTCGGGCAGGAAATTGAGCTGCGCCTGCGTGCCGTGCAGATAGCCCTCGCCCCACATCCCGCCCGACCCGAGTGCGATCTTCGACTGCAGGATGTTGTAGCCGGCGCCGAGCGGGTCGGTCTCGGGGTGCAGGAACGTGTCGATGCGCGCCCGCTGATAGTCGTGCAGGTGCGCGTAAACGAGCCGCGCCGCGAGCGGAACCGGCAGCAGCACGAGGGCGAACTTCCACCACCGCACGCCAGCCGCGAACAGCATTGCGCCGCCCACCGCGGCGGTGATCACGGCGGTGCCGAGATTGGGTTCCTTCAGGATCAGCGCCACCGGCGCGGCGATCGCCGCGAGCGGCACCAGCAGGAACAGCGGATTGCCGATCCGCTCCCAGCTCGCGCGGCGGAACCAGGCGGCCAACGCCAGCACGAGCGCGATTTTCATCAGCTCGCTCGGCTGCAACTGAAACCCGCCGAGCTCGAGCCAGCGTTGCGCACCCTTGCCGAGATGGCCGAATCGCAGCACCGCGGCGAGCAGCCCGAGCGAGACGAAATAGAACGGCCAGGCGAGCCGTGCGATCACCCTAATGTCGGTCATCGCGACCACCAGCATCAGCACGAGCCCGGCGGCGAAGCGGATCGCGTCGGCCTCGGCATAAGGGCGCGGCGAACCCCCCGCGACGCTGTAGAGCGCGGCGTACCCCACGCCCGCGAGCAGGCAGAGCAGCAACACGAAGCCCCAGCTCACGCGCCAGAGCTTCGCGGTCACATCGACCGAGGAGCGCAGCCAAAGGCGGCGTGCCTCGCTCACGTCTTGTTGCTCCGCACCGCGGCGAGCTGCGCGGGCCCCGGCTGCACGAGCGGCATGCTGCGCCCGGCCGGGTCGCGCCGCAGCGTCTCCATCATGATGTCGCGCGCGATCGGCGCGGCGGCCGTCGCGCCGGCATTGCCGTGCTCCACCACCACCGACAGTGCGTAGCGTGGCGCGGCATAGGGGGCGAAGGCGACGAACAGCGCGTTGGGGCGGAGCCGCCACGGCAGCTTGGAGCTATCGAACCCATGTTCGCGCTGCTCGCGCGAGACGCGAAGCACCTGCGCCGATCCGGTCTTGCCCGCCAACTGCCATTGCGGGTCCGGCAGGCGCGCATCCGGCGCCGTACCGCCCGGCTCGTTCACCACTGCCCACATCCCTTCTCGCGCCGCAGCGAGATACGCCGCCGGCAGCCCGAGCTCCGGCCATTCCTTCGCGGCATCGGCGAGCAGGTGCGGCTCGACCGCGCGCCCGGTGGCGAGCCGCGCCGCGTAGGTCGCCAGCTGAAGGGGCGTCACCTGGATGTAGCCCTGGCCGATCCCGCTCACCACGGTGTCGCCGAGGTTCCACGGATGGCCCTGCGCCCGCCGCCATTCGCGCGTCGGGATCAGGCCCGCGCGCTGGTCCGGCAGGTCGATGGCAAGCTCGGTGCCGAGCCCAAGCCGGTTCGCGGTGCGCGCGATCGGGTCGATCCCGACCTTCAACGCCACCTGATAGAAGTATACGTCGCAGGAGTTCTTGATGCCGCCGCGCAAATCGAGGCTTCCGTGCCCGCCCTTGCGCCAGCAGTGAAACCGCATGTTACCCAGGTCGAAATAGCCCGGGCAGGAGAAATGCTCGCCCGGCGTGATGGCGCGCGCCTGCAACGCCGCAATTGCCACCGCCATCTTGAAGGTGGAGCCCGGCGCATAGAGCCCCACCGTCACCTTGTCGGTCAGTGGCCCCCGCTGATCGCTCGCCCATGCCTGCCATTGCGCCTGGCTGACCCCCGAGTTGAACAGGCTCGGATCGAACGACGGGTTCGAGACCATCGCCATCACCTCGCCGGTGCGGCAGTCGAGCACCACCGCCGAGGCGCTCTCGCCGCCGAGCCGGTCGGTGATCGCCTGCTGCAAACCGGCATCGACGCTCGCGCGCACGTCCTCGCCGGGCTGCCCTTCCTCGCGCGCCACCTCGCGGATCACGCGCCCGACCGCATTCACCTCGAGCTGCTCGTTGCCCGCCTTGCCGCGCAGCGTCTTCTCGTAGGTCTTTTCCAGCCCCGCGCGCCCCACGCGCATTCCGGGCAGCGCGAGCGAGGGATCGTCCGCCACATCCTCCTCGGTTGGCGGCGCGACATAGCCGACCGCGTGGGCGAACAAGGGCCCCGTGGGATAGACCCGGCTGGTGCCGGCATCGACCACGATGCCGGGCAGGTCGGGCGCGTTCACCTCGATCCGCGCCATGTCGTCCCAGCTCAGGAAGTCGCGCACGAGCACGGGGATGAAACGGCGATGGCGCCGCGCCTCCCGCTCGATCCGGGCGCGCTCGCGCGGCTCAAGCGGGATCAGCGCGGAGAAGGCATCGAGAGTCGCATCGACATCCTGTGCCTGCTCAGCGATCAGCAGGGCACGCCAGGTCGAGTGGTTGCCCGCCAGCACCGTCCCGTAGCGGTCGGTGATGCGCCCGCGTGGCGGCGAGAGAAGCCGCGTGCTGATGCTGTTCTCGCGCGCCTTCACTTGATAGCGCACGCCCTCGCGCACCTGCACGCCGTACAGCATCACGCCGAGCGCGCCGAGCGCCCCGGCCTGCCCCGCCATGAGAAGCAGCGCGCGGCGGGTGAACACCGCGCCGCGCTTGTCGCCCTGGCGCGTGCCGACGCGGAACATCGGCCGGGGCATGTTCAGCCGCATCAAGCGCGCTCCGGCGCCGCAGCGGAACGGCTCAACCAAAGCGCGAGCAGGGCAACGGAAGGATAAAGCACGACCGCGAAGCCCCAGGTGCGGAGTGCCGGCGCGGCGGGGAGCAGGCGGAAACTGAGCGCCGAGGCAAGCGCCCACAAGAGCCCCGCCGCCAGCGCCGCGAGCACTGCGAAACAGGCCCAGGACGGGGCGAGCCCGGCGCCGGCCAGCGTCCGCCGCAGCCGCAGCGCCGCCCCCTGAATGGCGAGCAGCGTGACCGTCGCCACCCCGAGCGGCAGCCATCCGAGCAGGTCGCACAGGAGGCCGATCAGGAACACGAGCGGCGGCATCAGCAAGGCGGGGCGCAGCAAGGTCCAGGCGAACACTGAGCAGAGTGCCAGCGCCGGGCGCAGCGCCTCCTCGCCCGGCAGTCCTGCGATGGCGCCGGCGAATAGCACGAGCGCCAGGGTCGTTGCGAACGGCACCGCGCCGCGCGCGGCGGCATCGAGCCTGCGCGCTAGCGTCGGGCGTGGCCTGATGCCGGGAGCGCGATCGACCTCGACCATCGTCAGCCGGAAGGCTCGGCCGCTTCCGTGCCGAGCTGGAAATCGAACAGCCGCAAAATCCCCAGTTCGCCCAGCTTGGCCGCCGGCACCACCTCGGGCACGTGGGCCGCGCTCCAATGCACGGTACCGACCGGCAGGTCGGCCGGGAAGGCCCCCGCCTCGCCGGAGGTCACGACCCGCTCGCCCTCCACGGGATGCGCGTCGGTCCAGTAGAGCAGGCGGGGCCGGTCCGTATTGGCCCCGGCCAGGATGGCGCGACTGTGGCTCTGCTCCAGCAGGACGGGGATGCGGCTCGACAGATCGGTGATCAGCAGCACCCGCGCAGTGCGCGCGCCAACCTCCGTCACCCGCCCCACTAGCCCCGCCTCATCGACCGCGATCTCGCCCTTGCGGACCTGGTGGTTCGGCCCGACCGAGAGCAGCGCGGCGCGCGCATAGAGCCCGCCGCCGTCGGCGACCACGCGGCCGGTGACGAAGTGCGCCGGCGGATCGGGGATCCAGTTGAGCTGCGCCTTGAGCCGCCGGTTCTCCTCCTCAAGCCTGAGCGCCACGCTTTGCCATTGCCGCAGCCGCGCCACCTCCTCGCGGAGCGCGCGATTTTCGTCGCGCAGCGACCAAAGGTCCGCGAGGTCGGCGAGCTCGGCGCGGGCCGCCGCCAGCGGCACCGCGAGGAAGTCGAACACCGGCCCCAGGGCGTCGCCCAGGCTGATCCGCGCGCGATCAACGAGCAGCGTGTCGGCCTTGCCGATAAGCATGACGCCGAACGAGAGGACGAACAGCACCGGCAGCGTCAGCCGCGCCAATGCCTGCCTGAGCTGGACCGAGATGCGGATCATCGGCAGTGGGCTCCCACCCCGCCGGACTCACCGCAATCGGGTGCCCGAGTCGAGAGGAAAAACGCGCGCGCGAGCGGCGCGACTTAATACATGCTGGTGAGCACGTTCCGCAGCCGTTGCAGCTCCTCGAGCGCGCGGCCGGTGCCGAGCGCGACGCATTGCAGCGGTCCCTCCGCTACCGCGACCGGCAGGCCGGTTGCGTCCCGCAGCACTTGGTCCAGCCGGTAGAGCAGGCTGCCGCCGCCCGTCAGCACGATGCCTTTGTCCACGATGTCGGCGGCGAGCTCGGGCGGCGTGTTCTCCAGCGCCACCTTCACCGCCTCGACGATCTGGCCGACCGGCTCGGCCAGGCTCTCAGCGATCTGCCGCTGGCTCACCAGGATCTCGCGCGGCACGCCATTCATCAGGTCGCGCCCCTTCACCTCGCGCCAGATGTCCTCCTCGGCCTCGTCGCCCGGTCCAGCGGCGCCGATCTCGATCTTGATCCGCTCGGCGGTCGATTCGCCGATCAGCATATTGTGGGTGCGGCGGACGTAGTTGATGATCGCCTCGTCCATTTTATCGCCGCCCACGCGCACGCTGCGCGAATAGACGATGCCGCCGAGCGAGATCACCGCCACCTCGGTGGTGCCCCCGCCGATATCGACGATCATGCTGCCGGAGGGCTCCGTCACCGGCAGCCCGGCGCCGATGGCCGCGGCCATCGGCTCCTCGATCAGCAAGACGCGCCGCGCCCCCGCGCTTTCCGCGCTCTCCTGGATCGCCCGCCGCTCGACCGCCGTCGAGCCCGAGGGCACGCAGACAATGATCATGGGCGAGGCGAAGCGGCGGCGGTTATGCACGCGGCGGATGAAATGCTTGATCATCTCCTCCGCCACCTCGAAGTCGGCGATCACCCCGTCGCGCAGCGGGCGTATGGCGGAGATGTTGCCCGGCGTGCGGCCGAGCATCTGCTTGGCTTCCTCGCCTACCGCCAGCACCTGCTTGCGCCCCCGCACGTCGGCGATGGCGACCACGCTCGGCTCGGCGAGCACGATCCCGCGCCCCTTCACGTAAACCAGCGTGTTGGCGGTCCCGAGGTCGATGGCCATGTCGGCTGACATGAAGCCGAGCAGGCGGGAGAACATCGCGGCAACACCTCTGGCGGATGGGGAAAGGCGGAGGGGATTACCCCTGCCGCCCTCGAAATCACAAGAGGGTTAGGCCGCCGGAAGCGAACGGGTCCCCCGCCTCTATCGTTCCTATGTGTGACCGAGTGATCAGATCGGACCGACGAACGGAGAGGATGCAATGACACGTAAGTTCGCGTTCGGCGCCCTCGCGGGCAGCCTGCTTCTCGCTCTGTCGGCCTGCGGCTACAGCCCGGGGGAGCGCGCGCTGACGGGCGGCGCGCTCGGTGCCGGGGCGGGCGCGGGCGTGGCGGCCCTCACGGGTGGTCGTCCCGCGACGGGCGCCTTGATCGGCGCCGGCGCCGGCGCGCTCGGCGGAGCCCTCACCGCGCCGTAATTCTGGCGTTTCACCTGCGGGTCGTGTTGAGTGGCCGGCATGCGCCGGCCACTCGTCGTCTTCGGGCTCTTAGGAGGTGCGGTCACGCTCGGCGGCTGCGCCGCGCAGACCGCCGCGCAGCTTGGACTCACCGGCGCGCCGGTCCGGCCGCCGCCGGTGAACCAGTCTTCCGGCGTCTCCGCTGGGCTCTCGGCCGGGGCGCCGGGAAGTATTGGCGGATCGAACCTCACAACGCCCACCCTGATGCCGCAGGTGTCGGTTCCCGGCGGCGCGCCGGCCGAGTAAGGCCGGTGCTTCATGTTGCGCCGCGGCAGGACTACGTTTAGCGTCCCCGCGCAGTCCCGGGGGATGCATGGCCGATACAGTCCGCGATCAGGCTGAGGCGCAGCCGCCGTCCGCCGCGCCGGTGGTGGTGAAGAAATATGCCAACCGCCGCCTCTACAACACCGAAAGCTCCTGCTACATCACGCTCGAGAACCTGGCGGAGATGGTGCGCGGCGGCCGAGATTTCGTAGTTTACGATGCCAAAAGCGGCGAGGACATCACGCGCGGCGTGTTGACGCAGATTATCGTCGAGGAAGAGGGCAAGGGCCGCAACCTCTTGCCCACCAACTTCCTGCGCCAGCTGATAGGCTTTTACGGCGACTCCATGCAGGCCTTCGTGCCACGCTATCTCGAGCACGCGATGGAGGCGCTGGCACGTCAGCAGGACCAATTGCGCGAGACGATGCAGCGCACGATGGGAACGCTGTTTCCCTTCGGTGGCGTGGCGAACGAGATGAGCCGGCAGAACATGGCGATGGTGGAGCGGGCGCTCAGCCTGTTCACGCCGTTCTACCGCCCGCAGGAGGACCAGCAAGAAGCCAAGGCGCAGGATGCCGAGCTCGCCGCGCTGCGGGCCGAGGCCGAGAGGCTTCGCCAGAGGCTCGCCGAGGCGGATGCGCGCGCAAGCGAGGTTGGCACGCTGCGCGCCGAGCTGGCCGATCGCACGGGCAGACTCGCCGAAGCGGAGCGGCAGGCGAGCGAGGCCGCCGCGCTCGGCGCCGAGCTGGCGGGACTTCGCAAAAAGCTCGCTGAGGCCGAGGCGCAGGCGGCCGAAGCGGCCAGGCTGCGCGCCGAGCTCGAACAGCAGCGCCGCAAGGCTGCCGAGAGCAAGAAGGCGCCCGAGTCGGAGCGGCGGGCCGCTGTCAAGGCCGCGCGGTAGCCCATAGCGGCGCCACCGCGCTTAGTTCCACGCGCAGCCATCAACCGCTTTGCGGTGCAATGATCGGTTGACCCGGCCGAAACCAGCACGCTACGCTGCCCCGCCTGCGATGGACTCGCTGCATCGGGGCGTTAGGGAGTAAGCGGCATGGCGCGCGTTCCGGTGTTGCCGAATGCAGACTCGCTCGGTCCGCTCCGCCATCTCGCCGGGAAGTGGGCGGGCACGGGGCTCAATATCATTTGGCGCCCGATGTTGCTGCCGCCCGGACAGCAGCATTTCCTCGAACTCAACCTAACGCTCGAAACCACAGAGTTTGAAATCATCCCCGGCCGCATCACCAACCGCGGGCTCTGTCAGGACGACATCGACATGTTCGGCCTGACCTACCTGCAGAAAATCCAGGACCGCAACACAGGCGCCGTGCTGCATGTCGAGCCGGGCGTATGGGCACGGGTGCCGGCGACCACCGACCCCGCGGTGCCGGAGAGCGTGGTGCGGATGGCCTCCATCCCGCACGGCGCATCGGTGCTCGCCCAGGGACTCGCTGCCACCGCGGCGGAGCCGCCGCGGATCGGCCGGAGCGACATCGTGCCGTTCGTCACCGGACAGCCGAACCGCAGGATCGCCCTGCCGCCCGAGGCCGACCTTGCGGTGCCGAGCGATTTCCGCTCCCCGCCCGGCGCGACCGACGGCATCACGCAGGCGATGCTCGACGACCCGAATTCGCTGCTGACCCAGGCACTCGACGGAGCGAGCGTGCTGAGTACGACGACGCTGCACGTCTCGTCCGATCCCGCCGCGCCCGTGCCGGGCGGCGGGGTTGTCAACACGGCGTTCCTGCAAGGCACGGCGGACGGCCCGAACGCGCAAGCCGGGCGCGTCACCGCCACCTTCTGGATCGAGACGCTGCGAACCTCCTCCGGCGGCACCGCGCTGCAACTACAATATTCACAAACGGTCTTGCTGAACTTCGCGGGGCTGAGCTGGCCGCACGTCTCGGTGGCGACCCTGCGGAAGGTGTAGCGCCGGTCCCGGATATCGACGCTGACCGCCCGATTGCTTCGCGCCGCTCGCAACGACGACGTTGCAAAATCAAGGATCGCGGCGCTTGGTACGGCAAACGACGGGCCGCTACCACTCCTATGTCCGCACACGCGGTAGTACAGATCCGGCCCGGCATTGCCGCCGCACTGCACGAGCACGGCGTGCTGCTGGCGATGGCGGCCGGCTCGATCCCAGGGTCGAGCTGATCGGCAAGCCGTTCTCGGCGGTCGATCTCGCCCATCGCGTCCGCACGTTGCTGGACAGCACGCCATCTCAGGCGCAGCGGACGGAGAACTCCAGTCCCCCGGCGAACGGCAGCGTCATCGTGTGATAGCCATTCGCCGCGACGAACGCGAAATAGTCTGCGTATTCGGCCCGCCGCTCCCCGGTGTTGTCGCAGACCACCGCCGCGCCCGGCCGCAGGCGGGGATGCACCAGTTCGAGCGCGGGCCGCGCCATCACCACCCAAATATCGACCAGCATGAAGTCGATCGGCTCCTCGATCGCGCGCAGCGTCTCGCGCAAATCCCCCTCGCGCAGATCGACCCATTCGGAAAGCCCCGCGCGCGCCAGGTTCGCGCGCGCGATGCGCGCCTTTTCCGGCTCGTATTCGGTGCCGATCACCACGCCCGCGCCGCCCAGCACGCGCAGATTGTCGCGCACCGAAGCCGCCAGATAGAGGGTCGAGACGCCGTGCGAGGTGCCCGCCTCGACGATGCGGCGCGCGCCCATGGCGCGGCAAAGCTGGTAGCAGAACGAAGCCTTGTCGCGGTCGAGCGCCACCAGCTTGTCGGCGCGGAACGATTTCACCTCCGCCTCGGTCGGTGGCGGGCGGCGTGCGAAGAAGGCGGCGTACTCCTCGCTCTGCGCGTCGCTCTCGGCGTGCAGCGCCTCCAAGAGCCGCGCCAGCGCCGGATCGGCGATGACGCCGTTCACGCGTCGGGCTCCGCTTCCAGGGCGCGCCGCGCCTGCGCGATGGCGGCACGCTCCTCCTCGGTCACCTCGGGGATGCGGAGGTCGAGCCGTTCCAGCGTGTCGATCAGCGCCGCCACCACCACCAGATGCGCGAACCATTTATGATCTGCCGGCACCACGAACCAAGGCGCGTGCGGCGCGGCGGTGGCGGTGATCGCTTCCTCGTAGGCGTGCTGGTATTCGTCCCAGAAGGCGCGCTCCTTCAGGTCGGTGCTGCTGAATTTCCAGTTCTTGTCCGGCTCCTCCAGCCGCGCCAGGAAGCGGCGCCGCTGCTCGGTCTTGGAGAGATGCAGGAAGAACTTGGCGATGGCGATGCCCTGGCGGGCGAGGTATTGCTCGAATCCCGCGATGTCGGCCAGCCGCTCGTCCCACAGGCGCTTGCCGCTCACCGCCTGCGGCAAACGCTGGCGAGCCAGGAGCTCGGGATGCACGCGCACCACAAGCACCTCCTCGTAATGGCTGCGGTTGTGGATGCCGATGCGGCCGCGCTCGGGCAGCGCGCGCACGCTGCGCCACAGGAAATCGTGCGCCAGCTCCTCTGGCCCGGGCTGCTTGAAGCTCGTCACCTGCACGCCCTGCGGGTTCACCCCGGTCAGCACATGCTTGATGGTGCCGTCCTTGCCGCCCGCGTCCATCGCCTGGAACAAACAGAGCAGCGACCAGCGATCCTGCGCGTAGAGCACCTCCTGCAGCTCGGCGAGCCGGCTCACGCCAGCCGCGAGCAGTTGCTCGGCCGCGTCGTGCGGGATCAAATGTCCCGCCGTATCGGCCGGATCGTAGTGCTTGAGGCGGAACTCCTTGCCGTCGGTGACGCGGTAGCGGTCGAGCAGCTTGCGGACCTGCTTGGGCGGCAGGCCGAGCGCCTGGGCGGTCGCGGCGAGCGGATGATGTTTCATCCCCGGATGCTATCCTGCCCGCCGCCCGGCAGGAAGCCGCGCCAGCGCCGATTCGATCGCCGGCACGATCACCGACACGAGTGGAGGGTTCATTCCGCCGCGGCTCTCCGACGCAAGAATCCGCAGTCTGGATCTCGGGACTGTGCCTTCATTGACATGCCGCGCAGATAACGCCGAATCGGCCGCGCGCCGGCCCCCTCGGTGCATCAGCAAGGCGTGAGCCACCGAATTTCCATCGTCCGGCACGAATCAGGATGATTGCACGGGAACCGCTTCGCTACGGAGGTGCCGCTCCACGAGATAGAGCGGCCGCTGCTTCACCTCGTTGAAGACGCGGCCGAGATACTCGCCGATGATGCCGAGCGTAACAAGCTGCGCGCCGCCCAGGAACAGTACCACCGCCATTAGGCTCGGATAGCCCGGCACCTGGTTGCCGAACGCCAGCGTGCGGATAACGAGCTGCGCCAGATAGAGCGCCGCCGCGAAGCCGACCAGCAGGCCGAGATACATCGCCGCCCGCAGCGGGATCGTGCTGAATCCGGTGATGCCCTCGAGCGCCAGGTTCCAAAGCTTCCAGTAGCTCCATGCCGTGCTGCCAGCATGGCGCGGCGCGCGGTCGTATTCCACCGCGCAGCTCGGAAACCCCACCCAGGCGAACAGGCCCTTCATGAAGCGGTGCCGCTCGCGCAGCGAGGCGAGCGCATCCACCGCGCGCCGGCTGATCAGCCGGAAATCGCCCGTGTCGCGCGGGATCGGCACCGAGGCCGCACGGTCAAGCACGCGATAAAACGCTGCCGCGCTCGCTCGTTTGAGCCAGCCTTCGCCGGCGCGGCGGCGGCGGCGCGCGTACACCATGTCGTGTCCAAGCCGCCATGCCGCCACCAGCTCGGGGATCAGCTCCGGCGGGTCTTGCAGGTCGACATCAATCACGATCACCGCCTCGCCGCGCGCATGATCGAGCCCGGCGGTGGTAGCGATCTCCTTGCCGAAATTGCGGCTGAGGTTCACCACGGCGATCCGCGGATCGCGCGCCCGCAGCCCCTGCATCACGCCGAGGGTGGCGTCGGTGCTGCCGTCATTCACCAGCACGAGCTCCCAACATTCGCCGAGCCCGTCCATGGTCCGCGCCAGGCGGCGGTGGAAGGCAAGGAGGTTCGCCTCCTCGTTGAAGGCGGGCGCGACGACCGAAAAGACCGGCTTCAGTTCCCCCGCTCCGGCGTCATATGGCATGATGCGGCCACCTTTCGCTGCGTGCCGCCGCCAATCTGCGCGCGAAAACCCAAATAGATCGTCAACGCTCAGGCGGCCGCGCCGAGCAGGGTTCCGAGCAGCGCGGCCGCGCCCACCACCAGGACCGGCGCGGCCTTCCAGGCCGCCAGCAGCACGAACGCGGCGAGCGCAATCGTGAAATCCGCCGCCGTCCGCACCGAGCCGGTCCACACCGGATCGTAGAGGGCGGCCCCGAGCAGCCCGACGACGGCCCCGTTCACGCCGCGCAGCGCCGCCTGCATCCGTGGATGGCCGCGCAGCCGGTCCCAGAACGGCAGCGTGCCGGTGAGAAGCAGCAGGCCCGGAAGGAAGATGGCGGCGAGCGCCAGCACGGCCCCCGCTACGCCCGCTGCGGTGGCGCCGAGGAAGGCGGCAAAGGTGAACAGCGGACCCGGCACCGCCTGTGCGGCGCCGTAGCCAGAAAGGAACGCTGCCTCGCCCACGAAGCCCGGCCGCACCACCGCATCCCGCAAGAGCGGCAGCACCACATGCCCGCCGCCGAACACGAGCGCCCCAGAGCGGTAGATTGCCGCAGCGAGCCCGGCGAAGCCGCCGGCGGGCGTGAAGGCGAGCGCGAGCAGAACCGCGAACAGCGCGAGCAACGCCGCACCGGCCCGGGCGGAGACCGGCATCCGCAGCGGCTCGGGAACCGCGCCTGCGCCCTCGCGGCAGAAGCAAAGCCCGAGCAACGCCCCGAGCGCGATGGCGGCCACCTGCCCCAGCGACGAGGGCGCGAACAGCGCCAGCGCCACCGCGGCGACAGCGATGCTCGCCCGCTGCCGATCGGGCGCCAGCGTGCGCGCCATGCCCCACACCGCCTGCGCCACCACCGCGACCGCGACGAGCTTGAGGCCGTGCAGCAGCCCAGCGCCCCAGCGCGTCGCATCCAAATGCGGGGCGCCATAGGCGAACAGCACCATCAGCACGGCCGACGGCAGCGTGAACCCCGCCCAGGCGGCGAGCGCGCCCGCCGGACCCGCCCGCATCAGCCCGAGTGCGAAGCCGGTCTGGCTGGAAGCCGGCCCTGGCAGGAACTGGCAGAGCCCGACGATGTCGGCGAAGGACCGCTCGTCCAGCCAGCGGCGCCGTTCCACGAATTCGGCACGGAAATAACCGAGATGGGCGATCGGGCCGCCGAAGCTCGTCAGCCCGAGACGCAGGAAGGCGCGGAAGACCTCCGCCGGGGTGCCGGCGTTTTGGCTCAACTCGGCCAGGGCGTGCCCCATCGGTCGGCGAACGCGACCTCCGCCACTGGGCGGCGCGTCAGCGGTCCGTATTTGTCACGCGGAAAGCCGACCGGCATCAGCGCGAAGGTGGACACGTCGTCCGGCAGCCCGAGGATCGCCCGCGCATCTTCCTCGTAAAGAATGTGGTTGGTGGTGATTAGCGTGCCGAGGCCGAGCGCGCGGCAGGCGAGGATGATGTTCTGCATCGCCGGATAGATGCTCGCGCCGCGTATCCGCTCCTGATAGGCGAGATGCGCGTGGTAGCGGGCGGCCACGTTCTGCGGCAGGGCTTCGCGCGGCGGCATGTCGCGCGCCTTGAGGCACGGCACCAGCAGCACCGGGGCCTCGCCGAGATGGTCCCAAAGATAGCTGCCCGCCGCCATGAACCGCTGATACTGCGCCTCGGTGAGGTGCGCCGGGCGCCCGCGCGCCGCGTAGATCTCCGCGATCTCGTCAGCGGCCTTGCGGTACACCGCGCCGAGCGCGCGGCGTTGTTCCGCGTCGCGCACCACGATGAAAATCCAGTTCTGCGCGTTGCCGGCCGAGGGCGCCTGCGTCGCCGCCTCCAGAACGCGGTCAAGAAGCGCCTCGGGCACCGGATCGGGCTTCAGGCGGCGCAGCGCGCGGGCGGTGTATATCGCCTCGAACAGCCCGACTTCGCTCATGCGGCGAATTCCGCGCGGATTGCCGCCGAATGCTCGCCGATCGCCGGCACCGGCCCGAGCGCGCGCGGCCCGTCGCTCGTCAGCACCGGCGGCGCCGCGATCGCGACCGCGCCGTTCGGCGTGCCCACTTCCGTGCGCCGCAGCGCCGGATGCTTCGCGAGCGCCGCCAAGTCATTGACGAACCCGAAGGCGGTGTTGGCGGTGCGGAGCTTCGCCGCAGCCTGCGCGCGATCGAGCTTCGCGAACGCGGCCGCGACATGGGCGTCCACCGCCGGCCGATTCGCCACCCGGATCACGTTCGTCTCGAACCCCGCGCGCCGCGGCAGGTCCGGCTCTTCCAGGAAGTGGCGGCAGAAATCGGCCCATTCCCGCTCGTTCTGAATCGAGATCAGCACCAGTGTGCCGTCCACCAGGGCGAACGCGCCGTACGGGCAAATGGAGGGATGCGCGAGCCCCATGCGCGGCGGCTGCTTGCCGGTTCCCTCGAAGTAAAGCAGCGGCACGTTCATCCAGTCCGCCATGCCGTCGAACAGGCTGACGGAGAGGCCCTTGCCGCGCCCGGTGATGCCGCGCTCGATCAGCGCCTCCAAGACGCCCGCATGGGCCGCCATGCCGGCGGCGATGTCGCAGGCGGAGACGCCGACCCGGCCCGGCCCCTCCGGCCGCCCCGTCACCATCGCGAGCCCGGATTCCGCCTGCACCAGTAGGTCGTACGCCTTCATGGTCGCGTACTCGCCGCTTTCGCCGTAGCCGGAAATATCGACCGTGATCAGCCGGGGATAGCGTTCGCGCAGCTCCGCCGAGCCGAAGCCCGCGCGCTTCGCCGCGCCGGGCGCGAGGTTCTGGATAAACACGTCGGCACGGGCGAGAATGCGGTGCAGCAGCGCCGCATCGTCGGGATTCTTGATATCCGCGACGAGGCTCTGCTTGCCGCGGTTGAGCCAAACGAAATAGGTCGACTGCCCGCGCGCCGCGGTGTCGTAGCCGCGCGCGAAATCGCCTTCGGGCCGTTCGAGCTTGATCACCCGCGCGCCCGCGTCCGCCAGCCGCGAGCTGGCATAGGGCGCGGCCACCGCCTGTTCGAGCGAAAGAACGAGCAAGCCCTCGAGAGGCCGGCGCATCACGCCCCCGCCCGCGCGACCAGCGGGAACACCTGCTCGGCGAGCCGGTGCATCTGCTCCGTCGCTTCCGCGTGCGACATGCCGGCGAGATGCACGCCCGCGCAGAGCCAGGTGGCGCCGAACCTCCGGCGCAAGGCGACAATCTGCTCGGCCACCTGGTCGGGCGAACCGAGCAGGAAGCGATCCGCCGCCAAGTCCTCGAAGTTGCGGTCGAAATGGTCTTGCGAGGGCATCACCTTGTCCTGGCCCCAGGAATGATAGGCCGCGTATTTGGCGGCGAGCGGCGGTCCCGCGCGGCGCATCGCCTCTTCCCACGTGTCGGCGACAAACACCTCGCGGATGATCGGCAAATCCGCCGGAAACGGCTTGCCGTTCTTCTCGAGCGCGCGCTTGTAGAGATCGAGCTGCTGATCGAGCGTGGTGAAGGTGCCGTGCGGCGGTATGAACCAGGCATCGGCCATGCGCGCCGCGCGCCTGATGCCGACTTCCGCATTCGCGCCGATCCAGATCGGCGGCATCGGTTTCTGCACAGGGCTTACCGAGCAGCTCGCCGCGTCGAGCTCGAAATGCGAGCCTTTCATGGTCACGCTCGGCTCCGTCCAGAGCCGCTTCACGGCGTCCAGGTTCTCTTCGAAGCGGCGCCCGGCCTCCTTGTAGGAGGTGCCGAACGACTTGAACTCGACCTCGCGGTAGCCGACGCCGGCGCCGAAGATCAGCTTGCCCTCGCTCATCACATCGAGCGAGGCGAGCTGTTCGGCGATGTCGAGCGGCTTCTGCATCGGCAGCAGCACGACGCTCGTGATCAGCCTGAGCCGCGGCGCAAGTGCGGCGGCCTGCGCCAGAAAGGGCACTTGGCTCACCATCTGCAACGGCGCGGTGCTGTAGTGCGCGGCGCGGCCGACCGCATCGAACCCGAGCGTCTCGGCCGTCTTCACCAGCGCCAGATCGTCGCGGTGCCGGGCAACGATGTCGTCCTCGGCCTGGTGCTGGCCGCGCATCAGCAGTGCGTATTTCATCGGCGCGTCCCCGTTCGTTTAACGTCATGCGCGTCTCGCGTGCGCGCGTGTGAACAAGCTCGAAGCTCGGGCGGCGCGGATTCGGTGGAACGGTCCTTCGAGAGCGCGAGGCCGCCGGCGTCGATCGATACCTGCCCGCGCCGTTGGTCGATCGCGCTGGCGAGCACGGTCACGGTAATGTCCTCCATGAAGTGCGCCCCGATCTCCGCCGGAAGAAGATCGCCGAACATGTAAACACCGGCGCGGACCTCTGTGATGACCGCGAGATCGGCACGCCGTGCCGGGCGGGCGTCGCCGCCATGCGGGCGGGATTGCCGCGCAGGATCGCCCCGGTCGAGCACGAGGCTGGGGGTGAGAAGGTCATTCAGGTCCATGCGGCGCTATAGCGCGATACCTAGCAGGGAAGCGATGGCGGCGGTCGCCTTCAGGCCGCTGCCGGTCAGCACGAGCACGGTCGTTTGCTCGGGCGTGACGGTGCCCGCTTCGAGCAGGCGCTGGAAGGCGGCGAGCACCTGCGCGGATGTCGGTTCCACGTAGAGGCCGATGCGGGCGAGCGCGAACAGCGCCTGTTTGATCTCCTCTTCGGTCAGCATCACCGCGCCGCCGCCGGTTTCGCGCAGCACGCCGAGGACTTCCGGCAAGCGGATGGGCTGCGCGATCGCCGTGCCCTCGGCGATGGTGGGGCGGATCTCGGGCGCGGCGGGCGCGCCGGCGAGGAACGAGGCGGCGATCGGCGCGCAATTGGCGGGCTGGGCGGCGAAGATGCGTGGCAGCGCGGTGATCTCGCCCGCGCGTAGGAGCTCGGAGAAGCCGATCTCGCAGCCGAGCACGTTCGATCCCGCCCCGCAGGGGACGATGACGTTGTCGGGCGCGGCGAAGCCGAGATCCTCCCACAGTTCGTAGGCGAGCGTCTTGGTGCCCTGGAGAAAGAACGGATGCCAGTTATGGCTGGCGTAAAACACGTGCGCGGCGCGGCGCACCGCCTCGTCGGCCGTGTCTTGGCGAGAGCCGGGGACGAGGACTACCTCGGCGCCGTGTGCGCGCATCTGCACGGTCTTGGCGGGGCTCGTGGCGGCGGGGGCGAGGATGGTCGCGCGCATCCCGGCGGCGGCGGCATAGGCCGCGATGGCGGCGCCGCCGTTGCCGGAACTGTCCTCGAGCACCTCCGTGACACCCTGCTGGCGCAGGAGCGAGAGCATCACCGAAGCGCCGCGGTCCTTGAAGCTGCCGGTCGGCATCATCCAGTCGCATTTCAGCAGGGGCTCCGCGCCGTGCAGGCGACGGCGCAGCAGCGGCGTGCGGCCCTCGCCGAGCGTGACCGGATCAGCGACCGGCAGCGGCAACGCGGCGTGGTAGCGCCAAAGGCCGGGGCTGGTGCTGTCGATGCGGTGGCGGCTGATGCCGGAGAGCGGCGTGAGCAGGAGCGGCGCGCCATCGTCGCCGCACCAGCGCGGGGCGGTAAGGTCGTAGGTCCGGCCGGAGCGCGGATCGAGATAAGACGGCGTCATCGGCGCTGGTTCCCCACCGCAACAAGGTTTTCGCTTCGCGGGCCGCGTCGGCCGATGCTAATCCGCTCCGCCCTTCGGAAAGGATAGCGATGGTCAAGGTGCGGGCGCTGGCGGAGAAGGACGAGCCGGCCTGGGACAAGTTCGTGCATGGCTCCCCGCTAGGCACCTTCTTCCATCTGAGCGCATGGCGGGGGCTGATCGAGCGCGTGTTCCGCCATCGCACTTACTACGCCTTCGCCGAGCAGGATGGCGCGATCACGGGTGTGCTGCCGCTCGCGCATGTCCGCACCCGCCTGTTCGGCAACACGCTGATCTCGACGCCCTTCTGTGTCTATGGCGGCCCGATCGCGGCCGATGCGGAAAGCGCGCGGGCGCTGCAAGCCCATGCGGCGGGGCTGATGGAGCAGACCAGGGTCTCGGCGGTGGAATTCCGTTACCTGGGCGAAGCGGAGTGTCCCGGCTGGATCGAGCGGCCGCCGCTCTATGAGACCTTCCGCCGCCCCCTCGATGCCGACGACGAGCGCAATATGAAGGCGATCCCGCGCAAGCAGCGCGCGGTGGTGCGGAAGGGCATCCAGAACGGGCTGCGCTCGGTGGTGCAGCACGAGGCCGGCACGCTGTTTCGCGTCTATGCCGAGAGCGTGCGGAATCTCGGCACGCCGGTCTTTCCGCGGCGATGGTTCGCGGCGCTGCTCGAACGCTTCGGGCAGAACGCCGACGTGGTGACGGTGCTCGACGGCGAGGCGCCGATCGCCGCCGTGCTCAACTTCTATTTCCGCGACGAGGTGCTGCCCTATTACGGCGGCGGCACCGAGGCGGCGCGCCGGCGGGCGGGCAACGATTTCATGTATTGGGAGGTGATGCGGCTGGCGGCCGCGCGCGGCTGCAAGATGTTCGATTTCGGCCGCAGCAAGATCGGCACCGGCTCGCACGCCTTCAAGCATAACTGGGGTTTTCCCGCGATGCCGCTGCACTATCATTACAAGCTTGCACGCGGCGCCGGGATTCCCGACCAGAACCCGCTCAACCCGAAATACCGCATCTTCATCGCGGCATGGCGACGGCTGCCGCTGCCGGTGGCCAATGTCCTGGGACCGATGATCGTGCGGGGCCTGGGATGAGGAACAATGCTCGAACCCGTGTCCGACCGTGCCTCCTCCCGCGCCCGGCTCAGCGAGGCCGACCAGGCGGCCTGGGCCGCCTATGCGCGCGCGGTGCGGCCGCTTCCGGGCCGGGCGGCGCTGCACGGTCCCGCGCCCACCGCCGAGGTGCGGACGCAGCCGCCGCGCGCGGCGCCCTCGGTGTCCGGACGCAGGGAGGTTGCGGCCGGGCCGCGGGGCGGCATCAGTGTGGGCGCACAGCCGGCGGGGCTCGACGGGGCGAGCTGGCGGCGTTTCCGCAGCGGGCGGATGCCGGCCGGGCGGCGGCTCGATCTGCACGGCTTCACCGCGCAGCGGGCGTTCCTGGCCGTTGGCCAGTTCCTGCGGATCGCTCAGGCCGAGCACGTGCGCTGCGTCGAGATCGTCACCGGGCGCGGCGAGGGGGAGGGCGGCGTGCTGCGGCGCGAACTGCCGCTGTGGCTGAACCGCCCGGAGCTGCGCCCGCTCGTGCTGGCGGCCGCGCATCCGCATCCGGCCAACCCCGGGGCCGTGCGGGTGCTACTAAGCCGTGTCAAATAGTGGTTTACACAGCTAAAAGATGCAGGGGTACCCGGAGGTTTATTGCCGCCACGGCGTAGATGCCGGACAAACTAGATCGTGCGGGTACCGCGCGCGATGGCGGCGACGCCGGTGCGCGAGACTTCGGCCAGGCCGAGCGGGCGCATCAGGTCGGCGAAGGCGTCGAGCTTGTCGGTCGAGCCGGTCATCTCGAAGACGAAGCTCTCGGTGGTAGCGTCCACCACACGGGCGCGGAAGGCATCGGCCAGCCGCAGCGCCTCGGCGCGCTGCTCGCCGCGGCACACGACCTTGATGAGCGCCATCTCGCGCGCGACGTGCGGGCCTTCGCGCGTGAGGTCGGCGACGCGGTGCACCGGCACCAGCCGGTCGAGCTGCGCCTTAATCTGCTCGATCACCATCTCGGTGCCGGAGGTGACGATGTTGATACGCGAGCGTCCGCGCACATCATCGACCGGCGCGACCGTCAGGCTGTCGATGTTGTAGCCGCGGCCGGAAAACAGGCCGATCACGCGCGCGAGCACGCCCGCCTCGTTATCGACGAGCACGGAGATGGTGGCGGTGCGGTAGGTGCTGGTATCAGGAGGCATGGGGAATCACGGCCATCACACCAGCACCAGCCCTTCATCGGTGATCCCCGCCGCGTCGCGCTCGTGCTCGGGGCCGAGGATCATCTCGTTGTGGGCTGCGCCCGAGGGGATCATCGGGAAGCAGTTCTCCTTCGGATCAACGGCGATGTCGGCGATCACCGCGCGATCGACCGCGAGCATCTCGCGGATCACGCCGTCCAGTTCATCCACGGTGCGCGCGCGCAGGCCGACGGCGTGGAAACTGTCGGCCAGCTTGACGAAATCGGGCAGCGCCGCCGAGTAGCTTTCGGAATAGCGTCCGCCGTGCAGCAGTTCCTGCCACTGGCGCACCATCCCCATATACTCGTTGTTGAGGATGAACACCTTCACCGGCAGCCGATACTGCGCGAGCGTGCCCATCTCCTGGATGTTCATCAGCACGCTTGCCTCGCCCGCGATATCGATCACCAGCGCGTCGGGGTGCGCCACCTGCACGCCCATCGCGGCGGGCAGGCCGTAGCCCATCGTGCCAAGCCCGCCCGAGGTCATCCAGCGGTTCGGCTTCTCGAAGCCGAAATGCTGCGCGGCCCACATCTGATGTTGGCCCACTTCGGTCGTGATGAACGTGTCGCGCCCGGTGCCGCGCGTGAACTCGTACAGGCGCTTGATTGCGTATTGCGGCTTGATCACCGAGCCGGGCCGCATGTCCTGGGTGAAGCGCAGCGACTGCTTGGACCGCCAAACGTCGATCTGCCGCCACCAATCGGCGAGCGCGCGGCGGTCCACCGGGCGCTCGTCGGCGTCCCAGGCGGCGAGCAGCGCGGCCAGCACGCACCCGGCATCGCCCACGATCGCCAGATCGACCGGCACGTTCTTGTTGATGGAGGAAGGGTCGATGTCGGCGTGGATCTTCTTCGCGTGTGGGCAGAACGCATTGAGCCGCCCGGTCACGCGGTCATCGAACCGCGCGCCGATCGCGACGATCAGGTCCGCCCCGTGCATGGCGAGATTGGCCTCGTAGGTGCCGTGCATCCCCAGCATCCCGAGGAACTGCGGATCCGATGACGGGAAGGCGCCGAGGCCCATCAGCGTGTTGGTGCAGGGAAAACCGGTGGTCCGCACGAAGCGGCTCAGCAGCTCGGAGGCCTCGGGACCGGCGTTGATCACGCCGCCGCCCGAGTAGATCACCGGGCGCTTGGCCTGCTTCATCATGACGACCGCCTGTGCGATCGCGCCGGCGTCGGGCTCGGTCTGCGGCCGGTAGCTCGGATGAAGCGGCGCCGCCTCGGCATAGGGCGCCTTGTTGATCAGAATGTCCTTGGGAAGATCGACCACGACCGGGCCGGGTCGACCGGAGCGCGCGACGTAGAACGCCTCGTGCACCACGCGCGCCAGATCCTCGGAGCGCCGTACGAGGTAATTGTGCTTGGTGGCCGGGCGGGTGATGCCGGTGGTGTCCGCCTCCTGAAAGGCGTCGTTGCCGATCAGGTGTGTCGGCACCTGCCCGGTGAGGCAAACCACCGGCACGGAATCCATCAGCGCGTCGACAAGACCCGTCACCGCGTTGGTCGCGCCGGGGCCGGAGGTGACGAGCACGACGCCGACCTTGCCGGTGGAGCGCGCATAGCCTTCGGCGGCGTGGACCGCGCCCTGCTCGTGGCGCACCAGCACATGGCGGATCGCGTTCTGGTTGAACAGCGCGTCGTAGATCGGCAGCACCGCGCCGCCGGGGTAGCCGAATATCACATCGACTCCCTCGTCCTTCAGCGCCCGGAGCAGCACCTCGGAGCCGGACAGGCTCGCCTCGGCGGACATCGCACATCCCTTCTGGTCTCGCCGGCTGAGATGGAAAGGCCGGCGCGAAGCCCCACGCATAGGGCCGATGCTGCGATGCGTCAACGCGGCGAGCGAAGAAAATCGCGCATATCAGCCCAGAACTGTTCCGAAAGTTGCGCTGGAGCCTCGAAGCGGGACTTAATCGTAGTCGGCGTGACCCCGGGCGCGAGGGGCTGATGACGCAGCCAGGTGGCTTGACGCTTCGCATATCGAGCGGTGGCGAGGATCGCCCGTTGTGCGGCTTCTTCCAAGCCGATCTCTCCGCGCAGATGCGCCGCAAGCTCCGCCACGCCGTGCGCCCGCAGGACAGGCACCGCGGGGTCGAGGCCGAGGGAAAGCAAGGCGCGTACCTCCTCCACCGCGCCCGACTCCATCATGCGGCGGAAGCGGGCGGCGATGGCCGCGCGCAGCGCCGCGCGGGGCGGGTCGAGTGCGACGGCGCGAAAGCGCCAGCCGGCGGCCGGCTGCGCCGGCTCGGCCTGCCATGCCGCGAGGCCGCGCCCGGTGCCGCACCAGACCTCCCAGGCGCGCGCGAGCCGCTGGCTGTCCGACGGACGCAGCGCTGCGGCGGTGGCCGGATCGGTCTCGGCGAGGCGCGCATGCAGGCCGGCGGGGCCGAGTTCGGCAAGCAGCGTCCGGGCTTCGGCGCGCGCCGCCGCCCCGGGCTCGGGAATCTCGGCCAGCCCGAACGTGAGGGCGCGCAGATAGAGGCCGGTGCCGCCGCACAGGATCGGCGCGCGGCCCTGCGCGCGCGCCGCCTCCATCGCCTCCAGCGCCGCCGCGCGCCACCACGCGGCGTTGGCGGGCTCCCACGCGGACCGGACGCCATAAAGCGCGTGCGGGGCGGCGGCCTCTTCGGCGGGCGTGGGCCGAGCAGTGAGCACGCGCAACTCGCGATAGAGCTGCATCGAGTCCGCGTTGATCACCACGCCGCCGACAGCCTGGGCGAGCAGCAGCGCGAGCGCGGATTTGCCGCTCGCGGTGGGGCCGAACAGGATCAGGGCGGGTGAGGCGGTTTCGGCCATCGCGCACGCTGCTAGCGGCAAGCGCGCGAGGCGTCACTCTTATGGTTTGTGTCCGCCGCGCGGCGCTGGCATGTACCGCGTATGGCTTGGGTTCTCACGCTGATCGCGGCGCGCCCGCCGCTCGATCCCGATCTGGTCGCGCGCGTGCGCGAGGGCGTGCGCGGCGGAGGGCCGGACGTGCTGGCGGAAGGAGAGGCGGTTGACATCCCGCTCGATGCGCCGCCGCCGATGCGCGATGTCGCCTCGATCCTGGCGGGCGCGGCGGTAGATGCCATCCCCGTGCCCGCGGCGGGCCGGCGCAAGCGGCTGCTGCTGGCCGACATGGACAGCACGATCGTCACCGGCGAGACGCTGGACGAGCTCGCGGCCTTCGCCGGGCTCAAAGAGCGGATCGCCGCCATCACCAGGCGAAGCATGAACGGCGAGATCGATTTCGCCGATGCGCTGCGCGAGCGGGTGGGGATGCTGCGCGGATTGAAGCTGACCGCGCTCGAAAAGACATGGCGGCAAGTGCGGCTGACCGAGGGCGCACGCGAACTGGTGGCGACGATGCGCGCGCACGGCGCGGTGTGCGCGCTGGTTTCCGGCGGCTTCACCTATTTCACCGCGCGGGTTGCCGCGCGCGCCGGGTTCGACGCGCATTTCGCCAACACGCTTCTCGACGATGGCACAGCGCTAACGGGAGAAGTCGGCGAGCCAATTTTGGATCGCGACGCCAAGCTCAAGACCCTGCTCGCGCTCCGCACCGAGCACGGGCTGGCGGCTGAGGAGACGATGGCGGTGGGCGACGGCGCGAACGACCTCGACATGCTGCGCGCCGCTGGTCTCGGTGTTGCGTTCCACGCCAAGCCGATCGTCGCCGCCGAGGCGCGGGCGCGGGTGACTCACGGCAATCTCCGGGCGCTGCTGTTCGCGCAGGGGTATCGGGCGGGGGAGATTGTGCGACCCCCCGGCGTCGGTGAATGAGCGGCGCGAAGCCGCGTATGCGCGCGGCCTGCCCGGGCTCCCGGAGTTCAACCCGCCTACGACCACGCAACCCGCGTCGGTGGATGCGCGCGCACCGCTGCCTCGTTCACATCCGCCCCCCAGCCCGCGCCGGACGGGATGAGCAGCTCGCCCGCCTCGATCACGGGGGGCGGGACGACCAGATCGTCCTTCCAGGGAACGTCGGCGATGTCGATCTCCATGACGCGGAAATTGGGAATCGCGGCGCAGAAATGCGCGCTCATCATCGTGCCGAGATGGCCGTTGAAGTTGTGGGGCGCGACGTTGACCTCGTAAGTCTCGGCCATCGCGGCGATCTTCATCGCTTCCAGGATGCCGTTCCACGGCACGTCGATGATCGCCACGTCCACCGACTGCTGCTCGAAATAAGGCCGGTACTGCGTCCGCCCGAACAACGACTCGCAGAAGGCGATGCGCGTGCGCGAGCAGCGCCGGATGGTGGCGAGCGCCGCCGGGTCGTAGGAATCGATCTCCAGCCACGCGAGGTCGAACGGCTCCAGCGCCTGCGCGATTCGGATATAGCCCTCGGTGCGGAAGTTGAAGTTGAGGTCGAGATGCAGCCCGACCTCCGGCCCCGCGCCGTCGCGGAACGCTGCCATCTGCGCCACCAGGTCGCGCGTGATCGCCGCATCCGGCGCGCGCCCGGGCAGGAAGGGCGCATTGAAGCCCGGCATGTACAGGCCAGGCTCGGCGCCGAGGCGCATGATGTTGGTCTTGAGCCCCTTGAAGCCGCGCCGCGCCACTTCGGCGCCCTGCGCGCGCACGTCGTCGAGCGTGCGGATCGGTGGCGCGCCGGTCCAGTCGCGGAACTTCTCACCGTACATCACCTGATAGGAGCCGCAATGCGACCAATAGAGGCGCAGCCGCTCGCGCACCGGGCCGCCCAGCAGCTCATAGACGGGGATGCCGAGCGCCTTCGCCTTCAGATCGACGAGCGCGTTCTCAATCGCGGCGATCGCCTGCTGGTTCATACCGCCGGGGGCAGCGCGCGTGACGCCGTGCAGGAAGGCGCTGTGGCGCTCGACGGGGCGCGGGTCCTGGCCGATCAGCCGCTCGGCGAGGCGGCGGATCACCTCGGCCAGCCCTTGCGAGCCGTAGGACTCCATGAACTCCGACCAGCCCACCAAGCCGTTGTCGGCCTCGATTTTGAGGAAGGAGAAGTCGCGCCAGCCCGCGCCGCAGCTCAGCGTCTCGATCCGTGCGATCCGCATCTCGTCCCCTCCGGTTTGGTGTTGAAGCGAGCCTAGCCTCGCCGCGTCTGGCACGAAATCCGTCCCGGGCTATAAGCCGCGGATGCCGACCCGACGCGCCCTGATCACCGCTGCCGCGCTGTTGCCAAGCCTGCGCGCGCCCGCGGATGCCCGCACCATCCTCGCCGCAACCCCGATCTCGCGGATGGACCTGCCGTGGTGGAAGCGCCGCTTCGAAGAAAAGCAGGCGGAGCTGCGTGCCCGCCCCCCGCGGCTCGTGTTCTATGGCGACTCCATCACGCAGAACTGGGAGCGCAGCGGGCCGCCGGAATGGCAGAATTTCGCGCCCATCTGGCGCGCCTTCTACGGCGACCGCGACGCGCTCAATCTCGGCTTCACGGGCGATACCACCGCCAGCCTGCTCTGGCGCGTCGAGCACGGCGAGGCCGAAGGGATCGCGCCGAAGGCCGCGGTGATCCTGATCGGCGCCAACAATCTCGGCCGGCTTCATTGGTCGGCTGAGGACACACTCGCCGGCATCGACGCGATCATCAGCGAGCTTCGCCGCCGCCTGCCGCGCACGCAGCTCGTGCTCTTAAGCGTGCTGCCGTCCGGTCGGGGTGCCTGGGCGGAGGCGACGCGGGCTGCGATCAACGCCGGTCTTGCCGCGCGCTACCGGGAGGGCGTGCCGGGCGTCACCTATCTCGACGTGACCGGCATCTTCCTGCGCGACGGCCGGATCGACACCGGGGCCTATCTCGACCCGCGGCTTACGCCGCCGGAACCGGCGCTGCACCCGGATGCACGCGCCGCGGCCCGCATGGCGGCGGCGATCGAGCCGACGCTTGCCCGCCTGCTCGGGGACCGCGAGCACCGGATGCCGGGCGCCTGAACCGGCCCCGCCTCCCGGCGGCCCCGGCTGGTCAACGTCGTGTTTGTCGGCGCGCCGCATGGCGGGGATCGCAACTAGGTGCTGACCGCCACCGGGGTGTTCGGCATGGAACCGCTAAATTCTATCCGCCTGCCGCCCGCTTCGAGGAGGTCGCGATGCCGCGCCGCGGGCGTCATATCGGCCATCTGGCGCGGGCCGAGGATGGCAGCGCCTATCGCTGAGCCGGGCGCGGCGTCGCTCACGTTCGCGTCAGCGCGAGCCGCAACGCACGCGTCATATTGTAATGTACTGTTTCCGCCGGATTGTTGACCCATTCCGCGCGCCTTATTAGCCCCCGTGAGGTTCGCAGGGCAGGGGCGCATTTGCGGTGGATGAGCGCGTCGAATTCGTTGAATCGCCGCCGTCCGTGTCGCAGCCGGTGCGGGTGCGGCGGCGGCGGGGCCGGCTGCTATGGCTCCTGCTCATCGTCGCGCTTGTAATCGGCATCGGGTACTGGCTCGGCCATCGCGGCGGGGGTGCGCGGCCAGGACGGCAGGCATTCGAGGCGCCGCAGCCGGTGGGCGCGGCGGTGATCGGCACCGGCGATATCCGCGTCATGCTGAACGAGCTCGGCACCGTCACACCGCTCGATACCGTCACCGTGCTGCCGCAGGTCAGCGGGCCGCTGATCTCAGTGCCGTTCAAGGAAGGCCAGATCGTCAAGAAGGGCGATGCGCTGGCCGAGATCGACCCGCGGCCGTTCCAGGCGGCGCTGCAGCAGGCTGAGGGACAGCTCGCGCATGATCAGGGCGTGCTCGATCAGGCGAAGGCCGACCTGCAACGCTACACGACGCTGGCCCGCCAGGATTCGATCGCCCAGCAGCAGGTGCAGGACCAGCGTTTCTTGGTGGAGCAGGACGAGGGCACGGTGAAGGCGGACCAGGGGACGGTCGCCACCGATCAGCTCAACCTCGGCTACACGCACATCGTCTCGCCGATCGACGGCATGGTGGGCCTGCGGCTCGCCGATCCCGGCAACTACATCACCTCATCGAGCAGCACCGGCATCGCGGTGATCAACCAGATGCAGCCGATGTCGGTGATCTTCACCGTGCCGCAGCAGAACATCGACGAAATCATGGCGCGGATGCAGGCCGGTGCGACCATGCCGGTCTATGCGTTCGACGCCTCCAACACCAAGCTGATCGACACGGGTACGCTCTCGAATATCGACAATCAGGTGAACACCACCACCGGCACGGTGCGGATACGGGCCCTCTTTCCGAACGCGAAGAACCAGCTTTTTCCGCAGCAGTTCGTTAATGTGCGCCTGCTCGTCGATACGCTGAAGAACGTGGTACGCGTGCCGGTGCCGGCGGTGCAGACCGGCGCCCCCGGCACCTATGTCTGGGTGATCAAGCCGGATGGCACGGTGGCGGCGCAGCCGGTGAAGCTCGGCCCGGTGGACGGCGACTACCAGCAGGTGATCGAGGGGTTGCAGCCAGGCGAGCAGGTCGTGACGGATGGCACCGACCGGCTGCGCGACGGCACCAAGGTCACAATTCCCCCGGCCGCCGCGCCCGCGACGGGTGAGCCCGCGCAAAAGCAGTGAGTCCGTCGCGCCTCTTCATCCTCCGGCCGGTCGGCACCGCGCTGTTAATGGCGGCGATCTTGCTGGTCGGTATCGCCGGATATTTCTTCCTGCCCGTCTCCGCCTTGCCGGAGGTCGAATATCCGACGATCCAGGTTTCCACCTTCTATCCGGGCGCGAGCCCGGAGGTGATGGCTTCCTCGGTCACGGCGCCGCTCGAGGTGCAGTTCGGGCAGATGCCCGGGCTAAGCCAGATGTATTCGCAGAGCTCGGGCGGCGCCTCGGTGATCACGCTGCAGTTCGGCCTCGATCTCAGCATCGACGTCGCCGAGCAGGAGGTACAAGCGGCAATCAATGCGGCGAGCAACCTGCTGCCGTCCAATCTTCCGGCGCCGCCGATCTATGCCAAGGTGAACCCTGCCGACGCGCCGATCCTGACACTCGCGCTCACTTCCAACACCCTGCCGCTGACGCAGATCGAGGATTACGCCGAAACGCGGCTGGCGCAGAAAATCTCGCAGCAGCCGGGGGTGGGGCTGGTCAGCATCAGCGGCGGACAGCGCAAGTCAGTCCGCATCCAGGTCAATCCGCGCGCGGCCGCCGCCTACGGGATCAGCGTGGACGATCTCCGCACCACGCTCGGCAACGCCAATGTCAATCAGCCGAAGGGCAATTTCGACGGGCCGGCGCTCGATTCGACGATCAACGACAACGACCAGATCACGAGTGCCGAAGCCTACGCGCATCTGGTGGTCGCGTACCGCAACGGCGCGCCGGTGCGGCTGTCGGACGTGGCGACCGTGACCTCGGGACCCGAGAACAAGGAGCTCGCCGCCTGGGCTAACAAGACGCCCGCCGTGATCCTGAACATCCAGCGCCAGCCGGGTGCCAACGTGATCCAGGTGGTGGACAACATCAAGAAGCTGCTGCCGCAGCTCACCGCCACCATGCCGCCCTCGGTGATGACCTCCGTCCTGACCGACCGAACCGGCACGATCCGCGCCTCGGTGAACGACGTGGAGTTCGAGCTGCTGCTGGCGGTCGCGCTGGTGGTCCTGGTGATTTTCCTGTTCCTGCGGAACCTGCCCGCGACCGTGATCCCAAGCCTGTCGGTGCCGTTGTCGCTGGTCGGCACGCTGGCGGTGATGTATTTGCTCGGCTTCAGCCTCGATAACCTGTCGCTGATGGCGCTGACCATCTCCACCGGCTTCGTGGTGGACGATGCCATCGTGATGATCGAGAACATCGCCCGCTTCGTGGAGATGGGCGATCCGCCGCTCGAGGCCGCGCTGAAGGGCTCCGAGCAGATCGGCTTCACGATCATCTCGCTCACCGTCTCCTTGATCGCGGTGCTGATCCCGCTGCTGTTCATGGGCGACGTGGTGGGGCGGCTGTTCCACGAGTTCGCCATCACGCTCGCCACGACGATCGTGATCTCGGCCTTCGTCTCGCTGACGCTGGTGCCGATGATGTGCGCGCGCCTGATCCGCCATCGCGCCGAGCACGAGCGGACCCGCTTCGACCTTGCGCTCGAACGCGGGTTCAACTGGATCATCGCCCGCTACGACCGCGCACTGAACGTGGTGCTCGATCACCAACCGCTGACCCTGCTGGTCGCTGTCGCGACACTGGCGCTGACGGTGGTGCTTTATCTCGTCGTGCCGAAGGGCTTCTTCCCGGTGCAGGACACCGGACTGATCCAGGGCATCTCGGTCGCCGCGCAGACCGTATCGTTCGATGCCATGGCGCAGCACCAGCAGGCGCTGGCGGACGCGATCCTGAAGGACCCGGATGTTGAGAGCCTGAGCTCGTTCATCGGCGTCGATGGCACCAACATGACGCTGAACACCGGACGGTTCCTGATCAATTTGAAGCCGCACGACGACCGCACGCTCGCCGCCTCGCAGATCGCCGAGCGGCTGCAGCGCGAGACCGCGAACGTCCAGGGGGTCAATCTCTACCTCCAGCCCGTGCAGGACTTGACGCTGAACACCGCCGTCAGCCGCACGCAGTACCAGTTCGTGCTGGAGAATCCGAACAGTTCTGAGTTCGCGACCTGGGTGCCGAAGCTGCTCGATCAGCTCCGCAAATCGCCGAACCTGACGAACCTCTCGAGCGATCTTGCCGCACAGGGGCTCACGATCAATGTGGTGATCGACCGCGCCAACGCCGCGCGGTTCGGGATTACGCCGGCGACGGTGGACAACGCGCTCTATGACCTGTTCGGTCAGCGCATCATCTCCACCATCTACACGCAATCGAACCAGTACCGCGTGATCATGGAGGCGACGCCTTCGCTCCAGGCATCCATGGCGGCGCTGAATGCGGTCTACCTGCCGTCCTCGACGGCAGCCAACGGGCAGGTGCCGCTGTCGGCGATCGCGACGATCGAAAAGACATATAGCCCGCTTGAGATCAGCCATCTCGGCCAGTTCCCGGCCACCGCCATCTCCTTCGACGTGCCACCCGGTCGCTCGCTCGGCGCGGCGGTGGCCGACATCAGGCAGGCGGAGAAGGACATCGGCCTGCCGGCGAGCTTCGTCACTGCGTTCCAGGGATCGGCAGCGGCGCTGGAATCCTCGCTGTCGAACGAGCTGTTCCTCGTGCTGGCGGCGATCGCGACGGTGTACATCGTGCTCGGAGTGCTCTACGAGAGCTTCATCCATCCGATCACGATCCTCTCCACGCTGCCGTCAGCGGGCGTCGGGGCGTTGCTCGCGCTGCTAATCTCGGGCGGGCAGATCGACATCATCTCGATCATCGGCATCATCCTCTTGATCGGCATCGTGAAGAAAAACGCGATCATGATGATCGACTTCGCGCTGGAGGCCGAGCGCGAGGAAGGCCGCGCGCCGCGCGAGGCGATCCATCAGGCCGCACTCCTGCGCTTCCGCCCGATCCTGATGACCACGATGGCGGCACTGCTCGGCGCGCTGCCGCTGATGCTCGGCAGCGGCACCGGCTCGGAGCTGCGTAACCCGCTCGGCGTAACCATCGTCGGCGGGTTGCTGGTGAGCCAGCTTCTCACGCTGTTCACGACGCCGGTGATCTACCTCTATTTCGACCGGCTGGCGGTGCGGCTGACCGGGCACGGACCGTCCAAGCTCGCGGGCGACGAGGCACCGACGTGAACATCTCGGCGACGTTCATAGGCCGCCCGGTCGCGACCACCTTGCTTACCATCGGCATCGTGCTGGCGGGCCTGTTCGCCTACGCCAAGCTGCCGGTTTCGCCGCTGCCGCAGGTGGATTTCCCGACCATCGCCGTGCTGGCGCAACTTCCGGGCGCGGGCCCCGAGACGGTGGCAACCAGCGTTGCCGCCCCGCTCGAACGCCATCTCGGGCAGATCGCCGACGTGACGCAGATGACCTCCACGAGCTCGGTCGGGCAATGCCGGATCGTGCTGCAATTCGGCTTGAATCGCGACATCAACGGCGCGGCGCGCGACGTGGAGGCGGCGATCAACGCCGCCCGCGCCGATTTGCCGGCCAACCTCCGCAGCAATCCGACCTACCGCAAGGTGAACCCGGCCGATGCGCCCGTGCTGATCCTGGCGCTGACCTCGAAGACGCTCACGCGCGGGCAGATCTACAACGCGGCGACGAACGTCCTGCAGCAGCGCCTTTCGCAAATCAGCGGTGTCGGGCAGGTGATCATCGGCGGCGCGGCGATGCCGGCGGTGCGTGTCGATCTCAATCCGCAGGCACTCTTTCAGTACGGCATCGGGCTCGAGGATGTGCGCGCGGCGCTTGCCTCCGCTAACGCCAACAGCCCCAAGGGAACGATCGACGCGAACGGCCAGCATTATCAGCTCAACACCAACGATCAGGCGACAGAGGCGAAGGACTACGTGCCGCTGGTCGTCGCCTACCGCAACGGCGCGGCGGTGCGGCTGGGCGACGTGGCGAGCGTGACGGATTCGGTGGAGAACATCCGCAACGCCGGGCTCGCCAACGGCAATCCAGCGGTGCTGGTGATCATCTGGCGCCAGCCGGGGGCCAACATCATCACCACGGTCGACTCGGTGAAGGCAGCGCTGCCGCAGCTCGTCGCCGCCATGCCGCGCGACATCGACGTCACCGTCGCCAATGACCGCACGCCCACCATCCGCGCATCGCTCTCGGACACCCAGCGCACGCTGATCATCGCGGTCGCGCTGGTGACGGCGGTGGTGTTCCTGTTCCTGCGTAGCTGGCGGGCGACGCTCATTCCGGCGGTCGTCGTGCCGGTGTCGATCATCGGCACGTTCGGCACGATGTACCTTCTGGGCTACAGCCTGGATAATCTCTCGCTGATGGCGCTGACCGTCTCCACCGGCTTCGTGGTGGACGATGCGATCGTCGTGCTGGAGAACATCGCGCGCCACGTGGAAGCGGGAATGAACCGGCGCCAGGCGGCGCTGCTCGGTGCGCGTGAGGTGGGGTTCACCGTCATTTCCATCAGCCTCTCCCTGATCGCGGTGTTCCTGCCGATCCTGCTGATGGGTGGCATCGTCGGAAGGCTGTTCCGGGAGTTCGCGGTCACGCTCTCGATGGCGATTTTGGTCTCGCTCCTGATCTCGCTCACCACCACGCCGATGATGGCCTCGATCCTGCTGCGCCCGCAGGCCGTGAACAAGGCGAAGAAGAACACGCTGTTCGACCGTGCGCTGAATTTTTACGAACGCAGCCTCGCCTGGGCGCTCGAGCATTCGCTGCTGGTGATCGCCGTGCTCGGTGCGACGGTGGCGCTGACCGTCGTGCTCTACGCGGTGATCCCCAAAGGGTTCTTTCCGCAGGAGGATACCGGCCGCCTGATCGGCGGGATGCAGGCGGACCAGGATGTCTCGTTCCCGGCGATGGAGCAGAAGCTCACGCAGATGATGGCGATCGTGCAGCACGATCCCGCGGTGGCGGAGGTGGTGGGCTTCACCGGCCAGGGCAGCGGCGGCGCGGGCGGGCAGAGCAACACGGCGATGGTGTTCGTCTCACTTAAGCCGATCGGCCAGCGTTCGAGCATGGACGTGGTGATGAGCCGGCTGCGCCGCGCTCTGTCGCACGTGCCCGGGGCGCGGCTGTTCCTGGTGCCGATCCAGGACATCAGCGTTGGCGGCCGGCAGAGCAATGCCGCGTATCAGTACACGTTGCAAGGCGACAGCGCGGAAGAGCTGTACGCGTGGGCGCCGAAGCTGCTGACAGCGCTGGAGCACAACCCGATGCTGCGCGACGTCAATTCCGATCAGCAGCAGAGAGGGCTGGAGACAGATCTGGTGGTCGATCGCGCTGCCGCTGCGCGCTACGGGCTCAACATGTCGCAGATCGACAACACGCTCTACGACGCGTTCGGGCAGCGGCAGGTTTCGACGATCTACAGCGCGCAGAATCAGTATCACGTCGTGATGGAGGTCGAGCCGCGCTACTGGCAGAGCCCAACCGTGCTGAACGACATCTTCATCAGCACGGCCGGGGCCAGTCCGAACGGCACGCAATCGACCCAGCTTCCGGTCGCCACCGTGGCGTCGTCGCCTGCCGCCGGTAGCACGGCCCCTACTGCGAGCAACGCCGCCGAGAACGCGGCGACCAACGCGATCGCCTCGAGCGGGCGCGGCGCGGCCTCGGCCGGGACGGCGGTGAGCACCGGGGCGGAGACGATGATCCCGCTCTCCGACATCGCGAGTTACCAGCGCGGCAACACGCCGCTCGCCGTGAACCACCAAGGCGATTTCGTCGCCAGCACCATCTCGTTCAACCTGGCACCGGGCAAATCGCTGAGCGACGCGGTGACGGCGATCGATCGGGCGGTGCGGCAAATCCGCCTTCCCGCCGACATTCACGGCAGTTTCGCCGGTACGGCGGCAACCTTCCAGGCCTCGCTGTCCACCGAACCGGAGCTCGTCGCGGCGGCGCTGATCGCCGTCTATATCGTGCTCGGCATCCTGTACGAGAGCCTGGTACATCCGATCACAATCCTCTCCACCCTGCCCTCGGCGGGGATCGGCGCCTTGCTCGCGCTGATGCTGTTCAATACCGAGTTCAGCATCATCGCGCTGATCGGCGTGATCCTGCTGATCGGCATCGTGAAGAAGAATGCCATCATGATGATCGACTTCGCGCTGGAAGCGGAGCGGCGGGACAATCTCGGCCCGCGCGATGCCATATTCCAAGCCTGCCTGTTGCGCTTCCGGCCAATCATGATGACCACCACCGCCGCGATGCTGGGCGCGATGCCGCTCGCCTTCAGCTTTGGCGTGGGATCGGAACTGCGCCAGCCGCTCGGTATCACCATCGTCGGCGGGCTGATCATGAGCCAGGTCCTGACGCTCTACACGACGCCGGTCCTCTATCTCTATCTCGACCGTTTCCGGCTGTTCGCGCTGGCGCAGTGGCACCGCATCTTCCCCGGCCCCGCCATGGCCGGAGGCGCCGCCGAATGAGGCCGGGACGGCTGGCGGCGCTCGGCGCTGCGCTGCTTTGTGCCGCCTGCACCGTCGGCCCCGATTACCAGCGCCCGAGTGCTCCGGTGGCAGCCGCCTACAAGGAGCAGAAAGGCTGGAAGCCGGCGGCGCCGAGCGACGCGATCCCGCGCGGCGCATGGTGGGCGATCTATAATGATCCGCTGCTCGATAGTTTGGAGCGGCAAGTCAACGTCAGCAACCAGACGGTGAAGGAATATGAGGCCGCCTATCGAAGCGCGGTGGCGCTGACGCACGAGGCGCAGGGCGGGTTGTTTCCCACCCTCAGCGTCACGCCGGACGTGACGCGCTCCAACGGCGGCGGCGTTCGTAGCCTGGGATCGGGAAGTTCGGGATCCGGTTTTCGCGGCAGTTCGGGGCCGTTCACGGAATACAGCCTGGAGGGCAGCGCGAGCTGGGTGCCCGACGTGTGGGGGCGCATCCGGCGGCAGGTGGAAAGCCAGGCAGCGGCGGCGCAGGTGAACGCGGCCGACCTGGCGAATGCGCAGCTTTCGGCGCAGGCGACGCTCGCCACCGACTATTTCGGTTTGCGCTATGAGGACTCGCTGCAACGGCTGCTGGAGCAAACTGTCGCCGCCTATCGCCGCGCGCTGCAGATCACCGAGAACCAATATAAGGCGGGCACGATTTCGCGTGTCGACGTGGTGACGGCGGAGGCGCAGTTGCAGGGCGTCGTGGCGCAGCTCGCCGGAGTCGGGGTGCAGCGAGCGCAATACGAGCACGCGATCGCCATGCTAATCGGCAAGACGCCGGATCAGCTTTCGATCCCGTTCTCGCCGCTCCCGAACGCGGTGCCCGTGGTGCCGGCGGGCGTGCCCTCGACGCTGCTCGAGCGCCGCCCGGACATCGCGGCGGCGGAGCGCGCGATGCAGGAGCAGAACGCGCTCATCGGCTACAATATCGCGGCCTTTTATCCCACGATCTCGCTCACGGCGACCGGCGGATTCGCGGGCAACCCGATCAGCGGATTGCTGAGCGTCGCCGACAGTTTGTGGTCGATTGGCGCGAGCGCGACGCAAAACCTGTTCGAGGGCGGGACCCGCACCGCGGCGGTGCAGGCGGCGCGCGCGACCTATGAGCAGGCGGTGGCGACGTACCGGCAAACCGTGCTGACCGCGTTCCAGCAAGTCGAGGACGAGCTGGCGGCGCTGCGGATTTTGCAGAACCAAGCGGCGGCGGAGGACAACGCGGTGCACGCGGCGCAGCGCGCGCTCGATGTGGTGCTGAACGAATACCGCGCCGGGACGGTTGCCTATACCTCCGTCATCACCCAGCAGGAGACCTTGCTGAGCGATCAGCAGTCGGCGCTTGCGGTACAGCAGTCTCGCTTCATCGCGAGTGTCGCGCTGGTGCAGGCGCTCGGCGGCGGGTGGGCTGCGAGCGAGCTGCCGAGCGAGGACAGCATCACCGGCACGCCCTTGCAGACACTGAGGCGCGTGGCGACGCCGTAGACTTTACGTCGCGGCGAGATCGGTCAGCGCGAGCCCGAGCAGCAGCGCCGCATTCGCCGCCATCACCGCCGGGCCGAGCCGGGCGAGCCCTTGTCGCCAGCGGTGACCCGCGGCTTGGCCCGCGATGCCGACCGCGATCAGGGCCGGCGCGGTGCCCAGGCCGAAGGCGAGCATCGCGGCCGCGCCCGTCGCGGCGCTGCCGGACGCCGCCGCCGCCGTCAGCGCGCCGTACACAAAGCCGCAGGGCAGCAACCCGAGCAGCAGGCCGAGCGCGTAGTGGTTTGCCATCCGCCCGCCGTTCAGCCGCACGCCGAGCCGCGCGATGGCCCGCCCGAAGGTGCCGGTGCCGTTGCTTCGCAGGCGGCCCAGCGCCTGCGCGCCGAAGATCGCCGCCGCGAGGGCGAGCAACGCCGCCGAAAGCCGGGGAAACCATGTGCCATGCAGCAGCGCCGCCGTAGCCGACGCCGCCAGCGCGCCAAGCGCCGCGTAGGTGGTGAGTCGGCCCAGATGGTAGGGCAGCAGCAAGCCCGCCCGGACCCGCTGCCATTCGCAGAGGCGCGCGGCGGGCAAACGGGTGAGGCTGTCGGCCACCTGCCCCAGCACGAAGCCGCCACACATCGGCACGCAATGCATGGTGCTGCCGGTCGCGCCCGCCAGGAACAGCCCGACGAGCAGCCCGCCGTGCAGCGCCTGTGGGCTGCACAGCGATCCGAGCAAGGGGAGCGACGCGGGCATATCCCGCGCGGGTAGACCGGCGGGCGCACCGGACCATTGATCTCGATCAATGTCGCAGGTGCGAACGCACCGCACTCTTCGCCCCGGTTCGGCGCGTCCGGCGCGCCCCGAGGAACGGCGGAGTGGGAAATGGATATTAAGCCGAGCGACTTGGCGGTCGGGCTGATGTGGGTGGTGTTCGGGCTGGCCGGGCTGTTTCTCGCGGCCGGCGCCCGCGACAATGAGATGTACGTGTTCGGCCTGTCGCTCGCTGGACTCGCCGTCGCGTTCGATGCCGGGCTGATTCGTCGACACTTTAACGAGGTGGATGCGGCGGCGGCGCGCGCGCGAGCGGCCCGGCATGTCTGACGCCGCCCTGCCTGCCGCGCCGGTCGTCTATAACGACGACGTTGTGCGGAAGTTCATGGTCGCTTCCTTGTTCTGGGCGATCGTGGCGTTCCTGGTCGGCGTCTATCTGGCGACCGAGCTGTCGTGGCCCGCGTTCAACCTCGGCCTGCCGTGGACCAATTTCGGGCGGCTGAGGCCGGTGCACACATCGGCCGCGATCTTCGCCTTCGGCGGCTCGGCGCTGTTCGGCACCTCGTTCTATGTCGTGCAGCGCACCTGCCGCGCGCGGCTATGGGGCGGCGACGCGCTCGCCAACTTAATCTTCTGGGGCTACCAGTTCTTCATCGTCATGGCGGCGCTGAGCTATGTGATGGGCTTCAGCAAGAGCCGCGAATATGCCGAGCCGCCGTGGCACATTGACCTCTGGCTGACCATCGTGTGGGTGGCCTACGCGGCGGTGTTCGTCGGCACGCTGATCAAGCGCCGCGAGCCGCATATCTATGTCGCCAACTGGTTCTATCTATCGTTCATCCTGACGATTGCCGTCCTGCACATCGTCAACAACCTCACCTGGCCGATTTCGGTCTATAGCGCCAGCAGCTATTCCTTCTTCTCTGGCGTGCAGGACGCGCTGGTGCAATGGTGGTACGGCCATAACGCGGTCGGCTTCTTCCTGACCGCCGGCTTTTTGGGGATGATGTACTACTTCATCCCGAAGGCGGCGAACCGGCCGATCTATTCCTACCGCTTGTCGATCGTGCATTTCTGGTCGCTGATCTTCATCTATATCTGGGCCGGACCGCACCACCTGCTGTGGACCGCGTTGCCGGACTGGACGCAAACGCTCGGCATGGTGTTCTCGATCATGCTGTGGATGCCGTCCTGGGGCGGCATGATCAACGGCATCATGACGCTGTCCGGCGCGTGGGACAAACTCCGCACTGAACCCAGCTTGCGCTTTTTGGTGACGTCGGTCGGCTTCTACGGCATGTCCACCTTCGAGGGGCCAGTGATGTCGGTGCGCGACGTCAACGCGCTGTCGCACTACACCGACTGGGGAATCGGACACGTGCATTCTGGTTCGCTCGGCTGGGTGGCGTTCGTCAGCTTCGGCGCGATGTACTACGTGTTCCCGCGCCTGTGGGGTCGCACGACGCTCTACTCCACGCGCCTGGCCGCCTGGCACTTCTGGATCGCCACTTTGGGGATCGTTTTCTACATCGTCTCGATGTGGGTGGCCGGCATCACCGAGGGGCTGATGTGGCGTGCCTACGATCAGTACGGGTTCCTGCAATACTCGTTCATCGAGTCGATCGCGGCGGTGCATCCCTATTTCGTGATCCGCCTGATGGGCGGGCTGATGTTCCTGATCGGCGGGCTGCTGATGGTCTACAACATCTATCGCACCGCCAGGGGCACAGTCGTCGGGACGCCGGCTCCGGCGCTGCCCGCCGTTGCCCATCCGGTCGAGCTGGCCGTGGCGGGAGAGTAAACCTGACATGCAACTCCGACACGAAATCTTGGAAAAGAACGCGATCCTGTTGCTGATCGCCTCGCTGTTCGTGGTTCTGGTCGGCGGCATTGTGGAGATCGTGCCGCTGTTCACCATCGAAACCACCGTCGAGCCGGTGCAGGGCGTGCGGCCATACTCGCCGCTCGAACTGCGCGGGCGCGACATCTATGTGCGCGAGGGCTGCTATCTCTGCCACAGCCAGCAGATACGTACGCTGCGTGATGAGGTGGAACGCTACGGCCATTACTCGCTGGCCGCCGAGAGCATGTATGACCATCCCTTCCAGTGGGGCAGCAAGCGCATCGGCCCGGATTTGGCGCGGGTCGGCGGCAAATACTCGAACGATTGGCACTACGCGCATTTGGCCAATCCGCAGGAGATGGTGCCCGAGTCGTTGATGCCGCATTACGCGTTCCTGGCGCAGAACAAGCTGGAAACGGACGACATCGCCGACCGGATGCGTACGCTGCGGAAGGTCGGCGTGCCGTATACCGACGAGGAGATCGCCAACGCACGGGCCGACCTGCTCGCCCAGGCCGACCCGACGGCGGACGCCTCGGCGCTGCTGAAACGCTATCCGAAGGCCAACGTCGTGCCGGGGAGCCCCGACGGGCCGACCGAAATGGACGCGCTGGTCGCCTATCTTCAGATGCTCGGCACCTTGGTCAACTTCGCCGACCCCGCCACCGAGAAGAGGCTCCAGCAATGACCGCCTCGCTGCTCGCGCTCGCCCACTGGCTGCACCATTACACCGTCGCGGCGATGGTGGCGGTGTTCGTGGCCACCTTCCTCAGCCTCTACTGGCCCGGCCGCAAGGAACAGGTCGAGCGCCCGGGCCGCATCCCGCTAGAGGACGACGAATAGTGCCGACCAAGATCGAAAAGGATGCCTACTCGGGCACCGACACCACCGGGCACGAATGGGACGGGATCAAGGAGCTCAACACGCCGCTGCCCAAATGGTGGGTATGGATTTTCTTGGCCACCATCGTCTGGGCGGCGGGCTACTGCCTGTTGTTTCCCTCGTTCCCGTATGGTCCTGGCTATTTCCGCGGCTTGCTCGGCTATTCGGCGCGCACGCGGGTCGATAACGAGGTCGCCGCCATCAATGCGGCGCGTGCCGCCTCGCTCGACAGGATCGCGGCCCTGCCGTTCGAGCAGATCCGCAAGGATCCGAAGCTTCTCGAGCTGGCGCTGGTGGATGGCCGGCTCACCTTCGCCAACAACTGCCAGCCGTGCCACGGGCCGGGCGGGCAGGGGCGGCCTGGCTATCCGGCGCTCGCGGCCGGCGCGTGGATCTGGGGCGGCACGCTCGCCGACATCCAGACCACGGTGACGCACGGTATCCGCAGCGGCGACCCCAACGCGCGGCAAAGCCAGATGCCGCCCTTCGGGTCGGGCGCGCTGAATCCCGGGCAAATCCAGCAGGTTGCGGACTATGTGTGGACGAAGTTCTACGGCCATCCGGCCGATGGGCGCGATGTGTCGGCCGGGGCGAAGATCTTCGCCGACAACTGCGCCGCCTGCCACGGCGCCGATGGCCAGGGCAATCGGGAGATGGGCGCCCCGCGGCTGGCGAGCCATGTGCATCTCTACGGTGACAGCCGCGAGGCGATCGTATCGCAAGTAACCACCCCCCGCAACGGCGTGATGCCGAACTGGAACACGCGGCTCGATCCCGCAACCTTAAAGAGCGTCGTGCTTTACGTGCATTCGCTCGGCGGCGGCGAGAACTGATGTCGCGCATCGCCAAGACCGACCGCCAGCTCCGCGAACAGGCCGCGGCGCACTCCGGCGCGCTCTATGCGAGCCGGGTGCGCGTCTATCCGATGGCCGTGCACGGCGTCATGCGCCGCATCAAGTGGGGTGTGCTGATCGCCTGCCTGTCCGCTTACTACCTGCTGCCGTGGCTGCGCTGGGACCGCGGTCCGCTGCATCCCAATCAAGCCGTGCTGCTCGACCTTTGGAACGAGCGGTTCTATTTCTTCGGGCTCGAACTCTGGCCGCAGGACATTTTCTACCTCGCGGGCGCCCTGATCGCGGGCGCGGTGCTCCTCTTTTTCGTCACGAGCCTCGTCGGTCGCGTGTGGTGCGGCTACACCTGCCCGCAGACCGTTTGGACCGACCTGTTCATGTGGGTCGAGCGTCTGATCGAGGGCGACCGTAACGAGCGGATGCGGCGCGACGCGCAACCGCTCTCGTTCGAGAAGGTTTGGCGCAAGACGCTGAAGCACGGGCTTTGGCTCGCAATCGCATTCTGGACCGGCGGCGCCTGGATCATGTACTACGTCGATGCGCCGACGGTGACTCGCGAATTCTGGACCGGCGCGGCCTCCACCCAGGTTTACGCCTTCATCTTCCTGTTCACTTTCACCACCTATTCGCTCGCCGGCTGGGCGCGCGAGCAGGTGTGCACCTACATGTGCCCCTGGCCGCGGTTTCAGTCGGCCATGCTGGACGAGCACAGCTTCACCGTCACCTATGAGGCGTGGCGAGGCGAGCCGCGCACGCGCGGCAAGCATGCTGGCGACGCCGGCTCGGCGGGCGACTGCGTCGATTGCCTCGCTTGCATTCATGCTTGCCCCACCGGAATCGACATCCGCGACGGTATCCAGCTCGAGTGCATCAATTGCGGGCTGTGCATGGATGCCTGCAACCATGTGATGGAGAAGCTCGGCCGCAGCAAGTGGCTCATAAGCTGGGATACGCTGGCGCGGCAGGCCGCGAAGAAAGAGGGGCGCCCGGCGCCGCTGCGGCTGCTGCGCGCGCGCAGCGTGATCTACATCGCCGCGCTCGCGGTGGCGCTGGTCACGACAGCGACGGCGCTGCTCACGCGGCACACGCAGGCGCTGTCTGTGGAGCGCGACCGCGCGCCGCTTTATGTCATGCTGCCGGATGGCACACTCAGGAACGGCTACACCATCCGTATTCTGAACAAGCGCCGGGAAGTCGGAAACTATGAGTTGGTTCTGCCCGATTTCCCCGGCGCCGTGCTCGCGGTCGCGGAGTGGGACTTGCTGCCGGCCGGCAAGCTCGACTTGCCAGTCGGTCCCGATCAGGCCGGCACGTTCCGCGTGCTGGTGACGGGACGTCCGATGCACCTCGTCGAAGGGGCCCAGCCAGTCGATTTCGTGCTGCGTAATCGCGCCACCGGCGAGACCACCACGTACCGGAGCATCTTCATGGGTCCGAAAGGGTTCAGCCCGGCAGTGCAGGCACCATGAGGCAGGTTCGGAGCGAGGCCGCGCGGACGCCGTGGCGTTGGTATCCGCTCGGCTTGACCGGCGCGATGCTGCTGGTGTTCGCGGTCAACGGCGTGATGGTTTACGATGCGCTGCGCTCCTTTCCGGGCACGGCCGGCGAGGACGGGTTCGATCTCAGCAACAGCTATAATCGCGTGCTGGACGCGGCGGCGCGGCAGCAGGCGCTCGGCTGGCAGGTCACGGCCCGGCTCGACGGAGCGCACCGTCCGCGGCTCGTGGCCGTCGATCGTAGCGGCGCTCCGCTCGGCGCGGTTGCCGTGCAGGCGGCTGCGGAGCGCCCCGTGGGGCCGCCCGAGCATACCGAACTTCATTTCACGGGCCGCGGTGCGGGCCGGTTCGTTGCCGCCGAAACCCTGGGGCGCGGCCAATGGGTCGTGACGGTCACGATACGGCGCGACGGCCAGGCGATGAGCACGACGGCGCGGCTCGTCGTGCCATGACGGCCGAGGTCGTCCGGGCCGACACCCTGGCGCAAGCGACGTGTGTGCATTGCGGCGAGCCCGCGCCGGCCGGGCACCGCTTCTGCTGCCCGGGCTGCGCCGCGGCCTATGAGGTGATCCAGGGACTTGGGCTCGGCCGCTACTACCGCGAGCGCGTGCTCGATCCGGCCATGCGGGCGCCGAAACCGGAGCCGGGGGCGCGCGCTGACCTGGAGCGCCATGTCGCCGCGCTCGATGACGGCGCCCGCGAACTGGTGCTCGCGATCGACGGGCTGCAATGCGGCGCGTGCGTGTGGCTGATCGAATCGGTGCTGGCGCGCGAGCCGGAGCTGCTGCACGGCCGGGTCAACATGACCACACGGCGGCTGCGCCTCGTCTGGCGCGGCCAGGCGGAGCGCGCCGCGCAGCTCGTCGGCCGCATCGAGGCGCTCGGCTACCGGCTCGTGCCCTTCGAGACGTCGGCGCTGGCCGCCGCCCGCGAGGCGGTAACGCGGCGGCTTTTGCGCGCGCTCGCGGTGGCCGGCTTCGCGGCGGGTAACGTGATGCTGATCGCGCTCGGCACATGGGTGGGCGCGCGGCAGGGGATGGGCGCGGCGACGCGCGACCTGCTGCATTGGCTGAGCGCGCTGATCGCGGTGCCGGCGATCGCTTATGCCGGCCGGCCGTTCTTCGGTTCCGCGCTCTTTGCGCTGCGCCAGCGGCGCACCAACATGGACGTGCCGATCAGCGTCGGCGTGCTGCTCGTGACCGGGTTGAGCCTCTGGCAGACCGCGACCGGCGGCGCGCAGACCTACTTCGAATCGGCGGTTATGCTGCTGTTCTTCCTGCTGGCCGGACGGCTGCTGGATACGCAGGCGCGCGGCCGCGCCCACGCCGCGGCGGAGGAGCTGCTGACGCTGCGCGGCGGCGATGTGGTCGTGCTCGGAGCGGACGGCACGCTGGTTCGCCGCCCGCAAAGCGCGATCGCGGTCGGCGACCGGATCCTTGCCGGTTTGGGCGAGCGGATCGGGGCCGACGGCGTGGTCGAGGCGGGCGAGTCCTCGCTCGATACAAGCCTTGTGACCGGCGAGAGCCGGCCGGTCGCGGTCGGCGCGGGCAGCGCGGTGTTTGCCGGAACGCTTAATCTCGACGCCCCGCTGACGATCCGCGTCACCGCGGCCGGCAACGGAACCTTGCTTGCCGAATGTGTGCGGCTGATCGAGGCCGCCGAGGCACGCCGTTCCCGCTTCATCGTGCTCGCCGACCGCGTGGCGCGCCGCTATGCGCCGCTTGTGCATCTGCTTGCACTCGGCACTTTTCTCTACTGGGTCATTGTGGGCGGCGCCCCGATCGCGGATGCGCTGCTGGTCGGCTGCGCGGTGCTGATCATCACCTGTCCCTGTGCACTCGCGCTCGCCGTGCCGCTCGTGCAGGTGATCGCCACCGGGCGGCTGTTCACGGGCGGCATCCTGCTCAAATCGCCAACCGCGCTCGAGCGCCTGGCGGAAGTCGATACGGTGGTTTTCGACAAGACCGGCACGCTTACCGAACCCGAGCTTCGCCTTGCCGGCCGCCCGGACCGGGATGCGCTGCGCGAGGCGGCAGCCCTTGCCGCGGCCAGCCGCCACCCGCTCGCCCGCGTGCTCTGCGCCGCCGCTCCCCCCGTGGTTCCGGCCGCTGGAGCAGAGGAGATGCCGGGCGCGGGGATTGCCTGCGGCGCGGCTCGGCTCGGCAGCGCCCGCTTCTGCGGGGTCGATGCCGGGGCGGGCGAGGGACCGGAGCTGTGGTTCGTGCGGCCCGCGCATCCGCCCGTCCGCTTCGGCTTCATTGAGCATTTGCGCGACGACGCGGAGGCGACCGTCGCGCGCTTGCGTAAGCTCGGGCTTCGCCTCGCGCTTCTGTCGGGCGACCGCCCGGAGTCCGTTTCCCGCATCGCCGCGGCGCTCGGGATCGAGACATGGCAGGCCGGACTGCGCCCGCGAGACAAGGTCGCCGCGCTGGAGGCGATGCAGACACGCGGCGCGCGCGTGCTGATGGTGGGCGATGGATTGAACGACGGACCCGCGCTCGCCGTGGCCAGCGTTTCCGCCTCACCGTCGACGGCGGCGGACCTGAGCCAGACCGTGGCGGATTTCGTCTATCAGGGCCGCGCGCTGGCGCCGGTAGCCGTCGCCATCTCCACCGCGCGGCGCGCCCGGGCGGTGACGCGGCAGAATCTCGCGCTGGCGCTCGGCTATAACGGGCTGATGGTGCCGCTAGCGATGCTCGGGTTCGTTACGCCGTGGCTCGCCGCGGCGGCCATGTCGGTTTCCTCGGCGGTGGTGATGCTGAACAGCACCCGCCTGCGCCTAGCGCGAGCGGCGGCATGATCATCCTCTTCGGCCTGCTGGCGCTCAGCCTCTGTCTCGGCGGCATCGGCCTTGCGGCATTCCTGTGGTCGCTCAGGGACGGGCAGTATTCGGACTTGGACGGCGCGGCGCACCGGGTGCTGTTCGACGACTAGCGGGCCTGCGGCTCATAGGGTTTTGTACTGCCTCGTCGCGGCCCTGTGAGTCACAAGCAAACAATCATGTCGCCCCAGCCGGACGGGTCCCGGACGCGCCTCCACCAGCAAGCTCCGCTCGACGCGGCGGCGGTGCTGGAGAGCATGGGCGATGCCTTCTATGCACTCGATGCCGACTGGCGCTTCACGTACGCCAACCGCCGCGCACTCGAGTTCTGGAACGTCCAGCTCGAGGACCTGATCGGCCGCACAGTCTGGGACGTGTTCCCGAGCATGATCGGCACCTACAACGAAGCCGCGCTGCGCCAGGTCGCCGCGACACGGACCCCGCTGATGTTCGAGGGACACTCCCCGACCACGGGTGCATTCGTCTCCGTCACCATCGGTATCGCCGGCGCTTCGGGCGTCGCCGTCTATTTCCGCGACATAACGGCGCGCAAGCTCGCCGAGCACCGGCTGCGGGCTAGCGAGGAGCACCTGCGCCTGGCGCAGGAGGCGGGCGGGATCGGCACCTGGGAGCGTTCCGTCGCCACGGGCGTGATGTTGGGCTCGGAGCAGATGTACAGGCTGCTCGGCCGCGAGCCCATGCCGGACGCCAATCTGCTGCCGATCCTGCACCACGCGATCCATCCCGACGATCGGGCGGCGGCGGCCGAAGCGGCGGAGGCGTTCCTCTCCCGGCCGGGCCCGCTCAGGATCGAGTTGCGCGCGCTCTGGCCGAACGGCGAGGTGCACTGGCTGGTGTTCATCGGCCGCACCGACGCCGGGCCGGATGGACGGCCGGAGCGGATGCTCGGCGTCTGCATCGACGGCACCGCCCGCCGCCGCCAGGAGGAGGCGCTGCGCGAGGCGGCGGAACGCCTGCGCTTGGCGATGAAGGCGGGCGGGCTCGCGACCTGGGAGCTCGATGTCGCCTCCGGCCGGCGCGACTGGTCGCCCGAGGCGGCGGTCATGCACGGCTTCCCGCCCGACAAGACCAGCATGTCGCGCCGCGAATGGGGCAGCTTCATCCTGCCCGAGGACCGTCCGCGCGTGGTTCGCACCTTCGACGCCGCGGTTGCCTCCGGCCAGGACTATGCCTGCGAATACCGCATCCGCCATGTGGACGGGACGATCCGCTGGACCGCCTCCAGCGGCAGCATGCTGCGCGACGATCAGGGCCGGATGGTCCGCATCGTGGGGGTGGTGCAGGACATCACGGCGCGCCGGCGCGACGAGGAGCGGCTGCGCGAGCTGAACCGCGAGCTGGAGGCGCGGGTCGCCGCCGAGATCGCCGCCCGACAGGCCGCCCAGGCGCGTGCCGCGCACGCCGAGCGGATGCAGGCGCTCGGCCAGCTCGCGGGAGGCATCGCGCACGATTTCAACAACGTGCTCCAGGCGGTACAGGGGGGTGCGGCGCTGATCGAGCGGCGCTCCGCCGACCCGGAGGCCGTCCGCCGCTTCGCGCGGATGGTGCTCGATGCCACGGCGCGCGGCGCGGCGATCACCGGCCGCCTGCTCGCCTTCGGCCGCCGCAGCGACTTGCGCGCCGAGCCGCTCGCGGCGGCCGACGTCCTGGAAGGGCTGCACGAAATCCTGGAACATGCGCTCGGCGCGCAGATCGACGTGCTGGTGCAGGCCGAACCGGGGCTGCCGCCACTGTTGGCCGACCGCACCCAGCTCGAGACCGCGCTCGTCAATCTGGCAACCAACGCGCGCGACGCGATGCCGGAAGGCGGCCGTCTGACGCTATCGGCCGACAGCGAGACCGTCACCGATCCCCTCGCGCACCGCGCCGGGCTGTCGCCGGGGGCCTATGTGCGCCTGCGGGTCGGCGATACCGGGGTTGGCATGAGCGCGGAGACGCTCGCGCGTGCCTCGGAGCCGTTCTTCACGACCAAGCCGATCGGGCAGGGCACCGGGCTCGGGCTGGCGATGGCGCGCGGGTTCGCCGAGCAATCGGGTGGGGCGCTGGCGATCGACAGCCGGGTGGGCGGAGGGACCACGGTCACGCTGTGGTTCCCGGCCGCCGCCGCGCAGCGGCCCCCATCCGCGCCAGGGCCGGTAGTGGACGCCGAAGGCGCCGAGTTCCGCGTGCTGGTGGTGGCCGATGATCCGCTGGTCCGCGGCACGCTGGCCCACGAGCTGGAGTCCGCCGGCTATCACGTGACCGAGGCTGCCGACGGCGCCGAAGCTGTCCGTCTGATCGAGGTGGGACTGCCGCTCGATGCGATCGTGACCGATCTCGCCATGCCGGGGAGCGATGGTCTCGCCGTGATCCGCCGTGCCCAGGCGCTGCGCCCAGGCCTGCCGGCGATCCTGCTCACCGGCTATGCGGGGGAGGGCGCGGCGCTGGCACTAGGCGGGGCGCTTTCCGGCAGTTTCAGCTTGCTGAGGAAGCCGGTGAGCCGCGAGCAGCTTTGCGATCGGCTGGCCGCCTTGTTGGAGGCGCGGGCGTCGGCGCGGGCGTAGGCCCACGCTTCAATGCCCCGCGTGGCTTCCCGAAAAATCTGGCGCGCTCAGGCCGGATGCCTCCAGGTGGCGCACCAAATCGGCTTTCAGGCGCTCGAGGCCCGCCTCGCTGGTTGCCTCGGCGCGAGCGACCAGCACGGCCTGGGTGTTCGAGGCGCGCAGCAGCCACCAGCCGTCCTTGGTCAGCACGCGCACGCCGTCGATCTCGGAGACGGTCGCCCCTTCGGCGCGCAGGCGGGCCGCCACTTCCTCGATCACCGCGAACTTGCGCGCCTCGTCGCAATCGAAACGCAGCTCGGGCGTGTTGATCACCTCGGGCAAGGCGCCGCGCACCTGCGACAGCGGCACGTCGAGCCGCGCGACGATGCCGAGCACGCGCACCGCCGCGTAGAGCGCGTCGTCGAACCCGTACCAGCGGTCGGCGAAGAAGATGTGGCCGGACATCTCGCCGGCGAGCGGGGCGCCGATCTCCGCCATCTTCGCCTTGATCAGGCTGTGCCCGGTCTTGAACATCAGCGGCTCGCCGCCCGCCTTGGCGACCTCGTCGAACAGCACCTGGCTTGCCTTAACGTCGCCGATGATCGTCGCACCCGGCCGCGCGCGCAGCACGTCGCGCGCCAGCAGGATGAGCAGATGATCGCCGAACATGACCGTGCCCTGGTCATCGACGAGGCCGATGCGATCGGCGTCGCCATCGAACGCGACGCCGACGTCGGCGCCGCGCCGGCGCACCTCGGCGATCAGTTGCTCGAGGTTCTTCGGCACGGTGGGATCGGGATGGTGCGACGGAAAGCGCCCGTCGATCGTGCCGTTCAGCACCACATGCTCGCCCGGCAGCCCGGCGACGAGCCGCTGCAACACCTCGCCCGCCGCGCCGTTGCCGTTGTCCCAGACGACGTGCAGCGTGCGGTCGCCGCCGTCCCAGTCCTGCAACAACCGCGCCACGTAATCGCTGCTGACGTCGATCGCCTGCACGCTGCCCTCAGCCGATGCCACCACGTCGCCCGCGGCGGCGAGCTCCCCGAGCTCCCGGATTTGCGGGCCGTAGAACGGGTTGCGGCCGAGCATCATCTTGAAGCCGTTGTAGTCGGGCGGATTGTGGCTGCCGGTCACCATCACCGCGCCGTCGGTCTCGCGTGTGGTCGCGGCGAAATAGAGCATCGGCGTGGGCCCGCGACCGACGCGCAGCACGTCGATCCCGCTCGCCTTCAGCCCATCGACGAGTGCTGCCTCCAAATCCGGGCTCGATAGCCGCCCGTCATAACCCACCGCGACCCGCTTGCCGACGCCACGCGCGACGATGCTGCCGAAGGTGCGGCCGATCGCGAAGGCGTCCGCCGAGTGCAGCGTTTGCCCCACGATCCCGCGGATGTCGTATTCGCGCAACGTGGTGGGATCGAAGCGGTGCGAGAAGGCCATGCCGGTGCGCTCTCTGATGTTCAAACATAATTCTTGAGGAAGGCGCGCACTGCCGGTCCGAGATCAGGCCGCTTCAGAGCGAAGGCGATCTGCGCCTCCAAAAAGCCGGCCTTGTCGCCGCAGTCGAAGCGCTTGCCCTCGTAGCGCAGGCCGTAAAACGGCTGGCGCCCGATAAGGCGGGCCATACCGTCGGTGAGCTGCACTTCGCCGCCCGCGCCGCGCTCCATGCGCGACAGTTCGCCGATCACCTCGGGCATCAGCACGTAGCGCCCGATGATGGAGAGATTGGACGGCGCCTCCTCGGGCTTCGGCTTCTCGACCAAGCCCGTCACCTCGACCAGCCTGCCGTCGTCGCGGCCGGTCTTGAGAATCCCGTAGCGGTTGGTCTGGGCGCGCGGCACCTCGGTGACCGCGACGATGTTGCCGCCCGTGTCACGGTAGGCGTCGGCGAGCTGGCGCAGGCACGGCGTTTCGGACAGCACGAGATCGTCGGGCAGCAGGATCGCGAACGGATCCTCGCCGATGAAGGCGCGCGCACACCAGATCGCATGACCGAGCCCGAGCGGCACCTGTTGGCGCACCGTCACCATCGACCCGGGCTCGACCTGGGTGGAACGAAGAAGCTCGAGAGCGTCGGTCTTGTTGCGCTCACGCAGCGTCGCCTCCAATTCGAAGGCGATATCGAAATGCTCGACGAGCGCGGTCTTGCCGCGGCCCGTCACCATGCAGAACTGCTCGATCCCGGCTGCCCGGGCTTCCTCGATCGCGTATTGGATGAGGGGCTTGTCAACGACAGGCAGCATTTCCTTGGCGGTCGCCTTGGTGGCGGGAAGGAAGCGTGTGCCGAGGCCGGCAACGGGCAGTACGGCCTTGCGCAGCTTCTTCATCGTTGGAAGTCTCCTGCATGGGCTTCGGGGATGCGCCCGCTCAGCACGCCCACTGGGCGGAATTGTGGCTCGCAATTAGCGCGCGAGTCACGTCATCAACCGCAACTCTCCGTCATCCGCGCCAAGCCCGGCCGCCGAGCAGCGTATCGCGTGCGGCATTGATCCGGGAGGCGAGCCAGTCCGAGCCGCCGCTGTCGGGGTGGGCGGCGCGCATCAGCCGGCGGTGCGCCTCGCGGATCTCCGCCGCGCTGGCGCCGGGACGCAGACCGAGCACCTCATACGCCTCCTCGCGCGACATCGCTGCGCCGCGCGGCGGCTGGCGCGGGCCGGCCGCCCCGAAAGTGCCGGCGAACCAAGCCGGGGCGGCGGGGCGGAGGCGGTTCCAGATCGCCGGACCGAGCAAGGTGAGCGCCGCCATCGCGGGGCCGGCGCGGCCGGTCAGCACCAGCAGAAGCGCGAGGCTTAGACCGCCGAGCGCCACAACCCACAGGCCGAACGATTTCACAGTGCCGACCGAGGCCCGCTCGAACGCCCGCAGACCGAACAGGAACAGCACCAGGATCAGGCCGCCGAGGGCGAGGAACAACATGTGGGCGGAACCATAGGCGCCGCGTCGGGTCGCCTCAACGGGCCGCGATGCGCTCCGCGCCGCCCATGTAGGGCCAGAGCGGTTCGGGGATCATGATCGACCCGTCGGCTTGCTGGTAATTCTCCATCACCGCGATCAGCGCCCGGCCCACGGCAACGCCCGAGCCGTTCAGCGTGTGGACGAAGCCGAGCGCCTTGCTGTCGGCGGCGCTGCGGAAACGCGCGTTCATCCGCCGCGCCTGGAAATCCCGGCAATTGGAGCAGGAGCTGATCTCGCGCCAGGCCTGCTGGCCGGGGAGCCACACCTCGAGGTCGAACGTCTTGGCGGAGCTCGGCCCGGTATCGCCGGCGCACAGCAGCACCCGCCGGAACGGCAGGCCGAGCGCGGCGAGCACCTTCTCCGCCGCGCGTGTCATCCGCTCGTGCTCGGCCTCGCTCTGGCTGGGGTGGGTGATGGAGACCAGCTCCACCTTGCGGAACTGGTGCTGGCGCATCATCCCGCGCGTGTCGCGGCCCGCCGCCCCTGCCTCGCTGCGGAAACAGTCGGTCAGCGCCGTCAGCCGGAGCGGGAGGTCTTTCTCCGGGATGATCTCGCCCGCCGCGGTGTTGGTGAGCGGCACCTCGGCGGTCGGGATGAGCCAGCGCCCGTCCGTGGTCTGGAACAAGTCTTCGGCGAATTTGGGAAGCTGGTTCGTCCCATAGGCGGTGGCGCTGTTGACCAGATAGGGCACCGCTGTCTCGGTATAGCCGTGCTCGCGGGTGTGCAGGTCGAGCATGAACTGGCCGAGCGCACGTTCGAGCCGCGCAAGCTGGCCCCGTAGCACAACGAAGCGCGTGCCGGCGAGCTTGGCGGCAAGCGCGAAATCCATCATCCCGAGCGCCTCGCCGAGCTCGAAGTGCTGGCGCGGCTGGAAGCCGAGATCGCGCGGCTCGCCGTGCTGGGAAAGGACGACGTTGGCGGACTCATCGGCGCCCTCCGGCACGTCGGGGTCGAGCAGGTTGGGCAGAGTTTCCAGTAAACCCTTCAGCTCCAGCTCGACCGCGCGCACCTCGTCTTCCGAAACGGCTGGGGTGGCGGCGTCGATCTCGGCCCTGAGCTGCGCGGCTTCTTCCGCGCGCCCGGACTTCATCAGCTCGCCGATGCGCTTCGAGCGGGCACGCCGGTCCGCCTGCCAATTCTGCAATTCTGTGACGAGGGCTCGGCGCTTCTCGTCTAATTCCAGCACTTTGCCCGAGACCGGCGCCAGCCCGCGGCGTGCCAGACCGGCATCGAAGCCTCCGGGGTCGGCGCGAATGGCGCGGATGTCGTGCATGAAGGTTGGCCCTGCTCTCTGGCTGCCTCCCTTCCCGTCATGCCGGTCCTCGCGTACGCGGGGATTGGCCCGGGCACCCACGACTTTTCTTGTAGGCGGCAAAATCGTGGGTGGCCGGGCCGAGCCCGGCCGTGACGTTGGGGGGTAAAAGAATTCACAATGCGGACGGACAGCCCGCCTCAGACCTCCACCGGCTTCGGCGCGACCATCCGGGCGCAGAGGATCGAAACCTCATAGAGTGCGATCAGCGGCAGCGCGAGGCCGCATTGGGTGAACACGTCGGGCGGCGCCAGCACAGCGGCGACGATGAACATGCCGACATAGGCATAGCGGCGGAAGCGCCCGAGACCCTTGGGCGAGACGATGCCGACCTTGGCCAGCAAGGTGATCAGCACCGGAAGCTGGAAGGTGATGCCGAAGGCAAAGATCAGCTTCATCACCAGGTCGAGGTACTCGCCCACCTTGGCGTTGAGCTCGATCGGCACACCGCCAGCACCCGTGTTTGACTGGAAGCTCAGGAAGAAGCTCCAGGCGTAGGGGAAGATCACGTAGTAGGCGAGCGCGCCGCCCATGAAGAACAGCACCGGGGTGGCGATCAGGAACGGGAGCAGGGCCCGCTTCTCGCTCCGATAAAGGCCCGGCGCGATGAACATCCAAAGCTGCCCGGCGATGATCGGAAAGCTGATGAAGGCGGCCGAGAACATCGCCACCTTGAGGTAGGTGAAAAAGGCTTCGTAAAGCTGCGTGTAGATCAGGTGCGGATCGGCGTTGCCGTGCGCGATCAGGAGCTTCGCCAGCGGGCGCGCGAGGAAATAGAAGATGCGCCCGGAGAAGTAGTAGCAGCCCGCGAAGGCGACCAGGAACGCGCACATCGAGAAGATCAGCCGGCGGCGGAGCTCGACCAGATGATCGAGCAGCGGCATCGGCTTGTCGTCGATCGGATCGTCGTCGATCAGCTTGTCGGGATTGTCGAGCATCTTGCCGGTTCAGGCGCGCAGCGAGGGCGGCGGCGCCGCGCGCGGAGGGATGAAGGGGGGCGGCTTCGGTGCGTGTGCCGCCGGCCGCTTCACGAGCGTGATCCGGGGCGGGATGAACGCCGGAACCTCAATCAGCCGTTCCGCCCCCTCTGGCTCCGCCACCGCCTCGGGCACCGACTCCTCGATCGAAGCCACGGTGGCTGCGTCGGGCGCCGCTTCGGCCTCGGGACGCTCGGCGGTTACGACAAACGCCTGATCGAGCGGCACCGGCTCGGTTTGGGGGGCGGGGGGCGATGAGAGCGAGGTGGAGGTCAGCGGGTCGGCTAGGCTGCGGCGGATCGTGCCGTCGTCGTCGATCAGCTTCGTCAACGCCCCGGCGACCCCGAACTTCCGCAAGCCGGCGATGCCGCCGATCGAATCACGGACTTCCTGGAGGTCCGCCTCGCGCACCATCTCGTCCACATGGGTTTGGAACTCGGAGGCCATGCGGCGGGCCTTGTTGATCGCGCCCTTCACCGCCTTGATCGCCACGGGCATGTCCTTGGGCCCGATGAAGATCAGGGCGACCACGGCGATCACGCCGATCTCGGACCAGGCGAAGTCGAACATAAGCGGGGCGGCTCTCCGGCCGTAAATCTATAGCGCGCGCCAGATGTGGCTATGCGCCGCCGCCGCTTAGCAGGAAAAGCGCGCGGCGGGAACAGAAGCCTAACGCCAGAGGTTCAATCGCCGCGCTCGGGTGCCTCCTCCGCGGCCCGTTCCGCTGGCGGTTCGGCTGCCGGCGGCTGCGGCGCGGTGAGCGGATCGACCAGCAAATCCTCCCGGCGCGGCATGTCGGCAAGGCTCGTCAGGCCGAAGCGGGCGAGGAACGTGGGCGTGGTCGCCCACAAGGTGGGCCGTCCCGGCACCTCCTTGTGGCCGGCCGGGGCCACCAGGTTCGCCTCCAGGAGCGTCTCCAGCGTCTGCTGGCTAAGTGAGGCGCCGCGCATCGCCTCGATCTCGGCGCGCGTCACCGGCTGGTGGTAGGCGATGATCGCCAGCGTCTCCATCGCCGCCCGCGGCAGGCGCCGCGGCACCTCGATCACCTTCCGCAGCGCGGGCGCGAGGTCGGGCGCGGTGCGGAACATCACGCCGCCGGCGGCATCGACCAGCTCCACGCCCCGACCGGCATAGCGGCGGCGCAGCGCCGCGATCACCGCCTCCGCGTCCGCCGCCTCCGGCAGCACCTGGACGAGCTGGCGCGGCGAGACGGGCTGGGCGGAGGCAAAGATCAGCGCCTCGGCGAGCCGGATGTCGTCCTCGGCCGGCGGGGGCGGCGTGGCGTCCGCTTGCGGCGGCGCGGCGGCGCTTTCGGTCTCGTCCTGCATCGGCGCGGGTTAGCGGATCGCGCCGCGCCGCGCGAGGTTTCAGGCGAGCGTCTGTGCCACCGTGTCGGGCTGCGGGCGCGGGTCCTGGAGCAGGAACTGCGCGTACTGGCCGACCAGGTCGGTGGGGTTGGCGGTGTGCGCCGGCGTGCTGCCGGTCTGCGCGCCGCCATAGGCGAAGTCCGTCCCGCCGGCGAGGCTCGGCTGCGGCGCCGGCATCCCGAGATCCTGGGCCCCGTCCTGCGCCCAGACCGGGCCATTCGTGAAGTGCCCGCTGACATAGGGCGGCGAGACGGGGACGGTCCCGAGCGTCGCCAGCGAGACATTCCCCGCGTCGGTCAGGCTGTCGCCGAAGGCATAGACGGCCGAGAACGGGCCGGAGGAGGCCGGCCCTTCCGGCAACCCGTCGCCGCCCTCGGCGGCCGCCAGCACGCCGCCGATCACGCCGAGCACGCTGGTCAGTGTGCCGAGGCTCGGCTCGCCGCCGAAGCCGATGGGGCTAGTCCAAGCGTCTGCGGGGTGATGCTTGCCGTGGCAAGTCCTAGATGCGTGACGGTCCATTCCAGGCGGGGCGGCCCGGCGAACGGCAGGCTCGCTCTGATCAAACTCCCGCAACGCGGCCGGGATGCAGCAACGCCCCGGATTTGATCCGGGGTGGGCAGGAGGCGGTCGCGGCGCGGCGGGCTATGCCATCGCCATCGGCTTCACCCCCTCGGGGTCGAGCCGGTAGCCGCCCCCCTCGGTGACAAGCAGCCGCGCATTCGCCGGGTCGGGCTCAATCTTCTGGCGCAGGCGGTAGATGTGGGTCTCCAGAGTGTGCGTGGTCACGGCGGCATTGTAGCCCCAGACCTCGTTCAGCAGGATCTGCCGCGCCACCGCCCGATCGCCCGCGCGATAGAGGAACTTCAGGATCGCCGCCTCCTTTTCGGTCAGCCGGATGCGGCGGTTCTTGTGCGGATCCTGCAAGAGCTTGGCGGACGGGCGGAACGTATATGGCCCGATGGTGAACACCGCGTCCTCGCTGTTCTCGAAGATGCGGAGCTGGGCGCGCAGGCGGGCCAGCAGCTCGGCCAGGCGGAACGGCTTGGCGACGTAATCGTTCGCCCCCGAATCGAGCCCCCGCACCACGTCCGTCTCGGCGTCCGATCCGGTCAGCATGATCACCGGCATCTTGTGCCCCTGGCGGCGGAGCTTGACGCAGAAATCCCGCCCGTCGCCGTCCGGCAGGCGCACGTCGAGGATCACCGCGTCGAAGCGCGCATCCGGCTCATTCAGTTTCTCCTCGGCTTCGGCGAGGCTCGCCGCCTTGACCGACTGGAACTCGCCATCGACGGCGAGCTGCTCCGCCAGGGTCGCACGCAGGTCGGCATCGTCGTCCACGATCAGGATGGGTCGCTCGCTCGACATCTTATTGTTCCTTTGCCACTGAGGCGGACAGAGCAGTCCGACAAGAACGGCTCACCCGGTCGGGTTGGAACCGAGATGAACGCCGAAGCGCACTCTAGGACCCGCTCACGGATTTCCGCATCCCACGAACGTGTGCTCACGAAATTAGATCACTCACTTACTCGCGAGCCCGTCGGGCTGATTATAACCATCTCGTGACAGTTGCGAGACCTGGCCGGCACCGCCCGGCCCCGCCGGGCCGGCCCACCGGCGAACGCATGTCTGCGAACCTTGACCGACGTGCGGCAAAGGCGATGTTTGGGGAGTGAACCGGCCATGACCCTTTTCTCGCCCGGCGCCCCCGGCGCCGCCCCCCTCGCTTCGATGGCCGCTCCCGCGATCGGTCCCATGCGTGCCGTGCATCGCGCCGCCGCCGAGCTGCGCCGAGGCGCCCCCGTGTTGCTGGAAGGCTCCGCGCCGCTCGTCGTGCTGGCGGCCGAGACGGTGGGCGAGCGGGGCCTGGCCGAATTCGCTGAACTCACGGAGGGCACGCCGGTGCTGCTGGTGGCGCCGGTGCGTGCCGCCGCGATTCTGCATCGCCCGGTGCCGCCCGATCCCGCCGTGGCTCTGGAGCTGCCGGGCCCGTTGCTCACCGTGCCGTCCGTCCAGGCGCTTGCCGATCCCACGCTCCCGCAAGAGCGGCCTTCCGCGCCGACGCCCGCAGCCGCGCCCGAGGCCGCTCCGGCGGCGCTGATGCTGGTCAAGCTCTCCCGTCTGTTGCCCGCCGTGCTGGCCGCGCCGGCCCGGCCAGACGCGGCGCGCACGCTCGCCCGGCTCGGCCTGCTGAGCGTGCCCGCGGCCGACGCGGCCGCCTACCCCGGAGCCGGCGTCGCCGGCCTGACCCGCGTCACCGAGGCGCTGGTGCCGCTCGACGACGCCAACGAGACGCGAATCGTCGCTTTCCGCACCGATGATGGCGGGGTGGAGCATCTCGCGATCGTCCTCGGCGATCCGCATTCGCTCGAAGCCCCGCTCGTGCGGCTGCATTCGGAGTGCTTCACCGGCGATTTGCTCGGCAGCCTCCGCTGCGATTGCGGCGCGCAATTGCGCGGCGCGATCCGGCGCATGGCGCAGGAACATGCGGGCGTCCTCCTCTATCTGGCGCAGGAGGGCAGGGGGATCGGGCTCGTCAACAAGCTCCGTGCCTATGCGCTGCAGGATCGCGGCCTCGACACGCTCGACGCCAACCGCGCGCTCGGCTGGGGCGCCGACGAGCGCAGCTTCATGGTGGCGGCGATGATGCTGGAGGCGCTCGGGCTGCACCGCGTGCGCCTGCTTACCAACAATCCCCACAAGATCGCGGCGCTGGCCGCCTGCGGGATCGCGGTGGCGGGCCGCGTGCCGCACGCCTTCGCGCCGAACGGCGTCAACGACCGTTATCTCGCGACGAAGGCCAGGCGCTTCGGCCATTTGCTCGACTAGTCGCGGGAACCGATATGGCCTCTGACCGAACGCTCGACTGCATCGCCGAAAGCGGGGAGGGCGCGCGGCCGATCCATGCCGTCCGCCCCGAGGGGCTCGCGCGTCTGCTCGAGGCGCTGCCCGCGCCGCAGGCGGCCTTCCTGCGCGACTGCGCGTTCACCGGCGCGGCGCAGGAACTCGTGCTGCTGCCGGGTACAGCGGGGCTGGACGCCGCGGTTCTCGGCCTCGGCGACGACCGCTCGCCGTTCGCTTTCGGCAACCTCGCGCTGCGCCTACCCGAGGCGAGCGTCTGGCGGCTCGCGCCCGGCGACTATGATGCCGACGCAGCGGTGCTCGGCTTCTGCCTCGGTGCCTACCGCTTCACCACCTACAAGCAGCCGAAGCGCGCTCCCGCGCGCTTGTTCGCCGAGGGCGACCGCCGCCAGGCGCTCGCCGCGGCCGCCGCCACCTGGATGGTGCGCGACCTGATCAATACGCCGGCCAACGATCTCGGCCCGCGTGAACTGGCGGGCTTCGCGGTGGCGCTTGGGAAGAGATACGGCGCCGCGGGCGGCATCACCGAGGGCAGCGAGCTGGAGCGCGACTACCCTGCCGTCGCCGCCGTCGGCCGCGGCTCGGCCCGCGCGCCCATGGTGGCGAGCTTCCGCTGGGCGGGGAGCGGCGCTCATGCGTCGGCGCCGCTGCTGTCGCTCTGCGGCAAGGGCGTGTGCTTCGACACCGGCGGCTACGACCTCAAGCCCTCGGCCGGGATGCTGCGGATGAAGAAGGACATGGGGGGCGCAGCCACCGTGCTCGGGCTGGCGCGGCTGGTGATGGAGGCCGACCTGCCGATCCGCCTAGCTGTGCGGATCGGCTGCGTGGAAAACGCGGTGTCGGGCACCGCCATGCGCCCGCTCGACGTGCTTCGAACCCGCGCCGGCCCGACCGTCGAGGTGGGCAACACCGACGCCGAGGGACGGCTCGTGTTGTGCGACCTGCTGGCCGAGGCGGCGGAGGAGACTCCGTCGCTGCTCGTCGATTGCGCGACGCTGACCGGGGCGGCGCGCGTCGCGCTCGGCCCCGAGCTGCCGGCGCTGTTCTGCAACGATGACGGCTGGGCGGAAGCGATCACACGCGCTGGCCTTGGGTGCCACGACCCGGTGTGGCGGCTGCCGCTATGGGCCGGCTACGATTCGTGGCTGCAATCGCCCGTTGCCGATCTCAACAATGTTTCCAGCAAGCCCTTCGCCGGCGCCATCGTCGCCGCGCTCTTCCTCCAGCGTTTTGTGAGAGTACCGGTTCCCTGGGCGCATCTCGATCTTTATGCCTGGAACGACCAGACCCAGCCCGGCCGGCCGGAGGGCGGCGAGGCGCAGGCGATGCGCGCGATATTCGCCGCGATCCGCGAACGTTCGTTGATGCCGAAGCCAACCGGAACAGGCGGGTAACATCGTCGTGAGGGCGGTGCAACGGGCGCGCACGCCGCGTGTATTTGATGCGCGAGCCGAAACCTTGCTGGAGTTGTGGGCGCCGACCCGACCCGAGCAGGCCCCCTGTTTGGAGGAGTGGACTTGAATGGCAACGAGCCCTGCCCCGGACCAGCTTATCCAGATCCTACGTGACACGATCGTCGCCCTGGTGCGCCGCGACGGGCCGGATTTGTCGGCCCGCCAGCTCGGGGTTTTCCTGACCTGCTATCTCGATGACAACAATCACACCGTGCGCGGGCTGGCGGCCGAACTGCACGTCTCCAAGCCCGCCATCACGCGCGCGCTCGACCGGCTCGGCGAGCTCGATCTCGCGCGCCGCAAGGTCGATCCGCTCGACCGGCGCAGCGTGCTCGTGCAGCGTACCTTGAAGGGCACCGGCTTCCTGCGCGATCTTCGCACCGTCATGGCGGAGGCGGCGAGCCGTTCGCGCCGCGCCGCGGTAGAGGCCGAGGAGCAGCAGCACGGCGAGGTGCGCAAGGCAACGGCCACCAGCGAGAGCGACTGAGGCTGACGGGCGGAGCCGCGCCGCCCTCGCCTTCTGCCTGTACGACTGGGCTTACGGGGCCTTCAGTACCGTCGTCGTCACCTTCGTTTTTCCCGCCTATTTCGTCCGCGCGGTCGCCCCCGATGCGGTCCGCGGCACATCCTGGTGGGCCGCGGCGCAAGCGGCCGCGGGCCTTGCCATCGCCCTTTCCGCCGCACCGCTCGGGGCGCTTGCCGATGCGGGAGGCCGGCGCCGCGCGCTGCTCGGCCTCTTTACCGCCTTGATGATCGGGCTGACCGGCGCGCTCTGGTTCGTCCGCCCGCGCGCGGGCGATGCGGTGCTCGCTCTGGCGCTGGCCGGTTGCGGGACGCTCGCTTTCGAGACCGCGCTCGTCTTTTACAACGCCATGCTGCCTCAGATCACCGCGCCGGGCAGGCTCGGGCGCCTCTCGGGCATCGCCTGGGCCTGCGGCTACGGCGGCGGCCTGCTGTGCCTTGCGCTTTCCTTGTTCCTGCTGGTGCGGCCCGATCCGCCGCTGTTCGGCCTCTCGCGAGCCGATGCGGGGAACGTGCGGGCGACCGCGCTCCTGGCGGCGGGCTGGATGGCGCTGTTCGCGTGGCCGATGCTTGCCTTCGCGCCCCCTCAGCCGGCCCCGGCGCCCTGGCGCGTGGCACTCCGGCGCGGCGCCGACGGGCTCGCCGCATCGCTGCGCGACGCCGCGCGGGCACCGACGCTTCGCCGCTTCCTGCTCGCGCGGATGCTTTACGCGGACGGACTGACCGCCCTGTTCGCCTTTGGCGGCCTCTATGCCGCGGGGACGTTCGGGATGGATGCAGAGGCCGTGCTCGCGCTCGGCATTGCGCTCAACGTGACCGCCGGGATCGGCGCCGCCCTGTTCGCCCTGGTCGAGGACCGGATCGGCGCCAAGGCGGTGATCCTGACGGCGCTCGCGGCGCTGATGGCGTTCGGAGCCGGCGCGCTGATCGTGCGATCGGCCACCCTGTTTTGCGCCTGCGCGCTGGGTCTCGGCCTGTTCGTCGGCCCCGCCCAATCAGCCAGTCGCAGCCTGATGGCCCGGCTCGCGCCGCCCGAGGCGCGCAACGCCCAGTTCGGGCTCTATGCGCTCTCCGGCCGGGTAACAGGCTTTGTGGGGCCGGCTTGCATCGCGCTCGCGACCGCGCTCGCCGGCGGCCAGCGCGTGGGCATGGCGGTGATCCTGGTGCTGCTCGGCGCCGGGGCGCTGCTGCTCGTGCCCCTGCGCGCGACTGCTACCAGCGCGTCAGCCCCGCCGCCCGCGCTCGCCCGATAACAAAGACGGTCCAAGGCCCCTGCGGCGCCAGCGCCAGCAGCGGTACGTAAGGCTTGGCGGGCGAGGGCGCGGCGATGAACACGAGGCAGCAGAGGCCGCCCCAGACCGCGAACCCCCAGTGGATCAGCGTTACCGCCATGGCTGGCATGCCTGCCCGGTGCGCGAGCTGATAGAGGTGCCCACGATGCGCCTGGGTGACGCGCTCGCCGTTCAAGAGACGCCGGGCGAGCGTAAAGGCGACATCGAACAGCACCCCCGAAAGCAGCATCGGCATCAGCAGCAACGAGAGCCGTACCCCATCGAAACGGCTCGCGATCACGCCGAGCATCGCCAGCACGAAGCCGCAGAACTGGCTGCCGACGTCGCCCATGAAGATGCGGGCACGGGGGCAGTTGAACGGCAGGAAGCCGAACAGCCCCGCCGCCAGCAGGAGCGCGGCGAAATAGGCGAACCAGGCGCCGTGCTCGGCGGCGATCCCGGCCAGGAAGCAGGCCGCGATCAAGGAAACGCCCCCCGCCAGCCCGTTCAGCCCGTCGATGAAATTCACCGCGTTGGTGGTGAACAATATCCACGCCAGTGTCGCCGGCGCGCCGATCCAGCCGATCGCTAGCATCCCCGCATAGGGAATCGCGTAGCTCCGCACATAGACGCCGGTGCCGACGGCGGCGAGCGCGGCCAGAAGCTGGGCGGCGAGCTTCACCGCGAACGGGAAATCCCGCACATCGTCGAGGAACGCCACCACCGACATCGCCACCGAGGCGGCGATCACGCCGAGGAAGTAGGGCTGCGCCAGCCGCGCGAAATCCGCCCAGCCGTAGAGCACGAGCAGGCCCACGACGAACGCCGCCACGACGCCCAGCCCGCCGCCCTTCGGCGTCGGCCGCTCGTGAGCGCTGCGCCCGTTCGGCCGGTCCATGATGCGGACCCCGATCATCGCCCGCACGATCGCGGCCGAGAGGCAGGCGAGGCCCGCCGCGAACAGCAGGTGCCGTGCGATGGCAAGGCTGGTCATGCGCCGCCGATTGCCCTGCCCCGCCGCCGCTGTCGAGCCGGGAGCGCTTGCGCGCCCACGAACCCCTCGTCACGATCGGGGCAAATACGGGGAGAATGTCCGCCCATGGCTCAACGCTTCGCCGCTCTCACGCCATTGCTCGCGCCGCGCTCCATCGCCGTGCTCGGCGCCTCGGGCGATCCCACGCGCATCGGCGGGCGGCCGATCAAGTACCTCAAGCTTTCGGGGTTCAAGGGCGAGGTCTGGCCGGTCAACCCGAACCGGGCCGAAGTGCAGGGGCTGAAGGCGTACCCCTCCGTCGCCGACCTGCCGGGCACGCCGGATGTCGCCATCATCGCCGTCCCCGCCGCGATCGCCGAGCAGGCGGTGGAGGATCTCGGCGCCCGCGGCACCAAGGCCGCGATCATGTTCACCGCCGGCTTCGCGGAGGTGGACGAGGCCGGGGAGCAGGCCCAGGCCCGGCTCGTCGCGCATGCGCGGCGCCATGGGATGCGGCTTCTGGGGCCGAACTGCCTCGGCGTGTTCGACGGCCGCACCGGCTATTACGCGACCTTCTCCTCCTCTTTCGACAGCGGCTGGCCGATCCCGGGCCGCATCGGCATCGCCTCGCAATCGGGCGCCTACGGCACCCACCTCTACACGCTCGCCCGCAATCGCGGGATCGGCGCCTCGCTCTGCATCATGACCGGCAACGAGGCCGACGTAACGGTGGGCGAGTGCATCGGCTGGCTCGCTGAGAACCCCGAAGTGGACGTGATCGCCGCCTATATCGAGGGCATCCGCGAGGCGGAAAGCCTGCTCAGCGCTTTCGCCGAGGCGCGGGCGGCGCGAAAGCCGATCGTGATGATGAAGGTCGGGCGCAGCGCGCTCGGCAGCGCCGCCGCCAAGTCCCACACCGCCTCCATCGCCGGCGACGATGCGGTGACGGAGGCCGTGATGGCCGAGTTCGGCGTGATCCGCGCCCGCACCACCGAGGAGATGCTCGACATCGCCCAGACCGCGACCCGGCGGATTTACCCGGCCGGCAACACGCTCGGCATGATCACGCTCTCGGGCGGGGCGGGCGTGCTGGTGAGCGACGCCGCCGAGCAGGCCGGGTTGCCGATGCCGGAGATGCCGGCGGAGGCGCAGAAGCGGCTGAAGGAGCTCGTCTCATTCTGCTCCCCCCGCAACCCGGTGGACGCCACCGCCCAGGTCGGCAACGACCTCAACCTGCTGACCCCGTTCATGGAGGCGCTGGTTCAGGACGGCGGCTACAAGTCGATCCTAGGCTTCTTCACGATGGTCGCCTCGGGACCGCGCTGGCCGGCGATGAAGAAGGTTCTGAACGAGGTCCGCGCCCGCCACTCCGACCGGCTCTATGTGCTCTCGGTCATCGCGCCCGCCGAAGAAATCCGGGCCCTCGAGGCGGACGGCTGGATTTGCCACGAGGATCCGACGCGGGCGGTGAACGCCATCGCCGCCATGGGCCGCTATGGCGACTCCTTCGCCGCCCCGCCGCCCTCGGCGCCGCCCGCCGTGCCGCCCGTGCGCCTGCCCGCCGCCACCCCGACCGAGGCGGAGGCGAAGCGCCTGCTGGCGGAGGCCGGGATCGCCGCAGCCCCGGAAGCCGCCTGCGCGAGCGCCGAGGAAGCCGTGGCCGCCGCCGCGCGCTTCGGCTATCCGGTCGTTTTGAAAATCCTCTCCCCGGACATCCTGCACAAGAGCGAGATCGGCGGCGTGCTGCTGGACGTGGGGGATGCCGCTTCGGTGCGCGACGGCTTCGCCCTGCTGCTCCGCCGCGCCAAGGAGGCCGCGCCCGCCGCGCGGATCGAGGGGGTGCTGGTGGCGAAGCAGCTGCAGGGCGGGGTTGAGTGCATCCTCGGCATCCACCGCGACCCGGTGTTCGGCCCGATCGCAATGTTCGGCCTGGGCGGGATTTTCGTCGAGGTGCTGAAGGACGTGGTGTTCCGCCGCTGCCCGTTCGGCGTGGCGGAGGCCGAGGCGATGATCCGCTCGATCAAGGGGGCGCCGCTGTTGCTCGGTGCCCGCGGCCGCAAGAAGGCCGACGTGAAGGCGCTCGCCGGGATGCTGGCCCGCCTCTCCGCCTTTGCCGTGGCAGCCGGCGAGCGCCTGCAATCGATCGACCTCAACCCGGTCTTCGCCATGCCCGAGGGCCAAGGCGCCTTCGCCGCCGACGCGGTGATCGAGATCGCGCAGCAGGGCGGCACGACGTGATCACGTGAGGCGCAACCTGAAGCCGCCGCCGCGGATGAAGGCTGCGAGGGGTGCCGCTGTGCAACGGATGACCGAGCGGCTTGAAGTTGCTGGCATCGCTTGAAACGATCTGCCTTTCATCAGCGCCGGTGGCGCTACGCCGCGGCGTGCCATCATGCCTGCCGTCACCATTCGCAACCTCTCCGCCGCGACGCATTGCGCTTTGAAGGTTCGGGCCGCGCAGCACGACCGCGGCACGGCAGCCGAGATGCGCGCCGCATTGGACGCCGCCGTACGGCCGGAGGGATCTGCTCGGGCTTTGGCGGGAATGACCAGGAAGAGACGCCTGCCTCTCTGCCATTTCCAGCGCGCGGAAACCCGCTCTAGAGCGGCGGGCTGAGCAGCCCGGGCCGCGGCGTTGCAGCGTGCTCCTTCAGCACCGAGTCGCTCCCGGGATCGATCTCGCGCAGCAGCACGTCGTACCCCCATAGGTCGGCCAGATGCTGCAGCGTCAGCTTGGCGTCCTGTTCGTCGAGCAGCACACGGTCGAGCGCGCGATGGTGCAGAATGAGCTTGCGGTCGCCGTGCAGATCCACATCGACCACCTGAATGTCCGGCAGCAGCCAAGCCGGATCGTATTGCTTGGCGAGCGCCCGCTGGATGCGCTTATAGCCGCGCTCGTCGTGGATGGCGTCCACGCGCATATGCGGCTCGTTCGCGTCGTCGACGACGTGGAACAGCCCGAACTGGCGGATCAGGCGCGGACTGAGGTACTGCAGGACGAAGCTCTCGTCGCGATAGTTCGCCCAGCAGTCGCGTAGCACCTCCATTGGATCGCCGCAGCCGGCGATTTCGGGGAACCAGAACTCGTCCTCCGCGGTCGGGTCGAGGCAGATGCGCTCGATGTCGCTCATCATCGCGAAGCCGAGCGCATACGGATTTATCCCCGAGTAGCGCGGGTCGTCGAACTCCGGCTGGAACACGACGTTGGTGTGCGACTTCAGGAACTCGACCATCGCCCCGTCGGTCAGCAGGCCCTTTTGGTGCAGCCGGTTCATGATCTTGTAGTGCACGAAGGTTGCGCAACCCTCGTTCATCACCTTGGTTTGGCCCTGCGGGTAAAAATATTGCGCGATCTGCCGCACGATCCGTAGGATCTCGCGCTGCCAGGGCGCCAGCAGCGGCGCGCTTTTCTCAAGAAAATAGAGGATGTTCTCCTGCGGAAGCTGCAGCAGCGCGCGGCGGCGTTCCTCGCTCGATTTGTCCGTCTTGGCCCCCGGCTTGCCCGGCACGGTACGCCACAGGTCGTTGAAGATCTGCTCCTCGTATTCCCGCCGCTCGCGCGCGCGCTTTTCCTCGGAACGCAGATCTGCGTGCCGGCGCCGCGGATAGCGATGCACGCCATGCGTCATCAGCGCATGCGCCGAGTCGAGCAGCCGCTCGACCTGCGCTTCCCCGTACTTCTCCTCGCAACGAGAGATGAAGCCCTTGGCGAACTCGAGATAGTCGAGGATCCCGTCCGCGTCGGTCCATTGCCTGAAGACGTAGTTGTTCTTGAAGAAGTGGTTGTGGCCGAACGCGGCGTGCGCGATGACCAAGGTCTGCATCGTCGCCGTGTTCTCTTCCATGATGTAGGAGATGCACGGATTGGAGTTGATGACGATCTCATAAGCGAGGCCCTGCATCCCGGCGCGATACAGGCCCTCGTGACGGGCGAACTGCTTGCCGAACGACCAATGCTTGTAAAACAGCGGCATCCCGACCGAGGAATACGCGTCCAGCATCTGCTCGGTGCTGATCACTTCGATCTGGTTCGGATACACGTCGAGCCCGAGCTCGCCCAGCGCTACCCTCTCCACGGCGGTGTGGATTTTTTGGATCGTGGAGAACTCCCAATCGGCGCCCTCGAACAGCGGGCGAACGGCGGTGGGATTGATGAAATTCATGCGCTGTCGGCTCCTGCTGGCGCCTGCTTGCGCGCGAAAAGCTCGCGGAACACAGGGAAGATATCGCGCCGGTGATTGACCTTCCGCATCGCCATCGGTGCCCCTGAACGGCAAATCTCGCTGTAGGTCTGCCAGAGATCACTGTCGCGGCGGATGAAACCCGGCGGGAAATGCTCGGAATCCCGTCCGACTTCCAGGTAGGCGTAATACTGGCAGATCGGCAGGATCGCCTTGGTCAACAGATCGGCAGTGCGTTCGTTGTCCGACGCGGTGTTGTCGCCATCCGATGCCTGGGCCGCGTAGATGTTCCACGAATCGGGGCTGTAACGCTCGGAGACGACGCGCCGCATCTCCTCGAGCGCGGTGGAGACCACGGTGCCGCCGGTTTCGGGCGAGTGGAAGAACGTGTCCTCGTCCACCTCCTGCGCCTGGTGGGTGTGGCGGATGAACACGACCTCTACGTGCTTGTACTTCCGGCGCAGGAAGATATAGAGCAGCACGTAGAATCGCTTGGCGAGGTCCTTCATGTGTTCGGTCATCGAGCCGGACACGTCCATCAGGCAGAACATCACCGCCTGCGCCACCGGCTTGGGATGCGCCTCGAACCGCTTGTACCGCACGTCGAGCGGGTCAATGTATGGGATCAATTGCACGCGGCGCAGCTTGCGGTCGAGCTCTTCCTCCAGCTCGACCCGCTTCGGGTCGTCCTCGGCAAGGGCCGCGATGTCGGCCCGCAGCCGCACGAGCTCCTCGGTTTTCGGCCGGCGCAGCGCGATGCGGCGCGCCATGCCGTTCCGCACCGTCCGCATCAGCGCGAGGTTGGCCGGCGAACCCGTGACCGAGTAGCCGGCGCGGCTCCAGGTCATCGCCTCGGTATCCACCACACGGCGCTTGGCGAGATCGGGGAGCTCCAGATCCTCCAGGAACAGGTCGACGAACTCGTCGCGCGAAAGGGCGAAGCGGAAATCGTCCTGCCCCTCGCCGTCCGGGCTGCCTTCGGACCCCGAGCCACCGCCGCCGGAGGGCGGGCGCGGCAGTGTGTCGCCCTCGACATATTCCTTGTTGCCGGGGAGCAGGTAGTCGCGCACACCGCCGCCGCGTCCGCGGCGGAACGAGGGCTCGTGCACGCCCTGGGCCGGAAGGGAGATCTCGCCCGCCTCGTCGGCGTCCTTGATGCTGCGGTCCGCGGTGCTTTCGTGCACGGCCTTGCGGATCAGCGATTTCGCGCGGCGGATGAACCGCTGCCGGTTGGCCAGGCTCTTGCCGCCCGGATTGAGGCGGCGGTCGATTATATGCATGAGCCCCTCCCGCCTGTGAGCCGGCCGGGATTACCCGGCCTGCTTCACGCGCATATACCACTCCACCAGACGACGGACCTGGCGCTCGGTGTAGCCGCGGTCCACCATGCGCTCGACAAACTCCGCGTGCTTCTTCTCCGTTTCGCTGTCCTTCTTCGATCCGAAGCTGATGACCGGCAGCAGTTCCTCGACCTGCGAGAACATCCGCCGCTCGATGACCTCGCGGATTTTCTCATAGCTGGTCCAGGACGGGTTCCGCCCGCCGTTGGCGGCGCGGGCGCGCAAGGAGAACTTCACGACCTCGTTGCGGAAATCCTTGGGGTTGGCGATGCCGGCCGGCTTCTCGATCTTCGTGAGCTCCTGGTTCAGCAGCTCGCGATTGAGGAGCTGGCCGGTATCGGGATCCTTGTAGTCCTGGTCCTCGATCCAGGCGTCCGCATACGCGACATAGCGGTCGAACAGGTTCTGGCCGTAGTCGTGATAGGATTCCAGGTAGGCCTTCTGGATCTCGTTGCCAATGAACTCGGCATAACGCGGTGCCAGCTCGCCCTTGATGAACTCGAGATACCGCTTCTCGGTGTCGGCCGGCAGTTGTTCGCGCCGGATCGACTGCTCCAGCACGTACATCAGGTGCACCGGATCGGCGGCCACCTCGGTCGTGTCGTGGTTGAAGGTGGCGGCGAGAACTTTGAAGGCGAACCGTGTCGAGGCGCCGTCCATGCCTTCGTCCACCCCGGCGGCGTCGCGGTATTCCTGCAGGCTGCGCGCGCGCGGATCGGTCTCCTTCAGGCTTTCGCCATCATAGACCCGCATCTTGGCGAACACTGTGGAGTTCTCGTGGCGCCGCAGACGGCTCAGCACCGAGAAGCGCGCCAGCATCTCGAGCGTCGCCGGCGCGCAGGGCGCCTCGGCAAGCTCGCTGCCCTTAAGCAGCTTCTCGTAGATCTTGATCTCTTCCGTCACGCGCAGGCAGTACGGCACCTTGATGACGTAGATGCGGTCGATGAAGGCTTCGTTGTTGCGGTTGTTCTTGAAGGTCTGCCACTCGGCCTCGTTCGAGTGCGCCAGAATGATCCCGGAGAACGGGATCGCGCCGATATTCTCGGTGCCGATGTAGTTGCCTTCCTGCGTCGCGGTGAGCAGCGGGTGCAGCATCTTGATCGGCGCCTTGAACATCTCGACGAACTCGAGGATGCCCTGGTTGGCGCGGTTGAGGCCACCCGAGTAGCTATACGCGTCCGGGTCGTTCTGCGCGTGCAGCTCCAGCTTGCGGATGTCCACCTTGCCGACCAGCGAGGAGATGTCCTGGTTGTTCTCGTCGCCCGGCTCGGTCTTGGCGATCGCGATCTGGCGCAAGCGCGAGGGCATCACGCGTTGCACCCGGAAGCGCGAGATGTCGCCATTGAACTCATCCAGCCGCTTGATGCACCACGGGCTCATCAGCCCGGTCAGCCGGCGGCGCGGAATGCCGTAACGGTCCTCCAGCAACCCACCCATGCGGTCGGGGTTGAACAGCCCGAGCGGGCTTTCGAACACCGGGCTGAGCTGGTCGCCGGCCTTCAGAACATAAATCGGATGCACCTCCATCAGCGCCTTGATGCGCTCAGCCAGCGACGATTTGCCGCCGCCCACCGGGCCAAGCAGGTACATGATCTGCTTGCGTTCCTCGAGCCCCTGCGCCGCATGGCGGAGGAAGCCGACGATCCGCTCGATCGTCTCCTCCATGCCGTAGAATTCGCTGAAGGCCGGATAAACGCGAATCGTACGGTTCATGAAAATCCGCCCGAGCCGCGCGTCCTTCGAGGTATCGACCATTTCCGGCTCGCCGATCGCCGCCAGCAGCCGCTCGGTGGCGCTGGCATACATCATCGGGTCGCTACGGCAGGCCTCCAGGAACTCGGGGAGCGTCAGCTCCGCGTCGCGGGTCGAGTCGTAGGCCCGCACGTATTCTGAAAAGAGGTCATCGACCGTATGCATCGGTCGCTCCATGCCTGTGGGCGTCAGAAGGTGCCGAAACGGCAGATGGGCCCGAGCGTAGCGAACTCACTCGGTGTCGCGCGAAGCTTTTTTTTGCCATCGCTGGCCGATAAGCGAATGTAGCTTCCAGATTTCGCGGACCACGCATCAGGGCCCTCTGCTCGGTAAGAGTTGGACCGTTTCCGGTCCTTGCAAGAGCAATGCCCCGCCAGTGCCGAAACTGTGGCAAATTGCAGCCGAAGGGCGGCGGTGGCGGCGGCGCCTGGAAATGTGTCCTCGCAACCGCGTCAGCATCCGGCCGGTGCGAGCGGCGGGAAAGCGGGGCGGACGGCCGGATCCGGCTCATGCGGCGCCTCCATCCAGGCGGCCCACAGAAGGCACGATGCCTTGGGCTGGGCTGCCCGACCCGAACAGCATACGAACAAGAGCTTAAGAATGAGTTAAGTTGCCGGCGGAAAGCCACCGCTCCATGCAGCCGCGGCAATCCAGCACGACGATTGTGGGATTTCGGTAACGGCGGCGCGCGCCTATCTAGCGGCCTCGCGGCTCTAGCGGCCTCGCGGCGCACCGCCCCTTGCAGACGGGGCGCGTTGCCGCGCGAACGGGGGTAGGCAGCATGGCGGGTGTAGACATTCTGGCGTCCGCGCTCAGCGGCGCCAATGCGGCATTTCTGGGCGATCTGTATGCAAGATGGGCAACTGACCCCGATTCCGTCGATCCGAGCTTCGCCGATCTGTTCGCGGCGCTGAACGAGGAGTCGCGCGCCGTGCTGGAGGAGGCGACCGGCGCCTCCTGGGCCCCGCGCCATCCCGGGTTCGGCGCCGCGACGCGGCGTCCCGCGCCGAGCGCGCCGCGCCCGGTAGAAGACCTGCGCGCCCTCATCGTCCCCAGCCTGCGCGCGCTGATGCTGATCCGCAGCTACCGGGTCCGGGGGCATTTGGAAGCGCAGCTCGACCCGCTCGGCCTGCAAACCCCCAAGCCGCATCCCGAGCTCGATCCCGCCACCTACGGCTTCACCGACGCCGATCTCGACCGCCCGATCTTCATCGACAATGTGCTCGGCCGCGAAACCGCCACGTTGCGGGAGATCGTCTCCATCCTCCGCCGCACCTATTGCGGGCACGTCGGCGTCGAATTCATGCATATCCAGGATCCGGGCCAGAAGGCCTGGATCCAGCGCAAGGTGGAGGGGGCTCCGTGGGCCACCGCCTTCGACGCCGAGGGCAAGCGCCGCATCCTGCAGCAGCTTACGGAAGCGGAGGGGTTCGAAGCGTTCTGCCAGCGCCGCTATGTCACGACCAAGCGATTCGGGCTGGAGGGGGGAGAGGTCACGATCCCCGCGGTACACGCGATCATCGAGGTGGCGGCGCAGGGGGGCGTGAAGGAGATCGCGATCGGCATGCCGCACCGCGGGCGCCTTAACACGCTCGTCAATGTCGTCCGCAAGCCGCTGACCGCGGTGTTCAGCGAGTTCGGCGGCGAGAGCTTCAAGCCGGACGAGGTTCAGGGCTCGGGCGACGTGAAATACCACCTGGGCACCTCCACCGACCTCGAGGTGGCGGGACGGACGGTTCATCTCTCGCTGCAACCCAATCCGTCGCATCTCGAGGCTGTGGACCCGGTGGTCGTCGGCAAGGTGCGGGCGCGCCAGGACCAGGCGGGCGACACGCAAGAGCGGCGCTCGGCGATGGCGCTGCTTATGCACGGGGATGCCGCTTTCGCGGGGCAAGGGCTGGTTTACGAGACGCTGGCGATGAGCCAGCTCATCGGCTACCGCACCGGCGGGACCGTGCATCTGATCGTGAACAATCAGATCGGGTTCACCACGGTCCCGGTGCACGCCTATTCCGGGCTCTATTGCACCGACGTCGCGAAATCGATCCAGGCGCCGATCCTGCACGTCAACGGCGACGACCCGGAAGCCGTGGTCTTCTGCGCCCGGATGGCCGCCGAGTTCCGACTGCAATTCGGCTGCGACATCGTGCTCGACATCGTCTGCTACCGCCGCCACGGACATAACGAGACCGACGAGCCCGCCTTCACGCAGCCGCTCATGTACCGTGCCATCGCTCGCCAGCGGACCACCCGCGCCCTCTATGCCGAGCGGCTGGTCGCCGAGGGCGTGGTGAGCGAAGCGGAGGCCAAGGCGATGTGGGACGGTTTCGCCGAGACGCTGGAGGCCGCCAACAAAGCCGCGCAGTCCTACAAGCCGAACAAGGCGGATTGGCTGGAGGGCCACTGGGCCGGGTTCTCCCAGGCCAACGGCGAAACCGAACAGACCGAGGAGGCGACCGGGGTGGAGCTCGGCGTGCTGCGCCAGGTCGGCCACGCGCTCGCCAGCATTCCGCAGGACTTCAACGTCCACCCGCGGATCGCTCGCCAGCTCGAGGCGAAGCGGCAGATGATCGAGAGCGGGGAGGGGATCGACTGGGCAACGGGCGAGGCGCTGGCCTTCGGCTCGCTGCTGGTCGAGGGGCACCGGGTGCGCCTCTCGGGCGAGGACAGCCAGCGCGGCACCTTCAGCCAGCGCCACGCGGTGCTGATCGACCAGGAGAACCAGCACGAATACGTGCCGCTGAACAACATCGCCCCCGATCAGGCGCGGATCGAGATCTACAACTCGCTGCTGTCCGAGGCGGGCGTGCTCGGCTTCGAGTACGGCTATTCGCTTGCCGATCCGCGCACGCTCGTGCTGTGGGAGGCGCAGTTCGGCGATTTCGCCAACGGCGCGCAGGTGATCATCGACCAGTTCCTGGCCAGCGGGGAGACGAAGTGGCTCAGGATGTCGGGGCTCACGCTCTTGCTGCCGCACGGCTACGAGGGGCAGGGGCCGGAACACTCCTCGGCTCGGATCGAACGCTATCTTCAGCTTTGCGCCGAGCGGAACATAGCGGTCTGCAACCTCACCACGCCCGCCAACTACTTCCATGCGCTGCGGCGCCAGCTCAAGCGCAACTTCCGCAAGCCCTTGGTCGTGTTCACGCCGAAGAGCCTGCTGCGGCAAAAGCTCGCCGTCTCGGCGCTGCACGAGATGGCGGCCGGCAGCGCGTTCCGCTACGTGATCCCCGAAATCGACGCGATCGCCACCCCGGAGAAGGTCAGGCGGGTGGTACTCTGCACCGGCAAGGTGTTCTACGATCTGCTGGCCGAGCGGCGGGAGCGGGCGATCAACGACATCGCCGTCCTGCGCGTCGAGCAGCTCTATCCGTTCCCCGAGCGCACGCTCGGGCGGCTGCTCGCCCCCTATCGGAACGCGGAGGTGCTGTGGTGCCAGGAGGAGCCGGAGAACATGGGGGCCTGGACCTTCGTGGACCGGCGGATCGAGCGCATACTCTCTAAGCTCGACGGCAAGGCGAAACGGCCAGTCTATTGCGGGCGACCGGAAGCGGCGAGCCCGGCGACCGGGCTCGCGCGCACCCATGCCGCCGAGCAGGCGGCGCTGGTGGCCGAGGCCCTCGGGACGAAGGGGGACGGCTGATGGCCACCGAGATCAAGGTTCCGACGCTCGGCGAGAGCGTGACGACCGCCACCATCGCCCGCTGGCTGAAGCAGGCGGGCGAAGCGGTGGCGGCCGATGAACCCCTGGCGGAGCTGGAGACGGACAAGGTCACGGTCGAGGTGACGGCGCCCGAGGCTGGCGTCCTCTCATCCATCAGCGCCCCGGAGGGCGCCGAGGTGGAGGTCGGGGCGGTCATCGGCATGCTTGAGGCCGGCGCCGCCGCCGCGCCGGCCAACGCCCCGAAGGCGGCCCCGGCCCCCCAGCCATCGCCCAAGGCGCCCGCTCCGAACCCGCCGCCCGCGTCGGCGCCGCGCGCGGCCGCAAATCCGCCGCCGGGCGTCAACCCGCCGCCGCGTCCGCTCGGTCCGGTGGCCCGTCCGGCGAGCCCGGCCCCCGCACATCAGCCGATGCCGGCCGCCGCCAAGCTGATCGAGGAGAACCAGCTTTCCGCCGAGAGCCTCGCGCCTGGCACCGGCAAGGACGGGCGGATCACGAAGGGCGACGTGCTCGCCTTTCTGAACCGGCCCGTGCCCGCTCCGGCGCAAGCGGCGCCTGCTCCGGCCCCACGCGCACGCGAGGAGGAGCCGGGCCGCGAGGAGCGGGTGAAGATGACCCGCCTGCGCCGGACGATCGCGGCGCGGCTGAAAGAGGCGCAGAACACGGCGGCGATGCTGACCACCTTCAACGAGGTGGACATGTCCGCGGTGATGGCGCTGCGCGCGGAGTACCGCGAAGCATTCGAGAAGAAGCACCAAGGCGCGCGGCTCGGGTTCATGAGCTTCTTCGTCAAGGCGTGCGTGGTGGCACTCAAGGAGTTCCCGGCCGTCAACGCCGAGATCGACGGCGACGACATCGTCTACAAGAACTATGTCCACATGGGGATCGCGGTCGGTGGCGCGAACGGGCTCGTGGTGCCGGTGATCCGCGATGCCGACCGGCTCGGCTTCGCGGCGATCGAGAAGGCCGTCGCCGACTTCGGCCGCCGCGCGCGCGACGGCGCGCTGAAGCTCGAGGAACTCACGGGCGGCACCTTCAGCATCACGAACGGCGGCATCTACGGCTCGCTGATGTCCACCCCGATCCTCAATCCGCCGCAGTCCGCGATCCTCGGGATGCACAAGATCCAGGACCGGCCCGTGGTGGTGGGCGGCAAGATCGAGGTGCGTCCGATGATGTATCTGGCGCTCAGCTACGATCACCGGATCGTGGACGGGCGGGAGGCGGTCTCCTTCCTGGTGCGGGTCAAGGAAGGCGTCGAAGACCCGCGCCGCCTGCTCCTGGACGTCTGACCGTGAGCGAGGCCTTCGACCTCATCGTCATCGGCGCCGGCCCCGGCGGCTATGTGTGCGCGCTGCGCGCCGCCCAGCTCGGGATGAAGGTGGCCTGCGTCGAGAAGCGCGCCACGCTCGGCGGCACGTGCCTCAATATCGGCTGCATACCCTCCAAGGCGCTGCTGCAATCATCGGAAAACTTCGCCGCCGCGGGGCATGATTTCGCCGCCCACGGGATCGGCATCGGCGGCCTGAGCCTCGATCTCGGGCGCATGATGAAGCGGAAGGACGAGGTCGTCAGCGCCAATGTGAAGGGCGTGGAGTTCCTGTTCCGCAAGAACAAGGTGACGTGGCTGAAGGGCGCGGCCCGCATCGCGGGCGCCGGCAAGGTCGCGGTGGACGGGACCGAGTACGAGGCGCGCCGCATCGTCATCGCGACTGGCAGCGAGAGCATGGCGCTGCCGGGGATCGAGGTCGATGAGCAGCGGATCGTCACCTCCATGGGTGCGCTCGCCTTGCCGGAAGTCCCGAAGCGGCTGGCGGTGATCGGCGGGGGCTATATCGGGCTCGAGCTCGGCAGCGTGTGGCGGCGGCTGGGCGCGGAGGTAACGGTGATCGAGTTCATGGAGCGGATCGTCCCCGCCATGGACGCCGAGATCGGCAAGGCGTTCGAGCGCATCCTGGCGAAGCAGGGGTTCAAATTCCGGCTGAACACGAAAGTCAACAGCGCCCGCGTTTCCAACGAAGGCGTGGTGCTGACGCTGGAGCCGGCGCGCGGCGGCGAGACGGAACAGATTGGCGCCGACGTGGTGCTGCTCGCGGTCGGCCGCCGGCCCAATACGGACGGGCTCGGACTTGAGGCGGCGGGAGTGGCGCTGGACGAGCGGGGCCGGGTCCGCACGGACGGGCATTTTGCGACCAACGTTCCCGGCATCTACGCGATCGGCGACGTGATTGCCGGCCCGATGCTCGCGCACAAGGCCGAGGAGGAAGGGGTGGCGCTGGCGGAGCGCCTGGCCGGCCAGGCAGGACACGTCAATTACGGCGTGATCCCGGGTGTCGTTTACACGTGGCCGGAAGTGGCTGCCGTCGGGCAGACCGAGGAGGAGCTGAAGGCCGCCGGCGTGGCGTACCGGGTGGGCAAGTTTCCGTTCACGGCTAACGGGCGCGCGCGGGCGATGGGCGATACCGACGGGTTCGTGAAAATCCTCGCCGATGCGGAGACCGACCGGATCCTCGGCGCGCACATACTAGGCCCCGACGCCGGCACCATGATCGCCGAGATCGCGGTGGCGATGGAGTTCGGCGCCTCGGCCGAAGATGTGGCGCGCACCTGCCACGCGCATCCGACGCTGAACGAGGCGGTGAAGGAGGCGGCGCTGGCGGTCGAGGGCCGCGCGCTGCACATCTGAGCGCCATGCAGCCGCTCGCGCTGACGATGGGCGATCCGGCGGGAATCGGCGGGGAGATCACTGTCGCGGCGTGGACGGCCTTGCGGCATACCGGACCCTGTTTCGCCGTGTTGGACGATCCCGCGCGCCTGCGCGCCCTCGCGCCCGGCATCCCGATTTGCGAGGTCGCCGCCGTGGCGGAGGCGAGTGCGGTGTTCGCCGATGCGCTGCCCGTGCTGCCGATAGCCCTGGCTGCCGCGGCGGTTCCCGGCAAACCCGACGGTGCCAATGCTCCGGCGGTCATCGAGTCGATCCGACTTGCGACGGAACTCGCGCGCGCGGGCGCGGCTGCGGCCGTAGTGACGAATCCGATCAGTAAGGCAACGCTCTACAGCAGCGGCTTTGCCTATCCGGGGCACACGGAATTCCTCGCCGCCCTGTGCGGCGTCGCCGGGCGCGAGATCATGATGCTGGTCAGCCCGGAACTGCGGGTGGTTCCCGTCACGGTGCATGTTGCGTTGCGCGACGCGCTCGGGATGCTCAGTGCCGCGGCGATCCTGCGGGCGGCGCGCACCACGCACGCGGCGCTGGCGCGGGATTTCGGCATCGCCGCGCCCCGGTTGGCGGTGGCCGGGCTCAATCCCCATGCCGGCGAAGCGGGCGCGCTCGGTAGCGAGGAAAACGAGATGATCGGGCCCGCCGTCGCGGCACTCCGCGCCCAGGGGATCGACGCGACCGGCCCCTGGCCGCCCGACACAATGTTCACCGAGCAGGCGCGCAAGACATACGACGCGGCGATCTGCATGTATCACGACCAAGCCCTTATCCCGCTAAAGACACTGGACATGCGGCGCGGCGTGAACGTGACGCTCGGGCTGCCGATCGTCCGCACCTCGCCCGATCATGGCACCGCGTTCGACATCGCGGGCACCGGCGCGGCTGATCCGAGCAGTCTGATCGAGGCCCTCCGCCTCGCCGGGACGCTCGCCGGGCATCGCGCAAGCCACGTGGCGGCCGACTAACCGCGCGATGCTACCCGGGTTCCGCAGGCGTGCCTGGCCGCTGCTGCGCGACACCAGCGCCGAGTCTTGCAACGACAATGCGCTCAGCCGGGACGCCGCGCTCGCCTTCTACACGTTGTTCGCCCTGGCGCCGGTCCTGCTGATCGCCATCGCGGTGGCGGGACTTTGGTTCGGGCGCGCTGCCGCCCAGGGAGTGGTCGTGCGGGAGCTTTTGGGGCTGGTCGGCACGAGCAGGGCCAAGGCGGTCTAGGCGTTGCTGGCTGGCGCGTTCCGCCCCCCGCCGTCAGAGCGCGACGGACGCCCGGCAGGCGGAAACGATTCGTCAACGCTGATCGGCTACCGCTTGGCCGATGCGGCTCAAGCTCTACCGTGCTGCCAATATGGCCGACGCGATGGCCGGCGTGCGCGCAGAGCTTGGGCCGGAGGCGTTGATCCTCGGCAGCCGCCGGGTGGCCGGCGGCGTCGAGGTGACGGCCGCGCTGGAACCGGCGGAACCGCCGGTCGCGGCGACCGGCCCGCCGCCAGACGATGACGCACTTGCATATCATGGCATTCCATCGGCGCTTCGGGTCCGGTTGGGCGGGACCGCGCTCGAACCGGCGTTGGCGCGGCTGTTTCGGTTCGAGGCCTTGCCGCTGGCGCCGGGCGGGCCGCCGGTGCAGTTCATCGGCCCTCCGGGCTCAGGCAAGACGCTGACCGTCGCGCGGCTGGCGACGCGGCTCGTGATGGCGAACACACTCCCGATGGTCATCACGGCCGACGGCAAGCGCGCCGGCGGCGCCGAGCAGCTTGCGGCGTTCACCCGGCTGCTCGGCATCGAGCTGATCGCGGCGAGCCATCCGGTTGCCCTCGGGCGCGCCATCGCGGCGCGCCGACCGGGCTCGCCGGTACTGATTGATTCGCCCGGAACCGATCCGTTCGATGCCGACGAGCGGGAGGAGGTCGCGGCGCTGGCTTCCGCGGCCGGCGCCGTGGTGGTGCTGGTGATGGCGGGTGGCGTGCATCCCGAGGAAGCCGCCGAAACCGCCGCCGCCTTCGGTTCCGTCGATGCGCGCTGGCTGGTGGCGACCCGGCTCGATCAGACGCGGCGCCTGGGCGGCGTGCTGGCCGCCGCACACGCGGCAAAGCTGGCGTTCACGGAGGCCGGAATCGGCGCGAGGGCGGCCGATGGGCTGGTGCCCATGACGCCGCGCTTCCTTGCCGACCGCCTGAGCGGCACCGGCGCGCCCCGAACTCAGGAGGGAGGGAGATGACGATGGCGCCGCGCGGGCGGCTGATCGCGATTGCCTCCGGCAAGGGCGGCGTAGGCAAGACTTGGCTCGCCATTACGCTCGCGCACGCGCTCGCGCGGCTCGGGTGCCGCGCGCTGCTGCTCGACGGCGATCTCGGGCTTGCCAATGTCGACGTCCAGCTCGGGCTGGTGCCCGAAGTCGATCTCGGCGTCTTTACCCCCGATCGCAGATTGCTCGATCTCGTGCGGCCGTTCGCCGCCGGCGGGTTCGACATCGTAGCGGGCCGCTCGGGGTCGGGCGGGCTGTCCGGCGTCGGTCCCGCCATGCTGACGCAACTCATCGAGCAGGCGCGCGCCGCCTGTGCGCATTACCAATTCGTGCTGTTGGACCTGAGCGCCGGGATCGAGCCGAACGTACGGCGCATGGCGGCGGCGGCCGATCAGTTGCTCGTGATTACGACAGACGAGCCGACGAGCCTCACCGATGCCTACGCGGTGCTCAAGCTGCATGGCAGGGACGTCGCGGCGGGACCGGCTTCGATCGTTGTCAATCAATGCCGCGACGACGAAGCCGGGCGCCGCACCTATGCGGCGCTGCGCCGCGCCTGCGGCACCTTTCTCGGTGCCGACCCGCCGCTTGCGGGCCTCGTGCATCGCGACGAGCGTGTCCGCGACGCGATCCGCCGGCAGTTGCCGCTTCTCTCGCGTTACCCCGCCAGCACGGCCGGGCAGGATGTCGAGCGCCTGGCAAGATCGCTGCTGTGACGCGCCCGCCTTGAGCTGCGCCCCGATCGGGCCCATGAGTGGCGCCGATGCGCCTCATACGCGACGGCGCCCGGCGAGATCTGCGGGTGGATTTCTTCCGCGGGCTCGCGCTGTGGTGGATCTACACCGACCACATCCCGGGCGATGCACTGGGCAGGTGGAGTCTGCGGAACTTCGCGCTTTGCGATGCCACGGAAGTGTTCGTCCTGCTGGCCGGGTACGGTGCGGGCCTTGCTTACGGCGGCGTGATGCGCCGCCGCGGCTGGCTGCACGGCGCGGCGGGATGCGTGCGCCGCGCGTGGACGCTCTACATCGCGCACATCTTCCTGTTCGTGGTGTTCTCCGCGCAGGTCGGCTTTTCGGCCGCCGCGCTCTCGCGCGCCGACTATCTCGATGAGAGCAAGCTCGACGTCCTTGCCGACCAGCCGTACCAGGCGCTGCTGCACGCACTGACGCTGCACTATCAGCCGAGCCTGCTGAACATCCTGCCGCTTTACGTCGTGCTGCTGCTGATGTTCGCGCTCGCTCTGCCGCTGCTCACCCGCCCCGTGCTGCTCTGGAGCTTGTCAATCGGGCTCTATGCCGCCGCGCGGCTGTTCCATCTGAACCTTCCCTCATGGACGGGCGGCGGTTGGTTCTTCGACCCGTTCTCCTGGCAACTCCTGTTCGTGGCGGGCGCGCTGCTCGCCTATCACGCGGTGCCGCTGCCCGCCCGCAAGCGCCCGCTCGACATCGCGGCCGTGCTTCTGGTGCTGTTCGGCCTGGCGGTGATCTACGGAGCGGAGAGCCGGGCGTGGTTCGATTTCTGGATTCCGCTGCCGCTACTGCATTGGCTGCTGTCGATCGACAAGACGACACTCGATCCGCTGCGGCTCACCTCGATCGCGGCGCTCTGCTGGCTGGTGGCGCGGCTCGTGCCGCAGCAGGCGCGCTGGCTGCGCTCATGGCCCGCATCGCCCTTCGTGCTGGCGGGCCAGCATTCGCTGCCCGTGTTCTGCTGGGGTATCTTCATCGGCTTCTTCGGCCGCACCGCGCTCGATCGCGGCGGCGGCCCGCTGATGCAGCTTCTCGTCAATCTCGGCGGGGGTCTTGCGATGGCGGGAGTGGCGGCGGTCGCGGCTTGGTATCAGCTCCCCGACCCGACTGGGCGGCGCGGCGAGTTGACCGAAGCGCGGGCGGAATGATACCAAACCGATAATGCGATGTGCTTGGCTGATGCCGCTGGTCGCGGCGCTGGGCGTCGCCGGGAGCGGTCCGGCCTTGGCGGCCGGAACGGGCCCTTGTCCTATCCCCGCGGCGACTCTTGAGGATGTCCCGCCGCTGCCGGCGTTAAGCGCCTTGATCCACGCGGGAGGCAAGGTCACGATCCTGGCGGTCGGCACGGCCAGCACCAACGCGGCGACGCCATCCTATCCCAACGCGATGCTCGACGCGTTGCGAGCGCGATTCGCGAACACGAGCTTCGACCTTGTCATCAAGGGCGCGCGAGGCATGACCAGCGCCGATCTCGTGCCGCTGATCAAGGAGGGGATCGCCGCGCATCACCCGGCCCTCATCATCTGGCAAACCGGCACGGTCGATGCGGTCCGTGCGGTGCATCCTGCCGACATGCGCGAGGCGATCGACGAAGGGGCCGCGCTCGCTGATGACGCCCATGCCGACCTGATCCTGGTCGATCCGCAATATAGCCGCTTCCTGATCGACAACACCGATCTGCGCCCGTACGAGGACATCCTACAGGCCGCCGCTCTTTCCTTGCCGGGGGTCGCGCTGTTTCCTCGCTTCGCGCTGATGCAGGACTGGGCGGAGACGGGAGCTCTCGATCTGGAAGCGGCGTCCCCCGCGCAACGGCCGCAGGTGGCGGCCCAGCTTCACACGTGCGTCGGCCAGGCCTTGGCCCGATTTATCGAAGCAAGCCTCAGTCACGCCTCCGGCGGCCACGGAGCTGGCTGACCAGGACATTCGCGACCGGCCCCACGATAGCGGCGATCGTGACCGACCGCTGCGCGCTTTCCAGGGCGCGCCGGCGCACCTCGAGCGCCTCGAGCGAGACCCTGTCCTCGCCACCGCGGATCAGGATCATCAATCCGAGCACGGCGACGACCAGCAGGTTGCCCCCCATCGCCACGATCGCGGCCAAAGCCGGGGCAAGGTGGCTCGAAACATAGATCCACAACGCCGCCTCGATGAATCCGAAGGCGGCGAGGACGAACGGCAGCGCGATGACGACGCAAACGATCTGCGTGAGCACCCGCCGCGCGCGGCGGCGCCAGCGCAGGCCCTCGGCCTGCACCGCGATCTGGGCCAGCCGGAGCGGGCGCATCCCTTAGCGCATCACTCGGCCGAGGAGGAACCCGACCGCCGCGGCGATGAGGACGGCCGGGATCGGCTGCTCACGCACGCGCTCGGACATCGCCGCGGTCTGCTCGCGCACGGTGCCGAGCGCGCTCTCGGCGCGGCTGGCCGCATCGGCGAGCACCGGCGTGACCCGCTCGCGCATGAGCATTTCGACCTGCTCGCGCAGCTTGGCGATCTGTTCGATGGTGTCGGACGGATTGGGATTGGACTCCTGGGCCATCGCGCGTCCTCGCTTGTGAACTCCGAGCCGCAATGACTTAGGCGCATACAAGCCTCATTTCGAGGCGTACCGCATGACGAACGCGCGCGTAGCCCGGCCGACGGGTCAGCGGCGCCTCGGCTTGGGGGCGAAGACAACCACCGGGCGGCGTGCGCGGCGCGGCGCGGTCCGCTCGGTCGCAACCTTGGGAAGCTCGGTCCTGGCGGCCTCGAAGCCCGCCCAAGGGTCGGCCCTCTGGGCTTTCAGCCGCGGGGGGACGGTTCGCAAGGTGAAGGCCGACGGATCCAGCCCCGGCGTCACCTCGTCCCATCCGAGCGGGGTCGCGACGGTGGCGCCCGGGCGCGCGCGGGGACAGAACGATGCCACCGCCGTCGCGCCCAAACCATTGCGCAGCCAGTCCACCAGGATGCGGCCGCGGCGGTCGATCTTCTTGACGGTCGGAAGATACTTGTCGGGCGCCTCCTGGCTCATCGTCTCGGCCAGCGTGTGGCAGAACGCCTTGACCGCATCCCAACCGGCGCGGGGTGCAAGGGGTGCCACGATGTGCAGCCCCTTCCCGCCGGTCGTGCGGCAGAAGGAGGCAAGCCCGAACGCCTTCAGCCGGTCGCGCACTTCGTGGGCGGCGGAGACCACCCGCGCAAAGGCGACGCCCTCGCCGGGATCGAGGTCGAGCACGATCTGGTCCGGCCGCAGCGGGTCGGCTTCTGACGATCCCCAGGCGTGCAGCTCGATCGCCGACATCTGGGCGAGCGCGAACAGCCCATCGAGATCGTCGATCGCGAGATAGGGCGAGCCTGCCGTCTCCCCTTCGCGGATCTGCGGCGGCAAGGCCGCATGGCCGCGTTTCTGAAAGAAGTGCTCGCCCGCGATCCCTTCGGGGCAGCGCACGATCGCGAGCGGACGGCGGACCAGGCCAGGAAGCGCGTGCTCGGCGATCGTGCGCCAGTATTCGGCAAGGTCGTGCTTGGTGATCCCCGGCCAAAGTTCCCGGTCCGGGTGGGTGAGATTGACTGTCCCGTACGTCTCGGACCGCGCCTTGGGCGCTCGGGCGGTGACGATGGCCGCACCCGCCGCTCTCCGGCGCGGGGGCACCGCGACGGGCTGAGGCGGTTTCGAGGCGGGGCCGCGTCCTTGCCGCGGGATGACGGGCTTGCGCGGCGCGTCGGGATCGGGGGGCTGCATGACCACCTCCTCGGCCGGCTTGTCCAGGCGCTCGCCGAGATAAACCGCGTGGCGCACCCGCCCGGCGCCGGACCAGCCGGTGAACTGGACTTCGACCACAACCTCCGGCCGGACCCAGCGGATCGCCGGATCGAGCGGATCGCCGGCCACCAGCAGATTGTCGGGCGGCGGCGCCGCGAGCCGGTCGAGCCGCGCGCGCAGCCGCTCGAGTTCGTCCTCGGAGAAGCCGGTTCCGACGCCGCCCGCGTAATGCAGCCGGTGCTGATCGTCGAAATAGCCGAGATGCAGCGCGCCAAGCCCGTTGCGGCTGCCGCGCGGCGGGGTCCAGCCGAGGACGATCAGCTCCTTCCTGCCCTGGCACTTCACCTTCACCCAGCCAGGCCCGCGCCCGGGCTGATAGGGTGCGTCCGCGCGCTTGCAGACGATGCCCTCCAGATGCATCCGGCACGCGGCCTGCCACATCCCGGCGGCGTCGCCTTCTTGATGGTCGCTGTAGCGCACGAGCCCCGACCAGGAGGCAAGCCCGGCCAGGACGCGCTTGCGGTCGATCAGCCGGCAGGGGCGCAAATCCCAGCCATCGAGATGCAAGAGGTCGAACACGAAGAAATAGAGCCGCGCGTCCTGACCGGCGGCGAGTGCCCCCTGAAGATCAGGAAAGCTTGAGCTTCCGTCCTCGTGCAAAGCCACCAGCTCGCCGTCGAACAGCGCGGCGCGGACGCGGATCGCCGCGACCGCGCGGGCGATGGCGGGAAGCCGGTCCGTCCAGTCATGCCCATTGCGGGTGAGGAGCCGCACCTCGCCATCGTCCAAGAAGGCCAGCAGCCGGTAGCCGTCGAACTTGATCTCGCTGATCCAGCCCTCGCCTTCGGGCGGGGCCGCGACGAGCGTGCAGAGCTGGGGTTCCTGCGCGCGCGGCAGGCGGCTGCGCTTGGCGCCTGGGGCGGGCGGCGTGTCGCGGCTCGGCGGATCGGCCGGTGCGGGCGGTGGCGTTTCCGCCTCGATCGCCGGCGCATCGGCGCCCGCGCGCGCGAATTCGTCGTGCCCCTTGAACAGAAGCCAGGCTTCTGGCCGGGCGCGCTCCCCCTGCTTCGGCTTGAGCCGCACCAGGTGAAAGCGGCCGTTCAGCCGGGTGCCGTGCAGGAGGAAGGTCAGCTCGCCCTTCTTCATGCCGGCTTCGGGATCGTCCAGCGGCTCCCAGGTGCCGCGGTCCCAGAGTTCCACCTTCCCCGCGCCGTACTGGCCAGCGGGGATCTCGCCCTCGAAGGCGGCATAGTCGAGCGGATGGTCCTCCACGTGCGCCGCGGCGTGTTTGACGGCGGGATCAAGCGAAGGCCCCTTGCGGACCGCCCAGCTCCAGAGCACGCCGCCGTGCTGCAAGCGGAAATCCCAGTGCAGCCCGGCGCGGTGCGCGGTGTGCTTCTGCACCACGAAGATCGGCGCTGCGCCCGACGCCGGGGCCGCGCCCGGGGCCGGTTCGGCTGTGACGGCGAAGTCGCGCTTGGCGCGATAGGTGCGGATGGAAGTGTCCCGCGCCCCTGTGTGCGAACGCTTGCCCGAAACCGCCGCTCTCGGCATCGCACCTTCCCGATCCTGCGATCCCCTAAATGGCCGGGTCCGCGCCGGGGGCAATTCAACAACCCGGAGCGCGGTCAGTCCTCCTCGTCATCGAGGCTGAACTGATCGGCCTCCTCGTCGTAGCTGTAGAGCTCAGCGTAGCGGCCCCAGGCGATCGCCGTCCGCATGGTCTGCTCGGCGTAGTCGGGCGACATGTAATCTTCCAGCTCATCGCGGAAGCGGAGCCCCGGGGCATGGTGGTTCCAGCGTTCCTCCAGCACGCGCCGGATCAGCGCGGCGAGCGGCACATTCGCCCTGAGTGCGGCGGCGAAACGCTGCTTGCGCTCGTCCGTGTCGGCCTGAACGAAGGCGCGGCCGGCCGGGGTGAGCACGATGTCGCCTTCGGCCAACACGGCGAATTGCAGCATCTGCAACGCCTCGCCGAGCGGGAGCAGCTCGTCGAGCTCGAGCTGGAGTGCTTCGGCGAGGCGCGGCAGGTCCGCCCTGCCATTGTACGGCTCTCCGGCGAGCGCCTCGAGCAGGCCGGACATCAGGTTGGTTCCGACCGGCGGCAAGGGCGTGCCGATTCCGCCGGGCCCGCCGGCGGCAGTACGGCGCAGCCCGGCCGGAGCACGCTGGGTCATCAGCCCGTAGATGTCGTCCACGAGCTTGCGGAATGCGGGATCGAGGCGATTGCGCGAGTGCGGGATGCGAACCTGTAGCTCGTGCGCGACCCGGCCGGGGTTGGAAGCGAATACCAGGATGCGGTCGCACATCAGCACCGCCTCCTCGATATTGTGCGTCACCATCAGCACCGATTTCACCGGCAGCCGCTTCTCCGCCCACAGGTCGATCAGGTCGGTGCGGAGGTTCTCGGCGGTCAGCACGTCGAGCGCGCTGAACGGCTCGTCCATCAGCAGCACGTCGGGATGCACGACGAGCGCGCGGGCAAGCCCGACCCGCTGGCGCATTCCGCCCGACAGTTCCTTCGGATAGGCGCTCTCGAACCCGCCGAGACCGATGAGGTCGATCGCCTGCTCGGCGCGGCGCTCGCGTTCCTCGCGCGGAACGCCCTGCGCCTCGAGCCCGAGCTCCACGTTTTCCTGCACGGTGAGCCAGGGAAACAGGGCGAAGCTCTGGAACACCATCGCCACGCCAGGCGGCGGTCCCGTGATCGGACGTCCGTGCCAAAGAACCTCGCCCGAGGTGGGCTGCAGCAGGCCCGAGATGATCCTGAGCAGCGTCGATTTACCGGAACCCGACCGACCGAGGAGTGCGACCATCTCGCCTTCGCGCAGGCTGAGGTTCACGTCCTCCAGCACGAGCAGGTCGGCGGTTGCCTCCTTGTGATAGGCCTGCCGGCATTGGCGGACTTCGACGAGTGCTTCGCTCATGGGCGCCTTTCGCTTAGCCGAGGGTCGTACGGCGGGTCGCGTAGGCGTAGAGTGGCCGCCAGAGGAGCTTGTTGAAGACGAGAACGAAGCCCGACATCACCGCGACGCCGAGCACCACGCGCGGCATGTCGCCCGTCGCGGTGGCCTCGGCGATGTAGGCGCCCAATCCGTGCGCGGCCAGATGGGTGGGGCCCCAGTTGGCGACCTCGGCAACGATCGAAGCGTTCCACGAGCCGCCCGCGGCGGTGATCGCGCCGGTAACGTAGTAGGGAAGGATCCCGGGCAGCATCACCCGCCGCCACCACAGCCAGCCGCCGACGCCGAAATTGGTGGCGGCCTCGCGCAAATCGCCCGGGAAGGCGGCCGCACCGGCGACGACGTTGAACAGGATGTACCATTGCGTGCCGAACACCATCAGCGGCGTCAGCCAGATATCCGGCGCCAGGCGGAAATACACGATCCCGAGCACCACCGGGGGATAGAGGAGGTTGGCGGGAAAGGCGGCGAGGAACTGGCTGACGGGCTGCGCCCGGCGCGCCCATTCGGGCCGCAGGCCGAGCCAGACCCCGATCGGCACCCAGATCAGGCTCGCCAGGATCATCATGAGGGCGACGCGCGCGAGCGTGAGGCAGCCGAGGAACAGCGTCTGACCGGCATCGGACCAGATCAGCTTGCCACCGACGAAGCTTGCGATCTTGACCCCCGCCCAGGCGATCAAGATGAGAACGAGTGCAATCCAGACCCAATCGAGCACGCGCGAAGGCGTGCGGCGGTAGCGGGGCGCGCGCACCGGGCCGGCGAGCCGGAGGCCGCCGACGGAGGTAAGCACACGGCCGAAACTCTCCCCTGCCAGGCGCAGCAGCTCGGTGCGGCGCATGAGCCGGAGCAGCCACGGGTCGGGCGCCTCGGGCGCGGTGGTGGTTTCGAAGCGGAACTTGGACGACCAGGCGACCAGCGGACGGAACAGCAACTGGTCGTAAAGCAGGATCACGACCAGCATCGCGGCGATGGCGTACGCGACCGCCCTTATGTCGCGATGGTCAAGCGCGAGCGCGACATAGGAGCCGATGCCGGGCAGGGTCCAGCTCTTGTCGCCGACCGTCACCGCCTCGGATGCCACCACGAAGAACCAGCCGCCCGACATCGAGACCATCGTGTTCCACACGAGGCCCGGGACGGCGAACGGCACTTCGAGCCGCCAGAACCGCTGCCAGGGCGTGAGACGCAGGCTGCGCGCCGCTTCCGTGAGGTCGGCCGGCACGGTGATCAGCGACTGATAGATGCTGAAGGCCATGTTCCAGGCCTGGCTCGTGAAGATCGCGAAGATCGCCGCGAGTTCGAGCCCGAGCACCCTGCCCGGGAACAGGTTCATGAAGAAGACGACGGTGAAGGTCAGGAACCCGAGGATGGGCACCGATTGCAGCACGTCGAGCAACGGGATCAGCAGCACCGAGGCGCGCCGGCTTTTCGCCGCCGCCGTCCCATAGGTGAAGGTGAAAACGAGCGATGCCGCGAGGGCGGCGAACATCCTGAGCGTGGTGCGCGCCGCGTAGGCGGGCAGATAGGACGGTTCGAGATGGATCGCGAGCGCGCCCGGCGCGCTGATCGGCGCGAATGTGCCGCGCGCGACCCGCGCCATGCCGGCGAGCACGCCGAGCACGCAGACGATCGCTGCGAGATCCCACAGGTTGAACAACCGCCTGCCGGCCAGTTGCGCGGAGGAGAAGGTGGTCGACATGCGGCTTACGGACGGAGCTATCTGCCCTGTAGCGCCGGGGCAAGCCGCTGTCATCAGAGCGTTCGTGACGAATCGGCGTCAGGCGCCTACGCCGCGCGCCCTCCCTGTTCACCCCACGATCTCGATCCCGGCGAAGAAGAACGCGATCTCGTTCGCCGCATTCTCCGCGCTGTCCGAGCCGTGCACCGAGTTGGCCTCGATATTCTCGGCGAACTCGGCGCGGATCGTGCCCGACGCCGCCTTCTTCGGATCGGTCGCCCCCATCGCCTCGCGGTTGCGCGCGACCGCGTTCTCCCCCTCCAGCACCTGCACCACCACGGGGCCGGAAGTCATGAACGCAACAAGGTCGTTGTAGAACGGCCGCTCCTTATGCACGGCATAGAACGCCTCGGCCTGCGCCCGGGTGAGCCACAGCCGTTTCTGCGCCACGATCCTGAGCCCCGCCGCTTCCAGGACGGCATTGATCTTCCCGGTCAGGTTCCGCCGCGTGGCGTCGGGCTTGATGATCGAAAGCGTGCGCTCGGCCGCCATGCGGGCCTCCTCGATGCAAATTCGGGCGGCTGACTAGGCGTTCCCTGGCTGGGGGGCAACTGCTAATCGGCCGCCTATGTCGCTGCTGACCATCACCGGCGCGGTCATCCGGCTCGGCGGCCGCACGCTGCTCGACGGCGCCGACCTCACGATCGCGCCCAACCAGCGCGTCGGCCTGGTCGGCCGCAACGGCGCGGGAAAATCGACGCTGCTGCGCGCGATCGGGGGCGAGCTCGCGCTCGATGGCGGCGAGATCCGCCTCGCCGCCCGCGCGCGGCTCGCCGCCGTCGCGCAGGAAGCGCCGTCCGGGCCGCAATCGCTGCTCGAGACCGTGCTCGCCGCCGACCCCGAGCGCCTGTCCCTCCTCGCCGAGGCCGAGACCGCCGCGCCCGAGCGGCTGGCCGAACTTCACGAGCGGCTGCGCGCGATCGACGCCGACAGCGCGCCCGCTCGCGCTGCCGCCATCCTGGCCGGCCTCGGTTTCGACGCAGCGGCGCAAGCACGCCCGGTGGAAAGCTTCTCCGGCGGCTGGCGGATGCGCGTGGCACTCGCCGCCGCGCTGTTCGTGGCCCCCGATCTGTTGCTGCTCGACGAGCCGACCAACCATCTCGACCTCGAAGCCACGCTCTGGCTGGAATCCTGGCTCGCGCGCTTCCCCGGCGCCGCGCTGATCGTCTCGCATGACCGATTCCTGCTCGATCGCGCGGTGCAGTCGATCGCGCATCTCGATCGCGGCAAGATCAGCCTGACGCCCGGCGGCTTCGCCGAGTTCGTGCGGCTTCGTACCGAGCGCGCCGCGCAGCAGGCGCGCGCCGCCGAGCGCATCGCCGCCGAACGTGCGCACATCCAGCGGTTCATCGACCGGTTCCGCTACAAGGCGAGCAAGGCCCGTCAGGCGCAGTCGCGCATCAAGGCGCTGGCGCGCCTGCCGGCGATCGAGACGGTCATCGAGGACGCGCCGACCCGCTTCGACTTCCCCGAACCAGTCCGCATCGCCCCGCCGATCCTGGCACTCGAGCGGGTCAGCGTCGGCTATGACGGCGTGCCGGTTTTGCGGAACGTGTCGTTCGGCTTCGACATGGACGACCGCGTGGCGCTGCTCGGCGCCAACGGCAACGGCAAATCGACGCTTGCCCGCCTGCTGGCCGGACGGTTGCCGCCGATGGCAGGCGAGATTCGCCGCGGCCCGAAACTGCGCGTCGGCTATTTCGCCCAGCATCAGATGGAGGAATTGGTTCCAAGCGAAACGCCTGTCGATCACCTGGCGCGCGCCATGCCGCGCGCCAGCGCGACGCAGCTCCGCGCCCAGCTCGCCCGCTTCGGCCTCGATGCCGACCGGGCCGACACCCCGGCCGCCAGTCTCTCGGGCGGCGAGAAGGCGCGGCTCCTGCTCGCGCTAGCCACCCGCGAGGCGCCGCAGCTTCTGATCCTCGATGAGCCGAGCAACCATCTCGACATCGACGCGCGCGAGGCGCTGGTCAAGGCGCTGGCGGAATTCGCGGGCGCGGTGCTGCTGATCACGCACGACCCGCATCTCGTGGAACTCGTCGCCGAGCGCCTGCTCTTGGTTGCGGACGGAACCGTGCGCCCGTTCGATGGCGATCTCGAGGATTACCGCGCGCTTCTTGCCGAGCGCGCCCGCCCGCAGCGTGCGGACCCCGCGCCTGTCCGCCGCGAGGAGCGTCGCGACCGCGCCGAGGCGCGCGCCGGCCTCGCGCCGCTGCGCAAGCGCGCGCGGGAGGCGGAGCAGCGGCTCGAGCAGCTCGCCGCGGCCCGCGCCATGATCGAGCGCCGTCTCGCCGATCCCGCCCTCTACGCCCCCGGCCGCGGTGCGGAGATCGCGGCGGCGAACGAACAGCTCGCCCGCATCGCCCGCGCGATCGAGGAAGCTGAAACGAGCTGGCTCGAAGCCCAGGAACGGCTCGGCGCATAATGCCCAGGTGAGGCTGCGCACCGGGCGGCCTTCAGGCCCGCTTGACGGGCTCTGCCTTCGTCGCCGGCGTCTGCGGCAATCGGCGGCGCACGGCGGCTCGATCAGCCGACCCGGCAGCATCGAGGACTGGACGGGCTCGGGGAGGCCAACATCCAGATTGCCCCCGCGCGCGCCGGTTCTGTAACGTCCTCCGACACCGCGATCGCGAGGACCGATGGACCGGCCGGCCGTGCTGCGAAGCCTGAGCGATGCCGTGCTGCGCGGCGCCGAGCCACCGCCGGCGCGGGTGCTCGCAAGCCGGTCGTGGTTTCCGTGGCTCGTCGTCGCCAACACCTGCATCGCCGCCTTCATCGGCCAGGTTGACGCGAGCATCGTGCAACTCGCGCTGCCCCGGCTCGAATCGGCGTTCCAAGCGCAACTTGCCACCGTAAGCTGGGTCGCGATCGGCTATGTACTGGCCTTTGCCGCCGTGCTTCCGGTCCATGCGCGGCTCGCCGAGATTTACGGGCGCAAGCTGCAGTATCTGCTCGGCTTCGCCGGTTTCGGCATCGCCTCCGCGCTCTGCGCGCTGGCGCCCGATCTCACCCTGCTGATCGTCTTCCGACTGGTGCAGGGATTTTTCGGCGCCGTGCTCGGCGCCAACAGCATCGTCATTCTGGTCGCCGCCGCCGGGCCCGCGCGCAAGGGCCGCGCCATCGGCTTCTTCGCCGCCGCGCAGGCGGTGGGCATCAGCGCCGGCCCCGCCGTCGGCGGCCTGCTGCTCGCCATCGCCGACTGGCGCGCGATCTTCTGGGTCAGCGTGCCGTTCGCCGCCGCCGCCGCCGCGCTCGGCTGGTTCGTCATCCCGCTCACGCCCGCGCGTAAGCCGAGCAGCTTCGACGTGCGCGGCGCGGTGCTGCTGATGCCGGCGCTCTCCGCGCTCCTGCTCGCGATCACCGAGGCCCATGCGTGGGGACCGCTCTCGGCGTGGACGCTCGGCTGCGCTGCCATCGCTTCGGTGCTGCTCGTGCTGTTCGTGCGGACCGAGCACCGCGTGCGCGCGCCGCTGCTCGACCTCCGCCTCTTCGCCTCGCCCGCCTTCAGCGGCGGATCGGTTGCCGTGACGCTGTCCTACGCGATGCTGTACGGCATGTTCTTCGCCGCCTCGTTCGCGCTGGTGCGCGGCTATGGCGAGGCGCCGCTCGCCGCCGGGCTCCGGCTCGCCCTGGTGCCGGTTGCGCTTGGGCTGATCGCCCCGTTTGCCGGCGGCTTCTCCGAACGCTGGCCGCGCGCGATGCCGCTTCTCGGCATGGCGGTCTGCCTCGCCGCCGCCGCCTTGCTGCGCGGCGTGATGACCGGAACGCCGCAAAGCCTCGCGCCGGTAATGATCGCGCTCGCCGCCTATGGGGCGGGCCTCGGCATGTTCATCGCGCCCAACAACAACGCCACGCTCAGCGCCGCACCCGAAGAAAGCGCGGGCGAAGCCGGTGGGCTGCTGAACCTCCTGCGCGTGTTCGGCACCGGCCTCGGCGTCGCCTGCGCCTCCGCCGTGCTTGCCTGGCGCTTGGAGCTGTCGACGGGCATCCATCAGCACACGGTCGGCGCGCCCGAGCCAGCGCTGCTTGCCGCGGTGGGCGACGTGCTGGCGCTGCTCGGGCTGATGGCGGTCGTCGCCGGCGCCGCCACCCTGCTGCGCGGCGGCCCGCGCCCGCGCGCCGTCGTGGCGGCCGGTGCTGCGCGGTGAAACCGCCTTAGGCGATCGGCGCCAAATCCACCCGCACGATCTCGCGGTTCCCGCCGAGCGGGGGAAAACGTTTCAGGATCAACGGGTCGTGCCCGGGGATGATGTGGTCCGGCCCGTCCGCCAGCTTCTCGATCAGATCGAAGCCCTTCAGCATCTTCGCCACGTCCACCACCACCGGGAACGGCACGCGCTTGCGGATGTTGCCCCAGAGATGGATCGCATCCCCCGCCAGCACCACCCAGCCGCGCTGCGTCGGCACGCGGATCGACTGGATGCCGCCCGAATGCCCGCCGATCAAATGCAGCGTGATCCCCGGCGCGATCTCGGCGTCTCCCTCGTGCACCGTCATGCGGTCGCCGTAGAGGGCGCGGATCGCGCTCTGCACGTCCTCCACGTCGAACGGGCGGCGCAGGAACGGATGGCACATGCAGGGGCCCGTGCAATAGGCCATCTCGGCGGCTTGAATGTGAAACCGCGCCTGCGGGAAATACTGCATCCCGCCCGCATGGTCCCAATGCATGTGCGTCAGCACCACGTCCTTCACCGTCGCCGGCTCGATCCCGGCGTTCCGCAGCGCCTGTTCGGGCGTGCACAACAGCTCGCGCCCGCGCCGCTTGGCGCTGTCGGGATTGAAGCCGGTGTCCATCACGATCGTCAGCCCGTTGCCGCGGATCGCGAACACCAGGAAATCGAGCGGGTCGGGCGCGGCATGGTCGTCGGGGATGATGTAGTTCTGAAACTGGTAGCGCCCGTCGAAGATGCCGTACCGCAGCGCCAGGATTTCGTAGGTCGGTGTGCTCATTGACGTTCCTCCGCAACGCCCGTTCCATAGCACGGCCCCGCCGCCGTCACGATTGCCCGCCGCGCCGGCGCGCCCTATGCAGCCCGGCGTCCGACCGGAGATCTTCATGCCAAGCCGCGACCTCACCGGCCGCCGCGCCATCGTCACCGGCCATCGCGGCGGCATCGGCGCCGCCATCGTGCGCGCGCTGGAAGAAGACGGCGCCGAGGTGATCGGGCTTGATCTGCCCGAGTTTGATCTCGCCGACACCGCGGCGCTGGAGCCGCGGCTCGCCGATCTGATCACCGCGCGCGGGCCGATCGACATCCTCGTCAACAATGCCGGCATCACCGTGCTGGGCAGCGTGCTAGACACACCGCTCGACGAGGTGGAGCGGGTGTTCCGCGTCAACTTCCTGGCGGCCTACGCGCTGATGCGCGCGGTGCTGCCGGGCATGGTCGCGCGCAAGCAGGGCGCCATCGTCAACATCGCGTCGGACCAGGCGCTAATCGGCAAGCAGGTGAGCGCCGCCTACGGCGCCAGCAAGGCGGCCATCGCCCAGCTTTCGCGCAGCGCCGCGCTCGACTGGGCGCGGCACGGCATCCGCGTGAACTGCATCGCGCCGGGCAGCACGCAAACGCCGATGCTCGCGCGCGTCATCGGCGAACTCGCCGCACGCTACCCGGACCGCTTCGCTGCTTCCTCCGATGCGGCCTATCGCGCCGCCGTGCCGCTCGGCCGCTTCGCCGACCCCGCCGAGATCGCCGCCGCGGTGGCCTTCCTCTGCTCGGATGCGGCCTCGTTCATTACCGGCGTGATCCTGCCCGTCGATGGCGGCGGAACCGCGCAATGAGCCGCCGGCTCGCCCTCGTCACCGGCGGCTCGCGCGGCATCGGCCGCGCGATCGCCGCGCGTCTCGCCGGCGAAGGCTGGGATGTCGTCGCGGTTGCGCGGCACGCGCCCGATCCGTTGCCCGAGGATTTCGCATTCCGCGCCTGCGACGTGAGCGAGCCCGAAGCCGCCCGCGCGGTGATCGCTGGTCTGCCGCGGCTGGATGCGCTGATCGCCGCGGCCGGCATCGCCGGCGCCGGGCCGCTCGATCCGTCGGGGGATGAGCTTTGGCATCGGACGATCGCGGGGAACCTGCACGCCACCTACTATTGCTGCAGCGCCGCCGTGCCGCGTCTGCCCGACCGCACTGGCCGCATCGTCACCATCGCCTCCACGCTCGGCCTGCGCGGCGTGCCGGGGCAAACCGCATACTGCGCCGCCAAGCACGGCGTCGTCGGCTACACGCGCGCGCTGGCGCTGGCGCTGGCGCCGCGCGGCATCACGGTGAACGCCATCTGCCCCGGCTGGACCGACACCGACATGGCGGCGCAGCGGTTCGTCGAGCTCGGCATCTCGCGCGAACAGGCCGCCGCGGGCGTCCCCATCGGCCGCATCGCGGCGCCCGAGGAAATCGCCGCGCTGACCTCGTTCCTGCTCTCGCCCGAGGCCGCCAGCATGACCGGTCTTGCCCTGCCCGTGGATGGCGGCGGCCTCGCCTCGCCATGACGGAGCCGCGCGTCAAGGCCGGGCTTTGGGTCGGCATGGCGCTGCGTCTCGGCGACGCCGACGGACGGCCCGGGATGGTGCTGCGCAAGGGCGATGCGGATTCGGGCGGCATCCTGGTGGTGCTGCGCGGGCGCGACGGCATTCTGGTGCTCTCCCAGGTCCGTGCCGCCGACGGCGCGCTCGCCTGGATGCGCGCGAGCGGCCCTCTGCCGGTCGATCAGGAAACCGCCGATGCCTATGTGGCACGGCAGGTGCGGCGCGATCCCGACCTTTGGGTGATCGAGTTCGAAAGTCCCGACCTCACGCCGCCTTTCGAGGCGAGGATGGTATGAAGTTTTCAGCGGGCTCGGCCGGGTTCAGATTGTCCGGCAGGCCAGCTCCTCGACCGCCGCCACCTCCTGCGCGATCTCCTCCACCGCGAAATAATGCACCATGTGCCCGTGGCCTTGGAGCAGCCGCAGGCGGCTTCCGGGCAGGCGGCGGTGCAGCGGCACGGACTGGCGTTCCGTCGGCACGATCGCGTCCGCGCTGCCGGCGATGATCGCCACCGGCGCCGCTATGCGCCCGAGCCCGCGCTGCGCGGCGGCAGCGGAGGCGTTGAGCACCCAATTGTCCTGCGAGCTGGCGTGCAGCTGCGAGGGCCGCAGCGCCACCTCGCCCCGGAACGCCTGCCGGAACCGCTCCGGCACCGGATCGGGCGCGAAGATGCGCCGCACCGCCTCGGGCGCGTATTGGCGCGCGAGCCGCGGCAGCACGGTGTAGCTAATCAGCCGTCCGATCACCGGCAGGCCGGGGATCGAAAGCAGCGCCACGTCCGCCCGCCGCGTCGGCATGTAATAGCCGGAGACCAGCACCGCGCCCGCCACCTCGCCGGGCCAGGCGATGGCGGCGTGCAGCGCCACGAGCGCACCCCAGGAATGACCGAGCACCAGCGGCCGCTCGATCCCGAGCCGCCGCGCCGCCTGCATCAAAAGCTCCGCCTGCGCCGCCGCCGTCCAGCGCCGCCAGAACGGGCGGCTGCTATGGCCGAAGCCCGGCCGGTCGAAGGCGGTCACGCGGTATGTCGCGGCCAGCGCGTCCATCAGACCGCTCACCTCGAAATCCCGCCAGGTCGCGCCGTTGCCGTGCAGCAGCAGCACCGGCCGGCCCTCACCGCGTTGCACGAAATGCACGCGCGCGCGGCCGACCCGGATGAACCGGCCGGCTGGCGCAGCGGATGCGGATGACATGGCAAGGCCCCTCGCACAGCGCGCGCCAGGAACCCGCCTGGCGCCCTCCGGTGCCCTTGCATACAGCTCGCGGGCGCTTTATCTAGCCTCCAACCTATTCTCCGCAGTGTTACGGGGGGTGGCCTTCGCGGGCCGCCTTTTTTGTTTTTGGACACCGACGCAGCCCGCCCGCAGTCGCCGGACGCATCGACGCTCGAAGAGCGCATCGCCCGGATCGTCACGCCGAGCTTGGAGGCGATGGGCTACGAGCTCGTGCGCGTCGCCGTGCTCGGCCGCGACCGCCCGACCGTGCAGATCATGGCCGACCGCGCCGACGGCGCGCCGATGGGCGTCGAGGATTGCGAGCAAATCAGCCACCAACTGGGCGCGGTGCTGGATGTGGAGGATCCGCTGCCCGGTGCCTGGACGCTCGAGGTCAGCTCGGCCGGGATCGACCGCCCGCTCACCCGCCCGAAGGACTGGGTGCGCTTCGCCGGCCACCTCGCGCGTGCCGAGACGCTGATGCCGATCGACGGCCGCAAGCGGTTCTCCGGCGTCGTCCTCGGCGCCGACGAACGAACCGCGCGGCTCCGTCTCGACGACGGCTCCGAGGTGGCGCTGCCGCTCGACGGGTTGCGCCGCGCCAAGCTCGTGCTGACTGACGAACTGATCAAGGCGACCGCCGCGCCGCCGCGCCACTGAGGAAATGGACATGATGACGCACCGGAGCCAGCAGCGATGATGGATACCGCGATCGCCCGCCCTGACCTTCTGGTCGTCGCCGATGCCGTCGCGCGCGAGAAGAACATCGAGCGCGACGAGGTGATCGAGGCGATGGAGCAGGCCATCCAGAAGGCAGGCCGCGCCAAATACGGCCACGAGAAGGACATCCGCGCCACGATCGACCGCAAGACGGGCGATGTGCGCCTGTCGCGCTGGACCGAGGTGGTGGAGGTGGTGGAGAACGAGGAAACGCAGATTCCCGTTCACATCGCGCGCAAGTTCCGCCCCGAAATCAACGTGGGCGAGTTCATCGTCGATCCACTGCCGCCGATCGATTTCGGCCGCATTGCCGCGCAGACCGCCAAGCAGGTGATCGTGCAGCGCGTGCGCGAATACGAGCGCAAGAAGCAATACGACGAGTTCAAGGACCGCGTTGGCGAAATCGTCAACGGCATCGTGAAGCGCACCGAGTACGGCAATTTGATGGTCGAGCTCGGCCGCGCCGAGGCGCTGCTGCGCCGCGACGAGCTGATCCCGCGCGAAAGCTTCCGCAACGGCGACCGGGTGCGCGCCTATATCTTCGACGTGCGCGAAGAGCCGCGTGGGCCGCAGATCTTCCTGTCGCGCACCCACCCGGGGTTTCTCGCCAAGCTGTTCGCGCAGGAGGTGCCGGAAATCTACGACGGCATCATCGAGATCAAGGCGGTCGCCCGTGATCCCGGCTCGCGCGCCAAGATGGCGGTGATCTCGCGCGACAACTCGATCGACCCGGTGGGCGCCTGCGTCGGGATGCGCGGCTCGCGCGTCCAAGCGGTGGTGGCCGAGCTGCAGGGCGAGAAGATCGACATCATCCCCTGGTCACCTAACCCGGCCACCTTCATCGTCAACGCGCTAGCGCCGGCCGAGGTCACCAAGGTGGTGCTTGACGAGGATAACGGACGCGTCGAGGTGGTGGTGCCGGACGACCAACTGAGCCTCGCGATCGGCCGGCGCGGCCAGAACGTGCGGCTCGCCTCCCAGCTCACCCGCTGGGATATCGACATCCTGACCGAAGCCGAGGAGAGCGAGCGCCGCCAGGAGGAGTTCCGCCGCCGCAGCGCGCAGTTCGTCGAGGCGCTGGATGTGGACGACGTGATCGCGGGCCTGCTCGTGACCGAGGATTTCGGCTCGGTGGAGGATCTGGCGATCACGCCGGTCGAGGAGCTGGCCGCGATCGAGGGGTTCGACGAGAACATCGCCGCCGAGCTGATCCGCCGCGCCGAGAACTGGCTCGCCCAGCGCGACAACGAGCTCTCGGACCGCCGCGTCGAGCTCGGCGTGAGCGACGAGATTGCGGCGCTGGAGGCGTTCACCCCGGCGATGCTGGTCGCTCTCGGCGAGAAGGGCGTTAAGACGCTCGATGACCTCGCCGACCTCGCCTCCGACGAGCTGATGGAGATCGTCGGGCCGGAGAACATGGACGAGGCCACCGCCAACGCCGTGATCATGGCCGCCCGCGCGCACTGGTTCGAGGACGAGTCGGGCGCGGCGGAGGCGGCACCGGCGACGCAGACCGAGGAGGCGGGCCACGACTGAGGCCGAAGCCACCCTCACCCCGCCGCCGGCCGAGGACGAACCCGAGAAGGGTCCGCTTCGTCGCTGCATCGTGACCCGCGAACGGGCGGCGAAGGAGCGCATGATCCGGTTCGTCCTAGGCCCGGAGCGCGTGCTCGTGCCTGATCTGGCGAACCGTCTGCCCGGGCGGGGAATGTGGTTGAGCGCGCGGGCCGATGTGCTACAGACCGCGCTCGCGAAAGGTGCGTTCGCACGTGCGGCGCGCTGCGAGGTGCGAGTGCCGCCCGGGCTTGCCGATCAGGTGCGGGACGGGCTTGTCCGGCGGATCGCCGAACTTCTGGGCTTCGCCCGCCGCGCCGGGCAGGCGGTCGCAGGCTTCGAGAAGGCGCGGGAATGGCTGCGCTCGGGCCGTGCCGGCCTTGTCCTTCAGGCAAGCGACGGCAGCGCCGAAGAGCGGCAGCGTTTCCTGTCCGGGTGCGCCGGCATCGCGGTCTATGCGCCGCTCGACGCAGCGGCGCTGGGGGCGGTGTTCGGCCGCGAGCGGGTGGTGCACGTGGCGGTGGCGCCGGGGCGGCTTGCCGCGGCGCTGACCGACGAGAATGAACGGCTGCTGGGGCTCTTGTCCCCGGCCGCCATGAACCAGGATCCGGACGGGGTCCGGCAGGCGGGTCGATGAGCGAAGGCGAAAACAAGGATACTGAAGTTAGCAAGGGCCGGCTCTCGCTGCGCCCGGCGGCCAGGCTCGAGCTCGGGCGCACCGTGGATGCCGGTTCCGTGCGGCAGAGCTTCAGCCACGGGCGCTCGAAGGTCGTCCAGGTCGAGGTGCGAAAGAAACGCGCGCCCGCCGCTCCCGCCGGAGCGCCGCTCGCCAACCCGGCGGCGGCGGCCGCGGCGGCACCGGCAGCCCGCGCGCCGGGCTCGGCGAGCCGGCCCACGCCCGCGCAGACCCGTGCCCTGACCGCGACCGAGCTTGCCGCACGCCAGCGCGCGCTCGAGGAGCAGAAGCGCGATGCCGCCCGGCGCGAGGCCGAGCGGCGCGAGCAGGAAAAGATCATGATCCTCTCGGCGGCCGAGGAAGCGCGCCGCCGCGAAGAGGAAGCCCGCAAGGCCGCCGAGGAAGAGGCGCGCCGCCAAGCCGAGGCCGCGGCGGCGCGCAAGGCGGCCGAGGAAGAGGAAGCGCGCCGCGCGGCGGAGGAACCCGCCGCGCCCGAGCCGGTGGCCGCTGCCGCCGCGCCCGCCGCGCGGCCCGCCGCGCCGCAGATGCGCCGCCCGGCCCCGGCCCCGGCCGCGCCCGCCGCGCCGACCCAGACGCTGCGGCTGCGCGCTCGCACCGACGAGGAGGAGGAGGGCCGCCCGGTCCGCCGCCCGGGCCTCGGCCTGCCGCCCCGACGGCCGCAGGTGGCGGCCCCCAAGAAGGGCACCGATCAGCGCCGCGCCGGGCGGATCGACGTGCAGGCCGCTATCGAGGGGGAGGACGAGCGCGTCCGCTCGCTCGCCTCCGTGCGCCGCCAGCGCGAGCGCGAGCGGCGTCAGGCTGAACTCGAGCGCTTGCGCTCCGACCAGGTGAAGGTGGTGCGCGACGTCGTTCTCCCCGATCAGATCACGGTGCAGGAACTTGCGAACCGCATGGCCGCGCGCGGCGCGGACGTGATCAAGGCGCTGATGAAGCTCGGCGTGATGGCGACCATCACGCAGGCGCTCGACGCCGACACCGCCGAACTCGTGGTGCAGGAATTCGGCCACCGCGCCCGGCGCGTTTCCGAATCCGACGTCGAGCTGGGGCTGGAAGGCGCGGCCGACGTGGATGCCGAGCTGCAGCCGCGCCCGCCGGTCGTCACCGTCATGGGCCATGTGGATCATGGCAAGACGAGCCTGCTCGACGCGCTGCGCGCGACCGACGTCGCCGCGGGCGAGGCGGGCGGCATCACCCAGCACATCGGCGCCTATCAGGTGGAGCTGCCGAGCGGCCAGCGGATAACGTTCATCGACACGCCGGGCCACGAGGCGTTCACCGCGATGCGCGCGCGCGGCGCCAGCGTGACCGACGTGGTTGTTCTCGTCGTGGCGGCGGATGACGGCGTGATGCCGCAGACGATCGAGGCGATCCGCCATGCCAAGGCGGCGAACGCGCCGATCATCGTCGCCATCAACAAGATGGACAAGCCCGACGCCAACCCCGATCGCGTCCGCAACGAGCTGCTGTCGCACGAGATCGTGGTGGAGAAGCTCGGCGGCGAGACGCAGGACGTGGAGGTCTCGGCGCTCCAGAAAACCGGTCTTGACGAGCTGGTCGAAGCCATCCTCTTGCAAGCGGAAATCCTCGATTTGCGCGCCAATCCGAACCGCGCGGGCGAGGGGACGGTGATCGAGAGCCGGCTCGATCGCGGCCGGGGGCCGGTCGCGACCGTGCTCGTGCAGCGCGGCACCTTGAAGCAGGGCGACATTGTGGTGGCCGGCGCCGAATGGGGCCGCGTGCGCGCGATGCTGGACGACAAGGGACGGCAGATGAAGGAGGCCGGCCCCTCGGTGCCCGCCGAGATCCTCGGGCTTTCCGGCGTGCCAAGCGCGGGCGAGCCGTTTGTCGTGGTGGAGAACGAGGGCCGCGCGCGCGAGATCACCGAGTTCCGCGCCCGCAAGCTGCGCGAGAAGGCGGCCGCCGGCACCGTCGCGGCGCGCGGCACGCTCGAGCAGATGCTCTCGCGCATCCAGGCGGGGGAGCAGAAGGAGGTCGCGGTCGTCGTCAAGGCCGACGTGCAGGGCAGCGCCGAGGCGATCCAGGCGACCGTGCTCAAGCAGGCGACCGAAGAGGTGAAGGTCCGCGTGCTGCACGCGGCGGTCGGCCAGATCACCGAAAGCGACGTGCAGCTTGCGAAGGCATCGGATGCCGTGATCGTCGCCTTCAACGTGCGCGCGACCGCGCAGGCGCGCGAGCTTGCCCAGCGCGATGGCGTGGAGATCCGCTACTATTCGATCATCTACGACGTGGCCGACGACATCGCCGAGCTGGTGCGCGGCAAGACCGCGCCGAAGGCACGCGAGAAGTTCCTCGGCTATGCCGAGGTCCGCAAGGTGTTCGACATCACCAAGGTCGGCAAGGTCGCCGGCTGCATGGTGACGGACGGGCTCGTGAAGCGCGGCGCCGGCGTGCGCGTGCTGCGCGACAATGTGGTGATCCACACGGGCGAGCTGAGCCAGCTCAAGCGGTTCAAGGACGACGTGCGCGAGGTCGCCCGCGGCTACGAATGCGGCCTCAGCTTTGCCAATTTCCACGACTTGCAGGAAGGCGATGTCGTGGAGTGCTTCGAGACGGAGATGGTCCCGGCTTGACGCGGAAGGAACCGCACGGTCCCTCGCAGCGGCAATTGCGCGTGGCGGAGGAGATCCGCCACGTGCTCGCGGGCCTGTTCGCCCGGCGCGAGCTGCACGACCCGGAGCTCGCGGCGGAGGACATTACCGTGACCGAGGTGCGCATCGGCCCGGATCTGCGGAATGCCACCGTGTTCGTGGCCCGTCTCGGGCGTTCCGACATCGACGCGCTGTTGCCGGCGCTCGGCCGCGCGCGTCCGTTCCTGCGCGCTCAGGTGGCGCAGGCGCTGCGGCTGCGCTTCGCGCCCGACCTGGCATTTCAGCCCGACCACGCGCTCGATAACGCGATGGCGATCGACCGGCTGCTCCATTCGCCCGAGGTGGCGCGGGATCTGGAGCGGCGATGATCTTTTCTTGGCGGCTTCGCGGCGCTCACATATCGCCGTAACGAAGAGTCACGAACTCACGCGCGACGGGCTACGCCTCGCGAACGTCAGCCTGCCGCGGTGCCGCCATCGTCCCGCAACTGGGGATTATCGAATACCGGGTTCCGCATCCGCCACAGCGCCTCGTTGAGCGAGCGTGCGAGCGCGCGCTTCTGCTCCTCGCCCAGCACCGCGCCGATCTCCTCGCGCTCGCCGCGCTGCGCGAGCAGAAGGCGGCTCACCGCGCCCGGCCGCTCCTCCAACACCACGTTCAGCCAGGCATGCGGCAGCCGCCGCGTCTGCGTGAGCCGGCCCGATGCGTCGGTGCGGGTGATCGTCACCGCTTCGCCCGTCAGGATCACCACTTCCGAGGCGCGCCCGCGCCGTGCGTTCACCGCGAGCAGCGTCACCGCCAGCACGGTCTCGACGATGCTGAACGGCAGCACGGGCCAGGCGCCGATCAGCACGAAGCGCAGCCCGCTCAGCGTCACCGCGCCGCCGACCAGCGCCATCACCCAAAGAAGCCCGCGCCGCGACAGGCTGCGGTGCGGCACGATGACGGCGTGGAACAGCACCGCTGGGCTCATCGCCCCAGAATCCACGGCCGCCGCGCGTCCGGCAAGCGCCCTGCCGTCTTGCGCGCCGCCGCGCGCCGGTTCATGGGCGCCGCATGCGACCGCTCGCGCTTGCCCTCGTCATCGCCGCCCTGTCCGCCGGCCCCGCTGCCGCGCACGCCTTCCTCGATCACGCCGAGCCCAAGGTCGGCGGCGTGGCACAACCCGGCCTCGCCGAGCTCGATCTCTGGTTCACGATGGCGGTGGTGCCGCGCTTCAGCCATGTCGTCGTGCAGGGGCCGAACGGGCGAAGCCTCGTCATCGGCGCCCTCCGCACCGCCCAGGACGGGCGCGAGCTGATCGTCCCGGTGCCGCCGCTCGCACCTGGCGTCTACAAGGTGACGTGGCACGTCACCGCCGAGGATACGCACCAGACCGAGGGCAGCTATCGCTTTTCCGTACGCGGCTGACCGTGCATGGGGATGGATGGCGTCGCCACCTGGCTCATTCTGGTCCGGGGCGGGCACGACGCGGCGCTGCTCGCGCTGTTCGGCGCGCTGGCCGTGCCGCTGCTCATGCCTGCCGAGATACGCCCGCATCTTGCCGCTCCGCTCGCGCCGCGCCTGGCCGCGCTGCTCGGGTTTCTGCTCGGTCTTGCCTGGTTCCTCGGCGTCGCCGGCTCGGTCTCTGACGCGCACGGCCCGGCGGCGCTTTTCGCCGCTGTCCCGGACTTTATCCGCTTTCTGCCGTTCGCCCGGGTGCTGCTGCTCCGCCTTGTTCTGCTCGCGGCCGCCTTCCTGCTCGCAGGGCGGCCGAGGCTCACTCTGCCATGCGCGGCGGCGGCGCTGTTCTGCCAGCCCTGGCTCGGTCATCCGGGTGAGGTCGGGCCAGACCTCATCGCCTCGGAGATGCTGCACCTGCTCGCCGCCGGGCTGTGGCTGGGCGGGCTCGCGCCGCTGCTGATCTGTCTTGGACGCTGCGCGCACGAGGCCGCGGCGCGCGCATTCCGCCGCTTCACCTTCGTGGCGCTGCCCTCAGTGGTGGCGCTCGCCGGCACCGGCTTGGCGCAGGTGCTGGTGCTGACGGGCGGTGCCGCGCTGCAAGCCACGGCCTATGGCCGCATCGCGCTCGCCAAGGTGGCGCTGCTCGCGATCGCGCTCGTGTTCGCCTGCTGGAACGCCGCCCTGCTCACGCCGCGTCTGCGCCGCGCGCCGGATGCGGCGGCGGCGCTACGTGTCTCGGTGCTGATTGAGATGGCACTCGGCCTCGGCATCGTCCTGCTCGCCGGGTGGCTCGCCTCCTCGGCGCCGTAAGCTACAACCGCACGATCCCGGCCAGCATGGCGATGCCCGCCGCCAGCATCCCGCCCATCCACAGAACGAAAGTAGTTTCAGCGTCTGCACGTGGAGTCCCGCTTTCGCGGGCAAGACGAGGAAGGGGCACCGGCCTTCCTACCTGTTTCAGGCAAAGAGGATCCGCTCTATCCCACGCGACGCGCTACCTGCTTAACGGTTTCGCAAATATTTCATGCTCTACTGGGCGGATGGAGCTGGCTGCTGCCTCCTCGCCTGAGCGGCTGATCGAATGGACGCGGGTCCTGTTTGAGGATCTGCGGCGCAACGTGGCCGAGGCGCACCGCACCATGCCGGCGGGGTTGGTTCTGCTGATCTGGAACCGGCTCGGGCTGATGATGCGGACCTTCCAGGCGCTGATCGTGAAGAGGGCGGCGGGCAAGCTGATGGCCCCGCGCCCGCGC